>NZ_JAOBWS010000002.1 GCF_025245835.1 Rheinheimera sp. 4Y26
TGCTTCTGCTTCTGCTTCTGCTTCTGCTTCTGCTTCTGCTTCTGCTTCTGCTTCTGCTTCTGCTTCTGCTTCTGCTTCTGCTTTGCAGGCATCACTAAAACCTGGCAACAGTGCCGGTTCTGCCAGGGGGATGGGCGGCACTTTACTGCAAACCAAAATAAAACTCAAACGCATATGAGAGTAATTAGCGTTTATATACCTTTGATGGGTAATTATATTGTGTTATTTATCAATGCATTAGGTTTATGAAGAAAAAAATTGGTTCATTTTTGCTAAAAACGCATGTGATAATAATTCTTATTTGCAGCATATTGAGAGTTAAAAAATGTCCAGACTAAACCAGGTTCCCTCGTTGTTTTTATTGTCACCTTTGTTATTAAGCGGCCTGGCCGCGGCGGAAAATGCTGTAGACAACGTTGTGATGAACAGCAGTGTGATGGACAACAGCGCTGTTGAGCGTATTGAAGTGACCGGAAGAGCGCTGAATCAGGGTTATCTGGTGGATGAAAACAGCAGTGCCACCAAACTGGATTTAACGGTAAAAGAAACACCACAGGCCATCAGCATTATCAGTACTGAGCAGCTGACCGACTTTGCCTTGTCCAATATCAATCTGGCGCTGGATCAGGCAACAGGTGTGCAGGTTGAGCGGATAGAAACCGATCGCACTTATTACAAAGCCCGTGGTTTTGACATTACGAACTTTCAGGTCGACGGCTTAGGTTTGCCTTTTACCGGTGGTGGTATTGAAGGTGATTTAGACACCGCCATTTATCAGCAGGTGGAAGTGGTGCGCGGCGCCAACGGCTTAATGTCGGGCGTCGGTAATCCGTCGGCAACGGTAAACATGGTGCGCAAAAGACCAGGCCGTGAATTTGCCGCAAAAACACAATTCAGTTATGGCTCCTGGCAAGACCAGCGGCTGGACGCTGATGTGCAGGGTGAATTAGGCGAAGGTTTAGCAGCCCGCGCTGTGGCGGTGAAGCAGGATAAAAACTCTTATCTGGACCGTTATGCTCACGACAAAACTTTAGGTTATCTGGTGGTAGACGCAGAGCTTAGCGACAACAGCACTGTGGTGTTTGGCCATAGCGGTCAGCACAGTGAAGGCAAAGGCGGCATGTGGGGTGCATTAAATCTGTTTTATGGCAATGGCGAAGCTATTGAATACAGCCGTTCTGCCAGCACTTCGGCTGACTGGTCTTACTGGCAGGTGAAAGATCACCGCTCTTTTGTCGAGCTGCAGCACAAACTGAACGACAACTGGGCGTTAACCGCCAGCTATCAGCTGATGCAAATCGACCAGCAGGGTGATTTGTTTTATGTGTATGTGAGTGGCGCCAATGGCATAGACCCTGTCACCGGCCTTGGCACCACAGGTTATGGCAGTTTTTACGGCAAAGAAGAGCAAACCCAGCTGGCTGATTTGTACCTGCAAGGCAAATTTGATCTGGCAGGCCGGCAGCATGAGCTGGTGGCTGGTTTGAATATCAGCGACCGGGATTACACTGATATTTCTTTATATGACTTCAGCACTGGCGCGGGTTTTCCGGCTATGCCAGCCCCGGCAGTCTGGAATGGCAACACAGCCAAACCTGTGTTTAAAGATGGCCAAAGTGGCAGTGACGTCAATGCCAAACAACAGTCGGCATACAGTGCTGTGCGCTGGGATTTGGCTGACAGCCTGAAACTTATTACAGGAGCCCGTTGGATCAAAGCCGAAGTGGCAGGTTTATCTTATGGCGTGGATCAAAGCACTGAAGATAAAAAAGCCGTGCCTTATGTCGGCGCTGTGTATGACTTAACCAGCGATATCAGCCTGTACAGCAGCCATACCGCTATTTTCCTGCCGCAAAACGAACGGGATGCCAACCGGCAGTTGCTAAAGCCGGTGCAGGGCAAAACGATGGAGTTTGGCGTGAAAGCAGATTTATTTGCCGATAAAGCGTTGTTATCGCTGGCGGTGTTTGACATTCAGCAACAAAACATGGCGGTGTTTGACAAAGATATCGTCGATCCTGTGGCCGGTTTATTTAAAGCTTATAAAACCGCTGAAGAAATTAGCAGCAGCGGTGTGGAGCTGGAACTGGCTGGTGCAGTGACCGAACAATTGCAGTTGTCAGCGTCGCTGGTGCAGCTGAATATTGACGGTGACAAACTGGTGGAAGCTTATACACCTAAGCGCACGATGAAACTTTCTGCTGTGTATCAGCTGCCACAACTGCCCGGTTTAACTGTTGGGGTGAACTACCGCTGGCAGGATGATATTTCGCGGGTGCAGGGCAAAGTTGCCGCCATTTATGCCAATGCCGGTCAGGATATTGTCACCCGGCAGGACGCTTATGGTTTGCTTGGCTTGATGGCCAGTTATGACGTCAACAGCCAGTGGCAAATTCAGCTGAATGCCGACAACCTGACTGATGAAAAGTACCTGAACAGCCTGTATTGGGCTCAGGCTTATTACGGTGCGCCCGCCAACTATAGATTAGGCGTAAGTTACCAGTTCTGATATTGCTGTTTTATCACAGCGACCCCGGCAGCGAGTGGCTGGGGTCGCATTCTCTGACTGCGTTATTTTTCGGCAGCTGTTATAAATTCACAGCAAATTGTGGCAGCTTTTGCCAAAGTTCGTTGTTTGTTTTGGTGCTTATCGGCAAAAAATGGGCTCTGACCCGCCAAAACTACAGGCCAGCTTTGCCGACGCCAATATCTATGCTAGATTGCGGGCAAACGAGAAAAATAGTTCTTGGGTTTCCCTGGCAATACGGCCGCGAATAAACTGCTGTTACCATCACTTCATTGTTGTTTTTGAGGTAGGTTCTTAAGTTTTCCTGTTGTACTTGCCGGAAATCTGCATCAACCAATCAGTTCCTGGGGATATTCTGATGTCAGAATCAACCGCTTTAATTACCAACGATGCCGTGGTGCTGGGGTTACTCGCCCTGATCCTCGGTTTTGTGTTTCATACCAGTCACAGCAGCCATCCGGGCTGGCAGAAGTTTTATCGTTATGTGCCTTCCATTCTGCTGTGTTATTTCATTCCGGCGTTATTTAACAGCTTTGGCATTATTGATGGCGAAAAGTCTGAGCTGTACAAAATGGCGTCGCGTTATTTATTGCCGGTTTGTTTGGTGTTATTAACTTTAAGCATTGATTTTAAAGCCATTCTTGGCCTTGGCCCTAAGGCATTGATCCTGTTTTTAACAGGTACAGCCGGTGTGGTGATTGGCGCTCCTATTGCACTCTTTACTGTGGGTCAGTTTTTCCCGGAACAACTGGGTGGTGAAGGTGCCAATGCTGCCTGGCGTGGTATGTCGACTGTTGCCGGCAGTTGGATTGGTGGTAGCGCCAACCAGGCCGCAATGAAAGAAGTGTTTGGCGTGGGTGGCGATATTTTTTCAGTGATGATCACAGTTGACGTGCTGGTGGCCAATATCTGGACAGCTGTGTTGTTATGGATGGCGGCCAATGCTGCGCGGCTGGATAAAGCCAATGGTGCAGATACCTCAGGTATTGAAGTTCTCAAAGCAAAAATTGAAAAGTATCAGGCGGAAAACTCCAAAAACCCAACCACCAGCGATTTAATGCGTTTGGTGGCCATAGGTTTTGGTGCTGCCGGTTTGTCCCATTTATTAGCCAACTGGATTGCGCCCTGGATTGAAACCCATGCACCAGAACTTGCCATGTACAGTTTAACCAGCAGCTTTTTCTGGTTGGTGGTGATCGCCACTACTATCGGCTTATTGTTATCGATGACCAAAGCTCGTGAAATGGAAGCGGTTGGTGCTTCTAAAGTGGGTTCGGTGTTTATTTATATTCTGGTGGCCACCATTGGTATGCATATGGATGTGACCGCAGTGATGGATTATCCGGTGATGTTCCTGGTGGGTATTGTCTGGATCAGCATCCACGCCGGTTTGTTATTGCTGGTAACCCGGTTAATTAAAGCGCCGGTATTTTTTATGGCAGTGGGCAGTCAGGCCAATATTGGCGGTGCCGCTTCGGCGCCTGTGGTGGCGTCGGCTTTTCACCCGTCTTTAGCACCTGTGGGTGTATTGCTGGCGGTATTAGGTTATGCGCTGGGTACTTATGGTGCTTATATTGCGGCCATGATGATGCAGGCAGTTTCGCCTTAACCCGGCTATTGCCGAGCTGAATAAAAAAGCCCTGAGCAGTGCTCAGGGCTTTTTTTATTGTCAATTTAAAACCACAACTTATGGCGGTGGTTTTTTAGCTGCAGCTTGTCGCGTCATACGGCAAAGCTCATTGCAGGCAGCGGCTCAGGCCGGGCAAGCGGCAGTGGATTCGCGCACCAGCAGCTCCGGAATAAACACCGGTTGTTCGGCAGAAATACCCTGTTGCTGGCCCGGACGGCTTCGGCGGAACAAGAGTTCTGCCGCCTGCATAGCGATGGTGCTGTTGGGCTGATGCGCTGTGGTCAGTGGTGGCCAGGTTTGGCGCGAGAAAGGGCTGTTTTCAAATCCCACAATAGAGAGTTGCTGCGGAATTTCTACCTGCGATAAACGCGCACTAAATAAAGCACCGGCGGCAATTTCGTCGTTACAGGCAAAAATGGCGGTGGGTTTATGCACCAGCTCCAGTAAATATTTGGCACCTTTTACCCCGGATTCAAAGGAATAACTGCCCGGCACTATATATTTCGGGTTGGGGGTGATGCCCCTTTTGGTTAAAGCGGCTTTAAAACCGGCCAGACGTTCACCGCTGGAGCTGTGCTCTTCATCACCACATAAAAATGCAATGTCGGTATGGCCCAGTTCCAGCAAATGATTGGTAATTTTAAAAGCGGCGGTAAAGTCGTCCACCAGCACACAGTTGGTCAGCTTGGGCGATGGGGTGGAGCCGGAAATAATCCTCACAAAATCAACGCCAATCCGCTCCAGCGCTTCGGCAATTTCCGGCATTTCAGAAAAGGGTGGGGTTAACACTAAACCCGCCAGCCGGGCGTGCTGCACTAAATCTATCACTTCCTGCACTATCTGCGCCGACTTGGCGTTGGTGGGGTGAATTAGCAACTCGTAACCGTGTTTACGGCAGGCTTCCAACAAACCTCTTTGCATATCAATGACATAATAAGCGTTTGGGTTGTCGTAGATATAACCGATGCTATAAGAGCGGGTGCCGGCCAGATTGCGGGCAGCCGCATTGGGCTGATAGTTCAGCTCGCTGATAGCCGCTGACACTTTCTCCTGGGTGGCCTTTTTGACCGAAGGCTCGTTATTCATCACCCTGGACACTGTTTTAATCGAAACGCCGGCCAGCCTGGCAACGTCATTAATAGTTACTTTCATCGCTTTACCCTAAGCAGAATTTCTGGTCTGGTCCCGTGTAATTGGCTGAATATAAAGTTGTTATCAGAGCCCGGGGCCAGGAATTTGGTTATAAATGACAGCGGTGGTCAATTTGTAACTGAATTTGAGTAAATGGATACATCGTTTTTGTCTAAACGGCAATTGTTTATTTATCAAAAAATAACCAACCCAAAGCAGTCATAAACAAGCTTTGCTATTAATTGCTAATTTTACAATAACTTATATTTAATTGTTGGCGTTATGTAGAAATTTACCACGATGAAAGGCCGGCAAATTTATTTTCCGGCCAGGCCGGCGTTTACAAAAATGCGGCTAAAATTTCAGCGAAAGGGGTTTGCAAATCAAAATTTTTTTGTGTATGTTGAATTTTAATGACAACGCTGTCATTGCAGGACAAAAAAATTCATCGCACAAGATCAAAAAAAACAGGAATGGGAGAAGCTCATGTCGCACACTAAAATGAATAAATGTGCATTGGCAGTTAAGCTCGGTTTAGTGGTGGGAGCTGCGGCATTATCAATGCCAGCCCTGGCTCAGCAAGCCAACGCAAAACCAGCCGGTGCCAAAGAACAACAAGTCGAAGTGATTGAAATTCGTGGTATCCGCGCTTCACAGCAAGCAAACTTAAATGCCAAACGTTTTAGTGACTCTATCGTTGATGTGGTAACGGCAGAAGATATTGGCAAATTCCCTGATAAAAACGTCGCTGAATCGCTGTCACGTATCACTGGTGTGGGTGTGAGCCGTGAATTTGGTGAAGGTGAAAAAATTACTGTCCGCGGTGCCAGCTCTGCAACTAACCGTACTTTATTAAATGGTCAGACCGTTGCCACTGCTGACTGGTTTATTCTGGACAATCCGGGCCGCAGCTTTAACTACACCATGCTGCCATCAGCGCTGGTACGCGATCTGGAAGTTTACAAATCACCGGAAGCCCGTATTGATGAAGGTTCTATCGGTGGTACCGTGATCCTGAAAACCCGCCGTCCGCTCGATATGGATGCCAACAGCCTGAACCTGTCAATTGAAGGTCAATACTCTGATTTATCAGACAAAACTGATCCGCAATTAGGTGCTATGTATTCCTGGAAAACCGACGACGAGCGTTATGGTGTGCTGGTTTCTGCGCTGAAACAGGACCGCAACCTGGTGCGTGAAGGTTTTGAAGTATTGTCATGGCCGGTGGGCGCCGATGGTGTGTCTTACCCTGGTTTGATGGGCGTGCCACGTTTTGTGCAAAAACGTGAACGTGAAACCGGTTTTGTCTCTTTCCAGGCGCGGCCAACAGATGCGCTGGAAATGACACTGAATGTGCTGAAATCCAAAGTGGATGCCGACAACCACAACGCCAACTATCTGGTGTGGACCGGCAACGACGTGGTTGCTAATAAAGTGACTAACAAAGCTGTTGTCGACAATGCGCTGCTGGCTGGCAAAGTGGCGGCAGGCCAGATTGGTTACAACTTTATCAACCGGGTGGCATCCACTGAAACCCAATCTGTTGATCTGGACATCAACTATGATGCCGGCAACTTTAAAGTGCATGGTCAGCTTGGCCGCACCGACGCTGAAGGCGGCACTTTACGTGAAACCTCATGGGAATATATCAACACAGCTTCAGGCTACGATTTTGATTTAAGAGGTGGTAAGCCAACAGTCAATACTGCGGTCAGCGGCGCTGATGGCAGCAAGTTCAGCCCTGGCTGGATCTGGGGTGGTGAAAAACCAACCACAGATGAAGAAACCTATGCTCAGCTTGATTTTGAAATTCCGGTGGATGCCGGTGTGTTTAACAGCGTGAAAACCGGCGTGAAGTTGCGTCAGGCCGAGCGCACCCAGGACCGTATCGCCTACAGCTGGCATGGTCCTAATACGTTAAAAGATCCGTCTAAAGCGCCGTCATGGCCTGTGTATCTGCAATACATTTTTGACCAGTGCTCTGATTTAACCAAATGTGGCCTGACTACAGGTACGGTGAATGTCGATGGTCTGGTGAATGGTTCCCTGGCCAATCAGGTACTGCATGATCGCAACAGAATGGAAGAAATTGCTTTTGTTGGCCTGAACGGTGTGCCAGCCGATTATGCCCGTTCACGGGTACTGGATGAAAACTGGGCAGTGGAAGAAGACATTACCGCACTGTATGTGCAGGGTGATTTTTCCGGTGAAGGATTCCGCGGCAACATCGGCGTTCGTTATGTCGACACAGCCCAGACTTCAGGTGGTTGGGAGCATAGCGGTACCGACTACTGGGGTTTCCACACTCTGGATCGCGCCTGGTTAAAACCAACGCTGCTGAACTGGAAAGAAGTGGACAACGACTACAGCGAAGTGCTGCCAAGCATTAACGTGGCTTTTGATTTATCTGAAGACACTATTATGCGGGTAGGTGCTGCTCGGGTGATGGCTCGTCAGAACTGGAACGATGTTTCTTCATCCTCAAGCTACGGTTCACTGAATGTGTCTAACCCAACAGGTGTGGCCAACAACCCAATGTTAAAACCGCAGCTAGTGGATCAATTTGACCTGAGCTACGAGTGGTACTTCAACCCTTCATCTATTCTGGCTGCCACTTACTTCTTTAAAGATGTAAAGAGCTACCGTGGTTTCAGCACCTTTGTGGATGAGCGTTTCTGGGAGCAGGGCAATACCATGGTGGATGTAACTTTCACCCGTCCTGACAATGGTCCTGGCGGCACCACCAGCGGTATGGAACTGAGTTATCAGCAAAGTTTTGGTCAGTTTGGTGTGATGGCCAACTACACCTACACCGAAGCGGATCGGGATGAAACCAGAGATATCTTAAAACCGGGTTCAGGTCTGGTGGAAGGCACGTCCAAGCATATGGTGAACCTCAGCGGTTATTATGAAGATGACACTTACAGTGCCCGTCTGATGTATAACTTCCGCACCGATTGGTACAAAGGCCTGCACTGGAGTGGTTCTGAGATTTGGAACGACGATTACGGCCAGCTGGATGCCAGCTTTGGTTATAACCTGACTGAGTCTGTGACCTTAACGGCAGAAGCAGTGAACCTGACCAACGAAGAAGTGGTTGAGTTTAACACCGACAAAAACCGTCTGTTCTCTTTGTATCAGAACGGCCGCCGTTATGTGTTAGGTGTGCGGATGGCATTCTGAGCCATTTAAGCTAACCGCTTTATTTAAAAGAGCTTATGCTTCGGTATAAGCTCTTTTTTTATCGGCTTTTTCCGCTCTGACATGCTTAAGTGGGTCATTGACTTTCATCAGGGCAGGACAAATAAAGGATAAACACAACAATGCAGCAAATCGCCAGAATCAACACAAAAGCCCCGGGTTTTGACTTTGATGCGCTGATAGCACAAGGCCAGCCTGCAGTATTAACCGGCTGGGTTGAGCACTGGCCGGCGCTTCAGGCATCCAGGCAAGGGCCGGCGGCGCTGACACAATATCTGCATCCTTTAGACAACAACAACGAAATGGACACCCTGTTGCTGGCGGCTGACACCCAGGGCAAAGTGGGTTATGCCGGCGCTGACTTACAGCAGTTTAATTTTGAACGGCGCCGTTATCCGGTGTGGGCGGTGCTTAAACAACTGCTGCGACAGATGCAGCAACCCGATGCAGTACGTATTGCGTTACAAAGCGCCAGGCTCGACAGTTGTTTGCCGGATTTTAGCCGGCACAATCCAATGCCGGGCCTGTCGCCCGATGTGGTAGGGCGGGTCTGGATCGGCAATCAAACCATAGTGCCGGCACATTTTGACCACAGTAACAACCTGGCTTGTGTGCTGTCAGGCCGCCGCACTTTTACGCTGTTTCCGCCTGAGCAGGCGGTAAATCTGTATATAGGGCCTTTGCAAAGTGCACCCACAGGGGCGCCGGTGAGCCTGGTGGATATACTATCGCCCGACTTTCAACGTTTTCCGCGTTATGCCAAAGCACTGGAAGCAGCGCAGCAAGCCACGCTGGAGCCTGGAGATGTGCTGTTTTTGCCGGCGCTGTGGTGGCATCAGGTGCAGGCCACTACTGCTTTTAATCTGCTGGTGAATTATTGGTGGGGTGGCTCTGTTGGCTCTGATGCCAACGCCGTCTCCCCTTATAACGCCTTGTTACATGCTCTGGTTGCGCTGAACGGCTGCAGCAATACCGAGCGCAGCCAGTGGCAGGCATTGTTTAATTATTTTGTGTTTCATGAAGATGCCGGCAATTTTGCCCATATTCCAGCCAATACACCAGCCATTCAGCGCGAAGTGAACAGCAAGGATCAGCAGGCCATCTGCACCTGGCTATTACAGGAACTGACTAAGCAGGTTCCCGGCCATTAAAACCGGGATCGGGATGTGCAGGCATGTTACCGGCCAGTTCCGGCACAGGTTTGCCGCAGGTTAAATTGCGTAAAAAAACTACAAAAAACATAATGACAACGTTGTCATTTATTGCTAGCATCAGTGCCGAGGTGGTTGTTGCAGGGTGCAATGTTTTTTCTGACAGCGCATTTTGTTTACCCGCAGGAACCGGCGTGCTGGGGCTGGTTGCTGATCTCCCTGTTGCAGATGATTATTATTGGTAGTTGGTAATAATTATCCACCAGCGCACATGGATGTGACCTGTTATTTGCCAAATCCTTATCCAAGGGTCTTTATCAGGATGCTGTTATCAGCGTCCTGTTTTTTTATTTGCGGTGCGCAGGAGTTTTATAAGCTTTGTGCAAGGAGCACAAGCTGCCGTCATCGTGATAAGTGCTGGTGCCAGGGTCTGCTGCTGCATATACTGATCACAAAGTCACCCTTTGTAGTGCAACCAGGTACGGGAACAGAGCCGCTTTAATTGCGCTTTTCAGGGCTGGAGTTGTATTGCTGAACAATGATCCGGGTAAGTTATGCAGTCTTTTTTTCTGATGATGTTGTTGTGTTGTTCCGTCACTGTGGCGGCAGCCACTGAACTGAGGCTGATCAGCAGTGAAAAAATGCCTTACAACTACACCACAGAGCAGCAGTTTGTTGGTCTGACGGTGGATGTAGTGAAAGACTTGCTGGCACCCAAACAACCGGATATCGAAGTGATGCCCTGGCCGCGCGCTTTTGAAATTGCCAGAACCACACCCAATGTGCTGCTGTTTACCATGGGTAAAACCAAACAGCGGCTGGCGCAGGGGTTTCAATATATTGGTCCTGTTTCAACCCGGCAGCTGGCGTTTTATACCCTACAGGACGAATTCACCACTTTAACCAGTCTTGCTGAGATACGACAAAAAAAGCTGGTGATTGTTGGTTTACGAGGTGGCTGGTTTAGCGAGCAGTTAAAGCAGCAAGGTATTGAGATCCTGGAAGTGGGTGATTATCACCAGGGCGTGTTGATGCTATTGCGTGACAGAGCACATCTTTGGGTTTCTACCGATTTGGAAGCGCAGATGCACCTGAATCAAACGGGTGAACATGCCAAATTAAAAATAGCGCTGCGCCTGCAATGTGCCGAAAATTACCTGGCCTTGTCGCCAGGCTCAGATGCAAAGCTGTACCAGCAGCTGCAACAGGATTATCAACGCTGGAGTCAAAGCAAAAAACCAGCGGCTATTGCGAAAAAATGGCAGCAGCAGCTGGGTGTCACACTTAAATTTAATCAAAAACGTGGTTTTAGCGACAGTGAATTGCAGACCAGCGATTGCCCGTTACAAACTGAACCTGGCGCATTCACACTAAGCGCAAAATGACCATGACAAATCAGATAATCAGCAGCAACACAGAACAGCACCTGAGACCCGGCACAGGTCAGCCACTGCGCTGGGGCATTATTGGTTGTGGTGCTGTGACCGAAGTCAAAAGTGGCCCGGCTTATCAGCAGGTGCCTGGTTTTGTATTGCAAGCCGTCATGCGCCGTGATGCCGCCAAAGCCGAAGATTATGCCCGCCGCCATCAGGTGCCGCTTTGGTTCAGCGATGCCGACTTATTAATCAACCATCCTGAAGTAGACGCCGTTTATATTGCCACGCCGCCTGACAGTCATTTGTTTTATGCGCTGAAAGTGGCCGCCGCCGGCAAAATTTGTTGTGTGGAAAAGCCGATGGCGCTCAATAGCGCAGAATGTAAACAGATGAATGCCGCTTTTGCCAAAGCCGGCAAACCTTTGTTTGTGGCTTATTATCGCCGCTCATTACCGCGGTTTTTACAAGTGAAAGATTGGTTGCAGCAGGGCGCTATTGGCACAGTGCGACATTTACACTGGAGTTTCAGCCGGCCGCCGAATGCGGCAGATGTGGCAGGGCAGGCCAATTGGCGCACCGATCCTGCCAAAGCCGGCGGGGGTTATTTTGTAGACTTAGCCAGTCATGGTCTGGATTTGTTTGCGTATTTGCTGGGTGATATTGTTGATGCCAAAGGTATTGCCCTGAATCAGCAGGGTTTGTATCAGGCCGAAGATGCGGTTAGCGCCTGCTGGCGTTTTGCCATCGGTGCTGCAGGCGCTGGGGTTGAAGGTGCAGATGATAACGCTGTGCCTGATGCCACCGGCTCTGGTTACTGGAACTTTGCTGCTTTTGAGCGGCGCGACCAGGTCGAAATTATCGGCAGTGCCGGTCGGATTGAATTTTCGGTATTTGCCGAAGCGCCGCTGGTGCTGACCACAGCAACCGGGCGTACTGAAAGTTTTATCGACAATCCGGCCCATATTCAGCTGCATCATGTGGCAAATATGGCGCGTCAGCTAAGCTCAGGTGAGCCGCATCCGTCCAGCGGTGAAACGGCCATGCACGCCACTCTGGTGATGGAGCAGATTTTACAAAACGCCATCGCTAACTAACCGCTATTGAAGTCGCTGTAAAAGTCAGCGCAAAAATTCGTCCAGACAGCGCCCACGCTGCAAATGCTCCAGAGCAATCTCCTGCCAGACAACGACGCAAAGAAAATACCGCCAGCAAAGCCTGGCTTTGCTGGCGGTATTGTTTTTAATCTGTAGGCGCGGCAAGCAGGCAAGCAGGCAAGCAGGCAGCTGCCGCTTTATCTGCGGCTGCAATTATTCAGTTTCAGTTATTCTGCTGACCTTGCCGCTAACAGATTTGGTGCGCAGCAGTACCTTGCCCTGACTCAGTGCCGGGCTTTTAACCCGAACCCCTTCGCCATTGGCCGGGTAGGCTAACCAGCTTTGGCCCTGATCCAGACTGTATTCAATGGCAAGGCCGGGGTAAGCCACATTGGCCAGCAGCAAGTCGCCGTTAAGTGTGGCGCCAGGTGGCGGCAGATAATAAGCCACACCGGCTTTATCCAGTTTCGGCAGCTCGCGTTTGGTCATCACTCTGGCAAACTGTTGCCAGTCGCTGTCGCGGCGTTTTTGCTCAGCTTTTTTGCCTTCCCAGCTGGCTTGATGCCAGGCGCGTTCGGCCAGTGGCAATAACCTGGGGTATATCATTTGCTCCAGTTGCTCTGCAGTGCGCACTGTTTCAGACCAAAGCTGGCCTTGCATACCAATGATATTTTCCGGTTTTTGCAGTGTTGGCAAAGCGCGGCCGAGCAATGCTTCCAAATCATCAATAGCGCGGCCAGTGCGGGTGCGGTCGGCATTGGCGTATAAATCAGCAGGCGCATAAGCAAATACCCGGGCGGCATCTGTGTAGCGGGTGGCCCAATAATAACCACGTTCTTCCGGGTGGGCTTCATTTGGATGGTCAAAATACAAATGGGTACCGTGTGATAACACCACCTGATATCCGGCATTGGCCAGACGATAAGCTCTGTCACCCACACCCCATTCCCAGATATTGTCCCAGACGTTGGCAATCACTGTTTTATTGGCAAATAAAGCGCGGTTAAAAGGATTGATGGGGTCGTACATCAGACCATCTTCCCAACCGGCCAAAGCCAGCTGCCGTTGCTGCAAAATAGCCGCAACTTTGCCGACAAAATAAGGTTTTAAATCGGCAACGCCTGCTACACCAGGCAAACCTTTGGCAATCAGTGCCTGACAGGCCGGTGAACCTTGCCAGCTACCTGCGCCTACTTCGTCACCGCCCATATGATAAGTCGACAGACTCAAACCCGCTTCGCGGTACATTTGCGACAGCTCATACACCACTTTATCAATAAAGGCGTAACTGGAGTCGAGGCAGACATTCACTGAGTTGTCGTTGTAGTTTTGCACTGTCAGATAACTGGATTTGTCTGCCAAATCCGACAATAAATATTGCCGGGCTGCTGCTTCATCCCCTTGTTTTTTCAGGCGATGATAACGCGCTTCCATGGCTTTGACCGCAGCTCTGGCATGGGCTGGCATATCAATTTCCGGGATCACTTCAATATGACGGGCAGCGGCAAATTTTAAAATTTCAATAAAATCCTGTTTGCTGTAATAACCATTGCCGGAGCCTGTGCGGTGCGGCCCCGTGCCGAGCTGGGTGAGCAGGCAACGTTGTTCGGTTAAATCAAAGCAGCGGTGGGCGCCAATATCGGTGAGTTCCGGCAAACCAGGAATTTCCAGCCGCCAGCCTTCGTCTTCGGTCAGATGCAGATGCAGTTTATTCAGCTTATACCGCGCCATTTGTTCAATCAGCCGCAATGTCACGGCTTTACCGTGGAAATTACGCGCCATATCGTAATGCATGCCGCGCCAGGCAAACCTTGGGCTGTCGTTGGCCGTCAGTTGTGGCAGCGGGTATTTCTGTGCGCTGATGCTGGCCGGTAACAAGCTGAGTAACGACTGAACACCATAAAAAGCGCCGGCATTGTCGTGGCCGCGGATCACAATGCTGTTATCGTTGATCTGCAGCTGATAACCTTCGCTACTCTCTACTTTGGCGTCCACCAGCAGCACGATTTTTTGCTGCAGTTGTTCGTTTACCCCAGCCTGACTTTGCAGCGTTAAACCTTTGTCTTTGAGCTGTTGCTGTAAATAACCCGCTTCGCCCGCCAGCCGGCCCTGATACACAATTTGCCACTGTGCATTCAGTTCAGTACGACCACGCTGATAACTCACCTCGCGTGGGCTTGGCAGAATTTTGTCCTGCAGCGCCTGAGTGTCAACAGAACCGGCGTTCACCACCAGGTTCTGCTGATAACGGCTGGTTGCATTGGCAATAGGGTGCAGATCCGGCTCAGGCTGCTGATAACGCAGCAGTTGTTCCGGCCTGTGAAAAGGCGCAACAAAACGGCTTAGCTCTTCGGTATTGGTATTGGCAAAAATTTCCGGTTTGAGCGATGAGGCAACAATAAATGCCCTGGGCATAAAGTCGGTATAACTCACCATATGCGCATTGCCACTGTATTGAATTTCCACGGTTTTACCCGGCTGTAGGCCGGCAAAATTGTGGCTGGCGCTCAGGCGGTGTAAATCCCCTTGCACATGTTCGAGCTGCAAACCAAATTGTTCGGCAGCGCTTAGTTTGCGGATAGAGTGCAGGTAAATTTGCCAGTTGCCGGGGCCGGCGCCAAGGGGCAGTTGCGATAAATTGCTGAGTTTGAGCCTGCCTGTGGTGCCGGTGTTGCTGACAAAGTTGCTGACCACGGCAAATTCAAGCCGGCTTTGGCTGGCAAAGCTGTGCAACTGTGATTGTTGCTGAAAGTTTGTCGCCGCCAGTGGTGGGCAGGCCGATAACAGCAGCAAAGTTGCCAGACGTCTCAGCTTGATATTCATTGGACTTCCCCTGTGACAATGGCCGGTCTGCAATACCGGCTGTAATTGTTTTTTGTAAGCGCTGGCCAGAACACAACAATGCGCCAATTTGTAATTCTAAGCTACTGAATTTAGTCAGTTATTTGTTCATGCCCTTTGTTTTGTGACAAATTTCAGTTTGATTTTTAAACAAGGGTCTTGTTATTTGTCAAAATTATTATATGCTGAACCTGAAAAATGACAACGCTGTCAATTTTGCTTAATGTACATTTTTTCAACATTAAAATGCAAGCAAAAACACCGGCAGCACAGGGGCAACCCTGCATGACGTAACGAGGTTGGGCGGATGACAATAAGTTCAGGGCAGCAGGGGCCATTGTATCTTGGCATTGATGGTGGCGGCAGCAAGTGCCGGGTGGTGATCGTCAATGCTGATAATCAGCTGCTGGGTGAAGGCCTGGGCGGGCCGGCCAATCCGCTGCGGGGCATGAAAATCGCCACTGATTCTATTTTAACGGCCACCCAACAAGCGCTGACCGCTGCCGGTATGACCTTTAACGATATGTCGCGTCTGATCGCAGGTGCGGGTTTGGCCGGTGTCAATATGCCGCAATATTTCCGGTTATTTTCCGAGTGGAAACATCCATTTGCGGCTTTTTATCTGACCACGGATTTGCATATTGCCTGTATTGGCGCCCATAACGGCGGCGACGGTGCTGTGATTATTGCCGGCACCGGCTCTTGTGGCCTGGCCGATGTCAAAGGCCGCCTGCTGGATATTGGTGGTCATGGTTTTCCTTATGGTGACAACGGCAGCGGCGCCTGGTTTGGCATGCAGCTGGTGCATCATGCGCTGTTGCAGCAGGATGGGTTGGAACCCTCCACTTTATTGTCCAGTCTGTTGTGTCAGGAGCTTTGTGTCAGCAACAGCCTGGATATCGTCAGTCACTTTATGCACGCCACCCCCACAGTGTACGCCAGATATGCACCTTTGGTGTTTAGTGCTGCCGAGCAGGGAGACGCGACAGCTCTTGCCATAGTGGCGCAGGGTGCCGCTTTTATTAATGAAATTGCGCTGAAGTTATTTGAACTGTCGCCGCCGCGCTTTTCGATGATAGGTGGCCTGGCTTATAAGCTGGTGCCTTATCTCGATAGCAAAGTACAGCAGGCTTTAACGCCGGCACTGGCCGCGCCTGAATATGGTGCCGTCTGGTTTGCCCGGCAGCAACAAGCTTTATTAACTGCCGCAGTGGCGGCTCAGTCTTAAAGCAGAGCCCTAAAACAGAATCCTGAAATCTAAGCCTGAAACAGAAGTGAGTAGCAGATGAACAGTACCATTATGGCGCAGGAAGCCGCCGAAGCCCCACAACGAATCCGTGAACAGCTGGCCGCCAACAGCAGCACCATAACCACCATAGTGCAGCAAATTGGCAAGCGTGCGCCAAAGTATGTTTATATGGTGGGCCGCGGTTCGTCCGATCACGCCGGGGTTTTTGCCAAATATCTGATTGAAATAGAACTGGGTTTACCTGTGGTCGCTGCAGCACCTTCTATTGCCAGCGTGTATCACAAACAGCTGCAATTGCAGGACGCGCTGGTGCTGGTGATTTCGCAGTCGGGCCGAAGCCCGGATATTCTGGCACAGGTTGAAATGGCCAAAGCGGCCGGTGCTTATGTGGTGGCTTTGGTGAACGACACCAGCTCACCGCTGGCCGAACAAGCTGATGCTGTGGTGCCACTTTTTGTCGGACCGGAAAAAGCTGTTGCTGCAACTAAAAGCTATCTGGCAACTTTAAGTGCCTTGTTACAACTGGTGGCCCTATGGTCGGCACAGCCGCAGTTATTGGCGGCGGTGGAATCTTTACCGGCTTTATTAGAGCAGGCGCAGCAGTTACCGGCGCAGTTAACACCGGCATCTGTGGCCACAGTAAAACATGGTGTGGTACTGGGTCGTGGCCCTGGTTATGCCATAGCGCGCGAAATAGCGTTAAAACTGAAAGAAGTCTGTGGCATTCATGCCGAAGCTTTTTCCAGTGCCGAGTTTTTGCATGGCCCTGTGACTTTAGTCAAAGACCAGTTTGCCATTATTGATGTATCTGTTGCCGACGAAGCGCTGGCAGCACATAAAGCTCAGGTTACTGAAGTGCAAAACCGTGGCGCCGCCGTGGTGCAGTTAAATCATGGTGCTTTAACTTCTCATCCAAGGGTGTTGCCACTTTTGGTATTACAGCGTTTTTATCTGGATGTGGAAGCAGTGGCGCGCAGCCGTGGTGTGAATCCGGACGCACCACCGGGTTTAAATAAAGTCACCAAAACAGTGTGATGTGCTGCTCACACAGCAACTGGTAGCAAAAACAACAACAGTAAAACTTGGGGCAGCCTTGCGGTGGCTGCCAGTTTTAACATGCAGGTAGGTAACAAGTGACAATACAACATCTGGCGGTGGCAAAGCTGTTTGACGGTGAAGACTGGCTGCACAATGTGCAGTTAAGCATCATCGATGGCCATATTGCGGATATCACAGCCGCTGATGCTCAAGCTGTATTACCCCTGACGCTGGCCCCCGGTTTTATTGATATTCAGGTCAATGGCGGCGGCGGCGCTTTGTTTAATACAGCACCTACTTTAAACACACTTCGCACCATGGTGCGCGCACACGCCGGTTTTGGCAGTACAGCTTTATTGCCAACTGTGATCACCGACTCAGTTGCCGTGATGCAACAGGCCGCTGACGTGATAGCGCAGGCTATTGCCAACAACGAGCCTGGGGTATTGGGGGTACATTTTGAAGGCCCGCATTTGTCACTGCCGAAAAAAGGTGTGCATCCAGAGCAGCATATCCGGCCTTTAACTGAGGCAGAGCTCGCTATATACCGCCGCACCGACCTGGGCGTGAAGTTAGTGACAGTGGCGCCTGAGCATGTCAGCACTGCCCAAATCCGTCAGTTGGTGGAGCTTGGTGTGCTGGTGTTTCTCGGCCATTCCAATGCCGATGCTGCCACTGTGAATGCCGCGTTGAAGGCCGGCGCCTGTGGTTTTACTCATTTATATAACGCCATGTCACCGCTCACCTCGCGTGAACCCGGTATGGTGGGTGCTGCTTTGGCAAGTGCTGACGCCTGGTGTGGCATTATTCTCGATGGTCATCATGTTCATCCGCTGGCGGCCAAACTGGCGCTCTGTGCTAAACCGCGCGGTAAATTGCTGCTGGTGACAGATGCGATGTCGCCTGTGGGCACTACCGACACCGAATTTGCCTTTTTTGACGGCAAGGTGTTTCGGGATGGCAATAAACTCACCATCGAAACCGGTCAGCTGGCAGGTTCAGTGCTGGATATGGCGGGGGCAGTGCACTATGCCGTCACTGAGCTGGGTGTGGCGCAGGGTGAAGCGCTACGGATGGCGTCTTTGTATCCGGCGCAGTGTATTGGTAAAGCACAGCAAATGGGGCGTATTGCACCGGGTTACCGTGCTGATCTGGTGCTGCTGGATGAGCAAGGTAAAGTGCAACAATGCTGGATTTCAGGCCAGCCGCAGCTATAAGCTGTTGCTGTCTGCAGTAAAAAATATTTATAAATATCAAAAGCATAAACAACATTAACAACAAAAAGTCCGGCACCTGCAAAGGCGACCGGATCTCTGACCGCAACAAACAACAGAGGTAGATATGGAAATGGCGATAAACAAAGTGCAGAGCCGAAGCACAGTGTTGCCGATGCTAATCATCGGGACCTTATTTTTTGTGTTTGGCTTTGTCACCTGGCTAAACGGCTCATTAATACCCTTTTTAAAAATTGTCTGTGATCTCAATGAGTTTCAGGCGCTGTTAGTGACTTTTGCTTTTTATATCGCTTATGTAGTGATGGCTATTCCGATGTCGATGGTGCTGAACCGTATTGGTTATAAAAACGGCATGGTGGCAGGACTTGGCATTATGGCGGTGGGGGCAGTGCTCTTTATTCCGGCGGCACAAAGTAGCTATTATGCGTTGTTTTTAATAGCTTTGTTTACGCTCGGCACTGGTCTTACTATTTTGCAGACGGCCTCTAACCCTTACATTGTTTGTATTGGCCCGCGTGAAAGTGCCGCCATGCGCATCAGCTGTATGGGCCTGGTGAATAAAGGCGCCGGTATTGTGGTGCCGCTGGTATTTACCGCCTTAATTTTAACCGGCATGGACCAGTTTACCCCTGAAGCTTTAGCTGCTTTAACGGCCGAAGAAAAAGCCAGCCGTATTGCTGAGTTATCGAATCGTCTGGTGCAACCTTATATCTACATGACAGCCGCTCTGGTGGCGTTAATGGCTTTTGTAAAATTTTCGCCGCTGCCGGAGCCGGATCTGGAAGAAACGATGATGGGCGATGTTAAAACCCAGCCTCAGACCTCAGTGTTGCAATTTCCGCAGCTGGTGCTTGGCGTGGTGGCGTTGTTTTTTTATGTTGGCGTGGAAGTCATTGCCGGTGACACCATTGGTTTATATGGTCAGAACCTGCAAGTGGCAAATTTTGGTACTTTAACTTCTTATACCATGGCCTTTATGGTGCTGGGTTATCTGGTTGGGGTCAGCTGTATTCCAAAATATCTGTCCCAAGCGCGCGCTTTACAAGGCTCGGCCATTTTTGGTTTGTTGTTCACTTTAGGGGTGATGTTTGGCTCCAGCGACAGCCATGCCATAGCAGAGCTGTTATTTGGCTGGACTGGTATTCCAACAGTGCCCGACACTGTGCTGTATCTTGCCATGTTAGGTTTTGCCAATGCGCTGGTGTGGCCTGCAGTCTGGCCTCTGGCGCTGGATGGTTTAGGTAAATTTACTGCCACAGCCTCGGCATTACTCATTATGGGCATAGCAGGTGGCGCGCTGTTGCCGCTGGTGTACGGTTATTTTGCCCATAGCTCAGGCGATAGTCAGCTGGCGTATTGGGTGATGTTGCCTTGTTATGCTTTTATCCTGTTTTATGCTTTTAAAGGCCATAAAATCCGCCAGTGGTAACATTTTTGTCGGCACAACAACGCCAGTGTTTTCACTGGCGTTGTTGTATTTAAAGCTGGCTGCTTTGGCACTGTTTTGTTCACGCCAGCTTTGTTAAAACCAGCTTTAGCCTCATGTTTAGAAAAGAGAAGATGTAATGGCCACCACACGTTTTGTTGCGCTGGACGCCCTGCGCGGTTTAATTCTGGCGCTGATGATTCTGGTGAATACACCAGGCTCCTGGTCGGCAGTGTACAGCCCTTTGTTACATGCCAAATGGCATGGTTTTACCTTTGCTGATCTGGTATTTCCGGGTTTTTTATTTGTGGTGGGCGCGGCGATGTTTTTTGCGCTGAAAAACCAGCAGTGGGGGGCGGCTTCAATACAAAAAGTGTTGCGCCGTACCTTGCTGATGTTTGTGCTGGGTCTTGGCCTGAATTTTTTATGGACACCGGATTTAAGCCAGATGCGGCTGATGGGGGTATTGCAGCGTATTGCCCTTTGTTATGGTGTGGCGGCTTTATTGGTGCTGGCGTTAAAACCTTTTTTTACGGGCGCTCAGCAGCAGTATGGCATGCCGTTATTGTCGGCTTTGCTGTTAGGGTTTTATTGGGGCTTATTGCAGCTCGGCACTGAGCCTTACAGCTTGTCAGGCAATATTGCCGGTGTAGTTGACCGTGCTGTATTGGGTGAACACAGGTTATATCAGGGGTTTGGCATGCCCTTTGACCCCGAAGGTTTACTCAGCACTTTAGGCGCTGTGGTCAATGTGCTGCTCGGTTATTGGGTGGCGGGGGAGCTCAGCAAACGTCAGCCCAAAGCCGGTATGTTGTGGTTATTGGCGGTGGGCGTGCTGATGTTGGTATTGGCGCAGTTCACAGCGTTATTTTGGCCGGTGAATAAAGCTTTATGGACAGGCAGTTATGTGCTGCAAAGCACCGGCTTGTTGTTATGGCTGTTGGCGTTGATGGTCTGGTTGGTGGATATCCGCTGTTATCGGGCAATTTGTGAACCACTGCGGGTTTATGGCTCTAACCCTTTGTTTATTTACATTTTATCCTGGTGCTGGACAGTGCTGCTTAGCAAAGTATTGGTGTGGCAGGTGGCTGAAGGTGCCAGCGGCAATGTTGATATTTCTGCCTACCAATGGTTGTATCAGCAGTTGCAAACAGTGCTCGCCGATAAACCGGCATCGTTGCTGTTTGCGTTATTGCATGTTGGTTTATTCTGGCTGATTGCTTATGGGTTATACCGCAGGCAGATTTTTATCAAAATTTAACCAAGCAAAAGGCGCTTTTAAAGCGCCTTTTTACTGAGTGTTGCCAGGCTTTAACCTGGCAAATTAATAACGATATTCCCAGCTTGCTGTCAGACTCAGGCTTTTATCCTGTTCTGGCCGCAGCGGCGACTTCTGCAAAAACCGGCTTTGTAACTGCAATAAACCGCTGAATAACGGTCTTTGATGTTGCAGTTTTAACTGCCAGCTACTGTCGCTGTTAATGCCCTGATAATAGGTGGCATACGCCAGTTGTGCCGACCAGTTCTGGCCGTCCGGCAACTGATATAAATAACCTGAGCTCAGTACTTTGGCGTCCGCGCCATAACCACTGCCAATGACCCGGCCATAACGGCGGTAACCTTCAGGGTAAAAGGTGCCCTGATAAGCACAGTTACCAGGCTCCAGGCTGTCTTCACATTGCAGATAACTGTCGCTGTATTCCAGATTCAGGCTGTGCAGCGCTTGTGCTTCACCCCAAAAAGTACGGACACCATAAAGTTGCAGCGCTTTATCGGGTAAACCTGAGCTATTGTCATCATCGGCAATTTCCGCGTACAAGGTCAGCGGCAGGCCAAAGCTGTTCAGATGATAACTCAAATCCAGTGCCGCGCGTTGATCGGCCTGAATTTCGTCTCTCCTGTCGTAGCTAATCAGATCCCACATAGTGCTGAATGAATTACTCTGGCCTTCGCCACCCCATTGCACAGTGCGGCTAACACCAAGTTCCAGCGCGTTGATGGGGCGCACTGTGGCACGACCACCCCAATATTTTACATTGGCGATGCTGCTATTGTGCTGACCGCGGCCCACAAAGGTGCTGATGCTCCAGGGGCCAAGCCAGTTCAGCCAAGGCCGTTCATCGGCACGCCAGCTATGACGGCTTAACCGCACAGCAGGCAGAGGGCGGGCATTATTGCTCAGCAATAAACTGCTTTGCTGGCCAGGACCCCACCACTGTGAGTTTTGATCAAAAGACAACACCCAGTTGCCCATAATGGCAGCCAGGTAACTACCGTCATACACGGTGTTTTGTTTGTCGCTGCTATCTTCAGGGCTGCTATCTTCGGTACGGCGCAGACTCACCTGCAACCGGCCAGCCCAGCGATCGTCCTGATATTCACTGAAAAATGTGGCTGCGGCTTTTTCAAAATAATCTTCGCCAAAATTTTGCGCCGGGCTCGGTGCTGAATTCAGTTTGAGTTTTAGTCCATTGGTTTGCCGGGCACGGTTTGCCGCCAAAGCAGCACTCAGATGCAAAGCTGCGAATCTAAGCTCTGGACTTAAGGTATTGATATCCAGCTGATTTAAATCAATGGCGATGTTTTTCCACATAATAGGGTAGGTATTCACCGGACCTGTCAGTACACCGGCCTGGGCCAGCGTTTGTAAACTCTGGCGCAGGCTATTATCTGAGGTATCCAGCCAGGGCGTGGCACTGGCAGTGCCGGATAAAGCCAGAGCACAGGCAACAACAAGTTTTTTCATGGTTGTAATTTAGCCTTCAGTGCCTGGTCGACATGGGGTGGCACAAAACGGGATACATCACCGCCATGTTTGGCCACTTCTTTCACCAGAGTGGAGGAGATAAACATATTTTTTTCCGAAGGCGTCATAAACAAACTGTCCAGATCCGGATTCAGCTGGCGGTTCATGCTGGCGAGCTGAAATTCATATTCAAAATCGGCGACAGCCCGCACCCCTCTTAATAAAATTTGTGCCTGATGGTCTTTGGCAAACTGCGCCAATAAACCGGAAAACCCCAGCACTTTCACATTGGGATAAGCTTTAAAGGCCTCTTCGGCCAGTGCCACCCGCTCACTTAAGCTAAACATCGGCTGTTTGCTCGGGTTGGACGCCACGGCCAGAATCACTTCATCAAACAATCTCGCGGCTCGGATCACTAAATCGGCATGGCCATTGGTCAGTGGATCAAAAGTGCCAGGGTAAATCGCTTTTGTCTTCATCAGATGAGTTGAGTCCTATGGCTGGGAGCTGTTGCCTGTGACTTGCTGTGATTGCCAGCAGGCTGCGACTAGAGTTTTTCATCGGTTTGGCGTTACTATATCAAAATAATTCCAAAAAAAATAAGCCCATGCCGGATATGGACAAGAAGCTACGCACCAAAGATAAAATTCTGCAGGCCAGTATTGAACTGTTTAATCAACAGGGCGAACGGCAGGTCACCACCAATCATATTGCGGCTCATCTTGGCATCAGCCCGGGGAATTTGTATTACCACTTCAGGAACAAAGAAGACATAGTGCGGCATATTTTTAAAGAATATGCCAAGTTACTCGACAGCAGATTACAACCGCCAAGCCGGCCTTCCGAAGCTTTAGATGCTTTGGCGCAGTATCTGGATGTGGTGTTTGAACTGATGTGGCGTTTTCACTTTTTTTACGCCAACTTACCGGACATTTTAAGCCGCGACGATGCGTTGCAGCAGGATTATCTGCAGGTACAAAAAGGTGTGCTGAATAAAGTAATTTCGGTGCTGAATGCACTGAAAAATGCCGATGTCATTGCTATTGATGACGCTGATGTGCCGAATTTTGCCCATACCATCAAGCTGGTGGTGACTTTTTGGATCAGTTATTTAAAAACCCAGGCGCCGCATGCGGCTATTGATCAACAACAGGCTTATCAGGGCGTGCTGAAAATTCTGTTGTTATTTAAACCTTATGCCACAGCCCAGGCCATGCCGCGCATCGATAAATTGCAGGCTCATTATCAGCAGCTGGCGGGGCACCCGCTGTTAGCTTGATAGGGTTCGTTAATAGCGCAACTTCAGGTTTAGCTGGCGATGGCTGACCTGAAGTTTGGTGTTTTTCCCGTTTTCCCATCCAGACTTCCGCTTTTCTCAGCAGCAGCTTTGCCTGCTGCTCCGACCTTTGACAAAAATTCAGCATTGTCTGAAATAAAGGCAGCAAAACAATGCTTTCACTATTACAATGGCGGCGTTTTTTCTGACAGCCTCAACCCCCTACAGGAGGGCTTATGCGAACGACCTCTTTCCTTACTCATATCCAACAACAAATTGATGATGTAAAAGCCGAAGGTTTATACAAAGCCGAACGTATTATTACTTCACAACAATTTTCAGACGTGACAGTTGCTGGCCAGCAGGTGTTAAACTTCTGTGCAAACAACTACTTAGGCTTAGCCAATTCCAAAGAACTGATTGAAGCGGCGCAGCATGGCCTCGACAGCCATGGTTTTGGTGTGGCTTCAGTACGTTTTATCTGCGGTACCCAGGACATTCACAAACAACTCGAAGCGAAAATCAGTGAATTTTTAGGCACCGAAGATACCATTTTGTATTCCAGCTGTTTTGATGCCAACGGTGGTTTATTTGAAACCATTTTAGGCGCTGAAGATGCGGTGATTTCTGACGCCTTAAACCACGCTTCTATTATTGACGGTGTGCGGTTATGTAAAGCCAAACGTTACCGTTATGCCAATAACGATATGGCCGAATTAGAAGCTCAGCTGAAACAAGCCGATGCCGACGGTGCCCGTTATAAGTTAATTGCCACCGACGGTGTGTTTTCAATGGACGGCGTCATTGCCGACTTAAAATCCATTTGTGATTTAGCCGACAAATACAACGCCATTGTGATGGTTGATGACAGCCATGCTGTTGGTTTTGTGGGTAAAAAAGGCCGCGGCACCCACGAATATTGCAACGTGCTAGACCGCGTTGACATTATCACCGGTACTTTAGGCAAAGCTTTAGGTGGTGCCTCAGGCGGTTACACTTCAGGCAAAAAAGAAGTGATTGAGTGGCTGCGTCAGCGCTCAAGGCCGTATTTATTTTCGAACAGCCTGGCCCCTTCTATTGTCACTGCTTCGATTAAAGTGCTGGACATGCTGGCGCAAGGTGACGAACTGCGCGCTAAGCTGTGGGATAACGCTGCATATTTCCGGGAAAAAATGTCGGCAGCGGGCTTTACGCTGGCCGGTAAAGACCACGCCATTATTCCGGTAATGCTGGGTGATGCCAAAGTGGCGTCAGAGTTTGCCCGCCGTATGCTGGAACAAGGCATTTATGTGGTGGGATTCTCTTTCCCTGTGGTGCCAAAAGGTCAGGCGCGTATTCGCACCCAGATTTCGGCGGCACATACAAAAGAACAGCTGGATAAAGCCATCAACGCTTTTATCCGTATTGGTAAAGATATGGGCGTGATTGCCTGAGGTAACAGCATGAAAGCATTAGCAAAGTTAAAAGCAGAACTGGGCATTTGGCAAACCGAAGTGCCAATGCCTGAGGTTGGCCCTAATGATGTGCTGATTAAAATTAAAAAAACCGCCATTTGTGGCACCGACGTGCATATCTATAAGTGGGATGAGTGGGCGCAAAACACTATTCCACACGGTATGGTGGTGGGGCACGAATATGTTGGTGAAGTGGTTGGTATGGGCTCGGAAGTGCGTGGTTTTGCAATCGGCGACCGGGTTTCAGGTGAAGGTCATTTAGTCTGTGGCCATTGCCGTAACTGCCGCGCCGGCCGGGTGCATTTATGCCGCAACACTATTGGGGTTGGCGTCAACCGTCAGGGCAGTTTTGCTGAATATCTGGTGATCCCGGCTTTTAACGTTTTTAAAATTCCGGACAATATCCCTGACAGCATCGCTGCTATTTTTGACCCTTTTGGCAATGCAGTACACACAGCTTTATCTTTTGATTTAGTGGGTGAAGACGTGCTGATCAGCGGTGCCGGCCCCATCGGCATAATGGCTGCTGCTGTAGCGCGCCATGTTGGTGCCCGTCATGTGGTGATCACTGACGTGAACCCGTTCCGGTTAGAACTTGCCAAAAAAATGGGTGCCACCCGTGCAGTGGATGTCAGCAAAGAAGACTTAAAAACTGTGATGCTTGAGCTTGGCATGACTGAAGGTTTTGACGTGGGCCTGGAAATGTCTGGCGTGCCTTCAGCCTTCCGCTTAATGCTGGATACCATGAATCATGGCGGTAAAATTGCCATGCTGGGTATTCCACCATCAGATATGGCGGTGGACTGGAACAAAGTGATTTTTAAAGGCCTGGTGATCAAAGGCATTTATGGTCGCGAAATGTTTGAAACCTGGTACAAAATGGCCAGCTTAATTCAGTCAGGTTTAGATTTAAGCCCGATCATCACCCACGAAATGCCAGTGGCAGACTTCCAGCAAGGCTTTGACATTATGTGTTCAGGCCAGTCTGGTAAAGTGGTTTTAAACTGGGCATAACAGCAACGTTTTTTATAACGCAGCTCAAGCTCAAAATGCAAAAGCAGCCGCAAGGCTGCTTTTTTACTTTTGTCGCAAGCAATGCTGCTTTTTACATTTGTGTTGTTTCTGATGTCACAGGCTCAGTCAAAGCCGCTTTAAGTTCTATGATATTGCCTTGTGGGTCGCGCACATACACCGAAGGACCAAAACCAGTGGCGCCATAACGGACTTCAGGCGCTTCGATATCAATAGCAAACCGGGCAAAATGTTGTTGTAACTCAGCAGGTTCAAATGGGCTAATCAATAAACAAAAGTGCGCCAGATTATGGCCTTCAGTGCCAGGCGCTTGGCCACCTTCTTTGCCTAGCTTGCCATCCACACTAATTAAATCAATCAGTTGTTGCCCGGCTCTGAGCTGATATAAGCCAAGCTCTGGCAGGCTTCGTTCCAACGTGCAACCCAGCGCCTGTTGGTAAAACTGCAGCATCAACTGCAGGTTTTGTACCCTGAGTACCAGGTGATCAAGTTGGGTGATTTGAAACATCAAGCCGCACTCCGTCAGCCTTGTTGTATCCGGTAGTGTAGTGAGCTGGCTGCGTTGTTGGCAAAACGCAGCTGTTCAAAGGCAGAATTTTAGCTGTCGGCGTTATTTTTATGCGGTCCTTCTACCAAAGCCACATCCACACTGCCTTCTTTAATAGCTTCCGATAAATCGGTTTCCAGCTGGGTGGCAATATCGGCATAAGGTTTATTCAGCTGTACCAGGCCATATGCGCGGTTGCGGCCATGTACTTTGCCCAGATACAACGCCATATCAGCCAGCTGCAGTGCTTTGGCCCAGCCCATGGTCTGTTCATTCAGGTTGGCAAAAGGATAAGTTAAAAAACCGGCCGACGCTGTGACGCGAATTTGATGTTCACCAAAAGTCACAGGCGTGTTGCCGATGGTATCAAGCACCCGTTGGGTAAAAGCGGCCAAAGATTTAATATCCACCCGGCGTAATAAAATCAGAAATTCTTCACCACCCCAGCGCAGCACCATGTCGTCATTGCGGGTCAGTTTGGATAATCTGTTGGCAATTTCAACCAGCACTGCGTCACCGGCGGCATGGCCAAAGTGATCGTTCACATGTTTAAAAAAGTCGACATCCAGCAGAATAAAACCATCAGTGGTTAAGGCGGCAAGCTGGCGCCTTTCCACCTGACGCTGACGTTTGTCCATTTGCTCCTGGAAAGAACGGCGGTTAAACAAACCTGTTAAAGGGTCGCGTAATGACTGATATGCCAGCTGATCATTGGCTTCTTTGAGCTTCTGATTGGCAGTTTGCACCTTGCGATACAACAAATACAATAAAATGGCCGCCAGAATGACCACCACACCAATCAGTAAGGTGACATCCTGTTGTAGTTTTTGCCGTTCAATTTCCACTGCTTTGAGTTGGTTCTGTTGTTTTAAGCCGGCAATTTCTTTGCTTTTTTCTTTGGCGGAAAATTCTTCCTGCAGCTGATTGATCTGGCGTTCACGTTCCTGCTGAAAAATTTCTTTGGCAAGGGCGGCATGTTCACGCAGGGTTTTGGCTTCTTGTTGGTGCATGCCAGCCAGCTGGAAAGCGTCGGCCAGCTCAGCCAGGTATTCCAGAGTTTCTGACTGGGCGCCGGCTTCTTTGGATAAATCCACTACGTTTTGCATCGCGCTCAGGCCGTCGGCAAATTGCCCTTCCTGCACCTGAACATAACCCAGATTAAAACGGGCTAAATCTTCGGTTGCCTTGTTTTTTTGCTCTATGCCAAATCTCAGGGTTTGTTCAAAATATTGCCGTGCTTCTGGCAGTTTGCGCTGGCGCAAGGCGATATCGCCCAAATTATTTAGTGCCGTGATTTCGGCATAAATCATATTGCGTTTTTTCGCCCATTTCAGCGCTTCCAGATTGGCTTTGGCGGCTCCATCCAAATCCTGTAGCTCGACCAGATTAAAAGCCAGCTGGATATAAATATCCGGTAAAAAGCCTTCTAACTCAGGGTTTTGCAGTGCTTGTGGCAGCACTTCCTCTGCCATTTGGTTGGATTTTTCAAAATTTTTCAGACTGGATTGCAGATTCGACATCCGCAATGCCAGATTCATCCGGCGAAAAGTAGTTCTGGGGTGTTCGTCTTTTGCTATTGAGTCATAAGCGGCATGGTAAGCTTGCAGCGCCTGATCATATTTACCACGCCAGCTCTCAAAATTGCCCGCAAGGTTAAAAGCATAATAACGTACCCGGCTCTGAGTGGCTTGCTGGGCATAGAGCAGGGTTGGTTCCAGATAGCTAATGGCTTTGCCAAATTCACCTTTATCCCAATATTGCACCAGCATTTCGGCGTTAATTTCAGCCAAAACATCAGGATCCTGAGTGATTTGAGCCAGTTCCTGTAGTAGTTCCAGGGTTTCATCAACACCTTTTTTGTCTTTTAATCTGTGTTGTTCCGACACTTTGTACACGTAATAACGCACTCTGCTATTGAGCGGCGTTAAGGCGGAAACGTCTTTTTCCAGTGCCAGTAAAAATTGCCCGGCTTCATCTTGATCCTGAGTTGATTTCTGCAGATATTGATCAAGTTGTTGCTCGAGCTCAGTGTCCAGTTCTACTGCTGCGGCTACAGCAAAGCTGCCCAGCAACAAAAACAGCATGGCCGTTTGGCGCAGGATGTGGCTGTAATTAATAAGGTAGAGCAGGGAACCAACTACATTCATCAGGGATCTCTTTCACTTGGCAGTTTTATAGTAGTTATTGCGACAAGCTTAGCAGCCAGAACCAAAACAGGGCTGTCATTCACAGTGCCGGTGAAATTTAAGACATTCTGCGCATAAAATAACTGATAGAGCAGTAAACTTCAAAAAATATTAGTGAATCTTCATACAAGGTTTTGTCGCTAAGGATGTTGATAAAAGCTTGTCGCAGATAGAAAAGCTTCTGGTAAGATAACCACTTTCATTTGATTGAGACTTGGCAGCACTGATGAAAGCTGTGCATCATTTATTCCGGCAATTGCTGACATTGTTGTTGGTGCTGCTCACCACTCTGTGTTTTGCCGGCTGGTTGTTGCTGGACCCTGTGCCTTTATTAACTCTGTCCGGCCAGATGAACGCCGACACTGTGCGCCACAGCAAACAACTATTGAATAACCTCAATCAGTCGATAAAAAATCCGGATGGCACTCCCTGGGTGATTGCCGCCAATGCTGACGAACTCAATTCCGCTTTTCATCTGGCCAGTCGCACTTTACCCGGTTTTCAGGGCCAGGCAGAGGTGACAGCTTCAGGTTTAACCAGCTTAATGACAGTACCGGTGCGGTTGCTGGGGCAACAGTATTATCTGAATGCAACTGTACAAATCAGCCCATCCAGCGGCCCTTTGCAGATAGATAAAGTGAAAATTGGCATGCTGACGCTGCCTGGTGGTGCTGCTTTAACTCTGGTGGGTTCGGCGGCCGATCAAATGTGGGGCGCTGGCACTGGTGCTGAATTATTGGCCATGGTGCGTTCGGTACAGTTTGAAGAAAATGAAGTTAAAGTTGAGCTGAATAAGCCCAGCGGCTGGAATTTACAAAAGCTGAAAGAGTCTGGTTTGTCGGTATACCGCGATTTATTCAGCTCACCACAGCAGCGTGCCGATATTGAATTTTATTATCAGATTGCCCTTGCGCATGCCGGACAACAACAGGGTAGCGCTAGTCTGGTTAGTTATCTGCAAATCTTATTTCAGCAAGCGGCAATTCGCAGTGCGGCAGATCCGTCAGTGGCTGCGCGTGAGAATCAGAGTGCTTTGTTGGCGCTGGCGCAGTTGTTGGGTGGGCAGAATTTGCAGTTGCTGGTCAATGAAGTCAAAAGGCCCAGTGGCGTGAAAGCGCCGCGTGTCACGCTGGCGCGCCGGCCTGATCTGCAACAGCATTTTATTTATTCGGCGGCCATTCATTTGCTGACCAGCCACAATGTCAGTAATACAGTGGGCGAGGCCAAAGAGTTACTGGATTCGATTAAAGGCGGCAGCGGTTTTAGTTTTGTTGATTTGTTGGCCGACAGAGCCGGTGTGCGTTTTGCCCGTCTTGCTACAGCTTCAACTGCCTCTGCCATCGCGGTACAGCAATTTTTTCAGCGGCAGCGCGAAGAAGCAGAAATTTTCCCCAGCAAAGCCCGTTTACCTGAAGGATTATCCCAGCAATTATTTGAGCAGCGCTATCAGTCAGTGGATTCTGAGGTATATCGGCAAATGGTGCAGGAAATTGACAGACGGCTGAGCGCCTTACCGCTGTATCAGATTAAAACCGAATAAAACCGGCGGCCGCTTAACGCAGCCGCTGGTTCAGTTGGTCTATCACTTCCACCCAGTCGGCATCCTGCTGATAGCTTTCCCGCAAAAATGCTGCCTGGGCTGGCGTCCAGAAACTGGCTTTAGATAACGCCTGATCGGCATCCAGTCTGTGCTCTTTGATAAATTTTTCAATACTGCTGCTGTCACTGCGAAGGCCCAGTTGGTCAAACAACTGGCTGAAAGAATGGTAACTGCTGTTCATGGCAAGGCTCCTCAGATGGTGGACTCTGCTGCTTAACTGCTACAGTCGGGTGCTGGCGTAGTGCAGCCCCCTGTTATTGCAGTATAGAGCAGTGCAGCGAGCTTTTGCCCGGGACGCATGCTGAAGCCTTTGTTGCAACTTTGCTAAATTATCCGTTGTGCCATTCGGCATTTGTGGCAATTGCCAGCTATGCTCAGTTATTGCTGTGATTTCTGGAACTGGCATTATGCGAAACCGCTTTGTTGTCATTTTGCTGATGTTCTGTGCTTGCCCTGTATTTAGCCTGTCAGCCCAAGCGCTGCAGGTGTTGGTGGGCATGAACAAACCCCCTTATATTCAGATTGAAACTGCCGATGGTTACGAAATTGAGCTGCTGCGTGCTTTGGTCAAGCGGATGGGGGCTACCGCAGAATTTACCCATGTGCCCAATAAACGTATTCAAAGTTTATTGCAGCAAAATATTGGGGATATGGCGACTTTGCAGCCGCTAAAAGCCAATGAACCCGGTCTTTATTATTCCTGCCCTTATATCCGTTATCAAAATGTGGTGGTGAGCCTGGAAGTGCAGCAGTTGGTGATCGATCAGATTTCCGATCTCAACAATCTGTCCGTACTGGCTTTTCAGAATGCCAGTGCTGCTTTGGGCGATGAATTCCGCGATATGGCCAAACAGTCTTTTAAATACCGTGAAACTATTGAGCAGCGCACTCAGGTAGAGTCTTTACATAAAATGCGGGTACAGGCGGTAGTGATGGACATTAATATTTTTTATTACCATCACGATAAAATTGATCCGCCACAACAGGTGCAGGTGCACCCGTTATTTACCCCCAGTTATTACCGGGTGGCTTTTCGCGACAAAAAACTGGCCGATGCTTTTAATCAGGCATTACAGCAGTTCTGGCAAAGTCCTGAGTATCAGCAGCTGCAGCAAAGGTATCTGATCAGCGACCAGTCCAGTGTACAGGCGCTGTGTCCGGTGAGTTAAATAGTGGATTGTTGATAAAACTAACCCGGCTTTAGCCGGGTTAGTTTTATCTGCGATTGCCTCAACCTGGTAAAGGACGAGCGCAGCACAACTGTCAGCTTGTTATAGCGCCTTGTGGCCAAGATTACCGGCTTTATCGCCGGCAAAACCAATCAGTGAAGCATTGGCCCAGTTGGCGCACACTTTGTTGCTGCCGGCTACTGTGCGCAGGCTCAGCAGTTTGATGCCACGGATATCCAGCTCAGGTTTTACTACTGCGGGCGCTTTGATGGTGCCTGAGTCAAATAGCAGTTTGTTGTCGCCATAAATCTGGAATTGCACAGAGCCATGCTGGCGGCAGCTGTCGTTAATGCCGACATCAGCGCGGAATAATTGCCAGTGCCCGGCGAGCTGATAATCAAACCTGCTTTCACCTGCCACAGTAAAACCCTGACGAAATTTCAGGCCATTCATTTGCATCGGCGCTGTAAGGTTGATTTTGTGTTGACTCACCACAGCATCAACATCCGATAAATACAGCTGCTGGCGCTCTGCTTTTGGTAAAGGCTGCTCCAGCACTTTAAATTCCGAAATAGTAATAGGGGTCACTTGTTTCGGTAGCAATGCATTAAAAGCTTTGGCCACTGTGGTGTTCGCTGGGTCAGACTGTGCTGTGGCATCTGCTGCTGTCACCATAGGATCAAGCGCTGTGCCATCTGGGGCCTGATCCTGAGTGCTTAACACCCGAAACCGGAATAAAGTACCGGCTTTGGCCGCAAACTCCACTTTTTGCAGTTTGTCCGACAGTTTCAGCTGGCCTGTGTGCGCCGGCTCGCCCCATTCACCGTTGTTGTCGGCAATATAGACTTCATAATCACGCACCTGACCATATTTCCAGTGCTGGTCATTTCGGGGGGCTATTTCAAAACCATTCACCATTCGGCGCTCCCCCAGTGCCAGGGTAAATTCATGGGCGCCGGTTTTCAGCGCCTGATCTCTTTTGGTACGAAACCAGCTGGTTGGGTTGTCGTCAAAAGCATTTTCCAGCACATGGCCTGGCTCTTCCGCCGGACGGTTTAATACCAGCAAACTGTCGGCGGCGATGGCGTTACCCAGCTCTGGTGCTTTGGGATAACCCGCTGTTGGCGTAAGTGCCAAAGCGCTGTTAATGCTGATATCAAATTGCAACGTTTGCCGGATGGAGGTTTTTGGTGTTTTTACCAGAATAACACCGTATTTTTCCGGGCTGAAAAGCCAGCCGCTGTTGGCTTTTTCAAAAGCCGCCTGGTCTTTTAACGCTGTTAAGTTCTGGCCTGCCAGTTTCACCTGCTCTGGTTTGACTCTGCTGTGAATGTGCAGCTGATACACCCGCGCAAGTTCCTGGCCCTGGTATTCGCCAGTTACAGCGCCAATAGTGACGCTGATATCGCCGGCTTTCCCTTCTGGTGCTGTCACTTTAAATTCTTGCTGGCTAAATTTGCCCTGCTGATACTGGCGCGTATTGCCATCGTCCTCATACATCAGATAACTGCTTTGGCCATAAGGATAAATATCCAAAGTCAGCTCATCTTTTGGTTTTTCACCGTCATATAAAGCCGCAGGGTACATCGGCAAAATAGCCCCGGCACGGACAAAGACCGGGATGGTTTTTAAATCGACTTTGTAATCCAGGCTGATGCCATCAGCTGGTGCATCCACCACCCGGCCATCCCAATAATCAATCCATTGACCTTGTGGTAAATACACATCGGTACGCCAGCCTTTAGTCGCTGCCATCGAGCGGTACACCGGCGCTATCAGTAAATCTTTACCCAGCAAAAACTGGTACTTATGGGTTTCGGCTAGCGCAGTTTTATCCTTTGCATAATCCCACATCAGGCCCCGCACTATAGGCGCGCCTGTGGTTTCGGCCTGATAAGCCGTGCTGTACATATAAGGGGTTAACCGCATTTTTAACTTCAGATAATCGCGGTTGATGCTGCGGTACGGCTCGTCATACCACCAGGGATGTTTACGCGCCGCTTTGGCCCAGCCCGACATGCCCATCAGCACAGGGGTAAAGGCTTTCCACTGTAAATCACGGGTATAGGTTTCGGAGCTACCGCCAAAAATAGCGTCGACATCACCTGTGGCATAAGCCTGACCGGATAAACCAGAGCCTATCAGGGTAGGGATATGCCAGCGGATATAGTCCCAGCTGGCGGATTGGTCTCCTGTCCAGGTCACGGCGTAACGCTGAATACCGGCCCAGCCCATCACCGTCCATAAAAATGGCCTGGAATCTGAGTTATTGAAGATGCCGTCAGCCGCCGCTTTATTGGCGTCCAGCGCAAACTGATAACCCTGACCTGTCCAGGCCACATCCAGTTTTTGCGCACGTGAACCTGCAGTGCCCACTTCCCAGGCTATTTTATCCACACCGTTTTCAGTCCAGAGGCCGGTTTTAAAGCCATATTTGGCAAGGCCAGCTACTACTTTGGGTAAATCGGTGTAACCACAACCATAACCGTCGTTGGGTAAAATCCAGCCGCCCGGCATGTCGTGTTCACGGTATTTTTTAGCAACTGTTTCAATCACATCTGGTGTGGTGCCGGTTGGGCCATCACTCCAGCCATCCGGTACTGTGCCCGGTTTTTTAATATTGTCACCGTCGTTGTAACAGTCGGCGTCACCATATTCAAAAGCCCAGCGTGGAATAAGGCGGGCGCGGCCTGTTAGTGCAGTGTAATCGGCGAGTACCTCTTTGATGGATTGGCCGACAAAATAATAAGCGTCAAAGCGGGCTTCGTTATGGCTGAGCTGAATATAGTCGCTGGAGCGAAAATCATAACTGCCGTTGGCCCAGCTGTTACGCAGCACGCCATAACCTTGGCTCGACATATAAAAAGGCGCCGGACTTGGTCTGTCGCCTTCTTCCCAACCACCTGAATACGAAATTTCCATGGTTTTGCCTTTAAATTCAAAGGCACCGTTTTGCTGACCACCACCAAAAAAACGCTCGGCCGGATCTGTGCTCAAAGTCTGAAAACTTTGTTCTTTGCCAAGCTCCAGCGGCTGCAGCTCCTGCATAATCAGCTGTTGGTTGTCGGCTTGATAAAGCGCAAATTTCAGCGGTTTGGCGTAAATGCGCAGTGCAAATTTTTCTGTTTGTAATAACTGATAGTCGCCCTTGTCGCTTAGCTGAAATTCAACCTGGGTTGGCGTTTGTGGCAACACAATAGCGGCTGCTTTGTTGCCGGGTTCGCTCAGCTTGCCGTTTAAGCCGGCCTGAAGGCGGAACAAATCGTCCTGCAGCAGCTGGATTTGCAGCAGCACCTGCTGATCTGTAGTGATATCCAGTTGATTATTGCTGGCCCGGATAGACGTCAGATTCCCCACAGGAGCAGCCAACACTGAGCTGGCAAAGCAGCAGGTCAGGGCGCTGGCCAGAGCTGCACGGAAAAAAGGAAGGCGCATGTGATAACCTCATGATGAATATGCGAAAAATGCTGCCTGAAAAGCCAAGCCATCACAAGGAGGCTAAGCGCAATAACACAGTTGTTGGTCGTGGAGTGTTGCGGTGGTAACAAAGCGCTGCAGCGGATTGACCTTAACACAGTAGGTTTTTTATTTGGTCAGACAAGTGCGGCAGTGGGGTTTTTCACCACAGCTGGTTTTTTACCCAGGTGGGCGGCGTGATAAAAGCTGTTGTTAAGGTTTGTGGTTGCCCACTTTATCCATAATGCTCTGATACAAAGCCGCATCGGCATCATCGCCGCAGCTGACGGGTTTCATACTGGCAATATCACGGCGCAGGTCGGCGCCATCTTTGGCCTGATAACAATAATCGCCGATTTTTTCGATAAAACTGCCATCTTTCATCACTTCCAGCACATTAGCGGCGGCATAAGCGGGTTTAGGCCCACTGCGAGTCACCGAAATTGCTTTATCCGGTAGCGCTTTTTGCTGCAGCGCCTGAATTTCGGCACTACTGAGTTCAGTTGCCCTTTGCTGCTGTTGGGTCGCCACTGTGGCTAAAATCCTATCGGCAAGGCCGGGAGTTACAGTTGCCGCCTCTGCTGTGTCTGGCTGCAGCTTGGCTGGCTCCGTTTTTTGTTGTGAGTTTTGCTGCCGGGCAATCTTTGCTTTGGGCGCTGTAACAGCAGTTGCTGCAGTTTTTGTGGTGTTGTTATTTTTAGGCACTGCGGTCTTTTTAATTGGCGCAGCCGCAGCGCTGTGGTTTGTTTTGTTATTTTCCGCAGCTGTTGTGCCTGTGGTTGTTGCCTGCGCCTTGATGTTTTCCTTGCTGCTGTTTGCGACTGCTGCTTTGGGCTTTGGCCTGTTGATAATTTGTACTGTCAAAGGTGCTGACTTCGCGGTGTTTTTTGCCGGCACAGGCGCGGGCTGCAATAACAACAGCGCCAGCAATAACAGATGCAGCAGCAAAGAAAGTGCAATGGCAACAGATAAACGGGAATACAACAAAGGCAGGCTTAAAACTGATGAAAATGATGCAGATACAGACTAAGGCTGCATGATGAAGTTCCGGTGTTTTTCAGAAAAACCGCCGCAGCCTGGTGATCGGAATTCCTGCAGCCTGCTGCGCCATCTTAGCGCTAAGATCGTGATTTGGGCTCTGTCGCACAGGTTATCGCGCTTATCACAGCGCATTTTCAATAAGTTCAGCGCTTAACCACTGGGCAAATTCACGCATAGCACCTGTTTCCGGCCGGGATTGCAGCCGGGTTAACCAATAACTGCCCAAGCTAATTTCTGTGCTAAAAGGCCGTTGAATTCTGCCATTTTGCAGCAAATGGCCGAACATCCGTGCCGGCGCTATCGCAATGCCAATGCCACTTTGAGCGGCTTCCAGCATAGTGACGCTGGAATCAAATACCATCACCGGATGGGTGGGTGGAAGCACAGGCCCGCCGGCTTGTTGTAACCAGGCCGCCCATTCGTCGCGCCGGTAAGAGCGCAGCAGCATAAAGTTCAGTAAGTCAGCCGGTTGGCTGATGTTGGCCGCCAGTTCAGGTGTGCATAAAGGCGTCAGTGGACTGTCACATAAATACATGGCCGCAGTGCCATGCCAGGCGCCACTGCCAAAACGAATGGCGTAATCCAGCCCTTCGGCGGCCAGATCCACCCTGTTGTTATTGGTGGAAATTTGCAGTTCGATATGGGGGAATTTTTGATAAAAGGCCGCTAAACGTGGCAACAAAAAGCCAGTGGCAAAGGTGCCAACCACCCCAATGTGCAGTTTTTCCTGCACTTTGCGACTGGCAAAATAATCTAACAGCTGGGCAATACGGTCAAAAGATTCATTTAATACTGGCAGCAGCGCTTCACCTTCAGGCGTGAGCATCAGGCCACGTGGGATCCGCAAAAATAATGGGCAATGTAGCTGATCCTCCAACAGTTTTACCTGCTGACTCACAGCCGAATGGGTGACATTCAGTTCTATAGCGGCATGGGTAAAACTTAAATGCCGGGCTGCAGCTTCAAAAGCGCGCAAAGATTTTAATGGGATATAACGACGGGTCATGCGGCTTCCTGCAACTTCTGTAAGTTTTTCTAACAGCTGCTATACAAATTAACCTTTTGTCCGGCGAAGTCAACTCAGGCAAGCTAGTGAAGTGCGGGCCCGGCACTTTGACATAACCCTCTCGTTTGCAAAGGAACATTGATGCATTTATTCACAACCCAAGTGGCCTGGTCGCTCAAAGCGGCGCTGGCCTTAACGCTGTTCAGCTCAGTACCGGCGCTGGCACAAAACGGCGCAACTCATCACGGCATTCAGCAGAAAATTTCGAGTGAAGCTGCGTTAAAAGCGGCTGTTGGCAACGAAGTTCAGCAGCTGATGCAGCAACAACAAATCCCGGGTATGGCGGTGGCCGTGCTGTGGCAGGGCAAAACTTTTTATTACAGCTTTGGTAAGGCCGACATCAGCAATCATATTGCCGTGACACCTGACACGCTGTTTGAGCTGGGTTCGATCAGCAAAACCTTTGCCGGTGTTATTGGAGCTATGGCGCTGCAGCGGGGTGATATCAAACTGACGGATAGTGTTGCAACCCACTGGCCGGCGCTGACGGCAAAACCATGGCAAAACATCAATATGCAACATCTGGCCACTTACACCGCAGGCGGCCTGCCCATGCATTTCCCAAAGGAAGTGACTGACGAAGCCAGTTTGCTGCAGTATTACCAAACGTGGCAGCCGGCGTATGCTCCTGGCACACAGCGGGTTTATGCCAACACTAGTATTGGTTTGTTTGCCCATTTAGCCGTGGCCGCCGGTGGTCACAAGTATACTGATGAATTTAGTCAGTTAACCGCCACATTACAGTTAAACAGCACCTATTTGCAGGTACCTGCAACAGCGCAGTCGCACTATGCCTGGGGGTATGATGAAGGGAAACCGGTGCGGATTGGTAAAGGTGTACTGTGGGACGAAGCCGGTGGTGTAAAAGCCAGTGTGCGCGATGTTGCCAGCTGGGTGCAAACCAACATGCAGCCGCAGCAGGTCGAAGCGCCGCTGCTAAAAGCCGCTCTTGTCAGTTCGCAGCAGCCTTATGCCAAAGCCGGTCAGATGTATCAGGGCCTGGGCTGGGAAATGCTCGACTACCCGCTGCAGCTGCAAGCGCTGGAAGCGATGACAGATCCAGGCTTTGTTAGTGGCAGCCCTGCCAGTTTAATGAAGCAGCCTGCTGCTGACACAACAACCGGAAAAACTGTTGGTAAAACAAGCCACTGGATACATAAAACCGGCGCCACCGGCGGTTTTGGTGCTTACGCCGCTTTTATTCCGTCGCGCCAGGTTGGCATTGTGCTGCTTAGCAACAAACGTTATCCCAATGCACTGAGGGTAAAGCTGGCTTACCAGATTTTAGAAGGCTTGCAGTAGCAGGGCCGTTTTAAAGCCTGAGGTGTGATGTTCTGTGCAAAAGCCCCGTTATGTTGCATGGCATCACGGGGTTTTTTATGGGGTTGTTGCATTGTCAGGTTTGGTATTTTGTCTGTTGCTAAAGGGGGTTGCTGCTTGCTTTTGCGCCTGAGCTGGCATGTAATGGCGCCGTTTTTGCGTTTGATTTAAAGGAAAACACATGCAAAAGGTTGTCAGAGATATTGGGTTGTTTGCCGTTGCGCCTGTTGTGATCCTGGGCGCGCTGGTCGCCTGGATGTTTGCGGCCACCACAGCATCCTGCACTAATGGCATCACAGCGCAGCTTGCTTCACCTGATGATCAATTTAAAGCTGTGGTATTTGTCCGCAGTTGCAATAATGCCCCCGGTTTTAGCAGCAATATTTCCATTCTGGCCAAAGACGGCATGCTGGCGGATGGCCCTGGTAATTTGTTTGTCACCGAAGGCCACCCGGAACAGCTTGGAATTAAAATAACCTGGCAAAGCATCGATAAAGAGCGTTTACAGCTGAATGTTGCCAGCCAAAACCGTGGTGCATTGATACAGGCCGATCCGGTCTGGTCGGCCAATGCCAATATCACCGCGACTTATCAGTTAGGCACTTTGCCCGTTCAATCCGGGCAATAATGCAGCAGGCAGCTGCCTTTGATGCTTTGGCGTGAGCTTGCGCCCTGCTGTTGCAGCTTGGAAATTTAGCTGCGTGTTATCACATCAGGCACTATCTGGCTGTTTGAAAAGCACTGGGTCAGGTCTAAGACCTGACCCTAATGGTTTGCTTAGGTGGGTATAATCAGCCCCGTTAACGGGGCTTTTCTAAGTGACTGATATTTGCATTAATGTTCTGAGTAAAGTGATTTTGCGAATCTGTCTGTCCGTGGCAGATAATAATTGTCGTAGTCCATGGAGAAAGCGATGTAAGTGGCTTTGCCCAGTAATTCATGCCGTGGCACCAGACCATAAACACGTGAGTCTGCGCTTTGCCGGCGATTGTCACCAAGCACTAAATAGTAGTCCTCGGGGATGGTGATGGCGTTAAAGTTAGCAAGAACTGCTGGCCGGGATTTATCCCATTGAACCTGATGCGCCAGCTCGCCCAATTGTTCGGTCGCTGTGGTTAATAAGTTGGTGTCGTCTTCCTGCCGATAAGCCAGTGGCTTGCCGTTAAGCAGTAACACCTCGTCCTGCATCTCGACGGTATCCCCTGGTAAACCAACAACACGTTTTATCAGGCGATTTTGCGCCGCGTTGGAATCAAACACCATAATATCGCCGCGAGCGGGTTCACCGGTTCGCAGCAGTACCTGTTTGCTAAAGGGTAGCCGCAGGTCGTAGGCCATTTTATTCACTGTGACCCTATCGCCAATATGAATGGTTGGCTGCATAGAGCCGGTGGGAACTGTATACCAGTCAGCACAAGCGCTGCGAAACACCAACATCAGGCTAATAAAAACGATAAAACTACGGGTGGCTTTAAAAAAACTGGCGAGCTGAGTTAAAAAAGGCGTTTTGCCCATTATTCAATCCTTATATTGTCGCTTTGCTGCTTGTTTGGAATGACTAGGAGTTTGCAGTTCGAGCTTTGTATTGTTATTTAGTTCGGGAAGCGAGCCAGGCAAATGTAAACAAATATTACCTGTTATTTGTAAGCTGCTTAAAAGTTCAGTGAGTTATGCCACATTCAGAATATGTCTTTAATGTGACTGACAGGCTCTGACAGCTGCGCGTCTGTTCCGGCTGGCTGAGCACCTGAGACCTGGTGCAATGCCAGGAGCCGGTTTCAGCATTACCTAAACCGGTGCTGTGATTAAAAATGGCTATTTGGCGCCATTGCCGATTAAAAGCTCAGGTTTTGTTAAAAATAAAGTCCAAACCGCTTTGAGCGACGTTTATAGCTGCATAAGTTTTGTGCTTCACATTAAATTGTCGGCGTGAAAAAGCAGAAGGTGCCATTTTGAGTCACTCAGGATTAACAGTGTTATACGACGGCAGTTGCCCTTTATGCAGCAGGGAAATTGCCTATTATCAAAAGCTGCAGGCGCGGGAACCGCTGCTGTTTATTGATGTATCCAACAGCTTGCAAGCTTTGCCGGACGGTATCAACAGGTGTGATGCGCTTAAACGTTTCCATCTGGTGGGCCGAAACGGCCAGGTGTGGCAGGGCGCCCGGGCTTTTTTACGCTTGTGGCGGGCCTTACCTGGCTGGCGGTGGCTGGGTTATCTGGGGGCTGTGCCACCTTTGCCCTGGTTAATGGAAGCTGCTTACCGGCTGATATTGCCGCTTAGGCGCAAACTGGCGCGGTTTTTTCGCAAGGCCGGCAAGGTCTAAAGAGACAGTGCCAGCATAGGGTGTTGCTGGCTTGTCTTAGTCATCCGGACTTATTGGCTTCGCTCCTTTTGGCTTTGGTAACAACACAAGGCTGAGCCAAAAAACAAAGCCCGCAATATGCAGGCTTTGTCGTAAGAAACGGCCTATTCCGCTTTATCCAACATCAATACTGATAATAATCGGCTTTTTTCAGCAGGGTTTCGGCTTTTAACTTACCGCTAACACACTGATTAATATCCGACTTTTTAAACACCCAGTAGATGTCTTTACTATCGCGCCCCTGCGAGGTTTCCAGCTGTAACGACACAAACTCACTGTCTTTAATTTCGCGCAGGCTGGCACCGTAATCACACAAAGTATTCGCAAAATTAACGCTGATATTGGTGATCAGCTCCGCCTGTTTTTGTGCGGCTAATTTAGCCTGTTCGGCGCGTTTTTTCTGGAAATCCTGCTCCCAGGCGGCATATTTTTGTTTAATGTCGGCCAGGCGTTTTTGCAGTTCGGTGTTTTTGCTGTTGAGCTGGTTCAGTTGTTTTTGTTGCTCAGCATCTTCTTTACCCACCTTACGGGCAAATTCAATATCACGTTTTTCCCGTTCTATGTCTCTGAGCTCACGTTCTAAATCGCGGCTTTGCTCCCTTAGTTCGCGCATCTGATCCTGCATTTGCTCCTGCTGTTCCATCATTTGTTCGGCCTGAGCTTCGGCCTGTTCGGCAATATCTTCAATATCGGATTCAGAAATATGACCACCGGCCAGAGCAGCATTGGCTGCGGCTGAAGCGCGGGCGCTGATAGCGGCAATTGCAGCCTGATCAATAGGCGGCATAGGCGCAGCCGGTGGCATAGGCGCCATGGCAAAATAATGACCAAACTGGCCGCGGGTGCTGGTGCGGAACAATACACCCTGGCCTGCCAGATAACTGTGGCTGATGCGGCTTACATTGGTATTCTGGCTTTGCTCTAACGAGGTTTGCAGAATATTGCGCATAATTTCCAGGTTCTGTTTCAGCTTAGGGCTCACTTCAGTGGCGGCCAGGCTGTTGCCGCTAAACAGCAGTGCGGCAAGGGCGCTAACATAAAAATTCAGTTTCATCATGGTTTACTCCGGTTGGGTTCGGTTCGGCAGATAACTGCGGCTACTGTAATCAAGCCTGGCTTGGCTTGGCTGGGCGTTGTCCTGCCAGTATTGCCAGTCGGCCTGTCGTTGTTGATTCAGATATTCCACCAGCTCCAGCATGTCGCTGCGTCTGGCTTTTTGTTCATTTTCAGACAGATAGTCTTTAAGCATCACCAGTTGAGTGGCTTGCTGCTGTTGCTGAATTTGCAGTTGCTGCTGCAGATATTGCTGTTGTTGCTGCTGAAAACCAGCCAGCATGGTATTGAACTGTTGTTGCTGCGCAGCGGCATCAAAGTTGTCCCAGCGCAGCGCCAGCCCACCACCATGTAGCTGCAGTTGCAAAGGCGACATGCTGATAATGAGTGCCATGGCCGACATACCGACACTGAGTTTGGGCCACCAGGCGGTTTTTGCGGTTTTGTGGCCCCATTGCTGGCGGAACAGCTGGCTGGTGTCTATGTCTGGAACGCTGTCAAACATTGGCGCTCTGGCATCCTGACGGATGTTTTGGGCGGCGAGAAAACGGCCGTACCATTGATTGTCTGAACGAAGTTGTTGCTCACATTCAGCAGCGGTGATTTTGCCCGCGAGCCAGGCTTCAAAAATTTGCTGATTGTCCAACATTGGCTACCTCCAACTGCACACGCAGTTTATCTAATGCCGCATAAAATCTTGATTTGACTGTATTACTCGACAGCGCCAGCTGATCGGCAATTTCGTCAAAAGTAAATTGCTGATAAAACCTCAGTTCCACCACCAGCCGTTGTTCCGGTGGTAAGGTACGCAATTGTTGCTGTACCAGTTTTTGTGTCTGGGCGCCGTACAGCTGTTGCTCGTGGCTTTGTTCGTCTTCGTTATACAGCTCTGGTATATCGTCCAGATCCTGGCTGGGTTTGCGCTTGCGCAGCATATCCATAGCGCGGTAGTTGGCAATGCCAAACAACCAGGTTTTAAAGCTGCTGTCGCCGCGAAATTGCGCCAGATTGCGGCACAACACCATGCACACGTCCTGCAGCAGATCACGGGCGTCGTCCGGGTTTCCCATCAGGCGCAGGCCGTAATAATACAGCACGGACTGATACCGACTGACGAGCTGCTGCCAGGCGCGTTCGTCGCCATTCAGCGCTTTGTTGATTAAAGATTCGTCACTGCGTTTAAACACTTTGTTTTTATTCTCAGGTTCTGATGTGCATTGGTCGGGCCCTGGCGGAATTTAGTTGGCTGTGATGGCTAAAAAAATTAAATATTTTTTAATACTAATTCAGTTCTTTGAATTTATTCATAATTTTATTTTTTATTGGTGGCTATCGCTGATTTTGAGTGAGGCCAACAACAAAAAGAGTGAAACACCCCGCCTGTTAAATCCAAAAACTGCCTGACGCCGTATATATCAGTATCTCAATGAGGATGGACGAGCAGAATGCGCAAAACTTTATGTTTAAGTTTGTTTGCTTTATTTGGCTGCAGCCAGTCAGTACAGGATTATCAGGCCATGACACCGAATTTACAGTTGTCGCAGTTTTTTGTCGGTTCCAGTGAAGCCTTTGGTGTGATGCACGATTGGCGCGGCAAACAAAGCCTGCATTTTACCGCTGAGCTTTGTGGTCAGTGGCAAGGCAATAGCGGCGATTTATACGAAATTTTCAGTTTTAGTGATGGCCGAGTTGATAAAAGACATTGGCAGCTCAGTCAGAACAACCAGGGGGAAATTTCCGGCAAAGCCGAAGATGTAGTGGGGCAGGCGACAGGGCAGCTGGCCGGTAATACCTTGTATTGGCAATATGTGCTGCGTATCCCCAAGGCAGATGATGCCGGTAACAAGGCTGCGCAAAGCAGCGATTATATCGACGTGACGGTCAAAGACTGGTTGTATCTGGTCAGCCCAACCCAGCTGATTAACCGCTCAACTTTGCATAAATTTGGTTTAACAGTGGGTGAGCTGACGCTGGCCATTCGCCAGCTGGATAAAACTGCCGACTGCGCTGCTTTTATCCGTCGTTATGAAGCTACCGAGCGGACTGTGCCCCTGGCGCCACAAAGCTAATTTTGTTGCTGTATTATTTTTTGTTTTACCATAGCGAATAACAAAGACCTGAACAAACTCAGGCCCTTTAAGGTGTTGTAATTTCGTTTTTTTTGGGATTTATACTGGATTTTTAACAAACTACTGTAAATCAGGATAAGCGTCGCGGATGGCAATAAATTCATCCAGATGACTCAGCAGAATATCCACCAGTACAGGGTCAAACTGTTTGCCTTTTTCTTCGGCTAAATATTGCAGCACTTTGGGCATTGGCCAGGCTTCTTTATAACAACGTTCACTGGCCAGCGCGTCAAAAACGTCGGCCAGCGCGGTAATACGGCCGGCAATATCAATTTCTTCACCGGCTAAACCCCGTGGATAACCCTTGCCGTCCCAGCGCTCGTGGTGTTCATAGGCAATAATGGCGCCTTGCTGCAAAATTTCATTCTGTGATTTTTGCAAAATCTGATAACCAATCTCAGCATGCTGACGCATGATCTCCCACTCGGCGGCGTCGTGTTTGCCCGGTTTATTCAGAATATGATCCGGAATGGCAATTTTACCGACATCGTGTAAAGGCGAGGCTAGTTTGATTTTTTCGGCGTCGTAGTTGGATAAACCATATTTCAGCGCCAGTAAAAAACTGAAGTTGGCCACCCGTTTTACGTGGCTACCGGTTTCTTTTGATCGTTTTTCTACCGCTTCACCCAAAATATAAGACAGTTCACGCTGGCTTTCTTTAATCAGCTCTCTGAGCCTGATATTTTCATAAGCCACGGCAATATTGCTGGCAAAATAACTGAGCAGATGATGATCAACCTGATCAAACTTGCTGTCTTTACTGACGTACAACAGGTTTTCCAGACCACGGCTGGTGGTGAAATAACCAACAAAATAATCGTCACCATGGAAGGTGTGTTTCAGTTGATGCACTTTTTTCAGCCGCTCTACCACATCGTCCGGCAGATTGTGATCGGGGGCGGTGTCCTGGCCTGTTGCAGCTATCACATCCAGCTGCAGTTGTTGCTGGCGCGGGTCGCCGGTGGCGGCACAACAATAAATCTGCTGATGATCAAGCCCCAGTAAATGTGCGGCCTGCGCCAGAATATTAGAGGCAAATTCGGTCAGGCTTTCACATTCAAGAAAACTGACAGTAGAACCGATAATTTTTTCCAGGCCTTTTTTATTGTCATCAATAATGCAAATGTCGCGGTAGGAACGTAACGACGAATACAACAGAGTTTTCAGTTTAATGGCGGTGACTTCGGTTTTATTTTTATAGTCGTTAATGTCGTAATCGCGGATCACACTTTCTTCCGGCGCCTCACCAGGTTGACCGGTACGCAAAATCAGCCGGATTTGATGTTGATTCAGCTCAGAGCGGATGGTTTTGATGAGATCCAGCCCCGCATGATTGGTTTCCATCACTACGTCAATAATGGCAACGGCAATATTGGGGTTGGTCTGTAATACAGCACGCGCCTCACGGGCGCTGTACACATGAATAAGTTCTACATTGCGGTGTTCAAACTGAAATCCACGCAGCACCAGACTGGTGATTTGATGAATGCTTTCGTCATCATCCACAATCAGTACCTGCCATGGTTTTTGACCGGTTACAGATGGGGCCGTTTCAGTTGCCCAACTGATGGCAGTGTCCTGACTGAATAAAAAGTCTTGGTTGCTCATAGGCTCAGCTCAATACAATGTTCAGGTTAACTATGGCTGACAATTAACATATTGGCAGCTGTTGTATCGCAGAAAAATGGTTTTCAGCGATTTTCCAGTGATTCCAGTTCGATATTAATAGCGTGACAGGAGATCTGAATTTCATATAACGAAATCAACAGGCTTAACATCAGGCAGACTAAACTGGCACCAAAACACCATTGACCGGCCAGGGTCCAGTTTAAAAATAAACTGAACATCGACAAAGTACAAAGTACAAAACTAATCACCCCCCAGCGCTGCATCGAGCGGATCAGCACAATACGCTGACGCAGATTTTCAATTTGTCTTTTTGCTAAGTCCCGCACCTGATCGCCTTCGCGTTCGTTCAGCTGGCGGATCAGTTGAGCTAACACCAGAAACCTGTTGGTATAAGCCAGCAGCAATAACGAGATGGCAGGAAATAACAAAGCCGGGGTGGTGAGGGTCATGTGTCTGCTCCAATGGTGCTTAACTTTGCAGCTAAATCACTGCAACAATTTGATTCGCTTGAAATCTGAACTCATATTACACTGACTTCAGCCAAATAAAACCGCCCCGGAGGTGCAGCATGGCCGTTGATTTATGGAGTGCGATGCTGACATTGTTTTTGATCATGGACCCTTTAGGCAATCTGCCGATTGTGGTGGCTATTTTAAAAGACTTAAAACCCGAGCGCCGCCGTATCGTTTTAATCCGTGAACTTATTTTGTCGCTGATTATTTTATTAATGTTTTTATACGGTGGGCAGAGCTTTTTGGCCCTGCTTGGGGTCAAAGAAGAAGCGGTTAGTATTGCTGGTGGTATTATCCTGTTTTTAATCGCCATCCGGATGATTTTCCCGCCGCCGGGTGGTGTGGCCGGGTTAAAAGAAGGTGAAGAACCTTTTTTATTTCCGCTGGCCGTGCCGATGATTGCCGGGCCTTCTATTCTGGCTGCACTTATTTTGCTGGCTAACCAGCAACCCGGTCAGATGATGGACTGGACCCTGGCTTTGGTGGGGGCCTGGCTGGTGAGTTCAGCCATTTTATTATTTGCGCCTATGCTGCACAGAGTGCTGGGCGAACGTGGTCTGACCGCGATGGAAAGATTAATGGGTATGATTTTAGTGATAATTGCAGTACAAATGTTGTTAAATGGCATCAGCCATTATTTTAAATGGGATTAACAGATGCAAGCCGTCGTAAAAAATAACACAGAGCAAAGTGAACAGACTCTGGTCCAAACCGCACAACAACAACTTGAAACCGCACTGGTAGATTTTTCCGGTCAGTTATTAAGTCAACAACAACAATTGCTGGAACAGCTGACCGCCTCTGTGCGTCAGCAGGTTGAACAGCAGTGGCAACAAAAATTAGAACAACAACAGTTGCAACTGCATTCACAACAAAGCGCCGCTGATGGTGCCAGTGCCCAGCAGCAACAGCTGGAAGCTGAGTGTAGTGCGCTGAAACAGCAGCTGACTGCAGCAGAAAAGCAGCAAAAGCAAAGCCAGCAACAGCTCAGGCAGTTTCAGGATGAAAAAGAAGAAGCGCTGGCTGCGATGCAGCGCCTAGCTGTGCAGCTCAAACAAAGCCAGGACGATTTTAAAGCGGAAAAATACCGGGTGCTGGAGCTGGAAAAACAGCAACAACAAGCCAGCGAGTCAGGTAACCAATTGCTGGAAAGCGCCTTACATCAGGTCACCTCAGAGCGTGATGCGCTGCAGCTGCAAATTCAGCAGCTGCGCACCGAATTGCAGGATGCCCAGTTGCAGCAGGCCAGTGTCACCAGTCAGTGGCAACAACAGCTGGATAAACAACAGCAGCACAATACCCAGTTAAAAGCTGAGCTGACACAACATCAGCAGGCATTGGCTGAAGCACAACAACAACATTCGCTACTGGTGCAGAAGCTGGCGCAGACCGAGGCCAGTTTAGAACAACTGCAGCAACAGCAGAGTGAGCAGGCCGGCAATCTGTCGCAGCAGCTGGCAGAGCGCGACGCGCAACTGCTGGCTGCGCAGCAGCAATTACAGACTGCAGAGCAGAAGTTACAGCAGGCAACAGCGCAACAACTGGCGTTGCAACAACAGCTGGATCAGCAGCAACAACAAACCAGTGCCTTGTGGGCTGCGCAACAACAAACCGCCGAAGAAACCCTGCAACAGGCATTGGCACAACAAGCCACAAGCCATCAGCAGGAAATGGCGCAACTGCAGCAGCAGCTCGATCAATACCAGCAACAGGTGAATGCAATGGCTGTGCAGCTGAATCAAATCACTGTGATTGATCAGCAACTGCAGCAGGAACTGAAAATCCGCTTGCAGCAATTTGAACAGCTGGAACAGGAAAAACAGCAGCTCAGTGCCAGCCTGGCCGAACAGCAACATCAGCAGCAGTCAGCTTCTGCCGAACTGACCCAGGCCGCCGCCGCGCTGGCCGACACCCGACAACAATTGCTGGCGTTACAGGAAAAAGAGCAGGAATGGTCGGCCTTACAGCATAAATTGGAAAGTCAGTTATTCCGTGCTCAGACCCGGCAGCAGGCGCTGGAGGAGCGGCAACAAAATGAAGGCGATCAGTCCAGAGAAACCATCAGAGTGTTGCGTCAGCAGCTGCAGCAGCTGGAGCAGGACAGTCTGCAACAACAGCAGACGCTGGAGCAGCAGCTGACCGAATACCGGCTTAAGTTTGAGTATGCCCAGCGTCAGCTCAATGCAACTTCAGGTTGAACCGGCCTTGATGCTGGTTCTGCATGTCTGCCTTGTGTATCATAGCTGCCCTGAAACAGCCCTCAGGGCAACCGCTTGTCAGATAAGAGAATTGCATGAATTCAAAAGCCAATAATTTCCAGCGCATGCGTGATTTAAGCTTCTATCAGCAAGGCGCTGTGGCGGCCACTTTGCTGGAAAGAATGATCCCAAGTTATCAGCTGTTTGCCGAAGTCACCTCTTTTGGTGATGCGGCTTTACCACGCCATGTACTGGATTTGGTCTGGGAATGGCTGCAGGTAAAAAGAGCCAAAATTAACTTTGACCGTTTGCAGGAAGAGCTGGAACTGGTAACCCCTGAAGTCAGTCATTTTGATATTTTTGGTGTTTATCCGGCGTTGGATGCCATTACCGCGCTGGATATGATGCTCAGCGGCATTACCCAGCAAGACAGCACTGAATTTATTAATGTAGCCAAAATCTCTCAGGCATCGGTCGCACGGCTGATCGAACATGAATCGGCTGATTTGGATATCACCTCGGAAGCCGAGCTGAAAAAGGTGGTACGCGAGCACGAACTGATGTGCTACGAAATGGATTGTCTGGCTGAATTGATTGATATCTGTAGTGAAATCAGCGAGTTTGGCCGTACTGAAGTTCAAAAGTTAAAAGGCTGGGTGGCAGAGCAGGGGGTCACTAACCTTGGCATGGAACTAAACCCGGCGCAAAGTTAACACCTGCGCCGTCACCGGAGCCATGCTCCGGTGACAAAGTGTGACATCTCAATATTTATGCTGCTGTCGTTTTTGTGTTGTCGCAAACAGCTGCAATGCAAAGTCGCAAAAACAACCCTTCTTTATGCGGGGCAACTCCGCTGTAAACTTGCTGCCGATAGTTTCAGGCCGACACATTCGATTCCTGTACCGCAGTTCTAACCGACTAAAGCAGCCACTTTGATACGCATTTTTTTATTGTTGTTCCAGCCACCTCGAACTTATGAATCAACTGTTTAAAAATCAGGAAAAATGTACCTTTTTGTGATTTTTATGCGTCAAAATGTTTTACAATAAATTTTCACATTGTAGTTTATCTTATTTTATATGTTTTAAATCAATGATTTAAAGTTAAAAATAGTTGGCCTTATTTTTGCTAATAGAGCGCAGCGCAGGATGATTGGAGGCTGACATAAAACGGTTAAGTCAGACTCTGGCTGCAATACCTGCGACCCGGTCAGCACTGCTGGCACATTGCTTGGTGTAATTCAAAAAGTTCTGGAGAACTTCAACATGACGTATAACTTTGGGAAATTGTTTGCTGGTTTTGCCGCTGCGATCGCTTTAATGTCTTCTGCTGCTATGGCTGCGCCAATCACTGATGTGCAGGAATACGGCAACAACAGCGCAACTGAATATTTTGTTGATTCTGATGGCAATAAATACAACCAGCCGTTTTACCGCGAGCAGAATCAGGATTGGGAGTGGATCCACAACCCACTGGCTGGTCTGTTCAGCAATATCAAACTGAGTATTTCTGCGTTTGACGTGGACTTTAACTCGGGTGAGCTGGACGCTATTTCGGTATTTGACGGTACTTCATGGCTGAGCCTGGGTTACCTGGCCGGCGCAAGCGACATCTGGGCTTTTACTGATTTTGATTTAACTGGTTATAGCTGGGCACAAAGCCAGGTAAATGCCGGTTTAAAAGTACGGATGAATATTGACCAGAACAACGCTGGCTGGTTAGTCACTTTAGGTAAAGCAACCTTAACCGTAAACGGTGGTGACTTAGCTTGTGTACCAACACCGGGTGTTCCTTGTACTCAGATCACGGTTTCTGAGCCAGGTGTATTTGGTCTGTTCGGTCTGGCATTTGCCGGTCTGATGCTGCGTCGCAGAAAAGCCAACAAAGCTTAATCAAGCTTCAGGCGACGGTTTGCATCGCCTGAAGACGAAAAACAAAAAGCCCGGTTCAACTGACCGGGCTTTTTGTTTGGTTTTTATAGGGTGGTGAGCCTGCTGCAATTTATTCGGGCTGCTCGCGCTGATACAAACGATAGGCCAGCTGACCTGCGATACTTTGTTTGATGGGCCGCCAGTGAGCAGGCAACTGAGACACCGGCAGTTCTTTTTCACATTCCACATAAATCAGCGCATCGTTGCTTAACCAGGGCTGTTGTTCCAGCAAGGTGGCGCAAGGCAATAATAAATTTTGCCTAAATGGCGGGTCTAAAAACACCAAATCATATTGCCTTTTTGGTGCCTGCTGCAGATAAACGAGGCAACTGCCCGCAATCACTTCGGCATTGTTGCACTTTAAGGTTTGCAGATGTTGTTGCAGCTGTTTTACTGCTGTTTTGTCCAGCTCCAACAGAGTGGCGAAGCTGGCGTGGCGCGACAGAGCCTCCAATGCCAGGCTGCCGCTGCCGCTGAAACAGTCCAGCACAGTGCAGCCGGCGGTGTCCTGCATCAACCAGTTAAATAAAGTTTCTTTCACTCTGTCTGTGGTGGGTCTTAGCCCTTGTGCATTAAGCACCGGCAAACGCCGGCCGCGCCATTGACCGCTGATAATACGGACAAAACCCGGGCCATTGTGGGTAGGGGCATTTGCTGCAGGGCGACGCGCTTTCATCTGGTGTTTATGCCTGAATAATAAAGGTGTTAGTATAAGCGGCGATTTTACCTGAGTTTCCGTATTCTGACAGCGAACCCTATGACAAAACCTAACAAACTCTTTTCCTGGCTTGGCTTTGGTAAAAAACCACAAGCGCAAGTGACAGAACAACCAGCCGCTGAATTGCCTGGCGAACAGCAGTTGGCGCAGCCAGAACCTCTTTCGGCGCAACCGCAGCCCGCTGCACCTGAGCAGGCAACAGAAACGCCCGCAGTTGCTATCTCTGCACTGACCAGCAGCGAAGCACAGGCCGCTCAGAGTGAGCAGAGTGCACAAAGCCATCAGATCACAGAGGTTGCTGACACTGTGCTGCAGCCTGTTTCAGCGCAGTCGGTTGCAGCAGATACAACGGCAATAAAGGCCGAAGAAAAGCTTCCGGCAGCGGAGTCTCAGGCCATCCCGGCAGAAACAGCTTTGCCGGTTGCAGCACCAGCCAGTGAGCCTTCTGCTCAGTCGCAACCCACAACAGAGAAAAAACCAGGCTTTTTTGCCAGACTCAAACAAGGCTTAAGCAAAACCAGTCAGAACCTGGGCAACGGTTTAGCCAGTTTGTTCCTCGGTAAAAAAATTGATGACGATTTATACGAAGAGCTGGAAACCCAGTTATTAATGGCCGATGTCGGTGTGGACACCAGTCAGAAGCTGATTAAACAGCTGGTGCAACATGCCGACCGCCGTCAGTTAAAAGACGCCGACAGCCTGTATGAAAAACTGCAGCAGGAAATGGCGGAACTGCTGGATGTGGTGGAGCAACCGCTGCAGGTTGAACACCAAGACGGTCCTTTTGTGATCTTAATGGTGGGCGTCAATGGTGTGGGTAAAACTACCACCATCGGCAAAATGGCACAGCAATTTAAACAGCAGGGCAAATCTGTGATGCTGGCAGCCGGTGACACTTTCCGTGCAGCTGCGGTTGAGCAGTTGCAGGTGTGGGGCGAGCGTAACCAAATTCCGGTGATAGCCCAGCATTCAGGTGCCGACAGTGCTTCAGTGATTTTTGATGCTTATCAGGCGGCCAAAGCGCGCAAAATTGATGTGCTGATTGCCGACACAGCAGGGCGGTTACAGAACAAAGCCCATTTAATGGAAGAGCTGAAAAAAATCGTCCGGGTGATGAAAAAAATCGACGGCGCAGCGCCACATGAAGTGATGCTGACTTTAGATGCCGGCACTGGTCAAAATGCGTTAAGTCAGGCAAAGTTGTTCCATGAAGCTGTTGAACTGACAGGCATTTCACTGACTAAGCTGGACGGCACCGCCAAAGGCGGGGTTATTTTTGCCATAGCCGACCAGTTTAAGTTGCCTATCCGCTATATCGGTGTGGGCGAAAGTATTGACGACCTGCGGGTGTTTAACAGCAAAGATTTTATCCGGGCTTTATTTAATAAGGAATTCTGAACATGCTGCGTTTTGAGCAGGTCAGTAAAGGTTACAGTGGCGGTTTTGTGGCATTGGACAGGGTCAGTTTTGAACTGGCCAAAGGTGAAATGGCATTTCTGACCGGCCACTCCGGCGCTGGTAAAAGTACCCTGCTTAAACTGATCAGTCTGATTGAACGCCCATCTGCCGGCAAGGTGTTTATTAACGGTGTGGATTTAAGCACGGTGAAAGCCAGGCAAATTCCTTATGTGCGCCGTGACGTTGGCATGATTTTCCAGGATCACCGGCTGTTGATGAACCACAGTGTGTTTGACAATGTGGCGCTGCCTCTGGTGATTGAAGGTTTTACCGGCCGCGAAATGGCGAAAAGGGTGCATGCTGCGCTGGATCAGGTTGGGCTGCTGGATAAAGCGCGCTGCCTGCCGGCCACTTTATCCGGTGGTGAAGCACAAAGGGTAGGTATTGCCCGGGCCGTGGTGAATAAACCGCCGCTGCTGCTGGCCGACGAACCCACCGGCAATCTGGATCCTGATCTCTCCAAAGACATTATGCGGGTATTTGAAGCTTTTAATCAGGCCGGCGTTTCTGTGTTGGTGGCCAGTCACGATTTGGGCCTGATTGCGAGGATGCGCTACCGCACTATGACACTCAAAGGCGGCAAGATGATTAACGATGGCCTGACGCATCAGGAGGACGCAGAATGAGTATGCTGTTTGCCGGCCGTGCTGTCGGCGCCACTGCCAGTCAGCCCAATGTGCTGCAAAAATTGCTGCGTGGGGTGCTCACTCATGTACGTCAGGCGATAACCAGTCTGGGTGAGTTGTGGCGCAGCCCACTTTGGGCTTTGATCACTGTGGCAGTGCTTGGCATCAGTATGACTTTGCCCACCACTTTGCATTTGCTGGTGAAAAACGTGCAGCAGGTCAGTCGCAGTTATGACGAATCTTTTGAAATCAGTTTGTTTTTAAAAAATGACGCCAGCGCCACCGATATCGCCACGCTCGTCACTTTGTTACAAGGCGATGCCGAGGTTGCCAAAGTACGTTTGATTGATAAAGCGGCGGCTATGGCTGAGTTTAAACAGCAGTCGGGTTTTGGTGAGGCTTTAGCTTTCCTCGATCAAAACCCACTACCCGATGTGCTGTTGGTAACACCCAAGAAAAATCAGCCGGCGGCAGCTGAAGCTTTAATGCATAAGCTGGAAAAAGAACGTTTTGTCGAGCTGGCAAAACTCGACATCAGCTGGCTGGAACGGCTGGCAGCACTGATGAATCTGATGCAGCAGGCGGTGTATACCATAGCTGTGTTGCTGCTTAGTGCAGCGCTGTTGGTGATTGGTAATACCATCCGTTTGTCGATTATGGATAAGAAGGCCGAAATTGAAGTGATGAAACTGGTGGGCGCCACTGACGCTTTTATCCAGCGGCCATTTTTATATACCGGCATCTGGCTTGGGGTTTTTGGCGGCTTTTTGGCTTTTCTGGTGGTTGAACTGATGCTTTGGTGGCTGCAAGGTGCCATTGCCACTGTTACCCAGTTGTATCAAAGCGATTTTGTGCTGAACTCACTGAGTTTACGTGAGTTTGGTTATCTGATGCTGATTGCGGTGACTTTGGGCCTGGTGGGTTCTTATATCGCTGTGCGTAGTCATATAAAGGCGATTGAGCCTTAAGGTCCATCGATTGCGCTCAGTCACAGACTGAGCGCTTGTTCTGGTCATACTTTATCTTCTTCTCTGGCTGTTAACATCAAACCATGGGCCCAATCTACCGCTTCCAGATAAACCGGGCTTAAATCAATGGCTTTATTCAGAACCTGGCGGGTGAGCTGTTGCTGGCTATCCCAGTCGGCTCTTTCAAAAGCTTTGGCAAGTTCCAGATACTGACCGAGCTTGCCACTGTGCTCCAGCAAAGCCGATTTAATTTCCGGCAATATAGGTAAGTCCTGCAACAAACCGGCAAGCGGCTGCTCCAATAAAGCATCCACCAGCGAAAACAAGCCGGTTAAAAAGGCCGAAGGTGGGTTGAGCTCGTCCTGGTTTAAGGCGGCTAACTGGTCGCAAAACCGGGCCCGTACTACCGACATATTTAAAAGTTCACTGCCGTTATTTTCCGCCAGGTTGGCCAGCGCCAACAAAGCGATAAACTTTTTCAGTTCCGCTTCGCCCATGTACACCATGGCGTGTTTCAGCGAGCCTATTGGTTTTTCCCGGGCAAAACTGGCGCTGTTGACAAAACGCAGCAGCTTATAGGACAAACCTAAGTCGCGTTCGACGATATGCGACAAGTCGTCAAAGTTCAGTTCAACTTTGCTGGCTTCGGCAATCAGCAACATCAGGTTTAGTTTGCTGCTGCTGATATTTTTATGTTTCAGCATTTCCGGTCTTGCAAAAAAATACCCCTGAAATAACTGAAAACCCAGCTGCCGCAGTTTGTTAAATTCTTCGGCGGTCTCTACCTTTTCTGCCAGCAGGGTGACGTTATAATGTTTGACTCTCGACACGTATTTGCTGATTTGCAGCAGATTAAATTGCTGTACGTCCACTTTAATAATGCTGATATAAGGCAGAAAAATATCCCATTTGGGGTCAAAATCGTGATCGTCCAGCGCCAGCTGATAACCCATACCATGTAGCTGTTTACAGGCGGTCATCAGCTCTTTGCTGATGGGCACAGTTTCCAGAATTTCAATCACCATACTTTTGGGATTAATTGAAGTTGGAAAATGATGGATAAGCGTATCTGCGGAAAAATTAATAAAGGCCAGCTGGCCGCCGGTGATTTTTTCCACCCCCATCAATAAGTGATGTTCGGTGATGAGTTTAGAGGTTGCTTCATCATCATTGATATTGGGAAAAGCATTGGACTCTCCGTCCCGGAACAACAACTCATAGCCGTATAAGTTTTTTTGCGCATCCAGAATAGGCTGGCGAGCCATATAACAATACATACTGCAACTCCTGCTCTGCGGCGATATAGCCGGAGGCCTTGTAATTAGCGGCTGTTAGATCTGTGGGGGCTGATAAAAGGCTGTGATTACTATTTTGAGCATATCGCAAAAATCTGAATTACCTTATGCTTTGATATTCTGAAAAACAGCTGTTTATAAGATTCAGATCTTAAAATGATGGAACTTCATTTAGCACTCTCAATCAAAGAGTGCTAAGATGATTCCACTTTAATCCTTGCAGGAGCTGTTTACATGACAAAAGCATCCCAACTTATGACACTGTCGGTCGCTGGTAGCGGAAGCCTGGAGGCTTATACTCATGCGGTCAGCAGTATCCAGATGCTGTCTGCCGAGGAAGAACGTTCATTAGCGGAACGCCTGCAGCAGCATGGTGATTTAGAAGCGGCCCGCCAGTTAATTATGTCGCATTTACGTTTTGTGGTGCATATCGCCCGTAGTTATTCAGGTTATGGCCTGCCAATTGGCGATTTAATTCAGGAAGGCAATATCGGCCTGATGAAAGCGGTCAAACGTTTTGACCCGACTGTTGGCGTGCGTCTGGTTTCTTTTGCCGTACATTGGATCAAAGCCGAAATTCACGAATTTGTGCTGAAAAACTGGCGTATCGTGAAAGTTGCCACCACCAAAGCCCAACGTAAGCTGTTTTTTAATCTGCGCAAAGCCAAGAAAAACTTAGGCTGGTTCAGCCAGGAAGAAGTCAAAAACGTGGCTGAGTCTTTAGGGGTGCCTGAATACGAAGTGCGTGAGATGGAATCGCGGATGAGCAACCATGATATGCCTTTTGATGCTCAGGACGATGATGACGAAAGCAACTTTAATGCGCCGGTATTTTACCTGCAGGATAAATCATCAGATTTAGCCAACAACTTTGAAGAAGATCAGTCCGAAGGTGCTGCCATTGAACGTCTGCAAGCTGCAGTTCGTACGCTGGATGAGCGCAGCCAGGATATTATCCGCGCCCGTTGGCTGGACAACCAGAAACTGACGTTACAGGAACTGGCAGACCGTTATCAGGTGTCGGCTGAGCGGGTTCGTCAGCTGGAAAAAAATGCGATGAAAAAGTTGCATGCCGCTATGGTTGATGCCGCTTAACTGACAATATCGTACTCAGCAAAAAGGCAGCTTTGGCTGCCTTTTTTGTTAACACGACCTGCGCTCTGGTGCCTGGTTTTTTTGCGGTTATGCCAATTCAGTCTGTAAATAAAGTGGCACAGAGTGGCCAAGCTTAGACAGAGAAGCACAGACGCTAAGCAAAAACTGCTGCTGCGTATTCTTTAACGTAACAGCAATAAGCCGCCAAAAGGAATTAACTCAGTTTTAGCGGCCGGAGTGCTCAGCAAAAAACGCCATTGCGGTTCATGTGGTACATCTGCCGGTACACTAAATCCCGCTAAATCAGTGCGATAAGGCGGATGCCAAATCAGCAGTTCTGCCGGCTGAGTATCTGGCTGATGGGGTTCAGCCTTGCCTGTACTTTCTGAGGTTTCAGGGTATACCAGACTGACAGAACCAGAGCCTGCGACAACACTATGGTTTTGTTCAGGTTTAGGCGATAACTTCAGCTGTCGTTTACCGCTTTGTGCCTGATGACCGGTAGCTGCAGACTCTGTTGTGGCTGGAACCCCTGTGGCAGAGTCAGTTGTTGCTGTAGTTGCAACCACAGAGGTTGTGGGCTGTGTTGGCTTGTGCGCCGCAACAACTGCTGCAGGCAGTGCTAATAACTGCGATACCGGCACCAGTTCAATGCCTTCGGCTTTGAGCCGGCTCAGGTTGCGGCGTAAATAACGATAGGTTTCAGGGTAGGGGTGGCCAATCGCAATAGCGCTGCCCTGTTGTTTGGCGAGCTTTAACAGCTGATTAAATTGCCGGTCCAGCGCCTGATAAGATTTATCGTTATCCAGGAAAATATCACGGCTGCGGCTTTTCACCTGATATTGACTCGTCGCTGGGCCAACAGCGCTGCGGTTGGTGGTTTTACTGTCGATAAAATACAGCTGGCGCTCGGCCATTACCTGCATAGTCCATAACATAGGTTCGGCCAGGCTGGTGTATAAACTGCCCATATGATTATTCACACCCACAGCCTGAGGCACTTCGGCCAGAGCTTTTTGCAGCGCCTGTTGCACCTGTGTTTTTGACATTTGTCTTCTGAGTGCACCTTTGCCGAGCAAGTGATTTTGCGCCACAGCTTCCATCGGCATATGCAACATCACTTCTTTTTGCTGGGCTCTGGCCAGCTCCGCCATTTCTTTACCCTGCGGGGTAAAAGGCATCACGGCAAAAGTGAGCTGATAGGGCAGTTTGATCAATAAAGGATCGGCTTTCTGAAAGCCGATATCGTCAATAATAATGGCAACTTTGGGCGGTAAAGTCTGGGCTTTGGCAGCCACACAGAAAAACGCCAACAGGCAGAAAAAACGGAATTTACGCACAGAAGGTTATTTCACCGCCAAAAGGCTGCAAGGCTGCAGCAAACTAAATGATACGGGGCCTATTATGCCTGACTAAGGGGCCCGCAACCAGCGTAAAGGATTGACCGCAGACCCTTTTTGCCGGATTTCAAAATAAAGTCCGGCGGCATTTTGTCCACCGCTCTGACCGACCAGCGCCAGGGTATCGCCTGATTTCACCACTTCACCCGGTGTTTTTAACAAAGTCTGATTATTGCCATACAAACTCATCAGGCCGTTGCCGTGATCGACCACTGTAACCCAGCCATAACCTTTGAGCCAATCGGCGTAAATCACCTGACCGTCGGCTACAGCTTTTACTGCTGTGCCTGTTGGCGCTTGAATAATCACACCGCTGGCGGTCATGCCGCCGCCTTGCTGCGCACCAAACTGCTGGCTAATTGCGCCTTTCACCGGCCAGGGTAAAGAGCCGGTTTTGCCGCTGTGCTTTAACCGGCGATTGGCGGCCTGAGCTTTCAGTTTGGCAATAGTGGCTTGCAGGCTTTGTTCGTTACTCTTTAAGTATTCCAGCTGTTGTTTTTGATCCTGCAATAACGCCTGCAGTTGTTGGACCGAAGCATGCTGATTTTTGCGGGCTGCAGCCAGTTCCTGCTGCTGTGCTGTCAGCTGCGCCAGGCGCTGTTCCTGCTCCAGCCTGTTGCTGTCGGCTTGTTGCTTCAGTGTGGCCAGTTCATCTACAGTGGTTTTCAGCGCCGTCAGCTGCTGCATTCTGGCGTTATTAAAATATTGGTAATAGGTGAGCAAACGCTCGAGTTTGCTGGCATCCTGCTGATTTAACAGCAGCTGAGTGTAATCGTGGCCACCGACCTGATAAGCGGCTTTGACCTGAGCAGCCAGCAATTGTTGCTGCTGTTGCCGTTGTTGTTCCAGTTGCTGCTGCTGTTGTTCCAGCTGCTGCTGTTGTTGCTGTAAAGTCTGCAGTTTGTCCTGTTCTGCTCTGACAGCCTGACTGGCTTCAGCCAGCACCTGGTCGGCTTTTTTCAGCTCAGCTTCAGCCCGCTTCAGCGCCTGACGCTGGTCGCGGCGCTGACGTTCGGTTTGTTTAATTTCCTGCTGCAACGACTCCAGCTCTTTACGGGCACTGGCGGTGCTTTGTTGTGCCCAGGCTGTGCTGCCATACACTGTGCTGAGCAGAATCAGGCTCAGCAGCAGTGGTACAGAAAATAACGAACGCACCGGCATACTCAATTGAGTTTAAACAACAATTTGCCGGTCATTTCGGCCGGAACCGGCATGCCCATCAATTGCAGCATGGTTGGCGCTATATCACTTAAAATGCCGCCTTCAACTGCTGTGGCACTGCGGCCAACATAAATTAATGGCACCGGGTCGCTGGTGTGCGCTGTATGCGCCTGGCCCGATTCATGGTCAACCATTTGTTCGGCATTGCCATGGTCGGCTGTGATAATACATTCACCCCCCACCTCGGCGAGTGCTTCAACCACCCGGCCGATACAGTGATCAACGGCTTCCACAGCTTTAATAGCGGCGGATAAAATGCCGGTATGGCCGACCATGTCGCCGTTGGGGTAGTTACAAATAATGACGTCATATTTGCCACTGTGAATGGCTTCTACCAGTTTGTCGGTGAGCAAAGTGGAGTTCATCTCAGGTTGCAAATCATAGGTGGCGACCGCAGGGGATGGCACCAGAATCCGCTTTTCCCCTGGGAAGACTTCTTCTCTGCCACCACTGAAAAAGAAGGTGACGTGTGCGTATTTTTCGGTTTCTGAAATCCGCAGCTGGGTTTTCTGATGCTTAGCCAGCCATTCACCCAACACGTTATTCAGACTGGTTGGTGGATAAGCAACAGGGGCTTTGATATCGGCAGCATATTCGGTCAGCTGGACAAAAGCGGCCAATTGCGGCTGGCGGTTTCTGACAAAACCATCAAAATTGCTGTCGGTGAAAGTGCGGCTGAACTGACGGGCACGGTCGGCGCGGAAGTTCATAAAAATCAGCGCATCACCATCCTGCAGCAGCACAGGTTTGCCATCTTTGCCCAGAATCACACTGGCTTTCACAAATTCGTCGTTTTCATCACGCTGGTAGGCTGCATTTAATGCACTGATGGCATCGTTAAACTGATAATCGGCCTTACCATCTACAATCAAATCATAAGCTTGCTGTACCCTGTCCCAGCGTTTGTCGCGGTCCATGGCATAATAACGGCCAATCACAGAGGCAATCTGACCCAAACCAAGCTCAGTAAATTTTGCGGCCACTCTTTTGAGTGAGGCTTCGGCACTGCGTGGTGGCGTGTCGCGGCCATCTAAAAAGGCGTGCAGGTAAATGGCTTTGGCGCCTTCGCGCGCGGCCAGTTCTATCATGGCAATCAGATGATCTTCATGGCTGTGCACGCCACCTGGTGATAACAAGCCCATTAAATGCACGGATTTGCCGGCCTGAGCCGCGCTGCGCACTGCGTTCACCAGCACTGCATTCTGATAAAAATCACCATCCTGAATGGCTTTAGTGATGCGGGTAAAATCCTGGTAAACCACCCGGCCTGAGCCCAGATTGACATGGCCCACTTCGGAATTGCCCATTTGGCCGTCTGGTAAACCAACGTCCATGCCAGAGCCGGAAATCAGGCTGTGCGGATAATCGCGCCACAGTCTGTCCATCACCGGGGTGTTTGCCTGAACTATGGCGTTGTCTGTTGGATCTTCACGATAACCCCAACCATCTAAAATCAGAAGTACCAAAGGTTTCAGCGACTTTGCCATTACAACTCCACGTCTTGTTGCTTGATCATCATTTTGAATTCATCTTACCGAAATTTAGCTGCGACTCCAATCGTCCTTGTTCAGATATTGTGCAACCGGGGGCAAAGAGTGGCAATTTCAGTCCGGCGCGGCAGGTGCAGGGCTGTTTTTGGCCCTGAAAGCCGTTATACTCGGCGCCAAATCATCGGATAACGGAAGCTAAATTGATGCAACAGTACCTCGAATTTGCCGGTAATCATCCTTATCTCAGCCTGGCTTGGGCAGGTATTTTAATTGCGCTGCTGGTCAGCTGGGTGCAGTCTTTAGTATCAAAAATTCAGTTTGTGACCCCCACAGAACTCACCATTAAAGTGAACAGAGAAGATGCGCAGCTGGTGGATATCCGCAGCGCTGACGATTTTAAAAAGGGTCATATTACCGGTGCACGCAATATGCCACTGGCACAATTTGCCAGCCAGATAACCACCCTTGAAAAAAATAAAGACGCACCCATTATTGTCATCTGTCAGGCCGGCATGTCGGCTCAGGGCGCAGCAAAACAGCTGATCCAGGCTGGTTTTAGCAAGGTTGCTGTACTGCGTGGTGGCATGGGCAAATGGCAAGAAGCTAATTTACCTGTGGTGAAAAAATAACAGGATTTGCAGTAATGAACCAAGCCAGTGTCACTATTTACACTAAAGCCTATTGCCCGTATTGTGTTCGCGCAAAAGCATTATTAACCGCTAAAGCTGTGCAGTTTCAGGAATTCAAAATTGATGAACAGCCAGAGCTTCGCCCGGAAATGATCAATAAAGCCGGTGGCCGCACTACAGTGCCGCAGATCTTTATTGATGAACAACATATTGGTGGCTGTGACGATCTCCACGCGCTTGAAGCGCAGGGAAAACTGGACACTCTGCTTTTTAAATAACAACAATCAATTCAGCTAGGACACATCATGGCCGACGAACAAAACAATGTAGCTGCAGACGCGCAGCAGGCTCAGTTTGCAATTCAGCGTATTTACGTGAAAGACGTTTCATTTGAAGCGCCAAATTCTCCGGCAATTTTCCGCAAAGAGTGGACGCCGGAAGTGAAGTTAGACCTGGACACCCGCAGCGAAAAACTGGATGACAATACTTTTGAAGTGGTGTTGTCGCTGACAGTCACAGCAACTATCGGTCAGGAAACGGCGTTTTTATGTGAAGTGCAACAAGCCGGTATTTTTTCAGTACCAGCATTAAATGATGCTCAAATGGCGCACATGCTGGCAGCATTCTGCCCGAACATTCTGTTCCCGTATGCCCGTGAAGCAGTATCAAGCCTGGTCAACCGTGGTACTTTCCCACAACTGAACCTGGCACCGGTAAACTTCGACGCCCTGTTTGCACAATATATGCAGCAGCGCCAGGCTGAAGCGCAAGCTCAGCTGCCAAACTAATACAGCTTTTGTTATGTCTGCGGCTATCACAGTTTTAGGCGCCGGTTCATACGGCACAGCGCTGGCTATTTGTCTGGCGCGTAATGGTCACCAGACCCTGTTGTGGGGCCGCAGTAAACAAGATATTGCTGCGATGCAACAAGATCGGATCAACCATAAGTATCTGCCGGATATCAAACTGCCGGATACTTTAGCGGTAACATCCGATCTGCCATCGGCCGTTGCAGCCAGCCAGAACGTGCTGGTGGTGGTGCCGAGTCATGCTTTTGCTGACACCTTAAAACAAATTAAACCTTATTTGTTACCACACGCCCGTGTGGCCTGGGCAACCAAAGGTTTAGAACCCGATACCGGTCGTCTGTTGCAGGATGTCGCCCGCGATATTCTCGGAGATGAGGTGTCGCTGGCGGTCTTGTCAGGCCCGACTTTTGCCAAAGAGCTGGCGCAAGGTTTACCAACGGCAATTTCGCTGTCGTCCACTGATCCTGAATTTATCACTGTGCTGTCGGATTTATTGCATTGTGGCCGTACTTTCCGGGTTTATACCAATCCGGATTTTATTGGTGTGCAGCTGGGCGGGGCAGTGAAAAACGTTATTGCGATAGGCGCCGGCATGGCCGACGGTATTGGTTTTGGTGCCAATGCCCGCACTGCGCTGATCACCCGGGGTTTGGCAGAAATGTGCCGCTTGGGTTGTGCCTTGGGTGCTCAAAAAGAAACCTTTATGGGCATGGCCGGTTTAGGCGATTTGGTTTTAACCTGTACCGACAACCAATCCCGTAACAGACGTTTTGGTTTGTTGCTGGGGCAAGGTGCTGGTGTGGAAGAGGCAATGACTTCGATTGGCCAGGTGGTGGAAGGTTACCGCAATGCCAAAGAAGTATTTAATCTGGCTACCCGCGTTGGTGTCGAGATGCCCATTACCGAGCAAATTTATCAGGTGTTATATCAGGGTAAAGATGCCCGCGCAGCTGCTATTGACTTGCTTGGCAGGGAAAAACGCGACGAATAAAAAAATCAGCCGTTGTACGGATGATTTTAAAGCAATAAAAAACCGGCTATTTAGCCGGTTTTTTGTGTCTGCTGCTCAATCATTAAAATCTTGCTGATTTGCCCTGCATTCTGCGCCTGGCCAAATAACAGGCCGGTGCCAAGCTGACATCCCATCACATGCAATAAATAGCCTTGCATTTCGTTATCAATCTGCAGCGCAGACACTCTGAGCTGTTGTGATGCTGCCAGACGGATCAGGCAACTGCACAAATGGCGTTTTTGGTCGTCATTTTCCAGTTCAGCTACGGTACTTGCCGCCAGAATAACGCCGGTCCAGTAGGGTTGTTGTAATAAAAACAGCGGGGTCTGGCCGCTGCCGAAATTCAACCACCATAACGAAAAACCGGCTTTGGCCAGTGCTTCCATTTGCTTATGGGCAAGGCCTGGTTGCTCCAGATAATAAGTTTCGTCGATCATCAGCGAAAACAACGCCGGATCCAGCGTCCATTCCTGCAGATGATGCAGCAGATAAGCCACTAAATCGGGTTGTTGTAATTGCAAAGCTGATAATTCCAGCCGGATGCCAGGCACCGTCACGCCTTGCTGGCGCCATTGCCACAGTTGCTGGCACAGTTGCTGAAATTGCCAACGTTCAATCGCCAATAACTGATGGCTTTGTGCGGCCACAGCGGCAAAATCCTCTAACCACAATAAACCCCTTTTGGGCGAATGCCAGGCCAGTTGCACTGTTAAAGCAGTCAGCAGATGTTGCTCCAACTGATAACAGGGTAAATAACAAAGTTCAAACTGATACTGGCGCAACGCTTGTTCCAGTTCATCCGCGGTTTGCCAGTCGGCAGGAGCAGCCAGGCCCGGTTGTTGCCAGAAAGTAATAGGTTGTTGTTGCTGCATGCCTTGTTGCAGTGCCCAGTTGGCATGTTGCAACAAAGCATCGCTGTCAGTACCGGATTGTGGATACACTGCAAGGCCAATATAACACTGCAGTGATACTTCAAAGTCGGTTAAAGGGCAGGGGTTTTGTAAACAGAGCTGCAGCTGCCGTGCCAGCTGCCACAACGCCAGTTCAGTTTGTTGCTGGCAATGTTCAGGTTTAAAAATAAGCGCAAAACGTCGTTCGGAAAATTGCCCCAATACGGCGGCTGGCGGTAAATGTTGTTGCAGTTGTTCGGCGACCCAACATTCGAGGATCAGTGCCTGCTGATTACCAAATTGTTGTCTTATTTGGTTCAGCTCAGTCAGCTCCAGCAGTGCCACGGCGCAATGGCGCTGGCTGGCCTGACACTGTTGTAACACGGGTTCCAGTTGCGCCAGCCATAAAGTCCGGTTTGATAATCCTGTTAACGCGTCGTGGGTGCTGAGTTGTTGCAGCTGCGCCTGTTGTTGTTGCTCTGCGCTGATGTCATGTTGCACCACCAGATAAAAGGTTGATTTGTTGTGTAATAACCTGGTGATCCAAAGTTGCATGGCTTTAGGTTCGGTCTCGGTACTGAGCCAGACCATGCCGTGCCAGTGCGATTGATGCTGTAATTCAGCGCTGATATCCGGCCAGGCTGACTGCTGACAATATTTACTTTGATAATATTGTGGTTTGGAGCCAGGTAGCCAATTTAACTGTTGGGCTGCCGGGTTCGCCTGCAGCAATTGAAAGTCTGTGTCGGCCAGCCAGACTACACAGGGGCAACTGCTGAAAAAACTGTCCAGCGACAGATGTTGCACCGGACTGCGCTGCAGTTGAGCGCGGCGTTGGATCAACACCCAGGCCAGCAGCAGAACTAAACCCAAACCAGGGACAGATAATACAAAAGAGCTGGCAAACTCTGTGTAGCTGCTGTGTAACATCATGGCTTCCTTGCTTACATATGTCCCGAAATTATTGGTGAAGCCTGGCCAAATTACCAGCAGTCTGGCTTTTTTATCCTTGGGCTTTTTTGTGTCCGTATTATAAATTTCGGTATACTGCCGTTTTTATCTGATTGTTTCTGAACAAGCTGAAGTTCAGAAGCTGCCATGCCAGGCGCTGGCAAAAGCGGAAGTTACCTTTATGTTTCATATCGCATTATTTGAACCGAAAATTGCACCAAATTGTGGCAACATTATCAGGCTGGCCGCCAATAACGGTTGTGCTTTGCATTTAATCGAACCTTTAGGTTTTGATTTTGAAGAAAAAAAACTGCGCCGTGCCGGACTGGATTATCATGATTTAGCCAGAGTAAGCCGCCACGCCAATTACGACGCATTTTTACAGGCGATGAATGGCAGGCGTATTATCGCCTGCACCACTAAAGGCAGCCGTCCTCATACCGAAGTGGCGTATCAGGCTGGTGATGTATTGTTGTTTGGCTCCGAAACTCATGGTTTGCCAGACGCAGTGCGTAATGCCATAGCGCCTGAGTTTCGTATCCGAATCCCGATGATGGCCGATGCCCGCAGTTTAAATCTGGCCAATGCAGTGGCCATTATCAGTTATGAAGCCTGGCGGCAGCAGGGGTTTGCCGGCGCAGTTTAACCACAGGAGTGTGTCATGAGTCATGCGAATTATCAGTTGTGGGTGCGCCGTTCCGGCTATCTGACCCTGCTGACGGCTTTGGTGATTGTGGCGTTAAAACTGACTGCCGCTATTATGACCAACGCCGCTTCGGCACTGGCATCTTTTATGGATGCTTTGCTGGATGTGCTGGTGTCGACGCTGAATTTTATTGCATTACGTTATGCGCTCAAGCCTGCTGATCAGGAGCATCGTTTTGGTCATGGCAAAGCCGAAGCCATTATGGCGTTGTTTCAGGCCGCCTTTTTAACCGGCGCTGCTGTGTTGTTGTTATATCAGGGCGTCAGCCGTTATTTTAGTCCTGAACCTGTGGGTGCCCTCAATAGCGGCATTCTTCTGACGTTCATTTGCACAGCTCTCACCCTGATGCTGGTGCTGGTACAGCGCTGGATCATCAAAAAAACCAGCTCTTTGGCGGTCAAAGCTGACTCTGCACATTACAGCGGTGATGTGCTGTTGAACCTGTCTGTGATAGCGGCGCTGTGGCTGGTGAATAATTCTGTACTCTGGGCTGATGCGGTGATGACGGCGCTGATAGCGCTGTATTTGTTATGGACAGCCTGGCAGCTGGCACTGGAGAGTTTACGGCATTTACTTGATGAAGAGCTGACCGACGCTGAGCGCACCCAAATTGTCGACGTCCTGCATCAACTGCCGGAAGTCTATGGTGTGGATCAGCTGAAAACCCGTCAGGCCGGTTTAACAGTCTTTGTACAGCTGAGGTTACTGTTGTCCGATCAGCTATCGTTGTTACACGCGCATGACATTGTGGATCAGGCCGAACATAAAGTGGCAGCCTTATTCCGTGATGCCGATGTGATTATCCATGCCGATCCGGTTTCTGTGGTGCCTGTGCCTGAATATCCAAAACCCCGGACAAAAACTGATTCACAGCGCTGAACCACTGGCTGCGGACCTCATCCGTTTCTGTGAGTAATTCATGCCGGGCGCCCTGAATTGTCAGGGCGTCCGGCAGTGGCTGTTGCCGGCGCCAATGCTGCCACAATAACAGCTGCTGGCGGTTATCTACCACAGTATCTTCTGCACCTTGCAATAGTAAACAAGGCATAGCCGGCGCCGGTCCGCTGTGAAGCTTTTCGCAAGCCGCTAAAGCTTCAGCCAGCCAGTGCCAGCTGACACCACCCAGCTGATATGCTGGATATTGCTGATATAAATCACGAAACCATTGGTAGCGCTCAGCACTGTGGCTTAAGTCATTGCCCTCAAAAGCTTTGTGCTGGTAAGGCCCCTGACCTGGCACATACCAGGGCTGCTCGCTGCATAGCCGGTTCAACCCACGCATAAAATTGGCCATGGCTGCTGCAATACCTGCCGGTATCGGGTTGGTGTGAATGCCCCACATCGGTGAGCTGAAAATAGCCGCCTGAATCAGGCCTGGTCTTTGTTGCTGTAAATACGCGGCCAGAATGGCGCCACCCATCGAATGGGCAACGGCCAGCAGGGGTAAGCTGCAGCAACCTGGTATGATTTCTTCAATAAACAGCTGTAAATCAGCAACATAATCGGAAAAATCTTTGACATAACCGCGCTGTGGGTCAGCCAATAAACGCTCTGAAGCACCCTGACCCCGATGATCCAGCACAAACACCTGATAACCCGAATGCAGCGCATCGGCAATAAACTCGGCATATTTATGGCCAGCTTCGATGCGGCCCGGTACCAACACTAAAGCGGCAGTGGCCTGTGCCGGTTGCCAGCTGCTGTAGTGCAGTCGACAGCCGCCCGTGCCGGTAAAATAATGGTGTTGACCTTGTTGCCACAGTTGCTGCAAAGCGACAGTGGCGGTGCCTGAACTGAAATCAGCCTGAGTTAAACCAGGCTTCAGCATTGGGAATAACGTCAAACCGGACTGCTCCTGTTGGCGAAAGTGAATTCTATACATAAACCGCCGCTATCCGGCAGGCTGGCGCTGATGCTGCCGCCATGTTGTTTTGCCGCTTGTGCTGCAATGGCAAGACCCAGGCCTGTACCGCCTGTTGCGCTGTTGCGGCTGTCAGACACCCGGTAAAAAGGCGCAAAAATCTGCGTCAGGCAATCTGGTGGAATACCCGGGCCCTGATCGCAGATGCGAAGTTTGGTCTGGTTTTGCTCTTGTAACAGGCGTAGCTGAATGTTGCCGCCTGGCGGGCTGTATTTAATGGCATTACGCAGCACATTTTCAATAGCACGGGCCAGCAGCCTGCTGTCACATTGCAGCAGGCAGCGCGCCGGGCTGTCGCGGTGCAGGCTTAACTGTTTTTCGTCGGCATCCAGCCTGTTTACTTCAAAAATTTCTTCAATCAGTTCAACGAGGTCCAGCTCCTGCAATTGCAACTGATACTGACCGGCATCCAACCGGCTGAAAGTGAGTAACTCTTCCAGTAAAGCGTCGATCCGCTCCAGCTCCTGTTGTAACCTTGGTAATTGCTGGCCGCCGCCCTGACGTTGCTCCAGGGCGATGGCAAGCTGCGCCCGGGTTAAAGGTGAGCGTAGCTCGTGCGACACATCTCTTAATAATCTTTGTTGGTTTTGCAATAAATCACTGATTTTACTCGCCATAAGATTAAAACCGCGGCCAAGCTCGCCTATTTCATCCTGCCGGCGGGCCGGTGCTTCGGCACGGGCCTGTAAATCGCCGGCGGCAAAGTCGAGACTTTTTTGTTGCAACAGCCGAAGCGGTTTGGTGATGCTAAGCGCCAGCACAATACTGGCCAGTGCTGACACTGCAAATAACAGCAGCGGTAACAAATACTTAGGCAGTGCCATTAAATCAAAGCCCGGGTTTTGTGGCCTGGCGCGTTGTTGATACAGCGCCAGTGTTCTGCCGTTAAAATTCACCAGAAAGGGCCCGGCCAACAGCGTATTGCGATGCAGCAATAATCTGGGTTTATCCAGTTGCGACAACTCGGTCAGCCAGTTTTGATCAAAGTTACGCGGCAAAATTTCGCTGTTCAGCACCTGATTGGTGTCGGGGTCCACCACCAGCCAGCGGTTGTGATCACGCCGGTTAATGCGTTTTGACAATTCTTCAATTGAATCCGCTTTTTGCAGCGATTTCAGCAAAGGTTGTAATTGATGGCTGATGTCGTGCGGCAGCCGGCGGATTTCGGTGTTGTCATTAAGCCCTTTGGCCAATAACCAGGCACCGGCCATCGTCAGCAATAACACCAGCCAGAACCAGGCAAAAATCCGTACCGCAAGATAACGGAGTGGATTCAGTGCTGCGAAGGTCATGCTTGCTCCAGAAATAAATAACCACTGCCACGCAACGTCTGAATTTTTTCACCGGCATCGGCCACACTGAGTTTTTTGCGGATATTGCTGATATGCACATCCAGGCTGCGGTCGTACAGTTGCAGTGTGCGGCCCAGTACTTCTTTACTTAAGTCTTCTTTGGTAATAACGCTGCCGGCATGGCTCATCAGGTAATCCAGCAGCTGAAACTCAGTCGCGGTCAGCACCACAACACTGCCTGCGCAGTGCACCTGGCGGTTTTGCCGGTTTAGCTGCACATTATTCAGCTCCAGCAGATTGTGTTGCTGCGGCGCAGCAGGTTGTTGGGCAAGTTCGACCCGCCGCAGGATGGCGCGCACCCGGGCACTTAGTTCTCTGGGATTAAAAGGTTTGGCCAGATAATCATCGGCGCCAAGTTCCAGCCCGACAATACGGTCGATGTCATCACCACGCGCTGTTAACATCAGCACAGGGCAATAACTCGATTGCCGTAGCTGGCGCAGCAAAGATAAACCATCCAGCCCAGGCAGCATCACATCGAGCAAAATCAGCTGATACTGGCCGCTTTGCGCCCGAAGCAAACCGGCCGGGCCGTCGGCTGCTCTGTCCAGATGAAAACCATCCAGCGTCAGGTAATCGATCACCAGCTGACTCAGCTCATCGTCATCATCAATCAGCAGGATTTTTGGGGTCATGGCTTATCCTCAAGGCTGGCTCAGGTGCAGTTTATCGCTGTGACACAAAGCGACAATGCTCTTTACACAACCTTTACCCTGGCTTGGCGTTGCTTTGCATAACACAGAGTATGCTTGTTTCATCGCTGCTGAGTCCAGCGCAATCAATGTAAAACAACCCCAGAGTCATGGAGCTTAAAATGAAAAAATTCAATCTGTTAGCTTTAGTTTTGTCCTCAGTTCTTGTGGCTGGTGCCAGCACTGCAGTTTTGGCTGGTGATCGCCATGGTGGTCACGGTAGCCATTTATTGGCCGATGGCAAAATGTTTAAAGGGCTGGATTTAACCGACGCACAAAAAACGCAGGTGGATGCGCTGTTAAAAGCCCACCGCGAACAAATGCTGAATAAAGCTGAACGTTATGCCATGCATGAAGAGCTGCAGTCGGTGTTAAACAGTGACACTTTTGATGAAGCCGGTGTGCGGGTCATTCTGGAAAAACAGCAGGCGAAAAAACTGGAGCAGGAAGTCGCGCAGCTGAAGTTACAACACCAAATCCGGGCTTTATTAACGCCGGAGCAAAAAGCCAAACTGGATGAACGTAAAGCGAAAATGCGCCAGCGTATGCAGGAAAAAATGGCAGAGCACCAGGGCAAAGCAGGCACTGAATAAACAAAGCCGCAGTTCGCGTTTTGAAAAGCGCATACAACAAAGCCGGATTATTCCGGCTTTGTGTTGTCTGGCTGGCAGCTATTACGCAGAATTACGCCGATATAGCGGTGAAAAGCTAAAAAAATCATCAGTCTGGAAAAATAATTGGAGTAATCACTTTAAACAGCGATACACAAAGATCGGCGTAAATGCGCTGGAGGCCGGGCTTTTATATCAGCAGTTACTTAACCATCTCAGATTTTTATCTAAAAAATATTTAAACAACACAGTGTTATTTCTTGTGTTTTGTTAACAAATTTACCCAAAAGCTTTGGTTGTGTTCAGCCTTTTTTACTCTATCTTGGAACCCTGACGGGCTGTGCCTGACTGCTGTAACAGGTAATTCCCGAACATAATCAATAACAAGATGGGGATAGACGATGAAACTTTTATATTCGCTGGCGGCTTTAGCAGCCTTCAGCTTCCAGGCGCAGGCTGCGGTGGCCGGTTATCCGGTGGTGCTGATCCACGGTTTTCAACCAGACCAATTAAAAACAAAACCAGCAGCGGCCGATGTCACCCGCAATGGTGAGTCTTACTGGCAGAACTACTGGAATGCCAGAGCTGATGTGCGGATTGACTGGCCATCCCATGAGCGTATCAAAGGCAAAATTGCCACCGACTATGTCTGGCCCAAACTGAAACAATTATCACTGAATAACACCTGTAAAAACGGCTGCATTATTGTCAGTCACTCGACCGGCGATTTAGTCAGCCGTTATCTGATTGACAATCAGGCGCTCTGGCTGCAAAACGCCGGCTTAACACCGTTAAATATTGTTGCGACCTTTGACTTTGCCGGTGCCGGCGGTGGTTCAGAGCTGGCTGATTTAGCGGTGAATGTCGCGACAGGCGGCGGTTTAATTGATGCTGCACTCAAAGCCGCTTTGTCTTTGTGGCTGGGCGAAATTCCAAATGCTACCAATGTGGGGGTGTTGCAGGATTTAAGAGTCAATAGCGCCAGGCAGCTCGCGCCAATGCCAGGTAGCCGGGTGCCGCGGTTACGTTTTGCCGGTGCCTCTTCTGCCTTTTTAGGCCTGACCAGCCCGTTTTTACCAGGTAATGACGACGGTGTAGTGGCGCCGCATTCCAGTTGTGGTGCTTCAGCAGCAGCATCTTTTGACAGCTGCTCAGGCTCAGTGGCTTTTGATGGCAAACTGACCAGCCAGACCGGTGTCAGCAACTTTATGCCTTATCACTATCCGATGCTGATGAGCCAGGACTACAGCCACAGCAATCTGATTGACGCGGCCAGGCGCGGTAATGTTACGGCAGTGTACAGCAGCAGAACTTATCTGAACGGCAAGGCGCTGAGTTTTACTACTTATGATGAAAGCCGTGGCTGGTGGATCTTTGCCTCGAAGTACCGGGTGGTCAAAGGGTCGGAAACTTACAGTATGTCTGACTTGTTATACCGCACTGCCAATCAGGGTTAATGATGAGAGGGCGTCATAGCTGGGCATTTATTGCACTGACAATACTGGCAGGCGTCTGTTGGTGGTGGTTGAGCCGACCAGAGGTTCAGCCGCAGCCACAGCTTCAAAGCGAAGCTGTGGCAGAACCGCCTCCAGCTCAGGCGGAAGCTTCAGCGGGCATTACAACGCAGGGTACTGAGGTGGTTGAAGTGAAAGAACAACTGCCGGAGGAGCTGCAACAAAGTTTTGCACTGGTGGCACAAAGTTATGCAGCTGAAGTGGCAACGCCGGCTTATTCAAGGCCGCTGAGCAGTGCTGACACTCAGTTGTTGGCGCCCAATCAGTTTTTTGCCCAGACCATTCCACTGACAGAAGGCGGTAGTATTCGCCTCGAAGCCAGTCAATACAGGTTCAGTTACCCGGAGCCGGTGCAGGTCAGCCTCATCAGCCAGGGTATTGAATTAAATAGCGTGCAGGTGCAATTGCTGTCGCAGCACAACGGCGAGCTGTTAGCCAGTCAGGCTCTGACAGGGCAGGACGGCCGTTATGATGCGGTATTAACGCCACAGGCCCCTGATCAAGGGCAAGGCTGGGATGGTGAGCTCGAAGTGCGTTTTGTGTTTGACGCCCGGGGTGAAACACAGCAGCTGCAAACTGCCATTGAATACAGCCAGCCGGTGGCCGAAATTACTGCTGTCGACAGTCCTTCGCCTGTTGGTGCCGATTTGGTGATCCCGCTGCAGTTAACCGTCAAACAAGCGGGCTTTTACCGGCTTCGCGCCAACTTATTCACTGAGGATGGCCGACCACTGGCACAGCTCACCGCGACGGACAAACTGAGCAGCGGCGCACAACAATTAAAACTAAAGGTGCATAAGTCGGTACTGGCAGGACGCAGTGGCCCTTATTGGCTCAGGACCTTTGTGCTGGAGCAAATGTCGGCGTCACCCTCAGAGCCAACCCGTTATGGCAAAAGTGCAAAGCCTGAATATCAGGTGGAGTATATGTCGCTGGATTCGTTGTCGGATGAACCGGCACAGCTTTCGGACGAAGAGCGGCAACGGCTGGAGCTATTACAAAAACTGGCTGGAAAACAATAAGCTGCAGCTTTTTTGCAAAGGCTGCGTCTTATTTTCTTCCGGGTTTTATTCAAGGTATTCATCAGCGCTCTGGTCAGAGCTTAACTTGCTGCAAAGAACAGGCGCCAGAAGTGAGCAGCTTAAGTTGCAGGCCTAATTCGCCGGCATAAGTTGCCCTCTGCAGTTGGCGCCAAACCTTATTCCATATCCAACTCTTTTAGTTTACGCGTTAATGTATTGCGGCCCCAGCCAAGGCGTTTGGCAGCGTCCTGTTTATGACCATGGGTAAACTGCAAAGCTTGTTTGAGCACAATACGTTCAAATTCCGGGCCGGCTTCTGACAAAATATCTTCTTCACCGGCATTTAGTTTTTGTTGCACCCAGGCGGCCAGCAACTCTTGCCAGCTATGATGCTGCTCACCATTGGCGGCACTGTACACTTTGGGCGCGGCGGTCAGTTCAGGTGGTAAATCTGATAATAATACCTGCTTGCCGCTGGCCATCACTGTTAACCAACGGCAGGTATTTTCCAGCTGGCGCACATTGCCGGGCCAGTCGAGTTGACTGATGTATTTTTCAGTGTCACTTGCCAGGCTTTTGGCTTCTACATTCAGCTCTTTGGCGGCTTGTTGTAAAAAGTGTTGCGCCAGCTTTGGAATATCCTGTTTGCGATCTTTCAGTGCCGGGATATGAATGCGGATCACGTTGAGGCGGTGGAATAAATCTTCCCGGAATTTTCCTTCCGCCACCAGTTGCTCCAGATTCTGGTGGGTGGCGGCAATAATACGCACATCCACATTGACGCCCTGATGACCGCCGACCCGGTAAAACTGACCATCGGCCAGCACCCTTAATAACCGGGTTTGTACATCCAGCGGCATATCACCAATTTCATCGAGGAATAAAGTACCGCCATCGGCCTGTTCAAAACGGCCTTTACGCAGATTGGCGGCACCGGTAAAAGCACCTTTTTCATGGCCAAACAGCTCAGATTCAATCAGATCTTTTGGAATGGCGGCCATATTGAGCGCAATAAAAGGCTGCTCTGATCTTGGGCTGTGTTTGTGCAGCGCATGTGCCACCAGCTCTTTGCCGGTGCCGCTTTGACCATTAATTAACACGCTGATGCTGGAACGCGACAAACGGCCTATGGCACGAAACACCTCCTGCATCGCCGGTGCTTCACCAATAATTTCAGTGAGTTGTGTGCTTGCAACTTGCTGTTGTTTTGGTTTTTTGGCGCTGGCGTGCTCCAAAGCACGGCTTATAAGCGCCACAGCTTCGTTAATATCAAAAGGTTTGGGCAAATATTCAAAAGCGCCCCTTTTAAAAGCATTGACCGCACTGTCTAAGTCGGAGTGCGCTGTCATAATAATCACCGGCAACTCGGGGGCAAGCTGTTGCAGTTTGGACAGTAACGCCATGCCATCAGTGCCCGGCATGCGGATATCGGATACCACCACAGCCGGTTGATCATATTCCAGACGCTGTAACATTAAATCCGCTGAGGCATAACTTTCACAGGCAATGCCGGCGCGGGCCAGCGCTTTTTCCAATACCCAACGGATTGAGTTGTCATCATCAATAATCCAGACATCCTGATGCATGCTTAAGCTCCTGCGTGATGGGCCGTGCTGTTGATCGGCAGATATAAAGTAAATTCGGTGCGCCCGGGCCAGCTGTCACAATCAATCCAGCCGCCATGTTGGTGGATCAGGGTTTGGGCTATGGATAAACCAAGGCCGGTACCACCCGGTTTACCGCTGACCATAGGGTAAAACAGCGTGTCTTTAATCTCAGGTGGAATACCTGGGCCGTTGTCGATCACTTTGATGGTGGCCACTAAACGGTGGCGGCGGCCATGAATGGTATGCTGATGCAAAATACGGCTTTGCAAAGTGATATCGCCGCCTTGTGTCAGTGCTTGCTGCGCGTTACGCACTATATTCAGCAGCGCTTGTTCAATCAGCTCCGGATCGAGTAAAAAATCCGGAATGCTGGGGTCGTAATCGCGGCAAAATTGCACGTCAGAAGGGTTATCCATTTGTGCCAGCTGACAGACCCGCTCGATGATCTGATGTAAATTGGCCAGACTACGTTGTGGCGGTTTATAAGGGCCAAGCAGCCGGTCCACTAAATTTCTGAGCCGGTCGGCCTGAGCGATAATCAGCTGGGTATATTCTTTTTGCTCATCATTGAGCGATTCTTCAAGCAACTGTGCTGCGCCACGCAATCCACCCAAAGGGTTTTTAATTTCATGGGCCAGACCACGAATAAGCTCCCTTGCCGCTAAATGCTGATGCTGCTGCAAACTTTCCATACTGATTTTGCGTTGTTGATCAACTTGCTTCAGTTCCACCAACACTGAAGCTTGTTCTGTCTCCAGGCTGCTGGCGGTAATGTCCAGCAGAATATGACGGCCGTCGGGCAATACGGTATGCACATCGCTGATGCCAAAACCTTGTTTGGTCGACAATGTGCTGAGCAAACGGCTGGCATGCAGTTCGCTGAATTGGAACAGGGCAGGAAAATATTGATTCAGCAGCCGTTTTTCACCAATGCTGAGTAATGCACAGCAGGCGGTATTAAAATATTGCACCTGTAACTGAGCATCCAACACCATAATGGCGGTGGTCAGGTGATTGGCATAATCAATGCCGGCTAAATTTAATGCTGGTTGAGTCAAGCTGCTGGCCCTCTGCACCACTTTAGTGCATCAAAACCGGCAGTGTAGCGGTTGCGGGCTGAAAATTCAGCCCTGATGCACTATTTTGGTGAAATTATCGAAGCTCTATGTAAATAGAAGGTCGTGGTAGGACTAGTTGCAATAACCTTGCCGCTTTCGTTCAGGAGTTCCAGCATTAATTGATGTTCGCCGCGCTCCACATCATGCAGAATAAAATTGGCATTGCCGGTTGGGCCCGCCACCTGCTTGCCATCCAGATAAAGTTTGACCCTCAGGCCAGTGGCAAACATAGGTTTGATCTGCCCTGACACATACACAGTACCGCTGTTTTCGCGCACTGTGCCTTGTTGTTCCGGCTTGGAAATGGCCACTTCAAATTTGGTATCTTCCTGCACCACAGGGGCTGGTAGCGGCGCGGACGAAGCAGGTGCCATGATGGTGGCATTGTCTTTGACTGTGACCTGAGTAGCGCCCGGGCTTGGACTGTCAGAAAATACCAGATTGTTGTTTTTGTCTTTTGTTACAAAAACCTTTTTGTCATCTGCCGCCGACAAAGCCAATGAAGTGATTAACAACAACCAAACTGCTTTTTTCATTTTATACCTATAACAACAAGTGAGTCGTTTAGTAATTTTTTGTTTACTCTATCGTGCTTTATTGCATTTGACCAGAACAAAAAGCCCGCAAATGCGGGCTTTTTATGGTACGACTTATTGTCATATGTGAAGAGGTTTCGCGACTGCGATTTTCCTCTTAAACGCTGTAATACAGTTCGTATTCCAGTGGGTGTACAGCCATAGAAACCCGTTTGGCTTCAGCACGTTTTAATGCGATATAAGCATCGATCATCGCGTCTGACATCACGCCGCCTTTGGTGAAGATAGCGCGTGATTTGTCCAGGTTGTCCAGCGCTTCGTCTAAAGAACCACAGACCTGAGGGATCAGTGCTTCTTCTTCCGGTGGCAGGTCATACAAGTCTTTATCCATGGCATCGCCTGGGTGGATCTTGTTCTGGATACCATCCAGACCGGCCATCAGCTGCGCCACAAAAGCCAGGTACGGGTTGGCCGCCGGATCCGGGAAACGCACTTCAATACGACGCGCCTTGGCACTTGGTACCAGTGGGATACGCACAGAAGCAGAACGGTTACGGGCTGAATAAGCCAGCATCACCGGCGCTTCATAGTGTGGCACCAGACGCTTGTACGAGTTGGTTGACGGGTTAGTAAAAGCGTTGATTGCTTTGGCGTGTTTGATAATACCGCCAATGTAATACAAGGCCATTTCTGACAGACCGGCATATTTATCACCGGCAAACAGGTTGACGCCGTCTTTGGCCAAAGACTGGTGGCAGTGCATGCCTGAACCGTTGTCACCGACAATTGGTTTTGGCATAAAAGTTACAGTCTTGCCGTACATGTTGGCCACGTTATGCACTACATATTTCAGCTGCTGAATTTCGTCGGCTTTTTTGGTTAAAGTGGCAAAGCGGGTGGCGATTTCGTTCTGACCAGCGGTTGCAACTTCATGGTGATGCGCTTCAACGACCTGACCCATTTCTTCCAGCACCATACACATGGCGCTACGGATGTCGTGGTGTTGGTCTACCGGTGGTACCGGGAAATAACCACCTTTAACACCAGGACGGTGCGCCAGGTTGCCACCTTCATAACCTTTGTCTGAGTTCCAGGCAGCTTCTGTTGAGTCAATTTTGAACATAGCGCCAGACATGTCGTTTTTAAACTTCACGTCGTCAAACATAAACCACTCTGGTTCAGGTCCGAACAATACGGTGTCGGCAATACCCGTTGATTTTAAGTATTCTTCTGCGCGTTTAGCGATAGAACGCGGGCAACGGTCATAACCTTGCATAGTGCTTGGTTCAATCACGTCACAGCTGATCAGAATAGTGGTTTCTTCAAAAAACGGGTCCAGCACCATAGAAGATGCGTCTGGCATCAGGATCATGTCCGAGTCGTTGATACCTTTCCAGCCAGCAATTGAAGAACCGTCAAACATTTTGCCGTCTTCAAAAAAGTCTTCATTAATCTGGCTGGCAGGAATAGTGACATGCTGCTCTTTACCCTTGGTATCAGTAAAACGTAAATCAACAAACTTCACGTCGTTTTCTTTCATAAAACTCAGAACGTTCGATGCAGACATGCAATCCTCCGGATGAATCGGGTTATCAATCAGGCTGTTTTCAGGTTTTCGGTTGAACCGATAAGTTGCGCTAACAAAGCCAGTTTTATGCCAATAATATAACTATTTGATTTATATGATTATATCATGAGGCGGTATCCAGCTGTGATTTAGTTGTGCACCAATGAGGTGCATTGATGCATCAGGCTGGTGCGCAGTTAACATCCTTTGCACCAAATTTGATGCAGCGCTAACGATAGCAACTTTCATCGGGCTGTCACGCTTTGGCGGTAAAAATTCAACAAAATGAAAAATAACGCTCAAAGCTTGCACTGATGTTTTTCTTTCTGGCAAAAAAAAGAGTAGAATACGCGCCCTTAATTTCAGAGAAACTTACGTTGTAGACCCCTGGCTGATATTCCGTCGGCTGGCGCTACAGAGGATATAAATGATGAGCGTAAACGCTTCAGCTATCGAAAAACTGCGTAATGTCGCCATTATCGCGCACGTTGACCACGGCAAAACCACCCTGGTTGACAAATTACTGCAACAGTCAGGCACTTTTGATGCCCGCGCCAAACTGCAGGAACGTGTAATGGACTCTAACGCGCAGGAATCCGAGCGCGGTATTACTATTTTGGCAAAAAATACCTCAGTACGCTGGAACGGTTACCACATCAACATTCTGGACACACCAGGCCACGCCGACTTCGGTGGTGAGGTTGAGCGTGTTCTGTCAATGGCAGACTCAGTATTACTGCTGGTTGACGCCGTAGAAGGCCCAATGCCACAAACCCGTTTTGTGACGCAAAAAGCCTTTGCTCACGGTTTAAAACCAATTGTTGTTGTAAACAAAATTGACCGTCCTGGTGCACGTCCGGATTGGGTGATTGATCAGGTATTTGACCTGTTTGATAACCTGGGTGCCACTGACGAGCAGCTGGATTTCCCTATTGTTTACGCATCAGCTATCAATGGCTGGGCAACATTAGATTACAACGAGCCAAAGGACAACATTGACGATCTGTTTGCCGCTATTATTAAGCACGTTGCACCACCAAAAGTAGAACTGGACGGTGACACTCAGCTGCAGGTTTCTCAGCTGGACTACTCAAGCTACCTCGGCATTATCGGTATCGGCCGTATCAAACGTGGTTCGTTAAAACCAAACCAACAAGTGACTATTCTGGGCGCTGACGGCAGCAAGCGGAATGGTAAAGTGGGTCAGGTATTCAGCTACTTAGGTTTAGAGCGTATCGACACGCCGGAAGCCACTGCAGGCGACATCGTTGCTTTCACCGGTTTGGGCGATCTGAAAATTTCTGACACTATCTGTGCACCAACCACACTGGAAGCTTTACCAGCCTTACAGGTTGACGAGCCAACAGTAACTATGACTTTCCAGGTCAACACCTCACCATTTGCCGGTAAAGAAGGTAAGTTTGTCACTTCACGTCAAATTCTTGAGCGTTTAACCCACGAGCTGAAACACAACGTGGCGCTGCGGGTTGAAGAAACTGAAGACGGTGACAAGTTCAAAGTGTCTGGCCGTGGTGAACTGCACTTAGGCGTATTAATTGAAAACATGCGCCGTGAAGGTTTTGAACTGGCGGTATCCCGTCCTGAAGTGATCATGAAAGTGATCGACGGTCAGAAGATGGAACCAATGGAAAACGTGACCATTGACGTGGAAGAGCAGCACCAGGGCTCTATCATGGAAAAAATGGGTGAACGTAAAGCCGAAATGACCAATATGCAACCAGACGGCAAAGGCCGCATCCGGATGGACTTCCTGATGCCAAGCCGTGGTCTGATTGGTTTCCGTACTGAGTTTATGACGTTAACTTCAGGCACTGGCCTGATGTATAACAGCTTCGACCATTACGGCCCTTATAAAGGTGGTTCTATCGGTCAGCGTATGAATGGTGTACTGATTTCAAACGCCATGGGTAAAGCTGCCGGTTATGCCATTTTCTCGCTGCAGGAACGTGGCCGGATGTTTATCGGTCATGCCGAAGAAGTGTACGAAGGCCAGGTGATCGGCATTCATAGCCGTAGCAACGACTTGACAGTGAACTGCTTAAAAGGCAAACAGCTGACAAACGTACGTGCTTCAGGTACTGACGAAGCCATCAACTTAGTGCCGCCAATCCGTTACACCCTGGAACAGGCACTGGAATTTATTGATGACGACGAGCTGGTGGAAGTAACACCACAGTCGATCCGTATCCGTAAACGTCACCTGACTGAAAACGATCGTAAACGCGCCAGCCGCGCTGAAGGTTAAGCAGCGTTTAGCCTGACACAAAAAAGACCGGCTTTTGCCGGTCTTTTTTTTGGCTGTTTTTCGCTGGCTAGCTGTACAAAGCAGACAAAAATGATGGCAAGTCGGTACAGAGCTGTGTATTGTTCGGCTGTTTAACGGCAAGAGGCAGCTAAGTTTGCAGGAGCAGCATGACGTCGCGGCGCGCTTTTTATAAAGACAAAACAGTGTTGGTGGTGGACGATTCAGATCAGATCCGCAGTTACGTGAAGAGCATGTTATTGCTGATTGGGTTTGATGATGCTGTGCTGGCGAGGGACGCCGATATGGCATTGAGTTACTGCCGCCGGATGTCTTTTGATTTTATTCTGTGTGATTTCCACCTGGGGCAGGGCCGTAATGGCTATCAGCTGCTGGAAGTGCTGCGTACGGAAAAATTACTTAAAGCCGATTGTTGTTTTCTGGTGGTCAGCGCCGAGCGCCAACGCCAGGCAGTGCATGGCATGATTGAATTTCAGCCCGCCGATTATCTGCTCAAACCTTTTAGTTATGCTGAGCTTGAACGTCGTATTTCCAGAGCCTATCACACCCGCCATACACTGCAGCTGGCCTATCAGGCGATTAGTAGCCAGGACTATGAAGACGCCATTCTCGCCTGTGACCATGTCATTGAATATAAGAGCCAATATGTGATGCATGCCAGCAGGCTTAAAGCTGAACTGTTATTAAAACTGGAACGTTTTGACGAAGCTGAACATTTATATCTGTGGGCACTGACCGTCCGTGAATTTGGCTGGGCCAAACTGGGGCTGGCCGTCACTTATGGTTATCAGGGCCGGGCCGGTGAAGCCGAAGCTTTGCTACTGGAATTGTCACAGCAGGCGGAAACCAAAGTAGAAGCGATGGACTGGCTAACCCGGTTATATATCAGCCAGAGCAAAGCCAAAGAAGCGCTGGATATTGTCGAACAGGTGGCGCGTTATTCACCAAAAAATTATTTACGTCAGCATGTAATGGCGCATTTAGCCGTGATCGACAATCAGAAACAGCTGGCAGCGAATATTCACCAGAAGTTGCTGAGTTCAGCCCGTTATTCAATGCATGACACTGCAGACAATATGCTCAATTACGCCAGAGCACTGTTGGAGGTGGCGCGGGATCAGCAGGGCAAAGAGCAGCAGGAAACCTTTGGTAAAATTGATAACTTTATCAGCACCATTAAAAAACGCTTTCACCCGGCTAGTTTTGAACATGACAGACTGGTACTGGAAGCGCGGATGTTGTTCCTGCAAGGCAAAACGCAAAAAGGCCTGGTGCTGCTGGAAAGTAGCGAGCAGTTGTCGCTGGAAAAAACCTTATCTGTGGCTGGTATGCTCGACAGAGCCAGGGCGTATTTTGAAAGTGACAATCTGGCGATGTGTGAACACTATATGGCGGCTATCGCCACAGTAGCACACGACGATGATCTGTATTGCAGTGCGCTGAACCTGATGATGCAACACGAAAAACAAAAGCAGCAGCAGTTACGGCAGCAAGCAGAGGTCGAGGGCCAGAGTCATTATTCCAAAGCTATCGACTATTTCCGTTATGCGCTGGAACAAACGCCGGGCAACGTCAACATTGCGTTAAACCTGTTGCAAGCTATTAGCGCCCGTGAGCAACTGAATGCGGATTTAACAGCACTGGCACAACATTGTGTCGAAATTATTGAAAGTGGCTGGTTGCCGGCAGAACAACAAAAACGCTACCAGGTGATTTTAAGCCACATCGAGCTGCCCGCCGCTGACTGACCCTGTACTGGTAATTGTGGGCGGCATTTTGTAAACTTGCCGCCAATTCTAAGACAGGAAACCGCTTATGTTATCTGCATTTAACCGGGTTGTGCTGCTTTTTTCGGCTGCAACATTATTCAGCTGCACACCCGCCGATCCTATCCAGAAGTTTTCCGGTCCGGCACAGGGCTCCACTTACAATATCAGTTTTTGGTCAGAACAACCGGTGGACGCCGCTGCATTAAAAAAGCAGGTTGAAGCCGAGCTTGAACGGATTGATCTGGCTATGTCCAATTACCGGCCTGACTCGGTGATTGAAAAATTTAACCAGCAACAAAGTACTGAAGCAGTGGAAGTCGGCACTGAATTGGTGCAACTGGTAGAACAGGCCCGTTTTGTGTCGTCACAAAGCCAGGGTTGTTACGACTTAACCGTCAAACCTTTATTTGAACTCTGGGGTTTTAAAGCCGACAAGTTTAATCAGCCGACCGCACAACAGCTTGCCGACACGCTGGCGCTGATCGGCATGGAAAAAATTCAGCAGCGCAGCCCTTCGATGCTGGCCAAACAGGTGCCCCAGCTGCGCGTCGATGTGTCCTCGATAGCGCAGGGCTGGACAGTGGCACAGCTTGCCAAAATTCTGGAGCAGGCCGGGGTGCAGAATTATCTGGTTGAAGTAGGTGGTGAGTTGCAGGTTAAAGGCAAAAAACCACAACAGCAGGCCTGGAAAGTGGCGATAGAAAAGCCGTTGCCTGGTTCACAAACCCTGCAAAAAGTCATTACGGTGCAGCAGTCTGAGCCTATGGCGGTGATGACTTCCGGCACCTATCGTCATTATTTTGATGCTGATGGTAAAAGATATAGCCATGTGCTGGATGCGCGTATTGGTGCGCCGGTCAAACACAATACAGTCTCTACTACTGTGCTGATTGAAAACCCGACTTTGGGGGATGCCTGGTCCACTGCCTTTTTGTGTATGGGCAGTCAGGATGGCAAGGCAGTGGCAGACCGCCTGGGTATGAAAGTGTTGTTTATTGACCAGATTGATGATGAACTGGTTGAGATCAGCAGCGAAGCGCTGAGCAATACCAAAACAGTAACCATGCAATAACGCAATCAGGCGGCAGGCAATGTTGCAAGGTGGCGCGGGCTGCAGCAAAAGTCGGATGACGGAACGGGATGTCTGAGGTGAAACTGAGCAAAATCACTGCAGTGCTGCAGCAGAGCTGGCGGCTGGTGCAGCTTTATCTGCAGCGCTGTCAGCATGATCAGGTGGGCATGATCGGCGGTTATCTGGCTTATATCTCGTTATTGTCGCTGGTACCACTGTTGGCCGTAGCCTTTTCTGTGTTAAACGCCTTTCCGATGTTTGCCGGTCTGCGCCAACAAATCGAAAGTTTTTTATACGCCAATATAGTGCCGTCGCGCGGTGTTGAAATTCAGACCTATATCAATGGTTTTGTTGAAAATATCGGTCAGATGACCACTGTTGGTGTGATGTTCCTGGTGGTGGTGGCTTTAATGCTGATCCACAACATCGACAAAACCCTGAATAAGATCTGGCGGGTGCAAAAACGGCCCAGAGTGATGATTTCATTATCTATTTACTGGATGATTTTAACTCTGGGGCCGATTTTACTCGGCAGCTCAATCGCATTAACCTCCTATTTAGTGTCTTTTACCCATCTGGCCGATAACTACACGCCTTGGTTATCCACTTTGATGTTGCGACTGGCACCTTATGCTTTTTCGTTGCTGGCATTTTTTATGTTGTATCAGCTGGTGCCGAATATCAAAGTGCGGTATAGCCATGCGCTGTGGGGCGCGCTCTTTAGCTCAGTGTTATTTGAAATGCTGAAAAAAGGTTTTGCGTTATATATTCAGCATTTTCCGTCTTATCAGGCAATTTATGGTGCGCTGGCGCTGGTGCCGATTTTATTTGTCTGGGTCTATTTATCCTGGCTGGTGGTGTTATTAGGCGCTGAACTGACGGCTTTGTTACAGGAGCTGGAGCACAGGCAACTAACAGCACAACGTCATCATCAACAGCAGGCACAAGTTTCGGAGTCAACTGATGTATCGCACTGAACCAGTGGAAACTTATCAGACGTTTTTTCTCGACCGGCCTGATGGCCATCGTATATACGTGGAACAAAGCGGTAATCCACAGGGCATTCCGGTGCTGATGTGTCACGGCGGTCCGGGTGGCGGCAGTTCACCTTTTCAGCGCACTTTATTTGATGCCAGTCGTTATCGCATTGTGTTATTTGACCAGCGCGGTTGTGGCCAGTCCACCCCTTTTGCCAGCCTTGAAGCCAATACCACAGCCACCCTTTGTGAAGATATGGAAGCAATACGGCAGCATTTACAGATTGAGCGCTGGGTGGTGGCCGGCGGCTCCTGGGGCAGCACACTGGCACTTTATTATGGTCAGCAGCACCCAGAGCGGTGTTTGGGTTTTATTTTGCGTGGCATTTTTCTGGCAAGGCCACAGGATATTGACTGGTTATACCGGCCGGGCGGTGGCGCCAGTCAGTTATTTCCCGATTATTTTGCCGATTTTATGGCGCCTATCGCCGGCATGGCGGGGCTTGATGTACTGGTGGCATACCAGCAGTTATTACAGCACCCGGATGCTGCTGTGCAGCTTGCTGCAGCACAGGCCTGGAGTTTGTGGGAAGCCAGAGTGGCGACTTTATTACCCAATCAGAATATGCGCGCCGGCGCAGTGGAAGCTGAATCGGCACTGCCGCTTGCCCGCATCGAAAACCACTATTTTTTACATCACTGTTTTATGGCCCCCGATCAGCTGCTCAGAGATTTAAACCGGGTTCGCCATTTGCCCTGTTATATAGTGCACGGCCGTTATGACATTGTGTGCAAAATGGAAAATGCCTGGACTTTGTCACAGCAGTGGCCGGGTTCAGTGCTGAAAATAGTGCAGGATGCCGGACATTCCGCCAGTGAGGCCGGCATTTGCCGGGCTTTATATCAGATGTCTTTGTTGTTGGCCGACCGTTTAACTGCTCAGGAAGTATAAATGATTGCGTTGTTACAAAGGGTGCGTCGCGCCAGCGTAGAGGTTGAAGGGCAGTTGGTAGGGGATATTGGCACCGGTCTGCTGGTGTTGCTTGGGGTTGAGGCCGGCGACGATTTGCAGAAAATGCAAAAACTGGCAGATAAAGTGCTGAAATACCGCGTTTTTAACGACGAAAACGGCAAAATGAACCTGAATGTACAACAAAAAGGTGGTGCTTTGCTGGTGGTGTCACAGTTTACCCTGGCGGCAGATACCAATTCAGGCTTGCGACCCAGTTTTACGCCGGCTGCTTTGCCATCAGTGGCTGAACCTTTATATCTGGCATTTGCCGGCTATTGCAAAGCCCAGGGGCTACAGGTGGCCACAGGCCAGTTTGGTGCCGATATGCAGGTGAGTCTGGTCAATGATGGCCCTGTGACCTTTTGGTTGCAGGTGTAAGTTATTGTTATTCAGCGCGCAGCTGTAGAATTTTATTCAGATAGCCTTCCACCTCAAAGATCTGCAGCCGGTAATTGACCTTGTTGGCAAAAGATTGCACTAATGGCAAAAACTCCGGTGCCGGCAGGTTCAGCAATATCACGCCAGGTGGACTTTGCAATTGCATTAATTGATGTAATAACCAGGCCCAGTCTGCGGGCCAGGGGTACAGGTCAACAAAAATCACTTCATAACACAGCTGCTTTGCCAGTGCCTGCAGACAAAATTGTTGGGCTGTTGTGCACAGTAGTTGTTCGGTTTTTACCGGTAGAAAAAATTGCTGATAAACCTCAACGATAATGGCGTTTTGTTCCACAGTACTGAGTTGCCGCTCCGGCCAGCGGCTGGTTACAGCGCGGCTGAATTCACCGGCGCCAAGGCCGAGTTGTAATAAATGCCGCCAGCATAGAGATTCCAGTAACTGCAGCAGCAATTTCAGATGAGGGTAGGTTACAGCAGCGGGGTTTTGCAGTTGCATCTGGCCCTGACGCTGACCATTTAACAACAGATAACGGCAGCCGTGATCCTGCAGCACCTGAATGCTCAGCTCTGGCTGTGCCTGATGTGCCGGCAAGCGCCGCCAGTACAGTATGGCTTGAGTTTCATTGTTGCTTTGCTCCACAATGCCCCCAAATTGCTTGGACAGCTGAACGCCGTACTGGCGAATAAAGCTGTTTTTATAGAAGGAAAAACCGATGAAATGGCAGCTTATCGCGCCGCAGACTGAAGCTCAATGGCAGGCCTATTTTCAACTGCGTTATCAGGTGCTCAGGGCGCCCTGGTTACAACCACCCGGCTCTGAGCGGGATGAGCTGGAAGATAAAGCAATACACCGGATGATCATAAGCTCAGGCGGTGAAGTTCTGGCCGTCGGGCGTTTGCATCTGGTGGATGCAGAAAAAGCCCAGGTGCGTTATATGGCGGTGGCCGAGCAGGCGAGAGGGCAGGGACTCGGGCTTTTACTGCTACAGGAGCTGGAACAACAAGCGGTAGCGCAGGGTGCCAGTTTGTTGATCCTTAATGCCAGAGAAAGTGCCATCGGGTTTTACCAGCAAGCCGGTTATCAACATGGCGCTGAGCAACCACCGCTCTATGGTATTGCCCATCAGCAGATGTGGAAAACCCTGCGTGTAGCGGGTAACCCGCAGAGTTATCAACAAAGCTGCGACACCTTAGTGGCGCTGTGGCATCAAACTATTCCGCTGTCGGCTTATATGCAGCTTGGTATTGAAAAATTTGATGGCAGCACACTTTATTGTCAGGCGGCATTAGCGCCTAATCAGAACCTGCACCACACCATGTTTGCCGGCAGCATTTATGCGCTGGGCACCCTGACTGGATGGGGACTGGTGTATCTGCAATTGCAGAGTCTGGGATTAGACGGTGACATAGTGCTGGCCGATGGTCGTATCCGCTATCTGGCACCACTGAAAAATCAGCCCAGGGCCAGAGTGAGTTTGTTGCAGGTGCGCGGCAGTCTGCAGGCCTTGGCTCAGGGCAAAAAAGTCCGGCAAAGCCTGAGTGTCGAATTGCTGGATGCTGATCAGGTGGTGGCGGAATTTGAAGGCCGTTTTGTGGTGTTGCCAAAACATGGGAACTGATTTGATGCGCGGTAAAATTGTGATCGTCGGCTGTGGCTGGTTGGGGCAGCAATTAGGCGTCAGCCTGGCCAGGGTTGGTTATCAGCTGTATGGCAGCCGTCAGTCAGAGCAGGCTTTGTTGCAGTTACCGGTAGAAATCACGCCTATGCTGCTGCAGCTGCCGCAGCTTTGTTTAAGCAAAGCACAACAACAAATCTGGCAGGATGCCTGGGTTATTTGTGCTTTGCCACCCTCGGCTAAAACACGCAGTGAGGAAGACTATCTGTTGCTGTTACGTAACGTTGCTCAGCTTGCAAATCAGGCCGGGGTGCGTGGCTTGATCCATTGCTCCAGTACCGGTGTTTATCAAGGGTTGGCAGGAGAAGTAAGCGAAAAATCAGTGTTGGCGGACGATGCCAAATCGAGGTTTTTGCGCCTGGCAGAACAGGAATTACAGCAGGTAAACCCTTGTGTTACGTTACGTCTGGCCGGTTTGATTGGCCCTGGTCGTCACCCTGCCAGATTCTGCAGCGGACGTGTATTGCAAGGTGCTGAGTTGCCGGTGAATATGGTGCATGCGGCCGATATTGCCGCTTTTATCATCCAGTTACTGCAACAGCAGCCTGCGACCGATTGTTTTAATTTGTGCAGCCCTGAACATCCAACCAAACAACAGTTTTATACCGCCGCAACCCAAAGTCAGGGCTTAGCTGCACCGCAATTTGCATCAGGCAGTGAGGTGGCAAGAGTGGTTTCAGCCGCTTATAGCCAAAGTGTGCCCGGTTTTTGTTATAGGTTTTCATCACCGGTACATGCGCTGCCATATTGTTGATCTTTATGATTTATCAGTTTTTTATCATGTAGTAATAAAGTCTCGATCTTCACACCAAAGCATACTGTCAGCCTATTCTGATCTGGGTGGTAGTATGTCAAATCAATGGATGCTAGGCCTGACTCTTGTGGTGCTGCTGGGACTTTTTAGCGGATCTGCCTATGTATTGTTGCAGGAGCAAGTCAGATGGGACTGGCTTGGCAGCCTTTGGCGGGCAGACTGGATTTGGTGGGTTTTTATGCTGGCTACGGCGCTTGCGGTATTGCTGAATTTATTGTTATTTGTGGCGACACCTTCTGTCATAAATATACTAAAACGCAAGCCTTTTCAGTCCGATGCTGAGAGGCAGTTGCAGTTCTTGACTGCACAGCAGCTGTTTTTCCGCCAATATGCCGGCTTATTACAACCGCTCAGTGGCAGCAGTGGCAGCAGCGAGCTTTATCTGTATAACGATGGCGGCTACCGGTTCTTGTTGCAGCTTTACCCTTGTCTGAATACTGAACCCGGACTTGATCAGTTGTGTCAGCTGTTCCAGCTGATGTTAATCCATCAGTGTGATGGCGCTTTAGTCATTTCATTACAGCCGATGACAGCACAAGCCAAAATATTTGCCCGTGAGGCCAATATCCGGGCCACTGATTTTTCGAGCCTGGCCCGGCAACTTGGCAGTGACGATTTTAGTACGGCAATCTGCTGAGAAGCTGACAATATCAAGTTTTCGTCAGGTTTTTTTTGTCTCTATTTTGGCAATATGCAGAGGCGTTATCGATGAAAGGAACAACATAAATCCAGGGTTGGATAAAAAACGTTTCCTGCCTGGCTGGACTCAGTCCAGCCTTTTTCTTTTGAATCGCTGAATTTTACGTGATCGGTGTTTTTGCCGTTTTGACTGGTGTGAGCAACTACCTGTCATGTAAATCTGCGTTAAATCTAATCTTTAAAACTCAGCCGGTTTTTTATTTTGTTGCCTGGAATAAGCTGCCGCATACTGTATTTGGCATCAAAAAGTTGCTGGTACCATTGCTGCTCCCGATGTTCGAACAACCAGCTGATGGAAAAATAACCGGCAGCAGAGTTGTTGTTGTGGCAGAGAACAACGGGTAGCAATCAGTATCAGGTGATGACACAAAATAGACAGCAACACATGGGGTGCGGTATCTGATAAAGCTGGGGTTGAGCAGAAGCCTGAATGTTATCTGGCAGTTTTTATGCTGTGCAGCCAGGTTGAATTTAACACCTGGCTGTCTGATGAGATAACAACCACCTTCAGCCGACGTGCTGTATTCCATCTCTGCCCAAATGAACCCGCGTTGTTTTGTTACCAGCTTAAATTTTAAAGGTTTGAATGGACTGCTGCAGTGTGTCGGCGCTTTGTGCCACCGCATCACTGTGATTTAAAGTCCGGCTGGCTTTGTCGCTACTTTGTTGCGCCAGTTCGACCATCCGGCTCATATTCTGCCCAATGGCAGAGCCGAGTTGCAGCTGATTGTCGGTGGCATCGGCAATCACTGCACTAATACCATGCATCTGGGTAATCGCCTGATTAATTCCCGTTAATGACGCCACCAGTTCGCTGTTATGGCCAACACAGGTATCAGCAGCAGTTTTACCTCTGCTAATCGCCTGCACAGCGGCGGTACTTTGTTGTTGCAAGGTTTGAATCATCTGGCGGATTTCATCAGTGGCACCCTGACTGCGTACAGCCAGCGAGCGCACTTCATCCGCCACAACGGCAAAACCACGGCCTTGTTCACCGGCTCGGGCCGCTTCAATAGCGGCGTTCAGTGCCAGTAAGTTGGTCTGTTCGGCAATGCTGCGGATGGTGGCCAGAATGCTGCCGATATTATTGGACTGATCATTTACTTTCAGCATGATATCGGCCGTTTCAGTGAGTTGGCTGGCCAGGCTGGTGATCAGGTTGCTGTTTTGGCCTGAGATGGTGTCAATCAGTTGGCTCTGGCTTAATGCATGTTGCATTTCACTGACCGCCAGTTGCGCCTGACTGGCAATTTGATGGGTATTTTCTTCCAGCTGCATTGTGGTGTGATTCACCGCAGCAATTTGTTGCTGTTGCTGCGCCAGTGCCTGGTGAATTTCATTCACTTCGCTGCGTGACAAAGCTGAGCTTTGTTGCAGTTCACTGGCGTTGGCGCTGATGCCATAAATAAGCTCACGCAGCGCCAGGATCAGGCTATTCACTTTGGCTGACAAAGCGCCAAATTCGTCATCCTGTTCAATTTTCAGCTGACGGGTTAAATCACCGGCCGCCACTTCACCCAGCACCTTGTTAATGCTGCCCAGCGGTCGCAACATGGCATTAATAGTAAAGTAAGCGGCGGCGCCGGCCAGTGCAATCAACACCAGCATCAGCACAAAGGTGCGGGCTGTGCCAAAACTTAAGGTGTCTGACATTTCCGCCTGCAGGCTGTTAAATTGTTGGCCTGCACCTGTCAGTACCTGATCCAGCGCTGTGACCGCCTGAGTTACCGCCTGCTCGGAAGCCGCCAGTTGTGCTCTGGCTTCAGCCAGTGCTTTCAGTTGTTGCTGTTTTTGCACCACCAGGCTGTCGGCGGCCGCAATGCGGTTTTTAAAATCGCCAAGCTGGGCGTTAAAATCGTCCCACAGCTGCTGCGCACCCACCTCGGCGACCAGATTATTGATGTAATCCAGATTGCCCTGCATATCACTAAGCGCAAACTCAATGTTTTGCTGGCTTTCGCTCAGTTGCGACAGGTCGGTATAAGCACCGGTTTCGCGTAAGGTTTGCATCAGTGCCAATAATTGGCCATCAACCCGTCCGGCAGCGCCGGCTATCAGTTCCATCTGTTGTTTTTTTCCGGCAACTTCCAGATAAGAGATATCGAGCAAAGTCGCGCCGGCATCGTCAATCAGTTGTACCAGGGTGGCAAGCTCAGCTGCGGCGGTTCTCGCCTGTTGCAGGCTTTGTTGTTTAGCCTGAAACATTAAAGTCACGGCGGCTACATAATTGTTGTAGTCTTTGCCGGCTTGCTGCAATGGTTTATTCAGCTGCGGAACTTGTTGTAATAACTGTTGCAGTGCTTTGAAACTCTGCTGATATTGCTGTTCTGCCTGATTAAAATCGGCCTGATATTTACTGATGTCTTTTTCCTGTTCGGCGGTAAAACCAAGGGCGGATAGTTTGGCGAGTTTCAGTAATTGGATCTGGGCATTGTTACTTTGTTGCTGCGCTGGCACTGCAATCTCGTTCACTCTGCCGCTGGCGTCAGACACCACGGCAAAACTCCAGAGTGACGACAAACTGGCGATTAACAACAACAAGGCAATAAAGCCAAAGCCAATGCTCACTTTGTGCGCAACAGTTAGTTTCATGTGTCTGTTTACCCTGATCTTGATCTTTATCGTTATGTTTTTATGAGCGGCATTGCCATTTTGGTCAAAAACCGGCCTCGGAAATTAACAGAGTTACCAACGCTGGTCTAGCCAGTTGATTAGAAAAACTGCAAACAGCAGCAGTGTCTTGTGGGCTAAAACCAGATTTTTTGTTCAGATTGACGAAGTTAGAAACAAGCATAGCCTGAGCGCCGGTTTTTTAAACCCGGTGATCTGAAGAAATGGGAACAGATTGATTGCCGTACCGGTTTTTGTTTAAGGCCGCCAGAGCTTAAGGAAAGAGTATTCAGCAGTGCTTCAGCGGCTAAAACGGCCGCCATGGCTGAATGTTCCGGTTAATTTTTGTGGTTAGGTTTGATATTCAGATGACCACCCAGCCGGTAACGGCTGCCGGCTGAAGTCAGATAAGCAAAACTCACAGCGCCACCACGACTGAAAGTGCGGCGGGTTAACCGCAGGCAAGGTTCAGTTTTTTGAATTTTCAAATACTTACAGGTGAAGTCATCGGGCAAAACAGCTTCAACCAGGTGGTCGGCTTCAGTTAAAGGTGCCACTGCACTTAAATATTCGTGCGGGGTTTGTTGCACAAAATCCTGCTTTAAATAATCAGGAATTTGTTGTGGATTGACATAACGCGCTTCTAATTGCAGCGGTTGCTGGTTGTCATAATGCACTATTAATGAAAAAAATACCGGGTCGTTGCGGTTTAATCCCAAAGCTGTGGCGACCACTGCCGGGCAGGGTAGCTCAGTTAATTGCACCAGTTCAGCAGAGTGAAAATGACCACGCGCCTGAATATCGTCGGCAATATTGCGGATTTCCAGCAGCGCCGATTGTGATTTCGCACTGGCGACAAAACTGCCAACCCCCTGAGTGCGGTATAACACCCCTTGTTCTGTCAGTTCCTGCAAGGCGCGCCTGGCGGTCATCCGGCTAACGCCAAACTGGGTGCATAATTCGTTCTCTGAGGGAACCCTGCTGTGCTCAGGCCAGCTGCCTGATTCTATCTGACTGAAAATAAACTCTTTAATAGCAGCGAATTTTGGTGGATTGCGCTCCTGGTTATTTTGCATCGCGGCAGCCTTATATTGCGTCGTCTTGATTCAGTGCTCTGGTAACGGAAAAAATAACTGCTGTTGATTGTATATACAAGAGCTTCAGGTTAGATTATTTGCTGTTAAATGAATGATGAGCGCAGCAGCATATGACGTACTGCCTGGCTTTTGTTTATGGTTCTGTGCTATGGAGTTTTTATGTCTGCACCCCATCAGTTTGATGCCATCTGGCACAATGTTCAGCTTGCCACTATGACTGACAATGGCCAGCCTTACGGCACTATCAGCGACGGCGCTTTGGCTGTTAAAGACGGCATCATTGCCTGGTGTGGCCCTAAAGCTGAGCTGCCACCTTGTGATTTACTCAGCACTCCTTTGTATGACGGTCAGGGCCAATGGTTATTGCCGGGATTTATCGATTGTCATACCCATCTGGTGTATGCCGGCAGCCGTGCCAATGAATTTGAAATGCGGTTAAATGGTGCCAGTTACCAGGATATCGCGGCAGCAGGAGGCGGCATAAAATCAACTGTCGCCGCCACCCGCGCCGCCTCTCATGAAGAATTGTTTGTGCTTGGCAAAGACCGCCTGAATGCACTGCTGAGCCAGGGGGTGACTACTGTTGAAATCAAATCAGGTTATGGTCTGGACCTGGCGAGTGAGCAAAAAATTCTTGAAGTGGCCAAACTGCTGGACGAACATCATCCCATCGCTATTGAAAAAACCTTTTTAGGCGCCCATGCCTTGCCTGCTGAATACGCCAACAACAGTGACGGTTATATCAAACTGGTGGTTGAGACTATGCTGCCGGCGTTACATCAGCTTGGTCTGGTCGATGCGGTGGATGTGTTTTGTGAAGGTATTGGTTTTTCAGTGGCACAAAGCCGGTTGTTATTTGAAAAAGCGCAAAGTCTGGGCTTGCCGGTCAAAGCACATGCTGAGCAATTATCGGCTTTGGGTGGCGCTTCGCTGGTGGCTGAATTTGCCGGTTTGTCGGCCGATCATATTGAATATCTGACGGAAAATGACGTGAAGGCGATGGCTGCTGCCGGTACTGTTGCAGTGCTGTTGCCTGGCGCTTTTTATTTCCTGCGTGAAACCAAAATGCCGCCTGTTGGTTTATTGCGCCAGTATCAGGTGCCGATCGCGATTTCAACCGACTTAAACCCGGGCACTTCGCCGCTTTGCAACCTGCCGCTAATGCTGAATATGGCCTGTACTCTGTTTAAGTTAACACCGGAAGAGGCGCTGAAGGGGATAACAGTACATGCCGCCAAAGCGCTGGGTAAAACAGACAGAGGTGTGCTGGCGACCGGTAAAAAAGCCGATTTTGCCCTTTATGCTATCAGTCAGCCGGCAGAACTTTGTTACCAGTTTGGGGTTTCTCAGCTTAAGCAGTTGATTGTTAATGGTAAAATTACAGCAATGCCGCGCTGAGCGCGGCTTTACAAAATAAGCAAACAGAGTAAGCTGAAAGTATCAGCGTCTGATGAGAAGTAAATTTTGAAATTTGTCTGGCTGCTCCTTGCCTTTTTTGCTGCGCCGGCCTGGGCTTTGTCCGGCTTAACTGCTTATGCCGACTGGTTATTGCCGCTGTTGCTGCTGACATCCTTGCTGTTGTTATTTTTGCTGCTCAGAAGTCAGCGTCATAATCGTAGTCTGCAGGCTTATATCAAGACTGTGCAGCAACTGCCGGATCCATTCAGGATGCTGCATGACGAAATCACCGGTTATCCGAATAAACTGGCATTTGAGCAGCAAATCAAACTCTTACTGCAACGGGATCCTTCGCAACACTATTCGTTATTATTATTAAAAATCAAAGATTTTGAGCATATCAACAAAGCGCTTGGCCGCAGTAACGCCAACCTGTTATTAACCCAAATTGCCGCCCGCATCAATCAGCAGCTGGTCAATGATCCCGATGTGCTGAAACTGGAATGGCAAAGCCAGCACGCAGCTGTTGCCCACTTGGGCGGCGTTGATTTTGCAGCCTGGGTGCATGCCGGGCGTAAACAGCATCAGGCCGAATATCTGGCACAGCGTATTGAACAACAAGTGCCTGAGCCTTTGCTCATTCATGGTTGTGCTATCGAATACCGGATTGCCAGTGGCGTGGCGCATTATCCACAACACGGTACCCTGCTTAATGAACTGATGGACAAAGCTTATCAGGCTCTGCAATTCCACCTGTACCGTTTTAGTGAAACCCAGGTGTTTCACCCGCAAATGCAGAGTTACACCGACGACAAACTGCTGATGATGTCGCAGCTCAGCGACGCCATAGTACAGCACCAGTTACAGCTGGACGTGCAGCCGCAGCTGGATTTACATAGCTCACAAGTCGTCGCCGCTGAAGTGTTATTGCGCTGGCAACATCCGGACAAAGGTTTGTTATTACCCAAAGACTTTCTGCCGATGGCCGAAGAAATGGGCATGATTTATCCGTTAACCCAATGGGTGTTAGCGCAGGCGATAACAACGCTGCAGCAGCTGCGCCAGCAGGGGTTTGAGATTGCGCTGGCGGTGAATCTGGCCAGCAGCGATTTAATGCAGATGGAGCTGGTAGAGCAACTTCAACAGATGCTTGAAGATGCTGAGGTGCCGCCGGAACAGCTGATCCTGGAAATTAAAGAACAGGCTTTGCTGAGTGATCCGGAAAAAGCCTTATTGGTGCTGCAACGTTTGCATCAGTTGGGTGTCGCGCTGGCACTGGATGATTTTGGCACTGGTTTGTCGTCTTTGGGCTATATCCGCCAGTTGCCGGTGCAGCAGGTGAAGGTAGACTGTTCTTTTATTGCCGGTTTGCATCGTTCCGACACCCAGGCTGCAGTCACTGGCGCTATTTTGGATGTGGCAAAAAATCTGCAGCTTATTGTAGTGGCTGAAGGAATTGAAGAGCAGGCGGTGGCGGATCGGCTGGTAAAAATGGGCTGTCAGCGTGGCCAGGGCTTTTTATACTCCAGACCTTTTGCGCTGCACGGTTTACCATCCTGGTTAAAACAGTGGTTTCACCAGAAAAACCAATAACTGTTCTGCCGGTTAAAAAACAAATAAAGCGCTGATTTTCAGCGCTTTATTTGTTTCTTGCCTGTATAAAAGCCAGCACTAAGGCGGTTAGAACCTGACCTGCTTCTGACATACCGGCAGCAAGACCGGCCGGATGTTGGGCCGGTGCAGCTTCTGCCAGATGCAGATAACGGCTTTGTGGCAGTTTTGCCAGCTGATACACATACTGCTCGGCTTCACGCACCGACACGCCACAGTTGGTGAAGGCGCTGACCGGCATCATGCTGATACTGTCGGTGTCCAGTTCAATGCCAACAGGGGTTTGCTGCTGATCGACAAACCGGATGGCCTCTGCCACTGCCTCGTCAAAAGTACAGCGCTGATGCAGGTATAAATCCTGATAACTGCAATAAGCAGCGCCGGCTTGCTGCAACTGGGCAAGGGCAGTGGCTGAGTTTTTCAGCTCATGCAGCCCCAATACAAAATAGCGGTTTAAATAACCCAAAGCCGACGCATAACTAAAGCCATTACCGCTGTGGCGGCCTTCCTGTAAACGAAAATCGCAGTGTGGGTCCAGATTCACCGCATTGACCTGAGAGCCGCTGCTTTGCGCTAAAGCTTTCAGCAGTGGCAACGCATTGTTATGGCCACCGCCTATCACCAGCGGGGTTAAACCTGCGTCGAAAATAGCGCGCAGCACAGGCGTGGTTCTTTCATCTATTTGGGCACATAAGCTGCGCAAAGTCGCCAGCTGTTCTGCATCCTGGCTTTGCAGTGCGACGCTTTGTTGTTGTAAGTCCTGCAGCTTTATTTCACCCAGCAGCAGAATTTGCCGGCCATCGACAAAGGGATTAGCCTGCAGATTCACAAAACGTTTTAAAAATGCCTGAAAACCTAAGTCGGCGCCGCCATTGCCAAAATTGGCACGCGGACCAATATCTTCCGGAATACCCAGCAGCACATAACGCACACCTGCAGCTTTGGCCAGACGCAGCGCGTCGGCTAAAGGTAAAGTGGCATCGGCAAATTGCAGGGTTTCGCCCAAACGGGTTTCACCACTGCGCTGTTGTTGAAAGGCCGCCAAAGTGGCGGCCTGATAGCGGATGAGCAGTTCTTTCATTGAACTTCCGGTTGTTTTAGTCTGTTATTCAATATCAAGGGGTTCGGCAGACAGAATAATGCCTGTGCTGTCGGCGTACAGGTGATCACCTGGCAGGAAAGTGACACCGGCAAAATTAACAGGCACGTCGACTTCACCAAAACCCTGATCATCAGCGCCCACCGGAATGGCATTCACCGCCTGAATGCCAATATCAAAGTCTTCCAGCGTGTCGACATCGCGCACACTGCCGTATAACACCACACCTTCCCAGCCATTTTCGGCGGCCATGACGGCAAGTTCAGCATCTAACAAGGCACGGCGGGCTGAACCGCCGCCATCCACCAGCAATACTTTGCCAACCCCGGGCTCAGACAGAACTTGCCGGATCAGACCATTGTCTTCAAAACACTTAATGGTCTGGATCATGCCGCCGAACGAGCGGCGTCCGCCATAATTGGCAAACAGCGGTTCGACCACGTCAATCATGTCAGCATACAAGTCACATAATTCGGAAGTATTGTATTGCATTGCTTGGTCCGCCTGATAAGTCATTGATCCAGTGCACAGTATAAACTTATCGGAGCGAAGCTCAAGCTTGTTGTCGGCCAGAGCGTGCTGCAAATTATGCGGGTGCCTGAGTGCAAATCCGCATTTGCTGTGGTAGTTTTTATCCATAACTGAAAATAAATTAGGTGAAGTGGGTTGAGCACTGAACTGATTCTGGCCAGATTGTCGCTGTTTTTGATTCAGGCTGGATTGGCACTGGTGCTGAGTCTGGTACTCTGGCATTTTTACCGTATTTATCAGCGGCACTATCTGAAATCCTGGTCAGTCGCATTTTTTGTACTGGCGCTTTATGTCATTAGCCTCAGCTGTTACTCCTACTTTGCTACCGAGCTGGTCAGCGCATTTTATTTACGGCAAATATTTGAATTTATTTATATTTTCACTTGTTATTCCTTTGCTATCTGGGTGTTGGTTGGGGTGCGTGAAGCTGTGACCTCGGAGCGTATCGCCTCCCGTACTGTGAATCAGCTGCTCTGGCTGGTTGGCCTGATTGCATTATTTTCAGTGTTGTTATTTGCCTTTGATACCGAGCTAAGTCCCTGGAAACATTATCTGCAGGTTAACCTGAGGTTGTTTTTTATTGGCGCCGCTTTGTTTGTGGCCGGCATCTGGTTGTTTTCACTGCAACGAAAAATTTTTGTCACTAAGCTGGTGGCCAGCAGCATTGTACTCTGGGGTTTTCAGCTGGTGGTGGTGGCTATGCTGTCGGTCTGGTTTGGCACCGGTGACACGCTAAACCGGGTGATTCTGGTCAGCAAACATCTGGAACTATTTTGCCAAACCATTCTGGGGCTTGGGCTGATTATCTGGCTACAGGAAGATGAAAGAACCGCCAACCTGCAACTGACTGCCAAAACCCGTTACCTGGACAGCCATGATCATTTAACCGGAGCCCTGAACCGTGATGCTTTATTGCAGGAATTAAATCTGCTGATGCAACAGCAGCAGGAACCATTGCTGCTGGTGATGGTGGGGCTGGATAGGTTTAAAACCATCAACGAATCTGTGGGTTTAAAACAGGGTGACCGCATTTTGCGGGAAGTGAACCGCCGTTTTGAAGCCAGTATTTTAAAACCCCGTTTTATTGCCCGTACCGGCGGCGATATTTTTGCCCTGGTGTTGACTGAAGCTCACAGCGAAAAACAGCGGCAGTTTTCGCTGCAACATATTGAACAACAAATTGAAAAACCCTTTGCTTTTGAGACCGTGCAGCTAAAAATGACCGCCAGTATGGGCCTGGCAATGTATCCGGAGCATGCGGCCAACGCCGAAACTTTGCTGCAAAAAGCCAATATTGCCTTTCATCAGGCCAAAAGACAGCAGCAGCGCTGGGTGCAATATCACAGTGGAATGGAAGAAGAATCCGCCCGCTTGTTATTGCTGGAAAAAGAATTATTGCTGGCCATAGAGCAGCGCCAGTTTGTGTTGTATTTCCAACCACAGTGGAATTTGCGTGAGCAGCGTATTGACGCTTTTGAAGCCCTGGTACGCTGGCAACATCCAGAGCGGGGGTTAATCATGCCGGCGCAGTTTTTACCTGCGGCAGCCCAGCTCGGGCTCAGTCAACGGCTGGATTTAGCCTTACTGGAGCAGGCGGTTGCTACTCTTGGACGCTGGCGGCAACAACGTATTATGCTGCCGGTGGCGGTCAATATGTCGCCCATTCATTTTGAGCAGGAAGGTTTAAAGCTGAAAATTCAGCAGCTTTTAGAGCATTATCAGGTGCCTTCTTCCATGCTGGAGCTGGAAATTACCGAAGATACAGCCATGGGCGATATGGACAAAGGCCGTAACTATGTCACCGAGCTGCAGCAAATGGGCATTCGGGTGTCGATTGACGACTTTGGTACCGGCTATTCGTCTTTGGGTTATCTGCGCAAAATGCCGATCGACAAAATTAAAATTGACCGCAGTTTTATTACCGATATGGCTGGCAGTGATTCAGACATGATGATTGTCAAAACCATGATCACGCTGGCACACGGCCTTGGCAAACGTATTCTGGCCGAAGGGGTGGAGGATGAACATCAGCTTGGTTTGCTGCGCCATATGGCCTGCGATGCGGTACAGGGGTACCTGATTGCCAAACCTCTGCCCGAAGCCGAAGCGCTTGCCTTATTGGCGCGCAAAACATCAGGTTAAACACATTCATTTGTTTGTCATCTCAGGCGGCTAGGCTGACCTTAGTCTGAAGCTGAATGGATTGCCTGATGAAACTTGCAAGGCTTGCTGCTTTTGATCAGTTTTTTTTCAGCTGGTTGTTTCAGCGTTTTGGTAGCAGCACAGTAGCACCGCTGCGCCGGTATTGCTCCAGAACAGCCGATGGTCCTTCTTATGCGCTGCTGGCGTTGTTGTTGTGGCTGTTTCAGGGGGAGGCTGCGCTTGAGTTTATTCTGTTGCTTGCAGTGGCCTATGGTATTGAATTACCAAGTTATATCCTGCTGAAAAACCTGTTTCGCCGTGCCCGTCCGGCTGAGTTGTGGCAGGGGCATTTTCAGCCGCACATCCTGCCTTCTGATCGTTTTAGTTTACCTTCAGGCCATACCGCCGGCGCTTTTGTATTGCTTGGTGTGGTGGCCATAATAGCCCCATTCTGGTTGATTTTGGTTTTTCCCTGGGCGCTTTGTGTTGGTCTGAGCCGGATTTTGCTCGGTGTGCATTTCCCGGGGGATGTTTGTGCCGGTGCTGCCCTTGGTTTGCTGGCTGTACTGCTGGCGCAGACGGTTTTGTTTCTATAGTGTATACATTTACAGTTTTTTTGTTTTTATGCAGCAATATTAGCTTTTATTTCTTATACTTATGCCTTCATTTGTCCATCAGGAAATCTTGATATGCTGCGTAATTTTTCCATCAAACAACGGTTATTGCTTAATGGCCTGGCGGTAGGTCTGGCTATGTTGGTGATGTTGGCCCTGCTGATTTATCAGAGTGCGCAGCAAAGTGCGCTGGCGGAATTGCGACTGGATATCGACAATTTAAAAACCGATGTACTGACACTGCGCCGCCATGAAAAAGATTTTCTGATGCGTAAAGATTTGTCCTATCGCGATAAATACCAAAAGGCCCACACCGAACTTGAACAGCACAGCGAACATTTAAAACAAGGTTTACAGCAAGCTGGCATTGACACTGAGCCGCTGGAAGAATTCAGCCGTCAGACCGACAGTTATCAGCAGCAGTTCACAAAAGTGGTTGAGCTGTCCGAGCTGGTGGGGCTTGATCATCAAAGTGGTTTATATGGCAAATTAAGGGCCGCCGCCCATCAGCTGGAACAACAGTTTAAGCAGGTCAATAACGACACTTTATTGGTGAGTTTGCTGCAGCTTCGCCGGGCGGAAAAAGATTTTATGTTGCGGCTGGATTTAAAATATCTCGATGCTTTTGATCAAGAATTTAGCCGTTTTACCAGCCTGCTCAGCAACGCTGGCGTCTCATCTGAGTTAATGCAGGCTGCCGGTGCTTATCAGCAGGCATTTCATGCATTGGTGGCTGGTCAACAGGAAATTGGGTTAAACCAGGAACAAGGTGTGATGGCCAGTATGCGTGCTGCTATTCATCAAACGGAACAAAGTCTGGAGAATATGGGCGAGGCTGCACAAAAAGCGGTTGAAGCTGCGGTTACTACCACGAGAACCCTGGCTTTTGCACTTTTTGTACTGGTGTTGGTCGCCGTGATGGCACTGGTGCTGATGACCAGCCGCAGTATTCTGCAGCCTATTGCCAATGTCTGCCGCACTATCGGTCTTATTCGCAGTGATAACGATTTTCGCCAAAGGGTGGAAGTCAGTGGCAATGATGAAATGACCACTCTGGCCAAAGACTTTAACCAGATGTTGTCGGATATCCAGGATTTAGTACGCAGTGTGAATCAGGCGCTGGAAATGCTCGACAAGGCCACAGCTGAACTGGCGCAATCTACCTCAGACACCAGTCGAGGCATGAGTCAGCAGCAGATGGAATCTGACATGGTGGCCACAGCCGTGACTGAAATGGGCGCCACTATTGATGAAATTGCCGGCAATACCGAAAACACCGCCAGTAAAGCCGAAGCTACCAATAAAAATGCCAGCGACGGCATGAAAGAAGTAGAACAAACTGTGGCGCGTATTACCAGTTTATCCAATGAATTACAGCAGGCTGCCTCTGTGATGGCCGAACTGGAGAAAGACAGCGCTACTATCGGCTCGGTACTGGATGTGATCCGCGGTATTGCCGAACAAACTAATTTGCTGGCGCTGAACGCTGCGATTGAAGCTGCCCGCGCCGGCGAACAAGGCCGGGGTTTTGCTGTGGTGGCCGATGAAGTGCGAAGCTTAGCGCAACGTACTGCCGACTCAACCCGGCAAATTGAACAGATCATTGTTGGTTTACAAGGCCGCACCAAAACCATAGTTCAAACCATGCAAAGCTGTCGTGAGCAAGGCAGTTCCAGTGTGCAACAAGCCGGTATTGCCAGTCAGCTATTGGCCACTATTACCCATGATGTCAGCACCATTATGGATATGACCACTCAGATAGCTACCGCTATTGAAGAACAAAGCCATGTGGCTTCTGAAGTGAATAAAAATGTGGTGCGTATCCGCGATATTTCCCAGGAATCACTGGTGATAGCCACACACAACGCGCAAATCAGTGAAGAAGTGGCTGAGCAGGCAGCCCGTTTGCACCAAACCGTGGATAAATTCCGCGCTTAAGCACAACCTTTGATAGTGATTACATACACCGCAGCCTGGCTGCGGTTTTTTTTGCTGGTAATTAAGGCCGCAGGCGTTAGCATAGGCGCCCTCTGTTATCTGATTGGAAACAACACAAGTGTCTTCTGCTCCTTGGTCAAAATGGCAGTTATTGCTGGCCAGATTGGGTTTAAAAAATGCGGACAGCCAAAAACTTTCAGCGCTGCCGTTGTCACAAAGATTGACAGTTGCCTGTTGTGCTGCAGTGGCGCTTTATCTGGTGACCCAAATTAGCCTTCAGCTCAGTGCTAAAGATGCTGCCGTGGTACTGCTCGCCTCGATGGGGGCTTCGTCTGTGTTGTTATTTGCGCTGCCCAACAGCCCGCTGGCCAAACCCTGGTCTTTTCTGGCCGGACATTTTATTCCAGCTTGTATTGGTCTTGCCTGTTCGCATCTGTTCACCGATCTGGCGCTGATGGCCGCAGTCACTATAGGTCTGGTGCTGTTTTTTATGTACCTGTGTGAATGTATGCATCCGCCGGGCGGGGCCACAGCACTGGTGCCGGTGATTGCATCGCAGCAGGGCCTGCTGTCGCTGGATTTTTTGTGGTATCCGGTGGGTTTAAATATGCTGGTGATGTTCTGTGTGGCTTTGCTGCTCAATAAGCTGGTGTTAAAAAGAGCCATTTTAGCTGCGCCTACCCAGGCTTTTGACCCGGTGCATCAGCATCAGGACCCGCCGCCGTTAAAACGTCTTGGGGTGCAGCCTGATGATTTAATGTCGGCGCTTAATAATGCCGACACAGTGATGGATATCCGAGAGCAGGACCTGGAGTTGTTATATCAGCAGGCGCAGCAACATGCGTTTGCCAGACAACATCAGGATTTATTGTGTGCAGACATTATGTCGCGTGATTTGATCACAGTGACTGCCGACACACCACTTTTTAAAGCCTGGCAGTTATTGCGCCAGCATAAAATTCAGCTGCTGCCGGTGGTGGATGCACAGCAGCAGCTGCTGGGTGTTATTTCGCTGGTGGATTTCCTCAAAGAAATGCCGCTGCATGACTACGGGCTTTTTATTGGATTTTTCCGCAAGTTCTGGCAACAACAGTCAGATCACAAACAACAACAGCGGCCGGTGTCGTCTCTGATGCAGCAGCAGGTGGTGACTGTGACGGAGAAGCAGCAGGTGGTGGCCGTGGTGCCTTTGTTGTCCGATCTTGGCTTACATCATGTTCCGGTGTTGGATCAACAGCAGAGGCTGTGTGGCCTGATTAGTCAGTCCGATTTAATTGCCGCTTTGTATCAGTTACAGCTGCAACCATGCAGTGAAGGCAAAAACAGCGCTTAAAGCTGCCTGATATTCAGACTGGCTTCGCGGTTGCTATTGGCTGCCGCCAGCCGGTCCAGGTAGTCCTGCCATAAAGTTTCACGGTTCTGGTGCAACTCGCGTAAATAAGGCCAGCTGTAAATGCCGCTGTTATGGCCATCATCAAACACAATTTTGGCGGCATATAAACCCACAGGTAAAATCTGACTGATAGCGACCTGTTTTTTATGGCTGACCAGTCTGGGTTTGCCGTGGCCCCGCACTTCAGCAGAAGGTGACAATACCCGCAAAAACTCCGGGCTGAAGCTGGCACAAAGGCCATCAGCAAAATGCACCTCCAGTATTTTGCTTTGGCGGTGGTAATGTAATTTTGTCACCTGGTGCATCTGTTTTTCCTTTCCAAAAACAAGCCCGTCACAACGGGCTTGGCGACAATTTGCAGCTGGTTATGCCGCTTATAAAATAAAGCGGCTTAAATCTTCGTCCTGCACCACAGATTCCAGATGGGCATCAACATAAGCACCGTCTACCAGTATGGTCTGGCCGGTATGGTCGGCAGCTTCAAATGACACTTCTTCCAACAGCCGCTCCATCACCGTATATAACCGGCGGGCGCCAATGTTTTCTGTAGTTTCATTGACCTGCCAGGCCGCTTTGGCAATACGTTCAATACCATCTTTGCTAAAGCTTAACTTCACGCCTTCGGTCGCCAACATCGCAATGGTTTGTTCGGTTAACGAGGCTTTGGGCTCGGTCAGAATACGTTCAAAATCACTGGCTGACAGCGGTTGCAGTTCAACCCGGATCGGTAAACGTCCTTGTAATTCAGGGACTAAGTCAGAAGGTTTGGCCATCTGGAAAGCGCCTGAGGCAATAAACAGAATATGGTCGGTTTTGACCATACCGTGTTTGGTGTTGACGGTGCAGCCTTCGATGAGTGGCAGTAAATCCCGTTGCACCCCTTCACGGGAAACGTCCGGGCCTGAGGTTTCACCGCGTTTACAAATCTTGTCAATTTCATCAATAAAAACAATGCCGTTTTGTTCAACTGCTTCTAAAGCTTTGGCTTTGAGTTCTTCCGGATTCACCAGCTTGCCGGCTTCTTCTTCCACCAGTTGCTTAAACGCGTCTTTAATTTTCAGTTTGCGCTTTTTGGTTTTATCCGAGCCTAAATTCTGAAACATACTTTGCAGCTGTTGCGTCATTTCTTCCATGCCTGGTGGCGCCATAATTTCCACACCCATGGCAGGCATTGCTAAATCCAGCTCAATTTCTTTGTCATCCAGCTGACCCTCACGCAGTTTTTTGCGGAAAATCTGCCGGGTGTTGGCATCACTGTCTGAGCTTTCCACTTCACCCCAGTTATTGCGGGCGCGGGGTAATAACACATCCAGAATGCGCTCTTCAGCGGCTTCTTCAGCACGGAAACGGTTTTTTGCCACTTCTTGTTCGCGCACCATTTTTACTGCGCTGTCAGTGAGGTCACGGATAATACTTTCCACTTCTTTACCAACATAACCCACTTCAGTAAATTTAGTGGCTTCCACTTTAATAAAAGGCGCGTTGGCTAGTTTGGCGAGGCGTCTGGCAATTTCAGTTTTACCCACGCCTGTTGGGCCTATCATCAGAATGTTTTTTGGTGTGACTTCCTGACGCAGTGCCGGGTCGAGCTGCATGCGGCGCCAGCGGTTACGCAGGGCAATAGCCACAGCACGTTTGGCATCCTGCTGGCCAATAATATGACGGTCCAGCTCATGGACAATTTCTCTTGGGGTCATTTCAGACATAACGGACCTTCTTACAAATCTTCAATAGTGTGATGCTGGTTGGTGTAAATGCAGATATCACCAGCAATAGTCAGGCTTTTTTCGACGATGTCGCGTGGGCTCAGTTCGGTGTTGTCCAACAGTGCTTTGGCGGCAGCCTGAGCAAAAGGTCCACCACTGCCAATGGCAATTAAGTCTTGCTCCGGCTGAATGACATCACCATTACCGGTAATGATCAGCGAGCAGTTGGCATCGGCCACCGCCAATAATGCTTCGAGTTTTCGAAGCATACGGTCGGTGCGCCAGTCTTTGGCGAGTTCCACCGCAGCGCGCATTAAATGGCCCTGATGCATTTCCAGTTTGGCTTCAAAACGTTCAAATAAGGTAAAAGCGTCGGCTGTGCCACCGGCAAAACCAGCCAGCACTTTGCCATGATAAAGCCGTCGTACTTTGCGGGCGTTGCCTTTCATTACGGTATTACCAAGGGTCACCTGGCCGTCACCCCCTAAGGCAACCTGACCATTACGGCGTACAGAAACTATTGTGGTCATAATATCTCTTCTTAAACGGCTGTATTCAGCCTGAAAGCGGGCACTGTTTCAGGAAATAGGGGCATTTGGAGGGTTTTTCAAGTTACAGCAGCACAATAGCTTAGGTGGTCATACTGAAGAGGTAGAGCGGTGTTGCTGTGAGCCTGAGTGCAACAAGGCTGTACTCAGGCTTTTGATTAGAGTGGGATCCAGCAGTCGGCGACTTTTTGTCGTTTTAGCAGATTTTTATCGTTTTGCGCCTGACGGCGGCTGGCGTATGGGCCTATCACGACCCGGTATTTGCCTGACGATTCTTTAATGCTGGCGGTCAGGCCGGCAAAGGCAATTTTGGCTTTGGTTTGTTGGGCGGCATCCAGCGTTTTAAAAGCACCACAATACATAGTGGCCGGTTTTTTTGATTCCAACTCATCCGCTTTGACCTGAACCTCTTTAGTCTCCAGCTCTTCAATGTAGGTATAAGGTTCTTTCGACGGTTTTTGCGGCAGTTCGTCCAGCACTTCGGTTTTGGCGGGCTGAGCTGCGGCCGCTTCTGCTGCCAGTTGTTCTGCGCCCGGGCGATGAGAGATGTGCCACAGAAAATAACCAAACACGGCTAACAGCAATAACACAGCTGCAATCAATAACTTGGGAACCGGTTTCGGCGCATTGGCTTTTTTCCGGGTTCTTGGGGCTGGCCTTGCGGCCTTGACATAATCTTGCTGGGGCATAACAGGAAACTGCTTCACACTTTTTTACAGGCTATAGGGCATTCTACTGAAGTTAGACAAAAAAGAAACGACTGAAGTTTGTCTGCGGCCGCTGTTGCTGTTTTCCTGCACAGTGACGCCTGATTTTTAACAGGGTGTTTTTAACTGAAAGCATTTAACTTAAATCCAATGGGTCCACATCCAGTTGCCATTTAAGTTTGCGACTGAGCGCTGACTTTTGAATATGGGAAAGCAACATCTCCAGCAGCTGATGTAAAGCTTTACGATCCGGACTAAATAACTGCAGTTGCCAGCGATATTTACCGGCTTTACGTTCCAGCGGCGCTTTTACCGGCCCCAGCCACTGCACTCTTTGTACTGCTTGTACTGCTGTTTGTGTTGCTGCCTGCATCTGCCCGGCACAAATCTGCTGCAGTTCTGACAACCATAACTGACAAATGGCGCTGTCGAGACCTTCAGCACGAAACATCGCCATAAACTGATAAGGCGGCAGCTGGGTTTGTTGCCGCTCTCTGAGCGCACTGCGGGCAAAAGCACTGTAGCCATTCTGAATCACATCCTGCAGCAGCGGATGACCCGGATAATGAGTCTGCAGCAACACTTTTCCCGCTACATCACCGCGGCCGGCACGACCCGAGACTTGTGTTAACAGCTGTGCCAGCTGTTCGGCAGCACGAAAATCACTGCTATATAAAGCGCCGTCCACATCCACTATCACCACTAAAGTGACATTGGGAAAATGATGCCCTTTGGCCAGCATCTGAGTGCCGATAACAAGCTGGGGTACGCCACTTTGAATAGTGGCCAGATGCGCTTCCAGGCTGCCTTTACGCCTGATGCTGTCTCTGTCCAGCCGGGTTATAGGAAAATCCGGAATAAGTTTAGCCAGCTGTTCTTCCAGCTGCTCTGTGCCCTGACCTACAGGCGCCAACTGTGTACTGCCGCAAGCGCCACACTGGTGCGGCACTGGTCTGGTAGCTGCGCAGTGATGGCACACCAGCTGACGGCTTTGTTTATGGTAAGTGGTAAAGGCACTGCAATGCAGGCATTCGGTCAGCCAGCCACATTCGTGGCAAATCAGCGCTGGTGCAAATCCGCGGCGGTTTAAAAACATCATCACCTGATTGCCACGGCTCAGATGCTGACGCATTTGCGCCAGGGTGCCGTCGGCCAAGCCGTGTTTCAGCACCTGTTGTTTTAAATCAATCAGTTCTATTTGTGGCACCAGCTGACTGGTAGCGCGCTCCGGCAAAGGCAGATGGCTGAATTTTTTCTGCTGCACGTTATATAAAGATTCGAGGCTCGGCGTAGCAGAACCCAGCAGAATAGGGCACTGCTCTATGCTGGCGCGTTTCACCGCTAAGTCGCGGGCGTGATAACGAAAACCGTCCTGTTGTTTCAGCGATTGATCATGTTCTTCGTCGATGATCAATAAACCCAGATTTCGAAAGGGCAAAAACAACGCCGAGCGGGTGCCGATAGTAATAGCCGCATCACCACTCTGGCTGCGTTGCCAGGCACGTAATCTTTCGCTGTCGGTCATATTGGAATGCCAGCTTTGCATCGGCACGGCAAAACGTTTTTCAAACCGCGCCAGCGTTTGTGGTGTTAAACCAATTTCCGGCACCAGCACTAACACCTGCTGGCCTTTGGCAAGCACTGGCGCTATTGCCTGTAAATACACTTCGGTTTTACCTGAGCCTGTGACACCTTCCAGCAAAAAACGGCTAAAACTGCCAAGCGCCTGCACTACAGCTGTGACGGCCAGTGCCTGGGCCGGGTTCAGCTGCAGTGCTTTTTGTTTTTCTGTCTGGTGGACAAAAGGTGTAAAAGGTTCGCTGACCAGCTCAACCAGATTTTTCTCTAATAGCTGATTCAGCGTGGTTCTGCTGTGCTCAGCCAGCACTTCAGCTTCGGTTAAATCTGATGTTAATAAGGCCTGCCATAATGCCAGCTGTTTGGCGGAACGGCGAAACAGTTCAGGTTGCTGCTCTCGGCCGCAGTTTGTTAAGCGCACCAGTTTATGTTTTTCATTGTCGAGCAATCGGCCTTCACGCAATAAGGCGGGTAAAGCGCTGGTCAGCACATCTCCCAGCGGATGATGGTAATAGTCGCTGGCAAAACTGAGTAAATCCCTGAGTTTAGGCCCAAGCACAGGCACAGGATCGAGCAGGGCACTGACATTTTTTAAACTATTGCTGTCAAAACTATCAATGGGATTAATTTGCCAGACAATACCCACCAGCTGGCGTTTGCCAAAAGGCACCAACACCCTGGCACCGACCTTAACCCCTGTGGGATCGTCAGTTTCCAGTTGATAATCAAAATGTTGGCGCAGCGGCACCGGTAGGGCAACCCGAACAATCAGCACAATCAAATTCCGTCAATAAACCAACAGCAGTTTACAAAGCACGGCCTTGCCTGAACAGGGCTATTTTCCAGCCTTGGTGCGGCCTTGAGCTTTTTTTCCGAAGCCGGTTTTTTTTGTTGAATAAGCCCTGCTGATCTATTAAGCTACGCGCCCTAATTTAACTGAAATACGTATGGTGTTTGACAGCAAGACTGATCAGATTGCGATACGGCCCAACGAGGTAAGCCATGAAACCAGGTATCCACCCGGAATACAAAGAAATCACTGCAACCTGTACTTGCGGTAATTCATTCAAAACCAGTTCTGCTCTGTGCAAAGACATCCACCTGGACGTTTGCTCAGCTTGCCACCCGTTCTACACTGGTAAGCAAAAAGTTCTGGACGTAGGTGGTCGTGTTGACCGCTTCAAAAAACGTTTTGCAGTACTGGGCGCCAAATAATCCGGCTTCCTGTTTCAAAACAGCAAAAAGGCACTACGGTGCCTTTTTTGTTGCCCTCAATTTGTCACCCGCCCTCTGTTGTCTGCCAGCAGTTTGTCGTTGGCCTGGTGTTTTTACTGCTCACTTTGCTCTGGTTTTTATTTTTATGCGGTGCAACTGACGAAACTGAGTGAAAAAAAATTCTGCATAATGGCGGTGGCTTGTATGCAAAGTTTTTAGTCTTGTATATGCATATATCTGATTGATTTTAAATACATAAAATTGTTTGTGGTTATTGGTTTTTGCATAATTATCAACTTATCTTTGTTATCCATCTGGCCGTTTATGCATCTGTATTGCATGGTTAATAACAGCTCGTCTAACTGGTCATACCTCCATGCAAAATTCCGCTTGGTTTCACGGATAAAACTTGTTATAAAACTTAAGAACGCTGAAATTTGCACAAATTCTGTGCAGCACAAAGGGCGGGTTTTGTGGATTGTTGGCAAGTCACAACCTGCTGTGTTCATCAGCTGAAAGTGCGGCTGTTCCTACACCAGTGGTACGATCAGAAAGTTAATGATTTGATTCAGCGGGTCTGCTTATTAGAATGAGCGGCCTTTTGCGCGGCCCCTTCGCGCAACAAGGCAAAAAATGGCAAAAAACAAGTCAATACAACTAGATGCCCAAAGGGCTAAGCGTCAGGACACTCTTACCATGTCAGATTTCAAAGAACAAGCACTTCGGTATCATGCGCAGCCCAAGCCCGGCAAAATCAGTGTGGAGATCAGTAAACCGGCTGAAACGGTGAAAGATTTAGCACTGGCTTACAGCCCGGGCGTGGCAGAGCCGGTACGGGAAATAGCCGACAATATCGACAATGTTTACAAATACACAGCCAAAGGCAATCTGGTGGCCGTCATCAGTAACGGCACTGCTATTTTAGGCCTTGGTAACTTAGGACCTATGGCTTCTAAGCCAGTGATGGAAGGTAAAGCGTTGTTGTTTAAACGTTTTGCCAATCTGGACTCTATTGATATTGAAGTGACGCACCGCACCACCGAAGAATTTATTAACACTGTGGCCAATATTGCCGACACTTTTGGCGGTATTAACCTTGAAGATATCAAGTCGCCTGAATGTTTTGAAATTGAAAAAGAGCTGATCAAACGCTGCAATATCCCGGTGTTTCATGACGACCAGCACGGTACCGCCATTGTGACTGCAGCTGGCCTGCTGAATGCACTGGAAATTCAGGGTAAAGATATCCGTAAAGTGACCATCGTCTGTATGGGCGCCGGCGCTGCCGCTATTGCCTGTATGGAGCTGCTGATTAAATGTGGTGCCAAACGCGAATACATTTATATGCTCGACACTAAAGGTGTTATTCATACCCGTCGTGAAGACTTAAACCAATACAAAACCTTATTTGCCAATAACACCGACAAACGTACGCTGGAAGACGCTCTGGAAGGTGCTGATGTGTTTGTGGGCGTGTCAGGCCCTGATGTATTACCACCAGAAGCGCTGAAGTTAATGGCGGATAAACCGGTGATTTTTGCCTGCTCTAACCCGGATCCGGAAATTAAGCCTGAGCTGGCGCACGCTGTGCGTTCAGATTTAATTATGGCAACGGGTCGTTCGGATTATCCGAACCAGGTGAACAACGTATTGTGTTTCCCGTTTATTTTCCGTGGTGCGCTGGATGTACGCGCCAGTGTGATTAACGATGAAATGAAAATTGCGGCAGTGCAGGCCATTCGCAGTATTGCCAAAGAGCCGGTGCCGGAAGCAGTGTTGGTGGCGTCTCAGGTGAAAAGTCTGCAGTTTGGCAAAGAGTATATTATTCCAAAACCAATGGACCCAAGGCTGTTACCGCGGGTGGCCAAAGCTGTGGCTGATGCCGCAGTGGCCTCTGGCGTGGCTCGTATTCCGATGCCTGAAGCTTATATGCAGCAATAAATGCTGGGATAACACCAAAAAAGAAACCCGCCATTTGGCGGGTTTCTGCATTCTGTTGATTTGGTTTTATTGTATTGACTGACTCTTGAAATTTTTAGTGGTGAGTCAGATTATTCTTCGTCGGATTCAGCTTCCTGAATAACCGGAATAGGTTTGCCCATGCTGGTCAGAATGTTGCGCACTTCAACAGGGATCTGGTGTGGGTTGTCTTTGCGTAAGTCCTCATCGGCTGGCAGTGGCTGACCGGTAAAGGCATGCAAAAAAGCTTCACATAATAATTCGCTGTTAGTGGCATGACGTAAGTTATTGACCTGACGGCGTGTTCTTTCGTCAGTCAGCACTTTTAATACATTCAGCGGGATAGAAACGGTGATTTTTTTCACCTGCTCAGATTTTTTGCCGTGTTCGGCATACGGGTGAACGTATTCACCATTCCACTTAGCCATAGTTGTACCTTGATTGTTTTTTTAAGTTGCGTAGCGCATTTTGGGCCGGAATTTTACTTCTTTATACGACGGGACACAAACAATGCGCAAGAAATAATCATTGTAGACGTCTAAATGTTTTGACTTCTTATTTTTCACCAGTATACTTTTAGACGTCTAAACGCCTAAATATATCTGAGGTCATTATGTCAAACCGTCACTCCGCCACTATTACTGCCCGCGCCGGCATAGCCCAAGACCCGGCTTATGGGGCTGTGACACCGCCTTTGTACCTGACCTCCACTTATGAATTAAAAGCTTTTAAACAGCCTGGCAAATACGATTATTCGCGCTCCAATAACCCAACCCGCGACTTATTAGGCGACGCTTTGGCAGAATTAGAAGGTGGTGCCAAAGGTTTGGTCACCAGCACCGGCATGTCGGCTTGTTTATTGGCGCTGCAACTGTTAACACCCCAGGACACTCTGGTGATCCCACATGACTGTTATGGCGGCAGTTATCGTTTATTTGTCAATCTGGCCAACCGTAAACAGGCGTTTAAGGTGGTGATTGTCAATTTCCAGCGAGATAACTGGCCGGCGCTGGTGCAACAAGCCAAACCTAAAATGATTTGGCTGGAAACACCCAGCAACCCACTGTTGCAAATCACTGATGTTAAAGCGGTTTGTGATCTGGCAAAAAGCCTCAATGCTTTGGTGGTGGTGGACAATACCTTTTTATCGCCGGTGTTACAGCAGCCACTGCAACTGGGCGCCGACATTGTGGTGCATTCCACCACTAAATATTTAAACGGCCACAGCGATATTGTCGGTGGTGCGCTGATTGCCAAAGATCAGGCCATTGGCGATGAACTCAAGTGGTGGGCTAATTGTTTAGGGGTCACAGGGGGCGCTTTTGATGCTCACTTAACCTTGCGTGGCATCCGCACTTTATTACCAAGAATGAAGGCCCACCAGGAAAACGCGGCGCTGGTGGTGGAATTTCTGCAGCAGCAAACATTAGTAGCCAAAACTTATTACCCTGGGCTGAAAGACCATCCGGGCCATGCCATTGCCAAAGCCCAGCAAAATGGTTTTGGTGCTATGGTCAGCTTTGATTTAGCGGCAGACGAAGCTTATTTGCCGGTGTTTTTCAGCGCTTTACGTTGTTTTACCCTGGCGCAGTCTTTAGGCGGTATTGAAAGTCTCATCTGCCACCCAGGTTCGATGACGCACGCTTCGATGGACGCCGCCGCGCAAAAAACCGCCGGTATTGGCCCTACATTAATCCGCTTATCGGTTGGGATTGAAGATCCAAGAGATTTAATCGCTGATTTAGCCCAGGCTTTTGCCGCAGTGGCGCAAGCGATTCAAGCCGATGGCACACAGCAACCGGGCAGTACAACTGCCGCTAGCGGCACTGAGAGTTCGGTGGCAACAGCAGCGGCAAAGCAGCAAGTATCAAGCGGCCAGCATGTGGCAGAAGCTGAACAATCTTTTCGTTTAAATCCGGCTCTGGCCGCTTTCTGGTGAGTGTTATGACAGTATTATCGTCAGTTTCTTTAGTTCATTCAGCGGCCTCTGCGCTGGTGGTGCATAAATTTGGCGGCAGCAGTTTAGCTTCCAGCGAAAGATTCCATGCGGTGGCCGATATTCTGCTGGCGCAGCCGCAATCATCGGCTTTTGTGGTGGTGTCAGCGCCCGGTGATACGACAGACGCTTTATTAACCCTGCTGGATTGCGCTCCGGATACAGCTGAGTTTGAACTGAATTATCAGCAGTTGGTGCAACAGTTACGGTTGTTGGTCAGCCGCACTTTAACAGCTGCCACAACGCCAGTTGTCCTCAATGAGCTGAATCACTGGTTGGCAGCTATTCCGGCTTTGGCACTGGCAGGGCGTAATAATGACGTGCTGGCGACAGGTGAAAAACTGTCTGCTTTGCTGCTCAGCCATTTGCTGCAGGAGCGGGGTGTTGCCGCCAAGCCGATAGATGCCCGTGACTTTTTACAACTTTGTGGCCAGCAGGTGTTATGGCAGGAATCCGAAGCCGCGTTAAGGCCATTGTTAACTGATGGTTTTAATGTGGTGACTGGTTTTATTGCCCGGAACGAAGCAGGCGATAGCATCACATTGGGCCGCAATGGCAGCGATTATTCCGCCACTATTTTAGGCCGGCTGGTGCAGGCGCAGACCATTCATATCTGGACAGATGTGGACGCAATTTACAGTGCCGATCCACGCAAGGTGCCCTCAGCCCGCCCTTATCGTCAGGTACCCTGGGCGCAGGCTACTTTATTGGCAGAGCTGGGCAATCCTGTGCTGCATGCCAAAACCCTGAGCCCATTGCAGCAGCATGCTGCGGATTTAGTGGTGCGCAGCAGTTATGAGCCTGAACAACCAGGTTGTAAAGTCAGCCGTCAGGCCGCTATTGAAGTGCAGTTTGTCACTGATTTAACTGATGTGGTGCTGGTGACTTTACCAAAAGCAGTGACTTTAACTGCCAATGCGGTGGCGGCGCAGTTGCAGCTGACGGTATTTGCGGTGCCGGGCGATGCTAACTGCTGGGTAGTAGCGCAAAAAAATCTCGATATTTTATTAAGTTATCTTGGGCAACAACAGATTTACCCCAGAGTCAGCAGTGAGCAGTATCAGGCCGTTGCCTGGGTAAAACCAGCCGCTAAACAACAGCAGCAGTTGTCATTGCAGGCCGCGCATTGGCTGGAGCGGCAACAACCTGCTTTTTCGTTTGACAACAACGAGCTGGCGCTCTGGTTGTTTGCACCGGCATTAACTGCCCGCGAGCTCACCGAATTTCACCAGTTATTGCTGCCAACCCAGGTGCGGCTGAATGTAGTGGTGGCAGGTACCGGCAATGTCGGCGCCGAATTTTTGGCGTTATTAGCTAAACAACAACAGGCTTTTGCCGGACAAATTGAATTAAAACTGGCCGGCGTGCTGAATTCGCGTCAGGCCTGCTTTAGTGATGAGTTAACAGTACAAAACTGGCAGGCGCAGCTGGCGGCTGCTCCTTTGTATCAACAGCAGGATTTACTGGATTATTTAACCGCTTTGCCAAGCCCTAAGGTGCTGGTAGACATTACACCGAGCAAAACTTTTGCTGAAGCTTATGCTGGTTTTGTGCAAACCGGCTGTCATTTGATCAGTGCCAATAAACAAGGGGTGACTTTGCCACTGGCGCAATATCAGCAGATTGCCGCCACTGTGGCTGAGCAGCAGGTCAGCTGGCTGGCTAACACCACTGTAGGCGCCGGTTTGCCGGTGCAGCGTATTTTGCAGGAGCTGCAAAGTTCAGGGGATCATATTCAGCAAATCAGCGGTATTTTTTCCGGTACCTTGTCCTGGTTATTGTGTAAATACGACGGCAGTGCAGCTTTTTCTGACTTTGTGCTGCAGGCGCAGGCCGAAGGTTTAACAGAACCGGATCCACGCGACGATTTATCCGGCAAAGATGTACAACGCAAATTGCTGGTACTGGCGCGCGAACTGGGTTTAACACTGGATATCAATGATATAGCGCTGACGCCTTTATTACCGCTGGGGTTGGAGCAGGGCAGTTGGGATGAATTCTGGGTTAGGCGCAACGAGCTTGATAGCGCCTTGGCGCAAACTTTTACCCAAGCCACATCTGAGGGCAAGGTATTGCGTTATGTCGCAACTTTAACCGTGACACCACAAGGGCCAGTTGCCACTGTGCAGCTGCTGAGTGTACGACCTGAGCATCCACTGGCAGCAATTCAGGCTTGCGACAATGTGTTTGTGATTAAATCCAACTGGTATCAGAGCAATCCGCTGGTGCTAAAAGGCCCGGGTGCCGGCCGTTTGGTAACTGCTGGCGGTATTCATGCAGATCTGGCGATTTTGGCACGTCAGCAAATAGCAGCGGCCAAAGCGGCACGGCACAGTCAGGCGCAGGCTGCCGCCTGGGCCAACGAAAGGGCCTGAGCTTTAACGGCGGGTTTTGCTGCTGGCTGGTGCTGAACAGCCTGTTGTGTTGCAAAGCGCTTCATCATGGCGGCAAGCTGATTGCCGCTGTTTCTTTTTTGCCTTGTCTTAGTTTCTGAAAACGGCAAAGTCTTGCCGTTGACTTGAGCGGCCAGATCACAATGATCAAGCAAGATCCACCGCCTGTCTTTATCTGAATTTTTATAAGCGTTTGAATTGTAATGTTTTATGATTTTTTTTGAAAAAATGGCGGCGCCGGATTTTTGTCATTAGATCTTGGCGCGGTTGTTGCTAATAAGTATTCGCCGTTGTCACCGACCCGTTGAAGAAGGATCGGAAATGGGCACAAATATTCAGAGAAGTCTAACAAATAAACTTACAAATTAGGGATTTACTCACTATGCAAATCAATGCACAATCAGGCATCAACGCGGCTTTATTCGATGTTCAAACGAAAAAAAACACAGCGTTAGAAAAACAACCCTTACCAGCGGCGCAAGACAAAGTCACTTTGTCAGCTGAAGCATTAGCACTGGCAAGTGGTGGTGGTCAGGTACAAACTTTAGGAACAAGCTGGCCAAAATGGCCAACTATTCCAGCCTAATAAGTTGAGGTTTGCGTGCATGATATAAAAAAGCTGGCTTTCAACCTTGTTGTAATACTGCTTTGTGGGTTTTTTCTGGCTGCCACTTTTATCTTGCGTGACGAACAGCTTCATGTTTCTGCTGTAACCCTAGTATCGATATTTGTGATTGCATTTTTGTCCAGAGATAAAAATGCAATCTATCCCATTCTTGCCATCGTACTTTTTATCCGTGTTGCTGAGTTTTTGCTGGGGTTCTTATTAATAGATTCACTGGCACTGACCTATTTGCTAATCACCGGTCTGGTGGATTTACTTTTTGCATTTTTACTGGTGCATTATCATATGGACCCTGCGCTGCATAAGATGTTGAAATCGCAGCCGCAGCGTGGTCATTACCCTCAGGTTTATCTGATTGCTTTTCTGCTGGCGTTTTCGTCTTTATATCATGTACTTGGCTCAGCCGAGCTGATGATCCATTTGATGGATAAAACCGTTTTTGGCGAAAACGTGCCGTTTTTCTTTAGCACTGGCCCAATGGTGGCAATTGTTATCCGGTTGCTCGTTGATTTAACGGTCTGGAGTTTATTGTTGGCACCAGGCCGTATTCGTTTACCTGCCAGGGTGCAACGCTGGCTAAACCCTTAAGTCCAACGGTCATTTTGCCGTTCTTGGACTAAAGTAGCCTTATAAATCAAAAATTTCCGCTGTATTTTCGGTTATGCTTGCAGCTTCTGGCCATGGTTTTTTCAGGAGCGGTTTATGTCTCATCGCGCTTATCTGTTTTCTCTTCGGATTGGTCATGCCTTACGCGACACCGCGGCAGAAGGTTATGGCCGGCAGCAACTGACAAAAGATCTGCTGGCTGGCCTAACGGTTGGCATTATTGCCATTCCTCTGGCGATGGCACTGGCTATTGCCAGTGGCGTGCCCCCGCAATATGGCCTTTATACCGCTATTATCGCCGGTTTTATTATTCCGTTATGTGGTGGATCACGTTTTAGTGTGTCCGGCCCTACCGCCGCTTTTGTGGTGATTTTATATCCGGTGGCACAAAAATATGGTCTCGGTGGCTTGCTGATTGCAACTGTCGGGTCTGGTGTATTGTTGGTGATGATGGCGATGCTGCGGCTTGGCCGTTTTATTCAGTATATTCCCGAAGCCGTGACCCTTGGCTTTACCGCTGGCATAGCTGTAGTAATAGCTACTTTGCAAATCAAAGACTTATTTGGGTTGCAGCTGGCAACTATGCCTGAACACTATATCGAAAAATTACATGCACTGATGCTCGCGGCCGACACGGCCCATTGGCCCAGTATGCTGGTGGCGGCTGTCACCTTATTAGTGATGTTTAAATGGCCTGCACTGAAGTTGCCGGTGCCGGCACATTTACCGGCTGTACTTATTGGTACCCTGACCGCATTGCTGTTGAACTGGTTTGAGTTACCGGTGGAAACTATCGGCAGCCGATTCCAATACACCATGCAAGATGGCAGTAGCGCCAGTGGTATTCCGGATATGTTGCCAAGCTTTAGCTGGCCCTGGCAGCAACCCGGAGCCGATGGCCAGTTATTGGCCTGGAGCTCGCAGATGGTGAAAGATTTGCTGGCCGCTGCTTTTGCCATGGCGATGTTGGGGGCAATTGAATCTTTATTATGTGCTGTGGTGCTCGATGGTATGACAGGTCGGCGTCATAGTGCCAACAGTGAACTGCTGGGGCAGGGTATTGGCAATATCATAGCGCCATTTTTTGGTGGTATTACTGCAACTGCGGCTTTGGCCCGTTCTGCCGCTAATGTTCGGGCTGGTGCTCAGTCGCCGGTTGCGGCCATGGTGCATGCATTGGTGGTGTTGCTCGCGTTGTTGTTATTATCCAAATGGCTGGCGTATTTACCGATGGCGGCGATGGCTGCGTTGTTATTAGTGGTGGCCTGGAATATGAGTGAAGCAGGCAAAGCGCTGCACCTGATCAATACGGCACCACGCAGTGACATCTGGGTTTTTACCGTGTGTTTTTCCTTTACCGTGCTGTTTGACATGGTGATAGCCATTACCAGCGGCATCATTATTGCGGCGCTGCTGTTTGTCAAAGAAGTGGCCGAGATGACCAAAGTCACAGACGTGACTGAAAGCCCAAAACTGGTGCCGGAAAAACTGGCGGAAGGTCATAAAATATTTCGCATCAGTGGCCCGCTGTTTTTTGCTGCGGCCGACCGGGTGTTTGGTGAGTTGTCGCAGTTGAGTAAACATCAGCAAAGTGTGGTGCTGCTGATGGATGGTGTGTCGTTGCTGGACGCCGGTGGTTTGGTGGCGCTGGATAAATACATCAGTGCCTGTGACAAAATGAACTGCCATATTATGCTGGTGGATTTACAGTTCCAGCCTCTGAAAACCCTGGCCAAAGCGCGGATCAGGCCGGTGGAGGGGTTGTTGTCGTTTTATCCCACCTTGCATGAAGCTTTGCGGTTATTACCGAAAAAGGAGCTGCATCCGGAGCATAGTTTGCAAAACACCCTAACCGAATCAGGGCTTTAGTATTGGTCTTTTCCTGCTGATCACAGTCTTTGTTGTGATCAGCAGGTTTGATGCTTGGCTCTGATACATCCTCTATCTGTTCAGTTTAATCCGAAGTGGCCTCTGATACTGGGCTGATTTATCCCATTCTCACTGCTGTTTTTTTAAAAACAGCAACTGCTGATCTCCCTGGCAACAGATCGAAAATTCATTGAATTTCAGCTAGCCTTAGCCGCAGGTAACAAAGCTTGCCTCTGTGCTGTTGCTTTTAGTGATTAATTAATATTAATTCAAAAAAACAGCATAATAATTCTTGAAAGTGCATGATTGACCCAGTACACTGGCCGCAGTTTGTCGCGAAGCCAGTTTTATTTTCGCTTTTTTTGGAGATCGACCGCTGATGTCGTCTGTAGTGTCTGACAAAACCCAAATCCGTAGTGCAGTGCTTGGTGCTGCAGGTTATAGCGGCGCCGAACTTTGTGCGCTGTTAACCAGAAATCCTCACTTTGAGCTCTGCTTTGCCTACGCCTCTGCCGGCCGCAAAGCAGAGCCTTTTTCTTCGTTATACCCGCGCTTCCAGCAGCAGGTAGATGTGTTGGTTGAGCCCTGGACAGATGCCGAAATTGCCCGCATCACAGGCAAAGTTGACGTGGCTTTTTTAGCTTTACCGCATGAAGCCAGTGAAGAAGTAGCGCCAAAATTAATGGCAGCCGGCATTGTGGTGGTGGATTTATCCGGCGCCTTCCGCTTAAAACAAGCGGATTTATATCCAAAATATTATGGTTACGAACATCAGCATCCGGCACTGTTAAATGAAGCTGTTTATTCACTGATGGAATGGCTGGATAAACCATTACCTCAGCTGATTTCAGTGCCGGGTTGTTACCCAACCGCCTGCTCTTTGGCTTTATTGCCTTTGTTAAACGCCGGTTTAGTGGCCGATGGTTGTATTCCGGTGATTAACGCCACCAGCGGAGTGTCTGGTGCTGGCCGTAAAGCGGCTTTAAACACATCATTCTGTGAAGTAGGCCTCAATGCCTATGGTTTTTTTAAACACAGACACAGACCTGAAATTGAGCAGAATTTAGGCCGTAAAGTGGTGTTCACGCCCCATCTTGGCAATTTTAAACGTGGCATTCTGGCCACCAGCGTAGTGACGCTGAAGGCTGGTGTGACGGCTGAGCAGGTCAAAGCTGCTTTTGCACAGGCTTATGCCAATAAACCGCTGGTGCGGTTAACCGCCACCTCACCTAATGTAGCCGATGTGGAAGGTTCGCCATTTTGCGACATTTTCTGGCAGCAGGATGGCGAGCAATTAGTGGTGGTTTCCGCTATTGATAACCTGCTTAAAGGTGCCGCAGCCCAAGCGATGCAGGCCGCCAATGTGAAGTTTGGCAAGCCGGAAACTGCAGGTTTATTTGCCTTTGAAAAAGCAGGAGCACTGTGATGAGTGCTCAAACCCAACACAACGCAAAGACGCCGCTGGTATTAAAAATGGGCGGCCGGCTGCTGCAGGACAATAATGCGTTAGATGCGTTATTAAAAGTGGTGGCACAACTTTCCAGCCAATACCCAATAGTGCTGGTGCATGGCGGTGGCGACCAGGTAGACAGCTGGCTGGCAACTTTTGGTTTTAGCACCCAAAAAATTGATGGTCAGCGGGTATCACCTAATGAGCAAATGCCAGTGATCGCCGGGGCTTTAGCTGGTGCTGTGAACTGTTTAATGGTGTCACGGGCGCAGCTGCAGGGGTTAAAGGCTGTAGGTTTAACCCTGGCAGCAGGGCAAAGCCTGAAGTTTGATGTCAACGAAAAACTCGGTGCCGTTGGTATTGCCAAAGCCAACGACGCTACTTTGCTGAACACCTTGCTCAATCAGGGTTTTGTGCCTGTGTTTAGTTCTATCGGCCAAAGCGACAACGGCGATTTACTGAATGTAAACGCAGACTTAGCTGCCGCAGCTATTTGCCAGTTGGTGCAGGGGCAGCTGGTGTTATTAACAGACGTGCCGGGCATTCTGGACGCTGATGGCAAGCTCATCAGTGCTTTAGATGGTAATGCAGCGCAGGCGTTGGTGGACAGCGGTGTCATTAAAGGTGGCATGAAAGTAAAACTGGATGCTGCGCTTGAAACTGCCGCTGCACTGCGACGATCCATCGTTGTTGCCGGCTGGCAGCAACCAGAAGATTTATTAAAACTGATGCAACAACAAGCAGTAGGAACCTGCATCAGTGAATAAGGGGCTATATCGTTGTAATAACAGGCCCTCAATCCCACTGAAATCCGCTTTCACGAAGGTCTGAATCATCGGCCTTCGGGCCGATTTCCCCAATAAGGAAGCCGCAGCGCGGTCAGACAGTGTGAGTTATGAGTCAATTAAAACAGCTGTTATGTTTAGCTGAACTGGATCAACAACAATTAGCGGGCTTGCTGGATTTAGCCCAGGACATTAAACAAAACCCCGCCAACTACAGCAAGGTGCTTCAAGGCAAAAGTATTGCACTGTTGTTTGAAAAACCAAGTTTGCGTACCCGCGTTAGTTTTGATGTGGGCATCAACAAACTTGGTGGGCACAGTGTGTATCTGGACCAGCAAAACGGCGCTATGGGCGTGCGTGAGTCGGTGGAAGATTTTGGCAGCAATCTCGCCTGCTGGACCGATGCCATAGTGGCGCGGGTGTATTCGCAGCAAACGCTGATTAAACTGGCGCAAAGCAGTAAAAAACCGGTGATTAATGCACTGAGTGACTTGTATCACCCTTGTCAGGCGCTGGCGGACTTACTGACGTTAAAAGAGCAGTTTGGTGATGTCAGCAAGGTGCATCTGGCTTATGTTGGTGATGGCAATAATGTCTGTCATTCGCTGATGTTAGGTTCGGCCATTATGGGCATGACATTAACTGTGGTCACACCGCCTGGTTTTGGCCCTGATGCCCATGTACTGCTAAGGGCACAGGCGCTGGCACAACAAAGTGGCGCTAAGCTGACGCTGAGTCAGCATGTGTCTTCGGCGGCCGGTGCTGATGCACTTTATACCGATACCTGGATGTCGATGGGCAATAAAGCCGATCCGGCGCAGGTTGAAGCGGCTTTTGCCCCTTATCAAATCAATACGGCTGTGATGCAGCGGTTGGGCGTAAAGAACTTTATGCACTGCCTGCCGGCTCATCGTGGTCACGAAGTCACCAGCGAAGTGCTCGACAGTGACTATTCTTTGGTGCTGCAGCAGGCGGAAAACCGTATGCATGCGCAAAATGCTGTTTTAGTAAGTTTATTTGCCTGAGGCCGAACATGAATAATGCAAAACAAAATGTGAAAAAAGTAGTACTGGCGTATTCCGGTGGTTTAGATACTTCGGCCATAGTGCCCTGGCTTAAAGACAACTACGACTGTGAAGTGATTGCTTTTGTTGCCGATGTGGGCCAGGGCGCTGAAGATTTAGCCGGTGTGGAAGAAAAAGCCATTAAATCCGGTGCCAGCAGCTGTTATGTGGTGGATTTACGCGAGCAGTTTGTTAAAGAAGTGATTTACCCAACACTGAAAGCTGGTGCAGTGTACGAAGGCCAGTATTTACTGGGCACTTCGATGGCGCGGCCTATTATTGCCCGTGCTCAGGTGGAGCTGGCGTTAAAACTGGGTGCTGATGCTCTCTGCCACGGTTGTACCGGTAAAGGGAATGATCAGGTTCGTTTTGAAGGTGCTTTTGCCGCACTCGCGCCACAGCTCAAAGTGATAGCACCATGGCGTGAGTGGGAATTTAATTCCCGTCAGTCGCTGCTGAATTATCTGGCCGAAAAAAACGTGCCGACCACAGCAACGGCCACCAAAATTTATAGCCGTGACGCCAACTTATTCCATATTTCACACGAAGGCGGCGAGCTGGAAAACCCATGGAACGAGCCGTCTGAGCAGGTCTGGATGTGGACTAAATCGCCGGAGCAGGCGCCGGATAAAGCTGAATATTTGGAGCTGAGTTTTGAAAAAGGCGAATTAACTGCGATTAACGGTAATGCAGTAGGCGCAATCGAAGCCATTGAACAGCTGAACGCCATTGGCTCTGAGCATGGTGTTGGCCGTATCGACATCGTTGAAAACCGTTTGGTGGGGATGAAATCCCGTGGCTGTTATGAAACACCGGGCGGCACCATTATTGTGGCGGCACTGCGCGCGCTGGAATCCCTGGTGTATGACCGCACTTCATTAAAGTACCGTGAAGAAGTGGGTTTAGAAGTAGCGCAGCTGGTGTATGACGGCCGTTGGTTTACCCCACTAAAAGACGCGTTATTTGCCGCTTCCAATTCGCTGGCGGAACAACTGACCGGTGATATTGTGGTGAAACTTTATAAAGGTCAGGTGACTGTTGCCAAACGCCGCTCGCCAAACAGCCTGTATTCCGAAGCTTTTGCCACTTTTGATGGTGATGAAGTGTATAACCAGAAAGATGCTGCCGGTTTTATCCGTTTGTATTCTCTGGCCAGCCGCATCCGGGCGTTACACACCAAGTAAGATTGCTTCGGCGAGCTTAAGTGAAGCAGCGGTTTCGGCCGCTGTTTTTATACTCAGCATTGTGGAGAGTACAAGATGGCCATGTGGGGCGGACGTTTTCAGGAAGCCAGTCTGGATGAGTTCCGGGCTTTTAATGACTCATTAAGTTTTGATTATCTGTTGGCGCAGCAGGACATTGCCGCGTCGCGCAGCTGGGCTATTGGCCTGGCCGAAGCTGGTATTATCACTTCCGAGGAAGCAGCTTTATTGGATGGTGCTTTGGCTGAACTGGCGCTTGAAGTTGAAGCCAACCCAGAGCTGCCGCTGCAAAGTCAGGAAGAAGATATTCACAGCTGGGTTGAAGCTAAACTGGGTGAAAAAATTGGCCATGCCGCGAAAAAGCTGCATACCGGCCGTTCGCGTAATGACTTGGTCGCCACTGACTTAAGGTTGTGGAGCAAGCTCAATGCCGGTTTAGTGCGTGATGCCCTCAAATCTGCTATCGGCGCTTTACTGGCATTTGCCGATAAACATCAGGCGCTGGTGATGCCGGGTTTTACCCATTTGCAACGGGCACAGCCGGTGATGGTCAGTCACTGGGCTTTGGCTTATGTTGAAATGTTTCGCCGCGATTTAAGCCGGCTGGACGATGCTCTAAAACGGATGGATGTATGTCCGCTCGGTTGTGGTGCCCTGGCCGGCACCGGCGTCTTGCTCGACAGAGTCACACTGGCACAACGTTTGGGTTTTGCCGAAGCGGCGCGTAATAGCCTGGATGCAGTGTCGGACCGGGATTATGTAGTAGAGCTGTCAGCAGCGGCCAGTTTGTGTTTAACCCATTTGTCGCGTTTATCTGAAGATGTGATTTTCTTCTGCTCCGGCGAAGCTGGCTTTTTTAAACTGGGAGATGCTATTTCTTCCGGCTCTTCGTTAATGCCACAAAAGAAAAACCCAGATGTATTTGAGCTGCTGCGTGGCAAAACCGGCCGGGTGCTGGGGCATTTAGTGGCTATTTTGCATGTGCTCAAAGGCCTGCCGCTGGCCTATAACAAAGATATGCAGGAAGACAAACAAGGATTTTTTGATCTGATGTCTACCTGGCAACAATGTTTATTGGTGCTGGCCACCGTGCTGCCGCATTTGTCGGTGAATGCCGGCCAATGTCGCCGTGCCGCTGAGCTTGGCTACAGCAATGCCACAGACCTTGCAGATTATCTGGTGAGTAAAGGTGTGGCCTTCCGTGATGCGCATGAGCTGTCCGGCGAGCTGGTACTCAAAGCTTCAGCCCAGCAAAAACCGCTGGAAGCTTTGTCACTGAGCGAATTGCAGGCAGTGTCAGCACTGATTGGTGATGATGTGTATGCTGCACTCACCATCGAAGCGGGTCTGGCGAAAAGAGCGGCCTTGGGTGGCTCATCACCACAACAGGTTGCGGCTGCACTAAAGGCCGCACAAAATTGGTTTGCGGCGTTATAAAACCCGGTAACCGCAGGAAACAAAAAACCGGCATTGATGCCGGTTTTTTGTTTCCTGCGGTTGCTGCTAAAAGCAACATCCCACTAAAAGGCCTGATGCTTTAACGGAAAATATCAATTTCCGCAGGTTTTTGCTGATCTGCAGGTAAATCAGGATTGGTAGGCGCGGCATATTGAGTCGGTTCAGTGCCCTGGCGGAAAAACTCAAAACTGCTGCTGTTGTCGGTGGCCTGGCTTAATAAACCGGTTTTGTTGTCAATCCGCACCGACACTATACCCACAGGAGCGGGCGGGAATTTTTCCGGCAGATCTTTTAGCGCCAGTTCTGCAAAGTTTTGCCAAACCGGCAAAGCAGTGCGGGCACCAGACTCACCACCGGCAACCTGATCCACACCCAGATTGCTGTTCCAGGCAGTTTTACCCAGCACACTTTCAGCGTCATCAAAACCAACCCAGCTGGTGATCACCAGATCCGGGGTAAAACCGGAAAACCAGGTGTCTTTCACATCATTGGTGGTACCGGTTTTACCGGACAAATCACGGCGTTTTAATGCCCTCAGATTTTTGGCGGTACCGTCCCAGCCGTCACCACCCCAAATGGCGCTTTTCATCGCTTCGGCAATTAAAAAAGCGTTTTGGGCAGAAATTACTCTGGGGGCAAACTCAGCTGTGGCTTTTATTTCAGCTTCGGCTGGCGCTGCATTGTCTGTATCAGCGGCCTGGGCCGCTGCCTGCAATGTGGCTTCGGCTTGTGCTACTGCCGCGCAGTCATCACATACCTGTACCGGCTTATGCTCATAAATCAGATTGTTCTGATCATCCAGAATTTTGGTAATGATATAGGGTTTAACCAAATGACCACCGTTGGCAAACACGGCATAACCAGTCGCCAGTTCCATCGGCGTTAATGAAGCTGAGCCCAAAGCCAAAGTCTGGTTGCGTGGCAAATCCGATTTATGAAAACCAAATTTAGCTAAGTGATTGATGGTGTTATCAATACCTACTCCGCTGATAAGTCGCACCGACACCACGTTTTTTGATTTAGCCAGCGCCTCACGCAAGCGGATAGGGCCGTCATAAACGTCAGGTGAGTTTTTTGGCCGCCAGGCGGTGCCTGAACCTGCATCCCATTCATGGATGGGGGCGTCATTAATGATGGAAGCCAGGGTATAACCATGCTCCAGCGCCGCCGAATAAATAAATGGTTTTATATTTGACCCTACCTGACGGTTGGCCTGAGTCACGCGGTTAAACTGTGTTAAACCAAAACTGTAACCACCAACCAATGCCCGCACCGCACCATCATTTGGATCCAGCGCCACCAGCGCACTACTGGCCTGAGGCAGCTGGCTTAACCGCCAGTTGCCCTGTTGCTCACGCACATAGACCAGCATACCTGGCGCCAGGATCTGGCCGGCATTTTTCGGTGGATTGGCCTGACGCTCATTGCTGATAAAAGCACGGGCCCATTTCATACCGTCCCAGCCCAGCTCAATTTTACGGCCACCGGCCAAAGTTAAAGCGGCTGACTTTTGCTGCACTGCTGTGACGACCGCAGGTTGTAATTTTTCAATGGCATCCTGCTCATCCAGATAGGCCAAAATGGCTTCATCCGACAAACGTTTATCTTCAGTAAAACTAAAACTACCGTCCGGGTTGTCTTGTTTAGTGGCAGGCCATACTACGGCTACGGGGCCACGGAAACCGTGGCGCTCGTCGTAGTTGTGCAGGTTTTGTTGCAGTGCAGCAACAGCACGGGCCTGCTGCGCAGAATTCACCGTCGTAAATACCTGAAAGCCTTTGGAGTAAGCTTCTTCTTCACCATAAGTGTCCACCACTTCCTGGCGCACCATTTCGGCCAAATAGGGGGCTGAGGCGGTAATTTGCGCGCCATGTAATTTGGAAACAATAGGGGCCTGCACGGCTTCATCATGTTGTTGTTGAGTGATGTAACCCACAGTCAACATCCGGCCCAGCACTATATTACGACGGGCGCGGGCACGGCTTGGGGAGCGTACCGGATTTAATACGGAAGGTGCCTGTGGCAGGCCGGCAATAATAGCGATTTCAGATAAAGTCAGATCCTGAATGTTTTTGCCAAAATAAACCTGAGCTGCAGCGCCAACACCAAAAGCACGTTGACCCAATTCAATCCGATTCAGGTACAACTCCAGAATTTCATCTTTGGTCAGCAGCTCTTCAATATGAAATGCTAAAAAGATTTCTTTTATTTTGCGGATTATTTTCTTTTCCCGGCTGAGGAAAAACAATCTGGCTAACTGTTGGGTAATAGTGCTGGCACCCTGACTATAATCGCCAGTGGTAGCAACCACTGTTGCAGCCCGGAACACGCCGATCAGATCTATGCCCGGATGTTCGTAAAAACGTGCATCTTCGGTTGCAAGTACCGCCTGGATCAATAAAGGTGGTATTTCATTGATCTTCAGAGGGATCCTGCGCTTCTCACCAAATTGTGAAATCAGCTCACCGTCCTGGCTAAATACGCGCATCGGCGTTTGCAGCCTGACATCTTTGAGTGTTTCCACACTGGGCAGGTCATCTTTCAGATAGATATAGCTGCCAAATATCAAAGTTACGCCAAGGATCGCGCAGCTGAGGGTGATAATTACCAGTTTTTTAAGCCAAGACACTGAATAGCCCCAATTTTTACTCCCATTTACCAAAATAGGCTGCTAGTATAAATTTATTAGCAGTCGTTAAAGCGCTTTAGATCCGTTTTAAAAACGACTAAGCTAGAAATCAAAACCATAATAATCATAAATTTGATACGGCCGCAGGAAGCTATGATAAATCGCCTGTTTCATACAAAAAACCCTTTAATTCTGGGGGTAGACATTGGTGCCCACACCGTGAAGGCTGTATTACTCAGTCAGCATGGTCCGCATTATAAAGTAGAAGCCTTTGCAATTGAACCTATGATTAAAGGATCGATGAACGAGCGCGAAATCCAGGACATCGAAGCCGTAGGCAACGTCATCAGTAAAATCCGCAAAAAGATTCCAAAATCAGTGAAGTTTGCTGCTGCTGCAGTGTCGGGTTCGACCGTGATCAGCAAAGTTATCTTTATGGATGCAAATTTATCCGATAACGAACTGGCCAGTCAGATTGAAGTTGAAGCTGATAGCCTGATCCCATATCCGCTCAGTGAAGTGAGTATGGATTTTGAAAAACAGGATTTAAATCCAAACGACCCGTCTAAAGTAAACGTGTTGCTTAGTGCCGCCCGTACTGAAAGTGTGCAAACCCGCGTCAGTGCGCTGGATCAAGGGGACTTTACCGCCAAAGTTATCGATGTAGAAAGTTATGCGTTAAGCCGCGCTGCTGAACTTTGTTATAAACAGCTACCCAGTGATGCCAAATCCAAGCTGGTTGCTGTGGTGGATATCGGTGCCACTATGACCTTACTCAGCATCATGGAAGGTGGCAAAGTGTTATACACCCGTGATCAGATGTTTGGTGGAGAACAATACACCCGCAGTATTGTTTCTTATTATGGTAAAACTTACGAAGAGGCCGAGCAGGCCAAAGTGAATAATGATTTACCACCCAACTATACCTTTGAGGTGCTAGCCCCGTTCCAGACCATGTTATTACAGCAGGTCAGGCGTGGTATTCAGATGTATCTGACCACTTCAGGGCGTGACAATATCGATTATCTGTTGATTTCAGGTGGTACCAGTTTAATTGAAGGTGTGGATAAGTTACTCACCGACGAGCTGGGCATTCACACTGTCGTGGCTAATCCATTCTTAAATATGGAAACAGCGACTTCAGTGGACCGTGAATTACTCAATCAGGTTGCCCCTCAATTGATGGTTGCCAGTGGTCTGGCGTTACGGAGTTTTTCGACATGGCATATATAAACCTATTGCCGTGGCGTGAAGCGCAGCGGAAACAACAACAAACACAATTTATGACGATGCTCAGCATGGCGGGCATCTTGAGTTTTGCCGCAGTGTTTGGGTTAAGTGCAGTGTACAGCGCCAAAATTGAAGGTCAGAACAGTCGCAATGCGTATTTGCAGGGTGAAATCACCGTACTGGAACAACGTATTGTTGAGATCCGCGAGCTGGATGAGAAAAAGAAAAATCTGCAAAAGCGGATGGAGCTTATCACCCAGCTGCAAAGCAGCCGGAACCTGGGTACCCAGATCATGGATGAAATTGCTGCCGTGGTGCCTGCCGGTGTGTATTTATCCAATCTGCAAAAACAAGGTCCTTCATTGCTGCTGGTGGGTAAAAGCGAGTCGAACAACCGTTTGTCTAACATGATTCGTTCTGTTGAAAGTTCTGAGCTGTTAAAAGATCCGTTGCTGGAATTTATAGAAGCGGGTAAAGACCAAAGCCAGATCCTCAGTGATTTTAAAATTCATCTGACGGTAAAAGGTTTTGAAGCGGTGCAGGGTGAAGCCAAACCGGCGGCTGTGAAACCGGGCACTCCAGCACAGGGGACAGCAAAATGAGCATGAATTTTAATCTGGACGAGCTGAACAACCTTGATATGTCGGATATGGGCTCATGGCCCTTAGCCGGTAAAGTCATTGTGATTGCGGTGTTGTCTATTCTGATTGCCACTTTAACTTTTTTCCTGCTGGTTGATGACAAAATCACCGCACTGGAAATTTCAGAAGCGAAAGAACAAGAATTACGTCAGGTATACAGAGTGAAATACGCCTCAGCGGTGAACCTGGAACTGTATAAAAAACAAATGGTAGAAATGGAGCAAACCTTTTCTTACCTGTTAAAACAGTTACCGGCCACTCATGAAACTCCTGGTTTGCTGGACGATATTACCTATGCTGGTACTTCTACCGGTTTAACTTTTGTCAAAATCAACTGGTTGCCTGAAATCGAAAAAGACTTTTACACCGAACTGCCGATCAAAATTGACGTGGTGGGTGATTACCACCAGTTTGGTAACTTCGTCAGTGAAGTTGCAAAACTGCCGCGTATTGTGTCTTTGCATGACTTCTCGGTCAGTACAGACAAAGAAGAACGTCTGGTGTTTAACGTGGTGGCCAAAACCTACCGGTACAAGGAGGCTCAATAATGCGTCGTTCCTTACCGGTATTAATCAGTTTGTTTTTGTTGCAAGGCTGTTATGATGATTTGACCGATATTCAACAGTTTATGAATTCAGTCAAAGCCAGCACACCGGCAAAAATACCGCCGCTGCCTGAAGTAAAACAGTTTGTGCATATCAGTTATAAATCAGCAGACAGCCGCAGCCCGTTTAGTGCGCCACGGCCTGAAGCTGTACAGGAAAAATATGCGCAGATCCAGGACTGTCTGAGTCCGGATCCGTCCAGGCGCAAAGAGCCGTTAGAAAAATACGCTCTGGATAATCTGAAGATGCGCGGCACTTTGGGTGATCAAGACGATATCTGGGCTTTGATTGAAGCTTCGGACAAAACGTTACACCGGATCAGTAAAAACAATTACCTGGGCTTGTTCCATGGTCGTGTGATTAATGTGGATCCGGCGCAAGTGGAATTACTGGAACTCATTCCTGATGGTGCAGGTTGTTGGAAAGAACGAACCACAGTACTGCAGATGGCTGAACCAGCAGCTGTAGCCAGCAAATAAGGTATGCGAGAGAAGCATGGAAAATACAACTAAAACAATCAAAAAAGTACCAGCCAGCCGTCCTTGGTTACTGGGTTTGCTGTTGCTGTCTGCCTCTCCGGCGATGGCAGTTCCGCTGCTGTACGATGTTCGTTATAACCCGTTAAGCACAGGCGAAACTGAAATCGAATTTGTGTTCGATGAAGATTTACAGGCTGAGCCTTCAGTGCAGGTGTTAAACGATCCGTCACGGATTGAGCTGACCTTCGACGAAGCCGATTACGAAGAAAAGCTGGCTGAAGTGGTGATTGATAAAGCCGGTGTGCAAAAAGCCAAGTCTGAATTTTATAACGAAGGTTTTAAAACTTCGGTTTATCTCGATTACCTGAAGCTGTACCGCACCCGCGTCAAAGGTAACGTGTTTTATCTGCAGATTTCTGACAATCCAACCGAAGCTGGCCCGGGTCAGACTGCGGATGTAACTCCTACCTATATCAACAAAGTCAACGCCATCGATTTTCGTCGGGGTGAAAAAGGCGAGGCCCGGGTGCTGGTGTTCTTAAAAGAGAATACTGCTGCGGTCGACGTTTCTGAAAAGCTCGGCAAAATTGTAGTTGAATTCCACAACACCGACATTCTGGAAGAGTTGTTATATCAGCTGGACGTGATGGACTTTGGCACTGTGGTGAAAGGGATCGAAACCTTTAAAGAAGGTGCGTTAACCCGCTTGGTGATTGAGCCGACTGAAGCCTTTAAGTTTAACTATCAGCAAGTTGACAACATTTTCAGCTTAAGTGTGGAAAAAGACGAATCTGCCGTTGGTTTTATGGCCGGCGGTAAAGAATACAAAGGCCGTGCTATCTCTTTAAACTTCCAGGATATTCCGGTTCGTACCGTGCTGCAGATCATCGCCGACTATAACGGTTTTAACCTGGTCACCAGCGACTCGGTCAACGGTAATATCACCTTACGTCTGGACGGTACCCCCTGGGATCAGGCGCTGGATATAGTACTGAAAGTACGTGGTCTGGATAAACGTATGGATGGCAACATTCTGATGGTGGCGCCAACAGACGAACTGGCAGAACGTGAAGCCAAAGAGTTACAGGCCCGCAATAAAGTGGAAGAGCTGGAAGCTTTATACTCAGAATTTATTGCAGTGAACTATGCCAAAGCGGCTGACTTAGCCAACCTGTTGAGCAATAAAGACGCTTCATTATTAACAGCCCGTGGTGTGGTGTCGGTAGACGACAGAACCAACACTATCCTGTTAAAAGACACCGCCAAGGCCATTGAAAACGTACGCCGTTTAGTCGAGCGTTTAGACGTACCGGTAAAACAGGTGTTGATTGAATCCCGCATGGTCACGGTCAAAGACAGCGTGGCGGACGAACTGGGTATTCGCTGGGGTTTTAACGACCAGCAGCTTACCAAAGGTGTAGGTGGTAGCTCCGAAGCGGCCAATGATCTTGCCAACGGCGTGATTCCAGGTCTGGGAGACAGATATAACGTCAATCTGCCGTTAAATTCAGAGTCTGCCGGCCGTATTGGTTTCCATATTGCCAAGTTAGGCGACGGTACGCTGATTGATTTGGAACTGTCGGCACTGGAAGAAGAAAACAAAGCGGAAATTGTGGCTTCACCCCGTATTTCGACAGCCAACCAGAAAAAAGCCCGTATTGAGCAGGGTGTGGAAATTCCATACGTACAGTCAGCATCAAGCGGTGCTACTACAGTGGAATTTAAAAAGGCGGTATTAAGCCTGGAAGTAACACCTCAGGTTACACCGGATAACAAAATTATCCTGGACCTGGTGGTGACGCAGGATACCGAAGGTAAAATTGTACCCACAGCAACAGGTAACGCTGTGGCCATTGATACCCAGCGCATTCAGACTCAGGTGCTGGTAGATAACGGTGAAACCATAGTGTTGGGTGGTATTTACCAGCAACAAACGGTCAATACTGTGCAAAAGGTACCTTTCTTCGGCGATATTCCATACGTTGGCGCAATGTTCCGCCGCTCACTGGATAAAACCGAGAAGAAAGAACTCCTGATTTTCGTCACGCCAAAAATTCTGACTGAAAACAAATAAAGTCTTGCTCTGAGCTTCACAGGACCCAGCCGGGTCCTGTGAAATTTAGCTTGCTAAGCTATCGGCAAAACTGACATAATTCAGCGCTTCAAATTTTCGTGGGAGCTTTTAGGTCCTGACATCAACCCTCATTTAGTTAGCTGATTAGCATTACGACATATGGCAGAGAAACGCAATATCTTCCTTGTTGGCCCTATGGGCGCAGGAAAAAGTACCATTGGCCGTCATTTAGCAGAAATGCTGCATCTCGACTTCTACGATTCAGATCAGGAAATTGAGCGCCGTACCGGTGCCGACATTGCCTGGGTTTTTGATTTGGAAGGCGAAGAAGGCTTCCGCATTCGTGAAGAAAACGTCATTGAAGACCTGACCGAACTGCAGGGCATAGTCCTGGCAACTGGCGGTGGCTCGGTGTTGAGCAAAGAAACGCGTAACCGTTTATCAGCTCGTGGCATTGTAGTTTATCTGGAAACGCCGATTGAAAAGCAGGTTGCCAGAACCCAGCGGGATAAACGCCGCCCGTTATTACAAACTGAAGAAGCACCACAACATGTGCTGGAACGTCTGGCTGCTGAACGTAATCCGTTGTATGAAGAAATCGCCGATTTCACTATCCGGACTGACGAACAAAGCGCCCGTTCTGTTGCCAATCAGATTGTTGAACAACTGGGTTTTTAATTTTTCCAGCTAAGGGGACTGTCGATGGAAAAAGTTGCCGTTCAACTTGGCCAGCGCAGTTACCCGATAGTGATTGCGCCTGACCTACTTACCAGTGCGCACCAGGTGCCGGAGCTGTCGATGCTCTGGCGCTATAAAAAAGTTGCGATTATCTCCAACCCTACGGTCGCTACTTTATACCTGCCACAAATCCGAACCTTGTTTGCCGGCCAAACCGTCAGCGAAATTTTGCTGCCCGATGGCGAAGCTTATAAAAATCTGCAGTCTTTTGAGCAGGTGAATTCATTTTTACTGGAACAGCGCATGCCGCGTGACGCACTGTTAGTCGCGCTTGGTGGTGGGGTGATTGGCGATTTAACAGGTTTTGTTGCTGCCTGTTATCAACGCGGCACCGCATTTTTGCAGATCCCAACCACTTTGTTATCGCAGGTTGATTCATCAGTGGGTGGCAAAACAGCCGTCAACCATGCACTTGGCAAAAACATGATTGGTGCTTTTCACCAACCGCAGGCCGTGCTGATCGATACCCGCGTTTTAGCCTCATTACCTGCACGAGAATTCAGCGCAGGTATGGCTGAAGTGATTAAATATGGTTTGCTTGGTGATGCGGCCTTTTTCAGCTGGCTGGAACAACAACAACAAGCCATCCGCCAGTTGCAGGAACCGCAGCTTAGTCAGATGATCCGCCACTGTTGTCAGATGAAAGCCGATATTGTCAGCCGGGATGAAACCGAGCAGGGCGAAAGGGCGTTATTAAATCTGGGTCACACCTTTGGACACGCCATTGAAGCCTGGTTGGGTTATGGTGAGTGGTTGCATGGTGAAGCTGTTGCCGTTGGTATGATGATGGCATTTGAACTTGCTGCCGCCCGCGGTTGGGTGCAGTCTGATGATGTTGCCAGAGTCCGTGCATTATTACAGGCTTTTGCCTTACCTGTTGCGCCGCCGGCCGGTATGAAGATTGCGGACTTTATGCCTTATATGAAAACAGACAAAAAAGTAAAAGACGGCCATATGCGCTTTATCTTGCCAAAAACGCTTGGGGTCGCCATCATCGTTGACGATGTCACAGAAACAGAATTACAGCAGGTTTTTGCCGGATAAATGTCTGAATTACAACAAAAGTTAACTCATATGAAAGGCTTATTGCCTTCACAGCGGCAGTGGCTGGAACGATTGGTATTCCAGCTGGAGTTTAATCCTTATCAGCGTATTCATATGGTGGGCGGGCCAGGCACCGGCAAAACCACCTTAACGCTGGCCATTGCCGACTTGTTATCCAGTCAGTTTAATCTGGCTTTGATTAAAGCTGAACCTGAGTTAACCGCCGCCAGAGTGCGCCAGCATGTGCTGGAGCATTGGTTTGGTGTCTGTAAAGACGCCACTAAATCTATGTTGCAGCTGGTGGGCGACAGAGAACTGACAGAGCCACTGGCGTTAGTGATTGACCAGGCTGAATATTTGCCTGAAGAACTCTGGGCTGAACTTGCCGAATTGCCTTGTCTGGTGATTGCAGCTACCGAACATCCGGCTGAGGCCGCTGAACTAAATCTGCCGCTGCCGGCGCTTGGTCTGGAAGACGCTCAGCTGCTGCTCGAAGGCAGTGGTTTAAACACCCTGACGGTTGCCGATCGGATGGATACTGCGCTTGGCAATATGCATGTCTTGCTGGACCCTTCATTAGCCCGCCGCCAAACACCCAAAACTGAAGTTAAAACAGCGTCGCTGGCCAAACCTTTATTGGTATTTACCGGCGGCATGGCGCTGATAGCTGCTGTGGTATTTTTCTGGTTCTGGACCGAACAACAGCAACAGCCAGCCGGTTTGGGTGAGCTGACTTATCTGCCGGAAGAACAAGAAGTTGCACCTGCACCAGTGGCAGCAACTGCTGTGCCTGCAGCAAATAAAGCTGTGGTGGAAAAGCTGGTGGGCGAACTGGAACAGGTGGGCAGTAAAACTGCATCGTCCAGCGCTGCTGGTATGGCAAAACCTGTTGATTTTGCTGCCGCTGAGCAAGGGCAGGCTGTAGCCACTGAGCAGCCTGCAGTTGAACCCACAATTGAAACGCCAGAAGAGCCAAAGCTCAAAGAAAACACTTCAGCACAGGCTGAAGATAACAGCCCATCAGTGGTAACAGAGCCAGCTCCAGCCCAAAATGAACAGCCGGAGACAATTCCGACCCAGGTGCCTGATTTAACTCAGGGCAGTGCCGAACAAGCGCAGCCTGAAACAAAGCCTGAGCAGCAACTGGCCGCTGAGGCCGAGTTATCTGTTGCCGATGAAATGACCGAAGAAGTCAGTGGACAGCAACAGCGCAGCACCGAGACTTTGGCAGAGCCCGTCGCTGAGCCGGAAGAGGATTTAGCGGCACAAGCCCAGGCAGAACTGAAAAAAGCATCTGCGACCACCCAGCCAAGTGCCGGTGGTTATGCCTTCCAGGAGTCTGAGTTATTGTCGATGTCTGGTATGGCACTGCAGCTGGTAGTGTTTTCAAACGAAGCGGCATTAAAGTCGTTTTTGGCCTCAGAGCCATCTTTGCAAACCTATACCTACCAGCGCACCAAAAATGGTCAGCGCCAGTTGGTGGTGGTGATGGCGCCTTTTGCTGATGCGGTTGAAGCCAAAGCCCAGATATCCGCTTTACCCAAGGCGTTGCAACAGGCTTTTGTCAAACCACTGGCCGATATTCATAGTGAAATCAGTGTTCAATAAGCAGGCAGGTTCACTTTGAATAAAAATCCGGTGAAAAAGCAGCGCGCTTTTTTAAAGTGGGCGGGCGGCAAATATAACCTGATGGAAGCTATTGTCGGGCATTTGCCGGAAGCTGATGTACTGGTGGAGCCTTTTGTTGGTGCAGGTTCGGTGTTTTTAAATACCAACTATTCCCGTTATCTGCTTAATGATATCAATGCCGATCTCATTCATTTGTATCAGTTTTTACAGCAAAAACCACAGCAGCTGATTAGCGACGCCCGTTTATTATTTGCCGAAAGTAATAATGAAAAATCGGCATTTCTGGCGTTGCGCCAGCTGTTTAACCAAACAGCAGATCCTTACCAGCGTTCATTGTTGTTTCTGTTTTTAAATAGGCATTGTTATAACGGTTTATGCCGTTATAACCAGTCAGGCCTGTTTAATGTGCCATTCGGCAAATATAAAAAACCTTATTTCCCTGAAGCTGAGCTGGAAGCTTTTGCTGAAAAAGCCAGTAGAGCGACATTTGTTTGTATGGACTATCAGCAGTTGTTTGCGCAATTGCCGGCGAAGGCTGTGGTGTATTGCGACCCGCCTTATGTGCCTTTGTCAAAAACCGCCAGTTTTACCTCTTACGCCAAAAACAGTTTTAATCTGGATGATCAGGCCGATTTAGCGAATTTGTCGGAGCAGGCGCAGCAGCGTGGTCATTCGGTGCTTATCAGTAACCACGATACCAGCTGGACGCGCAAGATTTATCAGGGTGCTGAATTACATTCGATTCAGGTGGGGCGTTCCATCAGCCAGAAGGGCAGTACCAGAGGCAAAGTGACCGAGCTGTTTGCTTTGTATAAAAGTAGTGCAGGGCGCTGAAAGGTTCAGACTGCTAGTCTAAAACCAGTTTGACTGTGATGAGCAGCACAGCGACAAACAACAGCGTCGTAATAATACCGGCCACTATATAAGGCACAGGACTGCTGCTGTTGAAGTCTTGTTGTCGTTGTTGTTCAGATTGCACACCAATCAAAGCGCCCGCCACAGCCTTAAACACTTGTTTCAGGCTGGGTTGCTGTTTCATGATGCTGATTTGTGGTGGAAACGGCTGAGCAATTCGAGTAAATCAATAAAATGGAATTGGGTTGAGCGGCTATGGCCACTGAACCAGGACGACCAGCTCGGTTGTGGTGCCTGATCACATTGTACTGTGATGTGCTCGATGCCTTGCTCAGAGATTGAAATGATTTTATTGCACGACGCAATATGGGGTTCACTTTGTGCCGGCAATAACAACACCACTGCGCTTAATCCAAGCAACAGGCCGGTAATTTTGATTAAAGTTGGTGTTTTCATCAGTCGCAGATCCATCGGTTGACTGGCGAATAATACAGCAGTGATACAAATTGAACAAGCCATTGCTATGTTTTCCCAGATAAGGGAACTGAAAGCCAGGCTGCATCTTTAACACCTCTCAGCAGCAGCCGCGGCTGGCGCTGCTTTGAGGCGTTTGATCGTGATATCAGAAACTTTTGGTCAGGGTTGCAACCAGACGGCCATCACACAAATTACATTCAGCCGAACTGTCGATATCAGTGTCGGCATATTTTAACGACAAAGAGGTACCAAGCAGCGTGGTGCTGGCGCCAATGCTCCAATCCAGATAACCATCCCCTGAGACAGGGCCAGCCGCCAGGAAAGTGCTGTACTGGGTGTTGTTTTCAAACTGGTTATAAGATGCGTGCAGTTGCAGCGTCAGATTATCGAGCAGTGGGTAGTTATAATCGGCTGAATAATAATAAAAAGTGTCCACATCAGTGCCGAAATAATCGTTGGAATAAGCCAAGCCAAGCGTCAGATCTTTATAAATAAATTTGCCGTAAGCTTCATAAAAATTAAACTGGTCAGTGTCGTTATTGCCATTGGGGTAACGGTACTGCATCACACCCAGATCGGTGCTCCATTCTTCAGACAACTTGCCTGTCCAGCCGGCCAATAAATCCAGCTCCATCGAACCCTGACCAAAACTGATATTTGAGCCCCAGGTGGACAGGTAAAAACCATTTTCGGCGCTTAACGTCAGGCCACCCTGTAACGCCATACCTTCATTGGTTTGCGAAATACCCCGGAACAAATAATCGGATGTCAGGCTGACATTGCCACTGAGAGTAGGCTCAGCCTGGCTGGAAAAACTTTGGCTTGCCAGCAGCAATAATGCGCAGGTTAGTGCAATAGGAAGTGGCTTAGTGAACGGTGTTGCAGTTTTTTTCATGAGATTTGCCCTTGTCTGAAAGTATCACCTTTGGCTATTCCATTTTTATGCCACAGAAAAATGTTTATAGGATTCAATGCTCTAGTTTAGCTGCTTATTGCACAAATGCTGCCACTGCGCTGATTTGGTGCGTAATTGCCTGTTTTATGGGCGCTTTGTGACAGGCAGTGGCTGCTTTGACAACACAAATCGGTTACATTAAGCGCCAATTTTATTTGCCATAAGCGGAGATAAGTCTGATGCAACCATTTTGGCTGGCGCCTTCAATTTTATCGGCTGATTTAGCCAGGCTGGGTGACGATGTAGCGCGAGTGCTCAGCGCAGGCGCTGATGTGGTGCATTTTGATGTGATGGACAATCACTATGTGCCCAATCTGACTTTTGGCCCTATGTTATGCAGCGCTTTGCGCAATTATGGTATTACCGCACCTATTGACGTGCATTTAATGGTGGAACCGGTGGATGCACTGATCCCACAATTTGCCAAAGCCGGTGCCAGTATTATTACCTTTCATCCGGAAGCTTCCAGACATATCGACCGCAGCCTGCAGCTCATTCGCGAACAGGGTTGTCAGGCCGGTTTAGTGTTTAACCCGGCAACGCCTTTAACCTACCTTGAACATGTGATGGACAAAGTGGACGTGATTTTGCTGATGTCGGTGAACCCTGGTTTTGGCGGTCAGAGTTTTATTCCGTCAACACTGGATAAACTGCAAAAAGCACGGCAACTGATTGATCAAAGTGGTTTACCGATCCGTCTTGAAGTAGACGGTGGTGTCAAGGTGGACAATATCGCCGAAATAGCCGCTGCCGGCGCCGATATGTTTGTGGCAGGTTCGGCCATTTTCAGTCAGCCTGATTATGCCGCTGTGATTGCACAAATGCGCGCTGAACTGGCCAAAGTTGCCCGTTAAGCACACTGTAATTTCAGTGGCTGCAGGGTATAATCGCGACAATTTTTTAGTTTGATCCCAAGGTTTGGATCATCAGCAACGGATTTTTTATGACAGCAAGCAAGAAACCCATTGTATTAAGCGGTGCTCAGCCTTCGGGACAGCTCACTATTGGTAACTATCTGGGGGCTTTACGGCAGTGGGACCGCATGCAGGACGATTATGACTGCCTGTATTGTATTGTTGATTTGCATGCCATTACGGTGCGTCAGGAGCCAGCTGCCCTTCGCAGTGCATCACTCGATTCTCTCGCGCTCTATCTGGCCTGTGGCATAGACCCACAGCGTTCAGCGGTATTTATGCAGTCGCATGTGCCTGAACACAGCCAGTTAGCCTGGGTATTAAACTGCTACACCCAGTTTGGTGAATTAAGCCGGATGACGCAGTTTAAAGATAAATCTGAGCGTCATAACAATAACGTTAATGCCGGTTTGTTTACCTATCCGGTGTTAATGGCCGCTGACATTCTGTTGTATCAGGCCAATCAGGTGCCGGTTGGTCATGATCAAAAACAACATCTGGAACTAGCCCGTGATGTTGCCATGCGCTTTAACGCCTTGCACGGTGATGTGTTTACCGTGCCAGAGCCTTATATTCCGCCTGTGGCTGCCCGGGTGATGAGCCTGCAGGAACCAACCAAAAAGATGTCAAAGTCGGATGAAAATCCGTGGAACTTTGTTGGTTTGCTGGAAGATCCAAAAATGATCAGCAAAAAGTTTAAAAAGGCGATGACAGACTCGGAAGACCCACCAAGGGTGTATTTTGATATTGATGCCAAGCCGGGTGTTGCTAACCTGCTGAGTATTTTGTCCGGCGTGACCAACAAGTCGGTGGAAACTCTGGTAAACGAGTACGAAGGCAAAATGTACGGCCATTTAAAAACGGACGTGGCTGATGCGGTGATTGCGCTGCTGGAGCCAGTGCAACAACGTTATACCGAGATCAGGCAGGATCAGCAGCTGATGAATGACGTGATGCGTGCCGGCGCTGCTAATGCCCGTCAGCGCGCAGCGGCAACTTTAGCCAAGGTGAACGAAGCCGTAGGCTTTGTGATGCCATAACAGGCTGATGAAGCAATAAAAAAGGAGGCTAAGCCTCCTTTTTTATTGCTTAAAATCAGTGTCAGAACGCATTAACACCGGGCTATTCCAGGCCATTGCAGGGACCTTAGCTGCCGTGCTTTTTGGTTATTCTTTTGGCCTTTTGGTTTTATCCCAGACTTTAGATTCATTACCCTGCCATAAACGCACAATGTTCTGCCGGTGCCGGATCACAATCAAAATACTCAGCATCAGCACAGGAATGGTATATAAAGGTTTGATAAACCAGGTAAAAATGGGAGCCAGGCTCACTGTTACAACAGCGGCAAATGATGAATAACCTGTGGCGCCGACCAGAATCATCCAGGTGGCAATTAATAAACCCGCCAGATCAAGACCTATGGGCATCATAGTGCCAAAAGCGGTGGCAACAGCTTTGCCGCCCTGAAACCCAAAAAATACCGGATAAATATGCCCCAGGCAGGCGCAGATAGCGATCATGCCCAGATAAAAAGCTTCAATGCCGAGAAAATAAGAACCCCAGACCGGAATAGTGCCTTTAAGCACATCAAACACCAGCACCAGCGCAGCGGGCAGGGTGCCGCCCAGGCGCAGCACATTGGTGGCACCGGGATTGCCGGAGCCATGACGGCGCGGATCAGGCAGCCTGAACAGTTTGCTGACAATAACGGCTGATGAAACCGAACCGCACAAATAAGCAGCTATCATCATCAGGCCGATACTGGTTGTTATCAATGGATTTCCTCAACACCTGGTTTTGCGTTAAGATCGCGTCGGATTTACGAAAGCGGTCAGATTATCGGCTTTTTTACGCTTTGCCTATCCGACCAGCCTACCTGAACCCTAAGATAACGCAATGCGGAAGCCAATATAATGGATATGGTATTTATAAAACAGTTACAAATCGATACGGTGATTGGGGTTTATGAATGGGAAAAAACCATCACCCAACGTCTCGAACTGGATTTGGAACTGGCCACTGATATCCGTCAGGCCGCTGCTGGCGACGATATTCGTCTGACGCTGGACTATGCCGTGATCAGTGAAAAAGTAACGGCGTTAGTTTGTGCACAACCGCTTGAACTGATTGAAACAGTCGCTGAAAAAGTAGCTCAAATGTTATTAACCGACTTTGCCACACCAGCAGTGCGGGTGCGGGTTTGTAAACCGGGTGCAGTGCCTGCTGCCGCCAATGTCGGTGTTGAGATTCGCCGGGGCGCCTGGTAATGGCGCAGATTTATATTAGTGTTGGTACCAATCACAACAGAGAACATCATATCCGGATGGCGGTGCAGGAGCTGCAGCAGTTTTTTACCAGCCTGCAATTGTCGTCCGTGTATGAAAGTGAAGCTGTCGGTTTTAAAGGCGATGCTTTTTACAATATGGTTGTTGGTGCCCAGACTTCACTCAGTGTTGCCGACTGCGTCGCTGTGTTTAAAGCCATCGAAGACCGGCATGGCCGGGTACGTGGTGGTGAAAAATTTTGTGGCCGCACCCTCGATCTGGATTTATTAACCTACGATCAGGTGATTTGCCAGCAACCGGTAGAATTACCCCGGGGTGAAATTACCGAAAACGCCTTTGTGCTCTGGCCGCTGGCCGAAATAGCCCCGACAGTGCTGCATCCGGTATTGGCTGTCAGTTATCAGCAGCTGTGGCAACAATATCAAAAACAGCAAAAAATCTGGCCTGTGCCTTTTCAGTTTTAGCCCTGCTGTCATCTATTAAGACAGCGACAACGTAAACAGGAGGTTTCGATGTTAAGGTGTCTCACAAATAGTTACAAATCTGTATTAAAAACATCCAGGCGGCTGTCTCGAGTTTGACGACGAGCTATGGTATTTTATACAGCTGTTTTAAAGAGAATTATTGTTATTTCTCTGCCTGAATTCTTTTAACGTTCGACATAAGCAAACTGGCGACCCGAATGAAAGCACTTAAATCTATCCTGATTGCGTTTGGCCTGCTGCTATTGGTATTGGCAATTGTTGCCGGTATCAAAGCTGAGCAGATTTTTACCATGATCAAAAGTGGTGAATCTTTTGTCCCCCCTCCAGAGTCTGTCAGTGTGTATCAGGCTAAGCTGCAAAGCTGGCCACAAACCTACACTGCCATCGGTACAGTGGAAGCGGATGAAGGCATCACTATTTCAGCCCAGGTGCCAGGTAAGGTAAAACGTATTGCCTTCCAGAGTGGTGCTTATGTGCAGGCTGGCGAAGTGCTGGTTGAACAGGAAGCGGTCAACGAAAAAGCCCAGCTGGATGCCGCTCAGGCCAGATTAAAGCTGGCACAGGCCAGTTACCAGCGTCTGGTAGAACTGCGTAAACGCAATATCGCCAGCCAAAGTGAGCTGGATACTGCGGTACAGCAGGTTGAGTCGGCTAAAGGTGATGTGGATGATTTGCGCGCCACCCTGGAGAAAAAACAAATTCGTGCGCCTTTTGATGGCCGGGTGGGTATTCGTCAGGTCGATTTAGGCACCGACTTACAGGTGGGCACTGCCATAGTTTCGCTGCAAGCCACCAACAGAGTGCGGGTGAATTTTCCGGTTCCACAAGGTTGGCTGTCACAAATCAGCCGTGGTTTAGAGGTCAGCGTGGCCGTTGGTGATGCTGAAGGTTCTGTTGTTTCCGGCAAAATTACTGCTATTGGTACTGAGATTAACCCAACGACCCGCAACGCCATAGTGCAGTCTTCATTAGACAATGCCGACAATAAACTGATGCCGGGCATGGCGGTGTCAACCACAGTAACTTTAAGCGAGCCGTTACAGGTGTTGGCTGTGCCTTCTACCGCCATTATCTATGCACCTTTTGGTGACACAGTTTTTGTCGCGGACAAAGATGAAAAAACCGGTGCGCTTAAAGCCAGACAGCAGTTTGTGCGGTTAGGCCAGTCCAGAGGTGATTTTGTTGAAGTGCTGGATGGTATTAAAGCCGGTGAAAGTGTGGTCAGTGCCGGCGCTTTTAAACTTTTTAATAATCAGGCGCTGGTGATCACCGACCAACCAACGCCGGAATTTAAAACAGAGCCAACACCGGCGGACAGTTAAGCCAATTTGCTGCAGACACTGCCATTTTTTCAGGTGAATAATGAATATTACCGATATTTTTATTAAAAAACCGGTGCTGGCCATAGTGGTCAGCCTGCTGATTTTATTGGCCGGTTTTCAGTCGCTCAGCAATTTGTCGGTGCGTCAGTATCCGCGCAGTGACATTGCTGTGATCAAAATTACCACTGTTTATGTGGGAGCCAACGCTGAACTGGTGCGGGGTTTTATTACCACGCCGATAGAGCGGGCTATCGCCTCAGCTGGTGGTATTGATTATGTGGAATCGCAGAGCACTATGGGTGTGTCCACCATCAGTGCTCATCTGCATTTAAACTACGATCCGCTTAAAGCCATGACCGAGATTACCGCAAAGGTGAATCAGGTGCGCGGCGAGTTACCGCCAGAGGCCGAAGTGCCTTCCATTGCCATCGAAGCGGCGGACAGCCAGTTTGCGTCGGCTTATTTAAGTTTCAGCTCGGACATTCTGGAACAAAACCAGATCACCGAATTTTTAACGCGCTCGGTACAACCGCGGTTAATTGCGGTTTCCGGTGTACAAAAAGCGGAAATCCTCGGTGGCCGTACCTTTGCCATGCGCATCTGGTTAAAACCGGAAAAAATGGCCGCTTATAACATTACCCCAACCGATGTACGCCAGGCGCTGGCCAATAACAATGTGCAGGCTGCTATTGGCACTACCCGCGGCTCCTACACTCAGGTGAATTTAAGTGCCAATGCCGACATGAACAATGTGGAAGACTTCCGCCGTTTGGTGGTGCGTCAAAACAGCGAAGGGGTGGTGCGGCTGCAGGATATCGCTGATGTGGTACTTGGGGCAGACGATTATAGTGTAGAAGTGAACTACTCCGGTCAGACCGCGGTGTTTATGGGTGTTTTTGTGGCGCCCAATGCCAATAGTCTGGAAGTGATTAAAAAAGTCACCGAAGAGATGGAAGCCATCAAAGCCGAATTGCCGGCGGGTTTAAGTGGTGAAGTGTCCTACGACGCCACTAAATATATTCAGGCTGCCATTGATGATGTGATTAAGACCCTGGCCGAAACCCTGATCATTATCATTATTGTGATTTTCCTGTTCCTGGGTTTTAGCCGCTCTGTGCTTATTCCGGTGATTGCGATACCGCTGTCGCTGATAGGCGCGTTATTTATTATGAAAATCTGTGGTTTTTCGCTGAACCTGCTGACGCTGTTATCAATAGTTCTGTCGGTGGGTCTGGTGGTGGACGACGCCATAGTGATGGTGGAAAACATTGAACGCCATATCCAGGAAGGTTTAAAACCCTTTAAAGCTGCCATAGTGGCGGCGCGTGAACTGGCCGGCCCCGTGATTGCGATGACAGTCACACTGATGTCGGTTTATGTGCCTATTGGTTTGCAGGGTGGTTTAACCGGCACCCTGTTCCGCGAATTTGCCATTACGCTGGCCGGTGCTGTAGCCATTTCCGCTGTGGTGGCTATTACCTTATCGCCAATGATGGCGTCCAGAATGCTAAAACCTCACACTGAGCTTAAAGCGCCTTTGTCGAAAATTTTTGACCGTTTTAGCGTGTTTTACAGCCGCAAACTGAATCAGACGCTGCAAAACCGCTGGGGTGTGTATTTGTTCTGGATTGGTATTACCGCTATGACCATTCCGCTTTATAGCATGTCGGCCAAAGAGCTGGCACCGACAGAAGATCAGGGTGTTATTTTTGGTATTGTTGATTCATCGGCCAATGCCACTATTGACCAGTCGGCGTTTTATGGCAAACAGGTGAATCAGGTATTTATGAAGGTGCCTGAAACCGACTTTACCTTTCAGATCAACTTCCCAACCGGCGGTTTTAGCGGCATGGTGGTGAAACCCTGGGGTGAGCGTGAGCGCACTACAGCGGAAATTTTGCCTTCAGTGCAGGAAGAACTCAGCAAAATAGCCGGTGTGCGTATTATGCCAATTACCCCGCCGGCTTTACCTGGTGGTGGTCAGTTCCCGGTGGAGTTTGTCATTGCTTCTACCGCCGACTCGCGCGAAATTTACAATTATGCGTTAAAGATGCAGGAGCTGATGACTAACAGCGGTATGTTTGCCTTCCCACCTATGCTGGATATGAAAGTGGACCAACCTGAATATCAGCTGCATATCGACCGCGAAAAAGTGGCCGATTTAGGCCTGGATATGCGCACCGTCACTCAGGATCTTGGCACCTTATTGGGCGGTGGTTATGTCAACCGCTTTAATATGGCTGGCTTAAGTTACAAAGTGATACCGCAGGTGAAAAGGACAGGCCGTTTAACGCCGGATGATTTAAGCAAACTTTATATCACTGGGCCGGATAACAGCATGATCCGCTTAGATCAAATTGCCACTATGACCCACAGCACTGTGCCGCGTAGCATCAACCGGATGCAGCAGTTAAACGCGGTGAAAATCAGTGGTGTGACGTTAAAGCCGCTGGATGAAACCCTGAGGTTCCTTGAAGCTGAAGCGGCAAAAATTTTGCCATCAAGCTACACCGTAGATTACACCGGTGAATCCAGGCAGTTAAAACGTGAAGGCAATACCTTCCTGCCGGCCTTTTTAACCGCTTTGATGATGATTTTCCTGGTGTTAGCGGCGCAGTACAACAGCTTCCGTGACCCTGTGGTGATTCTGGCTGGTTCAGTGCCGCTGGCGATGTTTGGCGCTCTGGTCTTTACCTTCCTGAAAATCCCGGCGCCTATTCCGCACTTTACCGATGCTTTTACCAGCACGCTGAATATCTACTCGCAGGTGGGTTTAGTGACTTTGGTCGGCCTGATTGCCCGCAACGGTATTCTGGTGGTGGAATTTGCCAATAAACTGCAGGAAGAAGGCCTGAGCAAAATTGAAGCTGTGCGTCAGGCCTCTGTGCTGCGTTTAAGGCCGGTACTGATGACCAGTATTGCCACAGTGGCCGGTCATACCCCGCTGATTTTTGCCGAAGGTGCAGGTGCTGAAGCGCGTAACTCTATTGGTATCGTATTAGTGCTCGGCATGACCATAGGTACCATCTTTACCTTGTTTGTGTTGCCATCGATTTATGTGCTGCTCGCTAAAGATCATCAGGCTGATCACGTCAAAGAAGAAAAACTGCAGGCCGATGCGGTGTAACAGCTGCACTTCAGTTGTAACCCAATAAAAAACGGAGCCGTCAGGCTCCGTTTTTTTATTGGGCTTTTTTCCCCGCACACCGTTTTTAAATGTAATTTTATTGCGCTTCAGGTAGTGAATGGTCGCCCGCAGCTTTCAGCGCCTGCATGCTGTGACTGATGGCATCCAGCCTGGCCTTTGCCACTGCGCTGCGCATGGCCTCGCCCTGAAAACCTGCTGCGACCAGCGTTTTAATATCCACGGTTTTGGCGGCATTTGCCAGGGCGCGTAAATAATCCGCCTGCGGATAAGACGCCTGTTCAAAACCGGTGCGGCCGCGCAAATCGGCGATACAACACAGCAACAACAATTCCAGCCGCTCCGGTTTGCGCCATAAATCAATGCCATCAAACAGCTTTTGGATGGTGACAGGGCGCAGCTCCAAAGCTTTGTGTACCAGCTGATGGTATTCACTGGCCAGCAGCGCTAGATCCCGGCAGTCGTTGGGAATACGCAGACGCTGACACAGGGCGCTAATCTCTGGCAACCCCAACACTTCATGGCCGTGGTGTGACGGCCAGTGCTCTGGTGGAGTCACGCCCTTGCCGAGATCATGGCACAAAGCGGCAAAACGTACGTCCAGCCGCTCCGACAGTAGCGAAGCCTGCTGCAGCACCAGCATACTGTGAATGCCGCTATCAATTTCCGGATGCCATTTTGGCGGGTTGGGGATGCCCCAGAGTTTATCAAGTTCCGGCATCAGCACGGCCAGGGCGCCCACTTCATGCAGTAACTCAAAATAAGCAGCCGGTGTTTGCTCCAGCAGTGCTCTGGACGTTTCCTGCCATACCCGCTCCGGTGTCAGATGTTGCATCTCACCCTGCGCCACCAGCTCGGCCATCAGTTGTTTGGTGTCGTCAGCCACGCTAAAACCCAGCGGAAAAAAACGGGCATAAAAACGCGCGACTCTGAGCACCCGCAGTGGATCTTCAACAAAAGCCGGCGACACGTGGCGCAACAGTTTTTGCTGTAAGTCCTGCTGCCCGCCATAAGGGTCAAATAACTCACCGCTTTGTTCATCAAGCGCCATTGCATTAATGGTTAAGTCGCGGCGCATTAAATCCTGTTCCAGCGTCACATCGGGCGCAAAATAACAGGCAAAACCGGTATAACCCTGGCCTTGTTTACGTTCAGTGCGGGCCAGCGCGTATTCCTGCTTGGTTTTGGGGTGTAAAAACACTGGAAAGTCTTTGCCGACACTCTGATAACCTTGCGCCAATAATTGTTCCGGTGTGGCCCCGACAACCAGATAGTCGTTGTCTTTTACTTTCAGGCCCAATAACTGGTCGCGCACTGCGCCGCCCACAAGATATATCTTCACATGCTTTCCTGACTGCGGTTTTTTTGCCATTATAACCGGCCAGCAACAATTGTCGCGTCAGTCACAGTCAGGATGTTATGTACACCGGATTTTTTGGCCTGAACAGCCAGCCGTTTTCAATCGCGCCCAACCCGGAATTTATGTATTTAGGGGCCCGTCATACTGAAGCTTTGGCGCATTTGCGTTATGGCCTGGGTGATGCCGGTGGTTTTGTCTTGTTAACAGGCGAAGTCGGCACCGGTAAAACCACAGTGTCGCGCTGTTTAATGGCAGAGCTGCCGGAAAAAACTCAGGTGGCTTTTATTCTGAACCCGACTTTGTCTGAGCTTGAGCTGCTGGCTGCTATTTGTGATGAGCTCAAGATCCGTTATAAAAAAACCGACGCCAGTTTAAAAAATCTGACCGACAAAATTACCGCCAAATTGTTAAAAAACCACGAGGCGGGGCTCAATACCATTTTAATTATTGACGAAGCGCAGCACCTGCAACCGGCTGTGCTGGAGCAATTGCGGCTTCTGACCAATCTGGAAACCAACACCAAAAAGTTATTGCAGGTGATTTTAATCGGCCAGCCTGAGCTGCAGCAGCTGTTGCAGCGCCAGGACTTACGCCAATTAGCACAGCGTATTACCGCCCGTTACCACTTAATGCCGCTGACATTAATGGAAGTGCAACATTATGTGCAGCACAGGTTGCAGGTGGCCGGTTGCAGCAGGCCGGTGTTTACCGACGGTGCACTGAAAAAATTATTTATGTTATCCGGTGGTATTCCACGGCTGGTGAACCTGATTTGTGATCGCGCTTTGCTGGGTGGTTATAGTCAGCAAAAAGCTTTGATAGACGCAGCGCTGGTGCAACAAGCGGCGGCGGAAATTCTGGCGGTGCGTAAGACTGAGCCAGCCAAAACCACGCCCTGGTGGTTCTGGGCGTTACTTTTTATCGGTTGTATCGGCCTTGGCGCTTTGCTTGCCATTGGCCTGGACCTTGGGCTGAATGCAGTACCGGGTTCCGGCCTGAATAAATCTGGAAGTTAACTGATGTCGTTATTGATGGAAGCGTTAAAACAGCAACAAGGTCAGCAGCCGATGCCAGCTCAGCCTGTTGCTTATTCTCAGCCAGCGCCAACACCCAATGCACAGGGCTGGAAAATGCTGGCTTTGTTGCTGTTGGTGCTGGTGGGCTTATTAGCTGGTTTTTTACTGGCGCAATATCTGCAAAAACCGCCAACAGCGCCGGTTGCCGCTGTGGTTCCACTACAGCCAGCCAGCGCCGGTCAAATTTTGACTGATTTATTGACGGTGCCGCCAGGTTCTGCCAGCACACAGGCCGATAGCAGTGCGGATGAAAGCCGCCTCGATGACAGTGCTGATCAGAGCAGCGAAGAGCCGCAACTGCTGGTATCAGCACAGCCGCGCTCGAAGCGACAGACGCAACAAGGGCTGGATGAACAGGTGGCTCTGGTGGCTGGTGAGCGCACTGCCCCGGAACCTCAAAACGATGTTGTGGCTACAGACTATGCCGACGAATTTCAGGCCCAGCCAGAGATGGCAGAAGCCAGCCTTGCTGACGAAGTTGCCCCTATGGCGCAACCTGAGCTCAGTGCCAATGAAGTGTCGGATGAACTCAAAAGCAAATTTGCACTGGCGCTGGAAGAAACAGGCTCAGCGCCAAGACGGCAGTCGGTGACAGAGCATGCGGCGCCGGCGCGCGATATCAATAGTCTGGATGAGCTGTTAAAACGGCAAATTCCACCCTTGCGTTTTGAAGCCCATGTCTATGCCACTGAACCCAAACAGCGTTGGGTGAAAGTAAACGGCAAAGATTTACAGGAAGGGCAGTGGGTGACAGCCGATATTCAAATTAAAGAAATTACGCCGCAGTATGTGTTGCTGCAAACCGGCCGGCAGCTGTTTAGTGTGGAAGCGCTTAGTGAATGGTCGTACCGTTTACCGGGGCGTTAATTCGGGTTATAGATAATGCTGTAACTCCAGCTGATATTTTTTTAAGTCAGCGCAGGATTCAATCACTTCTTCACTTTGTTTACTTAAATCCAGCAGCTTGGCCGGCAAATGATGTCGGTGCAGGCTGTGGTAAAACAGTTTTAGCTTGGGTTTATCCGGATGCACACTGTGATTTTCCAGTACCAGCCCAAGCTTGCCAGATTTAAGCCGCACCACAGTGCCAGGGCTGTACAGGCCCACACATTGCAAAAACTCGCTACAAAGTTCGCTGTCCAGCGTTTTACCTTCGGCTTTTTTCAGGCTGGCTGCGGCCTGTAATGAATTTTTTCCCGCTGCTGTCAGCTTGCTGTAGCTGTTCACAATAGCCAGCATTTTGCCACCCAGGCTCTGCTGCTGCCCAAGACTTAAACAATGTTCCTCAATCATTTGTAAAAGTTCAGCCGGGCAATCCTGCTGTTGCTGCAACATCGGAATGCTGTAGCTGGCAGCATCAGAATCCAGATAAGGCTGGTTTGGATAGAGCAGCTGTAAATGCAGAGCGCCGCTGTCGTGCAATAAAGCGCCCAGTGTATAAAGCTGAGCTTGTTCTACCGGCAATTTGAGCCTTGCGGCAAAAGCTGCCATTAAACAGGCACAGCTTAAACTGTGCTGCAACAAGGTGTCATTCTGTTGGCTGACCTGCTGCAAAAATAACAAAGCCTGACTGTTGCGTTTGGTGCTTTCCAGCAAGCGGTTGCTGACGCTCGACAGCTCATGAAAATCCAGCTCCTCCTGCTCTAACAGTTTGGGAAAACTGGCCTGCAGGCTATGTGCACTGGCGCTAAAAGCCAGTTCAGCTTTATTAATTTCCTGCTCAAAACTAATGCGGGGGGGCTTTGGAGGTGCCGGGGTTTTTGGCTCTGCCGGCGTTTCTGTTGGTGCAGCGGCAGGCGGTAATTGTTTGGCCGGGTCGATGGCAACTTCCAGCACGCCTTTTTGTTTGAGCAAAGCCAGAGCTTCCGGGCTTCGCACCCAGCCCGCGTCTTTCACCACAACGTCGCCGCGCTGCCGGGTCACCGACACCACATAACTGCCCAGTTGAAGTTCATCAATGGCGACCCGTTGCAATGCCATGATGCCGCTGTCCTTGAATAAAAAGAAGAATTTTGCTGAACATAGGCTGCTTCAGCCTGAAATGCAATGACCTGCAGGGGGCTTGCTGAAAAAATTCCGGTCCGTGGAATTTTCCTTCTGTATCAACGGCAATTGCTGCTGCATTACCGCTGTACCATAGATCCCTGTATATCACCGCCAATTGCTCCTGCATTGCCGGTGTACCATAGGTCCCACTATATCACCGCCAATTGCTCCTGCATTGCCGGTGTACCATAGGTCCCTCTATATAAAAAAAAGCCCGAAGCAAATGTTTCGGGCTTTTGGTGTTGATGCAGCCGGGCAATTGCCCGGATTGATTAACCGGCGTTATCGCTCATGGTCATTAATGAGGCATTACCGCCTGCCGCTGTGGTGTTTACAGTGACAGTTTTTTCGGTGACTAAACGATGCACTAAACGCTCGTCGGCCGGTGTGGTAATCAGCGGCGAAATAGCGCCGTCACGGGCGGCAATCAGCTCACCGGTCAGGGCTTTGACTGCACTGCCAGCTTCGACAATAGCTGCGGCGATGATGTTGTTGCTGATCAAGGCCTTGAGCTGCGACAGCTTCACCACGGTAAACAAAGTTGGCGTCAGACCAGCATTGAGCAGCACTTTACGGCAAGCATCGGCTTCAGCAACAAACTGATCTTCCACCGCTACTACCACAGCGTTACCTGTTGCCAGCGCCGTCATCAGGCTCAGCATCCAGTATTTAAAGCAGGCGCTTTCATCACGCACTGCCGCCACTACACCACGGGCTTCCAGGAACAATTGGTTTGATTCACCTGTAGGTCCTGGCAAAGTCAGTGGCGCGGCCAGCTGCTTTTCAATGTCATTGAGTAAATGACGGGCCGACTGGATCACCTGCTCTAAGTCTTGCTCTTGTTTCACTACCACTGAGTTAGAAGCCAGCTGCGCCAGGAACTGACGAATAACAGAGCTGCGGCTATTGATATCGAGTGCTGCCCAGGCCGGTTGGGCTTTTTTCGCTTGTTGCAGTGTGCTGTGAAGCGCAGCGTCGTTGCTGCTGGCACTTAACAGGGCCTGGCGTTTGGCATCGGCCAGCGGCGCTTCAGTCACGTTCAGGTTGTCTTTCACCAGACGGCTTAAGTAGAAAGGACCACCGGCTTTCGGGCCAGTGCCTGACAAACCACAACCCCCAAATGGCTGCACGCCAACCACAGCACCAATCATATTGCGGTTGATATAAATGTTACCGGCTTTTACTTCACGGGCGACTTGCTGCGTCACTTCGGCAATACGGCTGTGCACACCCATGGTCAGGCCATAACCTGTGGCGTTAATCTGCGCTATGACGTTATCGAGCTCATCAGCCTTAAAGCGGATGATGTGTACCACAGGGCCAAAAACTTCGCGCTCTAATAAGCTTAAGTTTTTGATTTCATACAAACGTGGTGCAAAGAAAAAGTGGCCTTCGCCTGTTGGGGCTTTGCAGGCGTAATGCAGCGTTGCTTTACCTTCCAGGTATTGCACATGATTATTCAGGCCGGTTAAGGCTTTTTGGTCAATCACAGGGCCAACGTCAGTGCTTAAAAACGCCGGGTCGCCTACATGCAGCTCCTGCATCGCACCTTTAATCATGTGGATAATTTTATCGGCCACATCTTCCTGCAGGAACAACACCCGAAGCGCGGAGCAGCGCTGACCGGCACTCTGGAAACCTGAAGACACCACATCGTCCACCACTTGCTCCGGCAGCGCAGTCGAGTCAACAATCATACAGTTCTGACCACCGGTTTCGGCAATCAGCGGCACCGGCTCACCACCACGTTCGGCCAGCTTACGGGCAATCCAGCTGCCGGTTTCGGTAGAACCTGTGAACATCACTGCCTGAATACGGCTATCCGGCACAATATGCTCACCCACAGCGCGGCCAGGGGCAATCACCAGCTCCACCACACCTTGTGGCAGGCCGGCTTCACGCCAGAGCTCAATAGCTCGCACCGCAATTAAACTGGTTTGTTCGGCAGGTTTAGCCACAACTGTGTTACCTGCGGCAACAGCGGCCGACACCTGGCCTAAGAAAATCGCCAGTGGGAAGTTCCATGGGCTGATACAAAGCACCACACCACGGCTGTGTTGTGGTTTTGCGAACATTTCTTCAGCGCGGGCTGCGTAATAACGGCAAAAATCAACGGCTTCGCGCACTTCAGCCACGCTGTCGCCCACAGTTTTACCTGCTTCTTTGACACAAATGGCAATCAGCTCGTCACGGTTGGCTTCCAGTGCATCAGCCAGTTTACGCAGGCTGTCAGCACGTGCTGCCACCGGTGTTGCTGTCCAGGCCGGGAAAGCAGCTTCTGCACTGTCCACCAGCGCTTTCATTTGCTCTGGCGTGGCGTGCTGGTGATAACCAATAATTTCGGCGTGGTTGGCCGGGTTACGTACCGCTTTGGCACCTTCAACCGCAGGCTGAGCCGTTGCTTTGGCCAGCCAGTTATTCAGGTTGTTACGCAGTGGCGTTAACGCATCAATTTCTGTTAAATCAATACCTTTAGAGTTTTTACGCTCGCTGCCATAGAGGTTAACCGACAGCGGAATTTGGGTATTACGTTTTTGTTTCCAGCCACGCACAGTTTCCACCGGATCTTTGAGTAAAGATTCCACCGGAATGTTTTCATCGACGATGTTATTCACAAACGAGCTGTTGGCACCGTTTTCCAGCAGGCGACGGACTAAATAAGCCAATAAGTCGGAATGTTCACCCACTGGCGCGTAAATACGGCACGGCACTTTATCGTCGGCGACCACCTGGTCGTATAACGCATCACCCATACCGTGCAGGCGCTGGAATTCATAACCGGTGCGATCCGGTGCCATTTCTAAAATAGTGGCGACTGTGTAGGCGTTGTGGGTAGCGAACATTGGGTAAATGCTGTCGCGGTATTCCAACAACTTGCGGGCACAGGCCTGATAAGACACGTCGGTTGAAGGTTTGCGGCTAAATACCGGGAAATCGTCATGGCCTTCGGTCTGACTGATTTTTACTTCAGTGTCCCAATAAGCGCCTTTTACCAGACGCACCATCAGTTTACGGCCCACTTTCACCGTCAGCTCGCGCAGCCATTCCACTAAATGAATACAACGTTTGGAATAAGCCTGAATGGCCAGACCAAAACCTTCCCAACCGGCTAAGTCGGCATCTGAGAACACGGCTTCAATAATATCCAGCGATAAATCCAGGCGGTCGGCTTCTTCAGCGTCCACCGTAAAGCTGATGTTGTAACCTTTGGCGGCCAGAGCTAACTCTTTGAGTTTTGGCACCAGTTCGTTCATCACGCGGTCGCGGTGTGAAAATTCATACCTTGGGTGAATCGCCGAGAGTTTGACTGAAATGCCAGGGCTTTTAAAAGGCCCACGATTTTGCGCGGCTTTACCAATGACGTTAATGGCCATCATGTAACTTTGGAAATAACGTTCGGCGTCGGCCATGGTGCGGGCGCCTTCGCCCAGCATGTCGTAAGAGTAGGTAAAACCTTTGTTTTCCAGCTCAACAGCACGTTCTACCGCTTTGTCGATGGTGGTGCCCATCACAAACTGGGTGCCCATAATCTGCATGGCATAACGCACCGCCTGACGAATAACTGGCTCGCCTAAGCGGCCGCAGGTGCGCTTGAGTAAACCAAACTGGTGTTTTTTCTGCTCGTCACTGTAGTTCACCAGCTTGCCGGTTAGTAATAAACCCCAGGCTGAAGCATTTACAAACAACGACTCGCTGTTGCCTAAGTGTGAGCTCCAGTCGCCTTGCGATAATTTGTCGCGGATCAGGCGATCGGCAGTATGGCTGTCTGGCACGCGCAATAAGGCTTCGGCCAGACACATCAGCACCAGGCCTTCTTCGGTGGATAATGAAAACTCATTTAACAGCGCGTCGACGCCGCCTTTGCCAACCTGGGCTTTACGGATATTCACCACCAGCTGGCGGGCTTTTTCCCAGGCGCGTGAGCGGGCCTGCACGCCGATGTCGGCCAGCGGTAATAACAAATCCAGTACTTTTTCTTCGTCAGCGCGGTAAAAGTTGCGCAGAGTTTGGCGCAGCGGGTTGGTTGCGGTCAGATCGCCGTTAAATAACATAATAATGATCCCGGTTGATACAAAAATAAATGCTGCATTCTAGTGAAAACACAGCCGTATTTGGTGGTTTAATTCCGGCTATAACCCTATATAATTCGGTTTAACTACTAACTAACCAGAAAAAATACGGTTATGACCCAATCTGATAAAACCAGAACACTCGACAGGATAGACCGCACAATTTTAGACACTCTGCAAAAGGATGGCCGCATTTCCAATGTGGAGCTGGCCAAAAGAGTGAATTTAAGCCCAAGCCCTTGTATTGACAGGGTGCGCAAGCTGGAGCAGGAAGGTTTTATTGAAGGCTACGGCGCTAAGTTATCGGCCTCTAAACTCGGTATGGGCACAGCGGCTTTTATTCAGGTGACGCTGGACCGCACCACAGGCGCTGTATTTGACCAGTTTCGCGACGCAGTGGTGAATATTGCCGAAGTAGCCGAATGCCATATGGTAGCCGGCGGTTTTGATTATCTGCTGAAATTGCGCCTCTCCAGCATGGAAGCCTACCGCGCCGTGCTTGGCCGTATTGTTGATTTGCCGGGTGTGTTACAAACCCACACTTATGTGGTGATTGAAAAAGTAAAACAGGACTCGGGTTTGCCGTTGTAGCTTTGCTTTTTCGCGGGTGCAGGCTGACTTTCGGTGCGAACCGGCGCAGGCTGTTGATTTTTTCACTGTCTGCTGTTGTGCGACCTGCTGGTCGTATCGACTTATTTAATGCCTGCGATATGGCGCTTAGGCGGGGTTTCGCCTCTTTCGGTTTGATGCTCTTATGTTAAATAAGGATGGGGGGCTATCAGAATAGACCTGAACCAGACAGATGCTGCTTTTGCTGCTTTGTAAATGCAATAAAGTTGCCAGCTGTGGTAAGTCGCCAAAAACTGATCGCTGAGTTTACTGCACAATATACAGATCAAAAGTCAAATTTAAGGACAACGAATAAGTTTTTAACTTCAAAGTGTTTTACTACTATTGATATATAAAACAATTACTTAAGTAAAAACCAGTGCAGGAAACCAGGATTAACCACCCACACCGGCAACGGAAAATAACAATGCTGCTTTGTGGCACGCTCAGAGTGTAGCGACCACTGAGCTGTGATGTTAAGGGATCATGCCACAACGCCATACCCGCACTGTTTTTGTTTCGGTGCGACAGTTGGTTTCCACAGTTCTGGTTTTTGTTTGGGTGTCTATTCTGTCTGAGATCAGCGGAATACTCCCGCTATACCAACCTGAACGAAATGAAGTTTCGTTGTAGTTGTTGTAACTCCGGGCCCAGTACGTTTGAAAAGCAGTTTTAAAATCGCTGGCAGGGCAGCTGCTGGTTACTGCCAACACTAAATTGCTGCTGGCGTTCATAAAATAGTCGGTTCCATGCACAGGCGGGTACCACAGATAATCATTGACACTTAAATCTATCCGTCCGCTATAACCACAGTGCCTGTTAGATTCGGTATAAGTTTCAGTAATATAGTCGCAAACCCGAACCTGTCTTTCTTCATAGTCCCAGTAACCGCCACCACCAGGACAACTGGGGGCAGCAGCAACATCAGCCAATAAAAAGGCCAATAATCCGGCCGCAATTTGTATTTTTTTCATGGTTTCTCCTGTTGGTGTCATTACAAACCAGCTTGTTTTAACTGGCTTTCACTAAACACTGAGCGCAACTGCTCAAGCGCTTCGTGATTGGTTCTGATAGGGCTTGGCGCATAAGGGCTTACCGACGTGCCCGGCAGAATCTCTTCGGCGGCGGAAAAAATGGCAGGTGAAAGTCTGGCTATCTCCTGGCGCTGGAACTCATCGAGTTGACCTATCTTGTTTAACCTGGTGCTCAGTTGTTGTGCTTGCTGCTGAATGCGCACTTGCGCTTGCGAACGTTCATATCGCAGGTAGTTTTGATACTGTTGCGGGCTTAGTATTTTTTTAAGTTCTTCGTTGTATAGCTGGCCGCTTTGCTGCGCCTTTTGCAGATAGTCTGCATTCAGCTGCTCAGCATCACCTTGTGGTTGCCTGGCCAGTTGCTGCAGTTCATGCCAGCTTTGTAAATCAGCTTTGGTTTTGGCTTGCAGCAGCTCACTGAGTTTGTTTTGTTGTTCAGCGTCCAGGCTTAGCATGCTGCCAAGCTGACTGACCGCCGGAAGTACGGCATGCAAATAAAGGCTGTCTTCAAGCTCGGCCATGCCGGATTTTTGTGTTGTTCCGTTATCTGCAGCAGTGTTTTGCGTGACTGCAGCGGCCCCGGCTGAGGCTGCGGTGTTGGTAGTAGATTTAATGTCTACAGCTGGCTGACCGGCAAACTGTGGTTCTGTATCGCGACTTGTAACATTCTGCTGTGGTGAACTGCTCTGAGCAGGACTCAGCGCCTTGCTTTGGAACTGTTCTGCGCCGGCAGCTGTGGAATTGTCGTCAAATAACTGTAAAGCGAACAATGTCAGCAATGAACCACTGGCAAAGCCTAAAAAGCCTGAAAGGATAGAATTCACAAATAACCTCTTGCTGTAACTGAGGGGCAAGTTGCACCACAACGGCTATGTAGCCTTGACTCTGATAAACGGCAGAAAACACTAACCGCAATCAGTGATTTACAAATAATTTACTATTAATAAATTTGTGATATTAAATTGATAATTTATGATGGCGTGCAAAACCGCAGGTGCTGACAGGCTCAAAAAGCAGAGCAGAACCACAACACACAAAAGCTGAATGCAAAAAGCCGAAAAGAAAAAACAACAATGTTGTTGCCCTGTGCAAAGTGACAGGCGGAGCGGTGAAACTGTTTAAAAATAATCAAGATTCAGGATGCAAAATAGGTGTGTAGGTGGTTGCTGTAACTTAACAGCAAGATGATGTGTGAATGGCATCTGTGGCGCGGATTTGGTCTCATCGGATAACGCACTCCCTATTCTGGTTTAAGAGGGTGAGTCCAAAACAAAGCGGTGAATCATCATACAAATAACGTAAAATCGCGGTCAGGTTTTGCATTTTGTCTTTTCTGGCCAGATAGCATCAGGCAGGGAACAAAACCTCACTTTCATATTTTTCAGCAGCCTAAGATTGGTGTATGGCTGCAGGTGCTTGGTATAAGGAAATCAGATGTATCAGGGTAGTTGTTTATGTGGGGCTGTTGTTTTAGAAGTCACGGCGGGTATTCAATCTATTATTCATTGTCATTGTTCAAAGTGCCGGAAAAGCAGTGGCACTGCTTACGCAACAAATGGTTTTATTGCTAAAAGTGCGCTTGTGATTAAACAAGGGCAAGAACACATTCGGTATTATGAAATGACGCCCGGCAAAAAGCGGCATTTTTGCAAAGTCTGTGCTTCGCCAATTTTTAGCAGCAATGAGGCTGCCCCTGAATTGTTAAGGTTAAGGTTGGGCATCTTAGACTCTGATATTGCTGAACGTCCGATGTCACACAACTTTGTATCTTCCAGCGCCAACTGGGATGATCTGGACGCAATATTGCCAAGATACGATGGTCATGAGCCAGGACGCACTCCCGGAACCTGAGCCGCATTCACCATAGCGCCAGTAACTGTGGCCCGGGGCTTTGGGCGGGTACCTGGCCTTTTTAACAGCAATAAAATCAGGCCAGCAAACAAACCTGTTGCTGCAAGGGCTGGCTGATGCCGGCTTCAGCCGCCTTGCTCGTTATGTTGTGAACACCTGACTAAAAACTTAATAATTGCCCTTCGATACTGCTGTGAATTTGTTCCTGTGCCAGTCGTTGTTGCCAGCTTTTGCTGATGGCGGCCAGCTCACCACTTTGTTGTAACTGCTGCGCTGCCTGTTGCCAGCGTGCGACTTCGCTGGCCGGGCTTTGCCGCGACATTAATAACCAGACTTCAGTTTCAAAAAAGTGCAGCGCAGCCCGGTATTGCTCAGGTGCCAGCCCGGCTTCGCGCAGCAGGTATTGCATGCCCTGAGGTTCAAAAGCAATAGCATTTAACCTGCGACTGCCAAGCCTTGCCAGATTCTGCGCATGGCTGGATGAGCTTTGTAAATTGGTAAAGCCCTGCGCCAGCAGCCATTCTTCCCGCACATCACCCCGCACCACCCCAATACTTTCCAGTGCTCTGGCGTCATTCAGATGCTGCAGTTGTTGTGGGTCGTCCCTGTGCATATACAACACCCATTTTTTGCGCGCCAGCGGCATGATCCAGTGATAGTTATTTTCCCGCTCCAGGGTGCGGGAAAAACCATATAACAACACATGAGGCTGACGTGATGCCGTTAATAAAGCTCTGGATTCCGGCATCAGTTCAATATGGCTGTTATCACCGCTGATTTTTTGTAACGCACGCACTATATCAGTGGCATAACCTGTGAGCCGGCCATGACTGTCCAGATAACTGGAGGGTGGCTCGACCACGGTAATGATCTGTGGTGTTGCTGCGGTTTTGGCAAGGTCGGCGGCGAATACAAAGTTTGGCAGCTGAACAACTAACAGCACAAGACTGCAAATTAACGGCAAGGCAAAGTGGCACATAAAGCAAATCCTTCTGCTTAGGGTGCTTGCAGTTTAGTATCTATAAACGGAACTTGATAGGAGCAAAGCACTGGTAAGATGTCAGGAGCCTTTTTAGGTGAGTGAAAGTTTTGTTGCTCTGGCTGAGTTTATCAATAAGCCCTGTGATGCCGTGCTCTGGTTTTGTCCGGACAGCACTATCGCGCAGGCATCCACTTAAGCAACGCAGCACCAAAGCGGCCGAGCTTTGCAATGCACAGACATCAGATTCTAAATTTTAGAATATTATATCAAATTTAATCCAATTTATTAAAATTAATAACCCATCTATAGTTACACCATCGACAGAACGATGACTGTCGAAAGCAAATAACGCAGTCATTTTTAACGAATTAACTAAGGTGGAACTGATGAACAATTCAATGCTGAAAAACTTATTAACTACCGATGCGGGTTATGGCGCTTTACTGCTGCGGGTACCTGTGGGGCTTATTTTTGTCGCTCATGGTGCGCAGAAGCTGTTTGGCTGGTTTGGTGGTTATGGCCTGGAAGGTACTGGCGGCTGGATGGAAAGTATTGGTCTGGCGCCCGGTGTGTTGATGGCTTTTCTGGCCGGTGCTGCTGAGTTTTTTGGTGGTCTGGCATTGATTGCCGGTTTTTTAACCCGTCCGGCTGCTTTTGCGCTGAGTATTGCCATGCTGGTCGCCATTTTTAGTGTGCACTTTGCTAATGGCCTTTTTATGAGCAACAACGGTTACGAGTTTGGTTTGGCCTTGCTGGCGGCCAGCGCTTCGTTGATGTTCAGCGGCGCTGGTAAAGCATCTGTCGATGAGTTTCTGGCAGCCAAACTGAAATAACAGCACCACCAAAACAAATAAAAACAAGCAATAAACATCAGCCTGGCTGGCAGCCAGGCTGATGATGTCACGCCCACTAAAGGCTAACTGGCCCGGAATTAGGGCAGAGGAGTTCCTGATGTTTGAAATTATTCGTGCCAATGAACGGGGCGCCGCCCATTTTGGCTGGCTGAAAAGTAAACACACTTTTTCTTTTGGCAATTATTACAACCCTGAGCAAATGGGTTTTTCTGCACTTCGGGTGATTAACGACGACGAAGTGGCACCTGGTGCCGGTTTTCAAACCCATAGCCATCAGAATATGGAAATTATCAGTTATGTGCTCAGTGGCACCATAGCGCACAAAGATTCGGCGGGGAATGAAAAAACCTTGCCAGCCGGTGAGTTTCAGCTGATGAGTGCCGGCCGCGGTATTTCTCATAGCGAATTTAATGCCAGTCACAGTGACAAACTGAAGTTTTTGCAAATTTGGATCCAGCCAAATCAGCAAAACGGTGAACCCGGTTATCAGCAAAAAGACTTTGGCGACGCTGTGGGCTTAACAAGGGTGATCACGCCGGATGGGCGCGATGGCACTTTGCAGATCAAACAAAATGCCAGCCTGTCGCAACTGATTTTGTTGCCTGAGCAGCTGCTGGCACTGCCGGTGCAGCCTGGCAAAGCGTATTATCTGCATCTTATCAACGGCGAGTTGCAGTTACTGAAGCAAACTTTATTGCCAGGTGATGGCATTAAAATGCTGCAACTGACTGAGCTTGCTGTAAAAGCCGGCAGTGATCAGGTGCGGGCCCTGTTTTTTGAACTGCCGGCTTAAGGCGGGCGAAGTGCCAAACGCAACATATCAAGACCGGGGCTGTGCGCCGGTCTTGTTATTGCAGATTGCGGTTTAAAGATGCGGGCTTCGTGAACTTCACAACAGTTCTGCGTCCGTCCGTCGTTGTCGTCAACAACACCGCAGATAAACTGCAGAGGCCATAAAAATGACGTTGGAAATGGGCTTGATGCTGGCTTTAGTGGTGCTGTTATCCGGCATTTCCAAAGCGGCATTTGCCGGTGGTTTGGGTTTATTGGCGATGCCATTGCTGCTTCTGGTGTTTGATGCCAATACAGCGCTTGGACTGTTGTTGCCGCTGTTAATCATGCTGGACGTCTTTACCATTCGCCGTTATTGGCAACGCTGGAACTGGGCAGTATTACGCCAGTTATTGCCGGCTGCTGCGCTTGGGGTGGCTGTGTCAGCCTTATTGCTGGGCGCTTTGTCTGCCACACAGCTGCAATGGGTGATAGGCGGTGGTTCTGTACTTTTTGCGCTGCGTTATTTTAGTGGGGTGCAAAGCAGCAGCTTGCTGGCCAGCCGGCCTATGGGCGTGCTGATGGGCTTTATCAGTGGCGTGAGTTCTACCTTGTTACATGCCGGCGGGCCGCCGCTTGCCATGCATTTATTGGCGCGCAAACTGCCTTCAGCTGAATATATTGCCACTTCGGCGCTGTTTTTTGCGCTGCTGAATCTGTTAAAACTACCGGCTTTTATTGTGCAGCAACAACTCAACTGGACCTTGCTGCTGTGGGCTTTGCCTTTTATGCCCTTGTGTTATATCGCTATCCGGTTCGGTTATTGGTTAAAGCAGCGCCTGGCGGATCAACATTTTTTACCTTTGGTACATCTGTTATTGCTGCTGGCCGGGTTGAAGTTATTATGGCCGGCAGGTTAAAGCCGAAGCTGATGGCAGTTTAGTTTTGTAGTTGTGCAGATAGTCGTTTAGTTATCGGCACAGCCAAATGTTCAGGAGTAGATTGATGGCACGTTCCACCATAGAGCAGTGGCGCATGTTTAAAGCTGTGGCCGAGCAGGGCGGTTTTCAGCAAGCGGCCGATGTAATTTATAAAAGCCAGTCCAGTATTCACCACGCGGTGCATAAAATGGAAGAGCTGCTTGGCGTGACGTTATTTCACACCGAAGGACGCAAAACCCAGTTAACGGCGGCTGGCGAGCAGCTGCTACGCCGGGTGAATTATTTGCTGGCCGAAACTGAGCGTATGGAAAACGTGGCGCTGAATTTAAAAAGTGGTGTGGAGTCGAGCCTGCCGATAGCGGTAGACGAGGCTTTTCCACGTGATGTGTTGTATCAGGCGCTGGCGGCGGTTTCCAGCGAATATCCGCTTATTCGCATTGAGCTGATGGAAACCATCTTAACCGGTGCCAATGAGCTGCTAAGCCAGGGCAAAGTGGAAATAGCGTTATCACCTTTTACCTTGCCCAATAATTTGAGTGAAGATATTTGTCAGGTGGAATTTATTGCAGTGGCGGGCGCGGCGCATCCGCTGAATGTGCCTGCACGCATGCTAAGTCTGGAAGAATTAAAAAACTGCCGGCAAATAGTGCTGCGTGATTCAGCGCTGGAGCAGAAAAAAGATGTTGGCTGGCTGGGCTCCGAGCAGCGCTGGACTGTCAGCCATGTTGGCACTTCCATTGAATTGCTGCGCAAAAACTTAGGTTTTGCCTGGCTGCCGCGCACTGCAGTACAGCCTTATCTGGATGATGGCTCTTTAGTGCCGCTGCAATTGCCACGCGGCAGTAGCCGCAGCAGCACTTTTTATCTGAATTTTAATGACGCCGACACTTTGGGCCCGGTCGCCCGCTGTTTTATTGGTCATTTAAGGTATTTATTGCCTTAAACCAGTGTGCGGTGTGGCTAACAACAGCAAAAACAAGCAGCTGTACCCGGTTGGCCGGTTTGTACTTTTTCGTTGAATGTTATATACCCAACAGGTTCAGCCAGACAACAACAGGTCATCTTATGGCAGATTTAGCACAGGCGCTGGCGACACAGCTGGCCAATATTGAAAAACGCAGTGGCAAAACACTGGCTGAACTGGCGGTGATTATTCAGCAAAGTGGTTTGCAAAAACACAGTGAGCTGGTAGCCATGCTGAAAACCGAACTCGGCATGGGCCATGGTGATGCCAATACACTGGTGCATACAGTAAAGCAATCGGGCGGTCAGTCCGCGGCGGCTGAACTTAGCGATAGTCAGGTGCTGGATGCTTTATATACCGGCGCTAAAGCAGCGCTCAGACCCATTCACGACCAATTACTCGAAGCGCTTCGCCAATTTGGCGATTTTGAGGCTGCGGCGAAAAAAACATATGTCAGTTACCGGCGCAAAAAACAATTTGCCATGATAGGCCCGGCCACTAACACTCAGCTGGAAATAGGGCTGAATATCAAAGAATTACCTGAAAATCCACGGTTAAAGGCGTTGCCGGCCGGGCAAATGTGTAATTTTAAACTGCGGTTAAGCACAGTGGCTGAAGTGGACGCTGAGTTGATTGGCTGGTTAAAAGCGGCATATCAGGCGGCAGGTTAAAAGCGGCTGATCAGGCCGCAGCTTAAGCTGGGGGGCGCAGTATCGGCCTCAGCAACTGCCAAACAATAAGGGAGCCCGTGGGCTCCCTTTTTATTTAAACAGCGTTTCTTGTTTAAACAGCATTTCTTGTTTAAACAGCATTTCTTATAAGCGCAGCACTCCTGGCTGCTCAGCGCCAGGCGACTGCTTTGGCGCTGGTATTTTAGTGTTACATCCAGCGGTCTTTACGACGACGGTTTGGCATAAACACCGGCAAAATTAAGCCAAGTAATAAACCAGCGGCCAGAATACCACCGCCTATCACCATTTTATTTTGTGCCAGTTCCGGATTTTGTTCAGCCAGCTGCCGGGTCAGCGCTGCTGTGGTTTGTTTGGCCAGCTCTGCTTCTTTGATAGCCTGATCGCGCGCTGCTTCAGCCGCGCTCAGCGCAGTTTGCATGCCGCTGCGTTCCTGTTCAAACTGTGCCACCATCATTTCCTGCTGGCGCAGCTGCTGCTTTAAACTTTCCAGATCAGACTTAGGGCTGGCGCTGTAGGTAATATATTCACCACTAAGCCAGCCTTCGGTACCGGCATCATCACGAATTTTAATAAAACCATTGGCCGGGTTCTGACCGATATAAGTGACATTCTCACCGGCACGCACTGTGGAAATAGTGCGGTATTCATTGCCCGGGCCCGAGCGCACCGCTGTACTTAAAGTGTCGATAATAAAAGCAGGTTTTTCATTACTGGCTTTGGCGGCTGGTTGGGCTTCGGTCGTGACTGGCTGCTGATTTACTTCAGCCTTGGTTTCTGAGTTGTTTTCAGTGGCTGTTGGCGCCGCTACTTCGGGACTTTGTGTGGTTTGTTGTGACAACACCACAGGGCTCAGTGTCAGGGCCGCGCCCAATAACATAAAACGGCATAAATCAGACATAAATTGTTCACATCCAGCATCAGACAGCAATAATGCCTTGGATCATAGGGAGTTGTTAACGGCTTGACAAGCAAAAACACTTGCTGGCTCAGGGCTTATATCCTATGTTGCCGACATCAACCACAGCCAGAGCAGAAAGAGCAGCAGATGAGTATCGAAGTGGAATTAAAGTTATGGCTGACTGAAGCCATGTCGCCTTCTTTATTAAGCAGAATTCAGCAAAGCTGGCAGCAACTGGCGGTCAAAGTGGAATTGGCGGAGCCAGCGCAATTACTGAATGCCTATTTTGAAACGCCGGATCAGTGGTTTCGCCGGCATGACAGCGGCCTGCGCAGCCGGCTGAAAAAAGGCCGTTTTGAACAAACCATCAAACTGGCTGGCCAGCAGCAGGGCGCGGCCCATATCAGGCCTGAATATAATGTGCCTTGTGACTCAGTGGTGCCAAAGTTGTCAGCTTTTCCGCTGCAGATTTGGCCTGAAGGTACAGATGTGGATGTGTTGCAGCAGCAATTACAGGAAATGTTCCGCACCGATTTTATCCGCCACAGTGCACTGTTGACACTGGCCGATGGCACTGTGCTGGAAGCCGTGCTGGATCAGGGCGAGGTTGTTGCCGGCAACAGCAGCCAGCCTATTCTGGAGATGGAGCTGGAACTGGTCAGTGGTGATGCCCGGCAGCTGTTTCAGCTCGCCAGGTTATTGTGTCAGCAGTTGCCGCTGACGCTTGGCTTTCAATCCAAAGCCGAGCGTGGTTATCTGCTGGCGCAACAACAGGTGCTGAGCTGGCAACAAAGTGGCCCGGAGCAGCCGTTGAGCACACAGTTAAGGGCATTTTTACAAAATTTATGGCTGCAACAACAAAGTCAGGCGCTGCCCGCTGAACTGGCGGCGTCTTTTACCGCCAGACTCCAGCAACAATGGCTGGATTTGCAGCAGACCTTAGCGCAGCATGTGTTGGCGCAGCAGGTGTTAGCGGAGCAGGCTTTAACGCAACAACAAGCTCTCGTGGCAGCAACAGCGCAGCAGTCGGTGCAGCTCAAAGCCTTGCTGGTAGAAGCAAAGGCGCTGGCTGCCGCACCTGGCACCGGTATGACCTTATGGTTATTGGACTTATCTGAGCTGCTGTTACAACTGCCGGCAGAGTCAGCAGCGCATAACAATCAGCACAAAAAGGAGCAGCAATGAGCCAAGCCAGCGCACTGCCTGAACTTCCCGACATACTTAAAGCAGAAATTCAGCTGCAATATCAGGCCATTATGGCGCAGTTGTCTCAAATCGAGCCTGCGGTGACATTAAAGCCTGCAGAGCAGCGGCAATTACAACATCTGCTTGGCTGCAGCAGTTTTGCCGGCCGGGTTTTACTGCAACAGCCGGCATTGTTGCCGGCATTGTTAGGTGCGACGCAGCGCTCTGAAGCGCCCTTAGCGCTGCAACTCCCGGACAATCTGACTGAAGCTCAGGTGATGACGACGCTCAGGCTTTATAGAAACGCCCGGCTATGCCGCATTCTGGCTGATGATGTGCTGCATCAGCAGCAGGTTGAGCAGTCGCTGCAGCGGGTGTCACAGCTTGCCGATGAGTTAATTAACGCCGCTTATCAGTTTGCCTATCAGGAAGTGGCGCGCCAGTGGGGCCAACCGCTTGATAGTCAGGGCCGGGCTATGCCTTTGCTGATTTTAGGCATGGGCAAACTGGGTGGTGGCGAGCTTAATTTTTCCTCGGACATCGACCTTATTCTGGTGTATCCGCAGCATGGCGAAACTCAGGGCGGCCGGCGCAGTTGTGATCACGCCCAGTTTTATACCAAAGTAGGGCAAAAGCTGATTGCGCTGTTGCATCAGGTAACAGCTGACGGTTTTGTCTATCGGGTGGATATGCGCTTACGTCCTTTTGGTGACAGTGGCCCGCTGGTGCTGAGTTTTGCCGCTTTTGAAGATTATTACCAGGCACAGGGCCGCGACTGGGAACGTTACGCCATGCTCAAAGCGCGGATCTTAAATCCGGTGGAGCCATACGCCAGTGAGCTGCAGGCCATGCTGAGGCCTTTTGTCTACCGGCGTTATATCGATTATTCGGCCATTGAATCACTGAGGCGGATGAAGCAGCTGATAGAGCAGGAAAACCGCCGTAAAAACCGCACCGACAATATTAAACTGGGTGCCGGCGGCATCCGCGAAGTGGAATTTATTGTGCAAACGCTGCAGCTTATCCGTGGTGGCCGTATTCCACAGTTACAGCAGGTGTCGATTTATCTGGCGCTGCAGGCACTGGCTGACAATGACATTTTGCAAAGCGAACAAATGCAGCAGCTGAAGGCCGATTATTCGGCGCTGCGCCAGGTCGAGCAGTTGCTGCAGGGCATGGATGATCAGCAAACCCAGACTCTGCCGCAGGATAGCTTGTTGCGGCAAAGGCTGGTGCTCTCCTGTGGTGATGCCAGCTGGCAGGCCCTGGAGGCTCGTATCAGCGCCACTATGGCTCGTGTGCATCAGCAGTTTAAGCAGGTCATCGCCCATGAAGATAAAGCCGAGCCGGAAGATTTATTAACCGGCAGATTGTTGTGGGAAAGTGAACTGCCAACAACTGAGCTGGCTTCCGAAGTGGATTGGCTGACGCAGGAAGACGCCACAGCGCTGATAGAAAACCTGCAGCAATTTAAGCTCGATTGCCAGAAAAACAAAGTGGGGCCGCGTGGCCGTGAGTTGCTGGCTAAATTAATGCCGATCTTGTTGTCGGGGCTGGCAACAGAACAAGCTGGCCCTGAAGTGCTAAGCCGTGTTTTGGTGGTGTTTAAACAAATTGTCAGCCGCACCGCTTATCTGGAGCTGCTCTACGAAAACCCACCGGCGCTGCAGCAGCTGGTGAAACTTTGTGCCCGTAGTGGCTGGTTGTCATCCCATCTGGCACGTTATCCGATGTTATTGGACGAGCTGATTGACCCGGAGCAGTTGTACCAGGTGGCCACAGTGGCGGATTACCGCGACCGGCTCAGGCTGCAGCTGCTGCGGGTGCCGGAAGATGATCTGGAACTTTTAATGGAAACGCTGCGCCAGTATAAACAGGCGCAGCAGCTCAGAATTGCCGCAGCCGATATCAGCGGTATGTTGCCTTTGATGAAAGTCAGCGACCATTTAACCTGGCTGGCCGAAGCCGTGATGGAAAAAGTGGTGGAGCTCGCCTGGCAACAGATGGCGGAAAAATACGGTTATCCATCAGGGCTTGGGGCCGGCAGTGATAAACAGTTTGCGGTCATTGCCTATGGCAAACTGGGCGGGCTGGAGCTGGGTTATGGTTCAGATTTAGATTTAGTGTTTTTACATCAGTGTGATGCCAATACGGAAACCAACGGTGATAAAGCAATAGATTCACGGCAGTTTTATTTAAAACTGGTACAACGGATTTTGCATTTATGCACCACCCGCACCGCCAGTGGTGTGCTCTACGATGTAGACACCCGGCTGCGGCCTTCTGGCAATGCCGGTTTGCTGACTGTGCATATTGAAACCTACCGCGATTATTTATTGCAGGACGCCTGGACCTGGGAACATCAGGCGCTGGTGCGCACCCGGCTGATTTATGGTGATGCGGCCATAGCACAGCGTTTTGAGCAGATCCGCGCTGAAGTTCTGGGAAAACAGCGTGATTTGACGCTTCTGAAAGAAGAAGTGTTGTCGATGCGGCAAAAGCTCAGGGAACATCATGGGCTGGACAATACCGAAGTAAAACACACAGCAGGTGGTGTGGTGGATCTGGAGTTTATCAGTCAATATCTGGTGTTGGCTTATGGCGCACAGTATCCGGCGCTTTATCAGTACAGTGACAATATCCGTATTCTGGACGCTGCTGCAGCCTGTGGCATTATGAGCCTGAGTGAAGCCAGTGCCTTGCAGCAGGCCTATCAGGATTTACGGGGTGTGAGTCACAGGCTGACATTGGAGCCGGCTGATGTGACTGATATGCCGGATCTCAGTTCGGCTTTGGCTCAGGTAAAGCAGAGCTGGCAACAGGTGTTTGCAGCGCTCTAGCGGCGTCATTGAGTGCGCGGCAGTTTTGCTGCAAAAAGTTATTGGTTTTGTCCGTCATCACGGCAGCGCGCTCTTTTGGACACATATAAAGCAGCACAGGTTTTTCAAAATCCGGGGCTATGGCCGAAGCAATTTCTTTCAGGGTTTTTAAATAATCACCTTCGCTGTGGAAATAATGTTTCACTACATAGTCGCGTGGCAGCGTCCAGATCAGTTCAATATCTTCAGCACTGGCATAAGCAATTAAATCTTCACGGATCTTATTGCCAGCTTTAAAACGGCGCTGCATGACTTTACCTGTCCAGCCATCTTCCAGCGGCGGCACTGTGTTGGTGCGGGCGGCCAGAGTTTCAGCTAAAGAACCACTGGTATCGGTCAGGCTGATAATAAATTCTTTGGATAAGTCTTTGGTGGCATCCAGCGAAAAGCGGATTTGTTCATAAAAGTTGGTAAATTCCTGCGCTGCCGCCATTTTAATATTGCCGGTGGTATGGGTGGTGTTTTTAAACAAATCGGGTTTACTCAGCAGGAATACTGCCAGTGCTATTAAAATAGCAGCTGCAGATAAGTGTTTGATCCAAAACCACATAAGTTTAATCTCCCGCACCAGAGGCTGCTGTCATACTAGTCAAAGTCGAAGACTGTGCCAACTTATTTTCCAAACTGCGGCGCCAGGCGGGCGCTTTATCAGCAACAGCCTGAGCCTGATTGCAGCGTGAAATTACTGCTGTTTAATAAAAACCTTTATCTTCCGGGTTGGGTCTGGTTTTAAAACGCCGGTGCAACCACATATATTGCGCCGGATGTTTTAACACTGCCTGTTCTACCCACTGATTCACCCGGCGCACATCGGCGCTGTCGTCACCGCTTGGGAAATTCTGCAGTGCAGGCAGAGCTTCTACCAGATAACCACCGCCATCAGGCAGGGCGCTGGTATAAATGGGCACCACACTGCAATTGGCGGCATTGGCAAATAACAAGGTGCCTGTGGTGCTGGCGGTTTGGGCCACGGCAAAAAAGGGCACAAACACAGCCCGGTTCGGGCCATAGTCCTGATCCGGCAGATAAAAACACACTTCACCTTCGTTCAGCGCCTGGATCAGGCCTTTGACATCTCTTTTGCCAATCATGTATTTGTTGCTGCGACTGCGGCCACGATACATAAAATATTCCATCACCGGATTATTGTGGGGCCGGTAAAAACCGACACTTGGATGCGTCAGACCAAAAGCGCGGCCTGCGGCTTCCAGGTGCAACATGTGGCTGGCCAGCAATAACACCCCTTTACCTTTGGCAAGCTCAGCCTGAATATGTTCATAACCTTGAAAATGGGCCAGCTTTTTAAAACGCCAGTCCGGCCACCACCAGGCGATAATGGTTTCCACAGCGGCGCAGCCACTGTGTTCAAAATTCTCAAGTAACAGCTGTTGCCGCTCGGCAGCGGTTTTTTCCGGGAAACATAATTCCAGATTACGTGCCGCCACTTTACGGCGTGATTTCAGTACTTTGAGCATCAACCGGCCGAGGCTCCTGCCAAGGGCCATTAACCAGCGGTAAGGTAACCAGCTCAGCACATAAGCCAACGCCAGACCCAACCATAATAACCAAAAACGTGGATGCAACATCGACCACTGAAAAGGTGGGGCTTTAATCACAACAGATCCTCGACAGAAAAAACCGGGGCATTGTAACGGAAATCAACAGACAAAACAGGAGGGAGACAGGTCCAGCCTGTTGGCCGGACCTGTGCAGAGCAGATTAAGCGCTCAGAGCTTTGTTCACTAAATCTAAATCGGCTTCGGTCAGAGTACCGGCTGCTTGTTTTAATGACAACACAGCCAGAATGTAATCGTAACGGGCTTTGGTCAGATTACGGCGGGCATCAAACAGGTTGCGGGTGCTGATCAGCACGTCAACAATAGTGCGGGTACCAACCTCAAAACCAGCTTCGGTGGCTTTTAATGCACTTTCCGCAGAAACGACGGCCTGCTCCAGTGCTTTAATACCGGCAATAGCGGCGCCGACGTTGTTATAGTTCACGCGGATTTGACGCAGCACTGAACGATGACCCAGTTCTAAGTCTTCGCTGGTCGCCACATAATTGGCTCGTTGTACATCAGTATTGGCAACCACAGCACCACCTGAATAAATTGGCACTGCGAGGTTCACAGTCACAGAGTTGCTGTCTGTTTGTGGCGTGCGGTTTGAATCATCAATACCGGCTTTAGCCGTCAGGCCCACAGTTGGGTAGTGGCCACTTTCGGCTAAATCAATATTGTTTTGTGCAATTTCAACGGCCAGTTTACGGGCTTTTAAATCCAGATTGTTTTCTTCAGCAATGGCGACCCAATCCACTGCATTGGCAGGCTGTGGTGCCGTTGCTTTAAAAGCAGTGGTGTTTAGCGCCGCTAAATCTGAATGATAAACGCCGGTAATTTCCTGCAGTGCTTCTTTGGCATTTTCCAGTGCATTGGTGGCGGAAATTTCACGGGCCACCACGCTGTCGTATTGTGCCTGCGCTTCATGCACGTCAGTAATAGCAGTTAAACCTACAGCAAAACGTTGTTTGGTTTGTTCCAGCTGACGTTCAACCGCACGTTTTTCAGCCACCACAAAGGTTAAATCGTCGTTGGCACTTAACACATTAAAATAAGCCTGAGATACACGCACAATCAGCGCTTGCAAGGCGGCGTTGTAATAAGTCTGGCCTTGTAACGCTTGTTTTTCTGCGTTAGACAACCGCTCCCAATCTGCCCAGTCAAAAATGCTTTGTGTCAGTGTCAGGTCGGCACCGGTACTGGTGCTGCTGCCGCGAACTACTGTGTTCTGGTTGGTCACTTGTTCGGCTGAGCTGCGGGTAATACCTGCAGCCAGGCTGATGGTTGGTAAAAATTGCGCTTTGCTGACATCAATGCCGGCAGCTGCTGCGTCACGTTGAGCGGCTGTTTTTAATACCAGTGGGTCTTTTTTTAATGCCAGTTGATAGATATTTTGCAGATTTTCAGCGCTAACTTGCAGGCTCAGCAGACCAAAAGCGGCACAAATCAGTGAATTTAACAAGGTTTTCTTCATAACCCAATCCTATGGAAAACTAAAAGTGAACGAATAATATCGTGTTAGCGTACACTAAGTCACAATTAATGCGTAAAAGTTATACGCCCAAATGTAACAGAATGTGAGATCTAATATGTCTGAAATCAAGGGCATCCATTATCCGGCATTTACGCAGGACGATTTGCAGATTATCGACCAGCATACCGTTTTTCAGGGTTTTTTCCGGATTAATCAGTACCGGATCAAACATAAACTCTTTGCCGGAGGCTGGAGTGAAACCTTTAGCCGCGAGATGTTTGAACGGGGTCATGCTGTAGTGGTACTGCCTTATTGTGTAAAAACCGACAGTCTGGTGCTGGTAGAGCAATTCCGGCTTGGCGCAGCAGCAAGTAGTAGCACACCATGGCTGCTGGAAGCTGTGGCCGGTATGATTGGTGAAGGTGAAGCTTTTGAAGAAGTGGCACGCCGTGAAGCACAGGAAGAAGCGGGCCTGACTTTAGGCCGGTTATGGCCGATGCTGAGTTACTTAAGTAGCCCGGGCGGCACCACAGAGCGCATTCATTTATATCTCGGGGAGATTAACGGTGAAGTGACAACTGGTGTCTTTGGTTTGCCGCAAGAGCATGAAGATATCAAAGTGCATTTTGTCAGCCGGCAGGATGCGATGGCGCTGCTGCAGCATGGAAAAATTGATAATGCCGCAACGCTGATTGCACTACAATGGTTGGAATTACATCTGGCACAGGTGCGTGCCGCTTGGGAGTTGTAAACGCAGATGTCGCTGGCGGCCAAAAAAACAGCATACAAACCATATGTTCCTGATTTTCTTACTTTATGTGAGCGCAATTACGCACAACTGCGTTTTTTATTGCCGGGGCTGCAGGCGGCAGTTTCACCGCGCATTGGCGACAGTCAGGTGATCCAGATCACCGAGCAGGAAGGTTATCGTATTCGGCTGCTGGAGCTTTGCAAATTTACCACTACCATCCGGATCGAACATTTAAGTCAGTCGGTGGCAGCCTGGTTAAGACCCCAGTTTGAAGTGCGGTTATACCATGATGCCCGTCTGGCCGAAGTAGTCGCCTGCCAGCAGATCCGCCGTTTTAAAGCTGTGTACGACTACCCCAATACTGACATGATGTTGCCCGATGAAAAACGCCAGATTAACTTGCTGCTGCGCGATTGGCTTACCTTGTGCCAGCGTCAGGGCTATCGGCGGGTTGAGACACTGAACTGATGTTGTTAAGTTATACTTTTGCGCCACAAGCCACTTACCGCTTGTTACAACTTTCCGACTGTCACCTGCTCGCCGACAAACAAGGCGAATATCAGCATATTCAACCTTATCAACATCTCAAGCAGTTGTTATTGCGTTATCCGGCGACAAATTTTGACGCTGTGATTTTAACCGGCGATTTAACTCAGGATCACAGCCTGGCTTCATATCAGCATCTCGCTGAGCTGCTGCACAACTGGCAACAGAACAAAGCAACACCGGTATTTTATTTGCCGGGTAACCATGACGATCCAGCCTTGATGACACAGGCTTTTAGCAAAGCGCCTTTTTATCATCACAGCTGGTTAAATTTGCAGGGCTGGACCCTGGGGTTACTCAATACCAAAGGGCCAACACCAGCAGGTGAATTTGATGCCACAAGGCGCAGTGCTTTGGCGTTGCAGTTAAATCAGCTCAGTACCCCGGTCTGGTTGTTTTGCCATCATCAAGCTGCGCCTGTTGGCAGTTTTATTGATACGCTCGGCTTGCAACAGCCGGAATTGTTCTGGCAGTTGTTGGCGCAATATCCGCAAGTCAAAGGGCTGGCACATGGCCATTGCCATTATGCCTACCAGCGGCTTTTTCATTTACCGCAGGCTGGAGACAGGCAGCTGCAGATTGTCGGTTGTCCGGCAACATCAGTACAATTTAAACAAACAGCAGACTGGCAAACCGAAGATTTGGGGCCTCAAGCTTGTGTCTGGACTTTTTCCGCCGGTGAAATACCGGCCGTTTCCTGGGAGTTTATCGGGCTGTGAGCAGTAAGTTAGTGGTGTATTTACATGGCTTTGCCAGTTCGTCGCAGTCGGAAAAGGCGCTGTTAACCGCCGATTATTTTGCCCGCGAGCTACCACAACACCGTTTATTGGTGCCGGATTTGCCTTATACCCCGGGCGAAGCCATGGCCTGTTTACAGGACTTGCTGCAGGGGCAAAGGCCGGATGCTGTGATAGGAAGCTCGCTGGGTGGTTTTTTAGCCACAGTGTTGGCAGAGCAGCATCAGTGTTATGCCGCCTTAATTAACCCGGCGGTGCGGCCACATTTATTATTGGCGAAACATCTGGGTCGTTATTACCATCCGGTCAGGCAACAACATTACGAAGTCACGCAACACCATCTGCCGCTACTGGCGCAATTAGCCCCTGCCAAACCCAAAAATCCGGCGCTTTATCAGGTGTTATTACAAAGTGGTGATGAGGTGCTGAATTATCTGGACGCTGTCGATTTTTATCAGCATTGTCAGTTAGATGTACAAGAAGGCGGCGATCACAGCTATCAGGGGTATGCCAACAGGCTGCCGGATATTGTCAAATTCTGCCAATTAGCGTAAAACACTGGGGATCAATACAGTGACTTTGCTCCAGCCGTTTTTTTAAAGCGGCTGGCATGCCCACAGCAGCCAGAGAACAGCATGACTGAACAACTTTATAATGCCGATTCGATTGAGGTACTGACCGGTCTTGAGCCGGTGCAGCGCCGTCCGGGGATGTATACCGACACCACCCGCCCGAACCATATGGGGCAGGAAGTCATTGATAACAGCGTCGACGAAGCGCTGGCGGGGCATGCTGATCAAATTCAGGTGATCTTACACCCGGACCAATCACTGGAAGTGATCGACAATGGTCGTGGTATGCCGGTCGATATTCACCCGGAAGAAGGTGTCAGTGGGGTGGAGCTGATTTTATGCCGCCTGCACGCCGGTGGTAAATTTTCCAATAAAAACTATCAGTTCTCCGGTGGTTTGCACGGTGTGGGTATTTCGGTAGTGAATGCCTTGTCGACCCGGGTGGAAGTTGCAGTGCGCCGCGACGGCAATGTGTATGAAATGGCCTTTGAACACGGTTTTAAAGTGTCTGAACTGGCCATTACCGGCACTGTCGGCAAACGCAATACCGGCACCAGAGTAAGGTTTTGGCCGGATCCGAAGTATTTTGATTCGAATAAATTTTCGGTTAGCCGGTTATTGCATGTGCTCAAAGCTAAGGCGGTATTGTGCCCGGGGCTTACCGTCAAATTTGAAGACAAAGTGAACGAGCAAAGTTACAGTTGGTGTTATATCGCCGGTATCCGTGACTATCTAGTCGATGCTGTCAAAGATATGGTGGCGCTGCCGGAAGCGCCTTTTACCGGCAGTTTTGCCGCCAGTCATGAAGCGGTGGAATGGGCTGTGCTCTGGCTGCCGGAAGGCGGCGAGCTGGTCACCGAAAGTTACGTGAATCTCATTCCAACAGCACAGGGTGGTACCCATGCCAATGGTTTACGCCAGGGCTTGCTGGAAGCTTTACGTGATTTTTGTGAATTCCGCAATTTATTACCCCGCGGTATTAAGCTGACGCCGGAAGATGTATGGGACAGGTGCAGTTATATTCTGTCGCTGAAAATGCAGGAGCCGCAATTTGCCGGTCAGACCAAAGAGCGTTTATCCAGCCGTCAGGCCGCTACTTTTGTCACAGGTGTGGTGAAAGACAGTTTTAGTTTATGGCTGAATGAACACACTGAAATCGCCGAGGCTTTGGCCGAATTTTGTATTAACAACGCGCAAAAACGCTTAAAAGCGGCGAAAAAAATTGTACGTAAAAAAGTCACGGCAGGACCTGCTTTGCCCGGCAAACTGGCCGATTGCAGCGCGCAGGATGTCAGCCGCACTGAATTATTTTTAGTGGAAGGTGACTCAGCAGGTGGTTCGGCCAAACAAGCGCGTGACCGTGAGTTTCAGGCGGTGATGCCGCTGCGCGGTAAAATCCTCAATACCTGGGAAGTCGAGTCGGAACAAATTCTGGCGTCGCAGGAAGTGCATGATATTTCGGTGGCCATTGGTATGGATCCCAATTCAGCCGACTTAAGCCAGCTGCGGTATGGCAAAATTTGTATTCTGGCCGACGCCGACTCGGACGGTTTGCACATTGCTACCTTGTTATGTGCGCTTTTTATGCAGCATTTCCGCACTTTGGTCGAGCACGGCCATGTGTTTGTGGCTATGCCGCCGTTATACCGCATTGATATTGGCAAAGACGTTTATTATGCCCTTGATGAAGAAGAAAAAAATGGCATTTTAGACCGGCTGGAAGCCGAGAAAAAACGCGGCAAAATTAACGTACAGCGTTTTAAAGGTCTGGGTGAAATGAACCCGCTACAGCTGCGTGAAACGACCATGGACCCGAACACCAGACGGCTGGTGCAGCTGACGATAGACGATGTACAGCAAACTTTTGACATGATGGATATGCTGCTGGCGAAAAAACGCGCCAATGACAGACGCGACTGGCTGGAAATGAAGGGAGATCGCGCAGTCATTGCTTAGCCACTGGTTCTGAGTATACTGCCTGTGTTTTTGTGTAAATACGCAACGGGGATGCATCATTATTCTTATGAAAAACCGAGGGTTGTGGGTTGTCTTTGTGTTGTTTTTTACCCTGTTTCTGCTGCCTGTGCAGGCAGCAGACGAGGTAAAACTACCGGACTGGCTACTGCAGGTTCAACAGCATAAATATAAAAAACCGGAAGCCATGTTGCAGCTGGCGCGTCAGCATGAAGCCGAATTTGGCAGCTGGCCAGTGCAGTTGCAGGCGGCCTGGTTAAACGAATTATCGCTGATTTATGAAGTGCTGGGCCGTTACCGCGATCAGCTCAGTGTGGCCGAACGTGGCCTGGCTTTAACCCACAATGAGCAAAGCAAAGTCCGGGTTGAGCTGTTATTCGGCATGGGTTTTGCGCTGGAAACCCAGCGTGAATATGACGCTGCCAACGACTATTACCAAAAAGGTATGGCGCTGGCTGAACAACTCAAAGATGAAAAACTGATTATTCAGGGCATGACCAATCTGGCGGCCATGTTGTCGGAAGACAGCGAAGATCCCAAAGCGCTGGATATGCTCAAACAAGCCTACGACAGAGCGGTAAAACTCAATGACAAAGAAATGCTGGCGCTGGTGCAGGCCGAGCTTGGCTTAAATTATCTGACTTTGGGCATTGATGATGAAGCCAGGCAGTTCCTGGAAGCGTCTTTTCGTTTGTTTGATGAACTCGGCTGGGTCAAAAGTAAACTGACAGTTTGGTACAACCTGGCTTCCACGTACCGTTATTTAAAAAAGCCGGACAAAGCGCTGGAAATATTTGATCAGATGCTCAAAGTGAGCCTGGAACAAGAAGACCCGGTCAGTCTTTATTATGCTTATATCGGCCTGGCCGGTACCAGTCGTGATGTTAAAAAGTTAGATGCAGCAATTACTTACATTGAAAAAGCCGAAACTTATTTGCCAAATTTGCAGTCGACTTTTCAAATCAGCGAACATCATTTTATTAAAGCGCAAATTTACCGCAGTTTAGGTCAGAGTAATCTGGCGCTGCAGGAAGTAGCGCTGGCCAGCCAGCAGCTGGAAGGCAGCAAAAATACCTCGGATCGTTTTTATCTGCTGCATTTTGATCAGCTGCGCGCCAAGCTGTATGCCGACACCGGCGATTTTGAAAAAGCCTATTACACCCTGGATAAATATTTTAAAGCTTATATCGACCTGCAGGACGATGAGCGTGACCTGGATGTGCAAAAGCTGCGGCTGAGTTTTGATGCCGAGCGCCAGCAGGCGCGCAATGCTTTATTGGAAAAAGACAATGAACTGCAGGCGCTGCGGTTACAGGAAATTGAACGCAACCGTCAGATGCAGTGGCTGTGGATTGGCATTTTTGCTTCCACATCTATGGTATTGCTGATGTTGTTATGGTGGCAGTGGCGTAGGCGTCGCGCTTTACAGCAAGCCATGTTAACGCCCACCACCCCGAATTAAGCTGATGTGGAACAGAAGATGACTGAGATCGTCGTAACAGCCGATGGGCTGGAACAATTACCGCTAAGACGTTTTACCGAAGACGCTTATCTGAACTATTCGATGTACGTCATTATGGACCGGGCTTTGCCTTTTATCGGCGACGGTTTAAAACCGGTGCAGCGCCGTATTATTTATGCCATGTCTGAACTGGGTTTGTCGCATCTGGCCAAGTTTAAAAAGTCGGCCAGAACAGTGGGTGACGTGCTGGGTAAATTCCACCCCCATGGTGACAGTGCCTGTTATGAAGCTATGGTGCTGATGGCGCAGCCGTTTTCTTACCGTTATCCGCTGGTGGACGGTCAGGGCAACTGGGGTGCACCAGATGATCCAAAATCTTTTGCCGCCATGCGTTATACCGAAGCCAAGTTATCGCGTTTTAGTGAGCTGCTGCTCAGCGAACTGGGGCAGGGCACTGTGGATTGGGTGCCAAACTTTGACGGCACCCTGGAAGAGCCCAAAACTCTGCCAGCCCGTTTGCCACATATTTTGTTAAACGGCATTACCGGTATTGCTGTGGGTATGGCCACCGATATTCCGCCACACAATGTGCGGGAAGTCGCCGCTGCTGCCTGCCATTTGCTGGATAACCCGACAGCGCAGGTGACCGACTTACTGCAATATGTGCAGGGGCCGGATTATCCGACTGATGCCGAAATTATTACGCCAAAACACGAACTGCAGGCCATGTACGAAACCGGTCGGGGTTCGGTGCGGATGCGCGCTATTTACACCCAGGAAGACGGTGACATTGTGATCACCGCTTTGCCACACCAAACCTCTGGCGCCAAGGTGCTGGAGCAAATTGCCGCGCAGATGAATGCGAAAAAGCTGCCGATGGTGTCGGATTTACGTGATGAATCTGATCACGAAAGCCCAACCCGCATTGTGATAGTGCCACGCTCTAACCGTATTGACGTTGAGCAGCTGATGCAGCATTTGTTTGCCACTACAGATTTGGAAAAATCCTACCGGGTGAATTTGAATATTCTGGGGCTGGATCAGCGCCCCAGAGTGAAAAACCTGCTGGAAATCTTACGTGAATGGCTGGTGTTCCGTCGTGAAACTGTTACGCGCCGGTTGCAGCATCGCCTGGATAAAGTGCTGGATCGCATCCATGTGCTGGAAGGTTTGTTAATCGCCTTTTTAAATATCGACGAAGTGATTCGGATTATCCGCGAAAACGACGAACCCAAACCCGTACTGATTGCCCATTTTGGCATTACCGAGCGTCAGGCCGAAGCCATTCTCGAGCTGAAGTTACGCCATTTAGCCAAGCTTGAAGAAATGAAGATCCGCGGTGAGCTGGACGAACTTTCCAAAGAGCGTGACAAGTTGCAAAGCATTTTAGGTTCAGAGAAAAAGCTGACCAAACTGATTCGTGATGAATTAGAAGCAGACGCGCTGAAGTATGGTGACGACAGGCGCAGCCCGCTGGTTTCCCGCGGTGAAGCCAAAGCCCTGAGCGAAAAAGAGTTATTACCAAGCGAAGCCGTCACAGTAGTGTTGTCGGAAAAAGGCTGGGTGCGCTGCGCCAAAGGCCATGATATTGACGGCAACAGCCTGCAATATAAAGCCGGAGATGGTTATAAGTCGTCGGCTATTGGCCGCAGTAATCAATATGCCGCCTTTATCGACTCCAGTGGCCGCAGTTTTGCCGCTGAAGCCCATGATTTACCTTCAGCCCGTGGTCAGGGTGAACCGCTGACCGGCCGTTTTAGTATTGTCGCCGGTGAAACCTTTGAGCATGTGCTGATGGCAGAAGACAATCAACAGCTTCTGCTTGCGAGCGACGCCGGTTATGGTTTTGTCGCCAGTTTCAGCGACTTACTCAGTCGTAATAAAGCAGGTAAAGCGTTATTGTCTTTGCCGGCCGGAGCTAAGGTGCTGACACCTTTGGCCATTCACAATCCGGACACCGATCAGGTGGTGGCTATTTCCAACGAAGGCCGCATGCTGGTATTCCCTATTGCTGAACTGCCCAAACTCAGTAAAGGTAAAGGCAATAAAATTATCAGTATTCCATCGGCCAGAGCCGCGTCCAGGGAAGAGTATGTCAAGCTGCTTGCCGTGGTGCCGGCTGAGTCTGGCATTACGCTGGTGGCGGGCAAACGCAAGATGACGATCAAAGCTGCTGATTTAGCGCATTATGTTGGTGAACGTGGCCGGCGCGGTAATAAACTGCCCAGAGGTCTGCAGCGTATTGATGAATTACTGGTGGGTGAAGTGGAATAACCGTAATACGCCGGATTATTTTGCCAGATAACAGCGGATCGCCGCTTTATTGCCACAGATCAAACCAGAACACCCGATACAAGCCGCTATAATAAGCGGCTTTTTTATTGCCCGAGGGTTTGGTGTGCTCGCTTTTATCCGTATTGTGTTGTTGTTATGTTTTATTGTGATTGCGTCCACTATCGGTTTGCTGATTTGTCTGGTCCGGCCCTTCCGTGCTGACAACGTGGCACTTTTTGCCGGTTGGTATGGCAAAGTCAGCCGTTTGTTTGGCGTTAAGGTGGAAATCCGTTATCACCCTGCGGTGCAAGCCGCGATGCCTTGTGTGTTTGTAGCAAACCATCAGAACAATTATGACTTGTTTACCATCAGTGGTGCGCTACTCAAAGGCACTGTCACCATCGGCAAAAAGAGCCTGAAATTTATCCCGTTTTTTGGCCAGTTGTATTGGCTCAGTGGCAATATCCTGATTGACCGCAACAATAAAAGCCGCGCCGTAGGAACTATGCAGGGCGCAGTGGAACGTATTGTTAAGGACAAAGTGTCGGTGTGGGTATTTCCGGAAGGCACCCGTAGTTATGGCCGCGGTTTATTGCCGTTTAAAACCGGTGCTTTTCATATTGCGCAGCAGGCCGGGGTGCCAATAGTGCCGATTTGTATGAGCCAGACCCACGGCAACATCAAGCTGAACCGCTGGAATAATGGCCGCATTATTATTGAAGTGATGGCGCCTTTAATGCCGGAAGATTTCGCCGTGCCGGTGCGTGAAGTAGCAGAACAGGTACGCAACCTGATGCAGGAAAAAATCGGCGCCCTTGATAGCGAAGTCGCCAGCGATTACACTGCCGCACAGAGCAAAGTTACAGGATAACCTTATGGAAAACTGGCAGGAATTTACCAACGACACCATCACCGCTTTACTGGAAGATGGCAGCGATCCGGATGCGGAATACACCATTGAACACCATTTTTATCACCCGGACTTTGCCAAACTGGAAAAAGTAGCGGTTGAGGTGTTTAAGCTGGGTTTTGAAGTGACAGACGCTGAAGAAGTGGAATTTGAAGACGGCGGCAGCGCCTGGGTGTTTGATGCTATTCGCGAGCAGTCGTTAGATGCCGCCAATATCACCGCTGATGCCATTAAATTAGAGCAGCTGGCGCAAAAATTTGGCGTGGAGTATGACGGTTGGGGCACCTATTTTGAAGGTGAAGACGACGGTTATGACGAAGACGACGAAGAATAACAGCTGATATTCTCGTTAAAAAACCCGGCCTGATGCCGGGTTTTTTTATTGTTTGAGTCTGAGGTGATGGTTCAGACCGCTATCCGCAGAGTCTCAGTCAGACGGTAGGGGCTGAGGTTAAAAAGATGCGCCAATACTGAGCTTTTGTCGTAAATCTTTGATATCAAAAGAAACAGATTGTTGCCTTGGCAAAAAAGCTTCCAAATCCGTCAGGTTATATTCGTAAGTCCATGATAAACGCACTCTATCGCTCAGGCGATAACGCAGGCCGGTATTGGACAGCAGTTCGTAATTAAAATGCAGATAAGACAGCGGCTGATTCAGCAGCTTTAACAGATTGCCTTCGCTGTATATTTCCAAAGGCCACTGACTCAGCCGGTATTTAAAGTCCCATTCCATGGCAACAAAATGATAAGACAAGGATGTGTCGGCCAGCACGCTTCGCAGCGGTTCAGTATCCCGGAATGAAGCTCGCTTCAGGCCGGCCATCAGCGTCAGGTCTAACTGCAGCTGTTGCTGCTGTAACACGGCATAACCAGGCCCGGTACTGAGATCGATATTTTTATAATCTGCCGCCAGATAGTTGTATTGATAGTCGCCGGTGAGCCGCCAGAACAGGCGCTGCTGCAGGTAATAATCAATGGCAGGGCTTATTTTATACTGATGTGTTTTAGGCGCTTGCTCTTTGAGTTCATAGTCATAATTCAGATCGAGTGCACTGCGCCACGAACCTTGCCGGTATTCAGCACTGCTGACCAGATTAAACAAACTGGCATCTTGTTTGCCGTATCTGTTGCTGGCACTGACATCAAATTCCAGCGACCATGCAGATTGTGCTGTTGCCTGCTGTACTGTTTGCCTGGCTGTATTGTCGTGTTGCGCCAATTTCACCGGTTGGATATGTTGAATATCACTGCGCTTGAGCACTATGGCTGCGCTGTAACCGGGTTGCAACGTGACCGAGCTGTCAGTTTGATTCAGGATTTGACCGGTTAACACATCCCCGTTGTGCATCTGAATACGCGACTGCTGAACCTGCTGTGCCAACAGCGGCAAACTAAACAACGCCATCAATCCAGCTAACATCGATATCGGGGCCAAAATAATCAACCTGCAAGACGGGAAAATCTCAGTCTGCCACAACCAGCCTGACGCCACCAGCGGGCAAATCGGCAAAAAACAACCAATAAAAAAGCCAGCAAAAGCTGGCTTTTTAGCTTGGGCAACAACTTACATCGCCAGATAGACAAAACCACCAAAGGCCAATACTGCAGCTATCAGACAATAAGGCAGCTGGGTAATGGCATGGGAGATCAGGTTACAGCCGGAGCCCTGGGCAGCCAGTACAGTGGAGTCACTGTAAAAACAGGCCTGTGAGCCAAAAGAAGCGGCTGACAGCAGAGCACCAATCACCAGGGGCACATCAGCATTTACCGCATGCGCCAGTGGCATCACAATTGGAATTGAAACGGCAAAAATACCCCAGGATGAACCTGTGGCAAATGACAGTACCGCCATGGCAACAAACACCAGCGCCGGCAGCATCTGGGCTGTCATGTAAGGGCTCAGGTTTTCAATCACATATTGTGGCAGCAACAACTTATCGCAGACATCTTTAAAAATAAAAGCGGCGATGACAGTGCTGATGGCAGGTAACATGGTTTTAAAACCATTCATCATCACATCCATCATTTCACTGATACTCATCAGGCGCTGCACGCCGTAGTAGATAATGGTCAGCAATAAAGTGGCAATCACACCCTTGAGTACATCAGGTTCACTCAGCGAGTTACCCAGCACAATAGTAAAGAAAATCAGTGACAGCATAGGCACGATAAAATTGTGCACTTTGCCGTGTTTGTCACCACTTTCAAACTCTTGTTCAATGGACTGCATCGCATATTCATCACTGGTGTGATGCGGCATTTGCTGCTGCGCATGATGGCTTTGACCGTGATTGGCAATTTTAGGTTGTACTTCGGCCAGTTCACATTCAAAAGGACGGCCGGCCTGGGTTTCCAGTTCAGCTTTTTTCATCGGGCCCAAATCCGGCATAAATTTCAGCGCCACCAGCATCACAATTATGATTGCGAGCCAGGGGTAGAACATATAAGGAATGGCCTGGATATAGACCGAAATGCCCTGACCTTTTTCGGCAATATTATTGTCTTCCAGCAAACCGCCAAAAAACACCGCCCAGGTAGAAATCGGAATAATAACGCAGATAGGCGCTGCGGTTGAGTCGACAATATAAGCCAGCTTTTGCCGGGAAATTTTATATTTGTCAGTGACGCGTTTCATCGCTTCGCCCACAGTCAGCGCATTAAGGTAATCATCAACAAAGATGATCACACCCAGCACGAAGGTCATAAACATGGACGAACGTGGGCCTTTAGCCATTTGTGAACCGACCCGACCAAACGCCAGAGCGCCGCCGGTGTGGATCAAGAGCCCAATCAAAGCACCAAAACCACCGCAGACCAGGATTAACCAGCCGATAGTTTCGTCTTGCATCACATTGACGGCAATTTCAGAAAAATTATGCAGAGACTGTGTTGGACTTAACATCAATAAACCAACAACAGCACCTACGACCAGAGCCAGTATCGGTCTTTTTAACCAGACTGCCACGGCCATAACAACAATAGGAGGGATTAAACTTAACGCGCTGGGTGAATCCATCAGGGGTTCCTTACAAAAAACTCCAGGTGACTGGCTACATTACACCACGATGGTCCGGCGAACCCGGTCATCGTCTGATTTCACTCGGGCTGACGCAGATTTTGGCCTGCAGGCCTTTGTAGTTATTTTTGCTTTATTTTTACACAATTTCGGCGAAATTGCGGCCGGCTATGATAACAAAATTTGTCACAGCTTCAACGATTGATTCATGTTGGGCCTTTGTTTCTGCACTGCGTCAGTGCCGGTACGGCAGAGCCAGACGCAGCAGCGAAGGTGCTGCGCCGGCCAATCAGAGGATCAGACTTCGAGGTTATCAATCAGCCGGGTGTTGCCAAGATAAGCTGCCAGCAAAATGACCAGTGGTTTGTCGTGGCTTGTTGCCAGGGTCAGGGTTTGGCGGTCACAAATATGCAGGTAGTCAGGCCGAAAGCCAGCCTGAGTTAAAGCAGCAGCGGCCTGTTGTTCCAGTAAGCGGAAATCCTGATAACCCTGGGTGATTTGTTGTTGTAACCAGCGCAGTTGCTGATAAATCTGTGGCGCCACAGCACGCTGCTCAGGTGTTAAATAACCATTGCGTGAGCTCAGCGCCAGGCCATCAGCGGCTCTTTCAGTATCAATACCAATAATACGGATATCAAAAGATAAATCAGCGGTCATCTGCCGGATCACCGCCAGTTGCTGGTAGTCCTTTTTACCAAAAAGCGCGATATCGGGTTGCACCAGATTAAACAGCTTGGCCACTATGGTGGCGACACCCCGGAAATGGCCGGGGCGGCTGGCGCCACAATGCTGATCGCCAATCTTTGGCACTTCAACAGCGGTTTGGGCTTCCAGCCCATGCGGGTACATCAGTTCAGGCGTTGGGGTAAATACCGCATCGGCACCATGGCTGATTAAACCGGCACAATCGGCTTCTAAAGTGCGCGGATATTTGGCCAGATCTTCATTGGCACCAAATTGCATTGGATTAACAAAAATGCTGACAATCACTTTGTCGGCGCGGCTTTTGGCTTCATCCACCAGTTTAAAATGGCCCTGATGCAAATTGCCCATAGTAGGCACAAAAGCAACGGTTAAACCGGCCTGACGCCAGGCTTTGACAGTAGCTCTGAGCAGTGCGACTTCGCTGATAACTTGCATGGACTGACTCCGGAATAATGGCTGGTTGGGTACAACAATCACTCAGTTAAAACTGTGCTCAGGGCCGGGGAAAGCGCCTTGTTTCACATCTTCAATATATTTGCCGATGGCTCTTTTAATATCACCGGTTTCCTGCAGAAAGTTTTTCGAGAACTTTGGAATATAACCGCTGCTGATGCCGAGTAAATCGTGCATCACTAAAATCTGACCGTCGGTGTCTTTACCGGCGCCAATGCCAATCACCGGAATATGTACAGCTTCGCTGATGCGTTTGGCCAGCGCAGACGGAATACATTCCACCACCAACAGCTGAGCGCCGGCGTTTTGTAAATCAATGGCTTGTTGCAAAATATGGTCGGCAGCTGCGCTGTCGCGGCCCTGCACTTTAAAACCGCCAAATACATGTACCGACTGTGGGGTTAAACCAATATGGCCACAGACAGGCACACCTCTTTCGGTCAGGGCTTTAATGGTAGGTAATAAAAAGTCGCCGCCTTCAAGCTTCACCATATTGGCACCGGCCTGCATTAAAGGGGTGGCATTGGCAAAAGCCTGCTCAGTGGTGGCGTAACTCATAAAAGGCATATCAGCAATCACAAAAGCCTGAGGTGCACCGGCGCGCACACAACGGGTGTGATAGGCAATTTCGGCTGTGGTAACAGGCAGTGTGTCGGCATGACCCTGTAACACCATGCCAAGGGAGTCGCCAATCAGTAGTACTTCTACTCCGGCGTCGGCAAAAAGTTTGGCAAAACTGGCATCATAAGCCGTCAGCGCGGTAATTTTCTCGCCTTGTTGCTTTAATTTCAGCAGTTGCGAGGTGGTGATTTTTGCCATGTAGTCCTCATCCGACCATTGGTTGAAAGCGCGCAAGATCGCATAACTTGAGCCCGACTGCAACAGGCGTTGTGTTGTTCAAGACCAGCCACAACTGTAGTCATCTTTGGCCGCTCATGGCCGCGACGACAAGAAACTGCCATGGCAATGCCTGAGCCTTGTTTTGCCAGATAACCCAGGTTATTGCGGCGGTGGTTGCAGCACCGTCAGGCCGTTCAGCGGCACCTGTTTTAATAAAGCCTGTAATGCTGTGCCGTCCGGTAAGCTGAGTTCTGCCGCAATTTCAGCTAGCGGATATAACACAAACTCACGGGTTTTCATGCCGTAATGCGGCACTGTCAGCCGCTCCGAGTTCAGGGTCAGCTCGCCAAACAGCAGAATGTCCAAATCCAGTGTGCGCGGCCCCCAACGTTCATCTTTACGTTGCCGGCCTTGTTCCTGCTCGATTTTTTGTAATGCATCGAGCAACTGCAGCGGGCTCAGACTGGTACGCAGCGCGGCCACTGCATTAACATAATCCGGCTGATCCTGTGGCCCCATAGGTTTGGAGCCATACAAAGACGAGACTGCCACCAGCTCAGTGGCGGCAATGTTTTTCAGTGCAGCCACAGCCTGTTGCAACTGCAGCACAGGTTCAGCCAGATTGGCGCCCAGGCCAATGTAAGTTAATACAGCACTCATCCGGGCTTATTCCGCATCTGGTGCTGCAGCAGGGCGACGGCGCGTGGGGGGCTTACGCCGGCGTTTGGGTTTGCTTTCAACCCCTTCTTTGCCAAGGCTTGCCACTAAGGCTTCGCGGCCGGGCTCGTCTGCCTGCTGAAATCTTTGCCACCAGAGTGCCAGTTCGGTTAAAGCACCGCCTTCAGCGGCAGCACGTTGCTGCAGGAAGTCAAAAGCACCGCGGAATTTTGGCAGCTCCAGCAGTTTAAAAGCACGGCGACCCGCTCTTTTGGTCAGGCGGGTTTGCAAGGACCAGATATCACGAATGCTCATGCTAAAACGTTTTGGAATCGCAATGGTGCGCTGCACATCATCCAGCACTTCGGTCATGGCGATATTCAATGCATCAATTTCATTCAGGCCACTTTCCACCAGCAGGGTTTGCATACGCCGTTCAACCGGATACCACAACAGCGCGGCATAAACAAAGGCAGGGGTGACAGGTTTGTCCTGCGCTACCCGCTCGTCGGTGTTTTGTAAGGCGTTGGCAATCAGGTTAAAGGCTTTACCTTCGCTATCTTGTTTCAGCACTTTATGCAGCTGTGGCAGCAGTTGTTTTAAAATGCCGCTGTCGCGCATCAGCACAAAGTTGTCAAAAGCTTTGCCGGCCATAAACAGCTTCAGGCTCTCGTCAAACAGCCGCGCTGCCGGAATGTTTTTCAGTAGCACTGCCAGCTCAGCGATAGGGGCTGCTGTCGCAGGTGCTATGTCCATATTCAGTTTGGTGGCAAAACGCACGGCGCGCAGCATCCGTACCGGATCTTCGCGATAACGGGTTTCAGGGTCGCCAATCAGCTCAATACGGCGATTTTGAATGGCTTCAACACCATTGGCAAAGTCGTAAATGGCAAAATCATTCACTGAATAATACAAAGCGTTGATGGTAAAGTCGCGACGCTCGGCGTCTTCTTCAATGGTGCCGTACACATTGTCACGCAAAATCTGGCCGTGGTCGCTGCGCACGCCTGTTGGCACAGTTTCCTCGTCGTCTGTGCCGCTGTGATGGCCCCGGAAAGTGGCCACTTCAATAATTTCGCGGCCAAATACCACATGAGCCAGGCGGAAACGGCGGCCAATCAGCCGGCAGTTTTTAAACACCTGCCGCACCTGCTCCGGATGGGCATTGGTGACCACATCAAAATCTTTCGGTTGCTGGCCCATCAGCAGATCACGGATACAACCGCCCACCAGATAAGCTTCATAACCGGCGTCATTGAGCCGGTACAATACTTTCAGTGCATTAGGGCTGATGTCTTTACGTGAAACGCCATGCTGGTCGCGACTTAACACTTTCAGCGGCGGCAACACCGCAGACTGATGCTGTGGATTTAATTTAGGGCCTTTTTGTTTATTACGTTCTGGCCTTGGTTTGCGGCGGGTCGCTTCGTCATGGAAACTTTTTGAATGTGCTCGTGGTTCAGCGCCTGAACCCGACTGGCGTTCTGCTTCTGCAGACTGGGTTTCCTGTTCGGTAACGGCCAGATTTTTAATAGTTTTTTTGCCAAATTTGCGACGGCAAAAATCAAGTACTCGGGAAATAATGGTGGTTCTCCTATACACAGACTGGGCAGGGGGCTGGTTAATGGCTGAAGTGGCCGCTGCCAAACGAAAAAAACGCCGTTATCTTACCGCAGACTGGCGAAAAAATGAATGAAATCGCCGGGTTTTGTCGGGGTCTTTGTTCCTCCGTTATTTTAGCGCTGCTCAGATACCATAATCCCTTTCTACTTTACTGATACGGGTTTTAAAGTGGCTGTACCATTTTTCGTGGCCTAGTTTCTGCGCTTCCAGATGTTCAAGGTTGTTTTTCCAGTGCTTAATCGCTTCCAGCGAGTCCCAATAAGACACTGTAATACCCAGGCCATCCCGCGTTGACTCCATGCCTAAAAAGCCAGGTTGCTCCGCTGAGAGCTGCACCATCCGGCCAGCCATTTGGGCATAACCTTCATCAACGTCAGTGCGCACCGATGTAAAAATGACCGCGTAATAGGGTGGTTTTGGTGTTTTTGCAATCATCGACATGGTGTTCTCCCAGGGTTTCCTGAACTAGTGGTGTTTGACGACGGCCTGTCAGCTACTGACTAAAACTTCCTGTTGTTTTGGCACCAGTGCCAGCTGCCAGTGTTGCAGCGCCCATACCAGCAATTCGGTAACGGGGGCTTGTTTGAGTTCGGCTGGCGGTGCATGCCCAAGCAAAGTTAAGGCCGCACTCATACTCTGCGAAAGGGGCAAAGTGCTGACATCAGTGGCATGATTTTGTTTGCTGAGTTTAAAACCAGGTGCCGTAACCGCAAGCGGCAAATGACCGTATTGTGGTGGGTTATGGCCAAGCAAAACGCACAGAGCCTGTTGTCTTGAGGTCATTTCCAGCAAATCAGCGCCTCTGATCACCTGGCCAATTTGCTGGTCAATATCATCCAGCACCACCACCAGCTGATAGGCAAAAAGGCCGTCGCGGCGTTTGATAATGTAATCTTCCCGGCAAATACTGTCCGGCACCTGCACTTCACCAAACACCAGATCGGTAAACTGAGCGGCAACAGGGCCGGGTTTTAGCCGCCAGGCCAGAGGTTCAGTCTGCAGATTTTTTTGCCGGCAACAGCCATCATAAACACCACCCAGGCTGGCAATACGGGCGCGGCTGCAGTTACAACCGTAAATCAGTTGTCTGGCAGCAAGTTCATCAAAGTGATGTTGATAAAGGGCAAGACGTTGTGTTTGATAAGTTTCGGTTTGATCCCAACACAGGCCAAACTGCTCCAGCGTACGCATAATGCTGCTGGCAGCGCCTGGTTGGATTCTGGTGGTGTCGATATCTTCAATACGCAGCAGCCACTGGCCGCCTTGTGATTTAGCCTGAAGGTAACTGCCAAGCGCGGCCACCAGGGAGCCAAAATGCAAAGGGCCGGATGGCGATGGCGCAAACCGGCCCCTGTAGCGGGCAACGTCGATGGTCATATTAACCGCCGAGTTGTTTTTCCTTGATCTCCGCCAGGGTTTTACAGTCGATACACATATCGGCTGTAGGGCGGGCTTCTAACCTTTTGATACCAATTTCAATACCGCAGGTATCACAATAACCGAAGTCGTCGTCTTCGATTTTTTGTAAGGTTTTTTCAATTTTTTTCAAAAGCTTACGTTCACGGTCACGGGCACGCAGCTCTAAACTGAATTCTTCTTCCTGGGCAGCACGGTCAACCGGATCAGGGAAATTGGCAGCTTCGTCGGCCATATGGTTTTTAGTGCGGTCCACTTCTTCACGCAACTGTTGACGCCAGGCATCGAGAATTTTGCGGAAATGGTCCAGCTGCTTCGGGTTCATATACTCTTCGCCCGGAGCTTCCTGATAAGGGGTGACGCCTGCTAAAGCTAACAATCCCAGTGCTTTATTAGTTTTGCCTTCTGGCATGGTAATCTCCTGTAAAACAGTGCCAAGCAAAAAGATGGCGGCTATAGATAGCAGAATAACAGCACCATCGCAATCACTATGAAAAAAGCCGGCGAAGTATACAGACAGAGTGTTGCTTCGTCACCTTAATTTAGGCTTTGCTCTTACCTGGTCAAAATGGACGTTACAATCTAGACCAGTTTTTTGCCCTTGTGAATTAAATTATGTGGCTTTACCCTGAGCTGCCCCGGTGAAGGGGTGCTCTGCTGACGGCTAAAGCTTGCCGCAGCCTGATCAACATACAAAAGCTCTAAAGGCACAATCACCACAGCGAGACAGCACAACACTATAAAGGAAGAAGATGATGGAATTGTGGTGGGCTTATTTAATTTTAGGCGGTGTTGTTGGATTTTTTGCCGGCCTGTTGGGTGTGGGTGGTGGCGGTATTATGGTGCCGGTACTGACCAGCTTATTTATTGTAACTGGTTTGGCGCCCGGTCAGCAGGTGCATCTGGCGCTTGCAACATCTATGGCCGCTATTATTGTTACTGCTTTTGCCAGCGCCCGCAGCCACCATCAGCATCAGGCTGTGCTTTGGCCAGTGGTTTGGCGCATGAGCCCCGGTATAGTGGTGGGAACTTTAGCAGCGGCCATGCTGGCATCTAAGGTGTCTTCTTATTATCTGGCGCTGTTTTTCTGTATTTTTATGGGATATGTCGCGCTGCAGTTGCTGCTGAATATCAAACCAAAAGCCAATCGTACTTTGCCAGGCGCTGTGGCTACCGCAGCTGTTGGTGTTGGCATTGGCGGTATTTCCGCTTTGGTTGCTATAGGCGGCGGTTCTCTAACGGTGCCTTTTTTAACCTGGTGTAATGTCAAAGTGCAGCAGGCCATTGGCACTTCGGCTGCCCTTGGTTTACCTATAGCGCTCAGTGGCACGCTGGGTTACGCACTGAGTGGTGAATTAAGTGCAGGGCAGCACAGTGCCCGGTTGCCGTGGGGGTGTGTCGGTTATGTGTATTTGCCGGCAGTATTGTTGATTTCTGTGGTCAGTTATTTTACCGCGCCTTTGGGCGTCAAGCTGGCGCATCGTTTACCCGTTGCTGTACTGAAAAAAATCTTTGCCGTTTTGCTACTGAGCTTAAGTGCCAAAATGGTGCATTCGGTATTCGTCTTGCCGCATTAACCAAATAAAGCTCCGGCGGCAAAGCGCGGTTGCTGTTGTCAGCTTATTGATTTATTCAGCGTTCATGCTGGTTTGATGTCCCGATTTGCTTTGGTTCAGGGCTGTAAAGTGTAAAAGCTGCTGTGGTACACTCCGGCCCTCTTTCCTTGCTTTTACTGCGGAATTTATATGACTCAACTGTTGCAAATTACCCTGACCAGCACTGCTGCCGATGAACGTTTTGGTAAAAATCCGGCGCTGACGCCAACAGCAGACGGTTATCAAATTCATCAGAGCGCCACTGATGAACTGCGTACTATCCAAAAGGCCGGCCGTACCTTAGATGGCCTGGGTTTGCAGCAGGTGCAGCTGGCGGGTGAAGGCTGGAGCATCGACAAACAGTGGGCTTTTTATCAGGGTTTTTGTTCTGCAAAAAAACTGGGCGGCGTCAGCTGGGCAGGCACTGAGCAGGACGTGAATCAGCTGGTGCAGTTACAGCAATGTTTTGCCTGGGCGAAAAAACAAATTAACCAGACACCGGAAGACTTATCGCCGCAAACTTTATGTGCTGAAGCTGCGCTGTTTTTAGAAGCCGTGGCGCCACGCGGCAGTATCAGTTACCGCACTTTAGTCGGTGATGAATTATTAGCCGAAGGCTGGATTGGCATTCATGCGGTGGGTCGTGGCAGTGACAGAGCACCTGCCATGCTGGTGCTGGATTTTAACCCGACCGGTCATGCTGATGCCCCAGTTGCTGCAGCGCTGGTGGGTAAAGGCATTACTTTTGACAGCGGTGGTTATTCCATTAAAGCCTCTGAAGGCATGTTAACGATGAAATGTGACATGGGCGGCGCTGCGACTGTAACCGCAGCTTTAGCTTTGGCCATTTTGCAGGGCCTGCAAAAACGCGTGCAGCTGGTGCTGTGCTGCGCCGAAAACCTGATTAACGGCCGCGCTTATAAACTGGGCGACATTTTAAAATATAAAAACGGCGTGACTGTAGAAGTGGTCAACACTGACGCTGAAGGCCGGCTGGTGCTGGCCGATGGCCTGATGTGTGCTGCCGCATCCGGAGCACCTTTAGTGATTGACGCTGCGACCTTAACAGGCGCCGCTATGATGGCGGTGGGCACTGAATACAACGCCTTGTTTGCACTGGACAAAGCCCTGCAAAACCGCGTACTGGGTTATGCAGAGCAGGTGTCTGAACCGGCCTGGCCATTACCGCTCGAGCGCTGGCATCAGCAGCAATGCCCGTCTCCTTATGCCGACACCGCCAACAGCAGACCGGTAAAAGGTGGTGGAACCGGTGGTGCCAGCAATGCCGCCGGCTTTTTAAGCCGTTTTGTCGCCAATGATGGCAAAGGTTGGCTGCATATTGATCTGGCCGCTGCTTTTCACAACACCGCCAATGGTTTCTGGGGCGCAGGTGCAACAGGCACCGGCATCCGGTTAGTGGCCCATACCTTACTGGCGGAAACGGCCTGATGGACAAGGCCGGCTGCCCGCAACGGCAACTGACCGGTTTTTTGTAGGATGATGTTGTGACTTTACCTGTTGCTGAGATTTGTGCGGCGCTAAGTGCCCATCTTCAACAGCACCATCGTGTACTATTAACGGCGCCGCCAGGCGCCGGTAAATCCACCTATCTGCCACTTTATTTACTGCAACACCCCGATTTTTCAGGCAAAAACATCATCATGCTTGAGCCGCGCCGGCTGGCGGCTAAAAGTATTGCTTCTTATCTGGCGGCTCAGCTGGGTGAAAAGCCGGGCCAGACTGTCGGTTATCAAATCAAGGGCGAGCAGCAACGCAGTGCACAGACCCGGTTATTGATCGTGACCGAAGGGGTGTTGGTGCGCAAAATTCAGCAAGACCCTGAGCTTGCTGCGGTGGATCTGCTGATTTTTGATGAATTTCATGAACGTTCGTTACAAGCCGATTTAGCGCTGGCACTGAGCCTTGAAGTGCAGCAGCTTAATGAGCAGCTAAAAATACTGGTGATGTCGGCCACCCTGGCCGGAGCTGAGTTGTCGGACAAATTGCAGGCGCCGCTGATACAAAGTGAAGGCCGTAGTTTTCCGGTAGAGATCCGCTATCAAAGTCCGACTCAGGAAGAGTTATGGCTGCAGGCGGCGCGGTTGTCGCGCCAGTTATTAGCAGAGCACGCCGGCAGTCAGCTGGTGTTTTTACCCGGTCAGCGGGAAATTGAACGTGCCCGCGATTATTTAACTTCGGCTGATTTACCCGCTGATGTGGATGTGTTTGCGCTCCTTGGCAGTTTAACCCTGGCTGAGCAGCAGCAGGCTATAGCGCCGTCGACTGCAGGGCGGCGCAAAATAGTGCTGGCCACCAATGTGGCGGAAACCAGTTTAACCATTGATGGCATCACGCTCGTCATCGACAGCGGAGTAGCCCGCCAGGCGGTGTATCAGCCAAGGCTTGGTTTTAGCAAACTGGAGACGGTGCAAATCAGTCAGGCGTCGGCGGTGCAGCGCGCCGGTCGTGCCGGCCGGTTAGCACCAGGGTTTTGTTACCGCTTGGACACTCCGGAAAAATGGGCAAGGCGCAGCGCCTTTACCACACCGGATATTCTGCAAGCCGATTTAATTGGTCTACGGTTGGAAATTGCCGGTTGGGGCGCCAAAGTTGAAGACTTATTCTGGCTGGATACGCCACCCAAAGCACAATTGGCGGCTGCTGAACAATGTTTACAGTGGCTGGGCGCGCTGGATGCTGAGCTGCAACTGACGGCCCATGGCCGCGCTATGTTAAAAATTGCTACAGAGCCCAGGCTGGCATCGATGTTATTGCACAGCAAAAATTTAGCCGCGCAGGGTTATCCGGCGGCGCCGGCTTTGGCTGCTTTGCTCGCTGCAATGCTTGAAGACAATAAACGTGTGGCAAAAACCAATCTGGTGGCCTCGCTTAAACAGATGTCGGGTGCGCAGCTGCAACAAGCCAGAACTTTGTTGCAGCAACTGGGCTGTGATTCTGTGTTATTACAGCAAAATCTGCCGGAACAATTGTCCGGGGTGCTGCTCGGTTTTGCTTATCCGGACCGCATTGCACTTCAGCGGGGGCAGGGTTATTTACTGGCCAATGGCACAGGTGCGCAGCTCCCTGCCGATGATGAGTTGTCGCACAGTCCTTGTCTGGTCGTGGCTGATTTACGGCTGCTGGGTAAAGACGCGCTGATAAGCGCCGCCTGTGTGTTATCACCGGATGATTTACAGCAATACTGGCAGCCACAGTTGGTGACGGAGCGGCACTTTGCCTTTGATGAGCAAAACGGCCGTTTTATTGCCGAACAGCGGCTTCGTTTTGGCGCTTTGGTGCTGAAAAAACAAAACCTGAGTGCGGCTCTGAGTGCCGATGATAAAAGTCAGGCCTGGCTCGATTGGCTGCAAAAGCGCGGCCTGGGGATGCTGAACTGGACTGAGGCGGCGCTGAATTTAAAACACCGGCTGTTGCTGGCAGCGCGGCTGGAGCCGGACGCCGGCTGGCCTGATTGTTCTGACCAGGCTTTATTGCAGAACGCCCACAGTTGGCTGGCACCTTATTTAGGTGATATCAATAACTTAGCAGCGCTACAGAAACTTGATGTACGCCAGTTATTGTGGCAATCGTTAAGTTACAGCCAGCAACAACAACTGAATAATTTGCTGCCAGCCAGCTGGCGTTCAGTGTTGGGAACCGATATTACGCTGTTGTACAGCGCAGATGCTGACAAAGAGCATGGCGTCAGTATGGCGATACGGTTGCAGGAAATGTTTGGTCAGTCTGACACCCCAACAGTGGCGCATGGCGCCATTGCCGTGACTATCACTTTGTTATCACCATCGCGTCAGCCGCTGCAGCTGACGCGTGATTTAGCCAGTTTCTGGCAAAACGCTTATCAGGATGTCAAAAAAGAAATGCGCGGGCGTTACCCTAAACATTTCTGGCCCGACAATCCGCAGGAAGCGATGCCAACCAATAAAACGAAAAAAGCGATGCAAAAATGACCGCCAAAAAAAGCCGGAGCAAAAAGTCCAAGCCACTGAATCCAATTGTAAAAACCATTGGCTGGTTCTGCCTGAAAGCAGCGCTGGTGCTGGTGCTGACGTTATTTATTTATCTGATTTATCTCGACAGTAAAATCACCACATTATTCTCAGGTCAAAAATGGCAAATTCCGGCGCAGTTATACGCCAGAGCCTTAACGCTCAAAACCGGTACCCATTTGTCACAAAATCAGCTGCTGGATGAACTCAAACGGCTGCAATACAGCCTGGACCCCAGGTTAAACGGCCCGGGCCAGTATCATGTGCAGGGCAACACAGTATCGGTATATCGCCGCGCTTTTGATTTCCCCACAGGTCATCAGGTGGCAACTTTGCTGCATATTGGTTTTGCCGGTGAATTTGTGCAGAGCCTGAGCACAGGCAAAGAGCGCAAGACGCTCGCGGTGGCACAGCTGGAGCCACAGTTATTACAACATCTGGTGGCGGCAGAGCAGGAAGACCGGGAACTGATTCAACTTGCCAAAGTGCCACGCACCATCAAAGACACTTTATTGCTGGTGGAAGATCGCGATTTTTACAGCCATCACGGCGTGTCGCTGTGGTCGGTGATCCGGGCGGCCTGGGCCAATATGCTGGCGGGCAAAACGGTGCAGGGTGGTTCTACGTTAACCCAGCAGCTGGCCAAAAACATGTATACCAATCAGCAGCGCAGTTATCTGCGCAAAATTAACGAAGCGCTGATCGCACTGGTGCTGGATTACCGCTACAGCAAAGATCAGATTTTAGAAGCTTATATAAACGAAATATCGCTGGGACAGTTTAAGGCAAACCCGGTGCATGGCCTGGGCCTTGGCAGTAAATTGTATTTTGGTAAACCGCTGGCGGAACTGAAACCCCATGAATACGCGCTGCTGATTGGCATTATCAAAGGGCCGTCTTTTTATGATCCACGCCGTTTCCCAAAAAGAGCCGAAGACAGACGTGATCTTATTCTTGGCATGATGCGCGACCATGGTTTGCTGGATGAAAGTCAGTGGCGTGCCGCCACCGACCGGCCGCTGGATGTGATCCCACTCGGTGACCACCTGAAAGGCCGTTTCCCGGCTTATATCGACAAAGTGCGGCAGGAGCTGCGCGCTATAGTGCAGGATAAATCGCAGCTGGAAAATGGCATCCGGGTATTCACTTATCTGGATCCGATGGCGCAGCAAGCCGCCGAGCAAGCAGTGCTGAACCGGCTGACAAAACTGGATAAAAATATTGAAGCCGCTATGGTAGTCACCGACTATCAGCAGGGCGCGCTCAAAGCCATAGTGGGCGGCCGTAACACCAGTTTTGCCGGTTACAACAGAGCCATTTCAGCACAACGGCAAATTGGCAGCATTATTAAACCCGTGGTTTACCTGACGGCCTTAATGCAGCCGGCCAGGTTTCATCTGGGAACAGTGCTTGCCGACACTCCGCTGAATTTAAAAAGCGGCGGCCGCAACTGGCAACCGCTCAATTATGATAAAAAATTCCGTGGTAATGTGCCGCTTATTCAGGCGCTTAGTGAGTCGTTGAATATTCCAACGGTGCGGCTTGGTTTGCAGCTGGGATTACCGGCGCTTGGCCAGAGTCTGCAAAAGCTGGGTTTACAACGTGAGGTGAAATTACAGCCGTCGTCTTTGTTAGGGGCGGTAGAAATGAGTCCGCTGGAAGTGGCTCAGCTGTATCAGACTATTGCCAATAAAGGGCAATATCTGGAACTGGCTGCTATTTCTGCAGTGACTGGCCAGTTAGGGGAGCCGGTGTATCAGCGCAAAGTGAAAGCGCAAAGTAAAATTGACGCTTCGGCCAGTTATTTATTGCAATATGCGCTGCAGCAGGCCACTCAGACTGGCACAGCCCAGAGTTTGTCACAACAGTTTCCACGTCAGCGTTTTGCCGGTAAAACCGGCACCTCAAGCGATTATCGCGACAGCTGGTTTACCGGTTTTGACCATGAAACAGGTGTGACTGTCTGGCTGGGCCGCGATGACAATAAAGAAATTGGTCTGACCGGCGGTAGTGGTGCCTTGCCGGTATTTTCACATTACTTTCAACAGCTTGGCGCAAACTCTCTGTTCCGGGGGGTGCCCGAGAATGTGACGAAACAATTTGTTAGCAAAGACAGCGGTCGTTTTGTCGCAGAATCTTGCGTTAACGTATTGTTATTGCCCGTGATTTGGGGTGAAATGCCAGTGCAGACCAGTTGTGATTAATTTGTTATCAGCGATATGAGTAGGCTATGTCATCTAAACCAGAACAACATCTAAAAGTCGGTGATTGGTGGTACCTGCCACAACAGGATAAGTTAGTGAAGTTCAGTGCTGCCGGTGAAATTACCGCCACAGCAGATCTGGACAACTTATGCCAGAAAGCCGTTAACTATTTTATCGTCAACGCCGGGCGTTTAATTACCCGCGATGAAATACTGGCAGATGTCTGGGGGGTCAGGGATGTATCTGATGGCCGGATCTCCAGAGTGATCCGGGTGCTGCGGGTAGCCTTGGGTGATGACAGCCGCGAGCCGACTTATATCGAAACTATTCCCAAAAGAGGTTTCCGGTTTATTGCGCCAGTAGCTGAAGTGATGCTGGCACAGGGCGCTGAACTCAGCACTGCAGCACAGGAGTTTACGCCACCTGCAGTCAAACCTCAGCAGGTGGCCGCTAAACCCCGTCCATCTTTGTTAAGAAACCTTGGGCTTATTAGCCTGGCCGGTTGTGCTTTGTTATATCTGGGCTGGCGTTATCTGTATCTGCCCATGCAGGACAATAACATCAAACCTTTTGCCCGCTTTGACCCTATTTCCAGCATGATTGGCCTGGAATATAACGCGGCTGTCAGTCCGGACGGCCGGCATATAGTGTACAACCACCTGTTGCCCGACTATGAGACCGTTGAACTGGTGCTGCAGAATCTGGAGAACTTTGAAACCCGCGTCATGCTCAGTGGCAAAGATTTATTGTCTGGCCCTACCTGGAGTCCGGACGGGCAACAAATTGCGTATCAGCGGATAGTTGATGAAAAACAGTGTGAAATCCGCGTGATCACGCTGGATGCTGGCAAAACGACTCTGGCCAAAGATGAGCTCCTGACCAACTGTGGGGCCAAAAGTCTGGGCGGGCGTTTAAGTTGGTCGCCGGACGGCGCTTATCTGGTGTATCCACATACACCAGACGGACTGCAGCATTCGGTGCTGATGTTATATCCCTTTGCCGGAGGTAAGCAGGAGCAGCTCACCATTCCGCCACAAACCAGTCAGGGCGATTTTGCGGTACGGTTTTCGAAAAAAGGTGACCAACTGGCTTTTATCCGTGATGACGGTGGCTCTGCCGGCCAAATCTGGCTGATGGATTTAGCCAGTCGTTCCAGCCGCTTATTGCTGCAGCTCAGTGGCAGCTATCCGATGAATATCGACTGGTATGACAATGACAGAAAAATAATTTATCCAACCAGCAGTGCGACTATGTCTGTGGTCGATGTGAGCACAGGCCACAACGCAGTGTTGTTTAATACCTTTGATACAGTGGCCGATACCCTGGTCAGCCAGCAAGGCCGGATTTATTCCACTGTAGGGCAATATCGCAAAACCAATATTCTGAAAGTGGAAAACCCGCTATTTCATCAGGCTTCCGCCACAGAACAGGTGTTTCAATCCAGCCGCAGCGAAAATATTGCCGAAATGAATCCGGTAGAAGGTGGCCCTGCCGCTGTGCTGACCAGCCGCTCCGGTTTACCGCAAATCTGGTTGTATTACCCGGATGGGCGGCAACAACAAATCAGCAATTTCACTGAAAGTATTATTTCCAAGGGCATGGAGTTTTCACCGGATGGCCGACATTTGTTGGCCAATATCGGTAACGAGGTCTGGTTATTTGCTGAAGGTGAAGCGCCCCTCAAGTTGACGCAGTCTGAGCAAAGTGCCCGTGATCCGGGTTGGAGCCACGACGGCAAGTATATTTATTTTTCCAGCAGCAATAATGGCCGCTGGCAAATTATGAAGGTAAATATCAGTATGCTGCAGCAGGAGGTTTATGCCAGCGATCTGGATTATTTTAAAGAAAGTCCGGATGGGCAGTATCAGGTTGGCCGCCGCATCAGTGATGGCGGTTATCAGTTAACACGTCAGGATGGCACAGTGGTCAATTTGCCGGTTGAATCTGCTGGTTTTGCGCTGCCACAAATGATTTTGCGCTCACAGTATTTGTATTTCAGCCAGCGTATTCATGAGAATAAAACCAGCATCCTGGCTTATGAGCTGCAAACCGGCGAAGTGCATGACTTAAAACTGGAAATGAATTATTCATTAAAAAGATTTTCGGTCAGTATCAACGAAAAATATGTGTACTCCCTGCAGGGCACACCGGGGGATATGGATATAGTGGAAGTCAAAATACCGGAATAAAGCCGCAAGTGTGATTTTTATCATGCTTTTGTTGGTTTTTCGTCAGGTATAACAGTGGGTTGTGGCTATTAATAGTTCTGCTCGTTATAACATTAACAAGGAGAACATCATGAACAAGTATGTATTAGCTTTAGCCCTTTGCGCCATCACCGGTTTTGCACCTGTTGTCGCAGCAGACCCGCAAAATCCGGATGTTCCGGCCGAAGAAAGTCAGCAACAACAACCTGATCCGGTAGTTGCAGCGGATTGCAAATATGTAGTTCCACATTGCGACTCTGTAGATTAATGGTCGTTTCAGCTATTAAAGGTAAATCAAATCAGTGCTTTAAATAAAAAGTTAAAATCACTGGTTACAAAAACCTTCTCTCAAAACATGCTGTCTTTGTTGTATACTCCCCCGCAGAATGTCTGCCGGGGAGGCTGCGGTGCCAATTGCCGAACCTTATCTTTGTTTTGCTAACTGGCGTTATGATCAAGTCGCCGGGCGTCTGATCCTGAGCGATTCTCCTGAACACCAGGTACGGCTTGAACCAAGGCTGCATCAGCTACTGAACTATTTCCTTGCCCATCCGATGCAGATTATTTCTAAAGATCAGCTGATGGATGATGTCTGGCCAGATACCGAAGGCACAGATGCTGCCGTGATGCGGGCTGTGGCCAGTTTACGCAAAATTTTGCAGCCTGGCCTCATTGAAGGCCCTTGTATCGAAACCTTGTCGAAAAGAGGTTATCGCTGGACTTTAGCGGTAGAGCTGCAACACCTGAACGCAGAAGATCTGCCCGCTGTGGTGTTGCCTACAGCGGTATTGCCAGCTGAATCCTTGCAAGCCCCCCCCTTATTATGGCCGGAAGCCCGGATGCATCCGGAGCACGTTGAGCTGAGCCCGGTTGCAGTGCCTGGCCCCCAGCCACCCCATGAAGCCCCCAAACGCTGGCCTCATTTAGTAGCAAGCACTGTACTACTGCTGTGTTTATTTGTCGGTTTTGCATTGTTTTTAATTCATGCCGGTATGCAGGCGCGTCAGCCGGTTTACAACAAAATGGTGAATTTTAGTGCGCTCAAAGGGCAGGAGCGGGCAGCTTTGTGGTCGCCGGCCCAGCAGTGGATATTTTATCAATATCAGGCGCCGGACCAGTCTGATTGGCACTGGTTGGCGCATCACAGCAAAAGCCATAAAAAAGTTGTGGCTGTACATGGCTTTACCACTATCAGCCGCGCTGTCTGGCTGAATACCGACTTTTTTCTGTTTCAGGCGGAAAAAAATGGCCAGTGTCATTTTTACCGCCAGCATATTGATTTAGCAAAACATCAGAGCGAAATGCTGATGCCTTGCCATCAAGTGGTGAGTCATGGCCTGGCGCTGGATGGCGGTCGTTTATACTGGCTGGCGCAAGATCAAGAGACGGGGCAGGTGCAGATCTGGCAACAGCAGCTGTCAGATTTAAACAAGGGCAAAGCGGCAGAGCTGTTATATCAGTTTGCACCACAATACCGCAGGCCCAGACACTTACTGGCTCAGGACGGGCAGTTGTATCTGGTGGTGGAAAAAGACTTTTATTCAGACTCTTTGTTTCAGTTTGACCTGGCTTTGCATTCTATTCGCTGGCTGAAGGATTTTGCTTTTGACATTACCGATCTGAGTCTGTGGCAGCAAAATACCTTGTTGTTAAGTTCGGCCGAAGCTTTGTTGCAGTTCAGGTTGTCATCCGGCAAGGTGATCCGGCTACAAACAGCACAAACAGGTTTTGCCGAAGCACAGCGGGTTGAAGAGCAGCTGCTAACCTCTTATGCCAGTGGCCGTAACACAGATCTGGAGTTATTGCCGCTTCATGCGCCACAGTCGCCGGTGTCAGGCACCAACCAGCTGCCGTGGCTGCATAGCAGTAAAAATGAAACCAGGCTGGCGGCCATGGGCGATCAAATTGCTTTTGTGTCGGAGCGCTCGGGCAATAGTCAGATTTGGTTGTATCAGCAACAGTTGCTGCGGCAATTAACCCATTTTCAGGGGCAGCGTCAGGTTCAGCAGTTACTGTGGTGGCAACAACAGTTGTATGCTTTGATTGACCTGCAGCTGTATCAGGTGAATTTATCAGACGGCAGTTTAGAGTTACAGGATATTAACCGCCCTGCGCAGCTGACTGTCTGTGATGAGCGTTTGTTGTTTACCCAATGGACCGAAAAAGGCTGGCAATTGTGGCAACAACAGTCCAATGGCGAAGCACAGTTGTTATTACCGGATATCACAGCGGTGCACTGTGCGCCAGACGGGCAGTTGGTGTTGCAACAGCTTGGTTCGGACCAGCTACAGCTATGGTCCGGGGCGGATGGTAAATTGCAAAGCCTGCCCGTTCAGCTGAACTGGCGTGATACTGTGCCTGAACAGTGGCTGAGTACCAGAGACGGGCTTTTTTGGGTCGCGAAGCAACAGGGTAAAACCCGGTTATGGCAGATGGACTGGCAAAGCCAGACTGTACAACAGCTGGCGTTACCTGAAACTGTAACCCCTCAGGCATTATTTGGCGGCTTTGACGACAGTGCCTTGTATTATCAGTCAGAGCTGAATATTCAGACCGATATCGGTTGGTTAAGTCAGTCGGAACCCACAAAAAAGCCGTCACAATGACGGCTTTTGTTTTTTGTTAAGCACCAGGCTTTGCTTGTGGTTTACAGTTTGGCAAAAGCCCGATCTGCAGCAGCAATAGTGGTGGCTAAGTCGGCATCGCTGTGCGCCAGACTTAAAAAGCCGGCTTCATAAGCAGAAGGTGCCAGATAAACGCCTTCCTGCAACATCAGATGGAAAAACTTCTTAAAAGCTTCAATGTCACACTGGGTTGCTTCGGCATAACTGCTGATATTTTGTTTGTCGGTGAAAAACAAACCAAACATACCACCCACCTGATTGACTGAAAACGGCACCTTATGTTTGGCTGCCGCCGCTGTTAAACCAGCCAATAACTGTGCAGTTTTAGCGGTTAAAGTTTCATAAACACCGGCTTTACTGATTTCTTTTAAGGCCGCTAAACCCGCCGCCATGGCGATAGGGTTGCCCGACAAAGTACCGGCCTGATACACAGGGCCAAGCGGCGCTATATGGTGCATAATTTCTTTTTTGCCACCAAAAGCACCCACCGGCATACCACCACCGATAATTTTGCCCAATGTGGTTAAGTCCGGCTTGACGCCGTAATACGCCTGAGCGCCACCCAAGGCAACACGAAAACCTGTCATCACTTCATCAAAAATCAGCACAGCACCATATTGGTCACATAAATCGCGTAAACCCTGTAAATAACCTGGTTTTGGCGGAATACAGTTCATATTGCCGGCCACAGGCTCAACTATCACACAGGCGATATCAGCGCCTTTTTCGGCAAATAAAGCAGCAAGTTGCTCGAGGTTATTAAACTCGCAAGTCAGGGTGTATTTAGCAAAATCAGCAGGTACACCAGGCGAATTCGGCACGCCCAAAGTTAAAGCGCCAGAACCGGCTTTGACCAGCAAAGAGTCGGCATGACCGTGGTAACAACCTTCAAACTTCACAATAGTGTCGCGGCCGGTATAGCCACGCGCCAGGCGAATCGCACTCATGGTGGCTTCAGTACCTGAACTTACCATCCGCACCATTTCCATCGACGGCACTAAGGATGTCACTAATTCCGCCATTTCAATTTCAGCAGGGCAGGGCGCGCCAAAACTTAAGCCTTTTTCGGCGGCTTGAATCACAGCTTCGCGGATGGCAGGGTGGTTGTGGCCCAGCAACATCGGGCCCCAGGAGCCGATATAGTCGATATATTGTTTGCCATCGACATCATAAATGTAGGCGCCGTCAGCGCGGTCGATAAAAACCGGTGTGCCACCGACATGTTTAAAAGCCCGTACCGGCGAATTCACGCCACCTGGGATAGTTGTTTGCGCGCGGCTAAACAGTTGTTCAGATAAAGTTGTCATGAAAAATTCCTGAAGGCAAAAGCGCAGCTGATGCTGCGCTATGGATAAAATTAACTTTTGTTCGGTTAGCCTTTATTAGAGAACCCTTTATTCGAATACCAGGGCACATCTTTTTCGTATTTGCTGACCAGGTTTTCAACACCAAGGGTTAACGCAAATAACGCCATCCGTACCAGCACGCCGTTGTCGGCCTGACGGAAAATCGCCAGATTCGGGTTTAAATTCAGATCGTTATCCAGCTCGTTTGCTTCAAGGCGCGAATCGCGTGGCAGCGGGTGCATAATGACCGTATTGGATTTACAGTGCTGGGTGTAAATTTGCTGATTTAACCTGAACTTACCACGGTATTTATTGGCTTCTTCCTGCGAGGGGAAACGCTCTTCCTGAATACGGGTCTGGTACACAATATCGGCATTAATATTGCCGGCCAGCTGGTCGGTAATAGTCACCTGATGACCAGCATTTTCAATAGTGGCGATAATGTCGTCCGGCATCGCCAGCTCGTTTGGTGCTATCAGGGTAAATTTGATGTTTTTATATAAGGCCAGCAGCTTGGATAAAGAATGCACGGTGCGGCCAAATTTTAAATCACCAATCATGGCAATGTGCATGCCATCAATTTTTTGCGCTGATGCGGCCAGCTCACGTTCTATGGTAAATAAATCCAACAAGGCCTGAGTTGGGTGTTCATTGGCACCGTCACCACCATTGAGTACCGGCACCCGGCTGCCTTCGGCAAATTCAGCAACAGAACCTGCCTGCGGGTGGCGCATGGCAATCACGTCGCTGTAACTGCTGATGACACGGGCCGTATCAAACAATGACTCGCCTTTGGATAAAGCCGACGACTGCATCCCTGTGGTTTCGCGGACTTCACCACCCAGCAGGTTAAAAGCACAACCAAAGCTGACGCGGGTACGGGTGCTGGGTTCAAAAAACAGGTTTCCCAGAATGGCGCCATCCAGCACAGTGGTGCGCTTTTTGCGATAAGCATAAGGTTCCATGCTTTGGGCTATCTGGAAAATATGTTGAATACTGTCGCGATCGAATTGTTTCACCGAAAGGATATGTTCGCCTTTGAAGCTCATCTTGGGTGCCTATTGCTTGAAGTGACAGAAAGCGGCACTAGGCCGCTGAACTGGCGCGCAGTATAACAAAGTCAGGCGCTAAACACGAAGGCCATCAGACAGGTTTCATCACCGCCAGTAAAATAATGGCAAACATCACCAGCACAGGTAATTCATTAAAAATGCGGTAAAAACGCGGGCTTTTTTGATTGCGGTCGTGTTTGAAGTCGGATAACAACTTAAAACAATAACCATGATAAGCATACAAAAACATCACCAGCAGCAGTTTGTAATGTAACCAGCTGCTTGCTTTAAACCAGGCAGCGCCGTAGTTATAAATAAGCAGCAATCCAAACACTAACGTCAGCACAGCAAAAGGGGTGACAAAATACAGCAGCCGCCTTTCCATCACTTTAAAAATGGCATCAACTTCAGCCGATTGATTGCCAGCGTGGTAGACAAATAAACGTGGCAGATAAAAAATTCCGGCAAACCAGGCCACCATAAAAGCTATATGCAAACCTTTGTACAGCATCAATAAAGACATTGTTGTTCCTGTTACAGTAAATTATTTTGCCGCATTAACAAGCTACGGACTTGTTCCCACAGCACTAAACCCAGTGGCTGATGCGCATCTTCATCGTCGTAAATCAGCACTGCGCCTTCGCGCTGGTCGCCAAGTTCAGCAAATACCTCAGCCATAGTGGCCTGGTGACTAAGTGCCGAGACCGGTAAAAACTTCAGCGAACTTTCGCCGGTCATCGACATAGAAACGTCATAACTGGCCAGCTGGTAATGTTGGTCCACGGCATAACTGCGTTTAATCAGCAGAGGTTGTTGCACCGGCATAGAGTCAAGCGCCTGAATCACCTGCGCATCTGTTGGGTTTTCCAGCACCTGATAATCCTGCTGCAACATAGCAAGCACCCCAACTTTTTGCAGCACATCGTCAGCCGGCGACAATTTATAGGGCAGTTGCATAAAATCAAGTTGTTGCAGGAAAATTGATTTGGTCTGGAAAAACTGCACTGCAGTGACATAAGAAGCGGTGATCACCAACATGGCAGGTACCGCAAGTTCAGGGTTAGCGGCAAGTTCAGTCACTGCCATTAAAGCCGCCAGTGGCGCGTGCAAAGTTGCCGCCATCATACCGGCCATGCCAAGCACTGCATAAGTTCCAGCCACCGAATGATCGCCTATCACCAGACCTGGCAAAAATGCCAATAATGTGCCCATCACAATGCCTATCCCAAAGACCGGACCAACAATACCGCCGGGCACGCCAAGGCCAAGGGCGGTAACGGTCAAAATAATTTTCGCGAGGAAAATAGCAAACAGCAGCGTGAGTTCAGCTGGCGCCGTCACCGCATAATGGATAGCACCGGTTTCAGCCCCCAAAGCTTGTGGTACCAGATAACCAATGCCGGCAGTGATCATTGCCGCCAGACCAAGGCGCAACGCCAGATGCCAGCTTTTAAAAACGGTCATGGTTTTCATCAGGCTTTTATTAAAAAAGGTGGCGACCACGCCCATGGCAATACCGCAGAGTGCCAGATAAGGCAGATGCCAGTTACTTAATGAAATCATGGTGATAGAGGCTAAATCATTGCCTTCGCCAAACACAGCCCGTGTGGCCAGAGCTCCTGCCATAGAGGCCAGCATGATGGGCACAAACACATGAATACGGTATTCGCGCAGCACCACTTCCATCACAAAAATAACCGCGGCTAAAGGTGTATTAAAAGATGCGGAAATACCGGCGGCAATACCACAACCGGCCAGAATACGAATGCTGTTATAAGGTAAACGCAGATAAGACCCCAGGCTGCTGGCACCAAAAGCACCTAAGTGCACCGAAGGGCCTTCACGCCCTACCGAAAAACCGGCGGACAGCGCAGTGATGCCGCCAATAAACTGATGCAAAGTATTTTTCAGCGGCATCATGCCGTATTTCACTTTAATACGATGAATCACAAAAGGAATGCCCAGCCGGTAATGGCGCAGGCCAATTAACAAACCAAGCAGGCTGATAAGCACTGCGGCAATAAATGGCAGTACCAGCCGTTCCAGCGCTGGCAAGGAGGTAAAGTCGTCACTGTGCTCAAGATAAATCGCCTGAATACCGACAATGGCCAGTCGGAATAAAATAATCAGCGCAGCAGCAATAAGTCCGCCGGCCAGGCCAAGCAGACACAACTGGAGTGAGGTGACGGGTAAAGCCAGCCGCCGCCTGAGCGGCGGTAGCCATAAACGCCAGGATTTCATGCTAAAGTACCGGCAATAACAACACTGAATGACAAACATAACACTTTGAGTGCTTTGATGAAACTTCAACGATTCAGCTTATGGCTGGCGCAGCGTCGCAAACAGCTGGTGTGGCTTGCCTCAACAGCCGTTGTGGCGGCGCTGGCCGGTTGGCAACTGGGCAATCTGACCCTGGTGCAGCAGCTGCGCCAACAAAGCGAACAGCTTGAGCTGTTACAACAGCAATTACTGCAAAAAGAGCAGGCTCTGGCACAGCAGCTGAAACAAACAGATTATCTGACCGCTGAGCTGGCGGTGGAACGCAACACCACCGCACTGCAGCAGCAGGACTTAAAAGCTGAGCAGCAAAAGTTGTTTGATACCCGTAAAGAGCTGGCGTTTTATCAGAAAATTATTTCACCTGACTTGCAGGCCAACAGTTTAATTATTGAAAGTTTTAGCCTGACCAAAGGCAGCGCAGTAGGCAGTTATAAGTTTAATCTGGTGCTGATTGAGCAGGATAAACAGAAAAACTTTGCCAAAGGCCAGATCAGCCTGATGCTGCACGGTAAAAAACAAGGTAAAAAAACCAGCGTCGATTTATTAAAGCTGGCCGGTTTTGCCAAGGCAGACCGGCGTTTTAGCTTTAAACATTTTCAGATTTTTGAAGGTGAGTTTGTGTTGCCCGCAGCTTTTGATGCCGGACAAGTTGAAGTGACGGTCAGCGTGCCGGCAAGCCGTGGTCAGAAAGCTGCAAAGGTCAGCAAAACCTTGTTATGGCATGAAGCGCTGCCCGGTGAAATACTTGAATAAATTAGTCAGGTATTAGATAATTTGCGCCCATTTTCCAGCTGAGGTTAAGCAATGTCTGAAATTCAGGTTCCGATTCAATTTACGGATGCGGCCGCCAATAAAGTGCTTACGCTCATTACGGATGAAGAAAATCCGGAGTTAAAACTGCGGGTTTATGTGACTGGCGGCGGTTGCTCGGGTTTTCAATACGGTTTTACCTTTGATGAAAAGGTCAATGATGGCGACCTTACTGTTGAAAAAAATGGCGTGGTGATGGTGGTTGACCCGATGAGCCTGCAATATCTGATGGGCGGTACCGTAGATTACACCGAAGGCTTACAAGGCAGCCGTTTTATCGTACAAAACCCCAATGCAACCACCACTTGTGGTTGTGGTTCCAGCTTTTCCGTTTGATCCGCTGTTTGACCAGTTCCGGCAAAGCTCGGAACTGGTCTGTTCTGTCTGTTTTTTCCGCATTTATTTTTTTGTACCGATGGTTCAATAATTTTTTCTGCGCTAATATGGCGCCGATTTTATAACATCAATTTCACAGTTGTATGTTATTTGTCTTTTGCTTGTGTGCTGTTTGTACAGCATTTTGCAACACGCTGCGTAAAGCTTGCATATTTCTTGTTTTATATCAGTTAGATAAACCTCGAGGTTGTCTGCAGCTACAAATTTTAACGTCTGTAACTGTACGCTCGTCGCATCCTATGGTTTAATTAACTGATATTTATTGCTTATTGGGACACCAATAAGGTTTGGATTTTGATTTGGCAGGAAGTGTTTGACATAAAAAAAGCGATTAACGCTGGGAGAAGAAAACGTTATGAAAGGTACTAAAAGCGTCATTTCTGACGAGAACAAGAGACTGTGTTTATGGTTAAAGCGGCAAAGGCAGGATAAAGGCCACACCATGCGTAGTCTGTCTGAAGTATTGGGTACCCCACATTCATTTATTGGAAAAGTTGAGAACCAGGAGCGTCGCCTGGATGTGGTGGAGTTTGTCCGGTATTGTCAGGCATTGGAAGTAGACCCAGCGGACGGATTAAAGCAGGTGTTGAGTCAGGCATAAGACTCAGCAACTGACACAAAAAAGCCGCAATTTTTGCGGCTTTTTTGTTGCTGAAATACCTCATCAGGCTGTGTTTGCCGGTATTTCCGGCGTTTTATTCAGCAAGAGCCCGACGTTTTTTCAGTTGCTGCACTATGGCAAACAGCAACAATAAACCAGGGATCACCATCAGCGACGTAATAATAAAAAACAGACTCCAGTTGCCATCCAGCATGTCTACCATACTGCCGCCAAACGAAGCGACAGTAGTTCGGCCAAAGTTGCCGATAGATGCCAATAGCGCGTATTGACTGGCCGAAAAAGCCACACCGGTAAAGCTGGTGAGAAAGGCAACAAAAGCCACAATAGAAAAAGCAGTGGTAAAGTTATCCAGTAAAATGGTCCACAGCAGCAGATTTTCGTCCGGGCCCACTTCCGCTATCCAGGCAAACATCAGGTTGCTGGCCGCCATGGTCAGGCCGCCTAGCACTAGTCCTTTGATCACACCAAAACGCACATTTAATAAACTGCCCAGTAACGTAAACACCAGTGTTGCGCCCCAGCCAATCAGTTTGGAATATTCGGCAATTTGTTCATTGCTAAAACCCACTTCGCGGTAAAACTGAATCGACATGCGGCCTAAAAAGGCTTCGCCCAGTTTAAACACAAACACAAAGCTGATCAGCAGCAGCGCCAGTGTCAGGCCGTTACGGCGGAAAAATTCGGCAAAAGGTTCGACCACTGTCACTGTTAACCACAACAGGGCTGGGTGTTGTAATGAATGCTGGTAACGCAGAGCGGCTTTTTGTTGCAGCAAGTCCCTGTTGCTTGCCGGCTCTTTCACCATCAGCGTCAGAACAGCCAGCAATAACCACATCAATGCCATACCCAGATAAACCGCAGGCCAGCCCCAGCTGTCGGCATAATGAAAAGCAAAATAACCGGGCAAAGAATACCCAGTCCACCAGCCCATCACGCCCATGGCGGCTGCTGCCGGCAGTTTATTTTCATTTTGACCAATAATGTCAATACGATAACCATCAATGGCCACATCCTGAGTGGCAGCAGCTATCGCAATCAATAACGCCAGTAATGAAGTCCATAACAAACTAAAACCCGGATTGGTAAAAGCGATAGCAAAAGTGGCCAGCATAATCAGTAGCTGCATGCTGATCACCCAGCTGCGGCGTTGTCCAAGAGTCCGGTGAAAGTAAGGTAAATGCAGCCGGTCAACCAGCGGAGCCCATAAAAAGTTCAGCGCAAAAACTGCAGTGACAGAACCAAAATAACCAATAGCAGCGCGGGATAAATTGGCATCTTTGAGCCAGCCACTCATGGCTGAACCAATTAGCACCCAGGGAAAACCGGACGAACAACCGAGTAGGAAAATATAAAATAACCGAATGTCGCGGTATTGTTGTAAAGCAACCCGAAAACCAGTTGGGGTGACGGCGTCAGACATGCAGGGGGTCTCCGGTGTGATGCCAGGCATCTCAGATGTAATGCACGCAGCACCTTAACAAAGAGGCAGGTCAGAAGAAAGTGGCAAAAGGCACAACTAGTTAGAAAAAGTAGTCAGAAATAGCGGCGTTGGCAGACGTCAGCTTGCGCTGGGGGAAGGTCGCAGGCGGGCTTAAGGTCTGATCCCGACACAGTCCTGCGGCAACCTGGTTTTACCGCGTAAGTAGCCCAGACAATTTTGCAGCTGACGGCGTAAAATACGGTCATGGCGCAGTTCCTGTTCTGACCAGAATTCCAGCTGATACAACACATGCCAAAACACCTGTTCGCGGAAGGTGGCTGGTATATTCTGGCTGATTTTCAGCTGCGCCCACTCTTCCAGCGTGTCCCAGACAAATAAATGTAATTCCCGGTGCGGCAATTGGCCGCGGAAAAAGCGTGAGACAAAATAAATCAATTGTTGTGATTTATCGTCAATAAAGGACTGTAACATGATGTTTGCCCTGATACCGGCGACCCTGGTCGCTGAGGTTAACTTCACTGTTAACGACAAGTCTCTGACTGCAGACTCAATGATCCGGCGCCCCATTAGCATTTGCTAAATAAGGGCACCGTTAGGGCAAGTATAGCGGGCTTTATTGGGCTGGCAGTAAAATTACCCGGTTTAATACCAGTGGTTTTTTCGGCACATTTTCCCAGCCTAAAGTTTCGTTATAGCCGGTTTCCAGGGTCTTAATCTTATCAAAGACTTCAGTACCTTCAACCACAGAACCAAAGACGGCATAACCCCAGTTTTTGCCAGGATCCAGACTTGGATTGTCATTTAAATTAAAGAAAAATTGGCTGGTACCACTGTGTGGATCGTTTTGTCTTGCCATCGCAATAGTGTAGAGACGGTTTTTTACACCATTACCGGATTCATTAAAGACCGGCTTTAAGTCCTTGATTGGTTTTAAATCCCGGTCATAACCACCGCCCTGCAGCACAAACTCAGGCTCAAGGCGGTGAAACAAGGTGCCGTCATATGCCTTTTTTTCAACATAACTTAAAAAGTTATTGACCGTCAGCGGGGCTTTACTGCGGTCCAGTTCCACTACAATATTGCCGGCCGAAGTTTCCAAACGCACACGCGGGAACAGATTATCTTTTTGCAAAAACTCACCGGCCGCCTGAGCGGCACCACTGACAACCAATAACACAGCAAGCAGCGATTTCCACATGGTTAGTTCCTCAGAAATTCCTGCCAGCTCGGGTCACGCAGCAGATTACCAAGCACTTGTTCTGTTAACACCCGAAGTTCACGTTCTGCCACAGCAGTGTCTAACTTAAATGGACCAGAAAAGCTGCTTTTGCCGCTGTAGCTTTTGTTAAATGAGCCTGATTCGCGCTCAATCAGCACTGTCAGTTCTACATTGTTTTTCACAATATGTTCTACGGTGCGCAGTTCGGCATTGGCTTCAAGCTGGTTGATTTGGATAGTCACCACCACAGGTTCAGCACCTGACACCTGTGCACCTTGTTTGCTCAGTGCATCGGTCAGTACGTCCTGCAGCTGCTGCGGCAGATTATTGCTTGTTGGATATGAATTTACTTTATCGCCGTCACGCATGATCAGCGTGCCGTTGGTTGGTCTGTTGTCCTGTACATTCAGGCTAAAAGCAACGCCATTGAGCTGGTTGCTCTGATTCCAGAACACCTGTGGCGCCACAATAAAGGACGGAACAGGATTGCTACAGGCGGTCAGGGCCAGCATTGATGCTAAAACTAAAAAACGCATGTTCATTTCCTTTTAATGGCTTCAAGAATGGTAAATTTTGCATTACTGGCTACATGAATACAACCGCCAAACAAACGGGCGAGCTTTTCGCTGTAGGCCAGATGGCGGTTGGCAACAATACGCAGCCTGCCGTCTTTTTTCAGCACGCGCCGCGCGTCGGCAAACATCTGCCAGGCAATATGGTCAGTCACCGCATTTTGTTGATGAAATGGCGGGTTGCAAATGATTACATCGGCTGAATTATCGGCCTGGCGGCTTAAACAATCATCCACCACAAATTCAGCCTGGCTAAGCAATTCCGGCCTGTTGGCGGCAAGGGTTAACCGGGCTGAGTCCACCGCCATATAAGATTCATCGGTAAAGGTCAGCTTCAGTTCTGGTTGTTGCTGTAGCATGGCAAGGCCAAGCACGCCATTACCACAACCAAGGTCAATGACATACTGACCGGCGGTACAAAGCGGCAGATGCTGCAGTAAAAAACGTGCGCCTATATCCAGCTGTTCGCGTGAGAATACATTGGCATGGTTGACCAGTTGAAAACCGTCGGCTTGCCATAACAGCGGAAACTGCGGTGTGGCGGGGGAGGGTTGGGCGCTGTCTATCTTGCTGATAATAAGCCGGCATTTTTTGACCGTCAGTGATGCTGTGGTTGGCCCCAGTTCCTGCTGAAAAATAGCCAGCAGATTTGGTGTAATGTCTTTGGCTTTGGCGCTGGCAAAAATTTGAGTATCTGCGCAGAGCTGCTGTTTGATTTGTCTGAGCTGATAACGCAGAAAACTGTGATTATTTGGGATTTTCAGTAAAACCACACTGGCATTAGGTAAAGGATCCAGGCTACCGATTTGGGTGATCTGGCTTAAATCCAGCTGGTTTTGCACAAAGTTATGTGCTGTGGCCAGTTGAGAAATATAAGAATCCGAACTTTGCACCGGTGCGTATTGAGCTAAAGCACAGGCCAGGGCGCCAAATTGATCGTTCAGCAATAGCAGCTGTTGTGGGGAATGTGAAGAGCCCAGCAGCGGCAACACAGTGTTCAGTAACAACTCGTCAGCTGCATCCCATGCCTGTAAACTACGGTTTTTCTGCCCGGGTGGATAACGGTCCAGCAACAGGCTCAGGCCAGCGATTTGGCATAGATTGGTCATAACATCACAACAGTCAGCAAAAAGGGGGCTATTTTGCCAGACTTGCTCCAGAGCGACAACCAAACTGCAGTGAAGCGGCAAGCCAGGCAGTTTCTGTTGCCACAGGCCGAATTATGGTTATGGAAACAATGGCTGCCCGCGGAAAAAACGCAGCATTATCTGAGCCGGCTGCAGCAGGAATTGGATTGGCAACAGCCGCAATTGTGGTTATTTGGCAAAGCGGTACTGATCCCAAGATTACAGGTCTGGATGGGCGAGCCACATTGTTGTTACCGTTATTCCGGCGTCACTTTTCAGCCGCAGGCCTGGCATCCTTTGGTATGGCAACTGACGCAATGGGTGAACCGGCAACTGAACCGGCAATTTAATGCGGTGTTATTAAATTTGTATCGTCAGGGTGAAGAGCATATGGGCTGGCACAGTGACGATGAACCTGAGCTTGGTAATGCCCCTGATATTGCGTCCTTAAGTCTGGGGCAGGGCAGACGCTTTGATTTAAAACATAAAACCGACGGCTATCAGCTCAGCCTCCAGCTCGAAGATGGCGATTTATTGCTGATGGCGGCCCCTTGCCAGCAGTTCTGGCAACACAGAGTACCTAAACAAAAACAGGCAGATTCAGTGCGGCTTAACTTAACTTTTCGTTATATCAAATCGGCGCCATAGACGGCCTTAACGTGCTTTGGCAAGTGAAAATAAATATCTTTTTTTGCGTGCAAACAGCTGCTGACAAGCGACTGCGCGCCAACTAGAGTACAGATTAAGCAGACAACCTGAAGGAACGACAGCAATGTTAATTCATACCTCAATAGAGCAGAAATTGTTAAGCGCCTTCGATCCGGTCTTTTTGGATGTGATTGATGAAAGTCATATGCACAGTGTGGCGCCTGGAGCAGAATCCCATTTTAAAGTAGTGATAGTGACACCGGCTTTTGATGGCATGCGTTTACTGGCGCGCCACCGTGCAGTGAACGCCGTGGTGGCCGAAGAGCTGGCGGAAAAAATTCATGCACTGGCTTTACATACTTATACGCCAGCCGAATGGTACGAATATTATGCGGAAAAACCACCGGCCTCACCAAAATGTTTTGGCGGCTCTAAACGCGAAAAAGCCGAGCTCTGAGAGGTTCAGCTTTTGCCTGTGAGGCACGAGGTTCTGGGTGAGTAATAAGCACGCCAATCTCTGTTGTATTGTCTTACCGTTTCAGTTCAGCATAAAGATAAAAAGCGCTTCGGCGCTTTTTTGGTTTGTGTTGCTGTTGGTTTTGTTCTTTTTACAGCTATTGTCTCTGGATTTAGCCATCAGGACCGCCAGAACTATTCAGGGTTACTGCTTTTTCGCTGCAGTTCAATGCTGATCAGACCTGTTTGTCGTGTTAAAGTTTTACACTAACGGCAATTTTCACCAACTACAGGTTCTGCTCTTATGGTTATTCAACCAAAAATTCGTGGATTTATCTGCACCAATGCTCACCCGGTGGGCTGTGCTGAGCATGTGCAGGAACAAATTGATTACGTTAAAAAACACGGTGCTGTGGCCAATGGTCCGAAAAATGTTTTAGTGATTGGAGCCTCAACAGGCTACGGTTTGGCTTCACGGATCACAGCTGCATTTGGCTCAGGTGCCAAAACCTTAGGTATTTTTTTCGAAAAAGAAGCCTCCGAAGGTAAAACAGGTTCAGCCGGCTGGTACAACACTGCAGCTTTTGAAAAAGCAGCCGACGCAGCCGGGTTATGGAACAAACACTTAAACGGTGATGCCTTTACCGATGAAATGAAGTCCAAAGCCATTGATATTATCCAAAGCGAAATGGGTAAAATTGATTTAGTGGTATACAGTCTGGCTGCACCACGTCGCAAAGACCCTGTCACAGGCGAAATTTACAGTTCAGTGTTAAAGCCTATCGGTCAGGCTTATACCGCAAAAAATCTGAACACCAGCAAACGTGAAATTGAAGAAGTCTCAGTTGAACCTGCTAACGACGACGAAATTTTTAACACAGTCAAAGTGATGGGCGGTGAAGACTGGGAGCGCTGGCTGGATCAGCTGCATGCCGCCGGTGTGCTGGCCGAAAACTGCCAGACGGTTGCTTACACATATATTGGTAAAGAACTGACCTGGCCAATTTATGGTAAAGCCACCATTGGCCGTGCCAAAGAAGACTTAGACCGTGCCGCGGCCGCCATTACCAATAAGCTGGCAACGCAAAAAGGTCACGCTTATGTGGCCTCATTAAAGGCGCTGGTGACTCAGGCGAGTTCTGCAATTCCTATTATGCCTTTGTATATTTCGTTGTTATACCGGGTGATGAAAGAAGAAGGCACCCATGAAGGTTGTATTGAACAAATTTACGGTTTGTTCCAGAGCTGTCTGTACAACCCGGGTCGTCAGCTGGATGAAGCTGGCCGTCTGCGTATGGACGGTAAAGAGCTTTCTGCGCATATTCAGGCCAAAGTGGCTGAGCTATGGGACCAGGTACAGACTGACAACATTGATGAATTAACCGACTATAAAGGTTATCATCAGGAATTCTTACGCTTGTTTGGCTTTGGTTACAGCCACGTCGACTACGATGCGGATGTTTCACCGATGGTGACCCTGGCTAACTTAGCTTAAGATAACAAAGCCGCCACTTTGGCGGCTTTTGTTTGCGCAAGTGGGTAAAAAAATAACAACAAAAACTGGCGGCTTCACAGCAATATCAGAATAAATACAGTGAATTCTGGGATCATCCGGCTTTATCAGGCAAAGGATCGAAACTTGACTACACTTGGCTGCAGCTGTCCAAAGAGCGACAGAATTTTGTTATTTATCATAGCTGGCCTGTGGGTTTAATGCTAAAATCCGCCGCTATGTACGTGTATCTGGTGAAATCAGGTTGAATTTCAGCCCAATTTCGCCAGGTGCGCTGCCAGGCGAGCAGCTGAAAAACCAGGCCCTGTTTCTTCCCGTTAAAGTAGTGCAAGTACGTATGATTAAAATCAAAAAAGGATTGGACATTCCCCTTTCGGGCAGTCCTAAACAAGTGATTCATGACGGTCCTGCTGTCAAATCGGTCGCTGTACTGGGTGAAGAGTATGTCGGTATGCGTCCAACCATGCTGGTTGAGGTTGGCGATAAAGTAAAAAAAGGTCAGGGTCTTTTTGAAGACAAAAAAAATCCTGGCGTGAAATTTACTGCCGCTATTTCCGGTACCGTTACTCACATCAACCGTGGTGCTAAACGAGTGCTGCAATCTGTGGTTATTGAAGCAGATGGTAGCAACGAAGCTGTTGAGTTTACTGCATTTTCTGCAGATAAACTGGCAGGTTTAGATGCTGCAACAGTGAAAAAACAATTACTGGATTCAGGTTTATGGACTGCGTTCCGCACTCGTCCATTCAGCCAGATCCCGGCAATTGACAGCACGCCTCGTGCAATTTTCGTCACTGCAATGGATACAAATCCACTGGCAGCAGACCCTGTAGTTGTGATCAACGCTGCAGCGGACGCTTTCCAGCATGGTTTGACTGTGTTAACTCAACTCTCTGATGCCAAAGTCTTTTTATGTAAGGCTGCCGGTGCACAAATCAGTGCTCCAGCCAAGGTTCAGGTTGAAGAGTTTGCCGGCCCGCATCCTGCCGGTTTACCAGGCACTCATATTCATTTCCTTGAGCCGGTTTCGATGACCAAAATTGTTTGGCACATCAACTATCAGGACGTGATTGCCATTGGTAAATTGTTCACTACAGGTCAGCTGGACACCAGCCGTGTGATTTCGCTGGCCGGTCCTGTTGTGAAAAATCCACGTTTAATCAAAACCGTACTTGGCGCTGCGACTACTGACCTGACCAATGGTGAGCTGGCTGAAGGCCAACACCGTATCATTTCAGGTTCGGTGTTAGCAGGTAAAGTGGCGACTGGTGTTCACGCTTACCTTGGCCGTTTCCACAACCAGATTTCTGTGCTGGCTGAAGGTTACGAAAAAGAGTTTTTAGGCTGGATTGCGCCGGGTGCACAGAAGTTTTCTGTGACACGTGCTTACTTATCACATTTGTCGCCTAAGCGCCTGTTCAACATGACAACCACTACCAACGGTTCAGACCGTGCCATGGTGCCAATCGGCAACTATGAGCGCGTGATGCCACTGGATATTTTGCCAACACTGTTGTTGCGCGATTTGCTGGTAGGCGACACCGATGGTGCAATTTCCTTAGGTTGTTTGGAACTGGATGAAGAAGACTTGGCGTTATGTACCTTTGTCTGCCCTGGCAAATATGACTACGGTGTGGCACTGCGTGACGCTCTGACGACCATCCAGAAGGAAGGCTAAGATGAGTTTAAAGCATTATTTAGAAAGCATTGAGCCGAACTTTGAAAAGGGCGGCAAGTATGAAAAGTGGTATGCCTTGTATGAAGCTGTTGCCACTATTCTGTATACACCGGGTAAGGTGACAAAGTCTGCCACTCATGTGCGCGACAGTATCGACCTGAAACGGATCATGATTTTTGTCTGGTTAATGTTATTCCCTGCCATGTTCTTTGGCATGTTTAACATCGGTCATCAGGCGGCTTCTGTGTTGTCTGCCACTGTTACGCTGCCGGATACCTGGCAGGTTGCGTTGTTCCATATGCTGGGTGGTGAGTTAACCGCTGAATCCGGCTGGGGCAGCAAAATGTGGTATGGCGCCTGTTGGTTCCTGCCTATTTATGCAACAGTGTTTATTGTTGGTGGTTTCTGGGAAGTGTTATTTGCTTCTATCCGTAAACACGAAATTAACGAAGGTTTTTTCGTTTCTTCTATTTTGTTTGCGCTGATCCTGCCTGCAACTATTCCTCTGTGGCAAGCTGCTTTAGGTATCACTTTCGGTATTGTTATTGCCAAAGAAGTGTTTGGCGGTACTGGCCGTAACTTCTTAAACCCTGCTTTAGCGGGCCGTGCTTTCCTGTTTTTTGCCTACCCGGCGCAAATTTCAGGTGACAAAGTATGGACTGTGGCTGACGGTTATGCCGGTGCAACCTGGTTGTCAAAGGCTGCCAATGGTGAAGTGACGGATTGGTCTATCAACCAGCAATGGTGGGACGCTTTCTACGGTTTTATCCCTGGTTCTATCGGCGAAACTTCTACGCTGGCGCTGATGATCGGCGGTCTGGCGCTGATTTATTTCCGTATTGCCTCATGGCGTATTGTGGCCGGCGTGATGGTCGGTGCAGTGTTCTTTGCCACTATGTTTAACCTGATTGGTTCAGATACTAACGCTATGTTTGCCATGCCTTGGTACTGGCATGTGGTGCTGGGTGGTTTTGCCATCGGTATGTTCTTTATGGCAACAGATCCAGTGTCTGCTTCTTTTACCGACTCAGGTAAATGGGCTTACGGCATTTTAATTGGTTTTATGGTTGTGATGATTCGTGTGGTGAACCCTGCATATCCGGAAGGCATGATGCTGGCGATTCTGTTCGCTAACCTGTTCGCACCATTGTTTGATTTTATGGTTGCACAAGGCAACATCAAGCGGAGGCTGGCACGTAATGTCTAATAATAACGAAAGCATCGGCAAAACCTTTGGTGTTGTCATTGGCTTATGTTTAGTTTGTGCGATTATTGTTGCCACAGCTGCTGTTCAGTTACGTCCGAAGCAAGTTGAAAACAAACTGGTGGATGCGCAGAAAAACATTCTGGTTGCCACTGGCCTTTTGACTGGCGATGACGTGAAAACATTGTTTGCCAAGCATGTAAAAGAACGTTTAGTGGATCTGGATACCGGTGAATTTGTGGACCAGGATCCAACTAAGTATGACTACCGCAAAGCGATGAAAGACACTGCACTCAGTGATGCACTGGCTGCAGCGGATGACAAAGCTTCGATTAAACGCCGTGCAAAGGTAGCGCCTGTGTATTTTGCCTATAACGACGGTATTGAATCTGGCAAGTTATCTGCCATCGTACTGCCGGTGCATGGTTATGGACTCTGGTCAACTATGCATGCGTTTTTAGCATTGGATGTAGATGGCACAACCATTAAAGGTGTGAACTTCTACGAACATGCTGAAACCCCTGGTTTAGGTGGCGAAGTTCAGAATCCAAAATGGGTTGCACAGTTTGTTGGTAAGAAAATTACTGATGAAGCCGGTAATCCAGCCATCAAGGTACTCAAACCTGGTAACGCAGCACCGGATTCAGTGACTGATGTTGATGGTTTATCAGGTGCCACACTAACCAGCAATGGTGTTCAATACACGTTCGAATTCTGGACCGGTGCCAAAGGCTTTGCCCCATTCCTGGCTAAAGTTCGTCAAGGAGCATTAAACAATGGCTAATGCAAAAGAAATGAAAGCACTTGTCTTTGGACCTGTGTTTGCTAATAACCCAATTGCATTACAGGTACTGGGTATTTGTTCTGCGCTGGCAGTAACAACCAAACTGGAAAAAGCTTTGGTCATGGGCGTAGCCCTGACCTTAGTAACAGCTTTCTCCAGCATGTTTATTTCAATGATCCGTAACCATATCCCATCCAGTGTGCGGATCATTGTGCAAATGACCATTATTGCGTCTTTGGTTATCGTGGTAGACCAAATTCTGAAAGCTTATGCCTACAACGTAGCTAAAGAGTTGTCAGTTTTTGTTGGCCTGATTATTACCAACTGTATCGTGATGGGTCGTGCTGAAGCTTACGCCATGAAAAGCCCACCACTGATGTCATTCCTTGATGGTATCGGTAACGGCTTAGGTTACACAGTGTTGCTGGTCATTGTTGCGGTTATTCGTGAACTCTTTGGTTCAGGCACTTTAATGGGCGTAGAAATTCTGCCTCTGATCAGTGCTGGCGGCTGGTATCAGCCAATGGGTCTGTTGTTAATGCCACCAAGCGCATTCTTTATTATCGGCCTGTTTATCTGGGTGTTGCGGACTTTCCGTCCTGAGCAACAAGAGAAACACTAAGGAGCCATGACATGGAACATTATTTAAGTTTGTTTGTCCGTGCCGTGTTTATCGATAACTTAGCGTTATCGTTTTTCCTCGGTATGTGTACTTTTATCGCTATTTCCAAACAGATCAAAACGGCATTCAGTTTAGGTATTGCTGTAACTGTGGTATTGGCACTGGCTGTGCCGGTAAACCAGATTGTTTACCACAAACTGCTGGCTCCGGGTGCCTTGGCCTGGTTAGGTTTTCCTGATGCAGATCTGAGCTTCCTCGGTTTTATCACCTATATCGGTGTAATCGCTGCTCTGGTCCAGGTGCTGGAAATGTTTCTGGATAAATACGTGCCGGCGCTTTACAACGCCCTGGGCATTTTCCTGCCTTTAATCACTGTAAACTGCGCCATTTTTGGTGGTGTAGCCTTTATGGTTGAGCGCGATTACAACTTCGGTGAAAGTGTGGTCTTTGGTTTAGGCAGTGGTATTGGCTGGACTCTGGCCATTACACTGATGGCCGCTGTCAGTGAAAAACTGAAATATGCCGATATGCCACACGCACTGCGTGGTTTAGGTTCGCGCTTTATTATGGTTGGTTTGATGGGATTGGGCTTTATGTCCTTCTCCGGCGTGTCGTTGTAAAGCCGATTGAAAGGAAAACATTATGATTGATTCGCAAATTCTGCTTGGTGTTGGCATGTTCACCTTACTGGTGGTTGCTCTGGTTGTCATGATTCTGGCAGCCAAGGCAAAACTGGTATCTTCAGGTGAAATCACCATCAGCATTAACGGTGATCCAAGCAAAGCAATTAAAACAAGCGCTGGCGGTAAATTGTTAGGCGTGTTGGCTGACAAAGGTATTTTCCTGTCATCAGCCTGTGGTGGTGGTGGTTCTTGTGGCCAGTGCCGTGTTCACGTGCATTCTGGTGGCGGTGACGTATTACCTGTTGAATTTGGTCACCTGACCAAAGGTGAACGCCGTGAAGGTTGCCGTTTGGCTTGTCAGGTGGCTGTGAAAACAGACATGGACATTGAAGTTGAACCGGAAATTTTTGGTATCAAAAAGTGGGCTTGTACTGTTATTTCAAACGACAACAAAGCCACTTTTATCAAAGAGCTGAAGTTACAGATCCCAGATGGTGAGTCTGTACCATTCCGTGCTGGTGGTTACATTCAGATTGAAGCTCCGGCTCACCATGTCAAGTATGCCGATTTTGACATTCCGGCAGAATACCGTGGTGACTGGGAACGCTTTAAGTTCTTCACCTTAGAGTCAAAAGTAGACGAAGAAACTATTCGTGCTTACTCGATGGCAAACTATCCGGAAGAAGAAGGCATCATCATGTTAAACGTGCGGATCGCAACGCCGCCGCCAAACAACCTGACGCTGCCTTGCGGTAAAATGTCTTCGTACATCTGGAGCCTGAAGGCCGGCGATAAAGTAACTATTTCTGGTCCATTTGGTGAGTTCTTTGCCAAAGACACAGATGCAGAAATGGTCTTTATCGGTGGTGGTGCCGGTATGGCGCCAATGCGTTCACACATTTTTGACCAGCTGCGCCGGTTAAAATCAAAACGCAAAATTACCTTCTGGTACGGTGCCCGCTCAAAACGCGAAATGTTCTATGTTGAAGATTTTGATATGCTGCAGGCCGAAAACGACAACTTCCAGTGGCACGTTGCCTTGTCTGATCCACAACCGGAAGACAACTGGACTGGTTACACCGGTTTTATCCACAACGTCATTTATGAAAACTACCTGAAAAATCACAAGGCTCCGGAAGACTGTGAATTTTACATGTGTGGTCCACCAATGATGAACAAAGCCGTTATCAATATGCTGAAAGACTTAGGCGTAGAAGATGACAACATCCTGCTGGATGACTTCGGTGGTTAATCACTGAAGATAAAAAAGCCAACCGCAAGGTTGGCTTTTTTTTGCCTGTCAATCAGCTGAACGGTTGCCATACTGAGCATTGCCGTCGGTATGGTGCTGTTGACATCTGCGCCGCATTGGCAAATTGAGTTAGGGTTCGGCTGAGAAAATTGCTACAATGACGCCCTTGATTACGCCAGCGCATCGGGCTTGGCATGGTGCTGTGAGAGGTGGTTATGGAAGTTTTTATCCTTACTTTTGTGGTTATGCTGGTGGTATTTGCAGCCATGGCAATTGGTTACATGGTGCAACGCAAAACTATTGCCGGCAGTTGTGGCGGTTTAGGTGCCCTTGGCATCGAAAAAGCCTGTGACTGTGATACGCCCTGTGAAAAACGCCAGGAGCGGATGCGCAAAGAAAAAGAGTGGCAGGATAATAAAATTATCTAACCCCAAAAAAGGCCGGTATGTGTACCGGCCTTTATGTTTTTGTGCCCGGCAGCGACAAAGTCCGGACTAGCGCGTCAGCCCAGATAGCCCGGACATTGGTTAGCTGTGGTTTTGCTGGCAAAAAAGACAGTTTCGATGTGTTCAGGCCAACAACCATTTTGAACCCTCAACTCAAGCCATGTACCTGCGTCTTGATAACCACAATCTGTAATGCACAGTACCTTTGGGCGTGATGAACTGAACTCACGAAAGTTTGCCCGGATATAAGCGTGGACAACACAGCCGGTTTTGTAGCGAAGTGCTGACACTGTGAAAAACTGTCATGTTGTGTCTTCTTGTACTGTGACTTGCACTGCCGGATAATGCCGGAACTTTCAGCAGAAGGATAATGAAAACAATGGCTTTACCTATTCCTTATGCGGTAACTGCGGTTGCTGCAGCTTTGTCGGCAGCCGATGCCGATGCATTTATTATTGTGGCCACTGATGCCGCTGCAATACCGGATACCGCACTGAGTCAATTTATTCAGCAGGCGGCGTTGATTGACCAACGTGTTGGCAGAGAAACGCTGTTATTGCATTGTGCGCTGGTGCCGGGGCAAAAACTGATTATCGCGCCAACAGGCCCACTGAATCGCGATTTTGATGACGTGCGCTGTTTTGCTGATGTTGCCAAACAGGCGGCTTTGCTTGCCAAGTCAGCAGGTGCCCGTCAACCCGTGGTTTGGGTGGAGCTACCTGCAGGTGACACTTATGCCAAAGCCACTGAAGTGGTCTATCTGGCAATGGCGCAGGCTCTGTGGCAGCCACTGGAAGGGCGTGAAGCGCTGGGTGAAGCAAAAGTTGAACCGGTCGGCCGTATTGGCCTGGTTGGTATTACTGCGCAGGACGCTGAATATTTACATGCAGTGGAGGCTGGTCGTCGTCTGGCCCGCGACTTATGCGGTACAGAGCCTGAGCGGATGGCACCAAGACGTTTTGCCGACTATTGCGTCCGGGCCTTTGACGGCAGCGCAGTGCAGGTACAGGTTGAAACTGACATTGATAAGCTGTTAGCCGACTATCCGTTATTAATGGCGGTTGCCCGTAGCTCGTTGCAGGTAGACAGACACAAGCCTGCGGTGATCCGGCTCGAGTATTGTGGAGAAGGTGAAATCACCGAAACTTTATTGTTTGCCGGTAAAGGTCTGGTCTACGACACAGGTGGTGCCGACTTAAAAATCAACGGTGGTATGGCTGGTATGAGCCGCGACAAGGGTGGGGCAGCTGCTGTTGCCGGTTTTATGCAGACTATTGCGCTGTTAAAACCAAAAGGACTTCGTGTCATTGCCGAAATTGGCGCAGTGCGCAACAGCATTGGCTCTGACGCTTTTGTACCTGATGAGATTATTAAAAGCCACGCCGGAGTGCGGGTTCGCATTGGTAACACAGATGCCGAAGGCCGGCTGGTATTGGCGGATCTGATGTCGCATTTAAGAGAGGATGCGGCAAAGTGTGTGAATCCAACCTTGTTTTCAGTTGCCACTTTAACAGGTCACGCTGCCCGCGCTGTTGGGCCTTATACGGCGCTGGTGGAAAACGGCGCTGCATTGTCGCGTCAACTGTCTGCCTTGCTGGCCAAAGCTGGTGATAGCTGGGGGGATCCGAGCGAAGTATCACGCAGCCGCCGTGAAGATTTTCAATTTATTAAAGCCCGTAGCTGTGCCGATGATGTATTAAGTTGCAATAATGCACCATCTTCGGTGACAGCCCGTGGCCACCAGTTCCCAATGGCATTTCTGGTGGTGGCAGCTGGTTTGGATCAGGCTTCAGCGCAGCATGCAACACCGCTGCCTTATGTGCATATTGATATTGCCGGCAGTGGTGTTGATGGCGGCGACTGGCAGCATGGTAAACCTTCGGCTGCACCTGTAGTTGCTCTGGCAGCACATTACCTGCGTTAATTCCCTCCTTTCATAGCGGCCTGTCTGTATAGAAGCCTGGCCGCTACTTTTTCTGTCGCTTGCCAGCATGTATTTCGCTGCTTGATGCTTGCAGCGCTGTTCAGAACTTCGCTTATTGCTGATCCAGCCTGTTATTTTTTCTGTATTGTCCTTGTCTGGTCATTATGTTAGAAAAATCTGAACCTGATGGTCATCAACCACATAAATTCCAAGCCTGTAACCGTCAGCTACATTGCCGCCATGCGATAGGCCGGCCAGGCACTTACTCACCACGGAGGATTGTATTGATGCGTGTTATTTATCTGTTGTTGTTATTGCTTAGTGCTGCGGTGTCAGCAAAAGAAGAAGATCGTTACGCCAAAGTGCAGATTGAAGCAAAGGCGGTAGCTGAGCATATTTATATGTTGACCGGTTCAGGCGGAAATATGGCTGCAGTGACGGGGCCGCAGGGGGTATTACTGGTGGATGCGCAGTTTGCCGAGCTTGCCGGCAAAATTAACGCCAAACTACAAGAGATTTCGGCTAATGGTAAAATCGCCACTCTTGTCAATACACACCACCATGCCGATCATGTCAGCGGCAACAAGGTGCTGGGGCAGGGCGTGGCTATTATTGCGCACCAGAATGTCTATCAGCGTTTAAATGCTGACGACAAGTTTGATAAAAAAGGCCTGCCGACAGTGCTGTTGCAACAACCGTTACAGCTGACGCTGAACAACGTGGTGCTGGAGCTGATTCCGATGCCGGTCAGTCATACCGATGGTGATGTTGTGGTGTGGTTTAAACAAGCCAATGTGCTGCACACCGGCGATTTAATGTTTGCCGGCCGTTTTCCTTTTATTGATCTGAAAAGCGGAGGTTCTATTGCCGGTTATATCGAAAACACCCGGCAGCTGATTGCCCGTATTGATGACAATACCAAAGTGATCCCTGGCCACGGTGATTTAACCAATAAAGCCGGTTTGCAACAGAGTCTGCAGATGATGGAAGAAACTCTGGCTCTGGTGCAATCTTATAAAAAAGCTGGTCTGACGCTGGAGCAGGCTATTGCTAAAGGTTTGGGTGACAAATACAAAATCTGGCACTGGAACTTTATTACCGAAAAGCGCTGGATTGAAACCTTATATCAGGCGTAATCATTGAGATAGGCAGGGTTTTGTTCCGCAAGACCCTGTTTCTTTTTGTTAAACCTGGGTTTTTCCACAGCTGCCTCATTGGCTGTTTTTGCTTTGAGTGAATGTGAGACCGTGCCTTCATAAAAATCTGTAGTGGCTATATGGGCCTTGTAGCAATAGCCAATGGAGGCTCTGGTTTTTGTATTACCGGCAGCAACCTTATCAATTTTCGCCAAAGCTGACAGTGACCGGACTGCGGGACAGCTGATAAAAAACTCAGTTAAAAGCCAGAGCATACAATAGCCTGATAAAGCTGTTGTGAGCAGCTTCATAGCTCGGTATGCTGCATACATCAAAGAATCAACACCTTGGTAACGGACACAGGCACAGATGAGATTACGCGAAACGCTGGTGATATACATGTTTCCGTTATTGGTGCTGCCCACAGTGTTGTTTGGCTATCTTGCTTACCATTTCAGTACCTCCAGTTATACCCAGCAGGCCTATATTCAGGTGGCACGACATCTGGCAGGGCAACAACAAAAAGTAGAACAGTTTTTTGGCGGTCAGCAGCACCTGTTATCGACCCTGGTGCAAACAGAACAGCTGCAACAATATCTGAAATCCGGTAGCCCGGCCGATGCAGAGGCGCTGGCGTTATTGCTGGAGCGGATGCAGCAGCGCGACAATGACCTGCAACAAATCCGGCTGTTAAAACTCAATGGTGAAATCAGTGTGTCGGTGCCGGCTTTGCATTTGCCTAATCAGGGCAATCAGCGCTTTCGCAGTAATTATTTTTCGTTTTTGCAGGCCATGGTGGATGATCAGGGCATTTTTATTGCGCGCGAAACCGATTTGAATGAACTGAAAGTGGTGGTGGCGCAAAAAATTTATCAGCCAGCCCAAAGCAGTGCCGATTTAAACCGGCTCTGGGGTTATCTGGTGGTCAGCCTGGATCTGCGGCTGCTGGATCTGGTGGTACAAAATAAGTTGCTGAATCAACACGTCAACTTACTGGTCAGTAACACAGGGGTGATTGCCTATTCAGACAAGGTCAATCTGATAGGTAGTGCTTTTGCGCCCACTAATTTCCGTCAAATCCAACAAGCTGTGCATTCAGATCGGCTGCACGAAGTCACTTTGCTGGGTAAACCTATGCTGGTGCTGGCCAGTCAGTTACCGGGCGACTTTATTTTATTAAGCGCACTGGATGAAGAGGAATTATTGGCGGAGCATGCGCTGTTACCGCTGTGGCTGTTTAGCGGCAGTCTGATTTTTGCTATCGGCTTGCCATTACTGTGTTACTGGCTGCTGGTGAAATATATTTTTGAACCTATCAAAGTGCTGACCGAAGCAAAAACTGCGGTAGGCCGGGGTGATCTCAGTACCTTACTGACGGTGAAAAAGCAGGATGAACTGGGTGACATGTTTGCTGCTTTTAACGTGATGGTGCGCCAGCTGCGGGTGTATCGTGAGCGAGAACGGGCTTATAAACAGTTGCTGGAAGACAAAGTACAGCAAAGAACCCAGGACTTAGCGCTGGCCAACAGTAATCTGGCCCAGGCCAACCAGGAATTGATTCAGGCACGCGAAACGGCCGAGCAGGCCAACAGACTCAAAAGTGTGTTTCTGGCCAATATGAGCCATGAAATCCGCACACCACTCACCGCCATTATTGGTTTTAGTGAACAGGCGCTGGTGGAGACAGACAAAGACAAACTGGCGGATTATCTGCAGCGGGTGCTCAGAAGTGGCGATCACTTATTAAGTCTGATTAATGACATTCTCGATCTGTCCAAAATTGAAGCGGAGAAACTGGAGTTATCCAGCCAAACCTTTAACTTTCTGCAAATGCTGGACGATATTTATCAGCAAACCCGCAGTCAGGCAGAGGCCAAAGAGTTGCAGTGTTTGCTGGAGCTGAATTATCCGCTGCCGCAGTTTCTACGTACTGATGAACTCAGGTTCCGCCAGGTGTTATTAAATCTCACCAGTAATGCGCTGAAGTTTACCCAACGTGGCAAAGTGGTGATCCATGTCAGTTATCTGGTCGGTCAGGAACAGCTGGTGATCAAAATAAAAGACACCGGTATTGGCATGACGCCGGACGAACTCAGTAAGCTGTTTCAGCCTTTTGTGCAGGCGGATGCGGCTGTCACACGGAATTTTGGCGGCACCGGCCTTGGCCTGGTCATTTCGAAAAAACTGATGCAGGAAATGCAGGGTGACATTAAAGTTGAAAGTGTAAAAGGCATTGGCAGCTGTTTTGAAATTGTGATGAACTGCGAAACCCAGCATCTGAGTCTGGTCGATAGTTACCAGCCGCCACAAGAACAAAACCCTGAGCCTGAAACCATTCACAGTCACAAGGTCAAAGTGCTGGTGGCTGAAGATAATACCGACAATCAGCTACTGGTGTCGGTATTGCTGCGTAAAATAGCTGCAGAATTTACCATGGTTTCCAATGGCCATCAGGCGGTAGAACAGCTGTTGCGGCATGAATTTGATCTGGTGTTTATGGATATGCAAATGCCGGAAATGGGCGGGGAAGAAGCCACCCGCCTGATCCGTCATGCTGGTATTGACGTGCCGATTATTGCCCTGACGGCCAACGTCATGCGCGAAGATCATCAAAGGTATCTGCAGGCCGGTTGTCAGGCGCTGTTGGCCAAACCCATAGTACAAAAGGACTTTTACGCCATGATCAAACAATACACTCATAAAGAGCGCACTTTGGAAGAAGAGCTGGCGCTGCGTTTGGAGCAGGATCCGGCCATTATTGCGTTAAAACGTGATTTTGCCGAACGTTTACCGTCCCAGCTTGCTGAGTTGCAACAATTGCAGCAACAAGGCGATTTGGCAAAATTACAATATGAAGCCCATAGCCTGAAAGGCTGTGCCGGCAGCATGGGATTCCCGGAAATCACCCAGTTGGCAGCAGAGTTGGAGCTGTCGGCAAAAACAGCGGATACGATGGCTTGTCAGTTGTTGATCAGCAGAATGCAACAATCTGTCCGGCCTAAATCGGAAGTGCAGGCCTGAAGCAGGCAAAGAGACTATATGGATCAGCAGTTTGAATTACATCCGCAACTGGCCAAAGATTCTGTCTGGTTGGCGGACTGGCCTTTGTGCCAGGTCAGATTAATTAACGATAAAAATTACCCCTGGTTCTTGCTGGTGCCAAGACGCAGTGGTGCCCGTGATATTATCGATTTAACCAGTACCGAGCAGCAGTTATTGTGGCAGGAAAGCAGCCGGCTCAGTTTGTTGTTAAGGCAAGAGTTTGAGCCTGATAAACTGAATGTGGCTGCACTTGGTAATATGGTGCCGCAATTGCATCTGCATCATATTGCTCGTTTTAACACCGACCCGGCCTGGCCAGCGCCGGTTTGGGGCAAATGCCCGGCCTTGCCTTATAGTGACTGCGAAATAGCCACTATCTGTCAGCACTGGGCTGCGCTTGCACAACAAGGGAACTGATATGTCTGCACAACATGCATTGATGACATTACTCATGGAAAAACTGGCCACCAATATGCTGGTATTGCCAACCTTACCGGAAATTGCGGTGCGGGTGCGCCAGGCGGCTGATGATCCGGATATTAACCTGCACGCGATGTCTGAAGTGATAGCCCTGGATCCGGCATTGGCTGCCAGGATGATCAAAATTGCCAACAGCGCTTTTATCGGTCGAAGCATTAAAGTGTCGACGCTGAATCAGGCGGTCACCCGTATTGGTCTGAGTCAGGTGAAAAATATTGCTACCGCCATGGCGCTGGAGCAACTGTTTGTCAGTCATACCGCCGAAGTTGCTGCCACTATGGCCGATTTATGGCGCGACACAGTGCATGTGACCTGCGTTGCCATGGCATGCCTGAAACTGTATTTACCACAGCATAAACACGATAACCTGAATCTGGACACCCTGACATTGGCTGCTTTGGTGCACCGTATTGGCGTGTTACCCATTCTGGTCGAAGCGGAAAAGTACCCGGAAGTGTTTGCTGAACCGGAATTTTTGCGTAAAGCAACAGATGAGCTGGCCTCCCGTATTGGCGTGGCTATTATGCGACACTGGGGATTTGCCGATGCTTTTATTGAAGTGGTCAGTCAGTGGCGGCAGCCGCAGTGCTCTGAAACGGTTCAATACACAGATTTTGTCCGGCTTGGGTTGTTATCCTTAGACTATTACCGTGACAGACGAGATAGCGATAGATTGATAGAACACTACCTGAAACAAGAGCTTATTCCAAACCGTAACTTTATGCAGGATGCGCAGATAGCTGCGGCTGTCGCTGATGCCAAAGCAATTTTTATGTAACTGAGCTATGGCGATGAATGGGCGCTTTGAGCTTAAACAAAGCTGGTAGCGCTTTGTTTTAACGCCTGGAAAATAAAAAGCCACTTGTACACAAGTGGCTTTTTTACGGGCTGCTGCAGAACTGTTATTCGGCGTTTACCGCCTGACGAACCGCCTTTAATACCGAAGCCAGCTCGTTGGCCATCACCAGCAAGTCGGCATCCAGACGCAGCACCATATCGTCCCAGCCTAATTCATCGTTGCTGTCGGTCAGCATTTCATGAAAACGCAGTTTTTTCAGGCTGCCATCGTCACAAACCATCAGACTGATTTGGTTTTCCACAGCCAGTTCCAGTTTGGTGACCAGCTTATCTTCCAGATGACTTTGCACTTCAGCAGCGCTTAACAGGTGATTGCTGAATTTCACTTTGGCACCTTCTTCATCCGGCGCTTTGAGTTCAGCCTCGTTGCCAAGCACAAAACCCTGAGGCAAACCTTTGTTAGTCAGCCATTGTTGCATGGCCAGATTCAACTGGTTCTGGTCAATCCACGGCAACGCAGGCAGAGAGCCTAATGCCTTACGCACTAAACTTAACACTTCTTCAGCGCGCCCAGCTGAGCTGCTGTTCACAATAAACCACTGATTCTGCTCGTCATAAAGTGCAGTTGTGACACTGGAGCGGCTAAATGCCCGTGGCAGCAGCATCTGGATCAGCTCTTCTTTGAGTGCGTTCTTTTCTTTGCGACCCAGTGGCCGGCCTTTTTCGGCTTCCAGCGCGTCAATTTTGGGTTGTAGCTCTTCATTGACTACTGCGGCAGGTAACACTTTTTCCTGGCGTTTGACAGCGAATAAATGCAGATGACCCTGCTGATGGTGATATTGTTTAATGCTGTGGTGCAGTGGGTAGGTAAAGCCCATTTTCACGGCTTCCTGGCCGGTACAAGGGCTGAATTTATGCTCTTGTAGTGCACGTTCCAGTGCTTCAGATTGCAGATTTAACGTTTCGGTAATTTGATAAACACGCAGATTTTTAAACCACATAACTCACTTCACATCGGATCCTGGTAAAAAAAACAGTATACCTGTAACGGAGCGGGGCACAACCTGCAGTTGGCTGGTGCGGCGCCGGATGCTGAAGATAACAGCAATCAGGGCGCAGCCATCCGGGCGTTTTACGAGCGTTTTAATGTTTTTGGAAAGCGGATATGGTAAGCCAGACCTTGGCCTGGTTCACTTTTCACCTGAATGCTGCCGCCTAACGTTTGACGCACCAGGTTGTAGGTAATATGGGTGCCAAGGCCACTGCCACCCTGATCTCTTTTTGTGGTAAAAAACGGGTGGAACAGTTTTTCCAGCTGCTCCGGCGTCAGGCCTTTGCCATTGTCGGCGTAATTAATATCCACCACATTGCCTTCATCCACCACAGTGATGTTGATATTGCCTTCTTCCATCTCTTCAAAACCATGGATCAGGGAATTCATCAGCAGGTTGGTGAAAATTTGTGAGATGGCACCGGCCGGGCAACTCAGGGTCAGGTTTTCCGGGCAGTTCACTTCAATATGATGTTTGGTCTTTTTAAAATGCGGCTGCAGTGAACGGATAATTTCATTCAGATATTCATGCAGCTGGATAGTACGGATGGCTTCACTGGTTTGATCCACGGCAATTTGTTTAAAGCTGGCAATCAGCTCAGAAGCGCGGATAAGGTTAGTGTTTAAAAGCTCAGTGCCCTGTTTGGCTTCTTCAATAAAATGTTCCAACGCCTTGGGCGACAGGCTTTTTTCCTGATAAGCATGCTCCAGTGCCGCCAGTTTTTCCGCCAGAAAGCTGGTTGCTGTGACGCCAATGCCGACAGGTGTATTGACTTCGTGGGTAATACCAGCCACCAGGCCGCCCAGCGCCGCCATTTTTTCCGATTGCACTAAGCGGTCCTGCGCCTGGCGTAAATCGTTGACCAGTTTTTCCAGTTCAGTTTGTTTACTGCGCAGTGCTTCTTCGGTGTGGCGACGGCGTTCAATTTCTTCACGTAAAGCCTGCTGCTTTACTTCAAGCTCTTGTTTTTGTTGCTGTAAGTCCATCATAGCCTGACTCAGGCCCGAGGTCTTGCGCGCCACCTCCTGTTCCAGAATAAGATTGTGCTGGTCGAGTTTTTCGTTGGACTGCAGCAGTTGTTTTTGCGTGTTTTCCAGCTGGCCTTTGTAATCCTGCACCCTGTCGATCAGGCGGTTAAAGGCATCAGCCATCACACTCAATTCATTGGTATCACCATGCTGAATTTCGACTTTGGCACCATCCAGGTTATCCAGCTCCAGCTCTTCAATCTGTTGTGTGAGTTCGGCCAGGGGCAAGGTCAGTTGTTTTCTGAAGGCAATTAAAAACAGAATAATCAAAAAGGTGGTTTTGAGCAGCGCATTCCCAATCAGGAAATAGATACCCACTTTGATGCGGTCCAGCACTATGGTACGGCTGGAAAACAAGGTTACGTCACCCACCTGGGTGGCGCGGCCGGAAAATTCAAAAATCAGCGGGAAGGTATAACCAAAGAGGCCGGATTGTTGTTCAGTCAGCCGCACCCCTTCTTTCACCAGCTGATTACTGTACCTTTCGCTGATATCAACATATTGGCCGAGCTGCGTGATCACAGCGCCGCTGTCGTCGCGCACTATGATGCCTTCAATCGACGGAATAGCAAGTAAACCGTCGGCAATAATCAGCGCTTGTGTGGTGTTTAACTCCCAGATAGCCCGGGTTAAGCTGCCGGAAATAGTTTGTTGTAAGGTAGACAGCTCGCCGTTGATATGGTTTTTGGTATTAAAGTACTCTGCAACAATCTGACCGACAGTGACGACAAAAGTTAAAATAAAATAAACCGACAAAACTTTGGTCAGCAGTTTTCTGGATAAACTTTTTTGCTGCATCTGACTACCTGTGCGTTCAGCGGGGGTGTATGCCACCTGATGCTGTAAAATTAGCTAAAAAAAACAACAATTAAAATAGCAAAATCAGATTAAGTTCCGCCATTTGCCACTTTATGTCAATTCTGTATTTTTTTGCGTGGTTTGCTGAATTTTTTCCCCGAACTATAGCTGAGATTTCGCTTTGGCGAAAATCAATACACTTATGTTAAAAATGGCGGCAAAGCTGTAGCGAAATGCGGGCAATCTGTTGCATTAGGCGGGTCAACTGGTTATATTTTGCCCGTAACTTCGCATAAATATTAGAATTATAATAATGGAGCTGTAGCGAATGGCGTTGCCGGTACTAATTTGTGATGACTCTATACTGGCGCGAAAGCAAGTACGTAAGAGCCTGCCAGAATCTTTTGATGCCGAATTTCAAACTGCTGCCAATGGTCTGGAAGCGCTGGCTATTTTGCGCAGCCAGGAAATTGGTTTGGTTTTTCTTGATTTAACCATGCCGGAACTGGATGGTATTGGCGTGCTTGAGGCCATCAAAGCGGAAAATATCGATTGTTTTGTCATTGTGATTTCTGCCGATATTCAGCCTGAGATGCAAAAACGAGTGATGGAACTTGGTGCCCTGGCTTTTATTCATAAACCTGTCAATGAAGAAAAGCTGAGCGGCATCTTAAAACAATACGGATTGATATGAATAACCTCGGCTTTAGCGAAGAACAACGCGACTGTTTGCAGGAAATTATCAACGTCGCTATGGGCCTTGCCAGCGATAAACTTGCACGTTTTCTTAATACATTTGTCCATCTGCAAGTGCCTTCGATTGCACTGGTTGGCGCCAGTATGATCCCGGCTGAATTTGAAAGCCGTTACCGTGACACCGAAGCGGCGCTGGTGAGTCAGGGATTTTTTGGCAATGAAGGGGTGCGTGGTGAAGCCATAGTGCTTTACCAGATGGCCAATGCCCATAAAATTTCGGCTTTGCTCGGTTATGACGTGGGTGACGTATCTGAGATAGAGATGCTGACCGATATCAGCTCGATTTTAACCACGACTTTTTTAAATGGTATGGCACAACAACTGGAAAACAGTTTGTCGTACAGTGCGCCACGGGTATTGTCGTCTAATAACGGTGACTTATCCGGTATCTTAAAAAGCACCTCGTTTCATTGGGAACATGCCTTAAAAGTCGATATCAGTTATCAACTGGTCGATCATTCTTTTAACTGCGACATGATTTTATTGATCCCTGCCGAAGCCGTCAGCAATATCAAGACGATCCTCGACCGTATTCTGGAAGATTATTGATGTCTTATGCCTGGTTAAGCAGTCCAATCCTGGCACAATTAAATAGTGGTGTACTTGTCATCGACGATGAATATCAGATCCACTACGCAAATAGTTTTATTGAACGTCATGCCGGCCTGCAACTGGTTGATATCCAAGGAAAGTCTTTATTTTCTGTGTTTGCCGACTTGCCGGAAGCCTGGCTCAAACGCAAGCTGATGAGTGTGCTGGATTTAAAAACGCCGGCTTTTAGCAGCTGGGAACAGCGCCAGTATATTTTTAAGTTTGCCCATCTAAGACCCATGACCAGCAGTAGCCAGTATATGGCGCAAAATTGCACTATGTTGCCGCTGGATACCCCAGAGCTGGAACAGCCGCTGATTTGTATTCTGATTGAAGATGCCACCGATGCTTTTGTTTATCAGCAACATCTGAGTAAAACCCTGACTGAACTGGAAAAAGCCAACCGGCAGGATGGCCTGACCAAGGTGCTGAACCGGCGCTTTTGGGAAGAGCAATTGAAACAGGAAATTCACCGGGCGCAGCGTTATCATCATCCGTTGTCCCTGTTGTTGTTTGATTTAGACAAGTTTAAGGATTTAAACGACAAATACGGCCATTTAGGTGGTGATTTTGTGTTGGTTGAACTGGCTTCTTTTATTGGCAGCCTGTTGCGTGACTCTGATTTATTAGGCCGTTATGGTGGTGAAGAATTTGGCATTATTCTGCCAGACACCCCCTTGTCCGGTGCTGTCGAAGTGGCAGAGCGTATTTGCAATGCGGTCGCTGATCATCTGATGTTATTTAATCAGCAAACCATCAGAGCCAGTTTAAGTATTGGTGTGGCCGAGTTTTCGCCCAAACAACATTTATTGCACGACGATTTGATCCGCAGTGCCGACATTGCGCTTTATAACGCCAAAAGAGCGGGCCGCAACCGGGTCTGTATTTTCCAGCCCGGTGTCAGTGACTATCAGAAAAAAGTGAACTAACGACTTTTGGCTTATTGCCTGAGCCCCGTCTTTGAAAAATTCTAAACATTTAGATTGACAGACGTCTAAAACTTTGAGCATATAGACAGTATGAAATATACACATCTCAATACCACCACCATTATTACAACCACCACCCTTACCGGGTAGGAGGTCGGCGGCGTATTGTCTTAAAAAGGCCCGTGACCTCACCAGTCACGGGCCTTTTGCGTTTCTTGCAAAGGAGAAATCTTATGAGGGTGCTGAAGTTTGGTGGTTCGTCATTAGCGTCGGTTGAACGTTTTTTAGAAGTTGCCGGCATTGTAAAACAACAACTAAGCGCTGAGCCTGTTGGCCTGGTGCTGTCTGCCCCCCAGGGTGTGACCAATTTGTTGGTGGAGCTGACCGACTTAGCATTTTTGGGCACCGACTATTTGCCGCTGCTACAACAATGGCAGCAACGGCTGGAGACTTTGCAGTCAGAGGCCAAAGATAAGCTGTTGGCAGCGGATAACGAAGCTTTGACTCTGGTGCGCGAGCAGCAGTTTGCTCAGTTATCGGCGCAGTTGCAGGGGGTTGCTTTATTACAATATTGTCCTGATCACATTAAAGCCCGCATCCTGGGTTTAGGTGAACAATTTAGTGTGGCTTTAATGACAGGCCTGCTTAAAAAGCTGCAGATAGATACTATTGCGCTCGACTCTGTGGCTTGTGTCAAAAGCCAGGGCGACTATTTAAACGCAGTTGCTGATATTCCGGCATCCGAGGCTGCCCTTGGTGCGGCAATTGCCAAACAACAGGCGCAGGTTTATGTGATGGCTGGTTTTGTCTCCAGCAACAGCAATGGCGAACTTTGCCTGTTAGGCCGTAATGGCTCTGATTATTCTGCCGCTATTGTGGCTGCCAGTATCCGCGCCAGTGTTTGTGAGATCTGGACTGATGTCGATGGTGTGTACAGTGCCGACCCGCGTCAGGTGAAACAGGCGCAGCTGATTGACCATCTGTCTTATGACGAAGCTATGGAGCTGTCGTATTTTGGCGCCAAAGTGCTGCATCCAAAAACCATAGGCCCGCTGGCCCGTTATCAGATCCCTTGTTATATCAAAAACACTTTAAACCCATCGGCACCAGGCACTTGCATCGATGCCAACAATAACGGTGATTCGCTGGTCAAAGGCATTTCCAGCCTGGAGCATCTGGCGCTTATTACCGTATCCGGCCCTGGCCTGAAAGGGGTAGTGGGCATGGCGTCGCGCGTTTTTGCCACTATGGCTCGCGAGCAGGTGTCGGTCAGTTTAATTACCCAGTCATCCAGCGAGTTCAGCATTAGTTTTTGTGTGGCGCAGCTTGATTTAAACGTCGCGAAAAAAGCGCTGGAAACTGAATTTGAACTGGAGCTACAAGGCAAGTTGTTAAGGCCTTTGGCCATTCAGTCGGATATGGCCATTGTTAGTTTAGTGGGTGATGGTATGCGTCAGCACCGCGGTGTGGCGGCCAAGTTTTTTGCCTCTTTATCCCAGGCGCGCGTTAATATTGTCGCCATAGCGCAGGACTCGTCTGAGCGTTCTATTTCAGCTGTGGTAGAGCAAAAATCCTGTCGCAACGCGGTGAAAGTCTGCCATGAAAACTTCTTTAGCCATGTGCCCAGTATTGATGTGTTCCTGGTGGGTTGTGGTGTTGTAGGCAGTGAATTGCTGGCGCAATTTGAACGCCAACAACAGTTTTTGCAGCAGCGTAATGTGCGCCTGACAGTGTACGGTATTGCCAATTCCAAAGCCTTGCTGCAGGATGCGCAGGGCATTAACCTGGCGAGCTGGCAACAACGGATGGACGGGCAAAAACAGCAGTTCAGTCTGGAAGCACTGAGTCAGTTTGTGCAGGACAACCATTTAACCAATCCGGTTCTGATTGATTGCACCAGCGCTGAAGCTGTGGCTATGCAATATGCCGATTTCCTGGCCGCTGGTTTTCATGTGGTGACGCCAAACAAAAAAGCCAATACCGCAAGCCTGGACTATTACCGGCAGCTGCGTTTGGTGGCACAACAGCACCGCCGGCGTTTTTTATATGAAACCACAGTGGGGGCAGGTTTACCGGTGATCGACTTTTTACAGGGCTTACTCAACGCCGGTGATGAGTTAATGGCCTTTGAAGGCATTTTATCCGGTTCTTTGTCTTATATGTTTGGTGAGCTGGAGCAGGGCGTGGCGCTGTCGGAAGTCACCGCCAAAGCCAAAGCTATGGGCTTTACTGAACCCGATCCGCGGGATGATTTATCCGGCATGGACGTGGCGCGTAAGCTTTTAATTTTGGCGCGTGAGTCGGGTTTGCAGCTGGATTTATCGGATGTGACGGTGGAATCAGTGTTACCCAATGATTTTGCGCCAGGTGCTTCTGTTGCCGATTTTATGGCGCAGCTGCCAGAGCTGAATAGCTGGTTCGCCGACAAAGTGGCAGCGGCTAAAAGTGAAGGCAAGGTATTACGTTATATCGGTGAAATTGCCAATGGGCAATGCAAGGTATCGGTCAAAGCACTGGATCTCAACCACCCGCTGGCTAAGGTTAAAGACGGCGAAAATGCGCTCGCTATTCATACCCGTTATTACCAGCCTATTCCTTTTGTATTAAGGGGTTATGGCGCCGGTGCTGCGGTGACAGCGGCCGGTGTGTTTGGTGATGTGATGCGTACCCTTGGCTGGCAGCAGGAGATGTAAATCATGAAGTCGTATTATGCACCAGCTTCAACCGGCAATTTTTCGGTTGGGTTTGACTTACTGGGTGCTGCTTTTGCGCCCGTGAACGGTGAGTTATTGGGGGATGAGCTGGTGATCGAGGGTGAGGCGGCAGAACTAACACTGCGCCTCAGCGGCCGTTATCTGCATCAGTTGCCTGGTGATGTAACGGACAATCTGGTGGTGAGCTGTTTTTACGCTTTTGAAAAAAAGCTGGGGAAAACCTTGCCACGCCTCAGTTTGCACTTAAAAAAGCATCTGCCGGTGGGCAGTGGTTTAGGCTCCAGCGCTTGTTCTATTGTGGTGGCCTGTTATGCCTTTAACGACTATTTTGGCAAACCACTTTCTGATTATGAGCTGCTGCAACTGACCGCCGAATGTGAAGGCGGTGTCAGTGGTGCTGTACATTATGACAACGTGGCGCCGTCTATGGTGGGCGGTTTGCTGCTAATGCTACCGGAAAGCCCATTGTTATACCGGCCTTTGCCCTGGTTTTCACACTGGAAAGTGGTGCTTTGTTATCCGGGCACTGTGTTGTCTACCAAAGCCGCGCGTGAAGTTTTACCCAAAGAGTTGAGCCTGAAACACAGCATTGTTTTTGCCGGTAATCTGGCGCGTTTTGTGTCAGCGCTTTATGCCAAAGACGAAACTGAAGCTTTTGCATCCCTGCATGATTTGGTGGCAGAACCGGCGCGTTTACCGCTTATTCCACAGCTTAGCGCCATTCGTTCAGCCTTAATGGCACAGGGCATTGGCCATGTTGGCATTTCCGGTGCCGGCCCAACCTTGTTTGCGGTTTGCCAAAATGACGAACAAGCGGAATTTGCAGCCGCATATTTTCAGCAACACTATGAAAAAAATCAGGATGCCATGACTCATATCTGCACTTTAGAGCAGCAGGGCGCGCGGGTGTTATCAAATCAGTCAGTACAGGATTAAGCAGATGATGTTACGTAATATCAAAGTTCCGGCACAACAAGTGAGTTTTTTAGAAGCGGTACGTATTGGGTTAGGTGAACAGCAGGGGCTGTTTTTTCCGGACAGCTGGCCAAAGCTCGATGTAGATACTTTGTTGGATATGCCTTTTGCTGAGCGCAGCGCTGTTATTTTACAGGCGCTGATTGGTGATGAATTACCCCAAGCTGAGCTGTCAGCCTTGGTAGCCGAAGCTTTTGCGTTCCCGGCGCCGCTGGCAGCTGTGACAGAGGATGTGGCTTGTTTAGAGTTATTCCACGGGCCAACTTTAGCTTTTAAAGACTTTGGCGGCCGTTTTATGGCGCGCGCTTTAATGGCGTCACAACAGCGCTGCGGCGTGAAAAAAACCACTATTGTTACTGCCACTTCAGGCGACACAGGCGCAGCCGTTGCCCATGCGTTTTATCAGCAACCAGGGGTGGATGTGGTGATCTTGTTCCCTAAAGGCAAAATCAGTGTGTTGCAGGAAAAACTTTTTACCACTTTGGGCAAAAACATTCACACCCTGGCGGTGGACGGTGATTTTGACCAGTGTCAGGCGCTGGTGAAAGAAGTATTTAACGACCGTGCTTTAGTGGAAAAACTCAATATCAACTCGGCAAACTCTATTAATATCAGCCGCTTATTTGCGCAGATTTGTTATTATTTTGAAGCTGTAGCCCAGGTGCCGGCAGCAAAACGCCAGAATATTGTGGTGTCAGTGCCCAGTGGTAACTTTGGTAATTTAACCGCAGGCTTAATTGCCAAGGTATTGGGTTTGCCGATTAAACGTATGATTGCCGCCACCAACGCCAATGACACAGTGCCAAGGTACTGGCAGAACGGCGTCTGGCAGGTCAAACCAACAGTGGCCACCTTGTCCAATGCCATGGATGTGAGCGCACCGAATAACTGGCCAAGAGTGGAAGATTTGCTGGCACAAGGTGTCATTTGCCGAACTGACTTAAGCACAGCCATGGTGGATGAAGAAGACACCCAGTTAGCCATGCGTCAGTTATCGCAGTTGGGTTATTTATCTGAGCCCCATGCCGCAGTGGCTTACCGGGCGTTAAAACGCGAGTTGCAGCCGGGTGAATTTGGTATTTTCCTGGGCACCGCCCATCCGGCTAAATTTAAAGAGCAGGTGGAAAACATCCTCGGTAATCCAATCGCATTACCACCCGAATTAGCGGCAGTTGCCGGCGAACCAAGTTTAGCTGTCGACATGGCGGCAGATTTTGTAGAATTGCGCACAAAGTTACTTGCTCTGGGCTCATAACCCCGGATTTTCAGGGATACAACTGTGCATTTAAGCTGGCATAACGTGATAGGGGCTGAAAAAACGCAGCCCTATTTTCAACAAACCATCGACACGGTAAAACAGGCACGTTTGGCGGGTGAGGTGATTTATCCGCCGGAAGCTGATGTGTTTACTGCTTTTAAGCTGACAGATTTTGCCAATTTAAAAGTGGTGATCATAGGGCAGGACCCTTATCACGGCCCTAATCAGGCGCATGGTTTGTCGTTTTCAGTGCGCCAGGGCGTGGCCATTCCGCCTTCACTTCGTAATATGTATAAAGAGTTGGCGCTGGAATACCCCGACTTTCAGATGCCGAAACATGGTTGTTTAGAAAGTTGGGCTACTCAAGGCGTGTTGCTGTTAAACACAGTGCTGACCGTGGTAGCAAATCAGCCCAATTCGCACCGTGAGCTGGGGTGGGAGCAATTTACCGACAATGTGATTCGGGCGATTAGCGACAAAGCTGAGCCTGTGGTGTTTATGCTCTGGGGTTCACACGCCATTAAAAAACAGCGTTTGATCAACGCGGCAAAACATCAGATTTTAACAGCACCCCATCCGTCGCCTTTGTCGGCGCACCGGGGCTTTTTGGGCTGTGGTCACTTTGCCAAAGCCAATGCAATTTTAACTACCTGGGGCAAACAGCCAATCGACTGGCAGATCCGTTAACAGCTTTGCTTGAAGATATGTTGACGAAATAACATCAAAAACAGCATCAGCGTCAAACTGATGCTGTTTTTGTTTTAAGAAAGACCGGAAGCTAAAAAGCAAAAAGCCCAACTGCGGGAGGTTGGGCTTTGGTTGCTAAATCAGCTGTTCCAGTAATTCGTCGTCGAGGGTTAAATCTATGTCTTCCAGTTCCTTGCGCAGTCGCTGCCGCTCTTTGACCGCTTCAATTTCGCGCCATTTGCGTTTTACCGCTCTGCCGCTTTTTGCCGCTGGCCGCTCCAACATGTTCAGTAAGTCCTCAAAGCTTTCCATACTGCACCTCGCTGAGTTGTTGTTATTTTCGCCAAAATTGATAACACACTTTAATGCAAAATAAAATAGCCAGATGACAGAAAAATGAAGGCAAAATGAACAATGATGGTAGCAATAACAAAGCGAATCACAGCGGGCGGAAATGGCAGGCAGGCAGCTATAAAAAAGGGCAGTGAAATAACTGCCCTTATTGTTTTGATAATCAGTGGTTTATCGTTGGAAGAGTTTGATTAATCTTTGGGTTGAAGCATCAAACTGGTGCTGCTGCTGACCGGATAAAACCTGATAAATAGGTGTAGACAATTGTTTACCCAGCTCCACGCCCCATTGATCAAAAGAGTTAATGTCCCAAAGCACACCCTGCACAAACACTTTGTGCTCATAAAGCGCTATTAAAGCACCCAGGTAATAAGGTGATAACTCAGGCAACAACAAAGTGTTGCTTGGTTTATTGCCTGGTGATGCTTTATGGGGCGCCAGCCTCGCCGCATCTTCGGCACTGCCACCTGCGGCCAGCACTTCGGCATGGGCCTCGGCTATGGTTTTGCCTTGCATCAGCGCCTGAGTCTGGGCAAAACAATGGGCAGCAAGTCGCTTGTGATGATCAGTTAAATCATGGGCGGGCTGAATGGGCAGAATAAAATCGGCCGGCACTGCCAATGCACTTTGGTGAAGCAGTTGATGGTAAGCATGCTGCCCATTGGTACCGGCATCACCCCAAATCACTGGCGCTGTCGCAAGCGACAGGCTATTGCCGTTTGAATCCACGCCTTTGCCGTTACTTTCCATATCCAGCTGCTGCACATAAGAAGGCAACAAGCGTAAATAATGGCTATAAGGCAACAATGCATGGCTTTGACAACCGTGAGCGTTAATGTACCAAACGCCTAACAGCGCCAGAATCACCGGCATATTTTCAGCAAGTGGCGCCTCAACAAAATGTTGGTCCATGGCATAAGCGCCGGCCAGCAATTGCTGGAACTGAGTGACACCCAACATTAAACAGAGCGGAAAACCAATGGCTGACCACAATGAATAACGGCCGCCCACCCAGTCCCACATCGGCAGAATATGTTCAGGCACAATGCCAAATTCAGCAGCAGCTTTGATATTGGATGAGGTGGCCCAGAAGTGTCTGGCAATAGCGTTTTTATCGGCGCCGTTGTCGAGGAACCACTGACGGATTGCCAGCGCATTTTGTTTGGTTTCTTCGGTGCCAAAAGATTTGGAAGCAACAAACACCAGAGTGGTGGCCGGATCCAGACCTTTGACCACATCTGTCACCACAGCACCGTCAATATTACCGGCAAAGTGAATTTGTACCGGGCTGACGTTGTACGGTGTTAAAGCTTCTACCGCCATCTGTGGGCCCAGCAATGAGCCACCAATGCCAATCCAGACAAGGTCGGTGATAGGCTCGCCGCTATAACCTAGATATTGTGCGTTATTCAGTTGCGTGACCAGCTGATGCATTTGGGCATGACAATCAGCAATTTCGCTGCTGATATCGGCGCCATCCAGCTGCAAGTCGACAGTTAAAGGTGCACGTAAGGCGGTATGCCAGACACTGCGCTGTTCGGTATTGTTAATTTTGTCGCCGGCAAACATCTGCGCTTTTTTCTGCGCCAATGGGCTTTGTTCGGCCAGGGTTAACAGCCGCTGCCAAATCCCATCTGTGATCAGGTTTTTGGAATAATCCAGGTTGATACCACAGGCTTCTAAAGCAAAACGTTCAGCCCGTGCTGGATCTTTGGCAAATTCTGCACGCAAATCCAGCGGTTGCTTTGCAAGAGCGCGCAGTTCGCTCCAGACAGCAGACGACATAAAAACTCCTGTTAATGAAGATGGCCTATGGCCGCGCTGCTGTTATTGCAGTGCGGCGCTAATCACTTGTTCCAGTTTGCGCTGGTCGATGGCAAATTTACGAATACCTTCGGCCAGTTTTTCGGTGGCCATGGCATCTTCGTTCAGTGCCCAGCGGAATTCGCTTTCAGTTAAAGCAGCAGGCGCTTTGTGAGTTGCACCTGTGTCACGTAAATGCACCGTCAGCTCGCCTGTTTGTTTGCTCAGTTCATCCAACAGCGCAGGGGCAATGGTTAAACGGTCACAACCGGCCAGCGCCAGCACTTCACCTGTGTTGCGGAAGCTCGCTCCCATCACAATGGTTTGATGGCCATGCTGTTTAAAATAACGGTAAATTTCCCGCACTGAAATCACGCCCGGATCTGTTTCAGCATCGTAGCTTTGGCCGGTATTGGCTTTGTACCAGTCCAGAATACGGCCAACAAAAGGAGAAATCAGGAACACACCGGCTTCGGCACAGGCGCGGGCCTGACACATATGGAATAACAGCGTCAGGTTACATTGAATACCTTGCTGCTCCAGCACTCGGGCGGCCTGAATCCCTTCCCAGGTGGAAGCAATTTTGATCAGGATTTTGTCGGTAGCCACACCGTTTTCCTGATAAAGCGCAACCAGTTGTTTGGCTTTGGCAATAGTGGCCTGGGTATCAAAACTTAACCGGGCATCCACTTCGGTAGAAATGCGGCCCGGCACCAGTTTGCTGATGGCAGTACCCACATCCACGGCAAATTTATCAGACGCCAGGCTTAACTGCGCTGCGCCGTCGCTGGTTTTGCTTTTGGCATAAGCGGCAGCAGCGGCCAATAATGGCTTGGCAAAATCCAGCTGACTGGCGTTTAACAATAACGATGGGTTGGTGGTGGCATCCACAGGGCGGAATTGTTCGATGGCTGTAATGTCACCGCTGTCGACCACGACAGTAGTCACAGCTTTTAATTGCTCTAATAAAGTGCTCATATTGTTTTATTACCGTTATTTGGTCAGCTTTTTGCTGAAATTAAAACTGATTCTAAATATTTGTAGGAAAATTACAACATAATTACCCGTTGTTCCGGGTCATACTTTGGTATGAACTGCCTGGTTAGTACAAGGCGGCTTGCCGCATAAGTGGCGGCACTGCCGTCATTATAGCTGTCTGGTTTTGTGGCAAAGGGCAAAGTTGCCGGTCTTGCCAGACATCAGCTGATGCTGTGCCAACCCTCAATAGCTTCTTTGCTGCCCATTCAGTTTGATGCAGCAGCTTTAGAAAAATTGATTTTAAATTATCTTGTTATTGTGTCGCGCAGATGAAAATTTAAGCTTTCAGCTGACGCTTGATACGGGATGCAACAGTCCAACAGCAAAAATAATGCTGATTGTGCTGATAGGGTGGACAGGGCAACACGACTGCTGATTTTGCCAGTTCAGCGCCATGGCGCAAAGTGGCAATAGGCGGAATTTCGCCTGAAATCAGCGCTTTTATTTTGCGCCTGATGTTTTTGCCGGTTTTTTCGCCAGGACCGCAGGTTTTTGTAACTTTGCCACTGTGCAGGCTTTTGTTATAGTCGCGCCCCATTGTAGTTTTGTTGAGACAAACCCGATGTTAATGGTTGTATCTCCTGCCAAAGATTTAGATTACCAGACACCGGCGCCGGATTTTGCCTGCAGCCAGCCGGAATTATTAAACCACAGCGCGGAGCTGATAGAGATTTGCCGCACCCTGACACCGCTGCAGCTGTCTGAGCTGATGCATATCAGTGACAAACTGGCCGGTTTAAATGCCGCCCGTTTTAGCCAGTGGCAATTGCCTTTTACCGCCGACAACGCCAAAGCAGCGTTGTTTGCCTTTAACGGTGATGTGTATCAGGGGCTGGATGCCGGCAGTTTAACCGCCGGTGATGTGCAGTATGCGCAGCAGCATTTACGCATTTTAAGCGGGCTTTATGGTGTATTAAAACCGCTGGATCTGATGCAGCCGTACCGGCTGGAAATGGGCACTTCCCTGGCCAATGGCCGTGGTGCCAATTTGTATCAGTTCTGGGGCAATGTCGTTACAGAGCAGCTGAATCAGCAGCTGGAAACTTTAAATTCACCAGTGCTTTTGGATTTAGCGTCGCAGGAATATTTTAAAGTAGTCAAACCCAAACTGTTGGCGCGCCCTGTGCTTAGTGTGCAGTTTAAAGATTTTAAAAACGGTGATTATAAAATTATCAGTTTTTTTGCGAAAAAAGCGCGCGGTTTAATGGCACGTTATGTCATTCAACAGCGGGTGCAGGAGGTGGAGGCGCTCAAAGACTTTAACCTGGGTGGTTATCAGTTTAGCAGTGCCGACTCCAGTCCCACGCAACTGGTGTTTTTGCGAAAAGACGCAGCGGCTTAACACTCAGCCGCTCAACCCCAGGCCGCTCAACCCTGATGTTAAAAAGCTGAACAGCAGTGTGTTAGAACGGCTGTTCAGTTTGTGCTGTTGTGCCTGTGCAGAACAGTGTCAGCCCTGAGTACGCTGATGGCAGCCGCCCTTCACAGTTCACATTGAATATTTGCCCCTATTGCCATGTCGCCAAAAATAGCGGCTGCGTTTTATCACGCAGTTTTGCTAAAATACTGGCCTGACCTTTATTTGGATTGAACGATGAAATTTCCCGGCCGCCGTAAACTGAAGCATTATTTCCCGGTCTCCCAGCCAAAATTACAATTACCAAGTTTTGAAGTGCGGCCTGAGCTGGACACTTATGTGGTGGGTTTAGATCAAACCATCGTGGACGTGATTGCCAATGTGTCAGACGAATTCTTAGAAAAATATAATATTGGCAAGGGTTTATCTAACCTGGTTGAACATGGTAAAGCCGATCTGATTTATCAGGAATTGGTACAGAATGGCGCTATTTCCGACCATTTTGCCGGTGGCACCATTGGCAATACCATTCACAACTACTCAGTGCTGGCGGACGATAAATCTGTGCTCCTGGGCGTGATGTCGGCCAATATTCAGCTGGGTAGCCCTGCTTATCATTATTTATGTCATACCAGCTCCAAAGTAGACATGAACCATTTGCAGGGCGTTCATGGCGACATTGGCCGCGGTATCACCATGATCACCCCGGATGGCGAACGTACCTTTGTGATTGACCCGGGTGAAATGGACGCTTTAACCCCGGCTTATATTCCAAAAGACATTATTGCCGGTGCCGCTGCTGTGGTCGTCAGTGCTTATCCGCTGCGTGCTTCAGGTCAACCGATTCAGCAAGCGATGTTACGTTTATTACAGGATGCCAAAGAGCACAATGTGCCTGTGGTGATGAGCCTGGGTACCAAACATTTAGTGGAAGAACACCGTGAGCTTATTCTGGCGACAGTGCGGGATTATGTTGATGTGCTGGCGATGAACGAGCTGGAAGCCGAAGCCTTAACCGGTTTTGCCGACCCATTACAGGCGGCAGAAGCGGCGCTGGAGCTGACCGATATGGTGCTGATCACCGCCGGCCCTGAAGGTTTGTATTTGTGTGGTTACACCGACGAAGCCGGCAAACGCGAAACCACCAATCCGATTAAATCCGGCACCATTGCCGACTATAACCAGTTTGAATTTAGTCGTCCGGTGCAAAAACAGCACTGCAAACAGCCGGTCAAAGTCTATTCGCATATCGACCCCTATTTAGGCGGGCCTGAGCGGATTAAAAACACCAATGGTGCCGGGGATGGTGCTTTAGCTGCTATTTTGCATGATATTGCTGCCAATCATTACCACCGCCACGCGCTGCCGCTGTCGAGCAAACACGAACTGCCTTATCTGGCGTATTCGTCTTTTGCCCAGATCTGTAAATATGCCAACAGGGTGAGTTACGCCATTCTGGTACAAAACGCACCGCGGTTATCCCGTGGTTTACCGGAAAAAGAAGACAGTCTGGAAGAAGCCTACTGGGAACGTTGATTTTAATAAAAATCAATATCTTATATAGCAAATCAAAAAGCCGCCTCCAGGCGGCTTTTTGTTTAAACGTCAGATTTTGCTGCTTTGGCGCATTCGTTTGTCAAGCTTGGGTCAGCTCTTTATAGTGAGCGGCAATTTTTGCGCTCGAACTGGATTTGTGATGAGGCTTTTTGGATTAAAAACATTAGGGTTGTTGCTTTGTGCCGGCAGTCTGCAGCTGCAGGCGGCTGAAATTGCCATACCCAGAGTGAACAGCGCTGTTGTGGTGGATGGTGAACTCAACGAAGCGGTTTGGCAACAAGCCAGAGCGGTTGAGCTGAAGTACAATACCTGGCCGGCCGAAAACACGCCTGCGCCGGTCAGTACTACAGCTTATGTGATGGAAGACGGCGAATTTTTTTATGTCAGTTTTGTGGCACAGGACCCGGATCCAAGCAAGATCCGCGCTTTTTACCGTGACCGTGACAAAATCTGGGATGACGACAACGTCGGTATCAAAATAGACACCTATAACGATAGCAAACTGGCGTATCAGTTTTTTATCAACCCTTTTGGTGTACAAGCCGACGCCATAGAAAATGAAATTATCAAAATGGAAAGTGATGCCTGGGACGGCATCTGGCAAAGTGCCGGCAAAATCACTCAAAGCGGTTATCAGGTGGAAGTGGCTATTCCGCTTCGGATGTTAAATTTTAACGACCGGCTGGCGCAGCAACAGTGGAAACTTGAGCTGCTGCGCTTTTATCCACGGGATGTGCGTAACCGCATCTCCAGTAATAAAATTGAGCGCAATAACCCTTGCTGGATTTGCCAGATGTCGGATGCCACTGGTTTTGCCGGCGCCAAACAAGGCCACCATTTTACCCTGGTGCCGGCTTTGGTGATGGGCTCCAGCCAGCAGCGTGAAGTGACAGCTGCCGGCAATACCGACTGGCAAAGTGATACCAATGTGGAGCCGAGCCTGGATGTAAAATGGGGCATTACCCCGGATATCAGCTTCAACGCCACCTTAAACCCGGACTTTTCCCAGGTAGAAGCAGACGAAGCCCAGGTGTCGGTGAATGATACTTTTGCGCTGTTTTTTGCCGAAAAACGCGCATTTTTCCTCGATAATGCCGACTATTTTTCCTCGCCGATGGATCTGGTGTACACCCGCAATGTGTCATCACCTGATGCCGGCGTAAAACTGACCGGCCGCCACGACCAGCAATCTTTTGCCTTTTTTGCCGCCAACGATAAAAGCACCACTTTTATTGTGCCTGGCAACATCAGCTCGGACATTGCCAGTCTGGATGAAAAAAGCGAAAACGCCGTGCTGCGTTACCGCTTTGATTTGAATCCAAAGCTGTCGCTTGGCTGGATCAGCACCTTGCGCCAGAGTGAGGATTATCACAACTTTGTGCATGGTCTGGACGTCAAATACCAGTTCAGCGCGCAGGACAAAGTGATAGCGCAGCTGCTGCGCAGCAACAGCGAATATCCATCTGAGCTGGCGGCTTTACTCAGTGACGAAGCCGCGCTTCGGGTAAAAGATCAGGCCTTTAGTGACATGGCCAAATATCTGGCTTACGAACATGAAAACCGCAACTGGAGCTGGTACAGCCGTTATCAGGGGTTGGATGCCGATTTTCGCGCCGACATGGGTTATATGCCACAAACCGACAGCCACAAAATGGTGCATGGTGGCACATATCAGTGGTTCTCTGACTCGCCCTGGTGGAACAGATTTCAGATCTGGGGTGATTGGGATATCACCCACAATGATGATGGCGACTTGCTGGAAAAAGAAACCGAAATTGAATTTCAGCTGTGGGGCGCGCAGCAGGCTTATGGTTTTATTGGCCTGACCGGTCGTGACAGAGTCGGCAGCCGGCTTGATGGCAGCACCTTAAAGGTGGATGCCAACAGTGAACTTTTTGCCGAGCGTTTGTTTTCAGCTGGCGCTGAAGTGCAGCCCTGGTCCGGGGTATTTTTAGCGCTGGAAGCCGAAACCGGCGATAAGCTGGATTTTCGCAATAACAGGTTAGGTGATGGTCTGGAGCTGGCGCCCGAACTACGCTGGAACGTAGACGCGCATATGCAGGTACAGGCACGCCATACCTACCGCACTCTGGATGCGATGGGCGCGGAAGTTTTTACTGCCAATCTGACCGATTTGCGCCTGAGTTATCAGTTTTCAGTGCGCAGTTTTGTCCGGCTGGCGCTGATTTATTCGGATATCAGCAGAAACCCGGCCAATAATACCGGCCTGGTACAGGCCAGAGAAAAAACACTGGGTTCGCAGCTGCTGTATTCCTATAAGTTAAATCCACAAACGCTGTTTTTTGCCGGTTACAGCGACAATGCCTTTAGTGATGATGAGGTGGAAAGTTTAACCCGCGATCAGCGTTCGGTATTTTTAAAATTCAGCTACGCCTGGATGTTATAAATCAGGCGCTTGCAGCTACAGCGGCAGATACAAGGCCGCTGTAGCACCCTGGCCGGCCTGCTGAGTCAGCTCAAAACGACCCCGGTGTTTTTCTGCCACCCTTTGTACTATCGACAAACCCAAACCATGGTGTTCTATCAGATCGGGTTGCTGTTCCTGCAGTGCTGTCAGCGCCGCAGGCTGATGTTGAGCGCCCTTACCGTCATCGGTGACTTGCAGCAGCAGTTGCCGCCCTGTGTTGTTGTTGATGATTTCTGCACTGACCCAGACCCGGCTTTGGGCAAAACGCAGTGCATTGGCAACTAAATTATTCAGCGCTCTGCTCAGTAACTGTTGATCTGCGCTGATGGACAGCCCGGCATCGGCTTTAAGCTCAATGCAGAGGCTGCTGTGCTCCTGGTAAGGCTGCAGTAGCTGCTGCAGATAAGGTTGTACACTGAACTGACTTAACGACAATTCGTTGTCGTGATAACCACTTTGTGCCAGTCGCAGATATTCATAAACGTTTGATTCTATCTCTTTGACATTGTTATTAATTTGCTCGCGAAACTGCTCAATTTTGTCGGCCTGTAATAAGTGGCTGATAAATTTCAGCCGCGCCAGCGGGGTTTTAATATCATGACAGACGGTTTCAGCCATTTCGGCCTGAAACTTATTCAGCTGTTCAATTCTGTTGGTCATATTACGCAGCGATTGTGCCAGGGGCGCCAGGTAGGAGCTTCTGGACAACACAAAATCCGGAAATTTCCCAAAACGGATATCGGCCAGTGCACTTTGATGCAGCACTTCAACATCACGGAATAAGTTGCGGCTGATGCGAAACAGCAGCAATAACAACAAAAAATAAAACAGATAAGCGGCATCCAACCCGGCTGGTGTTGCCACAGGCCAGTTCAGCTGATTCAGACACAACAGCTCGCCGCTTTCTCCTACACTGCACAACATCTGGGCACCACTGCTGTCGGTCAGCGGAATAATGCTGCCGGTGCCCGGGCTCACCACTCCTTGCCAGAAGCCTGGCGGATACACCAGAAACAGCGAATCGTCGCAGCTTTGTGCTTCGTCCACTGAACAGCTCAGTGCTTTGTCGTGCTGATGGAGTTTTTGCACTGCATCCAGTACCAACCCGGCATCTACCGAGGGGGCCTGTTGCTGTTGTTGCAACTGATACAGCTGATTCAGACTAAAAGCCAGCAATAACACTGTGCTGGCCAGCACCAGATAAAAACGCAGTAGCGGTGAGCTAAACAGCAGGGGAATTTTCATAAGACAGGTAATACCCTTCGCCCCAGGCTGTGACGATGTTCCAATTCGGATCAACAGCCTGCAGTTTTTTGCGTAAGCGCGACACGCGGCCGTCCATGGTTCTGTCCATACCGTCATATTCCCGGCCCAGTTGTTCGCGGAACAGCCAGTTGCGGCTGACAATTTTGCCAAACTGCAGCAACAGGGTTTGCAACAACATAAACTCGGCATGGGTCAGCGGCAGCGGCTGACCGGCCAGGGTGACACTGCGACACTGGCTATTCAGCAGCAAATTAAACTGCCGGCATTCGGTGCTGGTATCGCTCTGAGCTTTGGCCGTTTCTTTGGGGAGAAACACCTGAATTTTTGCCAGCAACAAGCGTGGATCCAGCGGTTTTAGCAGATAATCCTGCGCTCCTAAGCCCAGGCCGGTCAGCTGGTGTTGCAGCTGGGTCTGGGCTGTCATAAACAAAATAGGGCCGGGGTAACTCTGACGGATTTGTGCGACAAATTCAAAACCACTTTGCCCGGGCAACATCACATCACAAAGCAACAAATCAATCTGCTGTTGTTTTAACAAAAGCTGAGCTTTCTGACTGTGGCTGGCCAGGCTCACCACATAACCCTGTTGTTGTAAAAAATCTTTGGTCAGCCGCGCCAGCGCTACATCGTCTTCCAGCAGCAAAATATGAAAACTCATTAAAAGATACTCCAGCGCAGGCGCCGTTCAGGGAGGGCGGAATATTCGGTTTGTTGCAGATACTTAATGGTTTTGCTGCTGACGAGCTGATGTTGGCTGTCGCGAAGCTCCAACACCAGATTGCTGTCGATAGTCACATTCAGGCTGTAATGATTGATGTCACTGCCACACACCAGCGCCCGGCCGGGTTGTTGTTGTTTGTTTAAACAAAGCGGACTGTTGCTGTGCCAGCTGATCAGTAAGTCGACGCTGCAGCTTTGTGCTCCCTTGGCAATACAAGCCTGGGGTTGCACGTTAAAACCTGTAACCAGCGGTTGGGATGATGGTACCGGTTGTGCTGTCAATGTTGTTGTCTGCAGCTGTTGCGCCTGCGCTGATAAGGCAAGCAGGCTCACTGCCAGAAGCGTCATTTTTACCATGACCACAACACTCCGGCAAACCAGATATCATGCTGGCGTTTGGCAAAATACAGACTGTGCTGATAAGCAGTTGGCAGCCACTCCCGCCGCCAGTTCAGCAGCAGTCTGGTATCGTCTTTGAGCTGATAACTAGTCTCTAAACGCATGGCCGGCAGCCATTGTGCGCCGGGCAGATATTGATATAACCGAAGTTGTGGTTGTCTGGCGGAGATGGCGACAGTGTCTTTGTCGGTGACGCCAAAATAATAGTTACTGTAGTTTGATGATAAATAACGATATTCAGCAGTTATTGCCAGTGACAGTGGCCCTTGTTGCCACAGGTAACGGGCTTTTTGTTGCCATTCCAGGCCATGATGCACACCGCTGATATCCTGTTGCAGTGCGCTGCTCAGTTGCCAGTTATGCAGGTTGTAAAACAGGCTGATGCCGGAGAGATAACTGAAATGGCGCCGCTCGGGCGTCAACATTTGATCCAGTCTGCTGTTGGTTGGCATGATAAAAACTTTTTTTGATTTAATCAGACCACGCAGCAGGGCGTCCTGCAGTGGATCTTGTCGCAGCAACAGCGCATCAAAACTTTGTTTGCTGGTCAGATCCAGCGAAAACCCCTGCTGTTGCCACAGGTTAAAACCCAGATCAAGATTTTCCAGATAAAAACGCTGCCGGTAATAACTGACCCGCGGCAGCAAATAGAGTGGGGTCGCTTCCCCCTGATGCAGCAGATTGCCATACTGACCATAACCAACCGCCAGCGAAAAAGAGCTCTGTGCAACTGTCGGAGCTGCATCTGCGTTGGGCACTGGCAAATAAATCCAGGTAGCAAACATGGCAATCAGGCGAAGAGAGTTGAGAAATAGGGTTTTCATAAACATAAAGGCGGTTCTTCTTTTGCTAAGAATAACCAGATTACCGGAAAGCTGTATAGTAGATTTTTAAGCCTGGTCTTTTTGTGTTGTCCCTGTAAAACATAATAAAAACAATAATTTGTTTAGATATTGTTGCGCATCTGGTGCAGTGGCTGGGCAGATATATTACAGGCCGGCATCAGTGCAGCGGGGGCTACAGGAATAAAACGGCGTTGCGGTTTGGTGTACAACAACGCCACAAGCTTCACCAGGTTAAGCCACATTAGTTTTTTCAGGCGCACTATATAAAACCCAGCCATCCCTGCCTTGTTGTTTGGCCTGATATAACGCATCGTCCGCACATTTGTACGCCTGCTCTGTATCCCATTGTTGTGCCGCATCCAGCCAAACACCACCAACGGATACTGACAAACTGCCTTTTAGGCTGGCGACATGGGGCAGTTGTAAGGCCCTGATGGCCTGACACAACATTTCCATTGCACTGCAAAGCTGCTCAGGACTTTTGGCCAGTAACAAAAGGCAGAATTCTTCACCACCCACCCGGAATACGGCGTCACTCTGGCGCCTGAACGTATGGCGCAGGCAATCGGCGACTTTGATTAACACCTGGTCGCCGGCCTGATGACCATAGTGGTCGTTGTATTTTTTAAAAAAATCGATGTCGAGCATGATTAACCCAAAATGCACGCCGGTGCGGCTTTGTAGTTTCAGCTCCCGGCCAAACACAAAAGAAAAATGCCGGCGGTTATAGAGTTGGGTCAGACCGTCGGTCACCGACATTTTTTTGATTTTGTGAAGGCTGGCTAACAATTTCCACAGTAGCACCACAGAGCAAATCAACAGCAGCAACGCAATCATCGAAAATGCCATTCTTTGCAGTGTCTGCAGGTGGATTTGATGCCGATCTGTTTTTAACAACACCCGCCAGCCGTTGTTAAGCTGGAGCAGCGGTTGATATAAAAAGCCGTCGTGCACAAAACTATCGGTCTTGTTTAACCGCGGATCCTGGCTGAACGTAACTTGTTGCCGCTGAAACACATCTGTCCCTTCAGGGGTTAACATCAGCATTTCGGTTGCGTTTAGTTCATGAAACTGCAATTTGGTTAATAACTGCGACAGACTGATATCAATACTGAGCACGCCGATAAACTGTTGCTGAAAAAATACCGGCTGGCTTGCCGTGATCATGTCACCCTGGCCGGCCAAGTCCTGATAAACAGGTGTCCAAATCAGTTTTCGCTCAGGATTGTGCGCCGGTGTGGCCAGCGTAAAAAATGGATCTTTGAGGATGGCCTGATAAAACAACACTCCTTTGTCCGTGACAGGGTGATCAATGTCGAGCTGACTATAAGGATAGGCATACATAAAACCGCTGTCGGAAGTGTAATACAGCCAGGTATTTTGCATATCGTGTTGTTTTATTTGCTCAAATAGTGGCGTTAATACCAACGCAGCTTCCATTTCCCGCCATTGCACTGAGCCTTCAGCCGGCAGCTCACCTTCACCGGTTAAATCTCCCAGTGTCTGTCCCTGCAATTGTCTTGGGCCGGTCAGCTGATATTTTTGCCCTTGTTGTGCGCTACGAAAGGTGAGTGGCGCTGCAAATTCCGCCTGACTATGAACTGTCAGCTGAAATTGGGTTGCCAACATGGCCAGCGACAGCGAGGTTTCGGTCAGCGATTCATTCAGCGTGTTGGCCATCTTGCTGGCGTGATGCTCAATATCATCCAGGATCTGCTGTTCGACCAGACTAAAGCGATAGGCCAAACCCACGGCACTTATCAGCACCATCAGACAAAAAGTCAAAAATAACAAATGGTGTTTTTTGCGCTTACGGTCTGTTCCGGCCACTTCTATCCAGTCTGTTCTTTGCATGCTTAGTCTGTCTCCGGCGCACAGCTGTGATTCGTTGCTGCTGATGTAGATAAAATAATCGTCAGATGATGTTCAAAAATGTGTATTAACCAACCAGGGCACAGCATGCGGGCTGGTGCACAGATAGCGAAGGGCAACTTGAACCGGGCCCTGCTTTTTCAATGGATAAAAGCAGGGCCTGTTGCACTTCAGGTGCGGTAACTGCCCACCAGCGCGTCCAGTTCGGCGGCCAGTTTGGTGAGCTGCCGGGTAATGCCGGCGGCCTGTTCAGTGCCAGTGGCTGTTTCCTGCGCTATCAGTACTATCTGGTGCACATTCTGGTTAATGGTTTCCGACACTGTGGTTTGTTCTTCTGCGGCGCTGGCAATCTGGTTATTCATATCGTTAATGGTGGCAACCGATTGCTGAATTTCATCCAGTGCCTGCTCCACTTTGCCGGCTTCCTGCACTGTGTGCTGGCTTTGATCCTTGATTTGACTGATGGCCTGCACAGCTTCGCGCGCGCCTTGTTGTAACCTGCCAATCATTTGATTAATTTCATCTGTGCTGCTGGCGGTGCGGGCAGCCAGAGTGCGCACTTCGTCGGCCACCACAGCAAAACCGCGGCCCTGCTCACCGGCGCGGGCGGCTTCGATAGCGGCATTCAGCGCTAACAGATTGGTTTGATCGGCAATACCGCGAATCACTTCAAGTACGCCACCAATGTTCTGGGATTCAGTGCCGACTGCAGCGATAACCTGCACACCTTTTTCGACCTGTTGTTCCAGACCATTGATCACCACAATAGCCCCATCCAGTATGCGGGCTGAACGCTCCACCTGCTGGTTGGCGGCATGGGCGGCCTGAGCTGCGCCACTGGCGCTGTTGGCGACATCCTGCGCTGTAGTGGCCATTTCGTGCATGGCGGTGGCCACCTGATCACTTTCGGCATGCTGGGTTTGTACACCTTGTTCTGTGTTGTGCATCAGTTTTGCCAGCTCGTCACCTGAGCTACGCAATAAAGTGACCGAATCACGCACATTAGTAACCAGAGTGGTGACTTTACCGGCAAAGGCGTTAAAGGCATCGGCCAGCGCACCCAATTCATGGCCCTGGCTATTATCGAGGCGGCGGCTTAAGTCGCCATCACCACTGGCAATATCCTGCATGGCCGCCACTGCACCGCTTAATGGTTTGGTGATGCTGCCGGCAAAAAACACGCCAAAAGCGGCCATAATGGCAACCAGCACTATGGCCAGTAACACCGACTGCACCAGACCAGCCTGCACTTCGGCCGCAGTTTTTTGCTGCAGGTTCTGAATATTTTGTTCCAAATCGTCAATATAAAAGCCGGTCGCCAGCACCCAGTCGGTGCCGGCTAATAACACGGCTTTGGCCAGTTTGGGTGCCGGTATGGTGCTGCCGGGCCTGGGCCAGTTGTACTGCACATAATCGCCGCCTTTGGTCGCTGCGGCTATGTACTCCTGCACTAAAAACCGGCCTTCCGGGCTTTTTGATTGCAGGAAGTTTTTACCTTCGCGCTCAGGATTGTCGGCGCTTACTACCTGGACACCAGCTTTGTCGTAGACAAAAAAGTAGTTTTTGCCATTGTCATAACGCAGGCTGCGCAAGATAGCTTTTTTCTGCTCCGGATCTGCGGCCGTCGCAGTGGCCGTGGCTGCCAACTCTAAAAATGCGTCCAGCTGGGCGCGCCGCTCCTGATACAGGGACTCTTTCAGCTGAGCTGCGCCCTGAGCCGCCACACTGTTGTTGTGATTGATAGACAGCAAGGTCAGCACCAGCGCCACCAGCAGCACAGGTAATATGGCAAGCCACAAAATACGCTGACGTATTGACAGATTTTTGAGCATATAAATTTCCTTCTGATCCTGTGGTTGATGCCACTGTGTTGCTGCTGTTATCTATAGGCTGCTGGCGCGGGCAATGGCAGTGGTGCTCTGGCTTCAGCCCTGATGGCTGCGCAGCAGTTGTTCAATCTGTGGAGCCGATTTGCGGGCCTGATCCCGCAGCTCGTCCAACTGACCCGACGCTTGCCATTGCATAAGCAGGCGCTCTGCCTGTTGCCGCAATTGTGGCTGATAAAATCCCAGCCGGTACTCTACCTTAGGCAAAATAGCAAAACTGACGATGGGGGTTTGGCTCTGCTGCAGTTCAGCTAAACGCCGGTAAAAAGTATTTTTATCCATGACCAGCAGGTCGCAGCGTTTTTTCAACAGCATCTGAATGGCCTGAGTATGATCCAGCAATTCCTGATAAGACTTCGCCTGTTGACTGACGCTGGCAAATTCCGGCCCCAGCACCTGACTGGCGTTCTGAAAAGCGACAATATTGTAGGTTTTTAGCGCGCTGATGTTGCTTAACTGAGCCTGGCTGCTCTGCAGTGCAAACACCTGATTATCAAAACTGGTATAGGGGCTGCTGTAAAACAAGCCTTCTGTTGCCAAACCCGACTGACGGGTCGCAATATGCAATTTCTGCTGTTGTAATAACTCTGTCAGGCGGGCATAAGGGGCAGTGACAAACTGTACCTCGTAACCTAATTCAGTCAGCAGGCGGTAGGTAAATAACACTTCAAAAGTATAAGAGCTGCCCTTGTTGCTTCGATGCAGCTGGTCGCTGTAACCAATTCCCACCTGCAATATGGGTTTAGCGGCAACGGCTGTATGCTGCAGCGTACACAGCAGCATCACAAGCGAAATTACAAAGGATAACGGCTTGATAATCATCAGTTTGTACAGATATTGCCCTGGTCAGCATTCAGATTAGCAGAAGTAGTGGGGCAATAATGTACAAATCTGTGCAGCATCAGTGCTGTACTGAAATGCACAGCACACGAATATGATGCAGCTTGCCGTTTATCTGTTTTGCTGAGGCTCTCTGTTGGCTTCTGCGCTGAGTCTGAAGTTGTCTGACAGTGCCGCTGCCGGCAGCGGTTTACTGAACAAATAGCCCTGAAATGCCTGGCAACCTGCCTGCAGCAAACAGGCGCGTTGAGCTTCAGTTTCTACCCCTTCGGCCACCACACTGAGTTCAAGGTTGGCGGCCAGTGCCAGAATGGTGCGCACTATAGCGGCAGCATTGCTGTTGTGCTCAACATCGGTGACAAAAGATCGGTCAATTTTCAGTACATCCAGTGGCAGTTTTTTTAAGTAACTTAATGATGAATAGCCGGTGCCAAAATCATCCAGCGAAAACCGCACGCCCATCTGCTGTAAGCTCTGCATTTTTTGTACTGTTAAATCTAAGTCCTGATGCAACATGCTTTCAGTCAGTTCCAGCCGCAAAAGTTGTGGGTTAGCGCCATGTTGCGCCAATGCTTGCTGCACCTGAGCGACAAAATGCACATCATGAAATTGCCGGGCGCTGACATTTACTGCTATCGTCCAGAACGACTTTTGTGGTTGTGTTGCCCAGAGTTTCAGCTGTAAACAGGCGCTATCCAACACCCACTGACCCAATGCCAGAATTAGATTACTTTGTTCGGCCAGTTCAATAAAAGCGCCCGGCATGACCAGACCTCTGTGCGGGTGTTGCCAGCGGATCAGCGCTTCAACGCCGGTGATTTGATTAAACTTATCTACAATCGGTTGATAATAAAGGCAAAATTGTTGCTGCTCTAAGGCGTCGCGTAGCTCTTTTAATAATTGCGCCCGTTCTGTCACTTCGGCCTGCAAGGAGGGATCAAAAAAGTGCACTCTGTTGCGGCCTGCTTCCTTGGCTTTATATAACGCCATATCGGCTTGTTTTAACAGCTCGTTTGGATCTTCAGTGCTGTGGTACAACACCACACCCAGGCTGCAAGAGGTGGTGATTTTTTGTCCTTCCAGCTGATAAGGTTGTGCCACTGTGCCTCTGATGCGTTCTGCTTGTTCGCTGGCATAAAACAGCGCAACCTCAGCATCTGTTGATAGTTCCTGTAACAACACAACAAATTCGTCGCCGCCAATCCGCGCTACAGTGTCCTGCTGGCGTACAGCAGCCAATAAGCGTGCCGACACCTGGCGCAGCAGCTCATCACCCTGGGCATGACCACGGGTGTCATTAATTTCTTTAAAGTTATCCAAATCCAGCAGCAATACAGCGGCATACTGCTGATGCCGCTGGCAGGCTTTGGCACTTTGTTGTAGCCGGTCGCGCATTAACCGCCTGTTTGGCAACTCGGTCAATTCATCATAAAAGGCCAGCCGCTGAGCTTCCTGCTCAGCTTTTTTCCGTTCGGTAATGTCAGCCCGGATGGCGATATATTGTTGCGGTTTTCCTGTAGTGTCGATAAAGGGCACTATGGTGGTGGACACCCAATACAAAGAACCATCTTTAGCTTTATTACAAATTTCACCGCTCCAGACCTTGCCGCTGCTGATAGTGCGCCATAAATCGGCAAAAAAGCCGGGCGGATGGTAGCCTGAGTTAATCAGCCGGTGGTTTTGGCCGAGCAGCTCTTCTCTGCTGTATTTGGAGATAGCACAAAACTTGTCATTTACTCTGGTGATCACACCCTTAACGTCTGTGACCGCGACTATAGCGTGTGCATCCAGCGCCGCTTTCAGCTCGGACACTTCCTGAAGGGACATCAGTAACTGGCGCTGTGCTTTTTCAAAGGCGGTGGTGTCACTGATCAGCATGATCAGGCCCTGCACCTGTTGTGTTGCATTAAACTCAGGCACAAAACTGGCGCGAAAATATTGCAAAGCACCGCTGGCATTGTTCAGCTGATAACTGATTTCAACACTTTTACCGCACAGAGCCTGTTGCAGCTCTGGTTGTAGCAGCGCCAGCATATTGTTATCCAGCGCTACTGCCAACGGCTGTCCGAGCAGAGATGCCGCTTTCACCTGAAATAGTTGTTCAAACACCGGATTGACATAACGGTACTGCAGCTCCGGCGTGAGCTGCACCACAGCAACAGGCAGATTATTTAACAGCGCCTGCAGCTGGAGTTCGCTGGCCTGCAGTTTTTGCTCCGACGCATGCAGCAGCTGATAGGGTTCAAGTACACTGGTTAAAAAAGTGGCCCGGTACACCATGGCATAACTGACAATTTTAAACAGATGGCCCAGGATGTTAATAAAGTCGCTGGTGCTGCTGTAGGAGCTCAGGGCAATTTCACTGAGCGCCATGGCGTAACTGGCCTGTGCCAGATACAGCAGTGTCAGTTGGCCTTTTTGCCGGTAAAGGCGGAAAAACCAATACGCCAGCGCCAGATTACCGGCGGCCAGGCTCAGTTCAATCGCCGATTTTAGCGGTGTTACCCCGTCACCAACCCGGAAAAACACCGGCAGCAGCGCAAGCTGTGTCTGACTGAACCAATAGAGCGCAAAAACGGCCAGCGCGCCCAGTAACAACCAAAGATAACGTGAACCGCGCAACGTCATACCGGCAGCAATAGCTGTCATCGTCAGCAGTTCAGCGCTACGGCCGCTAAACCAGAAAAATATGGCTTTTTGCACCGGATTTTCCTGCTGCATCAGCGGCATACCATGAAAGCTCAGGGCGTGGAAAACATCGGCGGCTGTCACCAGCATAAAACCAAAAATTAAGGAGTTGCTGAGCTGACGATAACTCTGGCTAACGCCATGAAATGCCATCAGCACCACCATGCAGGACACCAGCACAGCAAAAAGCTCAAAACCCAGATGTAAAAATGCCGTTTGGTGTAAATCACCATGAAAAACCGCAAAGTTGGGTAATAACAAAAACACCAGTAAAATGAGGCTGAGCAGGGCGCTAAAGGCGCCAAAACCATGAAGAATGTTGTTATTGTTGTGGTGCAGTGGTGCCATCTTCAGTGCTCGTTGGCAAAATCAATTACATCAGGACAGCCGGTAACTCTGCCGCGGACAAAACGCCTGTTGAATCAGTGTTTAAAGCGCACCACAGTTTTATGTAAATCAGTGGCAACGCCTTTTAACAGATTAATACCTTCTGATACTTCTGCCGACTTTTCCAGCCTGATTGCTGCTTTTTTTAAATATGAACAAGTTGCAGCTGCATTTTTTCAGCCACACCTTGTCGCATTGGCACGTTTTTAAGCGTTGTGGCGTGCCTTGTGCTGTTGCGCTATGTCCGGTATTGGCGGCTCTGGTGCCTGGGATCGGCCGTGTTGTATTGTATAAAACGGCGCCGTCGCAGACTGTGCAAAAATGTGCAGAACCGCACTTCAGCACACCTGAAATAAGCACTTTCCGGCAATGGCGCTAAGAATGCTGCAGGAAAGAGGCGGTGGGGACAATCATGAAAATCAGTAATTGACAGTCTGGATAGGGGCTTTGTACGTTTTTGTACAGTTTTTAGCTGTTGCTTTTGGTACAACTGCAGCGTCAAGTGCATTGACGGTTTGTGTTGTATGGAACCGCAGGTAACGCTTTATAGCATTATCTTTAAGCCGCCTTTCATAAAGGCGGCTTTTTTTTGCTGCATCTCCTCAATACAACAGCGATGCAAAAGCATCAGGTTTTTACAGCTGCCAATAAGATAGAAGGGCCGCCAATAACTTAAGGTCACTAACGCCTGGTCAATAAAAAAGCGGCAGGAGCCATGCTCAGTGCCGCTTTGTTGGGGGGCCTTCTGGCTTTGGCCGCTGTTTAGCCTCTGGCTTTGGCGGCCTTTTTCAGTGCTTTTTTCTTGGCAGCTGATTTGGGCTTTTTGGTTTTGCCCGGTGCTTTGGCTTCTTTGTGTTTTGGCCTCAGCTCTTCAATCACCCGGCGTTTTAACGCTTGCTGGGTGTAACGCTCCACCTTACCCACAACCCCAATGTCATGGGCTTCCACCAGAGAGATGGCAATACCTTTTTTGCCGGCACGGCCGGTTCGGCCAATACGGTGCACGTAAATGTCGGCGGTACGTGGCATGTCGTAGTTGATCACATGGCTGATATCGTCAATATCCAGACCACGGGCTGCCACATCTGTGGCTAATAAAATCCGCACCAGACCCTGGCTAAAACGCGACACCGCCTGCATGCGTTTGTCCTGCGGCATTTCCCCCTGTAACCAGCAGCATTTTAAACCGGCCGCTTCAAGCTGGCCGCTTAAGGTGGCAAGGCGCTCGCGCGTTTTAACAAACACTATCACTTTGGTAAATTCTGGCTGTGCTAATAAATGTTTTAACAGCGCCAGTTTATGCTCGGCATCGTCGGCTAAATGGATCCACTGGGTAATTTTGCCCAGTTCCCGGCGTGGTGGCGCAGCTTCAAGCAGCAAAGGTTCTTTCAGCGCACGTTTGGCAAAACGGCTGATGGCAACCCCTTCCAGCGTGGCGGAAATCAGCATGGTCTGGCGGCGGCGTTTGGCTTCTAAAATAATGCGATCCATCTCACCGACAAAACCCATGTCGAGCATACGGTCGGCTTCGTCAAGAATCAGCACTTCCACTTCATCGGCATGGAAGCTTTCTTCATTCATATATTCAATCAGCCGGCCCGGGGTGGCCACCAGAATATCGTTGTTTTTTTCCAATGTTTCTTTGTGGCTGCCGTAGTTAATACCACCGGTAATGACACCGGCGTTTAACGAGGTAAACTGGGTCAGCAGTTTAATTTGTTCAAAGATCTGAAAGGCCAGCTCGCGGGTGGGCGTCATGATCAGCACACGGGCAAAACCCGGATCGCGGCGCGGGAAGTCAATCAGATACTGAATAGCCGGCAACAAAAAAGCCAGGGTTTTGCCTGTGCCCGTTGGTGCGCTGGCCAGAATATCGCGGCCTTCCATAGCAGGGCCAATGGCCAGCTGCTGAATACTGGTTGGTTTGGAAAATCCGCCAAAGGTCAGCGCTTTATTGATGTCATCATCAAACTGAAAATCGGCAAATGAGGTGATTTCTACTTGGCTGATATCGTCAGTCACAGTCGCAGTACCTTTTTAAACAAATCATTGAGTTAACTTTAGTCGGGCAAGCGTTCTGTGACATCATGCGGGCTGACAACCTGATGGTGGATGCCGTACACTGCTTGCGGTTTGAGGTGGCATTCAAGCAACCTCACTAAATTTAGTTGATCCCCGGGTGTGTTATGAGCGCTGGTTTTCGCTGTAAACAATTTTATGTCGCGCATGACGCCTGTGCGATGAAAGTCAGCACTGACGCTTTATTATTAGGCGCCTGGACTCAGGTGCCAACTGACGGTTACCTGCTGGATATCGGCTGCGGCAGCGGTATTTTATCGCTGATGCTGGCCCAACGTACTGCAGCTTCCGTCTTGCTGGATGCGGTAGAGCTGGACAGCGCTGCTGCCACTCAGGCGGCTGACAATGTCAGACAAAGCCCATGGCCAGACCGGATCCGGGTGATCAAGCGCGACATTCTAACCTATCCGGATAGTTGTGACCATCCACATCAGCGGCGCTATCGGCTGATTATCAGTAATCCGCCTTATTTTGCCGACGCACTGAAATCCAAAGATGAACAACGTGCCAAAGCCAGACACACAGATTCACTGTCTTTTGCTGATTTATTGGCAACAGCAACAAGCTTGCTTTGTGAAGACGGGCTGTTCAGCCTGATTTTGCCTACTGATGCGGCAGTGCAGTTCTGGATGCTTGCTCAACAGAGTGGCTGGTGGTTACAGAGGGCAACAGCTGTTGCCAGCAGTGCTGAAAAACCGGTCAGCCGGCTATTGATGACGTTATGCCGCCAGCAAGGCTCAGCTTTTATTGCATCATTAGCAGAAGCAGAGCTTTTATTGATCCATCAGGCGGACGGTGCTTATAGTGCTGATTACCGGCGTTTATTACGCGACTTTTACCTGAAATTCTAACCCTCTCAGATGCCTGTACAACAAGGACCAGTGCCATGACCCAGCTGCCGCTTAGCCCTGATGAATTCCGTTTGTTGAATTTGCAGCAGCAGGGCTTGTTGCAAAAAGCCAAAGGCAAAGCCGGTACTCTGAAGATGATCAACCAGCTGGGTTATGTGCAGATTGATTCTATTCATGTAGTGCAGCGTGCTCATCATCATGTGCTGGCAAGCAGGGTCAAAGATTATCGGCCGCTCTGGCTGGATGAGCTGCTGAGTAAAAAACAGATTTTTGAGTACTGGTCACATGCGGCCGCTTATCTGCCGATGGCCGATTATCGTTTTAGCCTGTATCGCAAGCAGCAGCTGCAACAGGGCAAAAAACACTGGTTTGACCCTAATCATCAGCAAATGCAAGAAGTGCTGGCGCGGATCAGAGCCGAAGGGCCACAAAAAGCCAGCGACTTTACGGCCACTCAAACTAAAAACGGCCCCTGGTGGGACTGGCAACCAGCAAAACAGGCGCTGGAGCAGCTCTTTATGCAAGGTGAACTGATGGTGGTGCGCCGTGACAAGTTTCAGAAAGTATTTGATTTAACAGAACGGGTTTTACCGTCTGGTTTGGATTGCCGGGTACCGGACGAGCAGGAGTTTGCCGCTTATCTGGTGCAGAAATATCTGCAAAGTCATGGGTTTGGTTCTGTGGCACAAATCAGTTATTTGCGCCCCGGTATCAAAGCGTCAGTAGAGCAGCAGTTGTTGCAGCAAACCGAAGCTGGCAAGTTGGTGAGCTTTTCGCACCAGCAGCAGCGTTATTTCTGGCAACAGGATTTATTACCACCAGCGCGTTGCCGGCGCCAAATCAGCTTGCTGAACCCATTTGATAATCTGGTGATCCAGCGCCAGCGCCTACAACACTGGTTTAATTTTGAGTATCAGATAGAAGTTTATGTACCTGAAGTAAAAAGGAAAGTTGGTTACTACAGCTTGCCAGTGCTTTATGGCAGCAGCTTTATTGGTCAACTGGACGTGAAGGCCGAGCGTAAAAACGGTGTGTTGTTATTACAACATCTGCTGTTATTGCCCAAGGTAAAACTCACTGCACAACTGGCACAGGCGCTGGCACAAGCACTGGCGGATTATTGTCGTTTTAACCAATGCCATAGTTGGCAGCTGGTGAAAGCTGATGCTGAAGTGAGCCGCTGGTGGCAGCAGCAAGGGCTTGGCGGCACTTTGCAACAAGAGATGCTGGCCGGTTAAACAAAGAAAAAAGGCGCCAAAAAAAGGCGCCTTTTTTACAACTTAAAGCACTTAGCTTGAGCTACGGGCTTTTAAAGTTTCAATAATTGGTGACTGAGCAAAACCGTTGCTGGCGGCCCATTCAGCGTCTGCCATTTTAACGATCTGGCTGCCTGGTAACTGCTTGATAATAAATTCAGCTGTGTCAGCAGCATTGTGCTTGATGGCAAAACGGATCATCGGTAAACCGTCACAGGCAACACCGTCGTATACGTTTTTCAGACGCAGGCGGCTGTCAGATAAAGTTTTACGCAGGTTGTTTTTGTCATCAGCCTGAATATAAGAACACAGAGACTGTGCAACCTGATCATTGGCAGCTGCAGTGGTAGTAACAAATGGGGTGACTAATACAGCAATCAGAGGTAAAAACTTTAATTTCATGACCAGCTCCGGTTCCGGGTTGTTTGCAATCTTGGCAAAATTGGATTTCAGAAGCGGCAGTCAGTGCGGTGCACGCGGGACAACAAGGAATTTGTTGCGCCCTGACATCGTCTATCGACGACGGTAACCCAGCTATCATGAGTAACTCATTGAATTACTTTTAGATCTGTGGCTTTGCGTGTTCAGCCTTTCGACTGACTTGCCCTTCAGTGGCGCGCATTCTATGGAAAGCTTTGTACCTATGCAAGCGGTTTTTTAACATTTCTGCTTTTTTTCTGCACAGTTCAGACCAGCAGCGGCTTCGCAGCAGTTTTAAGGTAATTCTGCCAGTTCGGCCATTTCATCCAGCAGCTGATTTAACCAGCGCATCACTCTTTCATCTGTCTGGTCATATTGGTTTTCTTCGTCCAGCGCCAGGCCATAAAACCATTCGCCGTCTTCTGTCACCGCTTTGGACTTGATAAAGTCATAACCCTCTGTCGACCAGACGCCAATGCGCTGGCACTGTTGTTCGCTGATGGCATGATGCAGCATGCCCAGCGCATCTAAAAACCATTCGGCATAACCCAGCTGGTCACCCATACCGTACATAGCGACAATTTTGCCGCTTAAGTCAACACTGCTAATGTCATCCCACTGCGCTTCCCAGTCTTCCTGTAATTCACCAAAATCCCAGGTGGAAATGCCGAGGATCAGCACGTCAAAATCGGCCATCCGGCTCAGAGGCTGCGTTTTTAAATTATGAAGTGTTACACTGCAATCCTTTGGCAGCGCCGGATCTGCAGTTAATAACGCCTGAATTTTCTCCGCCACCATTTCGGTGTAGCAGGTGGTTGAACCGTAAAACACAGCAATTTTTAATGACATAACAAACCTGCGTCAGGTTATTTTAAAGAAGCAGCGCCGGAGTTTAACAGAAGCACGAGCCTGCTCAAAGCAAGGTGCAGTGTCTGTAAGAGGTAGTATGAGTACAAAAGCTGTCACGCCAGAGCTGAAACCTGTGTTGCCAGAGGCTACTTCGACGCTGATCCAGCGCTTTTTGGATCAGCTGTGGCTGGAAAAAGGCGTCAGCGCCCATACGCTGACCGCTTATGGCACTGATTTACGTAAATTTGCCGCTTTTGCTGCAACCCAGCACTACCAGTTGCCGCAGGTTACGGCTGACGTGTTGAACCATTATCTGGCTTACCGCCATGACCAGGGGTTGCAGGCCCGTAGCACAGCGAGGGCGCTCAGTAGTTTGCGGCGTTTTTATCAGTGGTTACATCAACTGCAGTTGTGTGTGGAAAACCCGGTTGCTTTAATGCTGAACCCCAAAATTGGCGTCAGTTTGCCCAAATCTTTATCTGAAGCCGATGTGGATGCCTTATTGACAGCACCTGATGTCAGTGATGTGATCCAGTTTCGTGACAAAGTGATGCTGGAAGTGTTGTATGCTGCCGGGCTCAGGGTCAGTGAACTCTGCGGTTTAACCATGCAGCAGCTGAATTTACGCCAGGGTGTGATTCGGGTGCTGGGTAAAGGCAGTAAAGAGCGACTGGTGCCTATAGGGGAAGTGGCTGCAGAATGGCTGCAGCGTTATCTGCAGCAGGGGCGCGCTTTATTGTTGCAGCAGCAGTCTGATGTGTTGTTTCCAAGCAACAGAGGCAGCCAAATGACCAGGCAGACCTTCTGGCACCGGATAAAATTTTATGCGCAGGTGGCTGGTATTAGCGCGCCTTTGTCTCCACATACACTCAGACACGCCTTTGCCACCCACTTGTTGAACCATGGGGCAGATTTGCGGGTCGTACAGATGTTGTTAGGACACAGTGACTTATCCACCACACAAATTTATACCCATGTAGCGCAAACACGTTTGCAGAAAATCCACCAACAACATCATCCGCGGGGTTGATGTACGTATGAATAAAACGGGAATTACAGCATGAAAATGATGGTCGCGGGCCTGATGATGGCAATGGTAACGGCGCAGGCTGTTGCAGTACCGGCAAAACTGCCACAGGGTTCAGAATTACAGACCGCACTGGCGGCTTTGGGGCTGAAGGTGAATTCGGTGGCCGATTCTGTGGTGCCGGGTGTACAGCAGGTACTGACCGACAGAGGTTTGTTTTTTGCTGCGAACAATGGTCAGTTTTTAATTGAAGGCAATATTTACGATTTAAAAAACAAGCAGTTAGTTAACGATTCTATACTGCAGGGCGTTCGTAAAGCAGGCGTCAGCAAGTTAAAAGATTCCAGCATTGAATTTAAAGCCAAAAACGAAAAATATGTGGTGACTGTGTTTACCGACACCAGTTGTGGTTATTGCCGCAAGTTGCACAACGAAATGCAAAGCTATCTGGATAAAGGCATTACAGTGCGTTACCTGGCCTTCCCTCGCGGTGGTGTGCAAAGCGAAACCTACAGCGAACTGCAGTCTATTTGGTGTGCTGATGACAAACAGCAAGCGATGAATCAGGCCAAAGCCGGCCGTAAAATTGCCCCTGCCCAGTGCAGCAACAATGTAGCTGAACAATATGAAACAGGTCAGAGTTTTGGCATCAGTGGTACGCCGGCCATTGTATTACCGGACGGCACTCTGGTGCCGGGTTATCAGCCGGCAGAAGCGCTGGTGGCCACTCTTGCTAATCTGGCGAAATAAGTTTATTGCATGACTTATAGCCCGAAAAAACTTCAGGTCCGCCCGGTGCAAACCGAGGCGGCCTTTTTATTGCCTGTGCATCCGGTATTGCAACGTGTTTATGCTCACCGGGGTATTGCGTTGCCGGAGCAATTGCAGCGCTCCGCCGCCCATTTATTGCCGTATCAGCAGCTTAAAGGCATAAAGGAGGCTGCTGCTTTATTGGTGGACGCGCTAAAGCAGCAGCAAAAAATTGTGATTGTTGGTGACTTTGACGCCGACGGTGCCACCAGCACAGCAGTGTTGCTGGCCGGTTTAAAAGCCTTTGGTTTTTTAAATCTGCAGTCGCTGGTGCCGAACAGATTTGCTTTTGGTTATGGTTTGTCCCCCCAAATGGCAGAGCTGGCCGTGGCTGAAGGCGCAGAGCTCATCATCACTGTTGATAATGGTATTTCAGCCATTGAAGGTGTGGCTGTTGCCAAGCAAGCCGGGGTTAAAGTGCTGGTCACCGACCACCATCTGGCGGGCAGCGAACTGCCCCCCGCCGATGCCATTGTCAACCCCAATCAACCCGGTTGTAACTTTGCCAGTAAAGCGCTGGCCGGTGTGGGTGTAGCTTTTTATCTGCTGCTGGCCCTGCGTGCCGCACTGCGTGATGAGGGGTATTTTACCCGCATGCCGGAGCCAAACCTGGCCGAACTTCTGGATTTAGTGGCGCTTGGCACTGTGGCCGATGTGGTGCCGCTTGATAGCAACAACCGGATTCTGGTGCATCAGGGCTTGCAGCGTATCAGGGCCGGCAAAGTGCGCCCCGGTATTCAGGCGTTGATTGATGTTGCTAACCGTAAAGCCAGCAAACTGACAGCGCAGGATTTTGGGTTTGCGCTGGCGCCGAGGTTAAACGCCGCCGGCCGGCTGGATGATATGTCGCTCGGCATTGCCTGTTTATTGTCACCCGACATCAACAACGCCAGGCGCCTGGCTGCTGAGCTGGACAGCCTGAATTTGTCACGCCGTGAAATAGAACAGGGCATGCAGGCCGAGGCTTTGGCGTTTTTGCAACGTTTGTCGTTTAAAGACAACGAGTTGCCGGATTGTTTGTGTTTATATCAGAGCGACTGGCATCAGGGGGTCATTGGTATTTTGGCCGGAAGGGTCAAAGAGCTGTACCACAGGCCGGTGCTGGCTTTTGCCAAAGGTGATGACGGTGAATTAAAAGGCTCAGCCCGTTCTATTCATGGTGTGCATATCCGTGATTTGCTTGAAGAAATCTCTACTTTGCATCCGGGGCTCATCAAAAAGTTTGGTGGTCATGCCATGGCTGCCGGCTTAACCATTGCCGAAGCGATGTTTGAGACTTTTGTGCAGGCACTGAATCAGGTGGCAAAAAAATACCTGACACCAGAGCTATTAACCGCTGTGATTTATACCGACGGCGAGCTTGCGCCAGAACATTTAACCACCGACATTGCTGATTTGCTGCAACAAGCCGGGCCCTGGGGGCAGGCCTTTCCGGAGCCGGTATTTGAAGGTCGGTTTAAACTGGTGCAGCAGCGTTTATTGTCGGATAAACACTTAAAAATGGTGTTACAGGCCAGCGACGGTAAGCTGCTGGATGCCATCTGGTTTAATGCCGACAACAAAAGCTGGCCCAATGCCAGCGTGCAACAGGTGCAACTGGCTTATCAGCTGGATATCAACGACTTTCGCGATCAGCAAAATCTGCAGTTGCTGGTGAGGCAGATGGTGGCGCTGTAAGCACATCACTAAAGCCGATTTGCTGCCCGTAGCCTGACGCGGCAAGGCGCTTATCCTTGCCGCAGGAAAGTAAGACTGCTAAAACTTATAAACAAGTTCAGCAGCCTGGGGGGCAATGTAGCCATGACACAGATGCCGCCCTCAAACGTTCCAGGCAATGCTCCGCGCCAGGGACCACAATTATTAGCCTTGCAGGCACAAATTCTGGCGTCGCCGCTGCTGTTTGCTAACGACACTCACAAGGCATGGCAGTTTCTGACGGAACAAATCAGCCGGGCTTTGTATGCCGACAGAGTCAGTGTCTGGTTATTTACTGAAACTGACATACTGCAATGTATAGATTTGTTTCAGTATCAAACAAAATCCCATCAGCAAGGCGCCAACCTGAAACGCAGTAATTATCCGGCTTATTTTGCCGCTTTAACTCAGGATGTGTTAATTACCGCTTCAGATGCCGCCACTCATCCCGCTACAGCAGAGTTTAAAGATGGTTATCTGCAGTCGGCCGGCATTTGTTCAATGCTGGACGCGGTGATCCAGTCAGATCAAGGCTTGTGTGGCGTGATTTGTATTGAACAGCAGCAGGCCAGGCAATGGACTGTGGATGAACAACATTTTGTCACCGCCATGGCATCAGTGGCCAGTACTGTGCATACCTTTAGTCAGCATCTGCGGTTGCAGCAGGATTATCAGTTGTCGCTGGCGCGGCAAGAGATGGCCAGCCGTCATGCCTGTATTGGTTTTTGGGAAGCCAATATGGGATCGGGCGAGTTGTGGTGGTCGCCTATGGTGTATGAAATTTTTGGTGTGGATCCACAGCAGGCCAAGCCTGACCGGACCTTGTTTTACTCTTGTGTCCACCCGGAAGATATGGCTCTGGTGCTGGACAGTGAAGCCAAAGCCGCCAAAGGGGGAGAACATGATGTGATCCACCGCATTGTATTGCCCAATGGCACAGTACGCTGGGTTCATGAAATGGCCAAATGGACAGCACCCGATGCTGTGCAGGGCGCGCGGCTGATAGGTTCGGTGCAGGATATTACCGCTCAGCAACAGATCCGCGCTGAACTGCAGCAGTTTTTTGCCTTGTCGCGTGATGTGCTTTGTATCGCCAATGACCACAATTATTTTGAACGGGTCAACGCGGCTTTTTGCCGGATTTTGGGTTACAGCGAAGCTGAGCTGCTGAGTAAACCCTTTACCGATTTTATTCACCCAGACGATTTAAACCTAACCGAAAGTGAAGTGACTGACCTGCAACAAGGTGGCGTTACATCAGGTTTTTGCAACAGATACCGGCACAAAGACGGTCATTATGTCACTTTTCAGTGGTCTTCGATCCGCGATCCGGCTACATGCAAAATGTACGCTTCGGCGCAGGATATTACCGAGCGTCAACACCTGGAGCAGTTAAAACATGAGTTTGTTTCAACGGTCAGCCATGAACTGCGCACACCATTAACATCCATTCATGGCGCTTTGGCGCTGGTGTTGTCAGGTTGTCTGGGCCCTTTGTCTGAACAAATGTTGCCGATGTTGCAGGTGGCCAACAATAACTGTCAGCGACTCACCAACCTGATTAATGACTTACTGGATATTGAAAAACTATCTGCCGGTATGATGCAGCTTGAGATGCAGCCTTATGCCGTAGTTGCGCTGGTGCAACAAAGTGTGGACGACAATGCGCAATATGGTCAGGCGCGCTCAGTGCGGCTGGTGTTTCAACAGGCGGCGGATACGGCGAAGCTTTATATCAGGGTGGATAAATATCGTTTTGCCCAGATCATGGCCAATCTGATTTCCAATGCGGTGAAATATTCACCGGCAGGGGCTGATGTAAAAATAACGGTGGCGCTGGAACAGCAGCAGGTAAAAATCAGTGTGACAGATTGTGGTTGTGGTATTCCGGAAGATTTTAAACATCTGATATTCCAACGTTTCTCTCAGGCGGATGTCAGCGATGCCCGGCAAAAAGGCGGCACTGGGCTTGGTTTGGCATTAGCAAAACAACTGACGGAGTCGATGCAGGGCGAGATAGGTTTTGACTCAGCTGCCGGCCATGGCAGTTGTTTTTATTTGTTGTTTCCAACAGTGCAGATTTCAGCAAGCCGTTAAACAACAAGACCAGCAATGCTGGTCTTGTTTTATCACAACACCAGCTGAGCTGGCGGCGTTGTCAGTTAATAGCCACTCACATCAAGCCGGCCGTTACTGCTGACTTTGCCGTTACAGGACGTGGTTGGTGCGGCCTGACCCAAAATGCCGTTTTTCACCTGGGTATGGCTGGCGGCCGGATTCAGTGCTTTGTATAAAGCCGCTGCGCCCGACACATGGGGGGTGGCCATCGAAGTGCCGCTGTAACTGGCATAAGCTGAGATCACTTTGCCTTTGGAGGATTTAGGCACTGTCGACATCACCGCCGAGCCAGGTGCACAAATATCTACAGTGGTTTTGCCGTAGCTGGAGAACGAACTCATAGCCCCAGTGCTGGTAATAGAAGCCACCGCAATCAGGTTGTTGTTCGGGTATTCCGCCGGATAACAGTTTGAGCCGCTGTCACAGTTGTAGGCATCATTGCCCGCTGCAGCAATAAACAACATACCGGCATTATCGGACCGGCCTATAGCGTCCTGCAGTGCCTGAGAAAAACCACCGCCGCCCCAGCTGTTACTGGTGGCTATCATATTGAGGTTATGGCGGGTTTTCATATCTGTCATATAGTCCACGGCTTTAACCGCATTGGCCGTGGTGCCACCCCGGTTGCCAAGGAATTTGGCATTAAAGAGTTTCACACTCCAGCATACGCCGGCCACACCTTTGCCGTTGCCACCGACACCGCCGATAGTACCGGCAACATGGGTGCCATGGTCATCACCGGCGCCATCAAACACTGAGTTGTCGTTACCGGCAAAGTCCCAGCCATAGACGTCGTCTACATAACCATTGCCGTCGTTGTCGATGCCGTCACCGGCAACTTCACCCGGGTTTTTGCCGGCATTGGCGGCTAAGTCTTCGTGGTTATACATATAACCTTCGTCAATAATGCCAACCCAAACATCACCACAGGCAGTATTGCCGCCGGCCCATTGTTCAGCAGCCTGTGAACCAAACTGATTGGCCGGACTGCTGCCGTCGCCATACATACCCCATAAACCGCCATTGGTGTAGTAGGTGTCATTGCTGCTGGCAGCATGGTTGTAAATCCAGTTTGGCTCGACAAAAGCAACGGCTTCATCGGCGCTCAGCGCTGCAATAGCCTGTTGCAGTGACTTGCCTTGTGGCAGCCGCACCAGTTCTAAATCCCCTTGTTTATCCCGGCGCTGATGCGCAGCCACTAATACTTCGGCTGGTGTTGCCGCAATTTTGCCAAGCGCCCGCTGTTTGGCATTGGTGCCGGCGCCTGCTTTATATTGGATCAGTAGCTCCTGGGCCACATGGGCTTTGCCGGCCTGTAATGCCGCCAGCACTTTTTCTGAGTGTTCTGAGCTGAAAGCGGCAGGTGCGGCGCAGGCAAAAATAACTGCAAGACTAAGTTTGTGATAACGGGGCATAACAGAGATCCTCTGGTTGGTAAGTTAAAGCGTTGATTACGCGATAAAGACGCTGCCATCACCGGACGAACCCTGGTTGTTACTACCGCCGCTGGATGTAAGTCGTCAGAATATTGTATAAATTTGTAACTAATCTTATTTAAATTAGTAAAGCAGTGTTGTCTATGCAAGTTTGCTAGCGCCTTGATCACACTGGTAAAACCAGCGTGTGAATACAGCCATCTTGCAATTTATAAGGCCAGAATGCTAAACCCACAGAAATGACGACGCTTTGCAAAGAAGGCTGATGACAGAGTGCTGACGCTTTTGCAGTTGGCGCAACAGGAAATGGCTGCACCCGCTGCTGAAATTTTGCTACAATTGCCGCCTTATTTTTGAGGCGTATTTAAAAATCATGTTTGAAGTCAATCCAGTTTATAACAGTATCAAAGACTTAACTGAACGCACTAATGTGCTTCGGGGGTATCTTTGACTACGATGCCAAAAAAGAAAAATTAGAAGAAGTATCCCGCGAGCTGGAAGATTCAGCGGTGTGGAACAATCCGGAAAAAGCCCAGGCGCTGGGTAAAGAACGTTCAGCGCTGGAACAAATTGTTGGCACTATCGATAAACTCGACCGGGGTTTAGAAGATGTGGCTGGTTTAGTTGAGCTGGCGGTTGAAGCCGAAGACGAAGACACCTTTGTTGAAGCTCAGGCGGAACTGGCTGATTTGGCAGCACAACTGGCTAAACTGGAATTTCGCCGGATGTTCTCCGGCAAACATGACGCCAGCGATTGTTATCTGGATATTCAGTCTGGCTCCGGCGGCACAGAAGCGCAGGATTGGGCCAGCATGCTGATGCGGATGTATTTACGCTGGGGTGAAGCCAAAGGTTTTAGTCCGGAAATTTATGAAGTGACAGATGGCGACGTGGCCGGTATTAAAGGCTGTACCATCAAGTTCAGCGGCGAATACGCTTATGGCTGGTTACGCACTGAAACCGGTGTACACCGTTTAGTGCGCAAAAGCCCGTTTGACTCAGGCAACCGCCGCCACACTTCTTTTGCCTCGGTCTTTGTGTCGCCGGAAATTGACGACGATATCGAAATTGAAATTAACCCGGCTGATTTACGTATTGATACCTACCGCGCTTCCGGTGCCGGTGGTCAGCACGTCAACAGAACCGACTCTGCGGTACGTATTACTCACTTACCCACCAATATAGTGGTGCAGTGTCAGAACGACAGGTCACAGCATAAAAACCGCGACAATGCTTATAAACAACTGCGCGCCAAGTTGTATGAGTTTGAGTTGCAAAAACAAAATGCCGAAAAGCAAGCGCTGGAAGATACCAAATCGGATATCGGCTGGGGCAGTCAGATCCGCTCTTATGTGCTGGACGACTCGCGGATCAAAGACTTACGTACCGGCGTCGAGACCCGCAATACCCAGTCGGTATTAGACGGTGATCTCGACAAATTTATTGAAGCCAGCCTTAAAGCCGGTTTGTAATTTTCGCTTAAATCAGGAACTTATCATGTCAGAACAAAATACGCCTATTGAAGAACATCATGACGTCAACAAACTGATTGCCGAGCGAAAACATAAGCTGGCGGCGCTGCGTGAACAGGGCAACCCTTTCCCGAATGATTTCCGTCGTGATGCCACTTCTGATCAGATCATGGCGCAGTACGAACATCTGAGCAAAGAAGAGCTGGAAGAGAAAAAAATCCGCGTGACAGTGGCTGGCCGTATGATGCTGCGCCGGGTGATGGGTAAAGCCAGTTTTGCCACTATTCAGGATGTCGGCGGTAAGGTGCAGCTGTATGTTGCCCGCGATAGTTTGCCGGAAAATGTCTACAACGAAGGTTTTAAAAAGTGGGACTTAGGCGACATTATCGGTGGTAGTGGTGTGTTGTTTAAAACCCAGACCGGCGAGCTCACGGTATGGCTGGATGAAATCCGCTTGTTAACCAAAGCACTGCGCCCGCTGCCGGACAAATTCCACGGTTTAACTGACCAGGAAGCCTGTTACCGTCAGCGTTATTTAGATTTGATTGTGAACGAGCAGTCGCGCAAAACCTTTTTAATTCGTTCAAAAACAGTGGCTTATATCCGCCAGTTTTTTAACAGCAAAGGCTTTTTAGAAGTGGAAACCCCAATGCTGCAAGGCATTCCGGGTGGTGCTTCGGCCCGTCCTTTCGAAACACACCACAATGCGCTGGATATGCAGATGTTCCTGCGGATTGCCCCTGAGCTGTATTTAAAGCGTCTGGTTGTTGGTGGTTTTGAAAAAGTATTTGAGCTGAACCGTAATTTCCGTAACGAAGGTGTTTCCACCCGCCACAACCCTGAATTCACCATGCTGGAGTTCTACTGGGCTTATGCCGATTACAACGACTTAATGGACATCACTGAAGAGTTGTTCCGTGGTCTGGCGCAGTCTGTGCTTGGCACTACTGAAGTACAGTACCAGGGCAATGTGTTTGATTTTGGTAAACCTTTTGCCCGGATGTCAGTGACTGAATCTATTCTGCATTACAACCCGGACGTAAAACTTGAGCAGTTAACCACCCGTGAAGCTGTGGCTGAACTTGCCAAATCTTTAGGCATTGAAGTAAAAGCCAACTATGGTCATGGCCGTATTCTGATGGAAGTGTTTGATGAGCTGGTCGAAACCAAGCTGCAACAACCAACTTTTATCACTGAGTACCCGGCGGAAATTTCACCACTGGCGCGTCGTAACGACCACAACCCTGAAATCACTGACCGTTTTGAATTTTTTATCGGCGGCCGTGAATTAGGCAATGGTTTTAGCGAATTAAATGACGCTGAAGATCAGGCTGAGCGTTTCCACGAGCAGGTACGGCAAAAAGCGGCGGGTGATGATGAAGCCATGTTCTATGACGAAGACTTTGTCACAGCGCTGGAACACGGTTTACCACCAACTGCAGGTCAGGGTATTGGTATTGACCGGCTGGTGATGTTGCTGGCTGATGCACCAAGCATCCGCGACGTTATTCTGTTCCCGCATATGCGTCACACCGACAAACACGGCAGCTAATGTTGAGCCGCAGCGGCAGTGGTGTAGCCTTGCCGCGCTTGCATTAACATTCCGTCACAAAAACCGGCTTCAGGCCGGTTTTTTTATCTGCAAACATCCCATGCGCGCACTGCTTTGCCGGCCTTTATTGCCGCTCAAGCTGCACTTTGAACGAACTATTGTTCGAATCTGTATTTAATTCAGAAACTTACCAGATGTTTTTTTCCGGTTTAAATCACTGAATCAAAGGCAGGATCTGCCGCCGCCTGCTATACCTCATGCAGGATCTTTATGTTTCTGTGGTGTCGCTTTGAGTTTGGCAAAAGGACAAGCCAACGCAGCGGTTCTTGCCTGAGGTTGATCATGCAAAAAATTGTGCTGAGCTCTGCACTTTGTGCCTTGCTGTCGTTGCCTTGTTATGCAGATATCAGTTCCACTGTTTCTGTGACCAGTAACTACTTGTTTAATGGTATTACTCTGACCAATCATGACCCAGCCTTGCAGCCGAGTCTGGACTGGAGTAGTGGGGATGGCTGGTATGCCGGGCTTTGGGCGTCCAATGTCAAGTTTTCACCCGGCACTGAGCTGGAGTTTGATGCCACCATCGGTTACTGGACTGAACTCAGCCCCGATTGGGTGCTGGATCTTGGGGTGGCACAATACACTTATCACGGCAGTGAAAGCGCCAATAGCGAAGCCTTTAACTTTCCTGAGGCTTATATGAAGCTGTCTTATAAAAGCACCAAATTAGGTTATTGGTATGCGTCGGATTATTTTGGCGCCGGCGGTGGTCATTATATTGTGGCTTTGTTTCATACCATTCCACTGCACGAAAACGGCAGTTTGTTATTAACCGCCGACCGCTCCACCTCCACCCAGACCGATAAATTTATGCGTGACAATGATGGCACTTATCACCACTGGCGTATTGCGTATCTTGCCAGCTGGCAGGGCCTGAACTGGACCCTGGCCTTTGATGACACTGATTATTCCTTGCCCTTTTATGGTGATGCCAAAGTGTCGTTGGCAGTGGCAAAAACGTTTTCCTGGTAAATATTTGAAAAATAAAGTTGTTTGCAGCAGGAGTTGTTATGCAAGTTGATTCGTTACGCTTTAAGTTAACATCCGGAGTGGCACTTTTTATTGCCATCAGTATTGGCGTGATGACGGCCGTCGGCTGGTATTCGATGAGCCGCAATAATGCCTCGGCAGTTGCTTTGCTCAGCAGTTCAATGCAAAAACAGGCCGAACAAACCCTGACAGACGCGGCATCCGGCATTGCTTTTGAAACCGCAGCATTAATTAACCGTAATTTTGATCTGGCCAAATATTATGCATCGATTTTAAGTGCCACTGCGCATGGCGGTAGTCAGGCGCCTTATCAGCGTGAGCAGGTACAGGCGATGGCCGGACAATTATTAACAGCCAACACCGGCGTCAGCGCTTTATATGGCCAGTTTGAGCCCAATGGGTATGACAATGCCGACAGCAATTTTGGTCTGGAGCAGTCGCATAGCTCGGCCAAAGGCACACTGGAGGTGTATTGGGTGCGCGAGCAGGATGGCGTCAAGTTTGTGCAGGTGCCTGATCCTGCTGTGAAATATGTCGAGACCAAAAACAAACATGGCATCCGCGAAGCCGAGTGGTATCTGTGTAGCCGCGATCAGAAAAAACCTTGCCTGATGGAACCTTATTTGTGGGAAATCACCCCGGGCAATTCAGTGTTGTTAACCTCCCTGGTGTATCCGGTTTTAACCGCCGGCGAATTTCGGGGTGTGGCCGGGGTGGATATGAATTTACCTGTGCTGCAGACCTTGCTGCAGCAACAGGCGGCTCAGTTGTATGGTGGCAAAGCCAAACTCTATCTGGTCAGCAAATTTGGTTTATTGCTGGCCAGTAACAGTTATCCCGACAAACTGGGGCAGCCGCTTGCTGAACTGGATGCTGGTTTAAGTCAGCATCTGGCGGCAAACAGCGGCAAATTATCGGAATATCAGCAGGATTTTGTCATTAGCCGCAAGTTGCAGGTGGCTGCTGCTGAAGCTGACTGGCATGTAGTTATTGCGGTGCCGAAAGAAGTGGCGTTAAGTGTGGCCAATCAGCTGGCAGAGCAACTGGCAACAGATTCTGCCGCCACCACCAGCCGGATGATGCTGCTTGGCGTGCTGTTGCTGGTTGGGTTTGTGCTGTTAACTTCTGTTTGGCTGAAATCAGCAACTCAGCCTATCGTCAATATGAGTCAGCTGATGAAAGAGCTGGCGGGTTCGGAAGGGGACTTAACCCGGCAGCTGGCGGTCAGTAAAGATGTGGAGCTGCGTGATATGGCGCAGGGATTTAACGCTTTTACTGCCAAACTCAGGGATATGATCCTGGCGTTAAAACAATCTTCGGTTGCATTGCAGCAACAATGTCAGCAGCTGGTTGGCTTGTCCAGTCAGACCAATCAGGCCACCAAGGTGCAGGCTTCTGAAGTGCAGAATGTGGCGTCGGCCATGCATCAGATGACAGCCACAGCCCATGAAGTGGCCAGTTTAGCCGGGCGCACCGCTGAAGGTGCTCAAAGTTCACTGGCGGCTTTAACTCAGGCCAACCAGTTGTTTCAAAACACGGTTGGCGCCTTTAAAACTGTGGCTGGCGAGTTTGAACAAACCCGGCAGGCGGTGGAAACTGTGTCACACAGCAGTCAGCAAATTAACGGCATTATTGAAGTCATTCAGGCTATTGCCGAACAAACCAATTTATTGGCGCTGAATGCCGCTATTGAGGCGGCACGCGCCGGTGAACAGGGTCGTGGTTTTGCCGTGGTTGCCGACGAGGTGCGCTCGCTGGCAGCCCGTACTCATAGCTCCACCGATGAAATTAAAAAGCTGATTTATGGCCTGCAACAGCAGGTCGCCACAACTGTCAGTCAGATCACCGCCAATACCGGAAAAGTGAGCGCCACTTTAATTGAAGCTGAAAGCTCCTACGAGCAGCTATCCAGTGCTACATCGGGGATTTCAGCCATTGCCGACAATGCGTTTCAGGTGGCGGCAGCGGCTGAGCAGCAAAATCAGGTCAGTGAAGAAATTAACCGAAATATCACCGCTATTGATGATGCAACCCGGGCGCTCAGCGCTTTGTCCGGTGATAACCTTGCGATCAGTCAGGCGATCGATCAGATCACTGCGGCTATTGATCAGCAACTTGCCAAGTTGCGCAGTTGAGGTGTTGCAGATGAAATGGCTGTGGTGTTGTTTGTTGCCGTTGTTTCTGCAGGCTGCTCCAGGCGAGCCTGCACCTGCAGCAACGCCGGTGATCAAACTCACCAGCCTGGACTGGCCACCTTATACCGGGGCTGATTTACCACAGCAGGGGGAGGTGACGCAGTTTTTGCGCACTTTATTCGGCGAGCTGGGTTATCAGCTGCAGGTTGATTTTTTACCCTGGCCTTTGGCGGTAGCCAGGGTGCACAGTGGCAAAGAAGGGCACCTGGGGTACTTTCCGGAATATCCACTGGCAAGTCCGGATTATCTGCAAACCATAGCTATTGGATACAGTGAGCTTGGCCTGGTGGAGCGGCGCGATCATCCCTTGTTACTGACGGATGCCCGCCAGTTGGCCGGGCTGCGTTTTGGCGTGGTGCAGGATTATCTGAATATGGTAAAGCTGGATCTGTTGATTGCCGCCGGTGAGTTAAAACCTCAGATCAGTCAGAGTGACAGAGCCAATGTATTAAAAGTGCTGAAAGGTGAGCTGGATGCTGCAGTGATTGACAACAGAGTGCTGCAATATTTGTTGGTGCATGACAAAGAGATCCAGCCGGGCGCCGCCAAACTGCAATTCAGTCAAAGCCTGAAAGAACATAAAAGTTTGCATCTGGTATTAAAAAACACAGCACAGAACGTTGAATTAATTAAAAAAATTAATCAAAAAATCGGTCAATACAAAACCCGCTTTTTAACGCCCAGCTTGAAATAACAGCAAAAAACCATCAGTCAAAAGCTGCAGTGCCTCACTGTTGCTTTGGTTTTTTCGTTGTCTGAAATTACATAAATGAAAATCATTTGCAAATGCGAATGATTATCGATAGTATGCCGGCAGTTTTTGCAGCCACAACAAGCTGCCTCACTACATCTGTTGATTAAGGGAAAATCCATGGCATACATTCAGGCAAAAAAACATCCGACCGGCGCCCGTTCAGCTATTGCGTCAGCCTTATTACTGGCGTTACCTGCTGTTGCGCTGGCAGACAACAACACAGCTCAGGCATCAGCGCAGCAAAGCGGCAAGTTACAACAAGTGACAGTAACAGCCGATGCCATTGAAGCAGAATTTATTGCAGAAAAAGCCAGTTCGCCAAAACAAACGCAGAAGTTAGTTGATACACCACAAACCATAGTGGTGGTGAAAAAAGAGCTGTTTAAACAACAGGCTGCCACCACTTTAAGCGACACTTTACGCAATACACCCGGCATCACCATGCTGATGGGCGAAAACGGCAATACCGCCACCGGCGACTCAATTTTTATGCGCGGTTTTGACACTCAGGGCAATATTTATGTGGATGGCATCCGCGATTTAGGCACTATCAGCCGTGATGTGTTTAATACCGATCAGGTAGAAATTGCCAAAGGCCCGGCCGGTGTGGATAACGGCCGCAGCACTTCGTCCGGTTATGTCAATATGGGCTCAAAAGTAGCAGGGCTGGAAGATTTTATCAGCGCCAGTGCTGTAGTGGGATCAGGCTCGCACAAAAGGGTGACGGCCGATATCAATCAAAGTCTGAATATTGAAAATGCCGCCATCCGCGTGAACCTGCTGCGTCAGGATAGTGGTGTGCCCAATCGTGATCTGGTGGAAAACAACAGCACAGGGATCGCCACTTCGCTGGCCTTTGGTTTAAATACCGCAACCCGCACCACGCTGAATCTTTTGCATATGCAACAAGACAATATTCAGGACGGTGGTTTGCCAACTGCGGGTTTAGCGGGTTATTACAGCAGTAGTTATGTGGCGGCTTTCCCACAAAATAACGGCCCTGTTATAGTGCCTGTGGATCGCAGTAACTTCTATGGCAGTAAAAGTGACTTTGACCATGTATTGGCCAATATGCTGACGCTGCGGGTAGAGCATGATTTTGCCGACAATGTCACGCTCACCAATACCTCGCGTTATGGTGTTTCCACCCAGGATTATGAGCTGACCGGTGTGAACGTGCTGGCTTTCCCGGCGGCGACGAAAAACGACCCTTCAACCTGGACAGTGTCCCGCTCGCGTCAGGGCAAAGATCAGAAAAACCAGATTTTAATTAACCAGTCGAATCTGACGGCAAAATTTGTTGTCGCTGGCTTGCAGCATACGCTGGCGTCCGGTGTGGAATTTAGCTACGAAAGCCAGCTCAATTACAGCAAAGCCATGCCAACAGGTACCACTCAGGTGCCGGCTAACCTGTATCACCCATCCACTGCTGATGTGTTCGCACCACTGGTATTCACTGGCGCCAAAGCCGAAGGCTCAAGCGACACTGCTGCCATTTATGCGCTCGACACTATTGATTTGGCGCCAGAGTGGCAATTGAGTGCGGGCGTGCGGGCTGAACACTACAACACCACCACAGATAACATCAGCATTCAGGGCACTGCCACACCTCAAACTATCCCGGTGGGCACTAAAGTGGGTAGCCATGAACGGGCTTCTGATAATCTGCTCAGTTACAAACTGGGCGTGAACTACAAACCCACGGCCGATGGTTCTGTCTATTTAAGTTATGCCACATCGCAGTTGCCACCGGGTGGCACCAGCTTCCAGCTCAGTAGTTCGGCAACCAACCAGAATAACCCGGCGCTGCAACCGCAAAAAGGCACCAACCTGGAATTGGGTACCAAATGGAACCTGCTGAACCAGAAGTTATTTGCCACTGCTGCTGTGTTTGAAAGCGTGAATAAAAACGAGCTGGTGCGCGATGACGTGAACACTTATGTACCTGTTGGGGAAAAAACTGTCAAAGGTGCCGAATTTGGGTTAGTGGGCATGCCGCTGGATAATCTGGAGCTAAGCGCTGGTTTAGCGCTGCTGGACCCGAAAATTACCCGCGGTTCGTTGTACGGCACATCACCCACTCAGGGCGCAACTATCCAGTGGACACCAAAAACCACTTTCACTTTGTGGGCCAATTACAAGCTGGAAAAATTAAGTTTAGGCGGTGGCGCCCGTTATATGGACTCGGTTGCCCGCTCTAATAACGCCGCTATCAACCCGGCAACAGCGTCAGTGGTCACAGTGCCGGATTATTGGGTGATGGATGCCATGGCATCTTATGAAGTGAACCCGACTGTGACGGTGCAGCTCAACCTGTACAACCTGTTGGATGAAGAATATATCGGCAGTCTGAATAACGGCGGTTCCCGTTACCATCAGGGCACACCACGTTCGGCCAAGCTGGGGGTTAACGTCGCGTTTTAAGCCTGCTTTGGCGCTGCGTGACTTGATTCAAATGAGAATAAGTCTCAATATTGTGCCAGATCAGGTTTTTTGCCACAGGCCTTAGTTAAACTAAGGCCTTTGTTATTCAGGCGCTCTGCACCTGCGGTGCCGGGAAGCTAAAACAGGAGTTCGGGTGATGATGTTCCATATTGAAGGCTTGCTGGATAAAAACGAAGTTGCCCGGATGCGACAGCTCCTGGCTGAGGCCATCTGGGCGGATGGTCGTGCTACTGTGGGTCCGCAGGGCGCCAAAGTAAAACAAAACCGCCAACTGCCGGTTGATAGTCCGCTGGCACTGCAACTGGGTGAGTTTATTCTGCAAAAGCTGTATCAGCATCCGCAATTTTTGGCGGCAGCTTTACCTTACCGCACTGTGCCGCCGTTGTTTAACAGTTATGCCGGTGGCGAACATTATGGTTTGCATGTGGACGGCGCCATCCGCCAGCTGCCTGGCAGTTCGTTAAGTTTAAGAACGGATCTGTCCAGTACCTTGTTTTTATCTGAGCCTGACGAGTATGACGGTGGTGAACTGCAGGTGATGGACACTTATGGTGCCCATGAAGTGAAATTGCCAGCCGGTGATTTAATTTTGTATCCGTCAACAAGTTTGCATCAGGTGTTACCGGTAAAGCGCGGTGAGCGCATCTGCAGTTTTTTCTGGACCCAAAGCCTGGTGAAAAATGATATGCAGCGTTCAATGTTATTTGAATTGGATGGGCATATTCAGGCGCTGCGCGCACAATTAGGGGACAGCGCTGAAGTGCTGGGTTTAACCGGGCACTATCATAATCTACTGCGCCAATGGAGTGAGTTGTAAGCAAAAGATGTTGATCAGGCTGCAGGTTTTGCTGAGGCTATTACCTCAGTGCTGTGAGGACGAAGCTGTGAAAGCAGTCACTGAAATCCGTGTTTTGCAGTCAAATCTGGCATCAGGGCGCTGGCAGCTGCCGTTGTAACCTTATTAAAAATTGACACAATTTGTAAACAATTTCGCTTGGCAGCTTTGCGGCTGCTCTGGCATGCTCTGGGCTATTTATCAAACAGCCAGGAAGAAGCATGTTAAACATCAATCAGTTATCCAAAACCTACGACAATGGCGTCAAAGCCTTGTCCGACGTCACTTTAAGTATTCCCAAAGGTATGTATGGTTTGTTAGGCCCCAATGGTGCCGGCAAATCCAGTCTGATGCGCACCATCGCCACTTTGCAATCTGCCGATACTGGCAGTATCGAGTTTGATGGTATTAACGTGCTCAAAGATCCCAAGGCGCTGCGCCGCACTCTGGGTTATCTGCCACAGGATTTTCAGGTGTATCCGCGCATCAGCGCTTTAGATTTACTCGATCATCTGGCGGTACTCAAAGGGCTGAATGATAAAAAATCCCGCCTTGAAACCGTGCATGCGTTATTGGCCCATGTGAATTTGTATCAGCATAAAGACAAAGCGGTCAGCAGTTTTTCCGGGGGTATGCGCCAGCGTTTTGGCATTGCCCAGGCCTTATTGGGTGATCCGAAACTGCTGATTGTGGACGAACCCACCGCAGGGTTGGACCCGGAAGAGCGCAACAGATTTCATAACCTGCTGGTGAGCCTGGGTGAAGAAAAAGTCATAATTTTATCTACCCACATAGTGGACGATGTGGCCGAGCTGTGCCCGCAAATGGCGGTATTGGCCGGTGGCAAAATTTTATTGCAGGGCGAACCACTAAAACTGGTGGATGCACTGCAAGGCCAAATCTGGAGCAAAACAGTGTCGCAGGCAGAAGCTTCTGAGCTTGAACAACAACTGCCGGTCATTTCCAAAAGGTTGTTTGCCGGCCGTACCGTGCTGAACGTCTTTGCCAGCGACGCGCCTCAGGGCTTTACCGCCACAGCAGCCGGACTTGAGGATGTGTATTTCTCCACCTTGTTCCGCTCCCGTCAGCAACAAGCCTGAGGAATATAATATGCTCTGGCAAATGATCCGTTTTGAATGGCGTTATTATCTGCGCCAACCGTCTTTTTATGTCACTTCTTTATTGTTCTTTCTGATGACCTTTTTTGCCGCCTCCTCTGAGTCGGTTCAAATTGGTGGCGGGGGAGAAGTCTGGGGCAATGGCCCTTTTGCGATAGCGCAAACCATGCTGGTGATGTCGCTTTTTGCCATGTTTGTGGTGGTGAATTTTATCGGTAACAGCGCGACCCGTAATCACAGTTGTCAGATGGAAGAGCTGATTTATTCCAAGCCGTTGACGCCATGGCAATATCAGCTCGGGCGTTTTATCGGCGCTTATGCTGTGGTGCTTTTGGTATTTGCCTTTGTGCCGCTCGGTACTTTGGTAGGTTCATTAATGCCCTGGGTGGATCAGGAGCGTTTTGGTCCGACTGTATTGAGTTATTACATCAGTACCTTCCTGATGTTTTCCATGCCAACACTTTTTGTGTTGTCAGCGCTGTTTTTTGCCATCGCCAATAAATACCGCTCTATGATGGCTTTGTATCTGGTGGTGGTCGCGGTGTTTATGTTGTACCTCATCTCCGGCAATTTTACCCGCGAGCCGGAGTACCGCACCCTGTCGGCGTTGCTGGATCCTTTTGGTCTGCGAACTTTTGCTGATGTGGCCAGATACTGGACCATCGACGAAAAAAATAATCAGATGCTGACGTTCTCCGGTGTGGTGCTTTACAACAGGCTGATTTGGCTGAGTGTGGGTGTGCTGGTGCTGCTGGCCTTTGGCGGTTTGTTCCGTGAGTTAAAACTCAGTGGTAAAGGCAAAGAGAAAAAGGCCAAACACAACACGGCCGTGCCTGAATATCCACTGTCGGCACTGCAAACCAAAGCGCAAGTGCCTTCGGTCTGGCAACAGTTCTGGTTACGCACCCGTTTTGAGATGCGCCAGGTGTTGTTTAGTGCTCCTTTTATCATTCTGGGGTTGCTCTGCATTTTTAACCTGGTGGTGCCAATGGTGGAGTCCGAAGGTTTGTACGGCACCCCCGACTGGCCGCTGACCCAGGCCATGGTGGCGATGATCGTCGACGCCACTGGCCTGCTGTTTATTATCATCGCGACTTATTATTGCGCTGAAGTGGTGTGGCGTGAGCGCAGCGCCGGTATTGGTGATATTACCGACAGTTTGCCGGTGGCCAATATGGTGTATTTCAGCTCCAAATTGCTGGCGGTCTGGTTGTTAATGGCGGTGCTGTTTGTGTCTTTTGCGCTGACCACTGTGACTTATCAGTTACTCAGTGGTATGACAGAGCTGGATCCGGTGCAATATCTGGTGCGGCTCGGTTATTTTAATCTGCTGCCCTTTATGATGCTGGTGGTGCTGGCTTTTATGATCCAGACGCTCAGCCCAAACAAATACGTCGGCATGCTGGTGTTTGTGGTCTATTTTATCTCCACCCTGGTGATGGATGCCTGGGGTTTCAGCCACAAAATGTTCCAGTTTGGTCAATCGCCAAATGCGCCATTTTCTGATTTAAACCGCTTCGGTTGGACGCTGGAAAGCCACAGCTGGTACATGTTGTACTGGGGCGCATTGGTGCTGGTGTTTTTTGTGTTGGGTTATGGTTTTTACCAGCGTGGCCCGGCGCAAAGTCTGAAACATCGTGCTGCCTTGTTCAGTTATCAGGTGGGGCCGCAGGGCCTTGCCCTGATGGTGGTGGCACTGCTGTTATTTGCCGGTAGCGGCAGCTGGATTTATTACAACACCCGGGTGCTCAATACCTTTATGACGGCCGAACAGCGTATGGACATTCAGGCTGATTATGAAAAAGCATTTAAGCAGTATGCTGACGACCCTATTCTGGTGGCCACTGCCGTCAAAGCTGAAGTCGATATTTACCCGGGCGAGCGGCAAATCAAAGCCCGTGTTACCCAGCAAATGCGCAATAAATTTGACCGGCCACTTGCCAAAATGCTGGTGCATGTGCCGGAAAATACCCGCGAGCTGCGCCTGACGGTTGCAGGCGGCAGCCTCAGTGAGATTGACCGCAAATATAATATTGCCTGGCTGACTTTTGATAAGCCGCTGCCTCCCGGTGCGCAAACCGAGGTGCAGATTGAACTGGTACGCACTAATCCGGGTTTTAAAGACAGTGACGTGGATGTGCTGCTGGTTGAAAACGGCACCTTTATTAACAACAGTGAACTGTTGCCGCAGTTTGGTTACCAGCGTGGTTACGAGCTGCAGGAGCGGCATGAACGTGCCAAACGGGATTTAGCACCGGCAGAGCGTGCGCATAAACTGGAAGATCAAAGCAGATACAGTGAAAGTGGTTTTGGCCGTGCTGAAGATTTTATTCAGTTTGAAACCACAGTCTCAACCTCAGCCGATCAAATTGCGATAGCTCCGGGTTATCTGCAAAAAGAATGGCAGGAGGGAGACCGGCGCTATTTCCATTATCAGATGGATAAGCCGATGTTTAACTTTTATTCTTTCCTGTCGGCACGGCTGGAGGTAAAAAAAGAGTTGTATCAGGGCGTTGCGCTGGAAGTGTATTACCACAAAGCGCACCACTGGAATGTGGATCGCATGATGGAATCGATGCGCGACTCGCTGGATTATTTTAATCAGGCCTTTGGTCCATACCAGCACAAGCAGATGCGCATTATTGAGTTTCCGGGATACCGGCGTTTTGCCCAGTCTTTTGCCAATACGGTGCCTTATTCTGAAGAAATTGGTTTTATTGCCGATTTACGTGATAAAGACGAGCTGGATATGCCGTATTACGTCACGGCCCATGAGATGGCGCATCAGTGGTGGGGCCATCAGGTAGGTACCGCCAATGTGCAGGGCAGTGCGGTGATCCCTGAAACCCTGGCGCAATACAGTGCACTTAGGGTGATGGAAACTAAATATGGTTCGGTCAAACTGCGTAAATTCTTAAAATACGAACTGGATCGTTATCTGCGCGACCGCGGCTCAGAGCGTATTGAAGAAATGCCGCTGCTGCGTGCGGAAAATCAGGGTTATATTCATTACCGCAAAGGTTCGCTGGTGATGATGGCACTGAAAAACCGCTTAGGTGCACCAGTGCTGGATGCCAAGCTGCGGGCCTTTTTACAACAATACCAGTATCAGCAAAATCCGTACCCGACCACTTTGGACCTGGTGCGTTATTTAAAAGCTGATTTACCGGCGTCTGAGCAGGCTTTTATTGATGATTTGTTTGTGAATATCACACTTTATGATCTGCGGTTAAAGGACATCCAGCAGCAAACTTTGCCGGATGGACAGTTAAAAGTGACACTGACCATTGATGCCGGCAAGCTCACTGCCGATGGCAAAGGCAAAGAAAGTCCGCAGCCGCTTTTGGAGATGGTTGATATTGGTTTTTACACTGAAAATCCGGATGATTTTAGTAAAGAACCGGTAGCGCTGTATTTTGAGGCGCATCAGCTTAAATCCGGCAGCAATCAGCTTGAGCTGACAGTGCCTAAAGGTGCTGTCTATGTGGCGGTTGATCCGTTGCTGAAGCTGATTGACCGGGATGCGGCGGATAATATCCGCAAGTTGTAAGGCATTTATGTTGAGTCAATAAAGAGAAAACCCGCCAACTGGCGGGTTTTTGTTTTTGCTCATAATAAAATTTCAGCTTGGTTTTGCGGTAACTATAATTTTGGCGGCTATTTTGGCGTTGCCGTAGTGGCAGCTTCCAGCTCCTGCCAGGCTTTGCTCCCCCAGAGTGGCACTGTGGTTAACGAATGTTTGTCACTGCCGGCGGTTTCTTTGGTGGAATACGACAAATACACCAGGGTTCTGTTGTCGTTATCAAAAATACGACGGATCTTCAGGTGCTTAAACAAAATACTTTTAGAGGCGCTAAAAATCACTTCACCTGATTTGGAAGTATCTATGCTATCCAGCATCGCTTTGGTGATTTCACCGGTCTGGCGGCAGGCAATCGACATATCCGATGGGTCGGCTAAATCCAGATTGGCTTCGACATGGCTGATATGGCAGGTCACGCCCGGAATGTCTGGGTCGTTAAAGGTTTGAATTTTAATATCTTTTGTCGTGAATAAGCCCAGGCTGACATCGCCGACTTCTTTCGGTGAGCAGGCCAATAACAAGCCTGTTGCCAGCACCAGTGTGGTAGTGGCCAATACCTTTTTCATAAAAACTCCTTGTGATCAACATAAAAAAGTTTGGGCTAAGGTGCAGCTTACCATTTGGCATAATGGTCTTCCGCCAGACCAAGGCACTGCTTTAATTGCAGTTTGCTGCCGTCGGCCAGCATGATGTTCCCCTGATAATAACCTACATATTGTCTGAAATTACTGGTAAGTAGTGCGGCCTGCACCTTTTCCTGCCGGCAATACAGGGGCTGAAATTCAAGTTCTACTTCCCCGCATAAAGTCTGCAGTTGCCAGTTTTGGTTTGGCTGCTGCCGGTTTATCTGAAACTGCACCGGGCTTAAATGCTGGATTTTACCCTGGTACCAGAGTGCATTTTCACAAAGGCCGGTTTCGTTGACACCATTAGCCAGATTCAGGCCAAAAGGCACATTTTGCAACAAGGTATTGATAGAGGCCCAGCGCCAGTTGGTGCGGCGGCGCATAAAACCGGCGGAAAAATCGTAACCGCCCCGGGCTGAACTCAGGTCAAATGGTCGCTCACCCAATTTCAGCTCACCAGTCACCGCCAGGGCGTTGTTTTTTTCGGTGTAAGTGAGGCCCTGATAACCGGTCGGCGCACAAAGTGCCAGTGGTTGTTGCTGCTGACGTGCCAGTTGAAGGCTTGCCTGCAGCTCGCCACACTGCAGTTCCAGCCGCCAGCAGTGGTTATCCAGGTCAAAGTGCCAGCGGGTTTTGCCCAGATGTAACTGCGCCCGGCCTGAGGTCGGGGATTGGCTCATTTGACAGCCCAGCTGCAGTGGCAGCAACAGGCCTTTTTCTACTGTTGTTGCTTCCTGCTGATATAAATAAGCAAAACCAGAGCTGGCATAACGGATATCGGCAATAGCCACTGCCAAAAGCCAGTTAGGGCCAGTTACAGAGATAAACTGAAACTGTTTAAACTGGAAAAAACGAGCCAGTGCGCTGGCTTTATTATCCAGCACAGTGCGGTAGTTAAAATCAGCAAAATTAAGCCTTGGCACTGAGCCATCAAATAAACCATAAACCGCATCACCATCTTGCTGAATCAGCTGCGAAGGGGCAGGGGTAAGATTGGGTTGATAACGGCTTGGCATGGCTGGCTCTTACTGATAAAAATAGTTGTTTTTATAACAGTTTTTACCAGGCAGACCAAGTAAGATTAGTGGCATTCAGCACTACTGGCAGCCTGAGTTATAAAGGCGTTAGCTAATCAGCCCTGACAAACACAAATTGGCGCAGAGCAGCCCGGGCTTATTGCAGATGAACAAAAGGATCAGGTTCAGATGGCCATTACAGAACAACTATTATTGATGTTCAGCGCCCTTGGGGGGCTCAACGCCTGGCTGCTGGCCGGTTATTTTTTCTGGCGAAAGCCGGCACCATCTTCTGACAAACCACTTGCAGATCAATTGTTGGCTTTATTGCTGCTGATGCTGAGCATCAGAGTATTAAAGTCTGTGCTGTTTTATTTTAATCCGGCTATTACCAAACAAATTTTGCAGCTGGGTTTATCGGCCTGTGCTTTGATTGGGCCTTTGTTATTTGCCTATTGCCACAGTATTTGTGGGCCGAAAAAAACCAAGGCCTGGTATCTGTGGCCCTTAGCAGCGGTGTTGCTGCTGGTGCTTGCGGTGGGGGTGTTGTGGCCTTATCAGCACTACACCGGACTTTGGGCAGGCCTGATGTACCGGCTGATTAACTACAGCTGGCTTGGCTGGATTTTATTATCAGCCTTGTGGGTATGGCGCAGCAGCAAAACCAGCACTGAGCTGGCAACCGCTTTGCAACAATCAGAGCTGCTGATGCTTAAAAGTCTTATCGGCGGTAATTTGTTGCTGTGGGCGGCGTATCACTTTGCCTCTTACACCTCGTATATCAGCGGCGCCTTGTCTTTTAGTTTTTTATTGTATGTGGCAGCGCTGACGCTTTACCTGCAAAAACGCGCAGAACCCAAAGCAGTGCCTTATGCCAATAAAAAATTGCCGGTGCAGCAGGCAGAAATATGGCAGCAGGAACTTGCGCAGTTGATGCTACATCAGCCCCTGTATCTGGATGCTAATTTAACGCTGGCCAAACTGGCAAAACAGCTGGGCTGGTCTGTACCAAAGTTGTCGCAATTGTTAAACGACAACCTGCAAACCTCATTTAACGACTATATCAATGCCTATCGTATTGCTTATGCCCGTCAGCTGTTAGCACAACAGCAGCCGCTGAAAATGGCGGATTTAGCCGAGCAATCTGGTTTTAATGCGTTGTCGACTTTTTATAGCGCTTTTAAAAAAGCCACAGGCCTGACGCCCGCCCGCTATAAACAACAGCTGCAGGATTCCGGAATTATAAATCCGCTCTCCGGAATCATATCCTGAGGCTGTAACTTCAGGCGTTGGTTTTTATGCTGGCTCCGGTTTTTAACATTACCGGAGGAACTATGCGTTATTTATCTTGTTGGCCCCTGTTGCTGGGCATCTTTGTCTGCCATGTCGCTGCGGTTAGTGCTGCGACACAAAGTCAAAAAACTACCGTTTTAAATGCGCCAACAGCGGCAGTAAATCACCAGGACTTGTCTGATGCGGACAATTATCAGGCGGTGCGCCATACCCTTGAGCTTTACCTGAACGGCACTTCGTATAATCAACAGGGAGAAATCAAGCAGGCCTTTCACCCACAAGCTGAGTTATTTTTGGCCAAAGAAGGGCAAGCTATCTGGCAGGTGCCTGTGGCCGACTACATCAGCTGGTTTAAACCGGCCAAAGCCGGGCAATTTAACGGCCGTATTGGTGAAATTCTCAGTATTGATATTGAAGGTGAGCTGGCAACCGCCAAAGCGGAAATTCTGCAAAAAGGCGCAGGGCATCGTTATGTTGATATGTTTTTACTCAAACGCATCGATGGCCGCTGGCAAATCATCAGTAAAGCGGCGGTGCGCCAGCCCTCGGTGCAGCATGGCCAGCGGGTGTTATTTATTTTGTCTGACGCGCATTTTCACGGTCAGTCCAACCTGCCGGCAGGTGCCAGTTTTTCCGAGATAGTCAAAGCCTACCGCACCTTTAAACAGGCTGGTTTCACCGTCGACTTTATTACGCCCAAAGGGGGCGCTGTGCCTTTGGCTTATATCGACACTTCGGATCCGCTGCATAAAGAATATCTGTATCAGCAGGATCTGATGCAGGCACTGAAATACAGCAAAACCGCAGCCCAACTGCAGGCTAGCGATTATAAAGCGGTGCATTATGTGGGCGGTTCTAATGCGGTGTACGGTGTGCCAGAAGACCCGGCCATTGCACAACTGGTGATGGACATTTATCAGCAGCATCAGGGCATTATTTCAGCTGTCTGTCACGGCACCGCCGGTTTAGTGCAGCTAAAAACCAAAGATGGCAAATATCTGGTGAGCGGTAAACAAGTGACAGGTTACCCGGAAGACTTTGAACAGCAGGATGCGCCTTATTTTCAGCACTTTCCGTTGTTACTGAAAAAAACCATCACTGAGCGTGGCGGGATTTTTAAAGTGGGTAAACGCAGTGAAGCTTTTGTGCTGGTTGATGGGGCTCTGGTGACAGGGCAAAACCATCTATCCTCCGAAGGGGTGGCCAAAGAAGTGATTAAACTAATAGAGCAGAAAAAACAGAGCCAGGCCGCAACTTTGGCAGGTGCTAACTAACTGCAGAGCTTTAAAGCTGCAAATAAAAACGCCGGCAAGCCGGCGTTTTTACAAACTCAACTGCAGTCAGGCTGCAGTTTTGCCGAATGGATTAATGGCCGTGACCTGAGTGGCCGTCCATGCCGTGGGCATGACCGTGTGCCAGCTCTTCTTCTGTGGCATCACGCACCAGCACCACTTCAACATCAAAAGTTAAATCAATGCCAGACAGCGGGTGATTGCCGTCTACCACAACCTCGTCGTCGGTCACATCTAACACAATCACCGACTGTTCGCGGCCATCCGGGCCTGCAGCGCGAAAACGCATGCCAACAGCCACTTCCATGCCTTCAAACAAAGCACGTGGCACGGCCTGGGTTAATTCTTCATGGCGCTCGCCGTAAGCATCAGCGGCTGCTACTTCAACTGTAAATTTATCACCGGCTTGTTTGCCAACCAGTGCAGCTTCCAGCCCCTGAATTAATGAGCCGCTGCCATGGATAAACACCAGTGGCTCGCCGCCTGCAGAGCTGTCGAGTTCGTTGCCGGCTGCGTCACTGACGCTGTAATGCATAGCAACAACTTTGTTATTTTGAATGGTCATGCAAACCTCAGTTAGTTTAAAGAATAAGGAAGAGCTTCCAGCCTGAATAAGGTGTCAGGTGCGCTGGCCAGCCTTAAATGAGCATCCGGCGCGGTGTCGTTGGGCAGCACAGCAAGCACTAACAGCTCACCATGAATATTGACCGCGTTCACCACCACACCGCTTCGACGCCAGTTTTGCTCTAATTGTACTTCAATATCGCTGCCGGCTGCCGGAGTTTCTGCACTTTGTGCTTTGAGAATATATGTGGCTCTTTTATTTTTGCCCAGATATTTCATCCGGGCCACCATTTCCTGGCCTATATAACAACCCTTAGTAAAGCTAATAGCATCAATGGCTTGCAGGTTCAGGTTTTGCGGCACATATTCGCCAATCAGCGCCTGCTCCAGATAGGGCAGGCCATGCAAAATATGTTGAGCCAAAAAGCGCGTTGGCGCGGCAAGGTGGGCAGCCTGGCTTGTCAGCAGGGTTTTGGCGGCTGTGATGTCCAGCACCAGCAAATAATGCTGCTCTGCCAGCGCCAGTAATTGACCGTCCGGTACTGCCACCAGTGTGCCCGGAGCCGGTACTTCAAAACCAAGTTTCGCCACTAGTTTGTCTGCATCAGGGCCGCTGATGCCCAGAACCGCCAGTTGCTCCTGGGTGTCGTGAAAGGCAACTTTGGAGAACACACCAAACTTTTTCAGCTGCACCAAAGAGGCCTGAATTTCATCCCGAAAGCCGGTGTATAAAATATCTTCACCTTGTTGCCATAAATGAAAAGTGGCCCACATTTTTCCTTTAGCGTCACAATGGGCGCCACGTAAAAAATTATGTTCAGTTAAAGTATTGATATCGCAGGTGGTTTGTCCTTGCAGATACTTTTTCTGATCAGGGCCACTGATCCGCACTACAGAAAAAGCCGGTAATGGACTGATAAAAGCTTGTTCGGTGTCGTTTGATAACTGTGCTAATTGTTCAGCACTGATCCAGGAGCTTTGCATAACAGATGTCACTTTTAAACCTTTAATGTGCAATGGCACAGATCATTGGGCGAAAGATGGAAAAGCACAACCCCCGCAACAATTATTTGTTAGAATCCGGCCAGCAAAACAAGAGAGCCTGTTATGTCTGAATTAATGAGTAAACCCAAATTACGTTGGGCCTGCCGTCGCGGTATGCTGGAGCTGGATATTTTGTTATCTCCTTTTGTGGAGCAGGGTTATGACGCCTTAAGCCTTGAGCAAAAGCATGATTTTGAACGTTTATTAGCCTGTGACGACCCGGATTTATTTGCCTGGTTTATGGGGCATGCCAAATCACAGGATGCAACTTTGCAACAGCTGGTGGACATCATTGTCCGGCGCGTCCGCGTTTAGCCTGACGCTCAGGCCCTCACGCTGGCGCACTGTGCCTTATGCACTGAGCCTGCTGGCGGTTGTTCTGGTGTGTCTGATATTGCCTTTGCCCTGGTGGCAATTGTTGTTGATGAGTCCGCTGCCTGTTTTTGTGTTGTACCGGCAAGTGCGGGCCTGGCAGCAACCGCTGCCGATCCGGATGCTGACACTTCAGCAAAACGGCCGTATCCGGTTCTTGCAGGATGCCAAACCCGCAGGACAGCTGTTGCCGCAGTCTTTGGTCTGTGGCTGGGGTTTCTGGTTGTACTGGCAGGATGACGAGCACAAAGTGCATCAGCTGTGGTTATACCGCGATAATTTTTCCGAAGCGGACGGCAGAGCACTGGCAAGAGCCTGCACAGAACGGCGCTGGCAAACACAAAACTAGCCATTTGAATTGCAGCTGTTGTGCTTGCCGCCTTGTTGTTATGCTGTAAGCATCTGACTAAGTGCAGTCTGCACTTGGTTACTTTTTAATTCCCTGGATAAAAACCATGACTTTAATTGAACTGGCAGGTTATGTGCCTGCTATTATTTTTCCCGCTGCAACCCTGATGCAGTTGTGGCACTTATTAAAAACCAAAACCTCTGACGGTGTGCCGGCCTTAACATGGCTGGCTTTTGCCCTGGGCAATTTGTCTTTGTATGTGTATGCCGAAAAATATACCGAACTGCAATCCATTATTGGTCAGCTTGCCACGGCCGCTTTGCAGATTTATGTGGTGTACCTCATCCTAAAATATCGTCGCCGGGCCTCAAAAGCTGCTGCGGCCGAATAACAATATTGCGCCAGAGCTGACAGCCAATACAAAAAACGGCGCTTTTGCGCCGTTTTTGCTTTTAATTGCAGACAGAAACTCAGATCGTCTGAGTTGTTACCGGCTCAGCATCACGTTCCGGTGGTGTCAGGATTGTTGGTTTGGGGTTGTCCAGCATAGCCGGATAATCCAGGGTGTAATGTAAACCTCGACTTTCTTTGCGCGCCATGGCGCAGCGGATAATCAGCTCAGCCACCATGGTCAGGTTACGCAGTTCCAGCAGGTTATTGCTGACTCTGAAGTGGCGGTAATATTCCTGAATTTCGCGTTGTAATAATTCTACGCGGTGTAACGCCCGCTCCAGCCTTTTGGTGGTGCGCACTATGCCGACAAAATCCCACATAAATAACCGCAGTTCATGCCAGTTGTGGGTGATCACCACTTCTTCATCTGAGTTACTGACCCGGCTTTCATCCCATTGCGGCAGTGAAATAGGCGCTGCCGCCTGTGCCAGGTTGGCCAGAATATGTTTGGCTGCACTTTGCGCAAACACCACACATTCCAATAAAGAGTTACTTGCCATCCGGTTCGCACCGTGCAGGCCGGTATAAGCCACTTCACCAATGGCATAAAGGTTGGGTACATCGGTTTGGCCATTCTGGTTAGTCATCACGCCGCCACAGGTGTAATGGGCTGCCGGTACCACTGGAATAGGCTGTTTGGTAATGTCGATACCGACACTTAAACACTTGGCATAAATAGTGGGGAAGTGCTCAATAATAAAATCTTTTGGCTTGTGGCTGATGTCGAGATACACACAAGGCACACCCAAGCGTTTCATTTCAAAGTCGATAGCCCGCGCCACCACATCACGGGGGGCCAGCTCTGCACGCTCATCAAAATCCGGCATAAAACGCGAACCATCCGGCCTTTTTAAATAAGCACCTTCACCTCGCATGGCTTCGGTGATGAGATAGTTACGGGCGTCCGGATGATACAAACTGGTGGGGTGAAATTGGTTAAATTCCATATTGGCCACCCGGCAACCGGCACGCCACGCCATGGCAATACCATCACCACTGGCTACATCCGGGTTACTGGTATAAAGGTACACTTTACTGGCGCCACCTGTTGCCAGCGCAACAAAACGGGCAGAAATCACTTCAACTTGTTCTGAGTTACGATTCCAGACATAAGCGCCATAACAATGCTTGCCCGGTAACCCCAGCTTTGCTGCGGTAATCAGATCAATAGCGTTGTAGTTTTCCAGTAAACGGATATTCGGATGGGCTTTGACCTGATCGACCAAAGTAATTTGCACAGCGCGGCCTGTGGCATCTGCCGCGTGCAGAATACGCCTGTGGCTGTGACCGCCTTCGCGGGTCAGGTGGTATTTTAATACGCCTTCTTCATCGCGATATTGATCAAATGGCACACCTTGCCCAATCAGCCATTCCATCGCTTCTTTAGCGTGCTCGGCGGTAAATTTAACAGCCTCTGCGTCACATAAACCGGCGCCGGCAATCAGAGTGTCGCTGACATGGGAATCAATGCTGTCGTTTTCATCAAACACAGCGGCAATGCCACCTTGCGCATATAAAGTTGAACCTTCGCGCAGCGGGCCTTTACTCAGCACCATCACATTCAGTTTATCTGCCAGTTGCAGCGCCAAAGACAAACCGGCAGCGCCGCTGCCAATAATTAATACGTCACAAAGATGTTCTTTTTGCTGTTGCATGCGATACACTTAAATCTGACAAAAAACAGAATCTTAGTTGAGTAAAAAGCCAGGCAGGCTGCGACTGGCGCTGAGGTGTCCGGCAGCGCTCGGATGGGCTATATGTCATCCAATGCGGTCAGGATCAATCTATTGTAACTTTTTTATCTATTAAACCGAACTTTTTCACTTCGGTCCCGTCATAAGGGTACGCTTGACGAGAGCCGGTTGCAAAATTTAGCAGTAAGCAAAACAGGGGACAAGCTCGGATGAGCGAGCAAGAATTGGATTGGCAGATAGTCCAGCGGGTACAACAAGGGGATAAAGCGGCTTTTAATCTGTTGGTAAGAAAATATCAGCACAGATTAGCGAACTTAATTTCAAGGTACGTCTCTAATCATGGCGACGTGGCGGATGTGGCACAAGAAGCCTTTATAAAAGCTTATCGTGCACTGCCAGGCTTTCGCGGAGACAGTGCGTTTTACACCTGGTTGTATCGCATTGCTGTAAACAGTGCAAAAAACTATCTGGTGGCCAACGGCCGCAAACCGCCGTCAACAGACGTTGATGCGGAAGAAGCTGACTCTTACGAGGGCAGTGACGCGTTAAAAGTGCAGGATTCACCGGAAAAGCTGTTGCTGACCGAAGAAATCCGGCATGTAGTGTTTGAAACTATTGAAAAATTGCCGGAAGAATTGCGCATTGCCATCACTTTGCGTGAGATGGATGGTCTGAGTTACGAAGAAATTGCCGAAGTGATGGGCTGTCCTATAGGCACAGTCCGTAGCCGGATCTTCCGGGCACGCGAAGCAATTGACATCCAGCTGAAGCCGTTAATCAGCTAACCTATGAACAAAGACAGGATTATGTATGTCGTCTGAAAAACAAGATTGGCTATCTGCCGCCAGTGATAATCAAGGCATCAGTGCGCAACAGCTCGACTCTTTGTTACAAGATCCCGACCTGCAGCAGCAGTGGCTGCGTTATCAGATGATAGGCAATGTGATCCGCAACGAATTACCTGCTCAGGTTGACCTGCAGTTTGCTGATAACTTTGCTTTATTGCTGGAAAATGAAGAAAGCCATCAGCTACAGCCGGAAGCTGAGTTGCAACTGGCAGCTGTTGCTGCAACATCCCGTTTTGGTAAATTTAAATCAGCGGCCAATATGCCCTGGATAAAAACCATGTTGCAGGGTGCTATTGCTGCCAGTGTAGCCATAGTGGCTGTAGTGGGCGTGCAACAAAGTCAGAAATCGCCGGATGAAGCTTTAACTTCACCATTACCGGTATTACAAACCCGTCCTATCGGCGGTGTGGCAACGCCGGTTAGTTTAAGTCAGAGTTCAGTGGATTCCCGTTTTGCCGCCCAGCAACAACAATTGCAGCTGGAGCAACAGCGCCGCTTGCAGGAGCTGATGCAGGCACGGCAGCAGCAAATCCGCTTACTTGAACAAACTGCACAGCAGCAACAAAAAAATCAGCAAACCCAACCTGTTGTTGAGCAACCACCACGCGGACAATAGCCATGCCTGTGTTGTTGCTGTTGTTAAGCTGTCTGTTGCTGAGTCTGTCAGCAGCAGCCAGCAATGATGGCTGGTTGCAGTTTGAACGCAGCCAGCAAGCGGTTAAAAAATTCAACTTTGATGTGACCTTTGTGCAGATGCGCAGTAACCAGCTGAATACTTTCCGCTGGTTACACGGGGTGCATCAGGCCGCCGGCAGTCTGCCGGTGCAAACCGAACTTGAGCAGCTCATCCCGCAAGACCTGGCCGGCACTGACACTTTCAGACGCAATGACAGGGTGTATTATTCATCCCCGGGTAATTCGCTGCTGGTCACTGTCAATCAATCGATTAAAGAGCTGCCGGCCATATTGTTCCAGTCACAAAACAATATTATGAAACTGTACGATGCTGTGCTTGGCAGCAGCACTTCGTTGTCGGGCCGCACCGCTCAATTGCTCAGGCTTACCGCCTTTAACAATGGCCGTTTCAGCTACTGGCTGTGGCTGGATGGTGAAACAGGCTTTCCACTGCGGGTGGATACTGTTGATCAAAACAACGAAGTGCTGGAACGCTGGATGGTGGTGCATATGCAGCTTAAACCCAGTCTGCCTCAAGAATTAATGGGTTTACTCAGTGCTGATTTACCGACTGAACCCTTGCAGTTACCGCAGAATGAACCCCAGCAGCAGGTTAATTTTCAGCTTGGCTGGTTACCCGATGGTTATCAGCTGGTATTACAGCAACAGACGCCAATAGCATCCAATAATACGGTGTTAGCTTCCTGGCTGTTAACCGATGGTTTGCATCAGATCTCAGTCTTTGTGCAGCCGACTGCGGGTTTACCTGCCCAGGCTTTTCGTGATGGGGCAACCACTTTATTGGTACAACCCAAGCAAAATATTGATGTCACAGTGATTGGCCCGCTGGATGTGGCTGTTGCCAACCGGCTGGCAGATTCCGTTCGTTAAACAGCACAGCTATAATGGCCGCTTTATTGTCACAGGCACAGCAAGATGGTTGAAGAGATAGCCACAGTAGTTCAGACAGATGCACAGGGAGTCTGGTTAGAAACCAGAGTGCAGAGCAGTTGTCAGGCTTGCAGTGCCAACGATAGCTGCACCAGTGGTGTGGTGGCCAAACATCTGACCAATCGCCAATATCGTTTTTTTCTGCCTTATCCGCCAGAGTTACAACATAAGGAATTATTGCCTGGCCAACAGGTGCGGATTGGCCTTCATGAAGGCGTACTGCTGAAATCTGCCCTTGTGGTTTACCTGTTACCACTGTTGTTATTTATTGCGGCGGTGTTTTTGATGTTCTGGGCAGAGGCAGGCGAGGGCTGGCAATTGTGTGCTGGTATTGTGGCTGCTCTGCCGGGTTATTATCTGGCTCGTCGTTTTGGTGTGCAGCAAGGTGGTGCCGAACAACAGGTTGAGTTATTGGCTGTATTGCCGACTCTGGCAGTGCAGCAGCAATAAATGTGGCAATAACAGCGTTGCAATTTCCTTTGCTGCGGCGAAAACCCCCACTGGCGCGAAAGCCCAAGAACACATAGCAACCTCGCAGCAAATCAAGTACAATTCGCGGCAATTTTAATCTGTCGTCCGCCAGTGCACGATGTTTTCACGTCGGTGCCGTGCGGCCAACCAGCTCAGTTTTATATTGGAAAAAATGGCAAAAATATCTCATATCCGCAATTTCTCCGTCATTGCTCACATTGACCATGGCAAATCAACCTTGTCTGACCGGCTGATCCAGTTTTGTGGTGGTTTGTCTGATCGGGAAATGCAGGAACAGGTGCTGGATTCGATGGATCTGGAGCGTGAACGTGGTATCACCATCAAAGCGCAAAGTGTGACGCTGAACTACAAAGCGAAAGATGGTGAAACTTATCAGCTGAACTTTATCGACACACCGGGTCACGTTGACTTTACCTATGAAGTCAGCCGTTCTTTAGCGGCCTGCGAAGGTGCTTTATTGGTGGTGGACGCCGGTCAGGGTGTTGAAGCTCAAACAGTTGCCAACTGTTATACCGCGCTGGAAATGAACCTGGAAGTATTGCCGGTTCTGAACAAAATTGACTTGCCACAGGCCGAGCCTGAGCGTGTTGCTGAAGAAATTGAAGACATTATTGGTATCGAAGCCGTGGGTGCTGTGCAGTGTTCTGCCAAAACCGGTTTAGGTATTGAAGATGTGCTGGAAACCATCGTCAAGGGTATCCCTTGCCCTGAAGGTGACGTTGATGCGCCAACACAAGCGCTGATCATCGACTCCTGGTTTGACCCATACCAGGGTGTTGTGTCTTTGGTACGTGTTAAACACGGTAAAATTCAGGCCAAAGACAAAATTAAAATTATGTCGAGCGGCGCTGTGTACGAAGTAGATAAGGTGGGTATTTTTACGCCAAAAGCAAAAAATACCGGCATTTTAAGTACAGGCGAAGTAGGTTTTGTCATTGCCGGTATTAAAGAAATTAAAGGTGCGCCTGTTGGTGATACCTTAACGCTGGCAAAAAATTCAGCCACCGAACCTTTACCAGGCTTTAAACGCATTAAACCTCAGGTGTATGCCGGTGTGTATCCGGTGTCGTCAGACGACTATGAAGATTTCCGTGATGCGCTGGAAAAACTCAGCTTAAACGACTCATCACTGTTTTATGAACCAGAAAGCTCCAGCGCTTTAGGTTTTGGTTTCCGTATTGGTTTCCTTGGTATGTTACATATGGAAATCATTCAGGAAAGGTTAGAGCGTGAATACGATCTGGACCTGATTACCACAGCACCCACAGTAGTGTATGAAGTTGTCACCAAAGCCGGTGAAACCGTGATGGTTGATAACCCAAGCGACTTACCGCCTGTTGGCAATATTGACGAAATCCGTGAGCCTATTGTTGAAGCCCATATTCTGGTGCCGCAGGAATACTTAGGTAACGTGATTAACCTTTGTATTGAAAAACGCGGTGTGCAAATCAATATGACGTACCACGGTCGTCAGGTGGCAGTGGTGTATGAACTGCCGATGGCGGAAGTGGTAATGGACTTCTTTGACCGGTTAAAATCAACCAGCCGTGGTTATGCTTCTTTGGATTATGCGTTTAAACGTTTCCAAACCTCTGACATGTCACGGGTGGATATTCTGATCAATGGTGAAAGAGTGGATGCGCTGGCGATTATCAGCCACCGTGATTTTGCGCAAAGCCGTGGCCGTGATCTGGCAGAAAAACTCAAAGAGCTGATCCCACGCCAGATGTTTGATATCGCCATTCAGGCGGCCATTGGCAGTCATATTATTGCCCGTACCACGGTAAAACAATTACGTAAAAACGTATTGGCCAAGTGTTATGGCGGTGACGTTAGCCGGAAGAAAAAGCTGTTACAAAAACAAAAAGAAGGTAAAAAGCGCATGAAGCAAGTGGGCAACGTTGAAGTGCCACAAGAAGCGTTTTTAGCCATTCTGAAAGTAGGCAAATAGCCTGCATTTCTGTGATTGCGGCGCTGTGTTATCAGCGCCGCAGTTGTTACAGCTGGTAACAATATATAGTGCAATAGCAGCAGCAACAGCACAAAGTTCAGCGGTAAGCTGACACATCAGATACAGCAACGAGGATTGGATTTTTCATGGCAGGTTATTTTGCAATATTTTTAGTGGCATTAACGGTCGGCAGCGGGTTAATTTGGTTGTTTGATGCTTTAGTGCTGGCGCCTAAACGCAAAATGAAACTGGCGCAGGCCGAAGCTGCAGCCGGCACCGCCTTGTCAGAGGAAGTGAAACAACAAATTGCGCCTCAGTCTTATATTGCTGAAACTGCCCAGTCGATTTTCCCGCTGATTGCAGTGATTACGATTTTCCGTTCTTTTTTGTACGAGCCATTTCAAATTCCATCCGGCTCTATGATGCCAACCCTGCTGGTCGGTGATTTTATTCTGGTGGAAAAATACTCTTACGATGTTAAAGACCCTATCTGGCGCACCACCTTAATTCAGACCGGTAAACCTGAACATGGTGATGTGGCGGTATTTAAATACCCTGAGCAGCCAAATGTGGATTACATCAAGCGTATTATTGGTTTGCCGGGCGATCGTATTGTTTATAAAAACAAACAGTTATATATCCAAAAAGCCTGTGACAAAAATCTGAATCAGCCATGCCCTGTGCTGGAGCCGATGCATCAGGAATTACAGTCGGAAGGTGAATTTTTCTTAGGCCCTTATCCACTGAAACGTTTTACTGAACAAGGCCCAACCAAACAATATGACATTCTGCAAAATGCCATGTTGCCTGAGCCTATTCACAATTATTACCGTCAGCCTGGTACAGAAACCACAGAGTTTGTGGTGCCAGCCGGCCATTATTTTGCCATGGGCGACAACCGTGATAACAGCCGCGATAGCCGGTTCTGGGGTTTTGTGCCAGAGCAGAATCTGGTCGGCAAAGCGGTGTTTAAGTGGATGAGTTTTGAATTTAATGATGATCCGAACAGTGCTATTCCTGGCTGGGTGCCTGTTGGTATCCGCTTTGAACGTTTAGGCCGGATTGAATAAGGGTAGGCATGCAAGTTTCTTTAGCGCCATTACAACGACGGTTGGGTTACCAGTTTGTGCAGCCTGAGCTGCTGGAACAAGCGCTGACGCACCGCAGCTGTAAAGGCAAACATAACGAACGACTGGAGTTTTTGGGTGATGCCATTTTAAGTTTTGTCATCGCCGAAGCGCTGTATCAGAATTTCCCGAAAACGCGGGAAGGGGATTTAACCCGGATGCGTGCATCTCTGGTCAAAGGGGTCACCCTGGCTGAGATAGCCAAAGAGTTGCAGTTGTCGGACTTTTTACGCTTAGGGCCAGGCGAGTTAAAAAGCGGTGGTTTTCGCCGTGAATCAATTCTCGCCGATGCCGTTGAAGCCATTTTAGGCGCCATTTATTTAGATGGCGGCGCCCAGCCTTGCAAAGAACGGATCCTGGCCTGGTTTGGTTCGCGCCTGACGGTGATTGAACCCGGCGTACAAAAAGATTCCAAAACCAAACTGCAGGAATATCTGCAGGGCCGCAAAATGGCGTTACCCCAATACGAAGTGATTGAAGTAATGGGAGAAGCCCATGATCAAACCTTCACCGTAAAATGTACAGTGGCTGGCATGCAGCCTATTATTGCCAGTGGCAGCTCACGCCGTAAGGCAGAGCAGGACTGCGCGAACCTGGTGTTGGAACAGCTTACCCATGACAAATAATATTCCTGAAACCGCCGGCGAAACTTTTGCCGGTTTAGTGGCTATTGTTGGCCGTCCGAATGTGGGTAAATCCACTTTGCTCAATCAGCTGATTGGCCAAAAAGTCAGTATCACCTCAAAAAAACCACAAACCACCCGCCATCGTATTGTTGGCATTGACACTGTAGGTCAATACCAGACGGTGTATGTTGATACCCCAGGCCTGCATAGCGAAGAAAAACGTGCTATTAACCGCCTGATGAACAAAGCGGCCGCCAGTTCAATTCTGGACGTAGAGCTGGTGATTTTTGTGGTAGAAGGTACCCGCTGGCTGGAAGACGATCAGATGGTGTTGAACCGGTTAATTGCCGCCAATAAACCTGTAATTCTGGTGGTGAATAAAGTGGATCTTTACAAAGACAAAGAAGAGTTATTGCCGCATTTACAGTGGCTTGGCACGCAGTTGTCTTTTGTCGAAATAGTGCCGCTTTCGGCGGAAAAAGGCACCAATGTGGCCGCGCTGCGTGACATAGTGCACAAACACCTGCCGCCTTGTGAGTTTTTCTTCCCGGAAGATTACATTACCGACCGCTCCCAACGTTTTATGGCGTCGGAAATTGTACGCGAAAAGCTGATGCGCTTTTTGGGTGACGAACTGCCGTATTCGGTGACGGTAGAAATTGAGCGTTTTAAGTGGGAAGAAAAACACTACCACATCGCTGCGCTTATTCTGGTGGAACGCGACACGCAAAAACGTATGGTGATAGGCAAAGCCGGTGAGCGGATCAAAACCATCGCCTCGGAAGCCCGTAAAGATATGGAAGAACTGTTTGAACAACCGGTGTTTTTACAAATGTGGGTTAAGGTTAAATCTGGCTGGGCCGACGACGAGCGGGCGCTGCGCAGCTTAGGTTATGGCGAAGATTAATGACCACTGGCTTTAGTCCGGCTTACCTGCTGCACAGCAGAGCCTTTCGGGACGACAAGCTGTTATTGGATTTATTGTTACCTGAACAAGGGCGTTTGCGTGCAGTGGCACGCCGGCCCGGTAAAAAACAAGGCGGGCGCAGCAATTGGCCCGCTTTTGCATTATTGGCGGTGCAACTGACCGGCCGGGGTGAATTAAAAACAGTACGCGCATTGGAAGAGCAACAGCCAGCGCTGCAGTTTCAGGGTGACTTTTTATTTAGTGCCATGTACATCAACGAGCTGCTGTGCCGGATTTGGCCACAGGATGTGGCCAGCGAGCATTTGTTTGCCCTGTATCAGCAAAGTTTATTGGATTTAGCCGCAGCTCAGCCGCATCCGGGGCTGCTACAGCCGGTTTTGCGCCGCTTTGAGCTGATGCTGCTTGCCGAACTCGGTGTGCCGGTTGACTTTGCGTTTGATGCGCAGCAGCAACCGCTGGCTGTTGATGGTCTTTATCAGTGGCAGGCGGAAGTTGGCTTAGTACGTACTGGTTTTATCGATGCCAACGGCAGGCAGCATGGTGTGGGTTGGCCGGGTGACGCTTTAATGGCGATAGAGCGCGGTCAATGGCATGACAAAGCACAGCGCGTCGCCAAACAACTGTGCCGTTATTTATTACAGCCGCTGCTGGGCAATCAACCCCTTGCCAGTCGGGCCCTGTTTAACCGATAGTTTTAACAGTGATGCGGTAGCCATATGGCTGCTGCAACCGGAGACTTGTAATGCAACCCATTTATTTAGGTGTAAATATCGACCACGTAGCCACAGTGCGTCAGGCCCGTGGCAGCCAGTATCCTGAACCAGTGCACGCCGCTTTATTGGCCGAGCAGGCCGGTGCCGACGGCATTACCGTGCATTTACGTGAAGATCGCCGTCATATTCAGGACAGGGACGTGTTTTTATTAAAAGACACTATTCAGACCCGGCTGAATTTTGAAATGGGTGTCACCGATGAAATGCTTGGTATTGCCCGTAAGCTCAAACCGCACTTTTGTTGTTTAGTGCCGGAAAAACGCCAGGAGCTGACCACAGAAGGTGGCCTCGATGTGGCAGGGCATTTTAGCCATATCGAAAAAGCAGTCAAAACCCTGACTGACGACGGCATTCTGGTGTCGTTGTTTATTGACGCTGATCTGGCACAAATTGCCGCTGCCGCTAAAGCGGGTGCACCTTATATTGAAATTCACACCGGTGCTTATGCCGACGCCACATGCCCTAAAGTGCAACTCGCTGAGCTGGAGCGTATCCGCACTGCTGCTGAATATGCCAAATCGCTTGGCATCGTGGTGAACGCCGGCCATGGTTTACACTTTCACAATGTGCAGGCTATTGCTGCTATTCCAGAGATGTATGAGCTGAATATTGGTCATGCACTGATCGCCCGCGCTATTTTTACCGGTTTAGGCCCGGCTGTGACTGAAATGAAAAGGTTAATGGTGGAGGCGCGCCGCTAATGGCTATTGTCGGGCTTGGCACTGATATTGTTGAAATCAGCCGTATTGAGCAAAGTTTACAGCGCTCGCCACGGCTGATTGAACGGGTGCTAACCGAAACCGAAAGAGCAATTTACCTGCAGCATAAACAGCCGGTGCGTTATTTTGCCAAGAGGTTTGCCGCCAAAGAAGCCGCGGCCAAAGCCCTTGGCACCGGCATTGGCCGCGGTATTTCCTTTCAGCATTTTGCTGTCAGCAATGATGAATTTGGCCGGCCGCAGTTGCAGCTGACTGATGCAGCATCGCTGCTTGCGGAAAAACTCGGGGTAAAACACTGTTGGTTGTCGATTAGCGACGAGCAGGCATTTGCCCTGGCGACTGTCGTTTTTGAATCCTGAATTTTTAGTCTGATAACTCAGACGTCAGCAGGCTAAATAGCGTTAAAAAAGCCCTGTGCATTCAAGCTGCACAGGGCTTTTTTTATGTACAGGATGTACGCTGCACCGGCCATGCAGCTGCAACAACCGGTGATGTGAATGTTGTTGCTGTTATGGCTGAGTCAGTGCCCATTCGGTCAGTAACTGCACACCAAAACCTGTGGCGCCTGTGACCTGAACACCTTTGTCGCTGCTGGCCAGCGCATTGCCGGCAATGTCGATATGTGCCCAGGGGGTTTGGCCGACAAACTGCTGCAGAAACCAGGCTGCTGTTGAAGCGCCTGTGGTTTTGCCGGTATTGCGTAAATCAGCTAAGTCACTTTTCATTTCAGCGGCAAACTGTGGACCAAGCGGCAAACGCCACAGCGGCTCATTCACTTTGGCGCCTGCTGCTGTCAGTTGTTGTACCAGCTGCTCATCTTCCGAAAAAAGGCCGGCATAATAACTACCCAGAGCGCCCACTTTAGAGCCTGTCAGGGTGGCGATATCGACCATAGCCCTTGGTTTAAACTGCTGATTGGCATACCAGAGTGCATCGGCCATCACCAGCCGGCCTTCGGCGTCTGTGCTGGTAATTTGTACTGTTAAACCGGCACCGGTTTTAATAATGTCGCCAGGTAACATGGCTTTATCAGAAATCATATTTTCGGCCATTGCCATCAGGGCCACCACGTTCACCGGCGCTTTTTGCAACGCCAGCGTTTTGATGGTGCCAAGGGCGGCAGCGGCGCCAGCCATATCACTGGTCATCCGGACTATCGACTCGCCATCGGTTTTTAAATGATAACCGCCGGTGTCAAATGTAATGCCTTTGCCAATAATGGCGAGCGGCGCTTTGTTACTGTTTTGCCAGTGGGCAATCACCAGACGCGGCGGTCTGTTACTGCCTTTACCCACGGCATAAAGTGCGCCTAAACCGGCTTTTTGCAGTGCTTTTTCATCCAGCACCTGTACCTTCACCCCCAGTTTTTCCAGCTCCAGCGCAGCATCGGCAAAAGTTTGTGGCGTTAAAGCTTCGGCCGGTTCATTGGTCAGATCCCGTGCCAGAAACACACCGCTGCTGAGCGCCTGTGCTTTTTCCAGTGCAACCTGACTTTGTGTCGGGTGCTCTGCGAGCAGATGTACCTGACTCAGTGTTGTAGGGATGTTTTTGCTTTTGTATTTGTCAAAACGGTAGGAGCGCAGCTCCAGCCCCTGGGCAAAAGTGGCGACTTTGGCGGCATCGGCGCTGCTCTGAGTCAGGGCACTGGTGTCGATGCTGGCGGTGTTGCTGTCGTTTTTGCCAAGCACAGCAGCGGCATCGGCGCCAAGTGTAAGAATGTCACTGTGACTGAGCTTGCTGCTGTCGCCAAGCCCGAGCAGCAACAGCCGCTGCGTAGGCGCACTATCTAAACGCAGCTCAAGTTGCGCGCCTTTTTTGCCGGTAAATTTTTCAATTTTGAGCCAGGTTTTGGCCATTGCATCCTGGAGTAGCGGATGTTCGTTTTGTGCCAGGCTTTTTTCTGACACCAACAACAGTTGGGTTTGTACCCCGGCCGGCGTTTTGTCAGTGAAGTTAAATTGCAGCGACGCCAGCGCCTGAGAAGATAACAATGCGCAGCCAACGGCAAACGCACTGGCAGATAAGCGGGTTAGTTTCATAGATGTCCCTGTACTCAATTGGTTGAGAAATAAGTTGACTAATCACTAAGAATAAGATGTTGTGAATAATGCAGATCTGCAGCAGAGATTGCCGCAGATTTTCGTTAAATGGCAGGTGCAGGCTGATAAAGCGCTTAGCCTTACCAGACCCAGCCGGCAGCCTCAGCGAGCAAAGATTGTAATCTGTCCTGCAGTTCAAATAATTCCGGCTCCAGCTGCTCGATGGTTTTGCCGTGTTTCAGTTCAGTTTCAATCAGCTCGGTGAGCTGTTTGATATGAGGCACACCGGTGTAACAGCTGGCGCCGTGCAGTTTATGCACCAGCTGAATTAACGGCTCTACCTGTTTGCTACGCATCAGGCTTTCCATTTCAGTCAGGGTGGCGGGCAGACTGCCCAGTAAAATCTGCAGCAGCTCTTTGGCTAAATCAACTTTACCGGCAGCGCAGCGCAGCGCCAGCTCCCAGTCCAGATGCCGGCTTTTTGGCAGTTCCTGCAGCAATTGTTCCGGGTCGCGCTCTGGGGCCAGGCCGGCATGGGCGCAACATTCTTTTAGCGCAAAATGCAGCATTTGTTCGTCCAGCGGTTTACTTAAAAACTCGCTAAAACCAAGCAGCATCAGGCGTTCACGTTCGCCTTCCAGTGCGTGTGCTGTGACGGCAATAATAGGGGTGGCTTCGTTAATCGAGCTTTGCTGAATACGCTGGCAGGCGGTAATACCGTCCATCACCGGCATATTAATATCCATAAAAATCACATCGTAATGAAATTGTGAGGCTTTTTGCAGCGCTTCAGCGCCGTTGGTGGCGGAATCGATACTTTCCACCAATTCGCCAAGCAAGGCGTTAATCAGTTTCAGGTTGGCTTCGTTGTCGTCAACTGTCAGCACCCGCAGTTTGCTTTTTGGTGGCGCCGGCAGTTTCCCCGGCAGTTCGTGCAGCTGCTGGTAAGGCCGTGCCAGTGCAGCTGCCAGTTTGCGCTGATGGGCAGGTTTGGATAAACAGGCCTGCGCCCCGGTTTGCAGCAGCGCTTCACGTAAGGTGGGGGACAGGGTGTTCACCAGCAGATAAATATAAGAGCAGGACTGATTCAGCTGACGAATCAACTCCACAATCTGATTAACCTGATCCAGCGACACAGCCCGGCCAATAATGGCCATATCATAATGTGATTGACTGGCCAGTGCCTGTTGCACCTGGCTTGGTGTGGCGCAGGACGACACCTGCATGCCCCAGCTGTTCAAAAGCGACAAAGTGGCTTCACGGGAAAACTGCTGCGGTTCAATGTACAACACGGTTTTACCGGCCAGCAGCTGCACCGGCAGCACTTCAGACACAGGCAGTGGATGACGCCGGCAAGACACGGTGAACCAGAAGGTAGAACCCTGATCCGGCTGGCTGTCAAAACCGATACTGCCGCCCATAGCCTCCACCAGCCGCTGGGAAATAAACAAGCCTAAACCTGTACCGCCATAACGCCGGCCTATGCTGCCGTCTGCCTGGGAAAAACCATAAAACAGCTGTTCCTGCTGCTCCTGCGGAATACCGATACCGGTGTCCTGCACCGAAAAGTGCAGCAGGGTTTTATCGTCGTTATATTCACTGCCGCTGACCCTGATCACAATACTGCCATGTTCGGTAAACTTCACTGCATTACCGGCAATGTTCATCAGCACCTGATTAATGCGCAGCGGGTCGCCGATAATGTCATCCGGACAATCCGGGTCAATCAGCAGCGCCAGCTCCAGCTGTTTTTCAAAAGCATTGGCCGCCAAAAGCTCGATTGAATCGTTGACTAAATCGCGCAGTGAAAAAGGCTCAGGGTTAATCGGCATCCGGCCTTCTTCCAGCTTGGCGTAGTCCAATACGTCATTCACTAGGGTCAGCAGGCTGTTGGCCGATTTTTGAATGGTGTTGAGGTAATCCTGCTGATGGTGCGACAGCTGGGTTTTTAACAGCTGGCGGGTAAAACCGATGACGCCGTTCAGTGGTGTACGTAGCTCGTGACTCATTTTGGCGAGGAATTCAGATTTAAGTTTATTGTCTTCCTGCGCTTTACGCCTGGCCATATCCAGCGCCACGTTCTGCATTTCCAGCTGTTCCATGGTGTGGGTTAAGTCGCTGGTGGACTGCTCTATGGTGTGCTGCATTTCATCCTGCAGCTCTTTAAGTTGAGTGGCCAGCTGATTAATGCCAAGGCGCATCTGATCCAGCTCACCAAAATAAGGTTGTTCCAATTTGCTGGCATAACGACCTTCAGCCAGCTTTTCAGTCAGGCTGATCAGTTGCTGCATCGGCGTGGTCAGACGGCCAACCAGCTTTAAACTCAGCGCCAGCCCCACCATCATGCCCAGCAGAATAATCAGCAGCGACACCAGCAAGGAGCTTTGCTGTGCCAGCAATACTTTGTCTTTTTGCAGCTCCAGCAGTACCAGCCCGAGCGCCGGAGACTGTGCTGCCGGACTATCGCTGTCGGTTTGTTCCGGCAACACCGGCACCAGAATAATCAGCTCTTTGCCATCATCGAGAATTTCGCTGTGATCGGGCCAGGGGTGTTCGGCAATCGTTGTCAGCCTGGCAAAGTCTTTGTGATAGTTGGAGGTGACTACCAGCTGGTGCTGGCGGTCAAAAATGGCAATACTTTTTACCAGCGGTGAGTTTTTCCGGTGGCTCAGATTCACCAGCCGTTGCAGCAGGGTTTTGTTGTTGTACAGCAGCGCTTCTTCACTGGCGATGGCCAGCGGTTCGGCAATATTGCTGGCCTGTTCTTCCAGATAATGTTGTACATCCTGGTAACGGGCAAAACTAAAATAGCCACCCAGCCCCAGACTGATGAATAAAGTGGGTACTAAAGTGATCAGCAGAATCCAATCGCGTAAACCAATCTTCGTCATCTTCAGCGCTGCTTGCTACAATGGTCCTTCGAACAGCCATCATGACACAAGCCCGTTAAAAAACCTACCCAAGCCCGACGGGCAACAGGCAGGAAATAAGGCAGCCAAAGGCCAACATTTTTTATGGTAACTATTTATAAATCAAAAGCTAAAGTGCAAAAGGGTCCGCAACATCTGGAGCTGACGATAGAGCGCTGGGACGCTGAAGCACAAGGTATTGCTTTTTCTGACGGTAAAATCTGTTTTGTTGACGGTGTTTTGCCAGGCGAAAGCGTCAAAGTCAAAGTGACAGAACAAAAACCACAATACCTCAAAGCCGAAGTACAAAAAGTACTCAAAGCATCTGAACACCGTATTGCGCCTTTATGCCGTTTTGCCGCCGACTGTGGTGGCTGTCAGTTGCACCATGTCAGTGCAGAAAACGCCCGTTTGCTGAAGCAACAAGCGCTTGATGAACATCTGAAGCATCAGTTCAGGCTTGATGTCCTGCCATGGCAGCCGATGTTAACAGGCCCGGCAACAGGCTACCGGCGTAAAGCCAGAATTGGGGTTTGGTTTGAGAAAAAAACCAATGAATTTGTAGTGGGCTTTCGCCGTAAGGGCGGCAAAGAAATTACCGCCATTGCGGACTGTATGGTGTTAAGCCCGGTGATAGCGCCGGTATTTAAGGTGCTCAGTGGAACCCTGCCCACACTGAAAGCCGGCAACGCCATTACCCATGTTGAAGTGCTGGACGCCGCAGGCAAAGCTTTTGTCGTGGTGCGCCATATCAAAGCACTCTGCGCTGAAGATAAAAATTTGCTACAACAAGCCTGGCCTGAAGCTTGCTGGATAGGCGAAGCACAAAGCGACGAATTTTGTTTCTGGGGCGAGCCACAACAACCGCAGTACCAATTGGCCGAAGGTTTAACCTTAGCCTTTTCACCAACGGATTTTATCCAGGTGAATGAAGCGGTAAATCAGCAAATGGTGACGCAGGCGCTGGACTGGCTGCAGCTGAAAAACACCGACAAAGTGCTGGACTTATATTGTGGTATAGGTAATTTCAGTTTGGCATTAGCAAAGCAGGCGGCACAGGTGGTAGGCTTGGAAGGTGTTGCAACTATGGTTACAACCGCCACTGACAACGCCCGGCGTAACGCTCTGGCGAACCTCAGCTTTGCCCAGGCCGATTTGCATTTAGCCTGGCCTAAAGCGCCGTGGAATCAGAATGTTTATCAAAAAGTGTTGCTGGACCCGGCCAGAGCCGGTGCACTGGGCGCTATTGATGAAGTGGCGCGGTTAAAACCTGATGCTGTGCTGTATGTGTCCTGTAACCCGGTAACTTTTGCCCGGGATGCAAAAGTATTGCTTGGCAAAGGATACAGTTTAAGCAAAATTGGTCTGATGGACATGTTTCCCTATACCAGCCATCTGGAGTTGATGGCGTTGTTTTTGAAAACGAGGCAGTAAGTTATGGTCACGATCCGGCATTCCCACAGCACCGAATACAACCCGGGCGAAACCACCGCCTGGCTCAGTTCGCTTGGTTTGCCGGACAGTAAAATCAGCAGCCTGCTTGAGACCGAACACTGGTTGCAACAACATGGTTTTACTGAAGCCACTTGTCCGCAGGTGCGTACCGGCTGGGAAATGGTGGAAATTCTGGCTGACTTGCGGATGGACAAAGACGCGCTGACCTCAGCCTTATTATTCCCGCTGATTGAAGCCGGAATCTTAAGCTGTGAAGAGCTCGACAATTTATTCCCGCCCGCTGTGCTGATCATGCTGGCGGCCGTCAAGCAAATGGAAGCCATCCGCACTATTCCGGTGGGACCAGGTCAGACGCCAAATCCGCAGCAGGCCGATAACCTGCGTAAAATGCTGCTGACCATGGTTGAAGATGTGCGCGCCGTGGTGATTAAACTGGCCGCACAAATTTGTTATCTGCGTGATGTGAAAAACGCCGATGAAGAAACCCGGGTGCTGGCCGCCAAACAAACCAACGCTATTTTTGCCCCGCTGGCCAACCGGCTTGGTATAGGTCAGCTGAAATGGGAGCTGGAAGATTTAGCTTTTCGTTATCTGCACCCGCAAACCTACAAACAAATTGCCGCCTTGCTGGAAGAAAAACGGCTGGGGCGTGAGCAATATATGCAGGAGTTTGTCGACGCTGTGCGCCAGCGCATGAAAGATGAAAACCTGAATGTAGAAGTGTACGGCCGGCCCAAACATATTTTCAGTATCTGGAAAAAGATGCAGAAAAAACATCTGGCGTTTGACCAGCTGTACGACATTCGCGCTGTGCGGATTGTCACCGAAAAAGTGCAGGACTGTTATGCCGTGCTTGGCATAGTGCATACCTCCTGGCAGCATTTGCCCAAAGAATTTGACGATTATATTGCCACGCCCAAACAGAACGGTTACCAGTCGATTCATACCGTGGTGCTGGGGCCGCAGGGCCGGCCGGTGGAGATTCAGATCCGTACCCGCCAGATGCACGATGACGCCGAATTAGGGGTTGCCGCGCACTGGCGTTATAAAGAAGGCGGTCATGCCGGGCGTGAAGGCGCGCTGGATGAAAAAATTGGCTGGCTGCGCAAAATTCTGGCCTGGCAGGAAGAAGTGGTGGACTCATCTTTGGCCGAAGAGCTGCGCAATCAGGTCACCGAAGACAGAGTTTATGTGTTTACCCCCAAAGGTGACATTGTCGACTTACCACTGGGCTCAACGCCGCTCGACTTTGCCTATTACGTGCATTCAAACGTGGGCCATCGTTGTATAGGCGCGAAAATTTCCGGCCGTATTGTGCCTTTTACCTATCAGCTGAAAACCGGCGATCAGGTAGAAATTTTAACCGGCCGCGAGCCGAACCCAAGCCGCGACTGGCTCAACCCGCATCTGGGTTATTTAAAATCCAGCCGTGCCCGCTCTAAAGTGCAATATTGGTTCCGTCTGCAGGACAGAGATAAAAACTACGCTGCCGGCAAAGAGTTGCTGGAAACCGAATTATCCAGGCTCAACCTGAAAATGGATCAGCCGGTGAAAGTGGTTCAGCACTTTAATGTCAACTCACTGGAAGAGCTGCTGGTGGGTATTGGTGGTGGCGAGATTAAAGTCACCCAGGTGGTGCATTATATTCAGAGCCAGTATGCCAAGGCCTCTCCGCCTGAGATTGACCCCAGATTAAAAACCAAACCGATGGCCACCACGCCGGCAAAAAGTCATGTGGTGGTGCAGGGCGTGGGTAATCTGATGACCCATATGGCCGGTTGTTGTCAGCCGTTACCTGGCGATGCCATTATTGGTTATATCACCCAGGGCCGCGGTATTGCTGTGCACCGGGACGACTGTGAGCAGTTTAAAACCCTGCTGGAACAGCATCCTGAGCGGGTGGTGGAAGCCACCTGGGGCGATCAGTATGCGTCGGGTTATGAAGTGAATATCCGTATAGTGGCGCATGATCGCAACGGTTTATTACGGGATATCACCAGTATTCTGGCCAATGAAAAAGCCAATGTGCTCAGAATGAGCAGTAACTCTGATGTGGCGCGGCAAACGGCCATCATCAATATGACGCTTGAGCTGTATAACCTGGATTCACTGAATAAACTGCTGACCAAAGTCAGTTTGATTGACGATGTGATTGAAGCCAAAAGGTCACAATAATTTTTGTGCTGACACAGGCCCGCCCGCTGGCGGGCCTGCTTATTTGTGGAATTTGTATGTCTCAATCTATTGAACATTTATTGGCCATTATGGCAACACTGCGCCACCCTGAGCAGGGATGTGCCTGGGATAAAGCTCAGACTTTTCAAAGTATTAAACCTTATACCATTGAAGAAGCTTACGAAGTTGCCGACGCCATAGAGCGGGGGGATTTTGCCGATTTAAAAGATGAGCTGGGCGATTTGTTATTTCAGGTGGTGTTTTACAGTCAGATGGCAAGCGAGCAAGGCCTGTTTCAGTTTAACGATTGTGTGGCGGCCATCTGTGACAAACTAACCCGCCGTCATCCGCATATTTTTGCATCTGCTGCCAACTCAACGCCAGGCGTGGCAGACGCCAGCACTGCTTTGCAAAACTGGGAAGCACTAAAAAGTAACGAACGTAAAAAAGCCGGCCTTGAAAGTGTGCTCGACAATGTGCCTAATACCATGCCGGCTTTAAGCCGGGCTTATAAACTGCAAAAACGTTGTGCCACTGTGGGTTTTGACTGGCCTTCGGTTGAGGGTTGCTGGGATAAGGTCAAAGAAGAAATTCTGGAAGTGGAACAAACGCAGCCGGGCAGCCCTGAGCTTGTTGACGAGCTTGGTGATTTAATGTTTGCCATGGTGAACGTGGTGCGAAAACACGGCCTGGACCCTGAAACTGTGCTGCGCCAGGCCAATCACAAGTTTGAACAACGTTTTCGTGCTGTGGAAGCAACACTTGCTGATAGCGCCACGCCGGTAGGGCAAGCCAGCCTGGAGCAAATGGAAGCCGCCTGGCAGCAGGTGAAAATAGCCAGCAAGCTAACATAAGGCGGTGAATACTGCACCGGCCAAAGCGCACGGCGTCAGATAACATCAGATCTGGGCCGCAGCCATCCGATTGCGTCAGGTCACAGCAGCTTAGGCAAGTCCTCTGCTACCACAGGTCGGGCAGGCAAGGCACTGACTTGTCGCCAGAAAGTATAATTGTGTAAAAAATATGCTAATGTCAATTTCACTTTAAACGACAAAGGAGTGACGTTGATGAAGTTGTCTTATCTGCTTGTGCCTGTAACCGCCAGCCTGCTGCTGGGTTGTAATAACGATGAGTCCAGCCCGCCACCACCAGAGCCCAGTCCGGCGGAAAAAGTCAGCATTTTGTACACAGCCCATGGCGTACCCCATATTCAGGCCGGCAGTTACCGGGCGCTTGGTTATGGCGTCGGCGTGGCGCAGGCCAGCGAAAATTTGTGTACGCTCTCAGAACAATTATTAAAACTCAAAGGTGAAAAATCCCGTTATTTTGGCGCAGGTGCAGCACAGAAAAACCTGTTGTCGGATTTAGCCTATCGGGCGCTGGATTTTCGCCTTCAGGCGCGCCAGTTATATGGTGCAGTGCCTTTTGACAGCAAAATGCTGATGCAGGGTTACGCCGAAGGTTTTAATTATCAGCTGCGCCAGTTTGGCAGTAGCAATAATTATCCAACGCCCTGTCGCGGGGCGGGCTGGGTGACGCCCATTCAGCCGGAAGACTTGCTGGCTTATTATCTGGATTTGGCCAGTTTAGCCAGCACCCGTAACTTTTTAGCGGCCATGGCGGTGGCTGCGCCGCCAGGTCAGCCCACCGCTGTCGCGCCTTCGGTGGCCGCTTCACAGGTTCATGCCACAGTGGAAGGTATTGGCAGTAATGGCTGGGCACTTGGTAAAGACAAAACCGATGGCGCTCAAAGTGCATTGTTAGCAAACCCGCATTTTCCCTGGGACGGTGAACTCAGATTTTTTGAGCAGCACTTAACCATACCGGGTGAGCTTGATGTGACGGGCGTCAGTATGATTGGCATGCCGGCCGTGCTGATTGGCTTTAACCAGCATCTGGGCTGGACACACACTGTGTCGCAGTCCAAGCGTTTTACCCTGTATCAGCTGAGCCTTGATGAAAACAATCCGCTGCGTTACCGCTATGGCAGTGAATATCGTGACATCAGTGCCCAAAAGGTTAGCATTGAAGTGCTGCAGCCGGATCAAAGTATCAAAACCGTGCAAAGCACCTTATACCGCAGCCATTATGGCCCTATGCTGGATTTAACGGCGTTATCGCCGGCTTTGGGCTGGAATCAAAAAACAGCTATTACCATGCGTGATGCCAATGCCGGCAATAGCCGGATGTTGCAGCACTGGCTGGCTATGGGCAAAGCACGGAATAAAGCTGAGTTTTTACAGGCCTTTAGTCAGAATAATGGCATTCCATGGGTCAATACTGTGATGGCCGACAGCAGTGGTCATGCGGTGTATCTGGATGGTAGCCAGGTGCCTCAGTTAAGCCCCATGGCTGAAGCCTATTGGGTCAATGCCAGTAAAAGCCCGCAGCTGGCGCCCATCTGGCAAGACGGTGCCGGTAATATTTTATTGCCAGGCTCAGATCCTGCCTTTGAATGGCAAGACAGTGGCGATGCCGGTGGGCCAGGGCTGATGCCTTTTGCCAAAGCGCCAAAACTGGAACGCACCGATTATGTATTTAACGCCAACAGCAGTCATTGGTTGAGTAATCTCGCGGCGCCACTGGAAGGGTTTAGCCTGGTGTATGGCCCTGAGCGCACTGAGCGTAGCCCCCGCACCCGCTATAATGCGTTGCTGATTAGCAATCAGGCGCCGTTGCAGCTGGCGGGCGAGGATGGCAAATTTAATTTTGCCGAGATCAAATCTGTGTTTAGCCACAATGGTTCGTTATTTGGTACCGAGTTCAAAACTGCTTTAGCACAACGTTGTGCCATGTTCCCGCAATTACAGCTGCCGGCTGGTTTGGTGGATTTGAGTGCAGCCTGTCAGGTGCTGGCGAATTGGGACGGCCGTTATCAGCTTGATAGCCGGGGTGCACATCTGCTTCGGGAATTTTTGCTGGCCTATCGGATTGCCGGGGAGCGCAATTTAGATAAATCCTTATATCAGACTGCTTTTGATGCAGACAATGCCGCGCTGACACCTTCAGGTCTTGCGCCTTATACCGCAGCAGCGCCTGAGCAGGATAAAGTGCTGCTGGCCTTTGCCAGTGCAGTGCAGCGTTTAACTCAGGCCGGTATTAAGCTTGATGCACCACTTGGCACTATTCAGTTTGTGCAAAAAGCACAGGGGCTGGACAAATTGCCCATCTCAGGCGGCTATTCTTATGAAGGTTTATTTAATATGAGCGAGAGGGCGATACCGTCACGCAGCACAGCCGATTTAGCCAATGTGGTGTCGGGCATAGGCCTGCCTGGTTCGCTGTTGTCTACTGTGACTGTAGATGGCAATTCAGAACATGCTTACCGGGTAAATTACGGCAGTAGTTTTGTCATGGCACTGCAGTTTACCGCACAAGGCCCGAAAGCCGATATGATGCTTGCTTACAGCCAGTCACACGACCCGGCATCGCCGTTTTTTGCCGACCAAACCAAACTTTTTAGTCAGGGCCAGTGGCGGCCCATGTTGTTTCAGGCCGATGAAGTGAAAAACGCTACTGTCAAAACACTGACCTTAACGCTGGAACCTTAAAGGTCGCTGTATCAGGTCTGGGTCAAAGCACGGTTGTAGCGCTTTGACCCGGCTACAACCTCAGGTCTTTTAACGCTGGCAACATTAAGCCAAGCTTTCGATTGAGCCTGTGTTTGCTCTTTGCTATACTTTCCGCCCGTCCTGATACCAATTCTGATTTCCTTAATTGTTCTCCCTGTGCAAACAGGTAACAGCTATTGAAGACAGTTTGGTGTGATATCCAAAATTCAACGTGCCTCAGGGGTCTCATGACTACAAGATACATCTTCGTGACGGGTGGGGTTGTCTCATCTTTAGGTAAAGGTATTGCCGCTGCTTCTTTAGCTGCAATTTTAGAAGCGCGTGGCCTGAAGGTAACAATCCTGAAACTGGATCCTTATATCAACGTGGATCCAGGTACCATGAGCCCAATTCAGCACGGTGAAGTATTTGTCACCGAAGACGGCGCTGAAACTGATCTCGACTTAGGTCATTACGAGCGTTTTATCCGCACTAAAATGACTAAACTGAATAACTTCACTCAGGGTAAAATTTATTCTGAAGTGCTGCGCCGTGAGCGCCGTGGTGACTACTTAGGTGCCACTATTCAGGTTATTCCGCATATCACCAATGAAATTAAAGCCCGTGTTGTTGCCGGTGCTGAAGGTTATGACATTGCCATTGTTGAAATTGGTGGCACTGTCGGTGATATCGAATCTTTACCATTTTTGGAAGCCATTCGTCAGCTGGGTACCGAAATCGGCCGCGAACGTGCACTTTTTATGCATTTAACCCTGGTGCCCTATTTAGGCACTGCCGGCGAAATCAAAACCAAGCCAACCCAGCATTCTGTCAAAGAGCTGCGTTCTATCGGTATTCAGCCGGATATTCTGGTGTGTCGTTCAGACCGTTCTATCCCATCCAATGAAAAAGCCAAAATTGCGCTTTTTACCAATGTGGAAGAACGTGCAGTTATTTCGTTAAAAGACGTGTCCAGCATTTACCAAATTCCGGCTTTGTTAAAATCTCAAGGCCTGGATGATTTAGTGGTACGCCGTTTTTACTTAAACTGCCCTGAAGCTGACTTAAGCGAATGGGAACAGGTGCTGTACCAGGAAAGTAACCCAACGGGTGAAGTGACCATAGGTATGGTGGGTAAATACGTTGAACTCAAAGACGCCTATAAGTCGGTGAACGAAGCATTAAATCATGCTGGTTTAAAAAACCGTTTAACTGTCACTATCAAATACATCGACTCACAAGATGTTGAAACCAAAGGCAGTGCTATTTTAGCTGGCCTGGATGGCATTCTGGTGCCTGGCGGTTTTGGCGAACGTGGTGTCGAAGGCAAAGTGTTGGCCGCTCAATATGCCCGCGAAAATAAAGTACCTTACCTGGGTATTTGTTTAGGCATGCAGGTGGCACTGATTGAATTTGCCCGTAATGTGGCTGGCATGAAAGGCGCACACTCAACCGAATTTAACAAAGACACAGCTTACCCTGTGGTGGGTCTCATCACTGAATGGCTGGACAGCGCAGGCCAGGTGGAGCAAAGAACCGACGATTCGGATCTGGGCGGCACCATGCGTCTGGGCAGTCAGAACTGTAACCTCAAGGCCAATACCAAAGCCCGCGAAATTTACGGTGCCGACGTGATTAGCGAGCGTCACCGTCACCGTTATGAAGTGAACAATCACTTTATTCCAAAACTTGAAGAGGCTGGCCTGATTATTTCCGGTTTGTCGGCTGACAATCAGCTGGTTGAAATGATCGAATTACCAAACCACCCATGGTTCGTGGCGGGTCAGTTCCATCCGGAATTTAACTCAACACCACGCGACGGTCATCCGTTGTTCCAGGGTTTTGTTGCAGCAGCAGCTAAATATCAGAAACAGCAAACGACAAAATAATGAAAAAGCCGCGCCTTGGAGTGCGGCTTTTTTGCTTTAGCCTACAGGGGATATACATGTCAGAAATTATCAATATCGTTGCCCGTGAAATTCTGGACTCGCGTGGTAATCCAACAGTTGAAGCCGATGTATTTTTAAAAAGCGGTGTGATGGGCCGTGGTTGTGCACCATCAGGCGCATCAACTGGTACCCGCGAAGCATTAGAGCTGCGTGACGGCGATAAAAGCCGTTATTTAGGTAAAGGTGTACGCACTGCTGTTGCCAATATTGAAGGCCCGATTAAAGCGGCTCTGGTTGGCAAATGTGCTTACGAGCAAGCTAATATCGATCAGCTGATGATTGATTTAGACGGCACTGAGTCTAAGTCGAAATTAGGCGCCAACGCTATTCTGGCGGTGTCTTTAGCAGTGGCCCGCGCTGCAGCTGCCGATAAAAAAATCCCTTTATATCAGCATATTGCCGACTTAAACGGCACACCAGGTGTGTATTCAATGCCAGTACCTATGATGAACATCATCAATGGTGGTGAGCATGCTGACAACAACGTTGATATTCAGGAGTTTATGGTACAGCCGGTTGGCGCCAAAACTTTTGCAGAAGCACTGCGCATGGGCGCTGAGATTTTCCACCAGCTGAAAAAAGAACTGCACAGCCAGGGTTTAAACACCGCTGTGGGTGATGAGGGTGGTTTTGCGCCGGATTTAAAATCAAACGAAGAAGCCTTAACTGTCATTTCTAAAGCTGTGGCCGCTGCCGGTTACGAGCTGAATAAAGACATCACTTTAGCTTTAGACTGCGCCGCTTCTGAGTTTTACCATGACGGTAAATACAAACTGACCGGTGAAGGTAAAGAATTCACTTCGTACGAATTTAACGACTTCCTGGCTGGCCTGACTAAAAAATTCCCTATCGTGTCGATTGAAGACGGTCTGGACGAATCAGACTGGGACGGCTGGAAAGACTTAACCAATAAAATTGGCAACAAAGTACAGCTGGTTGGCGATGACCTGTTTGTGACCAACACCAAAATTTTAACCCGTGGTATTGAGCAGGGCATTGGTAACTCTATCCTGATCAAATTTAACCAGATTGGTTCGTTAACTGAAACTTTAGCGGCCATTAAAATGGCAAAAGATGCTGGTTTTACTGCAGTGATTTCGCACCGTTCAGGTGAAACTGAAGATGCCTTTATCGCTGATTTAGCGGTAGGTACTGCTGCGGGTCAAATCAAAACCGGTTCATTATGCCGCTCTGACCGTGTGTCTAAGTACAACCAGTTATTGCGTATTGAGCAAGAGCTGGGCGCCAAGGCACCGTACAAAGGCCGTTCTGAAATCAAAGGCCAATAAGCTTTTGACTCCGATAAAAAAAGCGCTTTATGCGCTTTTTTTGTCAAACCGGTTTGATGTTATTCACTGTTGGTTTTGTTTGGAAAATCGCAGCAACTGGATAAAAACGCAGCCTTTTAGTGCCCTATGAAACAAGCTACCATCGTCGGATGAAGTCACAAAACGAACTCTGGTTTTTACCTGAGCAAAATCAGACCTATATCGAGCTGTGCAACACTTTGTACGAGCGGGAATTGTTGCGTCTGGCACAAACGCCTGCGGATAAACTGCCCTGGTTGCCCAAACGTCTGGCAAGTTTGCCTTTTTATGTGCGTGAAGCCGCTTCGTTAATTTTAAAACACCCATCCCCTTTAACTTTGGATAGTCAAAATGCCTGCTGGTTACATAGCCAGAGCAAAGTGTGCCCTGTACCTCATGTGGATGAATCAGAAAGTATTTTTGCCTTTTATCATAAAAACGCCAAACTGGGTTTGCTGGTGCCGGTGTATTGTAAAGAACAGGATATTGAACAAATCCGGCTCGATTCAGTGGATGAAATTGACCACGAAGGTCAGCGTATTCATTGTAATGAGCATGGTTGGTTTGCGATGGCAGGTTGGCCGCAGGAGCCGGACAATCAGCAAAAACTCTTGCTCAAACCCAGTAAAACTGTGCTGGTGGCTGTGTGTTGTGGCCATCAGTGGCGCAATCAGGAACGTAAAACGCCCAGGTTACTCAGCTTGCGTGAGCTGTTGTTAGCCAGCCGGTTGAACTGGCAAAACTTTGCTAAACCGCATCAGGCAAAAAAAGAACTGCGTTAAAGGGTAAAAAGCCCGCCATCAGGTGCAATAGGCCAGAAATAGCAAATATCGGGGCTTTTCAGCAGCGGGGGAAGCCTTCATAATAAAGCCAATCCTGAACTGACTGGTGTGTTATGCGTTTATTGCTTGTGATCCTGCTGACATTATGTGCCGCTTTGCAGTACCGGCTTTGGTTCGGTCAGCACAGCGTCAAAGAATATCTGCAGCATAAAGAAGAATTACGCACTCATCAGCAAAGTAATCTGGAACTGCAAAAACGCAATAAAATGCTGCAGGCAGACGTTGCCGATCTGCAACAAGGTTTGGATTCTATTGAAGAACGTGCCCGTAACGAGCTTGGCCTTATCAAACAAGACGAAGTCTTTTTCCGCTTATTGACCCCTCAGGGTAAAAAATGACCATTGCTGTAGTGATCCCTGCCGCAGGGGTTGGCCAGCGGATGCAGGCAGACAGACCCAAACAATATTTAGAGCTTGCCGGTAAAACTATTCTGGAACACACAGTAGAACGTTTACGCCAGGTGCCTGAGCTTGGCCCGGTGTGGCTGGCGTTAGCCCCGGATGATGGTTATTTTGCTGCAACCAGCCTGGCGGCCAGCCCCGGCATCTACAGAGTGAATGGCGGTCGCGAGCGCGCCAATTCAGTGCTGGCCGGTTTAATGGCCATTGACGAGCGTCAGTATCCCTGGGTGCTGGTACATGACGCAGCCAGACCACTGGTGCAGGTTAACGATATTCAGAAACTGATCAAGCGCTGCCTTGAAACAGGCTGCGGTGGAATTCTGGCGACACCGGTGCGCGACACCATGAAACGTGGCATGGGCACAAAGGAACATACCCAGGTGTTGCAGACGGTAGAGCGCGCTGATCTCTGGCATGCGCTGACGCCGCAACTTTTCCCGACGGCACAGCTCAGGCAATGCCTTCAACAAGCCTTACAACAGGGCGCTGCTATTACCGACGAAGCTTCGGCACTGGAATGGGCCGGTTTGCCTGTGCTGTTAGTGAGCGGGCGCGCCGACAATATCAAAATTACCCAGAGCGAAGATTTACAGCTGGCTCGTTTTTATCTGGAGCAACAATGACCCCTTTTCGAATTGGACACGGTTTTGATGTACACGCCTTTGGCGGTGATGGCCCAATTACCCTGGGTGGGGTAAAAATTGATTACCCTCAGGGGTTATTGGCCCATTCGGATGGTGACGTGGTTCTGCATGCCGTGGCCGATGCCTTGCTGGGCGCTGTGGCGCTTGGTGATATAGGTCATCATTTCCCCGACACAGACGCTGCTTTTAAGGGTATCGACAGTCGTATTTTGCTGCGTAAAGTATTTAGCGATGTCAAAGCGCTGGGTTATCAGATAGCTAATCTGGATGTGACTATTATGGCGCAGGCGCCAAAAATGGCGCCGCACATTACTGCCATGCGCGAAGTACTGGCCGCCGATTTAGCCTGCAGCCTGTCACAGGTGAATGTCAAAGCCACCACCACTGAAAAACTCGGTTTTGTTGGTCGTAAAGAAGGCATTGCCGTGGAAGCCGTGGTGCTGTTGGTGCAAGCCTGATGCCAGATCTGAATAAAACTACAGATGCCGGTTTAAAGGCGGAAGTCTCAGCAACCGACACAGGCGTTGCCGGGCCTGTGACTGCGCCTGTGACTGCGCCTGTGGCTACACCTGTGATAGTGCCTGAATTTGCCCCTTTGGCTTATTTATATGGTGAGCCTTCAGCCACTGCTTTGTTACGCACTGAGCCCGGCGATTTTATTGTGGATGAAGAGCTGAGTTTTACGCCAACAGGCGCCGGTGAGCATATGCTGCTTTTGGTCGAAAAAATTGGCCAGAACACCCAGTATGTTGCTAAACAAATCGCCGCTGCCGCAGGCTTAAAAGCCAGACTCGTCAGCTACGCCGGTTTAAAAGACCGGCATGCCGTGACCCGGCAATGGTTTTGTTTACCTGTGCCTATTAAACAAGAGCTGCATTTTCAGGACTGGAATATTGAAGGTGTGCGCATTCTCGATACAGTCCGACACCAGCGCCGGCTGAAGTTAGGTTCGATTAAACAAAACCACTTTAAGTTAAAGCTGCGCTCAGTCAGCGACAAAGCCGAAGTAGAAAAGCGGCTTGCGCTTATTAGCCAAGGCGTACCAAATTATTATGGTGAACAAAGGTTTGGCCATGACGGCGGCAATTTAAGGCTGGCGGCAAAACTTTTTGCCGGCCACAGTATTCCGGACCGGCAACTCCGTGGTCTGGCCTTGTCGGCCAGTCGCTCCATGTTATTTAATCAGCAGGTGTCGGCCAGAGTGCAGCAGGGCATATTCGACCAGTTGCTACCTGGTTCTGTGGTACAGCTGGATGGTTCGGGTTCGGTGTTTCATGTTGAAAGTGTCGATCAGGCAATTTTGCAACGTTTGATGGAAGCTGATATTCACCCGACGGCGGTATTGCCGGGCATTGGCAAAGTGTTGGAAAGCAGCGATGCACTGTTATGGCAACAACAGCAACTGGCGCCTTTTGCTCACTGGGTGCAGGCGCTTTGTGATTTAAACGTCAACACCGAAAGACGCGCAGCCCGTTTAAAACCCAAGGCCTTGAGTTATCAATGGCAGGGTGATGATCTTGAACTGCAGTTTGCGCTGCCGACAGGTTGTTTTGCCACCTCTGTACTCAGAGAGTTGGTCAGATATCAGGATGTCAGCCGCGACTTTTCCAGTCTGGAGTAATTGATGCGGATTTTATTAAGTAATGATGATGGGGTGCACGCCAAAGGTATTTTGGTGTTACAGCAGGCGTTATCACAGATTGCCGAAGTGACCACTGTGGGGCCTGACCGCAACTGCAGTGGCGCCAGCAATTCGTTAACTTTGCTGAATCCGCTGCGCACCCAACGTCTGGATAATGGTTTTATTGCCGTAAACGGCACCCCCACCGACTGTGTGCATCTGGCCATTAGCCAGCTGTTTGATAAAGCCCCGGATCTGGTGGTGGCCGGCATTAATCACGGCGCCAACTTAGGCGATGATGTGCTTTATTCCGGCACTGTGGCCGCCGCCACTGAAGGCCGGCATCTGGGCTTGCCGGCTATTGCTGTTTCACTGGCAGGTCACGACGATGAGCACTTTGTCACTGCTGCTTATGTCACAGTGCAGGTGATTAAAAAGCTGAAATCACACCCGCTACCGTCGGATCAGATTTTAAATATTAATGTACCTTCAGTGCCGCTGCATGAACTCAAAGGCATTGCCGTTACCCGACTTGGCCGGCGCCATAAAGCCGAAACCATGACCAGCACCACAGATCCATGGGGCCGATCGATTTATTGGTATGGTTCCTTAGGGCCTGAGCTCGATGCCGGTGAAGGCACAGATTTTCATGCCATTGCCAATGGTTATGCGTCGGTCACGCCGCTGCAGATTGATATGACGGCCTATCGCAGTCTGCAGCCACTGCAGGATTGGCTAGAAGGAATAGAGATTTGATCATGGCGGTGGCAACTCAGCGCAGCGCCGCTTTGCTGGCGCAAAAATTACAACAGGACGGTATTAAAGACCCAAAGGTGCTGGCGGCGCTTGCCAATACGCCCAGGCATTTGTTTGTTGAAATGGTATTGGCGCATAAAGCTTACGAAAACACCGCGCTGCCGATAGGGCAGGGTCAGACCATTTCCCAACCTTATATAGTGGCGCGGATGACCGAGTTATTGCTGGCACAAAACGAAACCAATAGCTGGCATCCTGCCAATGTGCTGGAAATAGGTACAGGTTCTGGTTATCAAACTGCGATACTGGCGCAGTTATTCCCCAAGGTCTGTACCGTAGAGCGGATTAAAGCACTGCAATTTCAGGCCAAACGCCGCTTGCAGCAGCTGGATTTGCATAATGTGTCGATGAAACATGGGGATGGCTGGCTCGGCTGGGCAAGTAAAGCGCCTTTTGATTGTATTATTGTCACCGCAGCACCAACCCAGGTGCCGGCTGATTTGCTGGCGCAGCTCAAAGACGGTGGCAGGCTGGTGATCCCGGTTGGGGCGCAGGAACAGGTGCTCAGGGTTTATACCCGAAGTGGCGATGAGTTTAACCAACAAGATGTAGAAGCTGTCCGGTTTGTTCCTTTGGTACCGGGCGAATTAGCCTGATTGCAGATGTACAGGAGTCGTCGTTGAAAATTTTCCAATGGATGTATGACAAAGCGTTATTGTGGGCAAAACACCGTCATGCCGAACGTTATTTATTTGGTTTAAGTTTTACTGAGTCAGTGATTTTCCCGATCCCGCCTGATGTGATGCTGGCTCCAATGGCGCTGGCTCACCCGGAAAAAGCCTGGCGCTATGCCTTTTTAACCACTTTGGCTTCAGTGCTGGGTGGCGTTTTGGGTTATCTGCTTGGCTGGTTACTGTATGAACCTGTGGTGCAGCCCTTTATTGCTTACATGGGCTATCAGGACACCTTTGCATTAGTTGAGCGCTGGTTTAATGAATATGGCGTTTGGGTGGTATTTATTGCCGGGTTTTCGCCTATTCCCTACAAACTTTTTACTGTAGGTGCAGGTTTAATGCAGATGGCGTTTTTGCCTTTTGTCATTGCATCGGCTATTGGCCGCGCCAGCCGGTTTTTTCTGGTGGCGGGCCTGATGTATTGGGGCGGCGCCAAAATGCAGCAAAAACTACGGGAAATTGTGGATGTACTTGGCTGGGGCACTGTCGGACTTGGCGCAGTGTTGTACTTTATTTATGGCTAAGCGGATACTCCGGCCGCTGTTGTCGTTCGCTTTGGTCTGTTCTGTGGTGGCATGTTCCGGTTCCCACAGTCCGGCACCGGTGGATACATGGCAAAGTAAAAACAGACCTAAAGCCAGTTTAAGAGCAGAAACTTATCAGGTGAAAAAAGGCGATACCTTGTTTTCGATTGCTTTTCGCGCTGGTATGGACTACCGGGCTCTGGCCAGGCTGAACCGGATCCCCGAACCTTATACTATTTATGTGGGTCAGGTGCTGGTCACAGGGCAGGATACAGGCTATCAAACTGCACTGCGTGGGCCACAATCTGCAGACAAATCAGCAAATAAGAATTATTCAAAGCCAAGGGTTTCAAACAGTTCATCAAATAACGCTAAAGTAGTTGCACGGCAAAATCAAAAGCGCTATGGTCAGAATCAACAGGTCGAAGAACCTGAAAAAACCGGCAAGAGTACCAGTAACGGAAACGTATCGCAATGGTTATGGCCAGTGAAAGGTCCAATCCTCGCGAAATTTTCCTACCAGGAGCATGGCAACAAAGGCCTGGATATTGGTGGTGCGGTCGGAACACCGATCAAAGCTGCAGCAGCAGGCCAGGTTGTTTATGCCGGCAATGCGCTGCGTGGTTATGGCAATCTGGTTATTATCAAACATAACGATGATTTCCTCAGCGCCTACGCTCACAATCACCGTCTATTGGTGAAGGAGCGGGAATCGGTGGTTGCTGGTCAATTGATTGCAGAAATGGGCAACACTGATGCAGAGCGTGTACAGCTGCATTTTGAAATTCGTTTTCGTGGCCAATCTGTTGATCCGCTCAAATACCTAAAATAAAAACCACAAGCTCAAACGAAAGGAAAGGATTTCTGGCAGTTAAGCGTCACTACCCTGGTAGAGTTGGGAGAAGGATATGGGACACAAAGATGAAGACGAAGTAGTTGATTTTAAAGACACCGAATTAACTGAAGAAGTTGTATTGCTGGAAGATGAAGGCGCCGAGCCCGATCTTGCTGCACTTGCCGCCGAAGAAGACAACACGCCAGACGATGTATTCACCCGTGATGATAGCGCCAGAGCCATGGACGCGACCCAGATTTATCTTGGAGAGATTGGCTTTTCCCCGTTATTGTCTGCCGAAGAAGAAGTTTATTTTTCCCGTTTATCCCTCAAAGGTGATCAGGCCGCCCGCAAACGCATGATTGAAAGTAACTTAAGGCTGGTGGTGAAAATTGCCCGTCGTTATATCAATCGGGGTCTGGCACTGCTTGATTTAATTGAAGAAGGTAATTTGGGCCTGATTCGGGCTGTGGAAAAATTTGATCCTGAACGTGGTTTCCGTTTTTCCACTTATGCTACCTGGTGGATCCGCCAAACCATAGAACGCGCCATTATGAATCAGACCCGGACTATCCGGCTGCCTATTCATGTGGTGAAAGAGCTGAATATTTATCTGCGGGCCGCCCGTGAACTGTCACAGCGACTGGATCACGAGCCAACGCCGGAAGAAATTGCCGCTGCTTTAGACCGTCCGGTTGAAGAAGTACGCAAGATGTTAAAATTAAACGAAAAAATCACCTCGGTTGATACGCCTGTTGCCGGTTCTTCGGAAAAACAGCTGCTGGATATTCTGGCGGATGAAAAAGAACTGGGGCCGGAAACAGAGCTGCAGGACGCCGATATTCGTCACCATCTGGTGTTGTGGCTGGAAGAGCTCAATCCAAAACAACGTGAAGTGCTGGCCCGCCGTTTTGGTTTGCTCGGTTTTGAACCTTCGACGCTGGAAGATGTGGGTCGCGAAATTGGCTTAACCCGCGAGCGGGTACGGCAAATTCAGGTGGAGGCGCTACGCCGCCTGCGCGAAATTGTCACCCATCAGGGGCTGAATATCGAAACCTTGTTCCAGGAATAACCTGGTGATTTAGCAGATAAAAAAGGAGCCTTGGCTCCTTTTTTGTTATTTAGCTTTTAAAAGCGGTTTCAGCTTTTTACAGCTGGTTTTTTAACTGATACAACAGCTCCAGCGCCTGACGCGGGCTTAAATCATCCAGTTGTTGCGCCCTTAATTGTTCCAGCACCGGATGTGGCTGGTCGTCGATAAGCAGGCTTTGTTGCAGCGGCTGCTGACCGGCAGTTTTGCCAGGCTGCGTTTTTGTTGCCGTTTTTACCGGCGGTTGTATGTGTTGCTGCTCCAGCTCCTGCAGTTTTTGTTTGGCCTGCAAAATCACGGCTTTAGGTACGCCAGCCAGCTGTGCTACCTGTAAACCATAACTTTTACTGGCGGCGCCATCCTGCACCTGATGCATAAACACAATATGCTCATCATGTTCCACCGCATCGAGGTGAATATTCACCACACCTGGTAATAACGACGCCAGTTCAGTCAATTCAAAATAGTGGGTGGCAAATAAGGTCAGTGCCTGAATTTTGCAAGCGAGATAATCGGCGCAGGCCCATGCCAACGACAAACCATCATAAGTGCTGGTACCCCGGCCAATTTCATCCATCAACACCAGGCTTTGTGCCGTGGCATGATGCAGAATTGTGGCGGTTTCGGTCATTTCCACCATAAAAGTGGAACGGCCTGATGCCAGATCGTCCGAGGCGCCGATACGGGTAAAAATCCGATCTACAGGGCCAAGTTCAGCGCTGTCGGCCGGTACAAAACAACCAATATAAGCCATCAGCACTATGAGTGCAGCCTGGCGCATATAAGTGGATTTACCGCCCATATTCGGACCTGTCACCAGCAGCATGCGTCTTTGCGCGTTCATCTGCAGCGGGTTGGCAATAAAAGGTTCAGTGCTGACCGTCTCCACCACAGGATGGCGGCCACCCTGAATATCAATGCCAATATTGCTGACTAATTTAGGCTGCTGATAATTCAGGGTGCCGGCTCGTTCGGCAAAGTTAGTCAGCACATCAAGCTCAGATAACCGCGCAGCCAGTTGCTGCAGCTCAGCGAGGTAAGGCGCCGTTAAATCAAACAGCGCATCGTATAACTGCTTCTCAAGCGCTAAAGCTTTACTCTGACTGCCAAGCACCTTGTCTTCGTATTCTTTGAGCTCAGGAATAATATATCTTTCGTTATTTTTCAGCGTCTGACGGCGGATATAATCAGCCGGTACTGCGTCGGCAGCTGCACGGCCGGTTTCAATAAAATAACCCGCAACTTTGTTAAAACCCACTTTTAATGAAGCTATGCCGGTACGCTCTTTTTCCCTTTGTTCCAGCTGCTCCAGATAATCAGTTGCACCTGTTGCCAGTGCCCGCCACTGGTCAAGTTCTGCCGAATAACCCGGCGCTATGACCCCGCCATCCCGAATAAGCACTGGCGGGCTGTCGATAATGGCGCGCTGTAGTAAATCACACAGCTCTGGCAGTGGCTGACAGGCGTTTTTAATCTGCTGTAGCAGCGGGCTTTGCAGCTGTTGTAAACACAACGCCAGTTCCGGCAACTGTTGTAGTGCCTGACGTAAGCGGGCAAAGTCGCGGGGCCTGGCGCTACGCAGCGCCAGCCTTGCGATAATACGTTCAATGTCGCCAATTTGTTTAAGCGCAGGGGCCAGTTCAGTGTGGTAAGACTGTAACTCAGACACCGCCTGATGGCGGCTGCTCACCAGCTGTTGATCGCGCAGCGGCGCGTGGATCCAACGTTTTAATAACCGGCTGCCCATGGCTGTCTGGCATTGGTCCAGCACTGCAGCCAGCGTCTGGTCAAACTGGCCGTTTAAACGCTGGGTTAATTCCAGATTACGTCTGGTCGCCGCGTCCAGCACTATATGATCCTGTGCTTTTTCCAGCGCTACAGCGCGGATATGAGGCAAAGCAGCGCGCTGGGTGTCTTTGACATATTGCATCAGACAGCCGGCCGCCATCAGAGCCACCGGCGCTTCGCTTACGCCAAAACTTTGTAAATCGCGGGTGCCAAATTGCTGGCATAACAAGCGTTCTGCGCTTTTGGCTTCAAATTCCCACACCGGACGGCGGCGCACACCTTTGCGCTTTAAAATGGTATCCGGCAGCTGTAATTCTTCGCTGTACAGCAGCTCTGCCGGATTTAGTCTTTGTAATACGCCATATAAATCATCAAGTTGTGATACTTCTGTCAGTAAAAAACGACCTGAAGTGAGATCCAGATAAGCCAAACCATATTGCTGTTTCACCTGATAAAGTGCGGCCAGCAGGTTGTCCTGACGTTCGTTGAGTAAAGCTTCGTCTGTGACAGTGCCGGGGGTGACAATCCGCACCACTTTGCGCTCGACCGGCCCTTTGCTGAGCGCTGGATCTCCCACCTGCTCACAAATAGCCACAGATTCACCGAGTTGCACCAGCCGCGCCAGGTAGTTTTCGATAGCGTGGTGCGGAATACCGGCCATTGGAATAGGTGCGCCTGCCGATTGACCTCTTTTCGTCAGCGAAATATCCAACAGAGCCGCGGCTTTTTTGGCGTCGTCATAAAACAGCTCATAAAAGTCACCCATCCGGTAAAACAATAAAATATCCGGATTTTCGGCTTTCAGGCCCAGGTATTGTTGCATCATCGGGGTATGGGCTGTGGAGACTTGCTCGGCTTTCTTCTCTGACGGCATAATGGCGTTCTGACTTCCTGTATTGGACTAAAGATGACGGTTCCTGCGCAAACCCAACAACTGGCGGCTGAACTCGGGCAGCTATTATTACGGAAAAACTGCACTATCACCACTGCAGAATCCTGCACAGGTGGCGGTATTGCTTATAGCCTGACCGCCATTGCCGGCAGCTCGGCTTATCTGGATCGGGGTTTTATAACCTACAGCAATAAAGCCAAACAGCAGTTGCTGGCGGTCAAAAGTGCCACTTTGTTGCAATTTGGTGCCGTCAGTGAAGAAACAGTGCTGGAAATGGCCCAAGGTGCAGCTGCGGCGGCCAATGCTGAAGTAGCAGTGGCGGTTTCCGGCATTGCCGGGCCAGATGGCGGCTCTGCGTTAAAGCCGGTGGGCACTGTCTGTTTTGGTTTTTATCTGTTTGGCCATACAGTCACCACCCGCATGGTATTTCATGGTGACAGAGCGGCAGTGCGTTTGCAGGCCATTGATTTTGCGCTGCAGCAGCTGATTTTATTGTTGACAGAGCAAACGCATTCAACTACTGTATGAGCATACAGCATTTAATGCCTTTTCAGATTTTATCCGGAGATTCAAATGGACGATAACAAGCAAAAAGCACTGGCCGCCGCCTTAGGTCAAATTGAACGTCAGTTCGGTAAAGGTTCAATTATGCGTTTGGGCGACAGTACCGCACTTGATATCGACTATATCCCGACAGGTTCTTTAGGCCTTGATATTGCCCTTGGCATTGGCGGTTTACCTTGTGGCCGTATTGTTGAAATTTATGGTCCTGAATCTTCAGGTAAAACCACCTTAACTTTGCAGGTGGTGGCTGAAGCCCAAAAGATGGGGAAAACCTGTGCTTTCATCGACGCCGAACACGCCTTAGATCCGGTTTATGCCGCTAAATTAGGTGTCAATGTAGCCGATTTATTAGTGTCACAACCGGATACCGGGGAACAGGCGCTGGAAATTTGTGACATGTTGGTCCGTTCAGCTGCAGTAGATGTCATCATTGTCGACTCAGTAGCTGCCTTAACACCAAAAGCGGAAATTGAAGGCGATATGGGCGACAGCCATGTCGGTTTACAGGCCCGCTTAATGTCACAGGCGCTGCGAAAGCTGACCGGTAATATCAAACGTTCGAACACCTTATGTATTTTCATCAACCAAATCCGGATGAAAATTGGTGTGATGTTTGGTTCACCTGAAACGACCACAGGTGGTAATGCTCTGAAGTTTTATGCATCAGTGCGTTTAGATATCCGCCGCATCGGCTCTGTCAAAGAAGGTGACGAAGTGGTGGGTAACGAAACCCGCGTCAAGGTAGTGAAAAACAAAGTGGCCCCCCCATTTAAACAAGCCGAATTTATTATTCAGTATGGCGCCGGCATCAGTAAAAACGGTGAGCTGATTGATTTGGGTGTCAATGAGAAACTGATTGATAAAGCAGGTGCCTGGTACGCTTATAAAGGCAATAAAATTGGCCAGGGTAAAGCAAATGCCATGAAATTCCTGCAAGATAACCCTGCTGTTGCTTTAGAGATTGAAACTGAACTGCGCAATCGTTTGTTATTGCAGGCTACACACAAACCAACAGCGGCAGTGGACGATCTGATGCCAGAAGCATTAGAAATGGAAGATGATCTGTAAGCTGTAGTGAATGTTGTGTTTACAGGCAGCTGTTGCAATTGAGTACAGCTTTGACGAGCAGCATTTTTCCAAACAAAAAACCGGTGAATACCGGTTTTTTGTTTTTTAGCTTTTATGTACTCAGTGACGTTTTTATAAATAGCCAACTGCCAGATAAATTTTGGGCTTTAGCTTTGGCTTAGTGACTGTTGTCAGCCTGTTGATTCAGCACTTTGTAACGACCAGGTTCAACCAGGAAACCGGCCTGGCGGTACAGTTGCTGGATCCTGCCATTTTTTTCAAGCTCTGCAAGGCCAAGCTGCAAAGCCGCATAAGCTTCGGCGCCTGCCGGATGATGTTTACTGACAACAAAATGCCGGCTGTCATCAAGCAATACTGCAACTTTGGGCACTTGTTTTAACTGAATTTGCTCAAGCTGATACAGGCCATCTTTACTGTTAACAAAGGGCATCAGCATAAAATCCACCCACTGCATATGCACCATACGCGCCTGACTCAGCCACTCATCTTCGCGGACCAATTTTTTCAGCGGTAACGCCGACATAGTTTGCCAATCGGTGCGCCACTTGGGGGTGGAAACTGCGGTCAGTTCACGCAGATCGGCAAGTTCTTTCAATCGAAGCACTTTTTGGTTGTTTGGACTGGTGTAAATGCCGGCCAGATACTGACCTTTTTTGATCACGGGCTGACTGATCAACACTTTATCGGCTAAAGCTTTGGCGTCACTAAGCCAATAAGTGTCAAAACTCAGCAATAACTCGCCGTTCTGGAGCATTTTCGTATTACGAAAATTCACCTTGCCTGGCAGATAGACAAAATTGCGCTGAAAACCACCAAGTGCCAACGCCTGTTGCAACAACACCATGTCTGCCACGTCCCGACGCATAAAAGGACTGTGAAACTCTGTGATGGTCAGTACATCGCGGCCGGCGACAAATTTCTGATAATCCTCATATACATCGTCGCGGATAAAAATTTCGATAGCCGTAGTTTCGCTGCTTGCGGCTTTGAGCGGCGGGCTGAAGCAGATGGTGGCTAACATCACGCAACTGAACAAAGGCTGTAACATAACAATACAAATCCAAAAGCAGATATTGCAAGCATAGGCGGATTTAGTAAGGCTTTGGTATTTTTATTTAGCCATCTAAACGTTTAGAAGTTGACAATCTGGCTGCTTTTCGCCAAAGTAGCCGCACTTTGAATTTTTATCCGGAGCCGGCATGCCTATTAAAGTGGTGGATCAATTACCCGCAGTGGAAGCGTTATCCGCGGAAAACGTTTTTGTCATGACTGAAAGTCGCGCTTTAAAGCAGGATATCCGGCCACTGAAAATAGCCATTCTGAATCTGATGCCAAATAAGGTCACTACTGAAATCCAGTTGTTACGTTTATTGGCCAATAGTCCATTGCAGGTGGACGTGGATCTGATCCGGCTCGACAATCATGTCAGTAAACACACGGCAGAAAGCCACTTAAACTGCTTTTATAAGTTTTTCTCTGATGTACAGCAACAAAACTACGATGGCCTAATCATCACAGGTGCACCTCTGGGTCTGGTGGATTATGAAGATGTGAGTTATTGGCCGCAGCTGTCAGAAATTCTGGCCTGGGCTGATCGCCACGTCACGTCCACCTTATTCTTATGTTGGGCTGCGCATGCGGCGCTTTATTATTATTACGGCTTGCAGCGCGAGATCCGCGGTGAAAAGCTCTCCGGTGTTTATTGGCAGAAAGTGGTTCAGCCACTAAGCCCTTTGGTGCGTGGTTTTGATGATGAATTTTTGGTGCCGCATTCGCGTTATGCACAGGTGCCACAACAAAAATACCAGCAACATCCGGATATTCATGTGTTGGCGCAGGCTGATGTCACAGGTGCTTATCTGCTGCAAAACAGCAGTGGTAGCCGGGTTTTTGTTACAGGTCATCCGGAATACGACTTAACCACGCTCAATGATGAATACCAGCGCGATCTGACGGCGGGTTTAACGCCCAAAGTGCCGGAAAATTATTTTAAAGACAACGACCCGGCTAAAGGGCCGCAAAAATTGTGGCAAAGCCACGCCTTCTTATTATTCAGTAACTGGCTGAACTACTATGTGTACCAGGCCACACCTTTTGATATTCAGCAAATAGGTCAGGAGCAATTGTGATGACAGAGTTCAGTGCAGCCCATCAGCCCCGCACACGGTTAACACCTGCGGCGCTGGCGCAGTTATTAACAGAGCGGATTTTGGTGCTCGATGGCGCCATGGGTACTATGATCCAGGCATATCAGTTGCAAGAAGCAGATTATCGCGGCGAAGAGTTTGCCAACTGGCCGTCCGATCTGAAGGGCAATAACGATCTTTTGGTGCTGACTCAACCAAAAATCATCAGCGAAATTCATCACAAATATTTAGCCGCCGGCGCTGATATTCTGGAAACCAATAGCTTTAATGCCACGACCATTGCCATGGCAGACTACGATATGTCGCATCTGTCGGCACGAATTAATCGTGAAGCAGCGGCGCTTGCACGCAAGGCCTGCGATGAGTTTACCGCATTAACACCGGATAAACCGCGTTATGTGGCCGGTGTATTAGGCCCAACCAACAGAACTGCTTCTATTTCACCGGATGTGAATGACCCTGGTTATCGTAATATCGATTTTGACACTTTGGTGGCGGCATATCACGAATCGACCCTGGCGCTGATTGAAGGTGGCGCCGACATTATTATGCTGGAGACCATTTTTGATACCTTAAATGCCAAAGCCGCGGCTTTTGCCGTGCTGCAGGTGTTTGATGAGATTGGTTATAAATTGCCGGTGATGATTTCAGGCACCATTACCGACGCGTCAGGCCGCACTTTATCTGGGCAGACTACCGAAGCTTTTTACAACTCACTGGCCCATGTTGAGCCTGTCACTTTTGGCCTGAACTGCGCTTTAGGGCCAGATTTATTGCGCCCTTATGTCGAAACTTTATCAGGTATTTCTGAATGTTATGTGTCGGTGCACCCGAACGCCGGTTTACCGAATGAATTTGGTGAATATGACTTAGGCGCTGTTGAAATGGCTGCTGAAATTAAAGATTGGGCGGCGCAGGGCTTTTTAAATATTGTTGGTGGTTGTTGCGGCACCACGCCTGAGCACATAAAAGCCATCAGTGAAGTAGTGGCAGGTGTGAAACCACGTCAGCCCAAACCAAAGTCCCATCAGTTTCATCTGGCCGGCCTTGAAGCCTTTTCGTTGGAGTGGTAATGCAACAAGTCAGGTTTATCAATATTGGTGAGCGCACCAACGTCACAGGCTCTGCCCGTTTTAAAAAACTGATTCTGGATGGCAAATATGAAGCTGCATTGCAGGTTGCGCGGCAACAGGTAGAAAACGGCGCGCAAATTATTGATATCAACATGGATGAAGCCATGCTCGATAGCAAAGCGGCCATGGTGCGTTATCTGAATTTGCTGGCATCCGAACCCGATATTTCCCGTGTGCCTATTATGGTTGACTCGTCCAAATGGGACGTGATTGAAGCTGCGCTCAAATGTATCCAGGGCAAAGCTGTGGTCAACTCTATTTCTTTAAAAGAAGGCGAAGCACAGTTTATACATCAGGCAAAATTGCTACGCCGTTATGGTGCAGCTGTGGTAGTGATGGCTTTTGACGAAGTAGGGCAGGCCGATACCAAAGCCCGGAAAGTCGAAATTTGTCAGCGTGCTTATAAAATTCTGGTGGAACAAATTGGTTTTCCGCCACAAGACATTATTTTTGACCCGAATATTTTTGCCGTCGCTACAGGGATTGAAGAACACAACAATTACGCAGTGGATTTTATTGAAGCCACCCGTGAAATTAAAAAACTCTGCCCTTATGCCAAAGTATCCGGTGGCGTGTCGAACGTTTCATTTTCCTTTCGCGGCAACGACCCGGTGCGCGAAGCCATTCACTCGGTGTTTTTGTATCATGCCATCAAAGCCGGCATGGATATGGGCATCGTCAACGCTGGCCAGCTTGCTGTATATGACGATATTCCGGAATTACTGCGTGAGCGGGTAGAGGATGTCATTTTAAATCGCCGTGACGATGCCACCGAACGTTTGCTCGAAATTGCCGCTCAGTTTAAAGGAGACGGCACAGTCGCGGTGAAAGAGGACGAAGCCTGGCGTAGCTGGCCTGTCAACAAGCGGCTTGAACATGCGTTGGTGAAGGGCATTACTGATTTTATCGAAGTAGATACCGAAGAAGCCCGTTTACAGGTGGAAAGACCGCTTCATGTGATTGAAGGTCCGCTGATGGACGGCATGAATGTGGTGGGCGATTTATTTGGCGAAGGTAAAATGTTCCTGCCACAGGTGGTGAAATCCGCCCGGGTGATGAAAAAAGCCGTGGCTTATCTGCAACCTTATATAGAAGCAGAAAAGGCCGGTACCGGCGCCAAGGCGCAGGGCAAGGTGCTGATGGCTACCGTCAAAGGTGATGTGCATGACATCGGCAAAAATATCGTGGGTGTGGTGCTGCAGTGCAACAACTATGAAGTGATTGATTTAGGTGTAATGGTGCCCTGTGCCACATTGCTGCAAAAGGCCAAAGAGCTGGATGTGGATATTATTGGTTTGTCGGGTTTAATTACACCCTCTCTGGATGAGATGGTGCATGTTGCCAAAGAAATGACAAGGCTTGGTTTTACCATTCCGTTATTAATAGGTGGTGCTACCACGTCCAAAGCCCATACCGCGATAAAAATTGCGCCCAATTATCAGCATGGTGTGGTGTATGTGCCTAATGCATCGCGCAGTGTGTCTGTGGTGCAGTCATTAATTAGCCCAACACAAAAACCGGATTATCTGGCACGGGTGAATGATGAATACCGCCGTGCTGTAGAGCAACATCAGCGCGCCCGTCCCGGTGAAACAATGCTGACGCTTAAGCAAGCACGCGATAATAAGTTTCAGCTGGATTTAACCAAAGTGGCGCCGGCACCAAAAAAACCAGGTATTCATATCTGGCAGGATGTTGATTTACAGCAGCTGCGTGATTTTATCGACTGGACCCCCTTCTTTTTAACCTGGCAGTTGTCGGGTAAATTCCCGGCCATTCTGAATCATCCTGAAGTAGGGATGGAAGCCCGTAAGGTCTATCAGGATGCCAACAACATGCTCGATCTGATGATAGGTTCGCGCAAAGTCACAGGCCGCGCCATTTTTGGTTTGTTTCCGGCCAATAGTGAAGGTGATGACATTATTGTGTATACCGACGAAAGCAGAACCACAGAAAAACACCGTTTATATAACCTGCGCCAACAACTGCAACTGCGCAACAATGCCCCGAATTGTGCATTAGGCGATTTTGTTGCGCCGGTGTCTTCAGGTATTGCCGACTATATAGGTGCATTTGCAGTCAGCACGGGTTTTGGCGCTGATGAGTTCGCGGCTGAGTTTGCGGCCGCTCATGATGACTACAACAGTATTATGGTCAAAGCGCTGGCCGATCGTCTGGCTGAAGCGCTGGCAGAATATCTGCACCAACAAGTGCGTAAAGATTATTGGGGTTATGCTGCTGATGAAAATCTCGATAACGAAGCATTGATCCGCGAAGCCTATCAGGGCATCCGGCCGGCGCCGGGTTATCCGGCTTGTCCTGAGCATACCGAAAAAGGCACTTTGTTTGAGATGCTCAATGTCACCCCGGAGATTGGACTTGAGCTCACCGAAAGTTATGCCATGTGGCCGGGTGCGGCTGTGTCGGGTTGGTACTTTGCCCACCCGGACAGCAAATACTTTGCTGTGGGTAAAATTGATAACGATCAGTTAGCTGATTATGCCAGTCGCAAAGGTTTTACCGAACAAGAGGCACAAAGCTGGCTGGCGCCGAACTTACGCTGAACGTTTATTGTAGTTTTAAGCAGATAGCCTGAAGTCACTTGCGGGTAGATCGTTATTCATAAAAGGCTGGAAAACGGATTTTTCAGCGCAGCTTTGGTTTTTGTGCCGGTTTTAGCGGCATAAATGCTGCTAAAATACCCACTTTGGCCAATTAGTGTGCGGTTGAATGCAAAAAGGCATATTTCTTTAAATTCGCGCTTGCGCCATTTCAAAAACGCCCTATAATGCGCGCCATGCCGACGGGGTGGTGCGAAAGCAGCAAGCCGGGTGAGTTTGAAATAAGTTGAAAATGTCGATAAAAAGACGCTTGACACGAAATAAAAACTGACTAAAATGGCCGCCTCGCAACGACGACAGGCTCTAAGCTCTGAAAGTGGTAGTGAGGCAGAAGCCAGCAGTGGTTTCTGAAGTAAGTCAGGTTAAGCAGAGAAGCTTATTTAAATAGTAAAATTCTCTGCTTGACTTAAAATCTGGGAAGTGTAACATACGCCTCCCGCTTCGAAGTCGAAGCACGCTCTTTAACAATTAGCAATCAATCATCTGTGTGGGCACTCGTGATAGAAGATTCGCAAAAACGAATTAACTTA
>NZ_JAOBWS010000030.1 GCF_025245835.1 Rheinheimera sp. 4Y26
CACGCTCTTTAACAATTAGCAATCAATCATCTGTGTGGGCACTCGTGATAGAAGATTCGCAAAAACGAATTAACTTAGTATGAGTGACCAGATAGTAAAATATTTAGTCAGTAATACTGAGCTTGAAAAACTTTAATTGAAGAGTTTGATCATGGCTCAGATTGAACGCTGGCGGCAGGCCTAACACATGCAAGTCGAGCGGGAACTTCGGTTCTAGCGGCGGACGGGTGAGTAATGCGTAGGAAGCTACCCGACAGAGGGGGATACCAGTTGGAAACGACTGTTAATACCGCATAATGTCTACGGACCAAAGTGTGGGACCTTCGGGCCACATGCTGTCGGATGCGCCTACGTGGGATTAGCTAGTTGGTGAGGTAATGGCTCACCAAGGCGACGATCCCTAGCTGGTTTGAGAGGATGATCAGCCACACTGGAACTGAGACACGGTCCAGACTCCTACGGGAGGCAGCAGTGGGGAATATTGGACAATGGGCGCAAGCCTGATCCAGCCATGCCGCGTGTGTGAAGAAGGCCTTCGGGTTGTAAAGCACTTTCAGTAGGGAGGAAGAGTTGAGTGTTAATAGTACTCAGCTTTGACGTTACCTACAGAAGAAGCACCGGCTAACTCTGTGCCAGCAGCCGCGGTAATACAGAGGGTGCAAGCGTTAATCGGAATTACTGGGCGTAAAGCGCACGCAGGCGGTTGGTTAAGTCAGATGTGAAAGCCCCGGGCTCAACCTGGGAATTGCATTTGAAACTGGCCAACTAGAGTACGTGAGAGGGGGGTAGAATTCCAAGTGTAGCGGTGAAATGCGTAGAGATTTGGAGGAATACCAGTGGCGAAGGCGGCCCCCTGGCACGATACTGACGCTCAGGTGCGAAAGCGTGGGGAGCAAACAGGATTAGATACCCTGGTAGTCCACGCCGTAAACGATGTCTACTAGCTGTTCGTGGTCTTGTACTGTGAGTAGCGCAGCTAACGCACTAAGTAGACCGCCTGGGGAGTACGGTCGCAAGATTAAAACTCAAATGAATTGACGGGGGCCCGCACAAGCGGTGGAGCATGTGGTTTAATTCGACGCAACGCGAAGAACCTTACCTACTCTTGACATCTAGCGAAGATTGTAGAGATACGATTGTGCCTTCGGGAACGCTAAGACAGGTGCTGCATGGCTGTCGTCAGCTCGTGTTGTGAAATGTTGGGTTAAGTCCCGCAACGAGCGCAACCCTTATCCTTAGTTGCCAGCGAGTAATGTCGGGAACTCTAGGGAGACTGCCGGTGATAAACCGGAGGAAGGTGGGGACGACGTCAAGTCATCATGGCCCTTACGAGTAGGGCTACACACGTGCTACAATGGTATGTACAGAGGGAGGCAAGCTGGCGACAGTGAGCGGATCTCTTAAAGCATATCGTAGTCCGGATCGCAGTCTGCAACTCGACTGCGTGAAGTCGGAATCGCTAGTAATCGCAAATCAGAATGTTGCGGTGAATACGTTCCCGGGCCTTGTACACACCGCCCGTCACACCATGGGAGTGGGTTGCAAAAGAAGTAGGTAGCTTAACCTTCGGGAGGGCGCTTACCACTTTGTGATTCATGACTGGGGTGAAGTCGTAACAAGGTAACCCTAGGGGAACCTGGGGTTGGATCACCTCCTTACCATCAGCGAACTGCTGTTGCGTAGTGTCCACACAGATGATTGATTGTAACGTAGAGCAAACAGTAAGAACCATTGCGGTTACGGCTGGTCTGTAGCTCAGGTGGTTAGAGCGCACCCCTGATAAGGGTGAGGTCGGTAGTTCGAGTCTACTCAGACCAACCAAATTCTGCTTTATGCTTCGTTGCTTACAAACTCGTGTACAAAAGTACACTTCGTTCATAAGCGCCTTGCCTAAAACAGAATTGAACCGAATCACGATTTGGGGTTATAGCTCAGCTGGGAGAGCGCCTGCCTTGCACGCAGGAGGTCAGCGGTTCGATCCCGCTTAACTCCACCATTCCTTGTGAATGAACACTGTTTGAAAACTCAAAGACAAACTCTCTGGTAAGAGACTTTATCTTTGAGCTTTATGCTCAACGCTCTTTAACAATTAGGCAAGCTGATAGTAGTAAAAATAAAGGTCAACAATTTTATTGTGAACCTTAAGCACGATACTTACGGTCCTGAAGACAATTTGGGGTTGTATGGTTAAGTGACTAAGCGTACACGGTGGATGCCTTGGCAGTCAGAGGCGATGAAGGACGTGCTAACCTGCGAAAAGCTGTGAGAAGTCGGTAAGAGACGTTAGACTCACAGATGTCCGAATGGGGAAACCCACCAGATTTATCTGGTATCGTATGATGAATACATAGTCATACGAGGCGAACCGGGAGAACTGAAACATCTAAGTACCCCGAGGAAAAGAAATCAACCGAGATCCCCTTAGTAGCGGCGAGCGAACGGGGGCTAGCCCTTAAGCTAGTCAAGAGTTAGTGGAATCATCTGGAAAGTTGAGCGATACAGGGTGATAGCCCCGTACACGAAAAATCTTGATTAGTGAAAACGAGTAGGACGGGACACGAGACATCCTGTTTGAATATGGGGGGACCATCCTCCAAGGCTAAATACTCCTGACTGACCGATAGTGAACCAGTACCGTGAGGGAAAGGCGAAAAGAACCCCTGTTAGGGGAGTGAAATAGAACCTGAAACCGTGTACGTACAAGCAGTGGGAGCCCCTTCGTGGGGTGACTGCGTACCTTTTGTATAATGGGTCAGCGACTTACATTCTGTAGCGAGGTTAACCGAATAGGGGAGCCGTAGGGAAACCGAGTCTTAACTGGGCGAATAGTTGCAGGGTGTAGACCCGAAACCGGGCGATCTACCCATGAGCAGGTTGAAGGTTGGGTAACACTAACTGGAGGACCGAACCCACTAATGTTGAAAAATTAGGGGATGACTTGTGGGTCGGAGTGAAAGGCTAATCAAGCTCGGAGATATCTGGTTCTCCTCGAAAGCTATTTAGGTAGCGCCTCGAGCGAATACCACTGGGGGTAGAGCACTGTTAAGGCTAGGGGGTCATCCCGACTTACCAACCCTTTGCAAACTCCGAATACCAGTGAGTACTACTCGGGAGACACACGACGGGTGCTAACGTCCGCCGTGAAAAGGGAAACAACCCAGACCACCAGCTAAGGTCCCAAAGTCATGGTTAAGTGGAAAACGATGTGGAAAGGCATAGACAGCTAGGAGGTTGGCTTAGAAGCAGCCACCCTTTAAAGAAAGCGTAATAGCTCACTAGTCGAGTCGGTCTGCGCGGAAGATGTAACGGGGCTAAACCATGCACCGAAGCTGTGGACTTGTGCTAAGCACAAGTGGTAGAGGAGCGTTCTGTAAGCCGTTGAAGGTATCTCGTGAGGGGTGCTGGAGGTATCAGAAGTGCGAATGCTGACATAAGTAACGATAAGGGGAGTGAAAAACTTCCCCGCCGGAAGACCAAGGGTTCCTATCCCATGCTAATCAGGGTAGGGTAAGTCGGCCCCTAAGGCGAGGGCGAAAGCCGTAGTCGATGGGAAACGGGTTAATATTCCCGTACCGACAGTACTGCGATGGGGGGACGGAGAAGGCTAGGCAGGCATGGCGTTGGTAGTCCATGTAAAAGTATGTAGGTTGGGCGTTTAGGAAAATCCGGATGCCTAAGACTGAGATACGAGACGAGCCACTACGGTGGTGAAGCTGTTGATGCCACGCTTCCAGGAAAAGCCTCTAAGCTTCAGGTACTTGTCGACCGTACTCGAAACCGACACAGGTGGTCAGGTAGAGAATACCAAGGCGCTTGAGAGAACTCTGGTGAAGGAACTAGGCAAAATAGTACCGTAACTTCGGGAGAAGGTACGCTCTTGGGTGTGAAGGACTTGCTCCGTAAGCATCTGAGAGTCGCAGTGACCAGCTGGCTGCAACTGTTTATTAAAAACACAGCACTCTGCAAACTCGAGAGAGGACGTATAGGGTGTGACACCTGCCCGGTGCCGGAAGGTTAATTGATGGGGTTAGCGCAAGCGAAGCTCTTGATCGAAGCCCCGGTAAACGGCGGCCGTAACTATAACGGTCCTAAGGTAGCGAAATTCCTTGTCGGGTAAGTTCCGACCTGCACGAATGGTGTAATGATGGCCAGGCTGTCTCCACCAGAGACTCAGTGAAATTGAAATTGCGGTGAAGATGCCGTATACCCGCGGCTAGACGGAAAGACCCCGTGAACCTTTACTATAGCTTGGCACTGAACATTGACCCTACATGTGTAGGATAGGTGGGAGGCTTTGAAGCGGGAACGCCAGTTCTCGTGGAGCCGTCCTTGAAATACCACCCTTGTATGTTTGATGTTCTAACGTGGGCCCCTAATCGGGGTTGCGGACAGTGTCTGGTGGGTAGTTTGACTGGGGCGGTCTCCTCCTAAAGAGTAACGGAGGAGCACGAAGGTTGGCTAAGTACGGTCGGACATCGTACGGTTAGTGCAAAGGCAGAAGCCAGCTTAACTGCGAGACAGACACGTCGAGCAGGTACGAAAGTAGGTCTTAGTGATCCGGTGGTTCTGTATGGAAGGGCCATCGCTCAACGGATAAAAGGTACTCCGGGGATAACAGGCTGATACCGCCCAAGAGTTCATATCGACGGCGGTGTTTGGCACCTCGATGTCGGCTCATCACATCCTGGGGCTGAAGTCGGTCCCAAGGGTATGGCTGTTCGCCATTTAAAGTGGTACGCGAGCTGGGTTTAGAACGTCGTGAGACAGTTCGGTCCCTATCTGCCGTGGGCGTTGGATGATTGATTGGAGTTGCTCCTAGTACGAGAGGACCGGAGTGAACGAACCGCTGGTGTTCGGGTTGTCATGCCAATGGCACTGCCCGGTAGCTATGTTCGGAACGGATAACCGCTGAAAGCATCTAAGCGGGAAGCCGGCCAAAAGATGAGTCATCCCTTGTACCTTGAGTACACATAAGGGTTGTTGGAGACCACAACGTTGATAGGTGAGGTGTGGAAGCGTAGTGATACGTTAAGCTAACTCATACTAATTGCCCGAGAGGCTTAACCATACAACGCCCAAGTTGTTTTGAGCGTAAGAAGTGCGAATAGCTACTATCAAGATTAAAAATCAAAGCTTGTCTAAGTTAAAGAAGCTAAACAGTTTTTGCCTGGTGGCAATAGCGCTGTGGAACCACCTGAATCCATTCCGAACTCAGAAGTGAAACGCAGCTGCGACGATGGTAGTGTGGCAGATGCCATGCGAGAGTAGTACACCGCCAGGCTCCCAATA
>NZ_JAOBWS010000031.1 GCF_025245835.1 Rheinheimera sp. 4Y26
TGGAACCAGACAGCACAGCCTTATCCGCAGCAGCAGAGTGTGCCGGGTCTGGTGTTTGCGTGTGCCAGACAGCAGCCCGAGGCGGTGGCGCTGTACTGGCGTGATGAGCAGATGAGCTACCGGACGCTGGCGGAGCAGGCGGCGGGTCTGGCAAAGCAGTTACAGGAAGAGTACGGGGTCGTGCCCGGGCAGCTGGTTGGTGTGTGCCTGAAGCGCAGTCCGAAGCTGGTGGTGGCGCTGTTGGGTGTGATGCAAAGCGGCTGTGGTTATGTGGCGTTAGATCCGGACTATCCGGCAGAGCGTCTGGCGTATATGGCGGCGGATGCGGGGCTGTCGGTGGTGGTGACAGAGCGCGGCGTGGATGCGGGTCACGGTGTGACAACAGAGCTCATGCTGGATGATGGCATTGTGACACAGAGTCTGTCGCAGATTGAGGCAGTGGCAGGTGGCGAACAGCTGGCGTATGTGATTTACACCTCAGGTTCGACGGGCCAGCCGAAGGGCGTGATGATAAGTCAGCGCAATGCGGTGGCGATGTTGAGCTGGGCGGGCCGTGAGTACAGCAGTGCAGAACTGTCAGGTGTGGTGGCGGGCACGTCGGTGTGCTTTGACCTGTCGGTGTTTGAGCTGTTTGCGCCGCTGAGCCATGGCGGCAGTGTGGTGCTGGCAGAGGATATGTTGTCGCTCGATAGCGGGAGTGTGCACAGAGCGACCCTGTTTAATACGGTGCCCTCGGTGATAGAGGCGTTGCTGGAGAGGGGCGGTTTGCCGGCGGGTGTGCGGACGGTGAATCTGGCGGGAGAAGCGTTAAAGCAGAGCACGGTGGAGCGGCTGTATGCGGCGGGCGTGGAGCGGGTGTATGACCTGTATGGCCCGTCGGAGGATACGACGTATTCGACGCGGAGTTTAAGGCGTGCGGGAGGACGTGCGACGATAGGACGGGGTCTGGATAACAGGCAGCTGCATGTGCTCAACAGTGTGGGTCAGCGGGTGCCGGTGGGCGTGGTGGGTGAGTTATATCTGGGTGGAGCAGGAGTCGCGCAGGGTTACCTGAATAAAGCAGAGCTGAGTGCGGAGCGTTTTGTACAGCACAGATGGGAGGATGGCAGCGTGAGCCGGTTGTACCGCAGCGGAGATTTGGTGCGGTGGACTGAGGAAGGTGAGCTGGAATATGTGGGCAGAAGTGACCATCAGGTGAAGGTGCGGGGTTACCGGATAGAGCTTGGAGAGATAGAGCAGGCGCTGGAGCGGCTGGAGGGCGTGCGGGAAGCGGTGGTGGAAGTTGCGGGCTCAGGAGTGCTGGTGGCATATCTGGTGGGCAGCGTGAGCAGCAGGGAAGTGGTGCAGGATAGTTTGAGGCAATGGTTGCCGGGTTATATGGTGCCGGAGCGTTTTGAGTGGCTGGCGCAGTTACCGCGCACGGCCAATGGCAAGACAGACCGGCAACAGTTGCGTGCGATGCAGAGTGTTGCAAGGGAAGATGGGTTTGTGGCGGCGTCGACCGGGACGGAGCGGCGGTTATGTGAGTTGTGGCAGCAACTGCTGGGTGTAGAGCGTGT
>NZ_JAOBWS010000032.1 GCF_025245835.1 Rheinheimera sp. 4Y26
ATGGCTAAGGCTAAATTTGAACGTAACAAACCGCACGTAAACGTAGGTACAATCGGCCACGTTGACCACGGTAAAACTACTTTAACAGCTGCTATCACCAACGTACTGGCAAAACACTACGGCGGTCAGGCTTTCGCATTCGACCAAATCGATAAAGCGCCAGAAGAAAAAGCTCGTGGTATCACGATCAACACTTCTCACGTTGAATACGATACGCCAACTCGTCACTACGCACACGTAGACTGCCCAGGCCACGCTGACTATGTTAAAAACATGATCACTGGTGCTGCACAGATGGACGGCGCTATCCTGGTAGTAGCTGCAACTGACGGCCCAATGCCACAAACTCGTGAGCACATCCTGTTATCTCGTCAGGTAGGCGTTCCTTACATCATCGTGTTCATGAACAAGTGTGACATGGTAGATGACGAAGAGCTGTTAGAGCTGGTAGAGATGGAAGTTCGTGAGCTTCTTTCTGACTACGATTTCCCAGGTGATGACCTGCCGGTGATCCGTGGTTCAGCACTGAAAGGTCTGGAAGGCGACGCAGTTTGGGAACAGAAGATCCTGGAACTGGGTAACGCACTGGACACTTACATTCCAGAGCCAGTACGTGCGATTGATAAGCCATTCATCATGCCAATCGAAGACGTATTCTCAATTGCTGGTCGCGGTACAGTAGTAACTGGTCGTGTAGAGCAAGGTATCATCAAAGTTGGTGAAGCAGTAGAAATCGTAGGTCTGAAAGACACAGTAACTACAACTTGTACTGGCGTTGAAATGTTCCGCAAACTGTTAGACGAAGGTCGTGCAGGCGAGAACATCGGTGCACTGTTACGTGGTACTAAGCGTGAAGACGTAGAACGTGGTCAGGTACTGGCGAAGCCAGGTTCAATCAAGCCACACACGAAGTTCGAAGGCGAAGTATACGTACTGTCTAAAGACGAAGGTGGCCGTCACACGCCATTCTTCAAAGGCTACCGTCCACAGTTCTACTTCCGTACAACTGACGTAACTGGTTCAGTAGAACTGCCAGAAGGCGTAGAGATGGTAATGCCAGGCGACAACCTGAAGTTCGTAGTAGAACTGATCAACCCAATCGCGATGGACGAAGGTTTACGCTTCGCAATCCGTGAAGGTGGTCGTACAGTTGGTGCTGGTGTAGTATCAAAAATCCTGGCCTAATAAGGCTGTGATTTAAAAAAGGCCCTGCGGGGCCTTTTTT
>NZ_JAOBWS010000033.1 GCF_025245835.1 Rheinheimera sp. 4Y26
TGACCTTTCCCCCAAATTTAAGACCATGACATTGATGAGATTTCCAATAAAATGGAACCAATGGAGATCTCAAAATGAAAAAACGTTACACCGAAGAACAAATCATCAAAGCCATCAAGCAGCATGAAGCAGGCACGAAGGTCGAGGACTTATGCCGTGAGATGGGGATATCCGTCGGGACCTTCTACAACTGGCGCAGTAAGTACGCAGGCCTAGAAGTGAACGAAGCCAAGCGATTGAAGGAGCTTGAGGCAGAGAACAACAAGCTTAAGAAAATGCTGGCCGACAAGATGCTGGAAGTCGAAGCGATGAAGGATGTGTTGTCAAAAAAGTGGTGACGCCAGCGGCAAGGAAACCTGTTGCTCAGCATTTGATAGAAGCTTTTCGCCTGAGTGAACGGGTGGCTTGCAAGTTGGCGGGATTAAGCCGAACGGCATTGCGGTATCAGCCAAAAAGGAATGCAGATAACAGCATACGGCAGCGGCTGAAAGCATTGGCAACCCAATATCCGCGCTATGGCTATCTGATGTTGCATGGTCTGCTTCGGGGCGAAGGTTGGGTTAAAAACCGTAAACACACCTATCGCCTTTATACCGAAGAAGGTTTGCAGGTGCGTACGAAGAAACGCAAAAAGCTGACACGACCACGGCAGCCGATGGAAGTGCCTACAGAGGCGAATCAGCGTTGGTCGATGGACTTTGTCTCTGACCAACTCAGCAATGGCAGGCGCTTTAGGGTCTTAAATGTGGTGGATGATTATTCGCGTGAAATGGTAGGCCAATTGGTTTTGGTTTCCATCAGTGGCAGGCAAGTCGCTAGATTCTTGAGTTTGCTGATTGAGCAACGCGGCAAACCAAATAAGGTAATTTGTGACAATGGAACTGAATTTACCAGCAAGGCGATGTTCTTCTGGAGCAAAGAAAGCGGCGTTACTCTGGGTTTTATTCAGCCAGGTAAACCAACACAAAACGCATTTGTTGAAAGTTTGAATGGCAAGTTCAGAAACGAATGCTTGAACCAACACTGGTTTAGAACGATGGACGAGGCCAGATACGAAATAGATTTATGGCGCGAGCATTACAATCATGTTCGCCCGCACAGTTCGTTGAATTACATGTCGCCTGTTGAGTATGCAAAGCAGGCCGCATAAGCTGGAAAATCTCATCACGGGATTGGTA
>NZ_JAOBWS010000003.1 GCF_025245835.1 Rheinheimera sp. 4Y26
TGGTGGAGCTAAGCGGGATCGAACCGCTGACCTCTTGCATGCCATGCAAGCGCTCTCCCAGCTGAGCTATAGCCCCACACCATATTGTTAGCACACACTTAATCGCTTAACTGCGTTGCATCACAAGACGAGGCGCATTCTATGAGGCATACCTATATGTGTCAATACTTTTTTCCAAAGCTGAATCTGTTCGGGCATTTTTTAAACATGAAGGCGAAAATGCGCGCAAAAACAGTAGCATCGGTGCATTTTTCTGCACAAATCAAGCATTGTTGTCAGCGACAAATTTGCCGGATTTTTGCCCCCGCTGTGATATGATCCAACTGTTTTTCACTGTGTAAATGTGCTGCACAGTTTGTTAAGTTGCCGCAACCTTAGGGATAGTCACTGATGTACGAAGCTTATTACGGATTTAACGACCGGCCATTTCAACTCACGCCAAATCCGCAATGGTTTTTTGCCAGCAAGTTGCATAAACGTGCCCTCGCCTACCTGCAATATGGTTTAAGTCAGGGTGAAGGTTTTATTGTGATCACCGGCGACGTTGGCACAGGGAAAACCACTATTGCTAATCAGCTGCTGGGTAAATTAGACCATCAGCGTATTATTGCCCGGCAAATTGTCAGCTCTAAACTCAGCCCGGACGACTTATTGCGCATGATAGCGTCAGTATTTCAGCTGAGCGTTAAAGACAATAATAAAGCAGCTTATCTGGAAGCCATTTCTAACTACTTAACTCAATTACATCAGCAGAATAAAAGAGCTTTGTTGATAGTAGATGAAGCGCAGAACCTGCCACTGGAATCGGTGGAAGAGCTTCGTATGTTGTCCAATTTTCAGCTGGCCGGTAAACCTTTGCTGCAAAGTTTTTTGCTTGGGCAAAATGAGCTGAACGCCATTATTCAGTCCCCCCAGATGGAACAATTCAGGCAACGTATTATTGCTTCATCAAATTTATCAGCGTTAACGCCCGAAGACTGCCAGGCCTATATTGAATATCGTATCGCTCAGGCCGGTGTCAGTCGTCCGCTGCTGGATAGTGCTTGTTATGCGCTTATTCATCAGTTTAGCCAGGGTATACCTCGCAAAATCAATAACCTGATGGACAGAGTATTACTCTTTGGCTTTTTAGAAGATAAAAACCTTCTGACAGCACAGGATGTACAGGATGTGATTCAGGAGATCCGTGGTGAAGTTGCGCAGCAGGCGCCACAGCAACTACTTCCCACAACACCAGCTGCGGCAGCGTCGATGAACACTGAGGCAAACACAGCTTCGCAGCCGCAAAACCCTTACCATGCCATGCTGAGTGAATTGTCGGGTCTGCTCGATAGTTCACTGGAGCATAAAATTAAGATGGCCAAAGAGCTGGATATATTATTAAACCAGCAGCATCAGCAAGTGATGAAAAAACTGGATAAAGACAACAACTAAGCCGATGAGATAAAAAACAAAAAGGCAGCCTTAGCTGCCTTTTTGTTTTTTATCTGCGGTGTCAGAAATTAAATTTAATATCAAAAGACAATCTGTTTTCCTGATAATCCAGTTCTCGTCCCTGGTAATCAATTTCTGTGTGGCGTGCTGTCAATCCGGCTGTCAGCTGTGGATTAATCTCGCGGTTAAAACTCAGTGAGTTACTGGCTTGTGTGCCTTGTCTATTGCCAAACCTATTGCCCAGACCATCATCACCATCAAATTTAAGTTTTGAATAAGACGAGGTGGCTGTCAGGCTGTTGCGTTTGGATAATTGCCAACTTGCATTCAATGACGCCGTTCTATCCTGCAGTTCAGCATCCTGCTCCAGATAAATATCCCGACGTTCACCCAGTTGTAGCTGCAACTTTAACCGGCTAAAAGCATACCCCAGGTTGTAATTCACAGAACGTCTGACCACCAAAGCGTCGTTTAAGTCTTCACCCGGCAGCTGGATATTATAATAACGTTCACCAGGTTGAGGCCGGTATTGTGCAGTGGGTGGCTGAAAACAACTGGCTAAACCGGGCGTTACCCCTGGCGGACATACAAACAAACCAAACTCAGCATCAGCGGCATTTAAGGCCAGCAACGAATTCACAGTATCAGATACCTGCACCGCCATCGTTAAACGTTTTAAGTTATAACTGCCTGAAAGCTCAGCACTGCGGCCAAAAAACCTTTTATCCAGGCTGCCGCTTAACTTTGTGCGCCTTGATGGCTGAAAGTTAAACTGAGTACCAAGGTACTCACTTTCACCAAGAAAGTTATTAATTTTGTTGTAAGTGATATTCCACCAGGATCTATCTGAGATATTCCACTCAAAGCCGCCACCGACACTCTGAAAGCTACGGTAATTAGCAAATTGCGGGTTGGTTGACACAAGGCCACTGTTACTTTCAAAACTGCCCTGGGCTATCATGGCAACACGCCAGAAGAATGGTACCCCAATCACACCATTGCCGCGTCTGTTGTAAAGATCTTCACCCAGTTCACGGCTGGTTTTCAGACCATTAGCCCGAAAACCGTAAAAAAACTTACTGGCACGGCTACGCGACTTAATTTCAGCACTGCCACTGAGCATTTCGTTATCGATGCCGGTGTCAGCAAAAGGGTCATCATCAAACAGCACAGAAACACTTTTGTCTGTACTGGCTTTGCTGGCATTCACGTCAACAAAACCATTCAGCCAGATATAAGGGTCAAACCTGTAACCAACACCAACATCTCTGGTCTGCACTTTGGCCATATCGCCGCCGGCGGTAATTTCGTCCACATAGCGCGATACATTGGATGTTGCAGCACGATAAGACTGGCCGGCGCCAAGCCGCAAAGACAATTGATCGCTCAGCAAGCTGGCTCTGTTGGTCAGACGAAAATCGGTATAACTTTCGTTTTTCCGTTGTTCATCCCGATAAATGACCGCTTTTTGTTCAACATTAAATGCTGATTGCAACCAGGAATTATCGTAAGTCAGACTCACACCGGGGGCCAGAGTTTGAGCCAGGCCCCGGTCTGTGCCGTTATCTGCAGCTTTAAGCCGGTATGCATGTGTTTCCAGTGTCAGGCTCGGGATCACATCCACTGCACTGAACACTGGTGTGCTCAACATCAGTAAAGGCAGGGACAATACCCCACCTATCCTGACAGAACGCACTTTGTTATTCCGCATAATATCCATAACCGTAGCCATATCCTTTATCACGACTGTAATATGCCTTATTGATCACAAAACCAACGGCCAGCTCTTTTGGCAATAAACTCAATGCTTTATCCAGCTCATTCAGTTTGGTTTTGTTTTCTTCCAGCACCACAACGGCCTGACCACACATACCAGCCATTACACAAGTTTCGTTGACACCAAGCAGAGGCGGTGCATCAAAAATCACGATCCGATCCGGATAACGGGATGCAAACTCCTGCACCAGTTCCATCATCTTGTCACTGGCCAACAGTTCAGTGGATAAATGATGGGGTTTACCTGCGGTAATAATCTTCAGACGCTCAACATTGGTACTGTACATAATGTCAGAGACATCAACATCATTTGAACTCAGATAGTCGGTTAAACCAAGCTGGGTTGAAATCTCCAGCGTACGCGACACATTCGGGCGTAGCACATCGGCATCCACCAGCAGTACGGTTTTATCCTGCTCCAGCGCAATACTGAGCGCCAGATTCACAGAGGTAAAAGTTTTGCCTTCCCCCGGCCTGCTGCTGGTTACCAGTATCAGATTCGGGTGGTGTAAGGTTTTGCTTAAACTGCCAAAAGCGTTATTGATAAGCTTTCGTTTGATCACCCGGAATTCTTCGTAAATGAGCCGGCGCTCTGTGGCCATGGACACAAAGTTACGCTCGCTGAGGCTGGCAAGGTCGATATTCAGCATCAGTTTTGGCGCAGTGGCACTATCAGCCAAAGCTCCGCTATCAGCCACAGCGCTATCAGCCACAGTGGCCGCCGGCTGTGCAGCCTTTGATTCTGAGCTTGCTGCAACAGATGCAGTCGCACCTGATGCAGTCTCCTGTACTGTGTTCTCAGGCGCGGCAGTATCAACTGTTGTGGCCTTTTCAGCCACAGGTTCGGCTGTTGCCGGGTTCATCGCCCCCAGTTTATCCAGAGCTTTTTCTATTGTGCTCATAACAACCGTCCCAATAATTGTTTGGCGGTAAAACCAAAAACCATTTCATTGGTTATCAACAGACAATAGCTGAATAACAACATGCCGCTTAAACCAAGGAAATACACCAAATGTTTTTTATTCTGCCGCAATAAAGCCGCTTTTTGTGTATGTGACACCAAACCAAATACCGGGAAATCGGAAATAGTCTTCAGCTGTAAAGCACTGGTCACCACAGGTTGCAATTGACTGCGGGCAAAAGCCATAAAGACGCCGGCCGCAATACCGCCCAATAGCACCAGGGTGTAAAACAGTACCCGCGGTGGCCCGGACGGCTTCATCGGAACATGAGGTGGTTCAATAATTTTGAACTGAACGTCCTGCTGTGATTCATCGGCTTTTTGAGATAAATCAATCGCTTCGCGTCTGCTCAACAACTCTTCGTATTTGGCTTTGGTAATTTCATAATCACGGTTTAAGCCGGTGAATTTCGCTTCAATGTCCGGTATTGTGTTGCGTTGAGATTCAAGCTGAGCCAGTTTTTCCGAATAATTGCGCACCCGTACACTGACTGATGCCATTTCATTTTCCAGCCGCGCTACATTCAGCTTCAATTCCTGATACACCTGATTCTGACTCAGACTGCTGCTGGTTCCGGGTGACGTTGCCGCAGCTTGTTCCAACTGTGCGATATCAGCGTTCCGAAGTTCCTGCAAAGTTTCAATCAGTTTTTTTGTTTCAACTACATCAGGGTGCGCTTCTGTGTAACGAATAAGCAGAGCGTCCATCTGGTTTTGCAGCGCGCGGATCCGTTCATCATATTGTGAACTGAATCCGGCCGGTGCCCCAGTGCTGTAGTCAAACATCACCGGATCCTCACCTTCCAGCTGACGGCGGGCTGAAGAGAGCTGCCCTTCAAGCTCACGCATTTGCAGTTGTGCTTCTTCCAGCCGTTGTTTTTCCGCTTCAATACGGGCGTAAAAGCCAGTATCAGCAGTAGGACCTGTTAACAGCTCGTTTTTCTTGAACTCAGATAAACGCGCTTCAGCTGCTTCCAGCCGGCTTTCATATTCTTTAATCTGACTATCGAGAAACTCTGCAGTCTTTTTGTTATCAGCAGCGGCGTTACCCACTCTGCTTTCAACAAAAATATTTAATGTTTCCTGCACCAGCCGTTTTGCCAGTTGCGGTGACGCATTGGCATAAGAAATCACGTAAATGTTTTCCCGGCCGGCAGATGACAACTTAATGTTCTTCTGCAGTCCATCAATCAGATTTTCGTAGGATTGACGGTCAGAAACTGTCACATCCAAATCTGTTGCCATCGCAATTTTTTCCAGATTTGGCCGGCTTAACAAGGTTCTGGCCATCAGTTGAATTTCTTCATCCGGATTGGTTCTGATAGTCAGGCCCTGCAGCGCAGGGTCCAGAATAGAGCGGGTTTCTACATATAACTTGGTGTTGGCTTCATAAGTAGGTGGCATATTAAACACCACCAACCAGCCAATTGGACAAATCACCCAGGCGGTGATCACAATATAGCGGCGTCTTAACCAAACTCCCTGTAAATAGATAAGCAACATCTCTATTGCAAGGTTTAATTCCTTCATCGAACTACTCCAGCGACTACTATCAGAACCAGGCTTCCGGAATAATTACGATGTCACCAGGCAACATATCTACGTTGGCAGAAATATCACCTTCGCGGATCAAATCGTCGAGTTTCACTTCATAACTGACCTGTTTACCATTCACGGTACGTACCAGTTTGGCACTGTTGCCACTGGCAAACTCAGTTAAACCGCCTGAAGCGATCATTAAATCAAGCAATGTCATATATTGGCGGTAAGGATAAGCCTGCGGCTGAGCAGCAGCACCAATCACACGAACCTGCTCGCTGTACGGCCCGACAAAACCATTCACTGATACTGTTACCACAGGGTCGCGGATAAACTTAGACAAGATGGTTTCCATTTCGCGCGCCAACTGGGTTGGCGTTTTACCGGCAACGGCAATGTCTTCAACTAAAGATGTGGTGATTTGACCATCCGGACGCACGATAAAAGAGCCCGACAACTCCGGGTTGCGCCAGACGAAGATGTTAACAGTGTCATTGGGGCCAATCAGGTATTTGTAGTCGGTGACCGCAGTGGTCATAGAATTGTGAACAGTGGCAGGTGCTAACTGATTACTGCTACACCCCTGCAGCACCAGCATCGCACCAATGGCGAAGATTTGAGCCAAAACTAACTTTGCATTCATATATTGCGTCCTTATTGCTAATGCGTTTGTAATATAACCGAATTTTACAACGATGTGGCTGCAGACATAAAAAATTAATTTCAGTTTTATTCACACAAGCGTATACTTCTCCAGCAAATTCACTTAGTCAAGTGGACAAATTTTAAAACTGAAATTGTTGTTTCAGACTCAGGAAGAAGTGTGAATGAATAAGGCTGTTCGTTTCGGAAAAAATACGCTGGCTGATAAGTTGTTTTTACTCGGGGAAATGTTGTTATTACTCGTTTCCAGCCTGCTCGCCTCGTACATCTACTCTTTTTTTCAGCCGGTTGACCAGGAACTGGCTGCCATTAACGCTGTCCTTTTCACCGGCAGTGTGATGTTGTGTGCACTTTCTGTTGGCCTTTATGATCAAAAACTGCGTGAAGACACAGGCGGTGTTTTTAAACGCGTTGTTATCACCTTGATTCTGGCCGGTATTTTGCTGGAAGTTGTAATTTTCAGCATAGTGCCTTCTTTGCACTTAGGCCTGACTTACAGCCTGACCGCTTCTTTATTGTCCATGGTTACCCTCACCTCTTTTCGCATGTTGTTCCAGTATCATGACATTACCAAAATCAGTCGCCGTAAGGTGATGATATTAGGTTCAGGTGAACGGGCTTCAATTATTGAACGACGTATGCGTCGTAACGTCGATAAAAGAAACTTCGAAGTACATGGTTTTGTATTCATTGATGGCGACCAGCCTGGTCACATTCCGGAAGCAAGAACGATACATTTTGATTACAAAAATGATTTGTACGAATATGCCTGCGAGCATGAAATTGAACAATTAGTCATCGCCTGTGATGAAAGACGCAATATGTTGCCTGTTGAACATTTATTCAAATGTAAAACCAGAGGCATAGATGTTATCGAAATCCTCGACTTTATTGAGCAGGAAACCGGTCAGATAGCAGTAAACCTTATTTATCCAAGCTGGGTTATTTACTCCAATGGTTTTGAAATGAATCATCGTTTTAAAACCAGTCTGGATCACCGCTTAAACGCCTTGCTGGCAATTTGTGTATTACTGGTTGTTTGGCCGCTGATGCTGATCACCGCCCTTGCCATTTACCTAGATGATGGCCGCCGCACCGGCACCCCTGTGTTATACAAACAAATCCGTATTGGCATTGATGGCAAGCCGTTTCATATTCTGAAGTTTCGCAGTATGAGAGCGGACGCGGAAAAAAATGGCGCCAAATGGGCCACTGTCAATGACGACCGTGTCACCAAAATTGGTGGTTTTATCCGCAAATACCGCATCGACGAGCTGCCACAGCTGTTTAACATTATTGTGGGTGACATGGGCTTTGTTGGCCCAAGACCGGAACGTCCGGAGTTTGTCGAAAAGCTGGTCAAAGAAATTCCGTATTACAACCAGCGCCACAACGTAAAGCCAGGCTTAACCGGCTGGGCGCAGCTTAAATATCCTTATGGCTCCACCACTGAAGATGCACAGGAAAAACTGAAGTTTGATTTGTATTACATCAAACACCGTACCCTGCTGCTTGATCTGGTTATTCTCATCCGTACCGTCGAGATTGTACTTTTTGGCAAAGGGCGTTAAATCGATGACATTGTTGCCAAAATTAAACGCCTTAACGGTGGACGTAGAAGACTATTTCCATGTTGCCGCTTTTGAAAACAATATTAAACCTGCCGACTGGCATAGCATGCAGCCAAGGGTTGATCGCAACACGCGGCTGCTGCTGGATCAGTTTGACCGTAATGGTGCCAAAGCCACCTTCTTTTTCCTCGGTTGGGTCGCAGAACGTTTTCCGGAGCTGGTCAAAGAGGTAAAACGCCGTGGTCATGAAGTGGCAAGTCATGGTTATGCCCATACCCGGGTGCATCAGCAAAGCCAGGCAGAATTCACCGCTGATATTGTCAAAGCCAAAGATATCCTGGAACAACTGACAGGCGATGCTGTGATTGGCTATCGTGCTCCCAGTTTTTCGATTAATAAACAAAGTGAATGGGCTTTTGACATTCTTAAGCAGGCCGGTCATTTATACAGTTCCAGCACTTATCCGGTAAAACACGATTTATATGGGGTGCCGGACTGGCCACAGCAGCCTTACCTGCGCCCGGAAGGGATTTGGGAAATCCCGATGCCAACTCTGACCATGTATGGTCGGCAATTGCCGATTGCCGGTGGCGGTTATTTCCGCTTAATGCCTTATTGGCTCAGCAAAAGGCTTATCAGTAAGTTTTTACATAACGACGAAATGCCTTATATGTTCTATTTCCACCCCTGGGAAATAGACCCTGCACAGCCCAGAGTCGCTGGCGCTGGTCGCAAATCCAGGTTCCGGCATTATGTCAATCTGGACAAAATGGAAGATAAACTGGATCGCCTGCTGACAGACTTTCAATGGGGCAGTCTGGGTCAGGTGTATCAGGACACACTAAAGCGCTGAAATAAATTCAATAAAAAACACAACTAAAGGATTTAGATGTATCAGATCAACACTTTAGCCTTGGATGATCCGAAGCGCACAGCATGGGATGCCTTTGTTGACCAACACCAGGACGGTACTTTTTTTCATCTTTGTGGCTGGCAACTGGTGTTGCAGCAAAGCATGGGCCACCCAACCTACTATTTATACGCCACCGAGCAAGACCAGATTGTGGGTGTGCTGCCGCTCGCCTGGGTAAAAAGCAAACTTTTTGGTAATGCCCTGGTTTCAACTCCCTTCTGTGTGTATGGCGGCGCTGTTGGCGCGCCTGAAGTACGACGTGCGCTGGAACAAAAGGCCGTTGAGATTGGCCGTGAGCTGGGCGTTGATCACGTTGAACTTCGCTACCGCGATGCCCAGGACAACGACTGGTTAACCCGCAGTCAACACGCCACTTTTGGCTGTGAGCTGGCAGAAGATGATGCGGCCATTCTGGCTGGTATTAAAAAGAATCAACGGGCGCTTATTCGCAAAGCCCTGCAAACACAAATGAGCTGGCAACTCGACAGCGATAATCAGGACTTTTACGCTATATATTCCGAAAGCCTGCGCAACCTCGGTACGCCGGTGTTCAGTAAGCAGCTGATAGACGCACTACAGCAGGTGTTCCCTACCCAAACCGAAATTCTGACCATCAGAAACGGCAATGAAGCTGTGTCATCGGTTTTTAATTTTTATTATAAAAATCAGGTGCTGCCCTACTACGGTGGCGGTAAACCTGTGGCACGCGAGCTGAAAAGTAATGACCTGATGTATTACCAGCTGATGTGTCATGCTAAAAACGATAAAAACTGTACTTTTTATGATTTTGGCCGCAGCAAACTGGACTCCGGCGCTTACAGTTATAAAAAGCATTGGGGCATGCAACATCAGTTATTGCATTATCAGTTTAAGCTGATTAATGCGACCGAACTTTCCAACCTCAGCCCAAACAACCCAAAATACCAGTTGTTTATTAAGATGTGGCAAAAGCTGCCGTTGGCCGTTAGCCGCTGGCTGGGCCCCAAACTTGCGCATTATCTGGGGTAAAAAATGGCAAAACCGAAGATCCTTTATCTGTGCCACCGCATTCCTTATCCGCCGAATAAAGGCGATAAGATCCGTTCTTTTAATGTGCTTAAAGCTCTGGCGGAACACTTTGAGGTGTATCTGGGGTGTTTTGTCGATGACGAATACGACTGGCAATATCAGGACAGGTTAACAACCTGGTGCACTGAATATAAATGCCTGCCACAACATAAAACGCTTGCCAAGCTGAAAGGTTTAACCTCATTTTTAACCAGCAAGGCAATTACCGAACCCTATTATTTTGATGCCAGAATGCAACTTTGGGTTGATGAAACTATTAAAAAGCATCAAATAACAAAGGTATTTATTTTCTCATCGGCAATGGCGCAATTTGTTGATAAACCAGAATATAGCCATTTGCATCGGGTGATCGATTTTGTGGATGTGGATTCGGATAAATGGCGACAGTATGCACAAGCACATCAGGGACTGATGAAATGGGTGTATCAGCGTGAACATCACAAGCTGCAACAGGCCGAACAAAAATACTGTGAACGCTTTAACCACAGTGTGTTTGTATCCCCGGATGAAGCGGCGTTATTCCGCTCTTTGATGCCGTCCGCTTGCAGTGACAAAATTACCCATCTGCTGAATGGTGTTGATGTTGATTTTTTTGCACCTGAACAGGCAGCTACAGTCACAGCAACCGAAGTTCCGTTAAACAGACGTTACCTGGTATTTACCGGCGCGATGGACTATTGGGCAAATGTGGATGCTGTGCGCTGGTTTGCCGATGAAGTCTGGCCTGCGTTAGTTGAGGCACAGCCGGACTTGCATTTTATTATTGCCGGCGGTAATCCTACTGCAGAAGTAAAAGCATTAGCACTAAAACACAATATTGTTGTGACAGGGCGGGTCAAAGATGTCCGGCCTTATATTCAGCATGCGCTGTTTGTGGTGGCTCCGCTTCGCATCGCCCGTGGTATTCAAAACAAAGTGCTTGAAGCCATGTCGCTGAATAAAGCAGTGGTAGCAACAGACATGGCGATGGAAGGCATTAACGCACCACAATCGCCCTGGCTGCGTCAGACAGACAGTGCAGAAACCTTTATCTGTTACTGTATGGATTTATTACAAAATCCGGTTGATGACATAGGGGCAAGGCAATGGGTTATCGAAAACTTTACCTGGCAAGCCACATTGGCACCATTGCAACAGCTGGTTACTGAAGCATGAAGCTATCTGCCATCAGCAAGACATCATGGGGTTTGCTTGCCGCTGCGCTGATGCTATGGGTTTTGCTGTTCTGGCCAACCCTGGTGCAGCTGGAATCTGTCTGGCAGGGTTCTGATACCTATAGTCACGCCTACTTTATTCCACTGATTGTTTTGTGGTTATTGCACCGTGGTCAGGCGGGCAGCACTGAGCTGCCCAAAGCCGACTGGCGTCCGCTTATTTTGCTGCTCCCACTGCTGTTTTTGTGGCTGATCGGATTTGCGTCAGATACCGGAGCTTTGGCCCAGCTGGCGGCCATTGTTTGCCTGCAATTGATTCTGGTTGGCTGGATGGGCTTGCGCTTGGCTAAACATCACCAGTTTGCCGTGTTTTATCTGATTTTTATGCTGCCGTTCGGCGAAGAGTTACACCCCATATTGCAGAATATCACCGCCGATTTATCGGTCTGGTTTTTACATCTTGCGTCAATTCCGGTATTTCGTGAAGGTTTATACCTGACCACACCGGTTGGCCACTTTGAAGTGGCTGTCGCCTGCTCAGGTCTGCGCTTTTTAATTACCTCGCTCGCCATTGGTACTTTGTATGCCCATCTCACCTATCAGAGTCTCTGGCGGCAACTGTTATTTTTAGTGGCGCTGATATTATTTTCGGTGCTGGCCAATGGCCTGCGTGCCTTTTTGCTGATCTACATCGCCGAACAAACCAATATGGCCTATGGCTTTGGTGATGACCATTATGTCTACGGCTGGCTGGTGTTTGGTCTGGTACTGCTGATCATGTTTTGGCTCGGCGGTAAATTCAGCGATTACCCAACAGAGAGCACAGAGCAAACGACAACAGTGCCCGCCACTGACAAGCCAATTGAGCATCAGACAGCGGCAACACAAATCAGTGGCATTGCCCAGGGTTTTACGCTGTTGCAGTTTTGCTATCTGGCCGCACTTTTTGCCGGTTTTATGCTGTGGCGCCAGAGTCTGCCATTGGCAACAGTGCCTGCAACCCCTTCTGCTGCACTTCTGGCATCTGATGCAATGCCAGCCGCCGATTCAGACTGGGGGATTGAGTTTGTGGCCAGCCAAAAACAGAGTTTATTAAAAACCGCTGACGGCTTTGAGTTTTTCCGCGCTGAGTATGCCCACCGCCAGCAGCAAGGCGAACTGGTGAGCTGGAGTAACAAACTGTTTAAAGCTAAACACTGGACCATTACAGCCCGGCGCCCCTGGCAACATAACGGCTTAGAAGCTGAAGTGATCACCCTGAAAAGTCTGGGTGGCAATAGCCGTACCCTGCTGTATTGGTATCAGGTCGGCGACCAGACAACGGTCAGCAGCTGGCGGGTAAAACTGGCACAGACTGTTGCGTTACTAAGTGGTAGCTCTGCCGTCGGCCAGTTTAATGCGGTGTCGGTGAATGCAGAACTCAACTTAGACGATCAAAAACTGCAGCAGGCGGTACAAAGGTTACAGCAATGGGAAACAGCCCATGGCGGATAATGCTCTGCAATCTGCGCAGACTGCCGCCGCGAACAACTGCGCTCAGCCGTTGCATATAGTGCATTATGTGTGGGGTTTTCACACAGGTGGCCTGGAAAATGGTGTGGTCAATCTCATCAACCATTTACCTCAGGGTTTATACCGCCACAGCATTATTTGCCAGAAAGGTTATGATCCGGCTTTTTTCGCCCGCATCCACAGCCCCAACGTCGCCATTTTTGATATAGCCAAACAGGATGGTACTGATCTGGCGCTATTCTGGCGTTTAGCCAAACTATTACGGCAGTTAAAACCCGATGTTTTTCATAGTCGCAACCTCAGTACCATGGAAGGCCAGCTTATCGCTGCGCTGTTGCGCATTCCGCTACGGGTGCATGGTGAACATGGCTGGGACGTCAGCGATATCGGTGGCACCAACAGGCGTTATCAGAAGTTGCGTCGGTTGTTAAAAGGTTTTGTGCATCAGTTTGTCGCCCTGTCATCCGAAGCAGAACATTATTTAACGGCAGTGATTGGTGTTCCGCAGAAGCGTGTACAACGCATTTGTAATGGTGTTGACCTGAGCCGCTTTGATAAAAACAATTTTGATAAAAACAACCTTGAGCAAAATCCTGATCTAAACAATGCACAGACACTGCCCTGGCGCTTTGAAAAGTCGCAATTTGTGTTTGGCACTGTCGGCCGCATGGCTGCAGTGAAAAACCAACAATTATTACTCGAAGCCTTTATTTTGCTCTGCCAACGTTACCAGGAAAAAGCCGCAGCACTTCGTTTATTGCTGGTTGGCGACGGTGCGCTCAGGGAGAGTCTTGAACAAAGAGCCATGGCTGCCAATCTGCAGCATGCGGTGATTTTTGCCGGCAACAGCAATAATGTTCCCTTGATGCTGAGTCAAATGCAGGTGTTTGTGTTGCCTTCGTTAGCCGAAGGCATCTCTAATACCATTCTTGAAGCTATGGCCAGCGGCTTGCCGGTTATCGCCTCCAGAGTTGGTGGCAATCCGGAATTATTGTTGCCTGAGCATCAAGACAGTCATTTGTTTGAAAGTAACAATGTGGAACAACTTGCCGATTGTATGGCACTGTATATAAAACACCCTGAGCGGTATCAAGAAGACAGCGTTTTGGTGAAAAAGCACTGCCAAAACAACTTTAGTCTCGATAGCATGGTGCAACGCTACCATCAGCTTTATCAGTCAGTCAGTAACAAGGATCTTATTTAACATGTGTGGAATCGCTGGCATTTATTTTCCGACTAGCCAACAACAACCCGATGCCGACACCTTAAGGCAGATGAACGACAGCCAGTTGCATCGGGGGCCGGACGCCGGCGATTATTTTTTTGCGCCCGGTGTTGGCCTGGCACACCGCCGTTTATCTATTATCGACCTTGATGGCAGCCCGCAACCGATGCGTACACCGGATAACAGCGTCTGTGTGGTATTTAATGGCGAAATTTATAACTTTAAAGAGCTGCGTACTGAGCTGCAGGCCAAGGGTTATCAGTTTATCAGTCAGGGCGACACCGAAACTATTCTGCACGCCTGGCGTGAGTGGGGTGTGGATTGTGTGCATCATCTGCGCGGTATGTTTGCCATTGGTATCTGGGATGCAAAAACCCAAAGCCTGTTTTTGGCCCGCGACCGGCTGGGCGTAAAACCGATGTTTTACAGTTTATTGCCAGGCAATGAGTTTATTTTTGGCTCTGAATTAAAAGTCTTAAAACAGCATCCGAAATTTGACCGCACGCTGCGCCATACCGCTATTGAAGACTATTTCAGTTTTGGTTATGTACCTGAACCTTATACCATTTATCAGCATTGTTTTAAGCTTGAACCAGGCTATCGCATGTTGTTAACACCAGGCATGACCAGCCTGCCTGAGCCGGAGCAATATTGGGATATTCCAACCGAGTGGTCCAAAGATGTCACCTCAACAGAAGCCCAAAACGAACTGGTAACGCGGTTTAAAGAAGCTGTTGGCATTCGCATGGTGGCAGACGTACCTCTTGGCGCCTTTTTGTCCGGCGGTGTCGATTCATCTGCCGTAGTTGCCATGATGTCGCAGTTACAAAGCGAGCCGGTAAACACCTGTGCCATTGGTTTTGACGTGCCCACTTTTAACGAAACCGAATTTGCCCAGATGGTGGCAGACCGTTACCACACCAATCACAGTGTGCAGGTGGTCAGTCAAAATGATTTCGAGCTGATTGATATGCTGCCGTCGCTGTATGACGAGCCTTATGCCGACAGCTCAGCCATGCCCACCTACCGGGTTTGCCAAATGGCACGCAAAAAAGTAACTGTTGCGCTTTCCGGTGATGGTGGTGACGAAGTGTTTGCCGGTTACCGTCGTTACAATATGCATTTACATGAAGATAAAGTGCGTAACCTGCTACCACTTGGCCTGCGTAAAGCCGTTTTTGCGCCGCTTGGCAAGTTGTATCCAAAACTCGACTGGGCGCCGAAATTCCTGCGTGCCAAAACCACTTTTCAGTCGATGGCGATGGACTCGGTTGAGGGTTATCACAACTCTATCTCTATTTTGCGTGCTGACGAACGTGAAAAGCTGTTTTCGAAGGAGTTTAAACAAAAACTCAATGGGTACAATTCGCTGCAGGTATTCCGTCGTTATCAGAAAAACACACAAGCGTTAGATCCGTTAAAAACAGTGCAATACCTTGATTTAAAGACTTATTTAGTGGGCGATATTTTAACCAAAGTCGACCGTGCTTCGATGGCACATTCGCTGGAAGTAAGGGTGCCCTTTTTAGATCACAAGTTTATCGAGTGGGCCTTTAAGCTTGAATCAGGCGCCAATCTGCAAAACGGTGTTGGTAAATTCAGTCTGAAAAAACTGATGGAACCTCATCTGCCGCATGATGTGTTGTACCGGAAAAAAATGGGCTTTTCAGTGCCATTGGCCGACTGGTTCCGTGGTCCGCTGCAACAAAAACTGCAAGACTCTGTCTTGTCTGAACGTATGCTCAGCTGTGGCATTTTTGACCCAGCCCAATTAAAACGTTTAGTCAAAGATCATATCAGCGGTTTAAAAGACAACAGTGCATCACTCTGGACCCTGATGATGTTTGATGGCTTTTTAAGGTTGGAATAAGGCATATCCCGATGAAAATTCTGCACTTATTCGACCATTCAATTCCGCTGCACAGTGGCTATACCTTCCGCTCGCGCGCTATTTTGCAGCAACAAGCCAATATGGGTTTTCAAACCTGTCATGTCACGAGCCCGAAACAAGGTGCATGTCAACAGGCAAAAGAAACTGTCGACGGACTCACTTTTTACCGCACCGAAGCGCCTGACGGCTTCCTCAGCAAAATCCCTGTGCTGAACCAGCTTATCCTTATTCCGGCGATGAAAAAACGCTTGCTGGAAGTGATAGCGCTGGAAAAACCTGATGTAATTCATGCGCACTCCCCTGCATTAAACGGTATGGCCGCGCTGTTAGCCGGTAAAGCCGCCGGCATTCCGGTAGTGTATGAAGTACGGGCTTTTTGGGAAGATGCTGCAGTTGATCACGGCACCTGTAAAGAAGGTGACTTACGCTATCGCCTGACCAAAGCCATGGAAACCTATGTGCTCAAAGGTGCCGACGCTGTCACCACCATTTGTGAAGGTTTACGCAAAGATATGCTCAGCCGTGGCATAGCTGCCGATAAAATTACGCCTATTCCCAATGCAGTCAATGTTGAACAGTTTCAGCTGATTAACCAAAAAGACCAGCAGCTGGCAGAAAAGCTTGGCCTGCAAGGTAAAAAAGTGCTGGGGTTTCTCGGGTCTTTTTACGCTTACGAAGGGCTGGATTTACTGGTGGCGGCTATGCCAGCCATTTTAAAGCAGGTGCCGGACGCTGTGTTATTGCTGGTCGGTGGTGGCCCGCAACAACAGGCGCTGGAGCAACAAATTCGTGAGCTTGGGCTGGAGCAGCATGTGATCATGCCTGGCCGGGTGCCACACAGCGTGGTGAACAGTTATTACAGTCTGGTGGATTTACTGGTTTATCCGCGTAAATCCATGCGCCTGACTGAACTGGTCACCCCATTAAAGCCGCTGGAGGCGATGGCGCAAGGCAAGGTGCTGCTGGCATCTAATGTCGGTGGACACCATGAACTGATTGAACATGGTAAAACCGGTTGGTTATTTCAAAGTGACGATGTGACCGCGTTAAGCAATGCGGCTGTCGAGCTGTTAAATGCCACCGAACAATGGCCGCAAATTCGGCAAAATGGCCGCAACTTTGTGGAAAATGTGCGGAACTGGCAACAATCCTGTAGCCCTTATCTGAACATCTATCAGAGACTCTGCCATGCAAAATGAGCTCGCTGGCCTGCGCATTTGTTTAATTGGCCCCATACCTCCGCCTGCCGGTGGTATGGCCAATCAAACACGCCAGCTGAAATTATTACTGGAGCAGGAAGGTGCGGTTGTGAACATGGTTGCGGTGAACGCGCCTTATCAACCGGTGTTTATCGGCAAAGTACCAGGGCTTAGAGCTGTATTTCGTCTTGTTCCTTATCTGTTGGCTTTATACCGCAATATCGGCAATAACGATGTCTGCCATTTAATGGCTAACTCTGGCTGGTCCTGGCATCTATTTGCAGCTCCGGCTATCTGGATTGCCCATTGGCGCAAAAAACCTATGGTGATGAATTATCGTGGTGGCCATGCCAAACAGTTTTTCGAAGGTGCCTGGTCTGTGGTTGGCCCCTCGGTGCGCCGTTGTAGTGCTGTAGTGGTGCCTTCGGCCTATTTACGCCGTGTGTTTGCTGAATTTGCCACTGATGCAGTTGTGATACCCAATGTGCTGGAACAAAAACGCTTTTATCCGGCCGCTGATTTAAATGCCAAACTCAGAGTGATCCCGGCAAAACCTCATCTTATTGTGACGCGTAATCTTGAAGCTATTTACGACATTGCCACCGCAGTTCGTGCTTTTGCCCTGCTCAAAACCAGCTTACCTCAGGCAACATTATCGGTGGCAGGTTCTGGCCCGGAAGAACATGCACTCAAAGCTCTTTGCCAGGAATTAAAAATCAGCGATTCAGTGCATTTTCTCGGCCGGCTCGATGCTGACCAGATGGCTGAGCTGTATCGCAGTGCAGATTTAATGCTCAATACCAGTTTGGTGGATAACAGCCCTAATTCGGTTATCGAAGCGCTGGCTTGTGGCATACCGGTATTAACCAGTAATGTCGGTGGTATTCCGGATTTAGTCTCTGACGGTGTGGATGCAGTGCTATTGCCACCCGGTGATGCAACACTTTTTAGCCAACACGCCGTCGAAGTCTTAACCAACAGCAGGCTGCGTCAACAGCTGGTAGAAAATGGCCTGGCAAAAACTGCCCGTTTTGCCTGGTCAAGTGTCAGCCAGGCACTGCTTCATACATACCAGACAGCCATCAGCTCCCGCAATCAGGCAGGTTCACAATGAGCACTTCTTTATATACAAAGCTGGTAGCCGGGCTATTGTTCCCCCTTCACGAATGGTTAAAAAAACACCACACCGTGAAAGAGTTTAAGCGCCTGGAACAAAGCCAGTGGCAAAGCAGCAGTGACATTGCCAGCATTCAGTCACAAAGATTACAGGCGTTTATTCAAAGCATTTACCAGCATGTGCCCTATTATCGCGAACTGTTTAAAAAACTTTCGTTAACACCGGATGACATCCGCACTGCTGCTGACTTAACTAAACTGCCATTTTTAACCAAAGATGTGATCCGCAACCATTTTGAGCACTTTAAAGCCGACAATGCCGGCCCGCTGAAACGCTTTAATACCGGCGGCTCCAGCGGCCAGCCATTGGTATTTTTGCTGGGGAACGAGCGTGTTTCTCATGATGTGGCGGCAAAATGGCGCGCCACCCGCTGGTGGAATGTAGATATAGGTGATAAAGAAATTGTGGCCTGGGGCTCCCCTATTGAACTCACCAAACAAGACAAGATTAAAATCTGGCGCGATAAACTATTTCGCTCCACCCTTATTCCGGCCTTTGATTTAACCGAAGCAAAGCTCCTTGATTTTATTAAACAAATACAAGACACCAAACCAACAATGCTGTTTGGTTACCCTTCAGTGTTTCACCTGATTGCACAAAACGCCGTTAAACATCAGATTGATTTAACCGGTCTTGGCATTCAGGTTGTGTTTGTTACATCAGAACGCCTTTACCCCTACCAGCGTGAACTGATTGAGCAGGTATTTAATGCCCCCGTTGCCAATGGTTACGGCGGCCGCGATGCCGGTTTTATTGCCCACCAATGCCCGGCAGGTGGCATGCATATCAGCGCGGAAGACATAGTGGTAGAAATTGTTGACCGCGAAGGCAAACCGGTCGAAAAAGGTGTTCAGGGGGAAATTGTGGTCACTCACCTCGCCACCTCCGAGTTCCCTTTTGTGCGCTACCGCACCGGCGATATTGCGGCTTTATCCACCCAAAGTTGCAGTTGTGGCCGTGGCTTGCCTTTGCTGGAACAACTTGAAGGCCGCTCGACCGATTTTGTGGTGGCAGCCAATGGCACCATGATGCACGGTCTGGCGCTGATTTATATTCTGCGCGACATTCCGGCCATCGACGGTTTTAAAATTACCCAGCACAGCCTGCTGCATAGCCAGGTGCAAATTGTCACTGCCAACAACAAGCTGCCAGCTGAAACTGAAGCTGTCATTCAGCAGCAATTTAAACAACGTTTAGGCCAGGACGTACATATCGATATTGAGTATGTTGCTGAAATAGCACCAGAAAAGTCTGGCAAATACCGTTATGTTATTAGCAAGGTTGTGCCGTTATGATTGACCAGCTGTATTTACTGGCCGTTGTTGTCGCCGTGATTTACCTGTTTCGCTGGTCAGCGAATAAGGATGACAACTAATGCGCGATATTCTGCTGGTCGCCTTCTTTTTTATGGCCATTTATTATTCCTTTAAAAAACCCTATATCGGCGTTTCCGCCTGGATTTGGATAGCCCTAACAGCCCCCACCAAATGGGCCTTTGGTTTTTCTACCAGCTTACGGATGAATTTTACGATCGTTCTTGTTACTTTAATGTCTTATCTGATTGTATTTAAAGAGAAGAAGTTTTCCATCGGTAGTGTTGGTTTTTTTATTATTTTATTTTTATTGATGTGTTTTATTTCGACAATGGCACAAAATACCATTCATGCTTCTGACGTAAATGCAGAATATATTGAACATTTCAAAACAGCTTTATTATTTGTTTTTACCGCACTCATTCTTCGAACTAAGCATCAGTTGATTACTTTTGTCTGGTGTATTGTATTGTCAATTTCATCTTATGCCGGAATGGAAGCCGTCAAATTTTTACTATCCGGAGGAGGCCACCAGATAGTTGGCCGAGCTGGTATTATTATTGATCGTAACGACTTGGCTGTTGCTATTAATATGTGCTTGCCTCTGGTTTTCTTTCTGATTTATGTCACTGAAAATACTTTCGTGAAAAAAGGCTTATGGATCCTGGCTATTCTGAATATAGTTGCAGTAGTCGGCACTTATTCACGCGGTGGCTTTATTGGTTTAAGTATTATTGCATTTGCCGCTTGGTTAAAAAGCGATAAAAAAGTGATTTGGGCCATTTTGGCCTTCACCTTTTTACCTTTTTTATATAGCCAAACCCCGGAAGAATGGCGTGAACGGCAGAACACAGTCAGTACTGCAGCGACCGAAGACAGCTCTTTTATTGGCAGACTCTGGGCATGGAAAATATCAACGTTAATTGCACTGGATGATCCTCTGACCGGAGCTGGTTACAAAGCTGTGACGGACCCAATTTTATGGCGTTATTATGCCCCCTTTACCCCAAACTTTGGTCCACTGGAAACCCCCCCTATCCCAGCTGATTTGGCCCCCAAAGCTGCCCATAATATTTATTTTCAGGTGCTTGGCGATCACGGTTTTATTGGTTTGTTTTTATTTATCATTATTCTGAGCAAATGTTTTTTAACCAATAGGGCTAATCAGCGCAAAGCAAAACAACTGGGCTTAGGCTGGCTGGAGAATTTTTGTAGTGCACTGAACGTATCAATTATTGGATATTGTATTACCGGGATGAACGTCAGCCTGGCTTATTTTGATTTGATTTACGCTGTATTTGGTTTGGTGGTGGTATGTAATATTATCCTTGCCAATACCACAGCAACAACGGCTGATGTTGCCAAAAGCTAACCGTTGTTCAATCTTGTCAAAGCGCCCGAATTGCGTTTTGGTGTTCTTTTTTAGTTTATAAACAGGCAAATCAACATGAGTTATTCAACAATTTACCTAAGCATTTTTGGCATTTTTTGTTGTATTGCCTCATTTTCCAGCCGGGCTTTTGATGTAGTGATAACTGAATCCGAATTCAACCAGCTGCACAGGTCATGTCAGTTATTTTACGGTAGCTCTGTTATTGGGCGATCATTAGGTTATGCAGACAAATTTTCGGCCACTGAAAAGAAGCAAGCTTTTATTGACGCCGAAAAAGTAGGTGGAGCCTGGCACTATTGTGCTGGTCTCGTCATTTTGAAGCGTGCGCAACAAACTCTTGATGAAAGAAAAAAGGCCGCCCTTTATAAAAAAGCACTTAATGAAATTAGTTTTACTGCTCGTAAAGTACCTCAGCACAATCCGTTTTATGGAGAAATAAAGTTAAATTTGGCTAGAGCTCAGTTCTCTGTGGGTTCATTTGATAAAAGCAGCGCCACATTAAAGACTCTGTTAAAAGAGCTCCCTAGCTATTTGCCTGCTTACATTGAGCTTGCCCGTCAACACGATAAAAAAGGCAAAACTCAGGAAGCAATTGCTATCTTAAACTCAGCAGATGAGAAACATAAACAAACTTCTGCCGACTTAAATTATTTTATTGGTATTTATTATTTTAAAACCAATGATTATGAAAAGGCGAAACAACATGCCAAAGTGGCTTATGCCAGAGGCTACCCCTTGCCGGGTCTGCGGCGGATGTTAAAAGAAAAAGGTCATCAGATTTAAGTTTTTCCGATTGTTGTCAGACCTTTTATGGAAGTTTTATGTCATCGTCATTAAACACAGCCCGTCAGGCATTTAAGTGGACCTTGTATCTACGGGGTATGTCGCAGGTCGCAACCTGGCTGATTTCGCTGATTGTGATCCGCTACCTGACCCCTGCTGACTACGGCATAGTGGCATTAACTGAAATTATTTTTATGTTAGTGATGTTATTTTGCTCCGCAGGTTTGGGTGATGTCGTGATCCAGCGCACCGATGCAGACGAGCAATTTAATAAAAAAGTGCTGAGTTTGTTATTGCTGCTCACCAGTGTGATGTGTTCACTGCTGTTAATCTCAGCGCCTTATTTAGCGCGGTATTACAATCAACCCGACCTCACGCTGGTATTGCGTTTAAGTGCATTGGTGTTTATGTTCACCCCCTGGCTGGTGTTGTCATCCAGCATTCTTGCTAAAAATATGGATTTTAAATCCCGTGGCAAAATAGACCTTTATGCGGCGGTTAGCACTGCATTGCTGTCATTGGTATTGGCCTATGGTGGTTTTGGGTTTTGGTCACTGATTATCTCCAGCCTGCTGAATATTCTGCTCAGAACTTTGGGTTACAACCTTATTTTGAAAAAGTTCTACCTACCCGCTTTTGAACTCACCGGCATGTGGTCGCCTCTGAAGTTTGGCCTGACAGTGGCCGCCACCAGTTTGCTGTTTGGTTTGTTTATGAAAGTGGATATTCTGGTGATTGCTAATCAAATTGACAGCCAGACTTTGGGCTATTATGCACTTGCCATGCATCTGGCCTTGCTGCCTATGGTCAAAATTATGCCACTGGTGAACGAAGTTGCTTATCCGATGTACGCCAATATCAAACACAATCCGACCGAGTGCCGCCGCATTTTTAGTTATATGCTTCGGCTGATTTGTTTTGCTGTTTTCCCGCTGTTTTCTATTTTTAGTGCTGTAGCACCAGAACTCGTGGAGCTTTTACTTGGTAAACAATGGCTACCAGCTGTTATAGCTTTACAAATAATTCTGCTGACAGTGCCATTTCGGATTGTCAGTAATTTATTTTCACCGCTATTAAAAGCACTTGGTCACCCGCAAACGGGCTTGCAACATGTCAGCTTTTCTTGTGTGGTGGTGGCTTTGTTATTTTATTTTGCTGCCCCTTATGGTTTACAAGGCCTGGCTTTGGCCTGGTTGATTGCCACACCGCTAATTCTGGCTTTTGCGCTGAATTTATCTACCCGCAGAGCAGATATTCCTTTTTTTATGTTAATTGCAACAATGCTGCGCCCAGCTTTGGTTGCAGCTTTAACCTTAGGGGCGCTGTATTGGTTGTCAGTTTACCTGCCTGCCGACTGGCATAAGCTAGTGTTGTTGTTGCTAAAATCTTTTGCCGGTGCCGTGCTTTACCTTTTATTATCCTGGGTATTTAACCGCGCTCAACTACTGGAAGCTGCAAAGTTCAGACTTTGATTTATGGATAGCTATGAAACTGTATTATTTTAAAGATCCGCATGGAAATTTTGGTGACGATTTAAATCCATGGTTATTTGGCCAGTTATTCCCGGAGCTGCTGGACGACAATGAACAAGACCTGCTGGTTGGTGTCGGCACTTTATTAAACCACCGTATTCCAACCGCCAATAAGGTCACGGTATTTGGTTCTGGTCACGGTTATGGTCAACTGCCGGCCATCAATGACAACTGGACATTCAGTTGTGTACGTGGACCTCGGACTGCTAAAGCACTGGGTCTGAGTGCTGAAACCGCCATTACCGATGCGGCTATGTTGACACCGTTGTTTTTTAATGAGTCATTGGAAAAACGTTACCAAACTTCTTATATGCCACATTGCCACAGTGCTTTGCTTGGCGACTGGCAATATCTGTGCACTCAGGCCGGTGTTCATTTTATTGACCCAAGGCAACCATTTTTGCAGGTATTTAAAGAGATCAAACAAAGTAAACATCTGATCACCGAAGCCATGCACGGCGCCATACTGGCCGATGCTTTTCGTGTTCCCTGGACGCCAGCAAAAGCTTATCCGCATATTTCCGAATTTAAATGGCAAGACTGGTTAGATTCAGTTGCAGTCACAGCTGAATTTAACTTTTTGCCGGCGGTGTACCGGGGTGATGAACTTTTTGGTTTCAAAGACACTGTCAAACATAAAATTAAACGCCTGCTGCACAACACGCCATTGTGGCAAAACCACTGGCAAGAAGCGCCAATTGCACGCTCCAGTCAACAAGTTGTCGATAGCTGCGCATCAGCTTTACAACAGTTGGCGGCAAAACAGCAGATGTTTTTAAGTGATGATGACAGGTTAAAACAAAATACCGAGCGTTTATTGGCAAAAGCCACAGAGCTGCGGAGCCGTTATGCAGGCTAATGTGTTGTGCCCCAAAGTCAGCGTAATTATGCCCTGCTACAACAACGGCGCTTTTGTACGTCAGGCCGTTGACAGTGTATTACAGCAGGACTACCCCAATATTGAACTGATTGTGGTAGATGACGGCTCAAAAGATAATAGCCTGGAAGTGCTTGCCAGTTATGGTGATCGTATCAGGGTTATTGTTCAGCCCAATCAGGGCCCGGCGGCGGCTCGTAATAACGGTATTCGTCATGCCACTGGTGACTATATCGCTTTTCTTGATAGCGACGACTTATGGTTGCCGGGTAAACTCAGTGCCCAGCTGGAGTTTTTGCAAACAAATCCGGATTTTATTGCCTGTTTTTGCAGCTGGTCGGTATGGGATGGTAATGATCCAGCATCATTTAACCAACCATCCCCTGAACAGCGGCTCGAGTTACAACCAGAAAGAACAGGATGGTTATATCTGCCTTTGTTACAAAGCTCAGTTATTCATACCATTAGCATTGTGATCAAAAAACAAATTGTGGATACGGTAGGTTTTTTTAACGAAGAGCTCAGGGTTGGGGAAGATCATGATTATTGGCTGCGTTTGTCGCGTATTGGCAAAATAGCCAAACTCAAAACTGTGTATGCGTTATACCGTGCCAATCTGCAAAGTACCACCAACAAAGTGCATGCAAAAAATTTCAGTTTATTGGTATTGCAAACAGCAGTTGAAAAATATGGTTTCTGCAGCCCGGATGGCAACTGCCTGACAGAAGATTTATACCAACAATATTTGGCTGAACGCCATTTTATGTATGGTTATCAGAGTTTTTGGGCCGGTCACAGAGATAAAGCAAAACAATCTTTTATTGGTTGTTTAAAAAACAAAAATTTTATCATTAAATCAATTATTTATTTATGCATTTGCATGTCTGATTTTGGATATAAACACGTTATCAAATTTAAAAAATGAGCCTTATACTTTTTTGTTAGCAGAAATCAAACTATCAAACTTCTTTTGATTAAACGAATGCACAAAAATCAGTCTGTTTTTACTTCGCGAAAGACCATGGGGTGCCCTCAATACAAAACAGCTAAGGTTTTGTTTATTCAGGCCTGCGGCTATGCAAGATGGCGGAAAAAAGGTAACTTAGCGGCAATAAAAACTTTGAAGGGAAGACTAAGTTTGTATGTGGATCCAAAGCCTTAACCCGACTGAAAACTTCAGCAGTCCTGCCCTCGCCGGCCAAGTTGTTGAATTCACGCTGACAACCGAATCCTGGCACCAGACATTCAGCTTTTACCATAAAAACCCGTTACAGCAATATGAAACTGCTGACGCTATTTTATTGGTATTGGGACGGGTACGGCCTTATGGTGAAGATTACCCACAAAGCAGCAATTTAGAGTGGCTGCTGCAATTATTGCTGGCAAAACCGGCTGACTATTACAGCCAACTGGCGGGCTTCTTTAGCCTGGTGCTGCTGAATAAACGCGATGGCTCTCTGTTATTGCTGAACGACCACGTTGCTTCACTGCCACTTTATTACCATATTCCTGCCGCGACAGATGTGCAGCAACAGCAGACACAACACCTATGGGTCAGCGACCATTTAAAACACCCTGCGGCCACCAAAGCGCCGCTAAATCCGCAGGCCATTTTTAACTACTTCTTTTTTCACTGTATTCCATCGGCCACTACTATTTTTAAACAAACGCTGAAACTGGAACCTGCCACTGAACTGCACCTTGCTGCCAATGGTAAACAGCAACAACAAGAACTGTATACACCGGATTATCCGGTAACTGCACTGACTGAAGCGCAATTGCAGCAACAATGCCGTGATGCCATCAGCAAAGCAGTACAACGTAATGTGGCACCAAACAACGCCGCGTTTTTAAGTGGTGGCCTCGACAGCTCAACGGTCAGTGGTTATTTATGTAAAAACCAGCCAGGCGCCCGTACTTTTTCCATTGGGTTTGACGCCAAAGGCTACGATGAAACCGAGTATGCCTTAATTACCGCCAAACACTTTGGCAGTAACCACCATGTGCACTATCTGCAACCTAATGAAATAGTTGAAAACTTTGTCGAAGTTGCCGGTTATTTTGACGAACCTTTTGGTAACTCATCGGCCATGGCGGCTTTTATCTGCGCCAAAATCGCCAAACAGCATGGTGTAAAAGTGATGTTGGCTGGTGATGGTGGTGATGAAATATTTGCCGGTAACGAACGTTACGCAAAACAAAAAGTGTTTGAAGTGTATCAAGAGGTACCTGGTTTTATCCGCTCACCGCTCGAGTTGTTATTAAAAACGCCGCTGGCCAAATTACCGGTGGTAAATAAAGCCAAAAGTTATGTCGACCAGGCCAATGTGCCACTACCCGACCGGCTCGACAGCTACAACTTTTTAAACCGTTTTGCCTTAGAAGATATGTTCTGCGCTGAGTTTTTAGCAAAGGTTGACGCTAATGCACCGGCACAGGCCAAACGTGACCGTTATGGCTCCTGCAAGTCTGCCGATCCGGTTGAACGAATGATGTACCTCGACTGGAAATTTACCTTAGCCGACAATGACTTTGTCAAAGTTAGCTCTATGTGCCACAAAGCCGGCGTTGAAGTGCGTTATCCGCTGTTTGAAAAAGAAGTGGTGGATTTTAGCTGTGAAGTGCCAACTGCACTGAAGCTGCCAGGTAAAAAACTGCGTGATTTTTATAAAAACAGTTTCCGTGGTTTTTTGCCGGATGAAACCCTGGCTAAAAGCAAACACGGTTTTGGTTTGCCTTTTGGCGTTTGGATGAAAGAACAGCCAGCGCTACAGGCACTTACCGTACAAAGCCTGAACCAGCTCAAAGGGCGCCACATTGTCAAAGCTGAGTTTATTGATGAAGCCTTGAAAATTTACCAGAGTGGGCATTCAGGTTATTACGGCGAGCTGATTTGGATCATGGTGATCCTCGAGTTGTGGCTGGAACAGCTGGGAGCCACACACTGATGCTGCACGCCTTTTTAAAAGTGGCAGGTCAGCTGCTTGGTCGCGGCAAGCTTTCTATTCTGATTTACCATCAGGTAGTACCAACACGGGACCCAATCCGCCCCAGTGAACCAACGGCTGCAGAATTTGACTGGCAAATGCAGCTATTGGCGCGTTATTTTACGCCGCTGTCGCTTGACGAAGCCGTGCAGCGTTTGGCTTCAGGTACACTGCCTGCCAACGCGGTTTGTGTCACTTTTGATGATGGTTACCTGAATAACCTGACAGTGGCACAACCTATTCTGGCCAGATATAACATTCCAGCCACTGTGTATGTGGCGACAGCGTTTCGAAATGGCGACAATATGTGGAATGACCGCATTCAGGATTTATGCGCCGACCCAAACCGCTTTGTGCTTAAAACCAGCGAAGCTGAAATTCAGCTTGGCGACTGGCCAAGCCGGATAACCGCGGCGCAACAGTTATTAAAAAAACTGAAATATTTGCCAGTGGCCGAACGGCTGCAGGCTGTGGATGAGCTGTACAGGCTTAATCAGGCGGATGAATACGCGCCACGTATGATGAACGACAGTCAGCTGCAACAGCTGTCCGCTTTGGGGGTCACTATTGGCGCTCATACCCATAACCACCCTATTTTAAAAAGTCTGGATGCCAAAGCCCAACAGGCAGAAATTGAGCAAAGCAAAACTTTGCTTGAACAAATTCTGCACAAGCCAATTGAGCATTTTGCCTACCCCAATGGCGTGGAAGGCCGTGATTTTGATGATGTGGCAGTGCAATGGGTGGCAGCAGCTGGTTTTAAGTCAGCCGTGATGACCAACTGGGGTTATTCCACAGCCGCAACATCTCCGCTGCGTTTAAAGCGGTTTACGCCCTGGGATCAACATCCGCTGAAATTTCATCTTCGTTTGATAAAACAACTAATGTCATAGGAAAGAACATGCAAGCAAAGAAAAATGCTGCGGTATTAATCATTGGGCTTTGTAGTCATGGCCTTGCGATGGCTCGGGCACTTCATAAGGAAAATGTAGTTGTTTATGCAGTTGAAAAAAATATGTCTCTGCCAGGAGTACAAACAAACTGCGTTGAAAAAGTTTTTCAGGTTGATAGTTTCGAAGATACCTATCTTAAAAATGCGCTGATCACTATACGTAACACGTTAAGTCAGTGGAAGGATATAGTATTGATGCCAACCAATGATAATCATGTGAAGTTTGTAGGTAGTCATATTCAGGAAATCTGTCAGCATTATTTAGTCAGCTGGGCCAATTGCCACGAAAACATTCTAAAACTGCAAAAGAAAGAGGAGCTTGAAGCTGCTTCTGCTAACAGCGGCTTAAATTACCCGCGCTCTTATCTTATTTCATCGGCAGCTGAAAATCTTTCTGCCCTTGATGAATTCAGATACCCATTAATTATTAAACCTGCAAAGCCACTTTCATCATTCAAAACAGAAATGATAAAAAACCCATCTGCTCTAAAAGAGGCGTTGCTCAGGTTCCAAAAGGATCTGCCTATCCTCGCTCAGGAGTTTATTGCAGGCTCGGACTCAAGTATCTATTTTGCCGAGATGCTCTTGCAAAATGGCGAAGTGATTCAGATAAACACCGGCAGAAAACTACGTTCATATCCACCGGAAAGAGGCCAGGCAACGATTGCTGAACTTTATGATGACGCCAAAGTTGCACAGTTAGCCACGCAGTTTGTTGAGCCTTTTGCATTAAACGGCCCTATAGCTCTTGAACTTAAAAAAGATCAACATGGTGAATACTGGGTTATTGAACCTACAGTGGGCCGCACTGAGTTCTTAGTGCAAATTATTATTGCAGCCGGAGTAAATCAGCCTTATCAGGAGTTTATGCTTGCAATTGGGGAACAGGTACCCAGGTATACAACCATCACCCCTACCATTTGGTTTGATAACGAACGTGAACCACTTTCGTTTTTGGAATTGTGCTGGAAACAAAAAACGCTGACTCCTTATCAGAAAAAGCCAACATTCACTTATTTTGACAAAAGGGATTTAAAACCATTCGTTTACGCACTGGCAGCACTCGCTAAACGAGTATTGTTGCAGAGAGCCTGACATGCTGGTAAATGTGGCAGATTGTGATGTTCATATTGTCCCGCTGAATAGACTGAATTCCAGCCAAATTTTTTGGCTGGAATCACATAAAAAACATGAGGTGTTTGGCGCACTCAGCTGGTTTCAGAATATTACCCGCTTTGAAGTCGAAACAAAAAACCTTCAAAACGACAATTTTTTGATGTTATTTGTAAAGCAAGGCAATGCAGCAATCCTGGCTGTGCCGCTGTTTTCAAAAAACGGACGTATTTCTCTGATCTCAAATTTTTATACACCAGCACAGTTTATCTTCTTCGACAGTAGTGTACTGAATGAAGAAACAGCATGGTCGCTTTTCATCCATTTACTACATGACAACAGGCTACAATGGAATAGACTTTATTTGCCTGAGATGAGCAGCTCACAACTAGAAACTATTCAGTCTGCATCTGATAAATTTTCCGGCGCATTGTACTTTATCGAACACACCAAAAACTATTCTGTCGAATTTGACAACTTCCAGGCCTATTGGCAGCAACGCCCTTCGATAATCAAGAACACAATAAGCCGGAAATATAAGCAGCTGAAAAAACGTGCTTATACCGTGGTGATTAAAAGCAATATTGATGCAAAGGACAGAGAAGACTACTGGGCTGTTTATGCAAACAGCTGGAAATGTTCGGAACCAAACTGCAATTTTATCAACTGGTTGATGACAGAACACTATAAAAATGCTGATGTTTATATTGGTTTTGTTTATATCGACGATATACCGACGGCAGCTCAGCTTTGGATTTTTAATGCAGGTGTTGCAAGCATTTTTAAGCTTGCACAAGACAAGAAATTTGACCCTTTATCACCCGGCAGCATCCTTACCTACGAAATGATTCAACATGCAGCTAACAATCAAATACGCAAAATAGACTTTTTGTTAGGCAGCGATCCTTTTAAAGAACTTTGGATGAACGAAAAATCTCCGATTTATAACGTCGAAATGTTCAATATAAACACCTTAAGCGGCAAATTATTGTCCCTGCTCCAGAAATTAAAAACCTTCATGAAACTGATACTTCGGAAAGCGTTTCGTCATGATTAGCACACAATTTAAACAAATTGATGGCCACAGCTGCTTTACCCACTACTACCAAACAGCTAATCGTTGTGATGTTGTGCTTTTTGTTAGTGCTTTTGCCGAAGAGTCGAATAAAACCAGGCATCTCCTGAATAAAACAAAAATAATGCTTTACCAACAGGGGATTAGCTGTTTCCATATTGATGTGTTTGGCACAGGTGACAGCGAAGGTGATCTATCAGAAGCAACTGCCCAGCAGTGGCGAGCGAATTACAAATCAGCATTCGATTTTTTAGCAGAGGAAGGATTTCGAACAGTTTCATTAATTGCAATTCGCTATGGCGCCCTACAACTAATTGATTTATTGGCAACAGAAGCCCTACCACTACCGGTAAATAAAATACTGTTATGGCAACCTTATTTGCAAAGCAGCACTTTTTTACAGCAGTTTTTCCGCTTAAAAATTGCCGAACAAATGGCAACAGGCAATAAAACAACACAAAAAGAGCTGGAATATCAATTGAGTACAGGTGAGGTAGTGGAAATTGCCGGTTACCCTATTACACAAAATTTTGTCAGCAGTATTTATGCACTCAAAGATGTAACTGCCCTACCCGCACTTTATCAACAAACGCCGTTGTTGTGGCTGGAAACCTCCATGTTGCCCAATATCAGTCCGGTTTGTGAAAAAGGTATGGGCTTGTTGTCGCAATATTTTGCCGCAGAGTTTGCGCAGCTGCAGGGGCCGGCCTGGTGGAATGCCACAGAGCTGGTGCAAAGCCCGGAGCTGATTGCCCGTAGTGTCGAATTTTTAACAGGCAAAACAGCATGACAGAACAAGCCATTCAATTTCAGAGCCTTTCGCAAACAACACAGCAGCAACAAACTTTGGTGGGCATTTTAAGCCCTGCCGCTGGCAGCACCGGGTTACTCATTGTGGTTGGTGGCCCACAATACCGAATTGGCAGCCACCGGCAGTTTGTCAAAATATGCCGCGCAGCTGCAGCGCAAAACATTCCGGCTTTTCGGTTTGACGTCAGCGGCATGGGTGACAGCTCAGGCGAGCCAACGCCTTTTTATCAGCAAAGCGCTGATATTCATGCTGCTATCAATCAATTTTTTAGCCTGCAACCCCAGTTAACTTCTGTGGTGCTCTGGGGCTTATGTGATGGCGCCAGCGCAATTTTACTGGCTCTGAGGCAACAACCAGATCCAAGAGTGACCGGACTGGTGTTATTAAACCCCTGGGTGCGCCAGCAACAAAGTTATGCCAAAACCATGGTGAAACACTATTACCTGAAGCGTTTAACCAACAAAGAGTTCTGGCAAAAATTATTCTCCGGCAACTTTAAAGTGCTGCAAAGCGTGAAGTCGTTATGGCAAAACCTGCAACAGGCCAACAGCAAAGCGGTCAGTGTCAGCAATACTCCTGAAGCAAGTAACGAGCAAAATTACGTGCTGCATATGCAGCAAAGCTGGTCGAAGCTGCAGGCAAAGGTGTGTGTGATCACCAGCGGTGAAGACTTAACAGCACAGGAGTTTCTGGATTTATGCCAGCAACAGCCAGAGTGGCAACAGTTACTGCAACAGGCAGAGCACCATCATTTGCCCGGTGCTAACCACACTTTTTCAACAGAAGTCTGGCGGCAACAGGTGCAGCAGATAAGTTGTACTTTTGTGTTAAACCAGACAAAAGTTTAAATAGCAGATAAAAAAACAGCATCTGATTGATGCTGTTTTTCACCGGGTGACTTCAAAAGTTTCTTAACAGCCGCGGCTTTGCTTCACCTTTTGACAATATCCAGGCTGTTTTGTTGTTGCCGTTGCACCAGCTCAGATGCCCAGCGCTGCAGCAATAGTGTTGCTCTGTGGGCATCGTCACCTTCCAGTGTGTCATAAGAACTACAGCGCTGCTGCTCGACAAAACACACCATTCTGGATTCAAACTTTAAGGTGGTTAAAGTACCTTGTTGTCCAGCCAAACCAATTTGATTGGGTCTTGCCAAGCCCCCCACATACATAAATGGAGGCGCTGCCACTTGTTGCTGTGGGGTGCCATTAACCAGACCTAAAACAATACTGCGAAAATCACTTAAGCTGACCGGCCCTGGTGGCAGGCTATTCGCTTTGTTAGACACCAGAAATGTTGCATTCTGATGGTAATTAATCACATGTCCATGTCCTAAAAACCCTTCGTCATACAATTCTTCACCATGATCTGAAGTGACAAACAACAGGGTGTTTTGCCACACCCCCAACTGTTTCAGTTTTGCCACCAAGGCGCCTAACTGTTGGTCTGAATGCGCAACAACGTTCCAATAAGTCTCAGCAACCAAATCTTTGTTTTTAATTGAAATATCATCGCGTTTTATCGGCTTTTTAATCAGGTTAAGCGCCACATCAGGGTGATGATACGGAAAATGCGGTGACTGAAAATTAAAATATAAAAACACCGGTTGTTGCCACTGCCGCGCCTCACTGAAGTGACTGTCAAATGCTTTTAACAGATGTTGTTCGTCAACCAGCAAAGAACCTTTGGCGGCAAAACTGAAAGCACGTTTGTCTTTTAAGGTTTCGGCATCAACATAAATATCGGCATTCTGTTTCATCCGCACCGTGGCAGAAATATCACCAAAACTTTCCGGCTGACCGGAAAAAACGCCAATTTTGTAGCCATTTTTCTTGAAATCATCAAATAAAGACGGAGATAGCATGTCGGGTAATAACTCTCCGCTAAACAATGATTTTAACGAATAAGTAGTAAAACCAACATGACTAAAGTTCGGAGACGCCAGACTCCCCCCCTGTACCAGGGCTTCCAGATGAGGCGCCACAGGTTTGCCATGGAGCCGCTTGCCAATCACATCACTGCGGGTACTTTCAATAACAACCACAACCACATGGGGAGGTGCAGCTGAAAATTTGTTGTTTACCGCAAGCGGAGTTAACTTTTCCAACTGCAACTTAGCGTTAAAACCACCAATACTGATACTGTTATCGGCGTGAAGCGCAATGGAATAAGGATAACTATCACCATCAAAGGGCGCTTTATCATACAGGTGATGAAACAGGCCATATCCGTCCGCATCAAAATCTGTTGCCGCATTCAGCAATACCGAGCCAGTCTGATAAGCCAGTGTTTTACTCAAACCATGCTGGGTGTCGCCAGCCACTCTGGGTACCATAAAAGCACAAACAATAAAGGAGGCACTGATTGCAACAACAGGCAATAACAACCCCCGCTCCTGTCTTTTGGCACCACTATGCAAGCGTTGTTTTAGCCAACGCCAGCACAGCAGATTGATCAGCAGCATGATGACAATAACAAACAAACCGACGGCAACTTCATTAAAAACAAACAGCAGCGCATCAACAACACTACCGCCACCAAGATTTTTCACCAAAGTAAAACTTAGCGCATCACTAAAATAACTATGCAGCTGAAACTTAACCGTCAGCAGCAGAATTGTGGTTTGTAGCATCAACAAACTGAAAATAACAGCGGTGGTCCAACGGGGCAGCCGTCTGGTGATAAAACGGGCAAAACTCCACAGCAAGATGGCGAACAAACCTTGCGCCAGCAAATAGCCCAGTACAAACCAAAGTTGCTCCCCCAGGTTGTCAACAACAATAGAACTACCAAAACCGCCGGTGAAAACACCAAACTTGCGATTGATTAAAAATATCTCTAAAGCAGAAACAAACAACAGGGTAGTAATAATGATTACATCGTCAATATGTGAAAAGAACCAGGACTTTATTCTATTCATAATCAGGCAACATCCTTAACCGACAAGCCGGATGATGACAGCTTTGCTAAAGGATTAGCAGCTTAAGATTATTACTACAGGATATAACCAGAACAACAGGCTAAAAAGCTGTTTCTATTTAAAATACAACCTATCCGCTTGGATATAACAAATGACACCGGCCATAAAGATGCCGGCAGATAAAACTATCGCTCATAAATATAAACCAGTAGTGTTGAAATGACAGTTCGCCAGGGCTAATAAATGAAAAACCCGACATAGTTACAACCGGTTAATATCTTATTTTCTCTTTATTATTCTCAGAAAGTAATATTCAAAATAATACAGAAATACCGACAAGACGAAGGTAATGCTTAAAAAGATAACAGTGTAAAAATAAATCATAAACCAGCGCCCGTCAGCCAATGCCCACTCAAACATTGGGGTTCGGCAAAACCCATTCACCAAGAAAATTTGCAATGATATTTGACCGATAAAAAGTACTGATTTTTCAATAAAACTGCCTTGAGTCAGGCAATTTTTAAGATAAACAAATAATGCTAAAAACAGCAGTCCGGCAGTGATATGGGTAAACACAAAAAAAGCTTCAAAAAAGTTACCTAACACAAACAGTATCAAACAACAAAGCAACAGGCCTTTGCTTAGTTCAAACTGTGGATTACAGGCAAGGTAGATGCCAAAACAGATCACGGGTAGATGCGGCAACACTGTGTAATAGATACCAAAAGGCACCAGATCTGCCGAATACCCCGCCAGAATTCCGACCGCCGAAATAGCCAGCAGCGCAAGGTTGCCATAACGTTGATGCAGACTGCTCAGTAAAGGAAACAACAGATAAAACTGAAAGATAAAGGGGATAAACCACCAGGGACCAACGGGTTCCAGTTCATACCCCGGAATAAAAGACGATAACAACAACAGTTTTAGTGCGATGGCCGGTAGCTCCAGCCTGGCTACACTGAAGTCATCTTGCAGCAATAACCATAAAACTCTTAAACATAACCAGGCGAGAATAGCCAGCAAAAATGCCGGGTATATTTTTTTCATTCTGGAAACAACAAAACGGCCGTAATATTGCTTTGCGTTGTAATGACTTAACGTTAAACCATAAGCACTGATAATAATAAAAACCTGAACACCAAAATGCCCCAGATAAGAAAACAGCCCCTGAACAATCATCTCCGGGGTTTTATAAAAAATCTCTATAAACTGATCAAAAAAGACCCGTTGATAAGTAAATTCATTTTGGCTTGGGGTTGGAAACGAATGCAAAAAATTGTGTAATGCTATCATCAGAATGGCAAAACACTTAAATATCTGCACATCCTTTAATGTCAGCTCACCTGGTTTCATTCTGTATTATCCTTCAAGCAGTTAAACAGCATCTTTAAATATGCCCATGTTTCACAACGCAAGACGACAAAGCTGTACAACAGTGAACTACCAGTGAGCGAACACAACCAACAAAAAAGACCTTTGTCACATAAGCACAAAAATAGAACAAGAAAACATCAACTGGTATGAGTAGCCTGCTTTTGATCATCCAGCCGGCCAAACCAGCTTAGCGCAAATATAAAAGCGGCAACTGCCAGATAATAATTTATGGCCAATTGTTGTATTGGCACATAGTTATTTCTGTCCGGACTTAATAAAAACTGCAAAGCACTAAAGCTTTGATTGTATTTGTAAATATAAGGTACCAACGCCACATCACAAGTTATTCCAGGAATTACTTATTGATTGCAAATCGTCAGTGTCACTCGCTTTACTCTGCATATTTCTATTATTGAGTTTTTAATCTTGTTAGATTTAACGAAGCACCCAAAAATAACAACGTTTGAAACACCCATGCCATTCTGGCGCCATCAACAACACTATCAAAAAAACCTATCACCATCAGGCCAGCTATGGAAGCCGCTATTGCTGGCGCTAAAGGGTGCTGTTGGCTGCGTCCGAATAAAGTGCGGGCTAACACATAACCTGTGAGTAGTAGCGTTACAGCAAGACCAATAACTCCTTGCTCAAAAAACACGTGCATCAGCAAGTTTTTCAAATGGTATGGCATATGGTTACGATCACTGGTAAAAAACCAAAACGCCATGTCTTGGCTAAACTGGCCATTTTTAATCATTGAACGTCCGTGCTCATCGACCAACTGCACATCATCGAGCAAAATTTTGGTATCTGGTTTACCGACATACAACATAAACATTAAATGCCGCACCTGCCCCCAATCTGATGTATGCAGGTCACCCCTGTTTAACTTAATCTGATAGTTTTTCCAGTCGGTATCAACATCAATTTTGGTAGAACCGCTGATACAACTGCCATGATACAGTAACTGTTTTTCACATAACTCAGCGCTAAGAGATGTATCTTTTGTCGATTTTGCTCTGAATGTGAGTGTCGGCCGTCCTGCAGGCGTAAAGACTTGTTGTGTGATACGGAGTACTTCGCCGTAACCATGCATATGGTTTCCTGTATGCATGAACAGCACATTATCGCCTTTGTCCTGAACTAATTGAAAACTACTAATCCGCTCTTTCTCAGGGCCATGCCAATAAGTCGCGTTGACAAAACGGCCTGTGCCACTGCCCGTCCACAATCCGCCCATCTTCTGTTGGATGTCACTGGCTTGCTGCCAATGGTCAAATCGACCAAATAGATCTCGATCAACTGAAGAAAAACGTTGGTCAATATAACTACTACTCATAAACATCGCAAAAACCAGGGTTGTAATAAGTAATAACGCAGAGCCGGCTCCAACCTCCACTACATTGAGCTGAACTTTAAATAAATGAACCTTCTTACACAGCAGATAAAATAGGGTAAACACTGCATAAAGTACAATTGACATAGCCAGTGACTGGCCGTATTCATGCGATTTATTCCAATAAAAACTGATACTTGGAATAAAGTTCAGTGTAATAACGATAAGGAGTAAAACCACACTAAAATGTTTTGGCTTTTCGCGAAAATACGCCCAAAACAGCAACATAAATGCAAAGCTCGAGGATAAGAAAAAAGCGATATATGGCAATTTATCGATAGCTGCGAAACTTAATAACGGCCATAACAAAGCCAACCCAAGCACCATCGAACTAAACCAGCTTCGGTACGTGATACCGCTTAAAAATGGCCATGACCAATAAATCAGGATTATGACTGCGACATAAGCAAGTGAGGCACGGTAGCCGCCTTCCGGGAATACGTAAAACGTGCCTACAGCTGCTAACACTGTAAAAGCGACTAACACGCGTACTTTTATTGAACGCCAGGCCATAACCTGAGTTTGATGTTGCATCGCGGCCAGCATCACACAAACTGCAAGCGGAACCGCCGCATAGACAGCACGTGAAAATGTAGTAATAACGGCATACAGAATAAGTGTATAAAAAAGTATCAATAGCCCTCTCGCCCAATGTGCTTTTGTGATTGGCCACAAAGCTAAGGCAAACGGGATAGTCACCGCGAGGTATCCATCCAGTGCAGCACCACCAAGGTGCATCTCCCAAAACCACGCTGTAGTACGATAGTCTGTTGACATATTACTTAGCCCGGTAAAGATATAGCGCTCATAAATACAACCAAAAACTGCAAACGCCAGCCCGATACTCATTCCGTAAACAAGGGCCAGATACAGTTTGTGTTTGTCTGAACGCGCAAGTGCATACCATGCAACAACAAAAACTAAGGCTAGTAACAGTGACTTGCCGGTTCTCAATGCGTTTTCAGCGGTTTGATAATTTGTAAAGAAGCGCCAGCTGAAATCACCAGCTTGAGTCAATCCATACCAAAAGCTGTAACCGCCAATCATGAAAAATGCCAACAACAACAAAACACCTTTGCTGTTAAATCGATAATCTGCTCTATCAGGGCATGGAAAAACGTGAAGTGGCTGCAAAAATTGTCTCAGACAAACAGCTGCGGCAAAAACAAGCACTAAAATGTCAAATTCTTCGACAACTAACCAACCGGTCCATGGGGCGAAGCTAAACCATGGAAAAACGGCCAAAACAGTAGCTAAAGCATAAAAAGGTTTAACGTAGCAAAACATTGCAGTTGCGGCATAAATCGCAACAAGCCAAAGCCCAACGAGCGGATGCAGTGACAACAATGCGATAGATACAACGCTACATCCTGCAATTACAGACAACCAGAGAAACCAGGGGGTAGCCTGGCGTTCTGTTTTTATATCTTGACCTTCGTTCGATGTTGAGCGCTGAAAAGACATCCGTCATCTTCCGTGTCGTTGGTGAATAACACTTTTGCCAATCGCTTCGTTGTTAAAAATGTAACATCGTTACGACTGATAATAACACCTGTTAGTTTTCAAGAGCCTGGCACTATCTGTGATGGCAGCATGCTACCTATATGCTCTCTGCCATTCACTAAACGTAAATTAGCTATTTAAAGCAGTATTTCCGCCACTGCCGGGTGTCCAAGAAAATCCTGAGGACTGGCCGTTGCGCCATAAGCGCCAGACTGATACACCACCACCCAGTCGCCTACTTCGGCTTTGGGCAGCTCCATTCTGTCAGCCAGAATATCCAGCGGTGTACAAAGCGGGCCAACCACTGTGACCTGCTCGGTGTCCTGTTGCCCCATCCGGTTGGCGATGGCCACCGGATAGTTTTTGCGGATAACCTGACCAAAATTGCCGGAGTTGGATAAATGATGATGCAGACCACCGTTACACACCAGATAAGTGGTGCCACGCGACTGTTTTTTATCCAGCACTTTACAGGCATATAATCCTGCTTCAGCCACCAGAAAACGGCCAAGCTCAATCACCAGTTCAATACCGTCCAGTTGCTGCTTATATTGTTCAGTGAGCGCTGTTAATGAAGCACCAACAGCGGCAATATCCAGCCTTTTCTCACCGGCAAAATATGGAATACCTAAACCACCGCCAAGGTTAATCACTTCTGGTTTATAAGGACAAGCCGCAGTGAGTTTGGCAGCCAGCGCAAAAGTGAGCTGATGGGCTTCAATTAGTGATTCAGCTTTTAAGTTTTGGGAACCACAAAAAATATGAAAACCACGCAGTTTCACCGCATAAGCGGAAAAATCTGCCAGTAAATCAAAAACCTGCTCTTCATCAATACCAAAAGGTTTGGCGCCACCGGCCATCTTCATACCGGACGATTTCAGCTCAAAAGATGGGTTGACTCTAAGCGCCACCTGCGGTGTTTTGCCTGCAGCAAGGCCAAGCGCATGAATACGATTGAGTTCGCCCACAGACTCCACATGCAAAGTCACGCCAAGTTCGATGGCAGATCGCAGCTCAGCGTCGCCTTTACCCGGGCCCGCAAAGCTGATGTCTTTGGCCGGCATACCGGTTTGAATGGCCAGCAGCATTTCTTTTTGCGAAGCCACATCAAAACCATCAACCAAGGCACGCAAATGGTTCACCACAGGCCAATAAGGATTGGCTTTCACCGCATAATGTAAATGAATACGTGACGGCATAAACTGGCGAAACTTATGCACCTGAGCGGTAATCACGTCGCGGTCATAGGCGTAAAACACCTCTTTACCAAGCGCCTGACTGATTTGTGTCATGCTCATGCCGCCAAGCAGCAGCTGCTGCCCTTGTACAGCAAATTGGTTCATCACTTCATGTTGGGGCACGGCTGGCGCATTCACAGATTTTGTCCTTCAGAAAAATAATGCTGGTATTCACCAGAGAGTAATTTGCGGTCAATTTTGCCATTGGCATTTTTCGGCAAGCTGTCTTTTTGCAGTAACACTTTGGGCACCATAAACGAGGGCAGCGCTTTTTTCAGTTGTAACAACCAGGCATTGGTATCGACCTGCTGCTGATGTTGCATCGCCACCAACACCACAATGGCCTGATCCAGCTCCGGGTGCGGAATGCCCAGCGCGGCCACATCAACAATGGCCGGGTCCAGCGCATAAACGGCTTCTTCCACTTCAGTGGGGCTGACCCTGTTACCCAGGGTTTTGATCATTTCATCGCGTCGGCCGACAAAATACAAAAAGCCTTCTTCATCGTATTTCACCGTATCGCCCGACCACACCGCCATTGGCGCCAGCAGCGCCCCTTTTGGCATAACCGGGTCAAATTTAAAACGTTCCGCAGTTTTTTCCGGTGAGTTCCAATAACCTAAACTCACCAAAGGCCCACGGTGCACCAGCTCACCCGGCTCATTCGGGCCACATAAAGAACCGTCTTCCCGTACCACCACAATTTCGGCATTCGGAATAGCTTTGCCCATCGAACCTCTTTTACGGGGTAAATCAGCCGGTGGTAAATAAGTGGAACGGAATGCTTCGGTTAAACCGTACATCAGATATGGCGCCGCATTTTTAAAAATACCCTGCAACTGGGTTAGCAATGCATCAGGCATAGCACCACCGGAGTTGGTGATATAACGCACTGAATCTGCAGAACCTTCTGGCCATTTGGCTTTGGCAAGCTGCGCCCAGAGCGGCGGCACAGCGGCAAGGCCCGTCACCTGATGTTGTTCTATCGCCCGCACCACATCCTGCACCAGGAAAAAGTCCAGCAGCACCACAGTGGCACCGGTTAAAAACGCAGTGGTGATCTGGCTTAAACCATAATCAAAACTCAGTGGCAATAATGCCAGAATCACATCTTCTGGTTTGTTTTCAAGATAGCTGGACACACTTAGCGCCCCCACTATCATATTGCGGTGCGTTAACACCACCCCTTTGGGTTTACCAGTGCTGCCTGAGGTATACAAAATGGCGGCCATGTCGGCATCTGTGGGCGCCACACGCTCGTTCAGTTCAGCTTGTGCTGCATCATTTTGATGAAAAGCTGCAATATGCAAATGGCCCTGCTGCTGCACAAAATCCGCCGCTACATCCACCAGTAATACAGTGTGCAGGTCTTCACATAAGGCTAAAGAGTCTGCCAACACCTCAAAACGGTCTTTGCTGGTGACTAAAATCCGTACGTTACAGTCTTGTAAAATGTGTTGCACCTGCAATGGCTTCAAAGCTGGATTTACCGGCACAAAAACGCCACCACAGCGTGAAGTGGCAAAAAAGCTGCTGACGGTTTCAAATTGTTTGGGCAAATAAACCGCAAGGCGCTGGTGCCGGCTCAGGCCAGCCTGAATAAAACGGCCTGCTGCTGCTGCAGTTATTTCTGCAAACTCAGAATAAGTGACTGATTCTTTTTTAAATTTTAACGCAGTTCGCGCCGGAAACTGCAAAGCGCCTTGAAGCACTATATCATGGAGGTTACTAATCATATGACCCTGAAGACAATTCACATTTAATCCCTTTGTGTGCAATAATAAATCACTTTAAACAGAAAGCCGACAGTATTTTACCGACAGATTTCATTTGTTCGATGTAAAAGCAGCTTATGTCAGTGATTTGTTGATATTAACGCCGTAATCAAGGATCGACCCATGACACATCAGTTACTTACCGATATTCTCAATTCTGTTTTGCAAATTAATAAAAATTATCAGACTGACACCGGCTTATTGGGTGCTATAGCCGAATTTGATTCTATGGCCGTGATTGGTGTGATCACAGCATTGGAAGAACAGTTAGGTATTCATGTGGATGATGATGAAATTTCCGCTGAAGTTTTTGAAACTTTTGGCTCACTGTTGGCATTTATTGAAACCAAACAAGCCTGAAAGCCAGGCCTTGACACAATTCCCGTAGATTTAAGGATAATCACTCAGCAAAGCTGAGTTAACCCGGAGTGTAGTTTTATGAAAAAAACCAGCCTGCTCGCCACCGCCGTTATGCTGGCTCTGCTTAGTGGATGCAGTAAAAAAGACAGTGCGGAGCATTACGCCGACGCGCAAAAGTTCTTGCAAAACAATAACTACCCTTCCGCCATGATTGAATTAAAATCTGCGGTGCAACAAGACCCGGAAAACAAAGAATACCGGCTGGCGCTTGGCAAAGTGCATCTGAAAACCGGTGATGTGCTGGCTGCAGCCAAAGAGCTGGATCGTGCTTTGTCGTTGGGCGCCAGCAAAGAAGTTGTGGCTGTACCGCTGTTTAAAAGTTATTACGCCGCCAAAGACAACAAACCTATTCTTGAGCTTTTTGCCAACGACAAAGATATCAGTGAATCTCAGCACGACTACCTGAATTTATACCGTGCGCTGGTTGAACTGGAATCTGGCAATAAAGATCAGGCACTCAGCTTGTTTGATGAACTGGCACAACAACAGCGTAATGCCGATGTTGCCGCCATCGCTCAAAGTTATTTGCAAATTGCCGCTGAAAAACTGGATGTTGCCTTAACGCTGATTGCTCAGGTAACAGAATCCAGCCCACTGTACAGCGAAGCACTGCTTGTTAAAGCACGACTGCAACAGTCGCTCGGTCAACACGCACCTGCTGTAGAAAGTTTCCGGTTATATAACACCCTGATGCCGCGTGATTTTATCGCAAGGCTGATGTTAAGCCAAAGCTTGGTTGAGCTGGAAAAGTTTGATGAAGCCGATACTGAGCTGAATCTCATCCTCAAAGGTTACCCAAATCAGCCACTGGCTAACTACTTAAAAGCGGTGAGTCTGTACGAGAAAAAAGAATATAACCAGGCCAAAGACCATGCCGAACGCGCTATTAATGCCGGCATGAAAGACAGCAGCACCAGATTATTGGCTGCGTTAAGTGCGATTAATCTCGACTTACCGGGTCAGGCGCTGGCGCATCTGGATGCCATTAAAAATTTATTGTCGGCCAATCCTGAATTAGAAACGTTGTATGCCAGCTTATTGCTGGAAGCTGGCCGCGCCGACGAAGTCAGCGCTTCTTTAATTAAAAAAGATATTACCAATGCCGATTATAAAATGATTGCGGCAACCTCTTATCAGCTGCTGAAACAAGGTTCCTTAACAGCTGCGCAGCAACTGATTGAAAAATATGATCAAACCAAACCAACCGATAACGCCACCCGCACCATTATGGCCACTGTGAAGTTGGGCGTAGAAAGCTTGCGGGAACAAGGGGTTTCGGAGCTGGAAGATATTCTCAAAGCGGATCCAACACAGGACAAAACCAGAATTATTCTGGCGCAAACCTATATCCGTTTAGGTCAATTTGATAAAGCCCGCGCTCTTGCTGATCAATGGCTGAAAGATGAAAAGTCTGCCCTTTTGGCCTACAACCTCAAAGGTTATGTCGATTTACTGCAGAACAACAATCAGAGCGCAACCGAAATGCTGGCAAAAGCCGAAGCCATCAATGCAAATAACCCATTTACGCTGATGCTGCAGGCAATGGTTGCTATCAAAGAAAAAGATTTGGCCAAGTCCGCTCTGTTGCTGGAAAAAGCTATGCAGGCGGACCCAACCTATGTACCTGTCCTGTCGCAATATTATGCGGTGAGCAAATCGCAAAATGAAGCAGGCAAAGCCGTGGCGCGCGCCGAGCAAATGCTGAAAGCTAATCCGGATAACAACGGTATTCGTTTGACTGCTGCAGCCATTTATCTGGCTGAGCAAAACGCAGCGGCCACTGTAGCGACTCTGACTGATGCTGCCGCCAAGTTTACAGACAAGCCGCCGATGTACTGGGCTTTACTGTTAAATGCGCATGCAGAACTGAAAAACAAACAACAGGTACTGACGGTTGCGCGTGAATGGGTGCAACAGAATCCTGACTCTGTTGATGCGGAACTCTCATACGCCAATGCTCTGGCGCAAAACGGTGAAATGGCCCGTGCCATTGAGATTGTAGATAAACATCTAAAGACAAAACCTGGTAATCCGGTACTACTCAGAAGTAAAGCTTCTTACCAGGCTGATATGAAAGATTATAAAGGCGCTTTAGCGACTATTGCCTTACTGGGTGAAGAAGAAAATAACAAACCCAATGTGTTGTATCTCAAAGGCCGGCTGCTGACTCAAGCAGGTGAAACCAGCAAGGCAATGGTTGCATTTGAGCAAAGTTACCAGCAAGAACCAAACCCAGCGGCATTAGCTGCATTGGCGGAGCTGACCGCCTCACAAAAATCTCTGGCAGCCGCGGCCGCTATGGTTAAACAGCATATGGACACTCATGGAGAGAACCCGACGCTACAGGGGTTATACGCCAACTATATGCTGGCCGAAAAACCGGAGGAGTCGTTAAAAACTTATCAGCAACTGCTCAGCAAAAATGCCAATGACTACGTAGTGTTAAACAACTACGCCTGGCTGTTAGCGGAACAAGGCAATACAGATGAAGCGGCTGTGCACATTGAAAAAGCACTAAAGCTGGCACCACGTCATCCGGATGTGCTGGACACCCAAGGGAAAATTTTATTAAAACAAGGCAAATTAACTGAGGCGCAAGCGGCTTTTGAAACATCACTGGAAATTCGTCCCAACAGTGTCGATGTGAAACTACACCATGCCGAAGCACTGATTAAAAATGGTCAAAAAAACAAAGCACTGGCACAGTTAAGCAGTATTGAAAATGCAGATGAAACGCAGCTCAAACGTAAAGCTGAACTGGAAGCTGAGGCGAAATAATCTAAACGCCTGACTCCGGACTGATACAAAAAGCTGCCTGTGACCGGCAGCTTTTTTATTGATAACTAAATATCCCAATGACCCGATTCACATCGAACACCTGAAAGAACGACGTCTTTGCCTGCGATAAATTGCGCCTAAGTCGCAGCTTAAGCTGGGTGGTTTTAGCTTTCGTCTGGCCTGCCAAGGCGATGCTGATAAGCTATTTTTATTGCCTAATCATTCAGGTCTTAAATTTGGGGTAAAGGTCAGCAATAATATAAAAATGAGCTGCAGACCACATCTGATAACACAACAATATATCTGATACCGCACTGTCTGTGAGCTTTTTGCGCAATATCAGCACAAAAGCAGCTGCAGTATGCTTTACCTCTTCACAACTTAGTTTCTGTTTTACGTAAGATCAGCGCCACGACAGCTGCCATAACCCGATACATTTATTTAATTTTGCGAATTGTAACCTTGTTTGTTTCACAAAGTTCACTTGAAACACTAAAAAGTATATATTTTAGGGAAAGACTCAATCTACGGGATATTGTCTGAAGTTATTTCTTTGCCTTATTATGCACAACAAACAAAGAGAACAGTATTTTTACAAGCTAACTATGCCTGCCAGCCTCAAAACATGCTTTATGCATCAATCTACAAATTGATATTGCATGATTCTATCAAAGGCAAAATATACAAAGAGTGACTATTGGCTTATTAAACTGATTTTGCAGCAATTATATCCACCAATAAATACTCCCCCTTCGCGTGGCGGTTATTTGTGACACTTCAATGACAATAAAAAAACCGGCTGACGCCGGTTTTTTTATTCTTTAGCTTATTAAGCTTGTTTTCTGCGGCTTAAACCTAAGCCCAGTAAACCTAAACCTAAGATAGCGATTGACGTTGGCTCTGGAACATTAAATGCCAGTGAACCATCGTGCAAAGCACGGGCTAAAGTGAAAGTTTTAGTCAGTGCGTCATAGCCTGTCACTGCTGGTAACGCAGCTACGTTTTGGTCAACTAAAAACTGGAAGTTTTGTTGTTGACCAGACAGTGCTAACGTATCGTGGATGTCACGGAATGACTGATTGCTACCACCAAACATTGTGTTAAAAATGTCACCTGCAATAACACCATTGATGCTTTGTGCAGAGTTAAAGTTTGTCAGGTAACCGTTCAGGATAGTAGCGCTTGGAATGTTGCCACCATTGGTTACGTTCATATCAAAGAGACGAGTGAAGCAATTAATGTTATTGCCAATGGCGCACGCCGAGATATTGGTTGTAGCATAAAAAGAAATTGTACCGCTTACCCAATTCACGCCACCAAAACCATCAATTACACCAGTCAGGTTATTAAAACCAAAGCTCAACTCCCAACCACTTTTATAGCCATTGTTGCTTGGGCCAAAAGCGCCAAACTCCTGAGGCAAGAATGAGCTGATAGAGTTGTTACCATATTGAGCGGCAAAGTTGTTAAAACCTGAGCCTAACAAACCACCAGATGAAGTAATGACATCACCGGCGTCGATAGTGAGGTTGTTGTTCGAATCGAACACTTTTGACCAAGAGTTATAGTTAAACTGGAGTTCTTCTAACCAACCTGTAGTGGTTGTTCCATCAACATAGTTTGCATTCCCACCATAATCTGCGCCGATATCGATGTAGATTGGCTGAGCTACCACTGGAGCTGCTAATAATGCACCTACGAGGGCTAAAGCTTTAAATTTCATATTTTACTCTCCTGTAAATCCGGGGCGTCGTATCTGTGTCTGTCTTGCCAAATAAAGCAACATGCATGCCATATCGTATGTCATTGTTTTTGTTGAGGTTAATTAAAATACAAAACATAGGTGAAAAAAATCCTGACAGTATTTTTCTCAATATGAACCTGCGTTTCATTTAACTTTTTCTAAAACCTATCGCCAAAACACCTGCCCTTTCCGGCAACTACAATCAAATCTGCGTCACAGCAAAAGGAACCTGTACTATGGGTTCTAAATTTGCGGGAAAGGTCTGCGTGGTTAGAAAACAAAAAAGCCAAACTTAGGTTTGGCTTTTTTGTTTTTTGCTCACAGGTGGAACTGTTTCAGTTCATTTGCAGAATTTTTTTAAGCCGCCAGAACATGTATTTCTGTAACGGATTATTGTTTCCAAATGGGCGCCAGGTTTTGATCAGCTTGTTGCGGTAAGCATCAAAATGCAGACCTCTTGGTGCACAAATCACTTCGCCTCTTTTCAGGATAATTTTCAGCACATTAGTGCAAAGCACACCTGCGGCTAAAGAGATCCCCATGCAGGTTGACGGAACTTTCTTTTTAAAGAAGTTAACTGAACTACGCTCAACCAGATAATGACGTTGTTGCACTGAAGGTGAAACTCCAATCACAAAACGCATGATGTTGTCGCTGAAAATCTGTTGTTTTTGCGCTTCGCTTGCATCTGCAGGGGTATCCTGCATGCAAAAATATTCTTCGAAGGTCATTTCACCAGGCATAAATACCAGCATCGCCGTTCCCATCCCCATCGGTGCGGCCGTAATACATGGAATGCCTTTTTCGTAACAACGCTGAAAAACCTTTCTTCTTATTTCCAGCGCAAAAATATCGAGGCTATCAATGTAAACCGAAACACCGTCTAAAAACTCTTCGATATTAGCTTCGCTGATCCCACTGTTGAAGTTGCGGATCTGTGCTTCAGGGTTGATGTTGCGCAGCGTTTGTTCCATCACTTCAGCTTTAGGTAAACCTAAGGTCAGCATAGATGCACCAGCCTGGCGGTTAAAATTTGGCACGTCATAGGTGTCTAAATCAGAAATATTAAAACGGGATATGCCTAGTCGCGCGCACACGATAGCATGATCACCTCCAACGCCACCGAGGCCACCAATGGCAACTTTGGTATTACGTAAAATTTGTTGTTCTTCCGCCGTGACCCAGCCGATATTTCTGGAGAAGGCTTCGTTGTAATCAAATTTATATTCTGCCACCAGACCACTCCATTTTGGTTATCCACCACAGTTACACTATCGCCAGTACAGCACCAAAATAACCATCTTCAGACCCAGCTTTTTCCGTTTCGGTATGGAATAGATCGTACTCTACTGCTTCTAGCAACTTCAGATAACCAGAACTCATTGATTTTTTTAATGTTCTTGAGTCTATGTAATATGGAGCTCTTTGACCATGAAATTCTATGGTATCGCCGATTTTTACAAAATTAATACCTACAAAACTTAAGCTACGGGCCAGTCTAGGCTCCATCATCACAAAGGTGTGATATCGTTTTGTTTTGTAGGACATCGCTGCTGCAGCCATATAAAGGCAAATAGCAATATAAGGGAAACATCTGAGCTCAGTTGCTGAAAATACAGTCTCATCAATTGCACCTGTTGCAACACCGGCAAATTTATCAATCTGACGTTTACGGAATGCGGCCGGAACTGCCAGACGGGACATTTCACAAATTTCGTTTCTGGCAAAGTTCTTCGGATGAAGTTTGGGGTCTGTCACTGCGTGCAGACAAAACTTTTCCATCGGCAATAACTGGTCAGCACTTGCCGATGTAATCAGTCTGACTGTACCAGCCAGCTGATCAGAACTCAGATGGCGGATGAAACAGTGGATAGCTCTGGGATCAAATTCATCGAACTCTTCATATCCCTGGCGCACGTCTTCAAAATGAAGTTCTTCACAATAGACCTGATGTCTGAGCTTATAAACTTCTCGCCTTAGATCATCAGACTTTGCAATCTGTGGTTTTAAATACATCGAAAAATGCTCGGAAATGGAGTTTGCTTCATTACTGGCCAGCGAAGAAATTGCCTTTTTAACAATACCACCGATGATTGGCTTATCCACTAAGCTCTTCAGCTGTTTCATAAAATTCCCCGTTTATAGAAAGCTCAGTTACAACTGTAAATTAACCGAACCTGTTTATACTACAAAACATTCAGACATTATGATTTATCGTACTGCAGTTTCAAAAATATAACTCTTCAACTTGATTGGGATCACTGAAAACGCCGTGATATAGCCAATTTCGTACAGCCGCTCTTTTTCTTCACTGGTCATGTCAAACTTCACTGATGAAATATTGCCGGTATTGATAACAATCGTATTATGCCAATACTGAGCATGCACATACTCACGCGACATTGCATTCATAAAAGTTTGAATCAACATCAGTACATAGGACACCAGCGGCAAAAATCTGCGTTTGGGTACTGGCCTGTGTTCACTCTCACTTTTTAACCGAAAGCAAATGACAGGAACACCATGGTTAGACCAATCCTGATGCAATGCATCTTCAGCCAGAATAACCCCATCTGCCATCACATGATTTTCAAACGTCTTGAAAGAAAACAGCAAGGGAATAGACATGGAGTACCGCACCGCAACCGAAACTTTTAAATCCGGTGTGTTTTTCCTGTTAAACACTACAGGACCGCCACCGTTAATATCTGTTGCCAGAACGTGTAAATCCAGTTTCATGTCGCTGAAAGTTTGACCTTCCAACTGATTATCTATCCATTGTTCAAAAATGTCACCACTGGAAAGTCCACCTGTACGCAAAAGGTTTAACAATGAGAAACCTCGAAACTGTTTAAAATCTGTTTCAAGCGCTAACATTTTCATTTCTTTCATTGTCTTACCAGAAGCAAGCAGTGCTGCAACTATGCTGCCACCAGAAACTCCGACCACATGTTTAAAGTCTAAATTAAGCTCAGCTAAAGCACTTAGAATACCAATGTAGCAGGGTAAACGGGTTCCCCCGCCAGAAAAAATAGGAACAATCTCTTTTGTTGTGAGGTCTGTGGACAACGACACCATGAAGTCCTCTGTTGCAAACGCCGTCTGACAATCTGCATTAGTATGATCGAATTTACTAAAGTTGCGAATTTCATTTCCAGCCTTGAACACTGCAGTTACACTGTTACAACCTCTGTTTGGCTGAACTGGAAAGGACAAAACATGATACGGATCATTCTGTTATTTTTTCTGTTTCTTACTTCGGAAATAACTGCGGCAGAACTAAGCAATCTGATACCTAAAGTGAAACCAGCTGTTGTAGCAATCGCCCTTTATAACCCAACCTCAGCCCCCAGGCTTAAGCTTATCGGCAGTGGTTTTGCGGTTGCGCCAGGTAACAGAATAGCGACGAACTTTCATGTGGTTGAAAAATTGCCTGACATCAGCAAAAACGAAAGCTACGTCGTGTTATCGGGGCATGGCAGTCAACCACAGATGCATCAGATTAAGCATATACGTTCGAACCGGGAGCACGATCTGGCTTTACTTGAAATTGCTGCCACTTTGCCTTATCTGAACCTGGCTGACGAAGACGTTATTGCTGAAGGCACTGAAGTAGCGTTTACCGGCTACCCGATAACAGCTGTTCTTGGACTCTACCCGGCCACCCACAGGGCAATTATCAGCGCCGTCACGCCTATTGCCATACCAGCAGATCACTCGACTGCACTTAACCCCAGAACATTACGCCAGTTGCAACAACCCTTTCCGGTCTACCAGCTCGATGGCACTGCTTATCCGGGCAATAGCGGCAGTGCTCTGTACCGGCAATCCGATGGTAAAGTAGTCGCCGTGATTAATATGGTGTTGGTGAAAGCAAGCCGCGAAGCTGCACTCAGCGATCCCAGTGGCATTACATTTGCCATCCCGGTTAAACATTTAAAACAGCTGATGGCGCAGAATGATGACTGACGTTTTTGTCCCAGTAACGCTTGAATTTGGCCGTTATGGCTTTTGGTTCGCGGGTTTAGGTTACTTGTTATTCTGGGCATTATTACTCACCGTAAAAACCAATAATGCGCAAAAAATACTACTGAGCATCTATACCCTGGTGTGTATCGGCTGGGCTTATATCAACAGCCACACAGAAATACTGCCATTTAGTAACCACGCCTCCTTTATCCTGGAAAATCTGCAGAAATATAGTTTGGCGCTATTTTTATTTGCCGCTTTAAGCCGCTCTGAGCAAAAACTCAGCCAACTGCTATGGCAACCGAAACTGCGTCTTGTGCTGGCGACTTTTGTTATCTGGCTTGTCGCAGGTCTTTTTGTAAGCACGCAAATGCAGTTATTAGCGGCACTTATTCTGACTGTTGTTCTGTTGGCTATGGTTGAAGCAATATATCGCCAGGCCGGTATTCAGAAATGGCAGTTTAAGCCGCTGGTGATCGCTGTGGCCGGCAGTGTGTTATTTGATTTTTACCTGCTGGCTGAAGCGGCCTTACTGGGCGAAGTAAACCGTCAAACCTGGCAAGCGCGTGGGTACGTGCATGTGATGATGCTGCCCTTTCTGGTGGTTGCAGTTAAACGTATCAAGTCGTGGGGTATTAATGTTTATGTGTCTCGCGATATTGTACTGCAAAGTTCAATGGTATTAGGCGCCGGCATTTACCTGTGCATATTGGCCGTGGTTGGTTATTATCTGAGTTATTTTGGTGGTGACTGGACCACACTGCTGCAGGTGGTTTTTGTTGTCAGCGGCTGTGTGGTATTGTCAGTTTTATTATTTTCAAACAGCATCAGACGTAAGTCCAAAGTCTTCATTGAAAAGCATTTTTTTGCCAATACTTTTGACTATCGACTGAAATGGGTAGAATTAAGTCGTCAGTTAAAACAGATTGAAATTGTTGATCAGAATGCGCCACAGGTATGTCTGCAAGCATGGTGTCAGGCCATTGGGTACAGTCATGGCGCTTTAATTAAATTTACCCAGGATGACGCTCCAATACTGTTAGCCCATACACTTGCGTATCAACCAGACTCACAGCTATTGCTATTAATACAGCGCTATCAGCGCGAATTTAGCCATAAATACTGGCTGCTGGATTTTAGCGACACACAAGATGAACATGTAAATAAGCTGCTGTCAGAAACCGGATTAACTCAGAACAATTCTTTGTTACTGGTTCCTATTCAACAAAAAAGCCGGCTCTGGGGCTGCTGTCTGTTAAAACCTGAAGTGAATGAAAAACTGAAACTGAACTGGGAACTGCGCGATTATATGAGCGCGGTTTCAGAGCAAATCAGCAGTTATTTATTTATGAGTGAAGCCAGTAAAGAACTGTCTGAAAATGCTCAATTTGTTGCGTTTAGCCGCATGTCAGCTTTTGTAGTTCATGATTTAAAAAACATTAAAGCTCAGATAGATATGTTGTTGAAAAATGCTGAGCGGCATCGCCATAATCCTGAATTTATTGACGACGCTTTTACCACCATAGAAGCAATGCAACAACGTCTGCACAATATGTTGTCGCAACTGACCAACAAACAAGCCGGCACTGAGCGCTTAGCCCGGGTGAAAGTAGGTGCCATGCTAGGCACCCTGCTCGCACAACGTTGCCAGGCCCACACACCGGTACCAACATTACAGATCATACGTGATTGCGAACTGCTGATTGACTCGGAGCGCTTTTCAAACGTGATCTTCCATTTGGTTGATAATGCACAACAGGCAACGCCGGACCTGGGATCTGTTACCCTGACGCTTGATTGTCATGATCAGTTTATGCAACTGGAAATCTCGGATACCGGCTGTGGCATGAGTGAGGAGTTTATCCGGGAGCGGCTTTTTAAACCCTTTGATACCACAAAAGGAAACGCCGGTATGGGCATAGGTGCCTACGATGCGCAAAGTTTTATTGTACAAAATGGCGGGCGCTTAATGGTACAAAGTAAGCTTACGATTGGCTCTACCTTTACCATCCGGCTTCCATTAAACTAAGCGAAATTTTTACACGGAACGTGATATGAAAACATTGTTAGCTATTGATGACGACCTGGGTATTCAAAAACAATTAAAATGGAGTTTAACTGACTACGAAGTTGTATTTGCCGATGACCGTGTATCTGCACTGCAACAAGTGCGTCGCTACGAACCTGCCGTGGTTACACTGGATTTGGGGTTGCCACCGGATCCAACCAATGCTTCAGAAGGTCTGGCCTGCCTGACTGAAATTCTGCAGCACAATCCGGATACAAAAGTTATTGTAATTACCGGCAGCACCGATACAGAACATGCGCTACAGGCTGTTGCACTTGGCGCTTACGATTATTATCAAAAACCTATTGATGTTGATGTTTTAAATATCATTGTTGGCCGTGCATTTCGCCTTGCTGAACTGGAAGCAGAAAACCGGGCACTGAAAGCGGCAAACTACAAAAGTCAGGATATTATCGGCAACAGTGAAGCCATTCAAAAAGCCTGCCGGATGGTTGAAAAAATTGCACCTACCGAAATTACCACTTTGTTACTAGGTGAAAGTGGCACCGGCAAAGAAGTGTTTGCCCGTTCTATTCACAAACAAAGCCCCAGAGCTAGCAAACCTTTTGTTGCCATCAACTGTGCTTCAATCCCGGATAACCTGCTGGAAAGTGAACTCTTTGGTTATGAAAAAGGCGCTTTTACCGGTGCACACAAAACTACACTAGGCAAAATCGAAACCGCCAATGGCGGCACCTTGATGCTCGATGAAATTGGCGATATGCCACTTGCACTTCAAGCCAAAATGTTACGCTTTTTACAGGAGCGGGTTATTGAACGTGTAGGCGGGCGCAACGAAATTGAAGTTGATGTTCGTGTCATTTGTGCAACACACCGTAATCTGGCGGAAATGGTTGCGGAGCAAAGTTTCCGTGAAGACTTGTTCTACCGTGTCAGTGAAATCACCTTAAACATCCCGCCACTGCGTAGCAGAGGACAGGACATTATCGTTATTGCAAAATCGCTATTGCAGAAGTTCAATAACGAATTTAATACTAATATTCAAGGTTTTACAGAAGATGCCATTAACGCCATGTTAGGCCATCGCTGGCCCGGCAATATTCGTGAATTACAGAATAAATTAAAATCCGCTGTCATTATGGCTGACAACAAATTTATCAGTGCTGAAGATCTAGGCTTGCAGGCAGATGTTGATGGCAAATTCGCCCCTTTAACTTTAAGAAAAGTGCGTGAGCAAGCTGAAACACAGGCTATACGTCATGCCTACAACTTATCCAACGGTAACTTGTCTAAAACTGCTGATTTGCTTGGTGTAACCCGCCCTACTTTGTATGCGCTGATTGATAAGTACAAGATGCTGGACCTGCGTAGTTCGCTCGGTGATAGTGATACTTCGTTACCAAATACCGAAGAGCTTTGAGGCCGGCGGAAATTACCGCTTTATTCACTCCAGAACGTGGCATTGTCAGATGTTGTATGGGAATGCCACTACATAACCTTTTATTTGTTCTACATACATTGAAGCCAGCATGATGCTAATCACCACCTCCACCTTAGCTGGTACAAAGTCGAACATAAAAAAACCCGCCGAAGCGGGTTTTTATTATTAAGCATCTTACAGAGTAATGCCCTTTTTACTGGCCCTTTCTCTGATGTAAGGACCCCAGCTGTTGGCAACTTTCTCTTGTCCGTTGGCACGAGCCAACTCAACATGACGGTAAGCTTCTTTCAGCTTGGCCTGGTAGAAATATGCTTCGATCAGAGCGGTATGCACCTTACCCTTATCTTTCACACCAACTTCCAGAGCTTTCTGCAGTGCTGTAATAGCCTCTGGTTGTTTACCAGCCATTAGATAAGACAGACCTTGGCGACGGTAAAATTCACCGTCGTTTTCCATCTTAGCTATTTCACCGTAGTAAAAAGCGGCTTTATCAAAGTCACGGGATGAATTGTAAGAACTCGCGATACTACTCAGTACGCTACGATCTTTCTTCACTAACCCAGCTTTCATATGCTTTTCAAGCAATGCTGCGGCACGGTGTGGAATGTTATTGTTGTTGTACAGGTTAGCCAACAACTTAATTTCATTCTCAGTCTTCAGATAACCTTGCTTATAAGCCAGATCTACAGCGGCAAGAGCCTTACCGTATTGTTCATCCAGGTTATAAAAATTACCTAACTGCACCCACCACTGCTTATCATCCGGGAATACAACAACCATGGTCTCAAGCACTTCGATCGCTTTTTTGATCTGCTTGTTTTCATAGTATGCACCCAGCTTCATGATGTAAGGATCCTTTTTCGGAGTCTTCATCAGAGCAATAGCAGCATCTGCCGGAGCAATAACTTTGTTGTATTGCTTCATTTCGTAATAACAGTTGGCAATACGCATATAAACATCTGGGTTGGTTTCACCAGTGAAATCCATCCATTTGTTATAGTTGTTTAATGCTTCCTGATATTTCTTTGCACCTAAGTTCAGGTCGGCAATAGTACGGTAAAGCTGTGCCTGGTCGTTAAAGCTTAGTACGTCAAGTTTTGCGGCGTCTGTCAGCATTTTCAGCGATTTTGCAGGGTCTTTTTCCGCGTACAACGTGCCTAAAAACTTATATAAATATGCTTTATCGAAGGCAGCTGTTGGTTCAATACCACTCAATACCGCGATGGCTTCAGAAATTTGGTCTGCACTGTAGAGCTCATAAGCTTTACCTATTGCTTTACCAACTTTTTCACCAACGGCTTGAGATTTCCTTGCTTTTCGTTCAGCTATTTTTGCCGGATCCGGCGCTGCATAAGCTGAGTTGATAGGCAATGAAATCGCACCAATCGTTGCAAATACAACCAAAGCTGACGTCAGTTTATTCAATTTCATGATTAACCCCCAGCTTGATCAAGATTGAAATCAAGTTGTACTTTTTGGCCTGTCTGCTTCAAAGCTTTACCGTTTTCAATCTTCGGTGAATATTTCCAACGCTTCAGCGCACGTATAGCTTCACGGTCAAATACACGTTTAGGTTGAGCATCGATAACTTCGATTTCATCAACACTACCGTCTTCCATAATTGAAAAACGTAACTGTACCCAACCGTTAATGCCATCACGAGCAGCCTGAACCGGATATTTGGGTTCAATACGTACTATTGGTGTTGCATCACCATCACGCATCATCGCTGCTGACGGATCACCTAAACCAGTGCTGACACCACCAACATCTACAGTAGGAGCATTAAAGCCAATGCTGCTTGAATCGTTCGTATTTGATTCAGATACGATTTGCTGCTTCGGCGGCTCTGGCGGCGGCGGCGGCGGCGGTGGCGGCACCCGCGTCCGCGTCTGAGCTTTTGACTCAGGCGGCTGCGAGTTTATCTCAATAACGATATTATCCTTTTTAGCATTGGTGAATGTACCATCCCCACCTACAAGGAATGCCATCAATACGTACAGGAAAAACGTTATTACCGCACCAATAATAAGTGAAAGTAATAACCTTGCCATATTACTTATTCTCCGCTGCGATCGAGATTTTATCGATACCAGCTATCTTGATCTGATCCATTACAGAAACCACAACACCATGCTTCGCTTCTTTGTCAGCCTGGATGATGACAGTGTCTGTTGGTGATTCAGCAAGCAGCTTTTCGATAGTAGCGCCAACACGTTCTACATCAACAGCACGTTTATCTAACCAAATTTCACCGTTCGCACGGATTGCAACGAAAATAGTTGCAGATGGTTTCGATTGTTGTTTTGTTGCTTTCGGACGGTTTACGTCAATACCAGCTTCTTTCACGAACGATGTAGTTACAATGAAGAAGATCAGCATGATGAATACAACGTCCAGCATTGGCGTTAAGTCAATTGCTGCCTCTTCGGCTTCACGTTTAGTTCTACGTGCCATAAATTACTCTCTATCAATGATGCGGCAAGCTGTCAGTCAATTCATGAACTGCTGACTTGACTTTACCTTCCAATTTGGACGTTACAAATACGCCAGATAATGCTGCAACCATACCGGCCATAGTCGGGATTGTTGCCATAGAAATACCTGCCGCCATCAGTCTTGGGTTACCGGTACCTTGCACCGCCATAATTTCGAATACGGCGATCATACCGGTTACGGTGCCTAACAAACCAACCATCGGACATACTGCAACCAAAGTTTTGATTACATTTACCCTTTCATTCAGTTTGGTCGACGCCTCTGAAACCCACGCATCACGAATTTTATGCGCATACCATGAGGTTGTATCACTTCGTGCATTCCAGTCTGCGATGATTCTGTCACGCAATACCGGATATTCACGAGTGATAAACCAAAAGCGCTCAATGATTAAAACCCACATCACAAAGAGCACAAAGGCGACAACATAAAGAACATCGCCGCCGGTAGCGATAAAATCCCTGACAGATTCCCAAAGCTCTATCAGGCTATGCATTACGCTTTCTCCTTCTCCGCATGAGCAGCGATGATACCAGCGCTTTGCTCATCCAGAATGTGCAGGACTGAGTTTGATTTAGTTTGTAACATAGAGTGGATAAACAGCAACGGCAGAGCACATAACAGACCTTGTACAGTTGTTACTAACGCCATTGAAATCTGACCAGCCATGATTTTCGGGTCGCCAGTTCCGTACAGAGTAATTACCTGGAACGCACCGATCATACCGATAACTGTACCTAACAGACCCAGTAATGGACCTACCGCAGCGATCAGTTTGATAATGCCGATACCTTTTTCGATAGACGGAGTTTCACGCATGATAGCTTCGTCAAGTTTCAGCTCTAAGTTTTCAACGTCAGCAGACTTGTTGTCGTGGTAAACCTTCAGGATACGACCCAGCGGGTTGTTTGTATTTGGATTTGACAGGTTCTTCAGCTGAGCATTGATTTTTGAAGAAGCTGATGTCAGAGCTAAGTAGCGAACAGCACTGATTAACAGACCGATAATCAGTAATGCAGTGATTACATAACCTGGCACGCCACCTTGGTGGAACTGTTCAGACAATGTAGCTTCTTGTGTCTTCAGACGTAATAAAGCACCACCAGTTGGGTCCACATAAACCGGAGTAACCTGGCCAGCTGGCGCCGAAGCGAAGTTCTGAGATGCAGACAGGATGTGTGAGTCTGGTTGTTTTGCCAGCGGCTGCATTTCTTTAGTGTCAGCGTTATAAACCAGATAACCGTTGTCAGAAATCAGGTTAAATGAACCAACACGAACAACATTAGCTGTTGCTTTGTTACCGTCTAAAGAAACAACTTCGCCTGAGAACTTAGAAACTTTAGCAGACTCAGTCATTTCAGTTTGCAGAGCAATCCACAGCTCTTCTAACTCATTGATTGTTGGCAGCTCTTTTGCTACAGATAATTTCTGCAGTAATTCTTCACGGCCTTTGTACTGAGCACTGATGTTTGAAGTTGCGATAGCACCGATAGTTTCAGTGGCTGAACCACGAACGATACCGAACATCTCACCTAAAGTACCCTGAGCTGTTTGCAACTCTTGTTCTTTAGCGGCTAGTTTGCCTTCATTGTCAGCAAACTGCTGAGTTAAAGATTTGCCACGGGCTTCTTCTGCAGCAAAAGCAGCTTTTGCTTTGTTTAACAGAGCTTGTTTGTCAGCACGGTCAGACAAAAACTCTTGTTCGCGAGCCTGGTCAATTTTACCTTCAGACAAACGATCTTTTTTAACCTGCTCTAACAGCTGATCTAATTTCGCAGTATCTGCAGCAGCAGTTAAACACACGCCAGCAGACATAGTCATCGCAGCTGCAATTACTAAACCTTTAAACACTTTCTTCATTTATTCTTACTCCGCTGCTAACACTGGAAGTTTTAACAATTCTGGGGCAGCTTGTTTGCCAGCTACACGAATCGCAAACTTGGTAGATTCCAGGTATTCCTGACCCAGAGCTTCCCACTGACCTGATGCTTTGTTGAACATCCAGGCTTGTTTTTCGTCCAGAGATTGAGCTAAAAGCGCTACACGACCTACGTATACGTAGTTCACAGTTAATTCATTGCCATCAACTGTCAGTTTGTCAGTGTAAGTAACCAGTGAAGTACCCAGGTCTTTTTCGATTTGGTAAGCTTCCAGAACCAGTCGGTACATTTCTGACGTGTTCATCGCTGAGTTGCCCATGTAATCACGCAGGCGCTGCACGCGAGCTAAGCGATTTGTCTGGTCAATCGGCATATCGGCTTTGATGAAAGCTTCCAGTGTATCCACCATTTTGTACATTAATGGCACGATACCTTGTTTGGTACCTTCAATAGTACCAATTTGCTTGTCTAAAGAAGCCAGCGTCTCATTTTGATCAGCAACCAGTTTAGCAACGTGGTCGTTGTAAACTTTCAGGTTCTCGGTTTGTTCAACCAGAGCACGGTAATCAGCCAGCAGTTCCTGCGACTGATCATAAATATTGTTGATTTTTTCTTGTGACTGAGCAGAAGCATTTGCGGTTTGTGCGTGTGCTTTTTGCAGCTCAGCCAAAGTAGTTGCTGACGCAACTCCACTTACGAGAGTGAAGGCACCAACGAATGCTGATGCGATCAGACTTTTACGGATGTTATTGTTAGACATAGTTCCCAACCAATAATTGCTGATTAACGTAACCTGTATAGTGAAGGTCTGTTTTGTAATAAAACATGACCTGGTTAGAGGGTAAACCGCCCGCATCATTGCAGCAAAACCTAGGGTTGTCAATATAACGGCAACCCCGTTCGCAAATGTTTTGCAACAAATTCCGCTTGCATTTTTACCCTGAATTACTGTTTAAATATTTGCGTATTAAATTTTAAACAGTCATTCATTTTTCCGCTTATTTAATGTTCGGCGTTAGTTTCCCCGACTCATATAACTTCACCATTTTCTCTAAAGAAATGGCTTTGATTTTTGACGCCTGCCCAGCTGCCCCAAAGGCCTGGTAGCGATCTTTACAAATTTCTGTCATTGCGACGACAGAAGCCTGCAAATACTTGCGCGGATCAAACTCGGCCGGATGCTGCGCCATAAAACGGCGGATTGCACCGGTAGAAGCTAAACGTAAATCAGTATCGATGTTGATTTTACGGACGCCATGTTTGATCCCTTCCTGAATTTGTTCCACCGGAACACCATAAGTTTCCGGAATTTTGCCACCAAACTCGTTAATAACTGCCAGCCACTCCTGTGGCACCGAGCTAGAGCCATGCATTACCAGGTGGGTGTCCGGAATGCGGGCGTGAATTTCTTTAATCCGGTCAATGGCCAGAATATCACCTGTCGGTGGACGGCTGAATTTGTATGCACCGTGTGAAGTGCCACAGGCAATGGCTAAAGCATCGACACCTGTTGCTTTAACAAACTGCGCAGCTTCTTCCGGATCGGTCAGCATCTGGTCGTGGCTTAACACACAATCGGCACCAATACCGTCTTCTTCACCGGCAGCACCTGTTTCCAGACTGCCAAGGCAACCTAACTCCCCTTCCACTGACACACCACCAGCGTGCGCCATTTCAACCACACGACGGGTTACATCAACGTTATATGCATAATCTGTGGGTGTTTTACCGTCAGTGCCCAGCGAGCCGTCCATCATCACAGATGAAAAACCAAGTTGAATGGCCTGTAAACAGATGGCCGGCGAAGTACCGTGATCCTGGTGCATCACCACAGGAATATGCGGAAACTCTTCAATTGCAGCCAAAATCAGATGGCGTAAAAATGGTGCTCCGGCATATTTGCGGGCACCGGCAGAAGCCTGCACAATCACCGGACTGTCGGTGGCATCGGCTGCCATCATAATGGCACGCATCTGTTCGAGGTTGTTGACGTTAAAGGCTGGTACTGCGTAACCAAATTCTGCCGCATGATCCAGCATCTGACGTAACGATATTAAAGCCATAGTTGTCTCTCTTTACTGTAGGGTAACAGGTGATGCAGCAGCCCAAAGGTCTTTGTCTTTGAAAAGTGCCAGCTATTTCTGGTCATAATGTTTGAGCTGCCAATTGTATTATCAAAGTTTTTACACAGTTTTTGCGCGTTGCTCAAGGATTTCAACAGCAGGCAACACCTTGCCTTCTAAAAACTCGAGGAAAGCACCGCCACCGGTTGAAATATACGAAATTTGATCTGCAACACCATATTTATCAATGGCCGCCAGAGTGTCACCACCACCGGCAATTGAAAAAGCATTACTTTGTGCAATAGCTTCGGCTATTGCTTTAGTGCCGGCAGCAAACTGGTCAAATTCAAATACACCCACAGGGCCATTCCAGACGATAGTGCCAGCCGTTTTCAGAATATCAACCAGTGCAGCTGTACTGTCCGGGCCTATATCAAAAATCATGTCATCAGCGGCCACAGCGCTGACTGGTTTTAACACAGCCACGGCATCTTCACTAAAGGCTTTGCCTGTCACCACATCTGTTGGCACAGGAATATTACCGCCATTGGCCTTAGCCGCCGCCATCAGGCGTTGAGCTTCCGGAATTAAATCATTTTCGCACAAGGACTTACCTACGTTAGCGCCTGTTGCAGCAATAAAAGTATTGGCAATGCCACCACCAACCACCAGTTGGTCAACCACAGTTGATAACGACTCAAGCACAGTCAGTTTAGTCGAAACTTTAGAACCGCCAACAATAGCGACTAATGGTCGTTTTGGATTTTTCAGCGCTGCAGCCAAAGCGTCAAGTTCAGCTGCCAGTAACGGGCCGGCACATGCAATAGGCGCAAAACGCGCTACACCATGAGTGGTGGCCTGAGCACGGTGCGCTGTACCAAATGCATCCATCACAAAAACATCACACAAAGCCGCCAGCTTACGCGACAGTGCTTCGTCGTTTTTGCCTTCGCCTTTGTTAAAACGCACGTTTTCAAACACCACCACTTCGCCATCAGCCAGTTCAATACCGTTCAGGTAGTCAGCAGCTAAACGCACAGGCGCTTTTAAGGCGGATTTTAGATAATCAACTACCGGCTGCATGGAAAACTCAGCGTCGTACACACCTTCTTCAGGTCGCCCCAGGTGAGAACACACCATCACCTTAGCACCTTTGGCCAGTGCCAGCTCGATGGTTGGTAAAGCTGCACGCAGGCGTGCATCAGAGGTTACTTTGCCGTTTTTCACCGGCACATTCAGATCTTCCCGGATCAGCACGCGTTTACCGGCTAAATCCAGGTCGGCCATCTTAATTACTGACATGACAAACTCCTTGTGAAAAATGGGTAGATTCTGATTGCATCATGGCGATGGCGGTGTCGATCATCCGATTGGCGAAACCCCACTCGTTGTCACACCACACCAGACACTTGACCAGTCTTTTATGACTGACTCTGGTCTGCGAGCCATCCACAATGCAGGAATGAGGATCGTGATTAAAATCGACCGACACCAAAGGCTCTTCGGTGTAGTCAAGAATTTGCGGTAATAGCTGCTGTTTGGCTTTTTGCAAAGCGGCGTTTACAGCGGCAACAGTGACGTCCTGATGCAATGTGACGCTTAAATCCATTGCCGTGACATTCAGGGTTGGCACCCGTACCGCTATGGCTTCAAAACGACCAGCCAGATGCGGCATGATGCGTTCAATCCCCCGGGCAAGTTTGGTATCCACCGGGATAATCGACTGACTGGCGGCTCTGGTGCGACGTAAATCCGGGTGATAAGCGTCTATAACTTGCTGATCGTGCATCGAAGCATGAATAGTGGTGATAGTGCCACTTTCAACGCCAAAGGCATCATCAAGCACGCTCAGCACCGGCACTATGCAATTGGTGGTGCAGGAACCAGCCGAAACCACCCGCATGGTTGGCGTCAGCTGCTGATGATTCACCCCGAATATGACAGTGGCATCGATATCCTGCCCTGCCGGATGTGAAAACAACACTTTTTTAGCACCAGCTGTTAAATGCAGCATAGCGTCGGCACGACTGGAAAAAACACCGGTACATTCAAGCACAACATCAATATTAAGCTTGGCCCAGGGCAAATCAGCCGGGTTTTCCTTGTGGAATAAAGCTATCGGCTCGCCGGCAACCAGTAAACTCTGGTTTTGCAGTTCGACCGGGAAGTGAAAACGACCATGGGAGCTATCAAATTTGAGCAAATGCGCCATACCGCGTGCGTCTGCCAGTTCATTAATGGCGACCACCCGGATCTGTTGCTCCAGCTTATTTTCATAAATGGCCCGCAATATATTGCGGCCAATACGGCCAAAACCGTTGATTGCAACTCGAATTGTCATGCTGTTCCGAAATTCAGTTAAAGCAAAGGGGCAAAAAGCCCCTTTTATTGGTTGGGATTAACCCAATAACTCTTCGGCTGCAGCCAGTACTTTGGCAGTGGTAATGCCAAAATACTCAAACAGCTGCTCGGCTGGCGCAGACTCACCAAAACCTGTCATGCCAATAATTTTACCGTTCAGACCAACGTACTTGTACCAGCTGTCGACAATACCGGCTTCAACAGCAACTCTTTTGGTCACTGCAGATGGCAGTACGGCTTCGCGGTAAGCGGCATCCTGAGCTTCAAACACATCAGTTGACGGCATCGACACCACACGCACTTTTTTACCTTTGGCAGATAACTGTGATGCTGCTTGTACTGCCAGCTCCACTTCTGAACCTGTGGCGATAATAATCAGCTCAGGCGTGCCGGCACAATCGACCAACACATAACCACCACGGCGGATATTCGCCAGCTGCTCTGATGTTCGCGGCTGCTGCACCAGATTCTGCCGGGTGAAAATTAACGTGGTTGGGCCTTCGGTGCGCTCTATAGCTGCTTGCCATGCCACCGCGGATTCCACCTGGTCACACGGACGCCAGTTCATCAGGTTTGGTGTAACACGAAGTGAAGCCAATTGCTCAACCGGCTGGTGGGTCGGGCCATCTTCACCCAAACCAATTGAATCGTGGGTGTACACAAAAATCACCCGTTGTTTCATTAAAGCGGCCATGCGCACTGCATTACGGGCGTATTCCATAAACATCAGGAAAGTAGCGCCGTAAGGGATAAAACCACCGTGCAGTGCAATACCATTCATAATGGCGGACATACCAAATTCACGCACACCGTAATACAGGTAGTTACCACTGGCGTCTTCATTGCTGACACCTTTGCTGCCTGACCAGAGTGTCAGGTTAGAACCTGCTAAATCAGCAGAACCACCCAGCATTTCCGGCAATAAAGGACCAAAAGCGTTTAACGCATTCTGTGATGCTTTACGGCTGGCAATCACTGCTGGGGTAGCCTGCAGCTGCGCAATATAAGCGTCTGATTTTTCGCGCCAGTCCGCTGGTAATTCACCGGCTAAACGGCGGGATAACTCTGCGGCCAGCTCAGGATACGCGGCTGCATAAGCGGCAAATTGTTGTTGCCAGCTTTGTTGTGTGGCAGCACCTTTGGCTTTGGCGCTCCAGCCTTCATAGATGTCGGCCGGAATGTCGAATGGCGCATGTTCCCACTGTAAAAACTCACGGGAGGCGGCAATTTCGGCATCACCCAATGGAGCGCCATGGCAGTCGTGGCTACCGGATTTATTCGGTGAACCATAACCAATAATGGTTTTACAGCAGATTAAGGTTGGTTTGTCAGTGACAGCACGGGCTTCATCAATCGCAGCACGAATTGCTTCTGAATCATGACCATCAACGTTACGCACCACATGCCAGCCATAAGCTTCAAACCGGGCCGGCGTGTCATCGGTAAACCAGCCTTCCACATGGCCGTCAATCGAAATGCCGTTGTCATCCCAGAACGCAACCAGTTTGCCAAGACCCAGAGTACCGGCCAAAGAACAGGCCTCATGGGACACGCCTTCCATTAAACAGCCGTCACCTAAAAAGGTGTAAGTGTAATGATTCACAATGGCATGACCAGGGCGGTTAAATTGTGCTGCCAGTGCTTTTTCAGCAATCGCCATACCCACGGCATTGGTAATACCCTGACCTAAAGGCCCTGTAGTGGTTTCTACGCCTGGCGCATAACCATACTCAGGGTGACCCGGGGTTTTGGAATGTAACTGACGGAACTGTTTTAAGTCGTCAATAGATAAATCGTACCCTGATAAATGCAGCAGAGAATACAACAGCATTGAACCGTGGCCATTAGAGAGGATAAATCGGTCACGATTAGGCCAGCCCGGATCCTGTGGATTGTGGTTTAAATAATCCCGCCACAATACTTCGGCGATATCCGCCATGCCCATAGGTGCACCAGGGTGACCCGATTTGGCTTTTTGTACTGCGTCCATGCTCAGGGCACGGATGGCGTTGGCGAGTTGTTTACGAGATGGCATTGTCACTCCTGCTACTATTGTCAGATCATTATCCGGATATGGTGTTCTTCACGCAGTGTTGCTCTGACGGCAAATAATTGTGCTGCGCTGCTTTTTTACATGGTGGCATTAGTTCGGCGGTATTTTCCCAGAGCCACTGGCTGTTGGCAAATTTTAATCTTCAAACAGCAGTTTATTCGCAATACTTTTGATCCGGTTTTGCAATAACGCGTATAGTGACAGCATGAAAGACGTCCGGGCGGCAGAAAATGCTGGCAATGGCATTTTACTTTCTCTAGAATACGCAGCCCAAAATTCCAGCGCCTGGCGCATTAACAACCAACTTGTGGAACACGTTACATGGCACAACACATTTTTACCTCTGAATCTGTTTCTGAAGGACATCCGGATAAAATCGCTGACCAGATTTCTGACGCGGTACTGGACGCCATTCTGGAGCAAGATCCAAAAGCCCGTGTCGCCTGCGAAACTTTCGTTAAGACCGGTATGGTGCTGGTTGGCGGTGAAATCACAACTTCGGCCTGGGTAGATATTGAAGAATTAACCCGCAGCACAATCCGTGACATCGGTTATGTGCATTCTGACATGGGCTTTGATGCCAATTCATGCGCTGTGTTAAGCGCTATTGGTAAACAATCGCCTGATATTAACCAGGGTGTTGATAAAAAAGACCCTCGTGATCAGGGCGCCGGTGACCAGGGTTTAATGTTTGGTTATGCCAGCAATGAAACTGACGTTTTAATGCCAGCACCTATTACCTATTCTCACCGTTTAGTGCAGCAGCAGGCCAAAGTGCGTAAAGATGGCACCCTGCCATGGTTACGTCCTGATGCTAAATCTCAGCTGTCTTTTATTTATGAAAACGGCAAGCCTGTTGGTATTGATGCAGTGGTTCTGTCAACGCAGCACTGCGACACTATCTCTACGCCGGATTTACGTGAAGCTGTGATGGAGCACATCATTAAGCCTGTACTGCCAGCTGAATGGTTAAGCAAAAACACCAAGTTTTTTATTAACCCGACAGGTCGTTTTGTCATCGGCGGTCCTATGGGCGACTGTGGTTTAACAGGCCGTAAAATCATCGTTGACAGCTACGGTGGTATGGCTCGTCACGGTGGTGGAGCTTTCTCTGGTAAAGATCCATCAAAAGTAGACCGTTCAGCCGCTTACGCTGCCCGTTATGTGGCAAAAAACATTGTGGCTGCAGGCCTTGCCGAACGCTGTGAGATTCAGGTTTCTTACGCCATTGGTGTCGCTGAACCTACTTCTATCAGTCTGGAGACTTTTGGCACCAGTAAGCTTGAAGAGCATCAGTTAATTGCGCTGATCCGTCGTCATTTTGACCTGCGTCCTTATGGCCTGATTGAAATGCTGCAACTGGAGCGCCCAATTTACCGTGCGACTGCTGCTTATGGTCACTTTGGCCGTAACGAGTTCCCGTGGGAACAAACAGATAAAGCGCAAGCGCTGCGCGCGGACGCTGGTCTGTAATCAACCGCACTTTGTTGCTTTGATAAAAAAGGAGAGCTCAGGCTCTCCTTTTTATTAAGCTGGTTTATTCGCCTGACACTGTTTATTGCCTAGTCAACCGAAGTATTTCCCCGATAAAGCGCGATGAGCAACTCAGACGTCACCCAGCCGCATCAAGCCAACGATGCGCCACAAGCCATTTACAAATGACAGTTTTTTGTTGCGTTCAGCCCCAGATATTTTTATAACTGACGCCGGAAAAATAACAAGCACTGACTTCTGCAGCACCACTTATAAGGAAAAAATATGTCTGCACCAACTTCACCGGCTACCGAGCCCTCCCGCAATAGCTGGCTAGACCGTAGCCTCAATACCATTGAACGTGTCGGCAACAAACTGCCTGATCCAGCCGTACTTTTTGCCTTGTTTATGCTGGCAGTCTGGGTGATCTCCTGGGCTTTATCCGGCGTCAGCTTTAGCGAAATTGACCCAAGAACAGGTCAGCCCATTCAGATCATCAACTTGCTGGATGGCACTGCTTTTACCGGTTTTATGGCAAAAATGGTCAGCACCTTTGTCAGTTTCCCACCTTTGGGTGTGGTGCTGGTGGCTATGCTGGGTTTAGGGGTGGCGGAATATACCGGTTTTATTAATGCCGGCTTACGTTCTATTTTATCTTTCACCCCTAAAATGCTGCTGACACCTGTATTGGTTGCTGTGGGTATTTTAAGCCATGTCGCTGTTGATGCAGGTTACGTGCTGGTGATCCCGCTTGGCGCTGTGATTTTTTATGCGGCCGGCCGTCACCCGCTGGCAGGCATCGCTGCCGCTTTTGCCGGTGTGTCCGGTGGTTTTTCCGCATCTTTATTTGTGCCAAGCAGCCTGGATCCGCTGCTTGCAGGCCTAACCCAGGCTTCAGCGCGTTTATCTGCTGATCCTGCTGCTGCCAGCCTGGTGATCAACCCACTGAATAACTACTTTTTTACCACTGCTTCTGCATTTTTAATTATTTTGATCGGCTGGTTTTTAACCGACAAAGTGATTGAACCGCGCCTTAAGGCGACTGTAGTAGACGGCGACCCAGCCAGCCTGCCAACGATGGAAGATTTAACAGCACAAGAGCGCAAAGGTTTACGTTTTGCCATGCTGGCCATGTTGCTGACAGCAGCAGCACTGATTGTATCTGCTTCAATGGAAGGCTCAGCCTGGCGCGGCACAGACGGTACTTTAACCCACAGCACTGCCCCATTAATGCAATCTATAGTGGCGCTTATTCTGGTGTTCTTTTTAGTGCCAGGTGTGGTCTATGGTTATGTCGCAGGCACTGTAAAAAATCACCGTGATGTGATTCAGGGCATGAGTAAAGCCATGAGTGGCATGGGTTATTACATTGTGATGGCGTTTTTCTGCGCCCAGTTTATTTATGCTTTTGGCCAGTCGAACCTCGGCGCCCTGTTTGCTATTAAAGGTGCCAATGCGTTAAAAGAAATGGCGCTGCCGATGGGTGTTACCTTGATGGGCATAGTGTTGTTAACTGCAATGGTGAACTTACTGGTGGGCTCAGCCTCGGCCAAATGGGCGCTGATTGGTGCTGTCATGGTGCCAATGCTGATGCAACTGGGGGTTTCACCGGATCTGACCCAGGCCGCTTACCGGGTGGGCGATTCGTCAACCAATATAATTACACCACTGATGCCCTATTTCCCGCTGATAGTGGTGTTTTGTCAGAAATATGTGAAGTCGACTGGTATCGGTACCCTGATAGCCTTAATGCTCCCGTTCTCAGTGACGTTGATGGTGCTTTGGACTGCCTTCCTGCTCGGTTTCTGGGCGCTCGACTTGCCTCTTGGCATAGGTTCTAGTTACAACTTCCCGGCTAATAACGGCTAAATTTGTTCTGCAAAAAACAGGCGCTTTAAGCGCCTGTTTTATTTTGTGCTGAAAAAAGCGGATGGCTGTTAGCGCTGATCACCCTGCCAGCGGAATAACCAAGCCGATAACGACAAAAACAGCACTGCCATAACACTCAATACGCTAAGCGGGTAATGTAAATCTGCTAAAGTCGCGCCATCCGTCATAATGGCACGGGCTGCCGCCACTAAATGAGTCAATGGCAACAAATCTGCCAGCCACTGCAACACCTTGGGTGCCCCTTCCAGGCTAAACCAGACACCGGATAAAATCATCATCGGCCAGCTGGCCATATTCAGCAAGCCACCGGTCAGCTCTTCTGAGCGGGAACGACTGGCAATCAATAAACCCAACGAAATCATCGCCATGGCACCCAGTACTGTCACCACCAATAAATCGGTATAACTCCCCAGCATCACAAAATCAAACATCAGATCACAACCGACATAAATCAGCGTGGCGATCAGCAGCACTATCAACAGACGCGACAGCACCTGGGCGCTGACAAACTCCAGTGCCGTCAGCGGTGTTGCCTGCAAACGTTTTAATACGGAGTTTTTCCGGTAACGCACTAGCACGTACCCCACCCCAAATAAGCAACTGAACATCATATTCATACCAAGAATACCGGGCAGCGCCCAGTCAACATAACGGATCTGGCGGCCACTGACCGTCTCTTTGCTGGCATCCGGCAGTTGTTGCAGCAGCAGCTTTTCCGCCAGATAACCTTTGGCAGAATTGTCATTGAGCCAATACCTTTTGCCGGAAAAATCCACCAGTAAATCCAGCTGATGATGCTGCAGTTTTTTCAGCGCCTGCCCTAAATCGGCATAAGGCACAAACTCTAGATAGCGGGTTTGCAAAAATGGCTGGCTCTGCATATCAATAGTGGCCGCCTGTTGCAACACCCCAAGCTTAAACTCGGCTTTATTGCTGTTGCCAAACATCACAGCAAAACCCACCACCAGCAGCACAGGGAATATTAAATTCCAGGCAAGTGCTGATTTGTCGCGCCAGAACTCCAGATTACGGGCTTTGAGGACAGCAAAAAAACGTCGCAAATGCATGATAAAACTCCACTTAAAAAACGGCTTGCCCGACAATGACACTGCAACTCTATAGGCCAATCACCTAAGCAGCACGTCCTAGTTCAACATCAGCATCAAGCTTTTTTGCTTTTTGCTCTGGGCTGTACACTGATGTTTCAGGCCGACAGACTATGGCCGGTCAGCTTTAAAAACAAATCATCCAGATTGGCTGATTTAATCAACAGTCCTTCCAGTGAAATGCCTTGTGACAGCAGCATAGTCAGCGTTTTTTCAATGTCAGGGCTACTGATTTGCAAATAACCACCACTGCGGCTCAGGCTGGCGTCAGTGGGTAAATCAGGCTGTTGCCCGCGGTCCGGCAATCTTATCAGCGCTCCGCTAAAATGCTGATTTAACAAAGCTTGTGGTGTATCAAGCGCAATAATGCGGCCTTTATCCATGATGAGAATTTCATCACAAAGCTGCTCGGCTTCATCCATGTAATGGGTGGTCAGAATAATGGTGCGGCCCTGCTGCTTAATTTGCCTAATCAACTGCCAGAAATTGCGTCTGGCATGGGGGTCAAGCCCGGTGGTTGGTTCGTCCAGGAAGATGATTTGCGGGTTGTTCACCAGCGCTAGCGCCAGCAGCAGCCGCTGACGTTGACCACCGGACAATTTACGGTGATCCCTGTGCAATAATTCGGTTAAATCACATAACTGAATCAACTGCTGCAGATCAGCCGGCTGGTCGTAAAATGCGGCAAAAAGCTCCAGTGTTTCTTTGACTGTTAAAAAGTCCTGCAGCGCCGTTTGCTGAAACTGGACCCCCAACTGACTAAAGTGCTCTTTGCCGGCTTTATAGCCATGATAAAAAATATCGCCGCTGTCGGCACTGACCAGCCCTTCGAGCATCTCAATGGTGGTGGTTTTGCCTGCGCCATTCGGCCCCAGCAAACCAAAACAACAACCTTGTTGCACGCTGAAACTGATGCCGTCGACTGCCTTCACCTCGGCATAATGTTTTTTCAGATCACGCACTTCCAACACAACTTTCATGATCGGCCTCACTGGCGCATTTTCCCGGACTTATGTTATACCCTTCAGAGCGCCTGCCTGCTACCATAGCACTTTTATTTTGCCGGAGCCTGTATGCGCATCCCAAGAATTTACCAGCCTGGCACGCTCAAGCCGGGAACTGAAACTGAACTTGCCGAAGACGCCGCCAACCATGTTGGCCGGGTGCTTCGGATGCAAGCTGGCGCCGAACTGCAATTGTTTAATGGCGATGGTTTGAATTACCAGGCGCAAATCATTGAAAGCGGCAAAAAACAAGTGCGGGTGAAAGTCATCTCCAGCCAGTCAAATCCGGTGGAGTCGCCGCTGCGTATTCATTTAGGTCAGGGCATTTCACGGGGCGACCGGATGGATTTTGCCATTCAAAAAGCAGTGGAGCTTGGTGTCACCGAAATTACGCCGCTTTTTACCGAACGATGTGGCGTTAAACTGGATGCCGAGCGGCTGCAAAAACGTACTGACCAGTGGCAAAAAATTGCGATCAGCGCCTGTGAACAAAGTGGCCGCAGTGTAGTGCCAACAGTGCATCCGGCACTTTCTCTGGACAAATGGCTGGCGCAGCCAACAAATGAATTGAAGTTGACCTTGGATCCCTGGGCCAAAGACACCATTAAGACCTTAACACCTGTGACGGCAGTGCGGCTGGTGATAGGCCCTGAAGGTGGTTTTAGTGACCATGAAGTGGCACAGACCAGCAAAGCCGGTTTTGTTGCAGTGCAGCTCGGCCCAAGGGTGCTTCGCACCGAAACGGCAGCATTAACCGCCATCAGCGCCTTGCAGCTGCAGATGGGTGATTTAGCCTGACAACCTTTTTCAGAAGGAACAGATTTTGTTAAAACTCGGCATTGTAATGGACCCGATTTCGGCCATTAATATTAAAAAAGACTCCAGTTTTGCCATGTTGTTGCAAGCGCAGGCCCGTGGTTATCAACTGCACTATATGGAAATGGCCGACTTGTATCTGCTGGACGGCCAGGCCAGAGCCAGCACAAAACTCCTGAGCGTGGAGCAAAACCCGCACAGCTGGTATCAGTTTTTTGGTCAGCAGGATATTGCGCTGTCAGAGCTTGACGTCATTCTGATGCGAAAAGATCCACCTTTTGACACCGAATATATCTACGCTACTTATATTCTGGAGCGAGCGGAAGACGAAGGCACTTTAATTGTCAACAAACCGCAGAGCCTGCGTGATGCCAACGAAAAACTCTATACCAGCTGGTTTGCCGAGCATACGCCAAAAACCCTGGTAAGCCGCGACGCAGCAAGGCTTAAAGCCTTTTACCAGCAAGAGCAGGATGTGATTTTAAAACCACTGGATGGCATGGGCGGCGCTTCTATTTTCCGGTTAAAACCAGACGATGCCAACGTCAGTGTCATTATTGAAACCCTGACCGAACACGGCAGCCGTTATGCCATGGCCCAACGTTTTATTCCGGGCATTAAAGACGGTGATAAGAGGGTGTTGGTGGTTAACGGTGAGCCTGTACCCTACTGCCTGGCACGTATTCCGGCCAGTGGTGAAACCCGCGGTAATTTAGCTGCTGGCGGCCGTGGTGAAGCAAGGCCTTTATCGGAAAGTGATTGGGCTATTGCCCGTGCTGTAGGACCCACCTTAAAAGCCAAAGGCTTGATTTTTGTCGGACTGGACATTATCGGCGACAAACTGACCGAAATTAATGTCACCAGTCCAACCTGTATCCGGGAAATTGAAGCTGCCTTCCCTGTCAGCATTACCGGAATGCTGTTTGACCAGATTGAACAAATCCTGGCTGCTAAAAAAGCCTGACTGGAGTAACCGATGACTGAGACTCTGCAAAGTTTGCAAAACCATCTGCTGATCGCCATGCCTTCGCTGGACGACCCGATGTTTGGCCGCAGTGTCACGTACATCTGCGAGCATAATGCTGAAGGCGCCATGGGCATTGTGGTGAATCATCCGATGCCACTGAAAGTGGCTGAGCTATTAAAGCAACTGGATATTCAGTTTGATGCCAACAGCAAAGCGGCCGATGCCCAGGTGTGCGCCGGCGGTCCGGTGCAGCATGACAGAGGTTTTGTGCTGCACACGCCCAAAGCCGGTTTTGCCAGCAGTCTGCAACTGACCGATGAGCTGATGGTCACCACCTCCAAAGACATTCTGGAGCAGCTCACCTCAGACAACGCACCGGAAAAGTTTATTCTGGCGCTGGGCTATGCCGGATGGAGCGCAGGCCAGCTGGAGCAGGAACTGGCCGATAATTCCTGGCTGGTGGTGCCGGCCGACAATCAAATTATTTTCGACTTATGCCATGCCGAAAAATGGCAGGGAGCCACCCAGAAACTGGGGATCCAGGCCTGGCAATTAAGTGCTGATGCAGGACACGCCTGATGAGTGATAGCGGCAATATTTTAGCTTTTGACTATGGTTTAAAGAGTATCGGCGTGGCAGTTGGTCAGCGCCTGACCGGCAGTGCAAGCACTCTTAAAGCGCTGAAGGCACAGGACGGTATACCGGACTGGACACAAATCGAAAAACTGCTGGCCGAATGGCAACCTGCTTTTGTGGTGGTGGGTTTACCACTGAATATGGACGGCACTGAACAACCTTTTACCGCCAGAGTGCATAAGTTCTGCAACAGACTGCACGGCCGTTTTGGTGTAAAAGTGCTGACTCAGGATGAACGTTTAACCACAGTAGACGCCCGTGCTGATTTATTTGCTCAGGGTGGTTTTAAAAAACTCAGCAAAGATGCGGTAGATTGCTGGTCAGCCAAATTGATACTGGAGAGTTTCTTTGACAATCATCCTGCCTGACGATGGTTTTGCCCCAACGCTGGATCACGGTGACGGCACTGTGCCTTTGGGATATTACCGCCATTACAAAGGTCAGCTGTATCAGCTGACCGCTATTGCCACCCACAGCGAAGAGCAGCAGCCTTATGCGGTGTATCGCGCTTTGTATGGTAATTATGATCTTTGGGTAAGACCTCTTGCGATGTTTAGCGAAAATGTCAGTATCCAGGGCGAGGAAGTTGCCAGATTTCAGTTTATTGGTACTGAAAAACCAGAAGGTGTGTAAGCGCTGTTCAGCAGAATGCTGATTTGCAAAATGATGTTTTGCGAAATGATGGTTTGCTCAGTGCGGTTTTGAGTCTGGTGGTTACAAAGAACCAACAGATCACAGTAAAAAGGCAGCCGAAGCTGCCTTTTTTATGCCGGAAATTTTTAGTGGTCGTCAGGTTTGGTTAAACCATCGACAGTGACATTACTGAGAAAACCAGCACCCGAGGTTTCGTTGTTGCGCAGTTTAATCATCAGACGTAAGTCATTCGGCGAATCGGCATGGTGCAGTGCATCGGCGTAGCTGATTTGATTACGCTGATACAAGTCATACAGCGCCTGGTCAAAGGTTTGCATGCCAAGCTCACGCGATTTGCTCATCACCGCTTTAATTTCGTCAATTTCACCTTTTTTAATTAAATCAGCGACTAACGGCGAATTTAACAGCACTTCAATAGCGGCAATACGGCGGCTGCCGTCCGGTGTTGGGATCAGTTGCTGCGCCACTATAGCGCGCAGGTTTAACGACAAATCAAACAACAGCTTGCCGTGTTTTTCTTTTGGCACTAAGTGCATGATGCGGTCAATGGCCTGGTTGGCGTTGTTGGCGTGCAAGGTGGCAATACACAAGTGGCCGGTTTCAGCAAAAGACAACGCATATTCCATGGTGTCCTGACTGCGGATCTCACCTATCAGAATGACATCTGGTGCCTGACGTAACGAGCTTTTCAGCGCTGCATCAAAGGACTCAGTATCAATACCCACTTCACGTTGGGTGATCAGGCTTTTTTGGTGATCGTGCACAAATTCAATCGGATCTTCGATGGTCAGAATATGACCCCGGGCATTTTTATTCCGATAACCAATCAGCGCCGCCAAAGAGGTTGATTTACCAGTGCCTGTACCACCGACAAAAAGCACCAGGCCCCTTTTGGACATAATGATTTCTTTTAAAATCGGCGGTAAACCCAAATCATCGGCATTGGGAATAGTGGTGACAATACGACGCACCACCATACCGGCCTGATCACGCTGGAAGAATGCGGACACCCGGAAGCGCCCCGCTTCATTGGCCACCGCAAAGTTACATTCTTTGTGCGTCAGGTACTCGTTTTTTTGTTTTTCGTTCATCGCCGCCAGCACAATCTGCAGCGAATCTTCCGGTGTTAAAGGCGTATCATCAATCGGCAGCAATTCGCCGTTAATTTTCGCCGCCACCGGCATGCCAGCGGTCACAAACATATCAGATGCCTTGGCATCGACCATTTTTTGCAACAGTTTAACCAGATCCATCATGACAGCTCCTAAATCCGGCCCATAGCACCAAAGGCGTTTTTATCCTGCGCTTTAGCCAGAGCGTCCTGCTTGGTAATAAGGCCACGGTTCACCAGATTAAGTAAACACTGATCCATGGTCTGCATGCCGTGCGCGGCACCGGTTTGGATCACCGAATACATCTGGGCAATTTTGTCTTCACGGATTAGGTTACGAATCGCAGGTAAACCCACCATAATTTCGTGAGCTGCAACCCGGCCCCCCCCCACTTTTTTCAGCAGGGTTTGTGAAATAACAGCTCTGAGCGATTCCGACAACATAGAACGCACCATAGCTTTTTCTTCACCCGGGAATACGTCGATAATACGGTCAATGGTTTTAGGCGCTGAGGTGGTGTGCAGGGTACCAAACACTAAGTGGCCGGTTTCTGCCGCTGTCATCGCCAGGCGAATGGTTTCCAAATCCCGCAATTCACCAACCAGAATCACATCAGGGTCTTCCCGCAGGGCTGAGCGCAGTGCGTTGGAAAAACTTAAAGTGTCACGGTGCACTTCCCGCTGGTTCACCAGCGACAGTTTGTTGTGATGCACAAATTCAATTGGATCTTCAATAGTCAGAATATGGTCGTGTCTGGTGGTATTGATGTAATCCACCATGGCCGCCAGTGTAGTGGATTTACCCGAACCGGTCGGCCCTGTCACCAGCACTAAACCACGTGGGTTCTCGGCAATAGTTCGGAACACTTCAGGAGTACCTAAATCATCCAGGCTTAACACTTCACTGGGGATGGTACGAAACACCGCCGCTGCACCACGGTTTTGCACAAAAGCGTTGACACGAAAACGTGCAAGGCCCGGTACTTCAAAGGAAAAGTCTGACTCTAACCGTTCTTCGTATTCTTTACGCTGCTTATCGGTCATAATGTCGTACACCAGCGCGTGGACATCTTTATGCGTCAGTGGCGGAATGTTCAGACGGCGTACGTCACCATCCACCCTGATCAGCGGCGGCACACCGGCTGACAAGTGTAAATCCGAAGCTTTGTGTTGTACGCTAAAGGCTAATAATTCGGTGATATCCATGACAAAATGTACTCCTGTTTGCCAGAAATGAATGAAAAAACCACAATAAGTCAGGCTTTAATGGATAACAACATAGCAGAACGACTGAATTCAGCCTACCGCCAGATGGCAGAAATTCGGCAGAAAAACTCCTCTACAACCCCAACTGCACAATTAATCGCCGTTAGTAAAACCAAACCGGCTGACATGCTGCTGGCCGCTTACCAGGCCGGGCAAAAAGCTTTTGGCGAAAACTATGTGCAGGAGCTGGCGCAAAAAGCCACTGAACTTGCCCATCTGACTGATATAGAATGGCATTTTATTGGCCCTATTCAGTCAAACAAAACCCGCGACATCGCCCGTTTTGCCCACTGGGTGCATAGTGTAGACCGGCTGAAAATTGCTGAGCGTTTATCAGCGCAGCGCCCTTTGGACATGGCCCCCCTGAAAGTGCTGATTCAGGTGAATATCAGCGGCGAAGCCAGCAAAGCCGGTGTAATGCCACAGGATGTGCTTGCCCTGGCCCGGCAAATCACCGCTTTGCCGCAGCTTAAACTTTGTGGTTTGATGGCCATTCCGGCACCGGCCATAGCGCACGATAACAGCGCGGCCTTTGCCGCTATGGCACAGCTGTCCAAAACACTGCAACAGGAATTGCCACAGGCAACAGAGTTGTCAATGGGCATGTCAGACGACTGGCAACAAGCCCTTATCTACGGGGCAACTATGATAAGATTAGGCACAGCCATTTTTGGCGCGCGGGAAACGCATCTTTATGAATGAAAATACCATCGCATTTATTGGCGCCGGCAATATGGCGCGCGCTGTCATTGCAGCCCTGGTTAAACAAGGTTATCCAGCAGCAAATATCATCGCAACCAATCCAACCATGCCAAAGTTAGCCGCACTGGCCACTGATTTTGGCATTGAAGTGACCACCGACAATATCAAAGCCGTTAAACTGGCCGATGTCATTGTGCTTTGTGTCAAACCACAAATCATGGCTGAGGTATGTCAGGCGTTATTGGCCGGAGCACCGGAAATTCACGAAAAATTATTTGTCACAGTAGCCGCAGGTTTACCCGTCGCCCATTACCAGCGCTGGCTCGGTGACGAAGTACGACTGGTGCGTGCTATGCCCAATACGCCGGCTCAAGTGGGTTTAGGCGTGACAGGTTTATTTCCGCACCGTTTATCAAATTATGAAAAGTCTTTTGTTGATCAATTATTTAGCGGTTGTGGTCTCACCTGCTGGCTGCAGCAGGAAAGCCAAATTAACGACATTATTGCCGTGACCGGCAGTGCACCTGCTTATTTTTTCTATTTTATGCAGGCGATAGAACAAACAGCACAACAACTTGGTTTTGCCCCCGCCGAAGCCCGCGCTATGGTGGCGCAAACTGCTTTGGGCGCGGCTACACTGGCCGCACAATCTGAACTGAGTTTTGCACAGCTAAGAGAGCAGGTCACCAGCAAAGGTGGCACTACCCATCAGGCGATTGAAACTTTCCGTGAGGGCCAGCTGGAAGCTTTAGTCGCAAAAGCGATGAAAGCAGCCATTGCCAGAGCGGAAGAAATGGCCAAAACCCTGTAACAGAAGTATCAAAGCGTAAAAGATTTGAATTTTGTCAGATTTATCAGTCACCAATTGAAAACCGGTGCCGGCAACCACATAAAGTTGGCTACCGGCCTTTGCACAGGAATATCGCATGAATGAAGCGTTTTTCTTTTTAATCAGCACCTTATTTAATCTGTATTTAATGGTCGTATTGCTGCGGTTATGGCTGCAAAGTGCCAGGGCAGATTTCTACAATCCGCTTAGTCAATTTGTGGTCAAAGCCACCAATCCGTTGTTGATCCCAATGCGTAGAATCATCCCGAGTATCGGCAAACTGGACACCTCGTCGCTGGTACTGGCACTTTTGGTCGCCACCGCCAAAGTGCTGACGATGCAGCTGTTGTTATCCGGCGGTGTCAGTGCCGGCACCACTTTGTTTGGTGCCATTGCAGTGCTCATTAAAGAAGCTTTCAGTTTATTATTCTGGGTGGTGGTGATCCGCGCCATTTTAAGCTGGTTCAGTCAGGGCCGTAATCCAATGGAGCATTTACTGCACCAACTGACCGAGCCTTTGTTAAACCCAATCCGCCGGGTGATCCCGCCTGTTGGTGGTCTGGATTTGTCGGTGCTGGTGCTTTTGGTCGCGCTGCAATTTCTGGAAATTCTGGTGCAAAGCCTGCTTAAAGGTTTGTTGTGACAGCACTGAGTTATCGCGGCGACGATTTGCTGATACAGCTTTATGTGCAGCCAAAAGCCAGTCGCGATCAAATCATCGGTTTACACGGCGACGAGATAAAACTGGCCATCACAGCACCGCCTGTTGATGGCAAAGCCAATGCTCATGTACTGAAGTTGTTGGCTAAACTTTTTGGTGTCAGTAAAAGCCAGATTGAATTGCTTAAAGGTGAGCTCAGCCGGCATAAACAGGTACTTGTTAAAGCGCCTTTTCAACTGCCGCCTGAACTTGTTTCCATTGCTTTAAAGGAGCATTAAACATGAAACTGTTCACTGCTATGCTGCCCGCGCTGTTGCTGTTTGCCGCTGTAGCGAGCCCGGCGCAGGCCGAGCAAAAAAAACAACTGGGCCCCTGGGATGTCCATTACATTGCCATGCCATCCACCTTGATTGAACCTGCTATTGCCAGCAATTACAAGATTGAACGCAGTAAGTTTAATGGTCTGGTGAATATTTCGGTGTTAAACAGCAGCGATCAGAAAGCGCAGCAAGTGACACTGTCCGGCAGCGCAAAAAATCTGTTAGGTCAGCAGAAAACGCTGAATTTTACCCAGGTGGTTGAAGGCGAAGCTATTTATTATCTGGCACAGCTTCCCTATCGCAACGAAGAGCGCATGAGCTTTGTCATTGATATCCGTCAGGGCAATCAAAACCAGCAGCTGAAATTTGAACATACCTTTTACGTCGAATAATTGCTTCGGGCTCCTGCCTGACCAATAAACGACAAACAGCAATATACCATCAGCCGGCAGCAATGCCGGCTTATGCTTTGGACTTAAAAAAACTGATGAATCAAAAAATTGTGCTGGCAACCGGCAATGCCGGCAAAGTAGCGGAGCTTAGTCACATGCTCGCGCCCTGGGGCTGTGAAGTAGTGACCCAAAGCTCTCTTGGCGTGACTGATGCTGAAGAAACAGGTTTAACTTTTATTGAAAATGCCATTTTAAAAGCCCGTCATGCTGCCGCTATCACAGGTTTACCGGCCATTGCCGACGATTCAGGCCTGGCGGTAGACGCACTTGGTGGCGCCCCCGGTATTTATTCCGCCCGTTTTGCAGGCGCCGCAGCTACAGATGCAGACAACATCAAACTGCTGCTGGAAAAACTTGCTGCAGTGCCGGCAAAATCGCGTCAGGCGCAGTTTCATTGTGTGCTGGTGTATTTGCGCCACGCTGGCGATCCAACACCGCTGGTAAGTCACGGCATCTGGCACGGTGAAATTGCCTTGGAGCCAAAGGGCAGCCATGGCTTTGGTTATGATCCGGTGTTCTGGTTGCCTGAAATTGGCAAAACCGCAGCCCAGCTTGAAAAAGCGCACAAACAACAGCTCAGTCACAGAGGCAAAGCCCTGGCGTTATTACAACAGCAGTGGCAACAACGGAGCGGCCAATGAGCCAAATGCAGCCGCAATCCACTGCCCCGTTGCAGCAGTCGGCTTCAGCGCTGGGGTTACCGCCGCTGTCGTTGTATATCCATATTCCCTGGTGTATTCAGAAATGCCCTTATTGCGACTTTAACTCACACGCCGTCAAACAAGGCATACCTGAGCAGGAATATATCAGCCATCTGCTGGCTGATTTGGATGCAGATCTTGCTTATGTGCAAGGTCGTGAACTGCAAAGCATTTTTATCGGCGGTGGCACGCCAAGCGTATTTAGTGCAGAAGGCATTGAGGCCATTTTGCAGGGGGTACGGCAACGCATCAGTTTTGCCAGCGATATTGAAATCACCATGGAAGCCAATCCGGGCACTGTGGAAGCTGAGCGTTTTGCCGGTTATGTCAAAGCCGGTGTCAGCCGTTTTTCCATTGGGGTGCAGAGTTTTCAAAACGAAAAACTCAGCCGCCTTGGCCGTATTCACCAGGGGGATGAAGCCAAAAACGCCGCCCGCCTTGCCAGTGATTTGATGGCGCACAACAGCTTACAAAGTTTTAATCTGGATTTAATGCACGGTTTGCCCGAGCAAAGTATTCAGGATGCCTTGTACGATTTACAACAGGCGATTGAGCTGAACCCACCGCATCTTTCCTGGTATCAGCTGACCATTGAGCCCAACACCGCTTTTGCCTCCAAACCCCCTGTGCTGCCACAGGACGATATTTTATGGGACATTCAGGAGCAGGGCCATGCGCTGTTAACTGCAGCCGGTTATCAGCAATACGAAACTTCGGCTTATGCCAAAACCGGTTATCAGTGCCGGCATAATCTGAACTACTGGCGTTTTGGCGATTACCTGGGTATTGGTTGTGGTGCGCACGGCAAAATTACCCTGCCACAGCAAGGGCATATTATCCGTACCGTCAAAGTGAAACATCCCAAAGGTTATATGGACTTAACCAAGGCCTATCTTGACAGCAGCACAGTGGTGAGCGCCGAAGATTTGCCCTTTGAGTTTTTTATGAACAGGTTCAGATTACTGGAGCCCTGCCCTTTGCAAGAATTTACCGCATATACCGGGCTTTCTGTCGCAACAATTACCGCCCCCCTTGCACGGGCCGAACAATTAGGATTAGTTAGCCTGCAACACCAGAGCGCGCAGATCACGGACAAGGGCGTTCGTTATCTGAATGATTTGCTGGAATTATTTTTATAAATGCTGTTTGTGCTTGCCATAGCGCCAGACAAACATCATCCACTTTTAACAACAAACAATTGATTAAAAAGAAGAATTCAAGATGCAACTAAGCAAATCAACACTGGCACTGGCGGTCACCCTGGCACTACTGGGAGCCTGTTCACCGGCAGAACAAAAAAACACACCAACGCCAGCAACTGCGGCGGCACCACAAAGCACTGCGCCAGTACAAAGCGAAAGTGAAAAACTGAATGCTTTTTTTGAAGAAGCATTTATGGCGCAGGTGCTGTTAAGCCCAACCAGTCTGACCGGCCTTGGCATCAAACAAGACTATGACAAATGGGATGCCTTCACTGACGAGCAGGCCGACAAAGAACTGGCTTTGATAAAAGCTCAGCTTGAGCAGTTAAAAAGCTTTAACTTTGAAGCACTGGATGCGCAAAGTAAGTTAAGTTATCAGCTGTTTAAACAACAGCTGGAAGATGAAATTGCCGACGACAAATGGCGGTTATACAACTATCCGATCAACCAGATGTACGGTTACCACTCGATGGTACCTTCACTGTTGATCAACCAACATAGCATTGACAATGAATCGGATGCCAAAGCTTATATCGCGCGCTTAAACGGCATTTTACCTTTGTTTCAGCAGGTCACAGTGCAGCTGGACAAAAGAGCTGAACTTGGCATTATTCCGCCAAAATTTGTATTTCCGCATGCCATCAACGCCAGTAAAAACGTGATCACAGGCGCGCCTTTTAGCGAAGGTGCAGACAGCACTTTACTGGAAGATTTCCGCGGTAAAGTCAATAAACTGACCATTGACGAAGCCGCCAAACAAATGCTGATTAAAGAAGCTGAAGTGGCGTTGGTGAGCAGTGTTAAACCTGCTTATGAGCATTTGATCAACCACTTAACCACACTTGAGACTAAAGCAGGCACAGACGATGGCGTCTGGCGTTTTAAAGATGGTGCGGAGTTTTATAACAACGCGCTCAAACGCACCACCACCACCAATATGACTGCAGACCAAATCCACGAGCTTGGGCTGTCAGAAGTGGCCCGCATTCATGCCGAAATGAACGCAATTATGCAAAAGGTTGGTTTTAAAGGTGATTTGCAGGCGTTTTTTGCCTTTATGCGTGAAGACGCGCAGTTTTATTATCCTGATAACGCCGAAGGTAAAGCGGCTTATTTAGCTGAAGCCACCCGAGTTATCGACGTGATGAAAGGCAAGCTGGATGAGCTGTTCCTGGTCAAGCCCAAAGCCGATATGGTGGTCAAAGCAGTTGAACCTTTCCGCGAACAATCGGCAGGTAAAGCTTTTTATGAACAGCCATCAATGGACGGCTCGCGCCCTGGTATTTATTACGCCAACCTGTACCGCATGAAAGGCATGCCAAAATACGAACTGGAAGCTTTGGCTTACCATGAAGGTATTCCGGGTCACCATATGCAAATTGCCATTTCACAGGAGCTGGAAAACGTACCTAAGTTCCGCCGTTTTGGTGGTTACACCGCTTATATCGAAGGCTGGGGTTTGTACACTGAGTTATTGCCAAAAGAAATTGGCATGTATCAGGACCCCTACTCTGACTTTGGCCGTTTAGCGATGGAACTGTGGCGCGCCTGCCGTCTGGTAGTTGACACCGGTATTCATGCGAAAAAATGGACCCGCGAAGAAGCTATTGCTTACCTTGCGAAAAACACCCCAAATGCTGCTTCTGAACAGGTCAACGCCATTGAACGTTATATCGTGATGCCATCTCAGGCCACAGCCTACAAAATTGGCATGATCAAAATTGTTGAGCTGCGCGAAAAAGCTAAAACAGCGCTGGGTGACAAGTTTGATATCCGTGAATTCCATGACGTCGTGCTGAAAAACGGTGCTGTACCACTGGATGTGCTGGAAATGCTGGTTGACGACTATATCAAGGCCAAACAGGCATAACGCTGATTTGGTTTGTCTTGTACAAAACGCCGCTTTATGCGGCGTTTTTTTATTGGCAGAAACAGAGCAAGCCACGGTGTCATGCCCGTTAAACGCCCCGGGGAAAATACATAAAAGCCGTTCGGATTAAAAGCAAACCGCCGTCTGGCATTGGAATAAACTTGCATCAAAAGCACGCTATTGCGTATGCTCCGGCTAAACAACCTATTGGAAATTCAGATGATTACTCTTCATCTCTATGAGCCGGAGAGCCAGCAATGGCGCAATGGCGATCGCAGTTTGCTGAATTTACCTTTGCATGGTGACCAAAAGCTTTGGGTGAACTTATCCAACGCCAGTTATCTTGAACAACAGCAACTGTTAAAAGATTTTGGCATTCATCCGGAAATTGCTGAAGACTATCTGCGTGAACGTCACCCACCCAAATTGGAAAGTTTTGATGGTTTTACCTTAATGATTCTGCGCGCGTACGCCGGTAAAGATTTTCGTGATTATCCGGGGCACGCCCAGCTCAGCCTGTTATTTTCCAACCAGGTGCTGCTGTATAAGTGTCAGCTGCCGGAGCAGGATTACCCCTATGCGCTGCCATCATTTGACGTCAACAAACCTATGATGCCTATTACCGACTGGATCAAACATTATATCCATGCGGTGTCGGCCAGTTACCTGGAAAAACTGATCAACTTTGAAGATGAACTCAGCGAGTTTGAAGATGCCATGCTGCATCATGGTGACGACCATAAAATGTCGCAAATTATGCGTTATCGATCAGTATTTCGGAAACTGGACCGCAACCTGGCTTATCAAAAAGAAATGTTTGCCGACTTATTGCTGCAGGAGCGCGAACATTTATTAAAAACCCAGTTCCAGCAAGTGGAACTACGTGATTTTTATGAAAAATTTGAACGATTACACAGTATGACCCAGATGTATTATGACCAGCTTGGTGATTTGGTCAGCGGTTATATGTCCACCTCCAACCACCAGATTAACGAAAGAATGAAACTGCTGACCATGGTATCGGCGGTCTTTATTCCGCTCACTTTTATTGTTGGGGTTTATGGCATGAACTTCGATAATATGCCAGAGCTGCATATAGAAACGGGTTATTACTGGACTCTGGCTGGCATGGCGGTACTGGCGCTTGCCATGATGCTGGGTTTTAAAATTAAACGCTGGTGGTAAAGCGTTCTGGCTGCTGTTGGCCTTCGGTATATTTTCCAAAAAAAATCGCAAAAATGTCGTTGAATTGACTATAAAACAACAGGCTGGCTGCGGTATTATCGCGCCTCTTTTTATCACCGGTTTGGCGTTCGCCAAAATGCGGGTTGCACGGGGTGGGCATGGCTGAAAATCAACTGCTGGATATCAAAGAAATCGTCCGCGATAGCTTCGACGAGCAGGAAGTTGAACAGCTTGGCCTGAAACTCAGTGCGCTGGAACCGGAAGAAATTGCTGTTGCGCTCGAAGCTATGCCGCTGGAGCAGCGGATCAGCACCTGGCAAAGCCTGCATGCCGACGAACAAATCCATGCGCTGACCTACATGCGCGACGACGCGCGTGAGAACATCTTTAAACAACTGGATGACGCTGAACTGTCAGCGCTGGTTGAGCGGCTGGATGTTGACGACCTGATTGAGATGCTGGACGAGCTGCCGGCTGCTGTGTATCAGGAAGCCTGCTCTAAACTGGATGCCAGCGAAAAACTCTGGCTGGCCACCGCCCTTGCTTATACCGACGAGCAGTGTGGCCGTTATGCCGACCACGACGTTTTAACCATCCGCAATAACGCCAAAGTGCGTGATGCCATCCGGCTGTTTAAAAAACTCAATGAAGACGCTGAATATCACGATGCCCTGATGGTGGTTGACCGTACCGGCCGTTATGTCGGTTTGTTGCTTGCCACCAATATTCTGGGCCAGCCCAGCCATTTGCCTTTGGTTGAATTTATCGACAAAGATGCCCCTGTGGTGGAAGGTGTGATGGATTTGGATCAGGGCTCGGACATAGTGGCACGCTCAGGTTATACCGCCCTTGCGGTGATTGATGATGAAGGCAAACTGCTTGGCCGAATCTCCATTGGTGAAGCGCTGGAAAACGTGCGCCGTAGCCTGGAAAGCCAGTTTATGCATACAGCAGGTTTAGACGAAACTGAAGACTTATTCTCACCTGTGCTTAGTAGCGCCAAACGTCGTGCTGTCTGGCTTGGCATTAATTTATTGACTGCCTTTTTAGCGGCCTGGACCATAGGCTTGTTTGAAGCCACCTTGCAACAGGTGGTGGCGCTTGCGGTACTGATGCCTATCGTTGCCAGTATGGGTGGTATTGCCGGCAGTCAGACCTTAACCCTGATCATCCGCGGTCTGGCTTTAGGCCAGCTTACCCCACAAACCTACTGGACTTTATTGCGCAAAGAGCTTGGCGTTGGCCTGCTCAATGGCTTGCTGTGGGCTGCGGTGATTGCCGTTGTCACCTACTTCTGGTTTGGCGATATGATCATCGGCGCTGTCATTGGTATGGCCATTATTATTAATATTCTGGTGGCTGCCGCGTCCGGTGTGCTGATCCCGGTCTGGCTGGAAAAAGCCAAAATTGACCCGGCGCTGTCCGGCTCTGTCATTTTGACCACTGTCACAGATGTGATTGGCTTTTTTGTGTTTTTAGGCTTGGGTAGCCTGCTGCTACTGCCTTAAAACACAAACAGAAAAAAACTTCAGAAAACCAATCACTTTGCTGTTATTTGACCCAAGCCTCACTACAATATCAGCAAGAAGGCGGCAAGCCAGTTCTGCTTTGGAGTCTGCATGAAGATCGCTTTGTTATCACGCAACGCTGAGCTCTATTCCAGCAAAAGGCTGGTGGAGGCCGCAGTCGCACGCGGCCATCAGGTGGACGTGATAGATCCCATTTTGTGTTACATGAATATCAACCACAATGCCTTGTCCATTCACTACCGCGGCGAAGCTTTAACCGGTTATGACGCCGTCATACCACGCATTGGTGCTTCTATTACTTTTTACGGCAGTGCAGTCTTGCGCCAGTTTGAAATGATGGACGTGTATTGCCTGAATAATGCCGCCGCCATTGGCCGCGCCCGCGATAAACTGAATTCTTTGCAGTTATTGGCGCGGGATGGTATTGGCCTGCCTATCACAGGCTTTGCCGATAAACCCGGTGATATTCCGGATTTAATTGAAATGGTTGGTGGTGCGCCGTTGGTAATTAAACTGCTTGAAGGCACCCAGGGAATAGGTGTGGTGCTGGCCGAAACCCGCACCGCCGCTGAAAGCGTGATTGAAGCTTTTATGGGGCTGAACGCCAATATTCTGGTGCAGGAATATATCCGCGAGGCGAAAGGCGCGGATATCCGCTGTTTTGTCATTGGCAATAAAGTGGTAGCTGCGATGAAACGTCAGGCCAAAGAAGGGGAATTCCGCTCCAATTTACACAGAGGCGGCACTGCTACCAAAGTCAAACTCAGTAAAGCCGAGCGGCAAACTGCCATCAAGGCGGCCCGTTGTATGGGACTGAACGTTGCAGGTGTGGATATTCTGCGCTCCAATAATGGCCCTGTGGTGATGGAAGTGAACAGCTCACCCGGCCTTGAAGGCATTGAAGCGGCCAGTGAAATAGATGTGGCCGATGCGATGATTGAGTATCTGGAGCAACAGGTACTGCGGGCACAACAAAAAATGATGGATAAAAGCTGATGACTGAATCCGATCTGACCCGGGCAAGTTCACTGCCACTGGCTGAACCTTTTGAGTTTGGCGACAGCATCATTGCCCCAGGTAGCAGAGCTGTGGTGGATATCCCTTTTGGTAAACTGTACACCCACACTGAGCTTAATATCGGCGCCCATGTTATTCATGGTAAAAAACCAGGGCCTGTACTGCTGATTACCGCCGCTTTGCATGGTGATGAAATTAATGGCGTAGAAATTTGTCGTCGCTTGTTAAAACTTCCAAAAATTAACAGCTTACGCGGTACTTTGGTGGTAGTTCCCATCGTCAATACTTATGGGTTTGTGCAGCAGTCACGTTATTTACCCGACAGACGCGACTTAAACCGTAGTTTCCCAGGCAGCGAAAAGGGTTCTCTGGGTAGCCGGATGGCCTGGCAATTTACTGATCGCATTTTAAAAAAATGCACCCATGTCATTGATTTACACACTGGGGCTATTCATCGTTCTAACCTGCCGCAGGTACGCGCCACTTCCCGCGACAAAGTGTCGTTAAAAATGGCGGAAAGTTTTAACGCCCCCATTATTATTAAAGCCGCCAGCCGTGACGGGACCATGCGCGGCACCGCCAATAACATGGGCATTCCGATTATTTTGTATGAAGCAGGTGAAGCGCTGCGTTTTGATGAACAGTCGATCAAAATTGGTGTGCGGGGTATTGTTAATGTGATGCATAGCCTTGGCATGTTAAGGACAATGCGCAAACAGGAAAAAACCCAATCGTTATTCTCGAAAAAAAGTAGCTGGGTGCGGGCAGAGCACGACGGCATAGCCCGTTATTATTTTGGCCTTGGGCAAAAAGTAGAAACCGGCGATGTACTGGCGCATATTTATTCACCCTACTCCGACTTTGAAGTGGCGGTAACCGCGACTTTTAGCGGCATTATTATTGGCCGCAATAACTTGCCGCTGATCAACGAAGGTGAAGCTTTATTTCATATTGCTGAAGTCAGTGCGCTGGATGAAGCGGAAAAAACCATTGACGCTATCAGTGACGAAGTAGACAGCGCCATGCCGGCAGTTTTAGGTGGTGAGTTTGGTTTAGTATAACGACCTGCTTTCACCTTGTGGCATTAGACAGCGATTGTACTGATGCCATGCTTGGCTTGTGATGTTATTTGGCTATCACTACATCATAATCTTTTAACTTGGGTACCTGCTGCTGCAGCTCAGTTTCAATCTCATCCAGTTCACGCAGACGCTGACAAAACAATACAGATTTTTCTTCCAGCTCTTCGGCTTTGGCGTCCAGACCCAGATTAATTTTGCTGATCAGCTGCTCTACACTTTGCCAGTCCTGACTTTCACTGCGCTCAAAGTTGTCATCGGTTTGCCTTAGTGCATCGCGCAATGCCCCCCAGACAGCACCCACGGTATTTTTTGCCAGCGCCGTCAGGTTATCTTTGAGTTCACCATGTAAAAATGCATCCATCTCATTCAGGCTTTGTGGCGCCAGATAAAAATGTTCACCACTTCGCACAAAACGCGACATCAGCTGATAGGTGGTTTCGCGCACCAGCGCCTGCCACTCTTCCTGTTGAGTTTCGTTGCCAACACCAATCAACATGCCTTCAATCGCCGATAAACCAAGCTCAACGCTATCAACGGCGATGGCCACCACCTGAGGCACAAACTTACGCATGCCCTGGCTGTATTGCGCAAGCAAAGCTGTGTTTTCAGGTGACAAGGTGATCCACTGACCCTGAATAAATAACTGTTGGTCCTGATTGATCTGAAACTGGGTTCTGTCGTCGGTCAGCACGCGGATTTGATCCGGTGAAATCAGAATGCCATGGCGAAATGCCATCTGACATTCACTGGCAGAAGCAACAGCGGACAAAAAAAGCAGAATAAAGCAGCAGACAAATTGCAATTGCTACCCCGGCAGCGACGAATTAAAACAACTGTTTTGCAGCATAACAAAAAGCCGGAGCAGAAGCACCGGCTGACGTCGCAGCAGACGCTGCATTGGTCTTTCAGTTCACTGACGGAGTTACAACAGTGGGTCCAGCTTCAGCGCTGCATCAACAATCTTAATTAAACTCGGCCCATGCTCTCTTTTGGTGGATAAACGCTCTGTACCAAGCAGCACCTCAACACCGGCATATAACTGTTGTTTCACCAGTATTGCAGCTTCCCCCATCAGGGTCAGTTTTTGTTGCTCCAGCCGTTTAATATCTTCAATTAAAGCAACAGCCACTGCTTTTTGCGCTTCAAATTCTTCAATAAAAGCATTGATATGCTCATTGGTGGCATCAGATTTTTCCAGCTTTTTCAGCTCATCGATGCCTTGTTTAATTTGTTCCATCTCAAGTTTGATGGCCGCCACGTTTTGGCGCAGTGCCTGCTGTTTTTCAACCACTGGGTCGATACGGCGATTCAGATCCAGCTTCAGCGAACTTTCCGAAGGCGACCCTAACACACCGGCTTTGATGCCCAAATCCAGATAAAAACTGCCACCCACCACTTTGCCGGTCAGTTTATCTTCCGGGCCAGCCACCACCATCCTGGCGGACACTTTGCAATGGTTAATTTGTTTACTGGCGTGAAAATCACCTTCGGCATTAATCTCGGCGTATTGCGCTAAGGTACAACGGATATCGCCTTTGGCTTTCACTACGGTACTGAACAGCTCTTCGTCACTGTCTTCACTACTGAGCTGGTGACCAATCACAGAGCCACCGATAGACACATCACCACCGGCCTCGATCAGCGCACCTTCCATAGTGCCTTTGATAAATACATTACCACCGGCAATGACTTTCATACTTTCGGTCACGTCACCGTTAACGATCACCGCCCCTTTAAACTGTATATGGCCGGTGGATAAATCAACTTTTTTAACGGAGTAAACTTCGTCAACCGCTGCACCAGCTTCCAGCACCCGTGGCATGCCATCGCGGCAGGCCAATAATAAGTCCGGATCAGATGGGCTGACTTCTGCGCCCTCACCCGGTTTCCATTCCAGTGGCTGACCAGGAGGTGCCAGCGTAATTTCACCACGTACGTTGATGCCGTCCACTCCTTTGGTGGGGGGTAAACGCCGCACCACAGGCTGACCAGCGACCACAGCAGGGATCACACCAAAGTCGCGTAAATCGACCCGGCTCTGGCTCAGTACCACAGGCTTATTACTGCGTGCAGCCATGCCTTCAACCAAAGGCTCAAAACGGGCGTTTAAGCCTGGCTCCATCAGCCGGCCAATGGCAATCACCTGACTGGTGACAGTGCCGGGTTCGGCTCTGCTGGCGGCGGTCACTAACTGGACTATCTGCTCTTTTTGAAAACCAAAATGAATACCATAATCCTGCGCCGCTTTGACTAAATCATTGGCAGACACGGGGTTTCCCCCCCATGCGGCAGTGACGGAGGCCGTTGCCGTCATGGCATCAGCTGAAATTTCGAGTTTGAGTTCGGCATTTTTGCGTAGCGCTATTTTGCGCTGTATACGGGAACCGTCGGGGCGTTTTTGCAGTTTAATATCAGACTGAACAGCCTGATAATCAGCCATCAGCTGATTTATTTGTTCGGTCAGCACAAAACAGCGGCTGTAACCCGCAGCATTTAATGCCTCCAGCACCTGAGCACCGGATAAAGGCAACAATGAAACAGCGATCTCCACCAGGATGGCGTCGTCATTTCGGCTAAATTGCATGCGGATAGAGTTCACAGCCAGATCACATCTATAACTTTGTTTAATGGCTACTGAAACAAATTTTCAGCATAAAGGCAAGCCCTGTACCACAACAGGGCATGACGGAGGTTATATCAGATGTAATTTTCCTGATGAACCCGGATAAATAAATCAGTGCCGGCTTTGCTGTAGTCAATTTTGTATTCTTTGTTATTCAGCGCCTGCACAAACAACAATGTTTTGTTTTCCCCAAATACATCAGAACTACCGATATCCACCAAATCCATATATCTTTCTTTGGCTTCAGCGCGGCTGGATGGCACTTCTTCGGTAAAAAGTTTTACACCTGTGCGCGATACAATCACAACAGGATCATGGTCGTCGTTGATCAGTATCAGGTCCAGCTTTTTCTGTTTGTGGATGATCGTATTGCGGCCGCTAACCAGAAAGGGTCTTTCATAATTACTCATAGGATGATTCACCATTTTGTGCCTGCTTAATGCTGGCATTATGATACAGCAGGAAAAATGTGTCTAGGTTGCTGTTTTTTTCAGATAGATCAATCGGCTTTGATTAACTGTGCGGCAAAACTCATGAGCTTCTACCGGTAACACTGTGGTCGGAATAAAAAGTTCGGCACCCAACAACATCGCCAGATGTTGCATGCGACCGGCAAACATTGCCTGCACCCCATAATAACGTGCTTTGCCGGTACTGAACTCCGTGTGATGTGCCAGCATGCTGCTGGCGCAGGTTCCGTCCGGACAATCTGAAGCCAGCGCAGCCAGCAGCAGATGGCGTTGCTCCATCAACAATTTAACGGCAAGACGAGGAGGTAACTGCTGCAAAAAACTATCATAATCAGTGACTTTAAAGCCAACATAAGCAACTTCGCCCCGGCCTGTCAGCTCGGCAACTCTGGCATATAAAAACGCCTGCCATGGCAATAACCAGCTCCCTCTGCGGTGATGGTATCTCACCCCCTGCGCACAAAGTTCTACTGCATAAAAAGGTTCAGTGCTTTTGGCATACCCCAAAAAAATACCGGCAGACAACAGCAAAAATAACAGCACCCAGCCGTTAGACGAAGTCAGTTCAGGCGCCAGCGCCAGCAATAACATCAACAACAACAGTACCAGAGCGGAAGATAACAATAAGGGAATCCCGCCCCTGGCACTTTGATCCCGAAATAAATACCGCATTTGTTTTCCTAGAGCTCAAGGTAATACCAGGTGAAGATTGTCATCAGAATAGTCCACACCAGATAAAAACGAATCATCCGGCATCGTTCACAAGGTTTATCTGCCATTATTCACTCCATCTATACGACCAACGCCTGCGCAGCTGCGATAACTTCAACATCCAGGGCGAATGTATTTCCATACAATACCCCAGATTAAATTTTACTGATATACAACGGAGTCAAAGTGCCAAAAACTCAAAACCGCCTGATTTGGATATTGTTAGCAGCGCTCTGCGGCTTTCTTGGTTATTTAGTAATTTCCGCCCAGGATCATGCCCCAACCAAAAGAGCAGGCGGCTCTCAGGATAATAATGTCCGCACCGCAAAAGTGGTGATGGCCCCCATCAGCAGAGAAGTCAAAGCGCTGGGTACTGCTCTTGCGTACGACTCGGCAAAAATTGTCAGCGCAACCAGCGATTACCTGACCCTGCTGCAAATTCGCGAAGGAACACAGGTGAAAAAAGGCGAAATTATCGCCCAGCTTAACGACACTGAAGAAAAAGCCAGAGTCAATGAACTGGCGGCATTATTAGCCGAGCAAAAGCGCCAGCTTGCCCGCTTAAAAAACTTAACTCAAACCCAGGCCAGCGCCATTTCACTGCTGGATGAACAACAGGCCAAAGTGAATGCCACTCAGGCGCAACTGGATGCAGTGCAGGCCAGATTAAGTGAAATGGTGATCCGTGCGCCTTTTGATGGGTTAATTGGTTTACGTCAGGTCAGCGAAGGGGCCTTTATCAGTGCAGGCACTGTGCTGACCACGCTGGATGACATTTCTACTATCCGCGTTGAATTTAATGTGGCAGAGCGTTATCTGGCCAATTTAACGCCTGGCCTTGCCCTTCGTATCACCAACGTGGCTTATGGCAACGAAGTGTTCAGCGGAGAAATTAAAGCGCTAGATCCAAGACTCGACCCGGTAACCCGCTCTATCAAAGTACATGGTGTGGTAGCCAACCAGGCGCTGAAACTGCGCCCTGGCATGCTGCTGAATGTGCAGGTAGAACTGGCACAAAGCCAGGTATTACAAATTCCGGAAAAAGCCATAGTACCGCTGCAAAACAAACATTATGTGTTTGTGGTAGATGCAGAAAACAAAGTTTCACAGCGCGAAGTTGAGCTGGGCGAACGTATTCCAGGCAGTGTAGAAGTGTTATCAGGATTGGCTGAAGGTGATGAAATTGTCACTGAAGGTACACAAAAACTGCGTCCTGGTGTCACTATCAGCCGCATGGAGCAATAATCATGTGGCTATCTGACGTCTCCGTAAAAAGGCCGGTATTCGCCACTGTGGTTAATCTGGTGCTGATTATCTTTGGGGTAGTTTGTTTTAGCATGCTGCCACTTCGCGAATTCCCGGACATCGATTCCCCCGTGGTCACCATCAGCACCGACTACCCTGGTGCCTCAGCTGAAATTGTTGAATCTAAAATCACCCAGCCGATTGAAGACATGATCAGCGGCGTTGAGGGTATTAAAAACATCAGTTCCAACAGCAGGGTTGGCCGCTCTAACGTCACTATTGAGTTTAATATCAACCGCGATATCGACGCCGCAGCGAACGATGTGCGCGAACGTATTTCCAGGGTGATGGACAATCTGCCGGATCAGGCCAGGCCACCGGAAGTATTTAAGGCCAACAGCGACGATGACACCATTGCCTGGTTTTTACTGAGCAGTGAAAACATGACCAACCTGGAACTCACCGACTACGCTGACCGTTTTATTACTGAGCGTTTTTCCGTGGTCGACGGTGTAGCCCGGTTGCAAATTGGTGGTGAACGTAAATACGCCATGCGGATGTGGCTCGATAAAGATGCCATGGCGTCCCGCGGTGTCACAGTACAAGACATCGAAAACGTACTGCGTAATGAAAACGTTGAACTGCCGGCCGGTAATATTAAATCTCAGGACCGCGACTTTATTGTGCGGGTGGTGCGAACTTATAAAACCCAGCAGGACTTTAACCGCCTGGTGGTGAAAAAAGGCGACAATAACTATCTGGTGCGCTTAGGTGAAGTGGCCGAAGTGGTGCTGGCTTCAGAAAACGAAGAAAGCGAATTTCGAAGCGACGGCAAAAACGTACTGGGTATCGGCATTATCAAACAATCCAAAGCTAATACGCTGGATGTAGTAAAGGCCGCCCGGGCAGAAGCCGAGCGGATCAAAGCCACACTGCCGCCAGGAACGACTATAGAGCCGGGTTACGACTCGTCGGTTTTTATCGCCGAATCTATCCGTGAGGTTTATAACACCCTTGGCATCGCATTGGTGCTGGTGGTGGTGGTGATTTTTTCTTTCCTTGGCAACCTGCGCGCCACTTTTATTCCTGCCGTCACAGTGCCTGTGGCGCTGATCAGCGCTTTTACTGTGCTTTACGCGCTGGATTTTTCCATTAACCTGCTGACTTTATTGGCGATGGTACTGGCAATTGGCCTGGTGGTGGATGACTCCATCGTGGTGCTTGAGAACATTTACCGGCGTATCGAGCAAGGTGAACACCCGCTGTTGGCGTCCTACAAAGGTGCTCGTGAGGTAGGTTTTGCGGTGGTCGCCACCACTCTGGTACTGATTTCAGTTTTTGTGCCGCTGGTGTTTATGCAGGGGGACCTCGGTAAACTCTTTACTGAATTTGCCCTGGCCGTTGCCGCAGCCGTTGCTTTTTCTGCAGTTGCAGCTTTAACCCTGACACCGATGCTCTGCAGCAAAATGCTAAAACACGACAAAAGAGAAAGTGCTTTTAGCGCATTGATCCATAAAGTGTTTAACAAAATAGAACATGGCTATCGCCGTCAGCTGCAACAGGTCACAGTGCAAAAATGGCCCACCCTGCTGTTACTGGCACTGTGTTTTGTTGCCAGTGCTTATTTAATCAAACTGATCCCACAAGAGCTGGCGCCCGCTGAAGACAGAGGCACCTTTTTTGTGATGATGAGTCCGGTGGAAGGGGCCAGTTATCAAAGCAACAGCAAAAACATGAAGCTGATTGAAGACATTCTGCTGCCCTACTATGAAAAAGGTGAATTAAACCGCCTGCTGATCCGGGTGCCTGGTTTTGGCAACACTGGGGGTATGGCCATAGTCGGCAGCGAAAACTGGCATAACGGCCAGCGCCGCACCGCCGAGCTGCTGCCGGAAATTGCCGGCAAACTAAACGCCTTGCCCGATGTGCGCGCTTTTATTAACCAACGCAGCGGTTTAAGCGGTGGCCGTGGTGGCGGTGGCCGTCCGGTGCAGTTTGTGATGCAGGGCAATACCTACGATGAACTGGCGAAATGGCGTGACATAGTGCTGAAAAAAGCCCAGCAAAACCCGAATTTACTGATGCTGGATCACGACTACAAAGAAACAGTGCCACAGGTGCTGGTGGAAATTAACAGTGAAAGGGCTGCCGATTTAGGTATTTCTGTCGGCGTCGTCGGCCGCGCGCTGGAAGCTATGTTGGGTGGACGTCGTGTTACCACTTTCCTTGACCGGGGTAAAGAATACGACGTGATTCTGGAAGGCGCTGATGATGACTTTAGTAAACCCGGCAATATTTCCAATGTCTACGTGCGTTCAAGCGGCTCGAACGAGCTTATTCCACTGGACAACCTGGTGACGCTCACAGAAGAAGCTACTTCATCGACGCTGAACAGGTACAACAGAATGCGCGCCATCACTATCTCGGCTAACCTGGCTCCGGGTTACAGTCTGGGTGAAGCCCTGACCTTCCTGGAAGAAACAGTACGCAGTGAAATTGATGGCAATGTGGGTATTGAATACAAAGGTGAATCGCTGATGTTTAAAGACAGCGGCGAATCGACCATTTTGATTTTTGCGTTGGCGCTCATCATTACCTATCTGGTGCTGGCGGCACAATTCGAAAGTTTTATTCACCCGCTGGTGATTATGCTGACAGTGCCACTTGGCCTGGCCGGTGCTTTGGGCGGTTTGTATCTGGCCGGTATGACACTGAACATTTACAGCCAGATTGGTCTGGTGATGATTATCGGACTGGTGGCGAAAAATGGCATTTTAATTGTTGAATTTGCCAATCAGCTGCGTGATTCGGGCGTTGAATTTATGCAGGCGATTGAGCAGGCGTCAGTGCAACGTTTCCGCCCTATTACCATGACCGCCTTCACCACAGTGATGAGTAGTATTCCTCTCATTATTACCTCGGGTCCAGGCTCTGAAAGCCGGATGGTGATTGGTATGGTCATTTGTGCCGGTGTTGGTTTTGCCACTTTACTGACCTTGTACGTGGTGCCTGTAGCTTATGTGGCACTGGCGCGCAATACCCGCTCGCCTGAGAGTATCAGCAACGAGCTGCAAGCACTGCAGCAGGCTTCAGACACTCAACAGTCGTCATAAAGTGCTGAGTTTGATTTGACCCAAAAACGGCAGGTTTCCCCTGCCGTTTTTTATTTTTTCAGGCAGTGTTTATTCCCGGCATTACACCGTAAAAAATACGGACACCAACCAAAGACTGGATATATTTCAGGCACAAACTATGCTTTTTTACAGGAGAACATTTTCAGGACAACAGGGATGGCTTTTATACCGCTAAACCGGGTGCATTGGCTTTATTGGCTGGCGTTATTATGGTGTTGTGTATATCTGCTGCTGACACTGAGCTGGTGGCAACAATACAAACATCAGGAACTTAAGCTACAACAAACCACAGCGTTGCTTCCCTGGGTTGAACCTGTACAGACGCTTATCCGCAACCTGCAAACCGAACGTGGCCTGAGCGCCGGCCAGGTAACACCATCGCTTCCCTATAAACCTGCACTACAAATCCAATATCTGTTAACCGATGCTGCCTGGCGTGATCTGAGAGTGGCATTAGAACAACAGACAGCACCTGCACAATCGGTACTTATTAGAGTCTTAGCGCAAAATCCGCTAACAGCACTGCGCCAACAGGTGCTTTATAACGGTTTGGAATCCACTCCGGCCGATGGGGCCGCCATCATTAAGGCGTACAGCGCAATAATCAAACCACTGCTGCAGTATGTTCAGCAGCTACAACAGGACGGAGATATGCCCTGGCAGCAACACAGCAGCGCTATCAGCCAACTGATGGAAGTGATTGAACGTTCTGGTCTGGAACGCGCCATGTTGCATATGGCCATGGCAGAGCAGGAAATGAGTGCGGCCAGGTATCAGAACTATGTGTTTGTGATGAACGAACTTCGGGATCATCAAAGCGCTTTTGAGGAGCGCAGTCCTGCGGCTGTATTACAACAGTGGCAACAATGGCAGCAACAACAGCACTATCTGCAATTGACACAAGTGCGTGAACAGGCATTGAACCAGCAATTTTCAGTAGCTCCGGCTTTGTGGTTTTCTCTATCAAGTACGAACATCAACCAGCTGTATCAGTTGCAACAGGAGCTTCAGCTCCAGCTGCAACAAGACCTGACTGATGGCCGGCAAACAAGGCTGGAAGCGATGCAGCAACTGCAGTTACATCAACAATATATGCTGCTCTTGCTGCTGCTTATCTTGTGGCGGATGCATCGGCTGAACATCATTACAGCCAAAGAGCGACCACAACCTAAATTACCGGTGAGTTTTCAGCAACAAATCGGCCAGGGCTAACACCAGAGCTTTGTTCCGGCAGTTCATCGACTTTAGGTGGTATGATACCGCCGGAATAGAACGGCAAGGTCTTGTTGTGATATGAATTTCATTGTGCTGTCCGTGCCTTGATAATGATTTTTTGTTAGACTGCCAGCCATCTTCAGCCTACTGAAAAAACCAGCCATGACAAGCTTCGCCGACTTTGCACCTGAACTGCCTCACAGCGTTTTTTGCCTGCGGACTGCTTATGCCCACTGAAACTGTGCTGGGTTGTCAGCTACTGAGTTTTTGCTGGCAAGGTGACTGGACTTTAGCGCCGCTGAGTTTTGAACTCCGCGCTGGTGAGCGGTTGGGCGTAATTGGCCCCAATGGCGCAGGTAAATCCACTTTACTAAAACTACTGGCAGGTTTATGCCAACCATCATCAGGCTCAGTGCTGCTGCAGGGTAAACCCTTAACCCAATATAGCAGAACAGAAAAAGCCAGACAGCTGGCGTTATTGTCGCAGGAAAACGAACAAGCTCAGGCCATGACGGTGGCAGAGCTGATGTTACTTGGCCTGCTGCCACATAAAAAACTCTGGCAAGCCAATAGCCAGGCCGATCTGAACCTGCTCAAGCAATGTCTGGTGCAGGTTGGTCTGAGTCACAAACAGCATCAACTCCTTAGCAGCCTGTCCGGCGGCGAATTACAGCGTGCCCAGCTTGGCCGGGTATTGATGCAGGGCGCCACACTGATTTTGCTGGACGAGCCAACCAATCATCTGGATATCCAATATCAGCATCAGTTGTTGCAACTGATAGCATCACTGCCCCTGAGCCTGATTGCCAGTTTTCATGATTTAAACCTGGCAGCAAGTTATTGCGATCGTCTGCTGCTATTACATCAGGGCAAAGTGATGGCGCTTGGCACACCACAACAGGTGCTGACTGCACCTTTGATCAGCACCGTATTCGGCCGGCCTTGCCTGGTGGATGAAAACCCATTTGACGGTAAACCACGCCTGACTTTTGCGCCCGGAGATTGTGTATGAAGAGCTTTGCATTGCCGCAGCGCTGGTTATTGTTATTTTTGCTCGCTCTGGGCAGTTTTTTGTTTTGTTTAAATACCGGCAGCGTCAGTTTGCAGTGGCAGGAACTTTGGTGGTGTTTTACCGGCGAGTGCACAGATCCAATGCAATGGCAGCTAATATGGCAGCTGCGTCTGCCGCGTTTATTGCTGGGTTTTGTCGCTGGCGCTGGCCTGGCGTTAAGTGGCGCTTTATTACAACATTTAAGCCGTAACCCACTGGCCGATCCTTATTTGTTTGGTGTGATTGCCGGCGCTGGCCTGGGGGCTACCGTCGCCAGCCTGTATTTTCCAGCGTTACTGATAGCGCTGCCACTGGCAGCTTTTGTCGGCGCCCTGCTGGCCATTGCGCTGGTACTGGTATTGGCACTGCTGGCACGCTGGCAGCAGCTTGATCATTTTATTCTGGCCGGTGTGGCTGTGAGTTTTTTATTCAGCGCTGCCACTGCGCTACTGCTGTATCAGCACGACCCTTTTGCCGCCAACAGAGTGATGTTCTGGCTGATGGGCAGTTTGTCGCGGGCCAGTTATCAGCCGCTGTGGTTTATTTTGCCCTGTCTGTTGTTGTGCCTGCTGCTCGCTGTATTATTCCGCCGCCAGCTCGACGCCATGTTATGGTCGGATCAAACGGCATTAAGTCTGGGCGTACCGGTGCAACCCCTGCGGTTGTTATTTTTACTGCTGACAGCAGCCCTGACCGCCAGTATTGTTGCTTATTGTGGTGGTATTGGTTTTGTCGGACTGATGGTGCCCCATCTGGTGCGGATGCTGCTGGGCTCGCAGGCACTGAGCCTTTTTGTTGGCAGCTGCCTTTGTGGCGGAATTTTTCTGATCTGGGTGGACGCCGGCGCCCGTACTCTGATGCCCAGTCAGGAATTGCCACTTGGGGTCATTACCTCTGCCTGCGGCAGCCTGTTTTTTTTATTGTTATTAAGCCGCAGACGCGGTTAAGAGTCCAATCATGACCGGAACTGACCACAACAATCCGCTGCAACCGTCATCTGCCGCAGACAGCGATCACGATGCTGAACAAAAAGCGCAGCGCCATCAGCAGCGCCAGCAAAAACTCAAAGAAAAAGTCGATGAGCGAATCGCCGCAGCCACCCGGGACAAAGGTTTGCTGCTGGTGATCACCGGCAATGGCAAAGGTAAATCCACAGCTGGTTTTGGCATGGTGTGCCGAACCGTTGGCCATGGTATGCGCGCTGCCGTCGCCCAGTTTATTAAAGGCAGCTGGGCCTGCGGCGAACGTGATTTGTTACAACAACATGGTGTTGCTTTTGCCGTGATGGCAACTGGTTTTACCTGGGAAACACAAAACCGCGCGCTGGATATGGCAGCAGCTCAGGCAGTATGGCAACAGGCCAAACAATATCTGCAAGACCCGGCCATTCATCTGGTGCTGCTCGATGAGCTGACTTATATGCTGACCTACGACTATATTGCGTTAGAAGAGGTGCTTGACGCCCTGACCACAAGACCGCAAGGTCAGCATGTGGTGATCACTGGCCGCGGATGTCATCGCAGCCTGATTGAACTGGCCGATACCGTTAGTGAAGTACAGTCGGTCAAACATGCTTTTGATGCCGGCATCAGAGTGCAACAAGGCGTTGATTGGTGAGGTCGATGACAAGCACTGTTGCAGCCCACCTGTTCAGACTGCCCGTACTATTGCGGGCATTCATACTAACGCTGCTGTTGATTGCAAACCCAACAACAGCCAATACAACAATAGCCGCCAATTCCACAACAGCCCCCTCTGTAACAACAAAACCCGCTTCGCAGTTACGGCTGATAGTACTGGCACCGGATCTGGTGGAGCTGTTGTATAGCCTGGGTGCCGGTAAGCAAATTATTGCTGCCAGCGAACATGCCGACTACCCCGAAGCCGCGCGCGCTTTGCCAAGAGTTGGCAATTATGCCGGTTTATCGCTGGAGAAAATTATCAGCCTGCAACCTGATCTGGTGTTGTATTGGCAAAGTGGCACACCAGCGGCCGATATTGAGCGGTTACAACAGCTGGGGTTAAAGCTTGAAAGTTTTGAAAGCAAAACACTGGATGATATAGCGCTGCATTTACTCAGGCTTGGCGAATTAACCGGCCGTCAGCAACAGGCGGCACAACTTGCCGCAGAATTTCGTGCTGAACTTCAGGCATTAACAGCAAAATACAGTCAGCAGCGTCCGCTTTCGGTATTTTACGAAATCTGGGACAACCCACTGTCAAGTATTGGCCCTTCCGCCTGGCCGGCCCAACATCTGGCCATTTGTGGCGCGCACAATGTGCTGCCTGCTGGCCCAAATCCATACCCGCAGGTCAGTGCCGAGCAGGTATTAAAGGCCAATCCCTGGTTAATTATTCAGCCGGTTTCCAACAACGAACCCCGCACTTTATTTAACTGGCAGGCATTTTCTTCACTAAAAGCAGTTGAATATCAACAATTTGCCAGGCCTAACAGCGATTTATTACACAGAGCCAGTTTAAGAACCCTCGGCGGTGTGCGTGAGCTTTGCCAATTAATTGAAAAAAGCCGGCAATTTTATGCTCAAGTTTTACCAAAGAGCGGCCGATAAGCTGGCTATAGTGTAACTAAACCCAACAAGGCGGCCCGACATGAAGATCCAACCCAATATTGCAAGCAACGCCAGTGGTAATGACGTTATTAAAAATGACAAAGCGGATAAAACCAAAGAATCGACACAGGCAGAACTGAGCCGGCCGGCGACAGGCGCAGAAATGTCGCGCGCCAACCGGCAAGAGCTGAACCAGACCATTTTGCAAAGTCAGCTTGATATCAGCTTAAAATCCGACAACAAATCTCTGGGTTTGTTGTATCGCACTGTGCTGAACGCCGTCAGTAAAAACCTGAAAAACGATGGTGAAAAACCAGCACTGCCGGAGCAGGCGGCCGACAGAGCCACCGAAGCCCGTAACAAAGATAAACCTGGTGTTGGCAATAATCCGTATGCCCAGGATCAGGACACCTCGCCACAGGCAACGGCCGATCGGATTGTGGCTTTTGCCACCAACTTTTATCAACAGTTCCGCGAACAGAACAAAGACTTAACTGAAGAAGATGCCCTGAGCCAATTTATGGAAAAAATTGGTGGTGGTATTGATCAGGGTTTTGCCGAAGCCAGAGAAGTGCTTGATGGCATGGGTCAGTTGCAGGGCAAAGTAAAAGAGGATATCGACAGCACTTATTCGCTGATCCAACAGGGTTTAACCAGCTTTAAAGAGCTGACACTGGAAAAGTCCAAAGATAACAGTACACCGGCAACGCCTGAGCCTGTTAGTAACAATCAGACGAATTGAAGAAGCACAGCTGCAACTGCGAATAAAAATGCCGCTTGATTGCGGCATTTTTATTGGTTTGCTTCAGCATCTGAGCTAAACGCTGCTATCTGCCACTGCGCTTTGCTGCCTTATAACCAGCAACAAATTGGCAAGCCGGCAAAGCACAGATTTAGCGGCAAACGTAACTGGCCAGCGCTTTTTGCACCGCCATAATATTGCCGTCTTTATTAAAAGTTTTGCTGATCGGCTGCTCTGTGCTGCTTAACCAGATTTTTAAATCCGACTCCAGATCAAAATGGCCTTTGGTTTCAGCGGCAAAACGCACCACTGAGCGGTAAGGCACCGACATATATTCTTTTTTTGAGCCGGTCAGCCCTTGTTTATCAATAAAAATCAGTCGCTTGTTGGTAAAAACTATCAGGTCGCGGATGATTTTAAAAACCTGCTCCAGTTTTTCGCCGTCAGCGAGAATACTGGTTAACTCCTGTTCCACATCGGCCACATCAATTTCGGCTGCATTGCCTAATAAACCACTGAGGATCCCCATGTTTTTTGCTCCTGCTTTTATGCGAAAAAACCAGCATAGAGACTCCACCGCTTTGCAGCAAGCTTTAGTTCGACCTGCAGCCACAGCGTAAATACTGCGGTTCATTCAGCACTGCCTGTCCGGCTAAAAAGGCAAGATTGAACCATCCCAGTGCAGCAACTTGCCATGCTGCTGTGGTGTTAGCTCTGTTGCTACCTGCCATAAACGTGCTGCAGTTTGCGCCGGACTTTGCAGCTGGGATGGAGGAATATTGCGTAAAAAAGGCGCTGACAACAAAGACTCTGTGGTGCCAGGATGCAGCGCGGCCACAAGAGCTGGCACTTTAAGCCTGACAAGTTCAATCGACAGGGTTTTAATGAGCATATTCAGCGCCGCCTTGGCACTGCGATAGCTGTACCAACCGCCTAAGCTGTTATCGCTGATACTGCCAACTTTGGCACTGAGCACCAACACCCTGCAGGGATGCTGCTGCAAATAACCAAACAAGGCCTGCAGGTGCAAAGCCGGCAGCAGATAATTCACCCACCAGCTGTGCATGGCGTCTTGTTCATCGAGCTGGCGGATGGTTTTTTCCGCTTTTAACCTGCCTTGCTGTAAAACACCATGGCAAATAAAAATGTCTGTGGGCTGAAACTGCCGGCAAAAATCGGCAAAAACAGTATTTAACCTGACTGCAGCCTCGCCCTGCTGAAGCTCGAGCACTAACCAGTCATCCACCATCACAGCTTCGGGAGCTGGCGAGCGGCTGACGCCGGCAACTAAAGCGCCCTGCTGCTTTGCATAACTCAGCAAGCCCTGCCCTATGCTGCTATTGGCACCAAGCACTAATAAACGTCTTTGTTGCATCTGTTGTTATTCCTGCCTGCTGATTTTCTTGCTAAGGGGCTGCTGTAGGCGGTGTTGTGTTAACTTCTATTCTCTGTGTTGAACCTGTTGGTTCAGGTGTTGTGCGCCCTGCCAAGCAGTTTGGATGCAGCCTCTACACCGGATAACCAGGCGTTTTCCACCCGACCGCCCAGGGTCCAGTCACCACAAAGCGCCAACTGCATTTTTTTGTCAAATAACACACCGCAGGGTGGAATATCGCTGTTGTAACTGGCATACAACCAGCGATGACAAAGCGCAGCCGCTACCTGCACTTGTGTCCCCAGCACCCGGCTTAGTTCAGCAGCGGCCAGCGCACTGATTTGCTCCGGCATGGTCTCAAGCTCCCGGGCACTGCAATCTTCGGATAAATGCACCAGCCACTGCTCAGGCGCAGGCGCCTGTACTGTCTCCTGCTGTAATCTGGCACTTTGCCGCCCTGGTTTAGCTGATTGTTGGGCAATCCAGCGCGTATTGCCATCCTGCACAAAAATACCTTGTGCCTGCTGATGGGTGGGATTGGCCAACTCAAGTAATACCGCCCAGCAGGGCAACAAAGCACGCTTCGGAATTTGCAGTGACAAAGGTGCCCCTTCCAGCAGCTGGAAGGCTTGCTCCGGCGGACAGGTCAGCAACAGCGCATCAAAACCACCAAAACATTCACCTTGTTCAGAGCACAGCTGCCACTGACCTGAACTTTGGCTACTGACATTGCTGCAGATATAACTCAACTCGTTTATTTTGCAGCCGGTGTAAAGTGTGGCGCCTTCAAACTCCCCCGACAACATCTGATGCATGGTGGAAGTGCCGATATAACGGATTTCATCATCGGGTGAAGGGCTTAACCGGCCCTGCTGGTATTGATAAGGCACAAAATCCCAGCGCTGCACTAAACCTTGCGCCTGCCATTGTTGCACCTGTGCCAAAAATGCCTCGCTGCGGGCGGTAAAATACTGAGCGCCAAAGTCAAAACTGCCGGCCAAAGCCCTTTTGCTGCTGATGCGCCCGCCCGGACCCCGCGCTTTTTCAAACACTGTGACTGAAGCACCTTGTGCTGTCAGCGCTTTACAAGCGGCTGCCGCGCTGACACCGGCTCCGATAATCGCAATTTTCACGCCTTGCTCCTGGTTGGCAATTTAAGGCTTATGCCTGTGGTTCTGTTCTGAACTGTATTTAAAGTGACTGCGTATCACTCCTGTGTCTTTGATTGTATCGGCATCGGCTTGCACTACATCTGACTTGCCAAAGCACTGGCCAGGGCAAACACGGCTGTTGGTGATAGCAGATAATCTGATTAGACTACGGCAAAATAAAAACTGCAGATCAAATCTTTCAGCGCAGGAAAAAACATGACAACACAAACCATCACCCTCGCCGCCGGTTGTTTCTGGTGTGTTGAAGCGGCTTTTAACATGCTTAAAGGCGTGCAGCAAGCCACCAGTGGTTATATGGGCGGCCATAGCGTCAGCCCCAGTTATCGGGATATTTGCAGCGGCGACACCGGTCATGCTGAAGTGGTACAGCTGGAATTTGATGCTGATGTGATTTCGCTGCAGACAATATTCGAGGTGTTTTTTTTCCTGCACGACCCCACCAGCCTGAATCGTCAGGGCAATGATGTTGGCACTCAGTACCGCTCGGCGATTTTTTATGCCGATGACATTCAGCTTGAAATGGCCAAAGCAGCCATTAACAGGCTTGAACAACAAGGTGTTTATCAACAACCTATAGTCACGACACTGGAGAAGCTTGCAACTTTTTATCCGGCAGAAACTTACCATCAGGGTTATGCGCTGGCCAATCCACAGCAACCCTATTGCCAGTTTTTGGTATTGCCTAAACTGGCGAAATTCCGCCAGCAATATACTACGTTGTTAAAAACCTAAGCAGCGATCAGAACCCGCGAAAGCTGTGTTGTTGCTGCAGACAAAAAAGCCGGCACCTTGTGGTGCCGGCTTTATGCGCAGATAAAGTGGTGTTTAACAGAAGAAAACGTTAAAACGCCAGCACTTGAACCCCTAACACAAACTCCAGCCCGGCCTGACGATAACCCAGATTCGTCTGGTAAGTTTTATCAAACAGGTTGTCAACTTTGGCGCGAAGGGTAATGCCAGGCTGCCACTGATAAGCCACACCGGCACTCCAAATCAGGTAACTGCCAAGCTCAGGTTGCAGCTTGCCCTGCCAGTCTTTGCCGGAGAATGAGCGGCTCTGATATAAAGCTTCGGTGCTAAAAGTCCAGTCCTGGTAAGTTTTGCTGCCAAGCCAGCTGACTTTGTGCGCCGGACGTTTTACCAGCTTCAGGCCGGTTTTTTCATCTTTTCCGTCCAGATATCCGTAACTTAACCGCTGATCAACATCGTCGATTGCAAAAGCGGCACTGAGTTCCGCGCCCTGAATACTGGCCAGCAGCACATTGGTATTTTGCTGACCCCGCTGAATCAGATTGGTTAAGTCGCGGTCAAACAGCACCAAATCCAACTGAAGTGCCCGGAGCTGATAATTCAGCCCCAACTCACGGGATAACGACTCTTCCGGTTTTAACAGCGGATTACCGTATTTTGGCCAGTATAAGTCGTTAAAGGTCGGCACTTTAAATGCCGTGCCCTGACTAAAACGGGCGATTAAATCGTTGCTCAGATGATAACCAGCGCTGAACTGATAGGTGTTTTTATTGCCGTAGCTGGTAAAGTTGTCGTGACGCACTGCACCATCAAACAAATATTGATTGTTATCAAAGGCAAAACCGGCAAACACACTCTGGTTATTACGGCTATCGGACGAATAATTCGGCGCGTTTTTCAGCACCTGTTCCTGATACCAGCTGGCACCTGTTAAGAAAGTCCAGTCCGTGAATAAAGCGTAACTGAGCTGATAAGCCGCTTCATCTCTTTTGGTTTTAAACAAAGATTCCGGGCTTTGCGGGCCATAACTCACATCGCTGTCGACACTATGCGCCAGTTTTAATTGATGTGACAACGCGCCCTGCTGCAAACTCCAGTCGAGTTGATGCGAGTCTTGCTGCGTGTCGGCTTTATCACCACCGTAGTCACTGTCGAACTCGTAATAACCGTCGTTGAGCTGCGACTGCCAGCGCCACAAGCCCAGACGGCTTTGCAGTTCAGCTCCGGCATTAAGGTAACTTTGTTCAAAACCATCATCATCCGGATCTCCGCCTATTTTGGCGGAAAAACCATCGCCCATCGCAGTGCCAAGACTGCCAAACAACGTCAGGTCACCGTTTTTCTGACTGCCGGACAAACCCACTTCCGCCAGCTTATTGCTGCCTAAAGTAGCGTTAAATTCGGTTTTGTCGCCCCGACGGCTGGTAATGGCAATGACACCACCTAAAGCATCAGAGCCATACCAGGCGGCTTTAGGGCCACGGATAATTTCGATTTTTTCAATGAGTGCCACAGGCACCATGGCCAGCGACTGGTAACCCAAAGTGGCAGAGCCAATACGCACGCCGTCCAGCAGCACCAGAGTGTGACCACTACTGCCACCACGGATAAACACACTGCTGTTTTGGCCACGGCCACCGTCACGCGCCACGCTGACACCGGCCACTTGCTGCAATAAAGCCGGTAAATCACGTACCTGACGGCGGATAATTTCATCCCTGTTGATCACAGTGACGCTGCTTAAGGTTTCAGCCACAGCTTTGGCATGGCGATTGGCATAAATGCTGATATGTTCAAGCTCAGCCTCTGCAGCCTTGGTTTGAACGGTTTTGCTTTGAACGGATTTGGCTTGAACTGTTTGGGTTTGAACCGGCTCGTTTTGAGCAGGCTTGTTTTGAACAGGATTAGCTTCTGCAGCAACGGCAAAAGAGCTGACCACAGCCAGGGTCAGTACAGATAACTTCAACATGAAAACTCCAGATGACACGCCCACCGCGTGTTGTTGGGTGAATGAATTTTCAGGCCGGTCTCCGGGCTGCAGCATCCGGGCTGGTGTGGCTGATGCCAACACTCACCCAGTTCGTCTTATACCTTCCCATCCGAAGACAGTGGCAGTGAAAGACAAACAGCAAAATTGCTGATGATGTTACCGTTGCGGGGGCAGCTCTGGTGTTTCACCAGATTCCCGTTTCACTGTTGCAAGCCAAGCTTCAACAGCACCTGAAAAACGCGGCCACAGTGTAGCGGCCGCTGCTCGTTTGTCAATAGAAATCCAGATGGCTATTTCTAAAGCAAACTGCCGCCATCTGCAGTGAAGAACATTTTTTAATCGCGGAAGTTCTGATACTGGAATGGCTGGCCTAATTCCGCCTGACGAATAAGCGCTATGGCTTCCTGCAAATCATCACGTTTTTTACCAGACACCCGCACTTCATCCCCCTGAATAGCGGCTTGTACCTTGGATTTGCTTTCTTTGATCAGTTTGACAATTTTACGCGCCATATCCTGATCAATGCCTTGTTTTAACGACAATAACTGGCTGTAGGTTTTGCCGGAATGCACCACATCCTCTTCTTTAAAAGAGCGCACATCAAGATTACGTTTGACTGCCTTGGCCAGAAAAATTTCTTTCATCTGCTGCAGCTGAAACTCAGCTTCGGCGCTCATGCTGACTTGTTTGTCTTTTAATTCAAATTTGGCGTTAATACCACGAAAATCAAAACGGGTGTCCAGCTCGCGGTTGGCGTTATCGACCGCGTTTAATACTTCCTGCAAATCAACTTTAGAAACAATATCAAATGAAGGCATTGAGGCTCTCCTTAAAATTCAATCAGATCAGGCCCAAAAGCGGCACCATCAGATGCACGCCCTGGCGAGTGCTCATCGCCTGTTGCAATGGGCTCTGGTAATGGTGCGCTGGATTATAGCGAAAATGGTCGTATAATCCGAGCCTTGGCGTTTTTCTTCTACGGGATTTTTTATGTTGCCTGGCCGTCCCTGGTTTTTTCGTCTGTTGTTTTTGCTTGCACTGGTTGTGTGCAGTTACGGATTTTTAAAAGACGTCAGCGGCCTGCCCTCAAGCTGGATGCCCAATGACAAACTGATGCATGGTCTGATATTCCTGCTGTTGATGTTACTTTGGCAACTTAGTTTTTATCGCCTTGTACTACCGGGTTTGGTGTTACTTGGCATTTATGGCGGCGCTATTGAACTGGCACAGCACTTTTTCACCACAAGGTTTGGCGATTGGTGGGATTTTCTGGCCGACCTTTGTGGTTTGGCTTTAGCGCTGCTGCTGTGGCAACTGCCTTTCTGGCGCCGTTTTCAACAGTTGCCAGCAGAAGGGACCCGCTGATGTCGGCGCCCTGGCTGGTGGTGGGTAAAGGCGCTATTGGTTTATTGGCGGCCAGCAGATGGTTACTCAGTAACCAGAGCCTGTGGTTATGGCAAAAAACACCACAGCCACTGAGTTATCGATTTAGCGCCGGTGGCCGCGACTTTGCCATGCAGCTGCAAAATGCCGTACAAGGCCCCTTTAGCAAAGTGCTGGTGCCGGTGAAAGCTTATGATGTGGTGCATGTGGTACAAACTTTATTGCCGCATTTAGCTGACAAGGCGCAGCTGGTGCTCTGTCACAATGGCATGGGCACGCTGGAGCCTGTTGCTGCTTTACTCAAGCCCGGTCAGGGCTTGTGGTTCGCCAGCACCAGCCATGGCGCTTATAAACCTCATGCCCTGCATGTAATCCACAGTGGCCTGGGCAGCACTGTATTGGCGCCCTGTAATGACGCCGCCCGTTGCTCTGAGACGCCCATCGCCGCTGAGCTTACCCAGGCATTGTCGCCGCTGACGCTGGTGGACGACATTCAGCCCTATTTATGGCAGAAGCTCGCGGTCAATAGTGTGATTAATCCGCTCACTGCGTTACATCAATGCCAGAACGGTGAATTAAACCAGGCGCAGTATCAGGCGCAGATCAAGGCTTTATTGGCTGAGTTTGTACAGGTGGCAGCAGCCTGTGGTCAGCAGTTTAGCGAAGACACGCTTTATCAGCTGGTGCAGCAAGTACAGAGCAATACAGCGCAGAATTTTTCTTCCATGCTACAGGATGTGACCGCTGGCCGGCGCACTGAACTTGGCGCTATTACCGGCTATTTATTACAACAAGCGGCGGCGCATCAGCTCAGCATACCGACCCATCAGGCGCTGTATCAGGCGCTGGAGGCTAAGCTCGCGCCCTGGCAGTTATAGGCTGTTATCAACAAAGACTGCTATTTGTCTTTTTTGTACACTGCCACGTTCTGGTACCCCTGCTCTTTGAGCAGCAGTGCCTGCAAACGGCTCATCACACCACGGTCACAATACAGATAATATTGTTTGTCTTTAGCAAGCTCAGCAAAACCCGAGGCAATTTTATAAAACGGCAGCTCTATCACCTGATGACTGTCCAGTTGCAGCGGGTTTCGCTCGGCTTCATCCGGTGCACGCACATCAAGCACCACAGCGCCTTCAGGTAACACAGCTTCAGTGTCGATGGTGGCAACCTGCTGGCCGGCCTGATATTCCACAGTGCGGATATCCAGCACTTTGGCGTCCTCACTGACTTTTTCCAGAATACTAAAATCAAACCGCGCTTCTGCCGCGTTTACATCGGCCAGCACCGCATTAATGGTCGGACTTTTGGAAATCACACCACAATATTCCGGCATGGTCTTGGCAAGGTCTTCCACACCAATAGCACGGGCAATATCAATAATCTCCTGTTTGTCCTGATACACCAGCGGGCGCAAGATCAGCATCTCGGTAACCCGGTCAATGACGTTTAAATTAACAATGGTTTGGCTTGCCACCTGGCCAATACTTTCACCTGTCACTACAGCTTTAATATTCAGACTGTCCGCTACTGTGGTGGCAGCGCGCATCATCATGCGTTTAAGCACAACGCCCATCAGACCGTTGTCGATTTTTTCCAGAATTTCAGTGACCACAGGGGCAAAATCAACAGAAACAAACTTCACCTTGTGCGACAGGCTGTATTTTTGCCACAGATAAAAAGCCATTTGCCGCACCCCGGTTTCGTGGGCGGCGCCGCCTAAGTTAAAAAACAAATAATGGGTGCGAAGGCCTTTACGGATCATCAGATAACTGGCCACTGCCGAATCAAAACCACCGGAAATCAGCGACAACACATCGCCCTGCGATGGCAGCGGGAAACCGCCCATGCCCTGATAAGCCCGGCGCACAATAATGAGTTTTTCTTTGCGTATTTCCACCAGCACTGTCACGTCCGGCTGCTTTAACTTCACCTGCGCTGTTGGAATATGCTGATTAAGCCCACCGCCGATATAACGTTCGGCTTCAATGGAAGAAAAGTCATGATTGCCCTGCCGGCGCACCCGCACACAAAAGGTTTTGCCATGCAGCTGGTCACGGTACACCGCCAGCACCTGCTCAAAAATATCGTGTAATGAGCTAAATTCCGATGATTGCATCCGGGCAAACTGCACAATGCCTGGAATACATTGCAGCTGCTCGGCCATTTTTTGCGCCAATGCTTCATCGCCCTGTGGCGACATCACTGTTAAATGGTCATACAGATTACGCACCACAATGGACGGGTCCAGTTGCAGCAGAATGGTTTTCAGATTTTGTTCCAGCAGCATGGTCTGGCGCTTACGCACCGACTTACTTTTAATGGAGATTTCGGGGTGTAACTTAACAATAAATTCAATCATAACTGGGCTGCCGGCAAAAAACTGGCGCGCATTATAACGCCATTGCTTAAAAACGGCAGAGATTTGTCTAAGGTGCTGCGCTTTGGCTGCACCTTAGACAAGCATCACCACATAGGTGTGAGATCTGCCGGATCAGTTTGGTTGTGACTGAACCGGTTGGCTGACTGGTGGTGTCTGGGGTTGCAGCTGAATAGGCGCCGACTCTTTGGCTTTACCCTGCATAATGGAAATTTCTACCCTGCGGTTACGCTTGCGGTTGGCTTCGGTGTCGTTCGGTACCAGCGGCCTGGTATCGGCATGGCCCACCACCACAATACGGTCTTTTTCGAGGCCAGTGCCCGCTAGCAACTCAGTGGCGACCGATACTGCGCGTTTTGCCGACAATTCCCAGTTATTGCTGTTTAACTCGTCCGACACCTGATCATTGTCGGTATGACCTGAAACAGTAATCTCGCCCGGAATATCTTTTAAAATCACGCCAATTTGCTGAACTATGGGTTTAAAGCGCGGCTGCAAAAAAGTGGAGCCGGACGGGAATGAGCCGTTTTCACGAATACGGATAATAATTTGCTGACCGAGGGACTCCAGCTCTACAGCGCCGTCCTGAATTTGCTGCTCCATCTGCTCAGCAATTTTTTTCACCATTTCGTTCACCTGTTCCTGCATCATCGCAGTTTCGGTTTCCGGTTGCGCCTGGCTTTGTTCATCCGGACTGTCGCTTAAACCACCGGTTTTGTCTTCTCTTTGCTCCTGCCTGCCACCGGCAGAGTCTTCTTCACCCGCTTCAAACTCCAGCGTTTGTTGGGTCATATCCACGGTTTGTTGTTGTAGGGTGTCTATCGGAGTTGGATCAGGCCGGCCTGGTCTGAATTCCATCGCAATAACACTGGTGCCTTTGGGAATGTCTTTGACTTCAATTTTATTTTGCACACCAAAAGCAAAAGCCATGGAACCCGCCAGCTGTTTGAACTTTTGTACGTCCATCTCGGAAAAAGACAGCAACAACACAAAAAAGCACATTAACAAAGACATTAAGTCAGCAAAGGTACCCATATAAGCGGGCAATCCCGGCGGTGGACATTTTGGACATTCAGCCATATCCGCTCCTACTCTGCTTCAGCTTTGGCTTCGCGTTTTGCCGCCATTAAATAATTGCGCAGTACCCCTTCAATCACTTTCGGGTTCTGACCGTCCTGAATGCCCATAATGGCGTCCAGAATCAGCTGATTATTAATTTTTTCTTCTTCGTTACGGATGGCCATTTTATCAGCCAGCGGAATACAGAGACAGTTAGCCAAAATTGCGCCATATAAGGTTGTTAATAAAGCAACGGCCATGGCTGGGCCTATAGCTTTAGGGTCCGACATATTGGCCAGCATTGCCACCAACCCCACCAGAGTACCGATCATGCCCATCGCCGGCCCCAGATCCCCCATATTTTTAAAAATAGAGATATACAGGGCATGGCGGTTATAGGTGAGATCAATATCTTTTTCCAGAGTACCACGCACGACATCAGCATCGTGGCCGTCTACCAGCATATTGATGCCCTTTTGCATAAAAGGGTTGGGAATTTCAGCCTCTTCTAACGCTAAAAACCCCCCTTTTCGGGCGGAGTCCGCCAACTGCACAGCTTTTTCAATCAGCTCTTCCGGCGCTTCGCTTTTAAACATAAAAGCTTTTCCAGCGGCTTTAAATGAGCCGCCGAGCTGACCAAAGGTAAATTTCATGATGACAACAGTGATGGTGCCACCAAAAACGATCACGATGGAGACAAAATCATAAAACATCACCAGATTGCCGGCAGCAGCCAGGTACATAGCCCAGACCATCATGCCTATAGTGGCAACTAAACCTATGACGGTTGCTAAATCCACATCGAATCTCCCGAAAAGTACAAACCAAATATCAGTTTTATCTTAGCTTATAGTGAGTTATCGACCAATAGCAGTAAATGCTTAAAAATATTTGAGTTGTGCGCCAAATTTAGTTGCCGCCACCGCCATTCTGATTGACCATAGCCAAGCTCTGAGGTAACTTTGCGCACACTTTTAAAAAGGCCGGATTATGAGTAAAAAGCAAGCAAATCCGCAGCAATTTGAGCAGATGATCGCCGAGCTGGAGACTATTGTGCAACAGCTGGAACAAGGTGATCTGTCGCTTGATGATGCGCTGCAACAATTCGAACGGGGCGTTGCCCTCGCCCGTGCCAGCCAACAACAGCTGCAAACTGCGGAACAAAAAGTGCAAATTCTGCTGCAACAAAATAACAGCGAACAGCTGGTTGCTTTTACACCGGCCGCAGGAGAATAACGTGGCGTTAACCCTGTTACCGCTCTACCAGCAAAGGGTGGAGCAAAAAATGACAGCGCTGCTGCAATCCAGAATCAATACTGACGCTGAGTTATTGCAGGCAATGCAATACAGTCTGTTGTCGGGCGGTAAAAGAGTACGGCCTTTCCTGGTGTACAGTTGCGGCCAGATGCTGGGCGCTTTGCTGGATGATTTGGATGCACCGGCGATGGCGCTGGAGTGTCTGCATACTTATTCGCTGATCCACGACGACTTGCCGGCGATGGACAACGACGACTTACGTCGCGGCCGCCCAACCTGCCATAAGGCTTTTAACGAAGCCACCGCCATTCTGGCCGGGGATGCGTTGCAAGCCATTGCTTTTGAAGTATTGGCTGCACATCCTTATCAGCAGGTTGATTTTAGCGAGCGGCTACAGCTGGTACAGCAACTGGCCATGCACTCAGGTTATAACGGTATGTGTGGCGGTCAGGCGATAGACCTCGCCCACACCAACAAGCCAATGACGGTTGAGGCGCTTGAAGCCATGCATCAGCTGAAAACCGGTGCTCTGATTGAATCTGCAGTTCAGATGGCCTGGTTATGCAGCCCCAAACGAGATGAAGCTGAACTGGCCGCACTGGTGAAATATGCCAGAGCTCTGGGCCTGGCATTTCAGGTGCAGGACGATATTCTCGACATTGAAGGTGACACTGCGACCCTTGGTAAACCTCAGGGTTCAGATCTGCAGGCCAACAAAGCCACCTATCCGGCCTTGCTGGGGCTGGACGTGGCCAAAGCCAAGGCACAACAACTCTTTGCACAAGCCAAAGACGCGCTTTCTGTGTTACCTTATGACACCCAACAACTCAGCGCATTTGCCCATTACGTAATTGCACGCAGCTTTTGACCAAGGTTTTTGTTTATGGCGCCCGATATTCTTGATTACCCACTGTTAGCCAAAGCCAATCTGCCCTCAGAGCTGCGCCAGTTGCCACAAGAGCAGCTTGCCAAACTCAGCCATGAGCTGCGTGACTATTTATTAAAATCGGTCAGTCAAAGTAGTGGCCATTTTGCTTCCGGCCTTGGCACTATTGAGCTGACAGTTGCCCTGCATTATGTCTATAACACGCCTTTTGACCGGCTGATTTGGGATGTGGGTCATCAGGCTTATCCGCACAAAATTCTGACCGGCCGGCGCGACCGTATGCCGACCATCCGGCAGTTAAACGGTTTACACCCATTCCCATGTCGTGAAGAGAGTGAATACGACACTTTAACTGTGGGTCACTCCAGCACCTCAATCAGCGCCGCTTTGGGGATGGCGATTGCCGCCAAAGCCGAGCAGAAAAACCGCAAAGTGGTTGCGGTGATTGGAGATGGCGCCATTACGGCCGGTATGGCTTTTGAAGCGCTGAATCATGCCGGCGAAGTGAAACCCGACATGCTGGTGATTTTAAACGACAACGAAATGTCGATTTCCGAAAACGTCGGTGCGTTAAACCGTTATTTTGCCCGCATTTTATCGGGTAATTTTTATACCAGCCTGCGTGAAGGCGGTAAAAAGATTTTAAGCGGCACTCCTTTGCATGAGCTGGCAAGCCGGGCTGAAGAACATTTTAAAGGCATGGTGACCCCTGGTACTTTTTTTGAAGAGTTAGGTTTTAACTACATAGGCCCTATTGATGGCCATGATGTCGTGACCTTAGTCGATACTATCCGCAATATGCGCCAGCTCAAAGGCCCGCAACTTTTGCATGTAGTGACGAAAAAAGGCAAAGGATATGCGCCGGCCGAGCAAGACCCTATTGGTTATCACGCCGTGAGCAAGTTTGACCCAAATAGCCAGGGCACCCCGGCAAAAAAAGCCGGCAAACCGAATTTTTCCAATATTTTTGGCAACTGGGTGTGTGATATGGCAGCGCTGGATCCCAAGCTGCAGGCTATTACACCAGCCATGCGCGAAGGTTCAGATTTAGTACGTTTTTCAAAAACTTATCCTGACAGATATTTTGACGTAGCCATTGCCGAACAACATGCAGTGACTTTAGCCGCAGGTATGGCGATTGACGGTTTAAAACCTGTGGTTGCTATTTATTCCAGCTTTTTACAGCGCGGTTATGATCAGCTTATTCATGATGTCGCACTGCAAAATCTTGATGTGCTCTTTGCCATTGACCGCGCCGGTATTGTCGGTGCCGACGGTGCGACTCACCAGGGTGCTTTTGACTTAAGTTATATGCGGGCTATTCCGAATATGCTGATTATGGCGCCTTCTGATGAAAATGAATGTCGTCAGATGCTGTACACCGGCTACATGCACAAAGGCCCGGCTGCAGTACGTTATCCGCGCGGTTACGCCAACGGCACCGAAGCGCAAAACAACATGACTTTACTGCCTGTCGGCCAGAGCCGCACTGTGCGTCAGGGCAAAAACATCGCCATTCTTGCTTTTGGTCCGCTGCTGCATCAGGCCATAGCCGCCGCCGAAACTTTGGATGCCACTCTGGTGGATATGCGTTTTGTTAAACCTTTGGATTTACCACTGCTGCAACAACTGGCCACTCACCACCAGACACTGGTGACGCTGGAAGACAACGCCATTGCCGGTGGTGCCGGCTCTGCAGTCAATGAAGCTGTGGCTGCACTGCGTTTACCTTATGCACTGCTGAATCTGGGGTTACCGGATCAGTTTATCCGTCACGGCTCGCAGGAAGAGTTGTATGCAGAGCTTGGCCTTGACAGCGCCGGCATTCTTTCGCGTATTCAGCAGTTTGTAACACCACAGTCTGCTTAAAAGCGCTGTAAAACAAAGCTGTAATAACAAAACACAAGGCAAAATTTATCAGTAAAAAGCCCGGTTAAACACCGGGCTTTTTTATTGTTCCGTTAAAACCACTTTCAGAAGAGGTGGTTTGTTTCTCTGGTTGCTTATCAATAACCCTAAATATGTAGTGAACGCCTGAACGCAGCTTTGCCCAGGCCTATCCGCTGCGTTATCAGAACTGCCCGGCAACACCAGGCAGGCGCTTTGCTCATTTAAGGATTGGCTTTACCTACTTTACATAAAGTTAAATCAAACCAAGCCACACTGCCGGCCAGGAATTTTTCGACCTGAGCTTCAATATGGTTACTGTCTTCAAACTCAAAAGCATCCACTTGCTGATCAAACAAAATAGTGGCAACGCCATTACGTCCGGCATGTTTAACATGGAACAGCGCCAGCTCAGCCAGCTGTAATGAAACTTCCCAGCCAATCAGCTGACCACCTAACAAATCAAGTGGATACAGCGCATAACCTATAGAACAATTCAGCCGCACTGCTCTGCCATCCGGCAGTAAAAACGACTCCAGCGCCACCAGCTCGTTTAAACGCAGTGCAAACTCTTTGACTAAATCCTGCGGTACGTCTCTGAGCACCAGCATAAATTCTTCACCGGCGTAACGCACCACATAATCCGATCCCCGGGTTTCACGAATAAGCAAACCACTGATTTGCTGTAATACGCTGTCGCCGGCACTGTTGCCATATTTGTCATTGATATGCTTAAAGTTATCCAAATCCAGATGAATAAGTGCAATACACTTGTTTTGCGCCAGCATAGATTCGCGGTTGCGCTGATAATGCTCAATGTCCTTGGGCAACTGTTCAAACATAAAACGGCGGTTACGAAGACCGGTTAACGGATCTTTATGGGTCAACTGCGACAACTGCTCATTGAGCTCGTTGAGCTTGGTATTGCTGTTTTCCAGCTCCTGGGTGCGTTGCTTAACCAGTTTGGTTAAGGACGCTTCCCTAAGCTGGTTATTGCGCCTGCCAAGCCAGAACAACCCATACAGAATGATCAAAGCCAACAGCAGCCAAAGTCCACGATAAATAATGGTTTCGTCAAAACGTTTAGGGATCACCAGCTCAAGTTCGGTATTTTGCGCCAGCTCCCAGCTTTGGGTGCTTTGCCGGCTTTGCAGCTGGAATTGATAAGTGCCGGGCGGCAGGTTGGTATAAATCGCTTCACGTCTGCTGCCGACATAGTGCCAGCCGGCATCAAAACCTTTGAGCTGATAACGGAACTCCAGCGCTGTAGGTGTTAAAAAATCAACGGCGGTGTAACGTAACGTTAAATTGCGCTCGTCGGTGGCCATCACCTGCCGGCTCTGCGCAGGCTGCACTTCGTAACTGCGCTGCTGCGACACGACCTGCTGCAGCATTGGTCTGCTGGTGCTGCTTGGGCCACCTTTAAAGTTCAATGGCACCGACACCAGGCCTTTTAAGGTTGGGTAATACAGCTGCTGATCCAGCATCGCCACTTTGCTATGACCCGTGCCGTTACAACAACGGCCAGGTGCAGTGCCAAGCTGGCGATCGTAAGGTGTTAACACCTGTTCAAATAACGATTTGCTCTGATCGTTACGTACCAGATCGGCCGGATGAAAACGGAAAATACCTTTGAGGGTACTGGCCCAGACATAACCTGACTGGATATCGTCATACAAACTGACAATAGGTTCAAAGGGCAGACCATTGGCGGTATCAAACTGCAACCATTTTCCGTCAAACTGGCGGATAAACAAACCGTCGTCGATGGTCGAGGCGAGCAAGGTTCCGTCCTTGCGCCACAACAAACTGCTGACATAAGCGTTGTACAGCGGGCTGCCAAGGCCTATGCGCAACAATTTACCGCCCTGATACTGAAAACCACCTCTGGTGGTGCCTATCAAAAGTTTATCGCCCTGGTCGGCAATATAGGTAATAACGGTAGATTCAAGCTCGTTATTGGCAGCAAAAACTTTCAGCTCACCATCCTGATACTGATAAATACCGGCACTGGTGCCAAGCCAGAATCCACCGGCTAATCTGGGTTTGACTACCCTTGCCTTCACCCCTTGTAACTGAGGATCCAGCTGCTTCAGCTCGCCACTTTGCACGTTCAACCGGTACACGCCGCTGTCGCTGGCCAGCAGCCAGCTGTCGCCGTCCTGCTGCATATCCTGCACTGTGCCAAGACTGATATTGTTATTCAGCGCAATGGTGGAAAACTGCTGACTTGCATCAAGCAAACCCAGGCCCTGTTGTAACGCGAGCAGCAAACGGCCATCGGCGGTTGCAGCCACACTGCGCACCACTTCATCCGGCTGGTTCTTACCGACAATACGGTTAATTTTACCTCTGGATGCACGGTAAATACCGTCGCCAAAACTGCCAAGCCAGACGTTTTGCTGCCGGTCCTGATAAATGTCGGTAAACAAAGTGGAACTGCCAAGCTCGTCACGGCTGATCACCTGCCAGTCCTGCCCCTGATGGCGGTGAAACAACTCGCTGTAGCCTGACACCCAATCGCCCTGCTGTTTATCATGAAACAACTTGTACACCGCTTTGGAATCGCGCTGTGGCAAAGGACAACGATGAAACTGCTTATCGGCTGCCACGTGGTAATAACCCTGCTCGCTGGCCAAATGCAGGCTGTTATGCTCCCATAACAGGTCATACACCGGATGTTGGGCTAAGTCCGACGGCAGCGTCAGTTTATCCAGCTGCCCTGCCCTGGAGATTTTATATAAAAATTTACTGCTGCTGATCCAGACATCGGTTGGCGTCACTTCCAGCTGATTGACCTGCTCTTTAACCTGCTCTACCCGGCTGATTTTGCCTTCTTTCACACGAAACAGATTGTCTGCGGCCACCCAGATTTCATCCGGGGCAACTTCTACAATGGCGGTTACTTCGCCCAGGATCGGATAACGGTCAAACTTTAGCGTGGCGCTGTTGACACCGGATAATCCTGAGCGGGTTCCAACCCAGATATAACCGTTGCTGTCGGTTAATAAGCGGGTAATGGTATTACTGACCAGGTGGCGGTTGGCCTGCGAGGTAAAAACATCAAAACTATTGCCGTCAAAACGGTTCAGGCCGGTTAAGGTGCCTATCCATAAATAACCCTGCTGATCCTGAGTGACAGCACGCACTGAGTTATTGGATAAGCCATCAGCGGCAGTCCACTGTTTAATATCGTAATCGTAGATAGACTGCGGCTGTTGCGCCTTGAGATTTGCGGAGAAAAAAAGCAGTAATAACAAAAACAAAGAGGCAGAATTCATAACGACCTGCAGCAGGTTAACCGGTTTTTACAATTGAAGCGGTAACCATACACTATGAAGCAGCAGACAGGCCAGCACTCCGGCGACAATATCATCCATCATCACACCTAAACCGCCGTGTAAATTGCGGTCAAACCAACGGATTGGCCAGGGTTTGAGGATATCCAACAGGCGGAATAACACAAAAGCCAGCAGCACATTCTGCAGGTTAAAAGGCACAGCCCAGAGCGTGATGGCGAAACCAACAATTTCGTCAAACACAATGGCACCGTGATCTTCAGCGCCAATATCGCGGCTGACCACTTCACACAGATACACACCGAGCAGCGCAGCGGCAACAATAGCAACACCAGCCCAGAGCGGCGATATCAGCGCCAGCAGCCACACCAGCGGCAAGGCAGCCAGAGTGCCAAAGGTGCCCGGCGCTTTGGGCGCAAGACCACTGCCAAAACCCAGTGCCAGCCAATGTTGCCATTTATGCAGCAAAAACGGATGTGCTTTCATTAAAAGTGCTGGTATCCCTGATGCTGATAGGCAAAAGGCTGATCACCCTGGCGAAGTTCCAGTTTACCGGCCACACCGGTAATACGGCCAATGCAGGTCACAGGCACGCCATAAGGCGATAACAACACTTCCAGTGATCCTCTTTTGTCTTCCGGCACGGTAAACAACAGTTCGTAGTCTTCACCACCGGATAAGGCACACTGAAGCGCTTGTTGCCAGTCACAACTGTCTTTCAGTGCCTGTGACATTGGGATCTTATTCACGTCCACTGTCGCCCCCACTTTGGACCTTTTCAGAATATGCGGCAAATCACCACATAAACCGTCAGAAATATCCATAGCACTACTGGCAATGGTGCGAAGCGCCTGACCCAAGGCCACCCTGGCTGTTGGATAATGAAAACGCTGCAGAATATGGGCACGGTGTTTTTTGCTGACTTCCACCTGATTCTGCACCAGCTTTAGCCCCAAAGCAGCATCACCCAGAGTGCCGGTGACATAAATGTAATCGCCTACTTTAGCGCCGGCACGTGTTAAGGCTTTGCCTTTGGGAACCAACCCCTTGGCAATCACCGTCAGGGTAAGCGGGCCACGGGTGGTATCACCGCCAATCAGCTGACAATTGTAATAATCGGCGGTTTCACTTAAACCTTCGGCAAAAGCCTGCAGCCAGACGTTATCGACTTGCGGCAAACTAATCGCCAGCGACAACCAGCAAGGCTCGGCGCCCATGGCCGCCAAATCGCTGACATTCACCGCCACCAGCTTATGACCAAGCGCGCGCGGGTCTACGTCAGGGAAAAAATGCACGCCTTGCACCATAGTGTCGGTGGTTACCACCAGATCAAAACCTTCGCGGATTTGCACTACAGCGCCGTCGTCACCAACACCAATGACAACGTCGGCTCTGCTACGGCCAGCCTGACTAAAACATTCGGAAATGAGTTCAAATTCGCCCATAAAAAAGCCGACTTTCGCCGGCTCTCCATCAATTTGGCCGCAGTAGTTTCACTGCTTTATCGAGGATGCCGTTGACGAACTTGTGACTGTCGTCGGCGGCGAAGGCTTTGGCGAGCTCAATCGCCTCATTGATGACAACCTTGTAAGGCACATCAAGGCGGAACTTCAGTTCATAAGCCGAAACACGCAAAATAGCTTTTTCTACCAGATCAATTTCTTCAAAAGGACGGTCGATAAAAGGTTTAACCGCTTCATCAAGCACGGCATAGTTCACAGCCACACCACGCAGAATATCCTGAAAATAACCTACATCCAGATGTTTAGTGTTCTGTTCCAGCAGTAATTGCTGTTCAATATCGCCAATAGGGTTTTTGCTGACCTGCCAGCTGTAAACCCCCTGGACTGCCAGCGAACGGGACTGGCGACGTGCGTTTGGTTTCATCAAAAAATCCTAGATTTGTGCTAACACATTAACCATTTCGAGGGCAGACATGGCAGCTTCGCCACCTTTGTTGCCCATTTTGGTGCCAGCACGTTCAATCGCCTGCTCAATGCTTTCAACTGTCAGTACACCAAAAGCAACCGGCAGGTTGTGTTGCATTGACACCTGGGCAATGCCTTTAACACATTCACCGGCGACATATTCAAAATGCGGCGTGCCGCCACGGATCACTGCACCTAACGCAATTACGGCATCATATTTGCCGCTTTGCGCAACTTTTTGTACGGCCAGTGGCAGCTCAAAAGCGCCTGGGATCCGCACCACGGTAATATCGCTATCGGCAACATCGCCCACCCGTTTTAAGGTATCAACTGCGCCTTCCAGCAGACTCTCCACGATAAAGCTATTAAAACGTGCCACCACAATGGCAAACTTTTTACCTTTGGCAGCTAAACCAGCTTCAATCACTTGCATGGGTAATCCTCGTTATTGTTAAACCTTGCTGTAAAACAAGGGCATGGCCGTTGATAGCCAACATCATTTCATACGGATGGTAAAAAAGGCCGCATATGATAACACAACAACGGCCTCATCCGACTAGTGTTTCTTTTTATCTACAGCACAAATCGCTGTTATTCCGAAACGTAATCCACCACATCCAGGCCAAAACCAGACAGTGCATGGTAACGTTTTGGCTGACTTAATAAACGCATTTTCCGCACGCCCAAACTAGCCAGAATTTGTGAACCGACACCGACATTACGTGACGTGCCTTTCCAGGGCGCACTAACAGGTTTTTCACCTTTGTCTTCGGCTTCAAACGCCTGCACTGTTGCCATCAGCTCTTCGGTGCTCTCGTGTTTGCCCAAAAGTACCAGTACACCACCTTCGGCATTAATACGTTTCATTGCACTGTGTAGTGAAAAACTGCGGTTGGCTGCGCGGTCTGCCAGCAATAAGTCACTGAAAGTATTGTGTAAATGCACCCGAACTAAGGTAGGTTTTTCTGGGTTGATCTCGCCTTTGACCAGTGCAAAGTGGATTTGATTGTCGATGGTGTCACGAAAGGTCACCAAATCAAATTCACCACAGGCTGTCGGTAATTTACAGCTGGCAACTTTTTCAATGGTGGTTTCGTTGAGGTTCCGGTATTCAATTAAATCGGCGATGGTGCCAATTTTAATGCCGTGTTTGGCGGCAAATTTTTCAAGGTCTGGCCGGCGTGCCATGGTGCCGTCGTCATTGAGGATTTCGACAATGACTGAGGCCGGCTCTAACCCCGCCAGTCTGGCTAAATCGCAGCCTGCTTCAGTGTGACCGGCGCGCACCAGTACACCGCCATCCTGCGCCATCAAAGGGAAAATATGACCAGGCTGCACAATGTCGCTGGCTTTGGCGTCACGCGCGACTGCCGCTTTTACCGTACGGGCACGGTCAGCCGCCGAAATACCTGTGGTCACGCCTTCCGCTGCTTCAATCGACAACGTAAAAGCGGTGGCAAACTGTGATTTGTTTTTGTCCACCATAAGACTCAGGTTCAGCTGCTTACAACGGTCGCGGGTTAAGGTCAGACAAATCAGGCCACGGCCATAAGTGGCCATAAAGTTGATAGCGTCCGGGGTGACATAATCGGCCGCCATCACTAAATCACCTTCGTTTTCACGGTCTTCGTCATCCATCAGAATGACCATTTTACCGTTACGAATATCTTCAATAATTTCAGCAGGCGTATTTAATTGCATAACTCACCTAAGAGGGTTTTCACCCTGTTGTTGGCTCAGATTGTAGGCTCAGAGGAAGCCGCGTTGTTGTAACAATTCCAGACTCACGCCGGATTTGGCCGGTGCTGCAGCGCCGGTGATTAATCGTTCCAGATAACGGGCCAGCAAATCTACTTCCAGATGTACTTTGCTGCCCGCTTCGAGCAGTTCTAAAGTGGTTTGTTGTGCTGTATGCGGTACTATGGTTAAACGAAATTCATCAGCCAACAGCTCATTGACCGTCAAACTCACGCCATCGACAGTGATAGAACCTTTTTCAGCAATATAACGGGCAAGCTCTGGCGGCGTTTTTATAAAAATTTGCCAGGCACGACCAGATTTTTCAATGCGGCTGACGCTGCTGTTACCGTCGACATGACCGCTGACCAGATGACCACCGAGACGGGTGGTTGGCAACAGTGCTTTTTCCAGATTTAGCCGCTGACCGGTTTTGTAGCGGCCAAACAAAGTCCGCTTCAGTGTTTCAGTGGATACATCAGCACTGAACCAATCGGCACCAAAGGCCGTGACTGTCAGGCAAACACCATTGCTGGCAATACTGTCGCCCAGTTTCACATCGGAAAAATCCAGCGTCTGGCTCTGAATTTTCACGCAGACATCCCCGCCCCTGGGCGTTATTTGCAGCAAAGTGCCGGTAGCTTCAATAATTCCGGTAAACATTGTTATTGTCCTTTCACTTTGGCGCGTAAACGAAGATCGTCGCCAAACTGTTGAATATCAAACCAATTAAGCCTTGGCGCCTGTGACATTTCTGTCAGTTCAGCAAACTGCAACATAGGCCGCGCATCCGGGCCAAGTAACAGGGGCGCCTGATAAAGCACCAGCTCATCGACCAGTTGCTGTTGCCACAAACTGCTGGCTAATTGTGCCCCGGCCTCAACCCACAACAGATTGACCGGCAAAATGGCAATAAAGGCCATCACTGCTGTCAGGTCAAGGCGGCCGTCAGTGCCCAGAATAATGCCATGGCGCTGTACCTTCGCCCCGGCTGGCAACTGTAACTCTGGCCAGTGGTGATGCTGCTGATGCAACAAGATGATGTTGCCGCCCTGCAAAAACAAGGGTTCAAGGCCTGTTAAACGGCATTTCTGATCAAGAATAATCCGAAGCGGCTGGCGCAGGCTGCCGCTTTCCAGAGGTGTGATAGTGTCGGCACGCACATTCAGCAGCGCATCATCACAAAGTACGGTTTCGGCAGTTGATAAAATAGCGCAGCTTTGTGCCCGTAAATGCTGCACGTCGGTGCGGGCCCCGGCGCCTGTCAGCCATTTGCTGGCACCATTTTTCAGTGCAGTGCGGCCATCAATACTGGCTGCCAGTTTGAGCTGCACATAAGGGCGCTGATATTGCATTTTGTGCAAAAAACCAGGGTTGAGCACACGGGCTTGAGCTTCGAATAAACCGGTCTGAACCTCAATGCCTGCCTGTTGTAACAGAGCAATACCACGTCCGGCAACCTGGGGATTTGGATCAGTCATAGCCACCACCACCCGGCTGACTCCGGCGTCTATCAGCGCTAAAGCACAAGGCGGGGTGCGGCCATAATGGCTGCAGGGTTCCAGCGTGACATAACAAGTGGCGCCTCTGGCTTTTTCGCCTGCTTCGCGCAGCGCAAATACTTCGGCATGCGGGCCACCGGCCTGACGATGATAACCTTCGCCAACCACCTGCCCTTCTTTCACCACCACTGCCCCTACATTTGGATTAGGGGATGTGGTGTAACGACCAAGCGCTGCAAGCTCAAGCGCCCTTTGCATAAACTGTTCATCAGCTGCAGTAAACATCCGTTAATCATCCCCCAGTCTGGCAATTTCTTCACCAAACTCGCGGATATCCTTAAAGGAGCGATACACAGAGGCAAAGCGCACATAAGCCACTTTGTCCAGTTTTACCAGCCCATCCATGATCAGCTGACCAATCAGTTCACTCTGTACTTCCCGCTCGCCTGTGGCGCGCAGTTGTGACTCAATTTTGCTGATCAAAAGCTCAACCTGTTCGGTCGGTACCGGGCGTTTTTCCAGAGAACGTTGCAGGCCACTGCGCAATTTATCTTCGTTGTATGGTTCGCGTGAGCCATCTCTTTTGATAATGCGGGGCATCACCAGCTCAGCGGTTTCAAAAGTGGTAAAACGTTCATGACAGGCGCCACATTCCCGACGTCTTCTCACCTGATGGCCATCAGCAACCAGGCGGGAATCAATCACTTTGGTGTCGTCTGCACGGCAGAATGGACAAAACACAGGGCATTCCTTAAAAATATGGCCGCAATTGCGGCCATATTATCACTTTTTAACTTCGGCTTGCCAAATCAGCCGTAAACCGGGAAACGGGCACAAAGTTCAGTCACCTGACCTTTCACACGTTCAACTACGCCTTCATCACCCATATTGTCCAGTACATCACAGATGTAGTTGGCGACCAAACGGCTTTCGATTTCACCAAAACCACGACGGGTAATGGCCGGCGTACCGATACGTAAACCAGAAGTCACAAAGGGTGAGCGTGGGTCATTCGGCACTGAGTTTTTATTCACAGTGATATGAGCACGGCCCAGGGCCGCGTCAGCATCTTTACCTGTGATGTTTTTGTCAATTAAATCCAGCAGGAACAGGTGGTTCTGCGTACCACCAGACACAATTTTGTAACCACGGGCTTTAAACTCGTCGCACATAGCCACGGCGTTTTTCAGGACTTGCTGCTGATACAGTTTAAATTCCGGTTGCAGTGCTTCTTTAAAAGCCACAGCTTTGGCGGCGATCACATGCATCAGCGGGCCGCCCTGACCACCTGGGAATACGGCTGAATTGAGTTTTTTCTCAATCTCTTCGTTTTTACGCGCCAGAATTAAACCACCGCGCGGGCCTGCCAGCGTTTTGTGAGTGGTAGTGGTAACAACGTCGGCCACTGAAATTGGGTTTGGATATAAACCCGCAGCCACTAAACCCGCAACGTGCGCCATATCCACCATCAGATAAGCACCGACTTTATCAGCGATATCACGGAAACGCTGCCAGTCTACAATGCCTGAATAAGCAGAAAAACCAGCAATGATAAGTTTTGGCTTGTGCTCAAGGGCCAAAGCTTCTGCCTGATCATAATCAATCACACCAGTTTCAGGGTGCAGGCCATATTGCACAGCTTTGTACAATTTACCTGAAGCACTGACCGATGCGCCGTGTGTTAAGTGACCGCCATGGGCCAGGCTCATACCTAAAATAGTGTCGCCGGCATTTAATAAAGCAAGGAATACCGCCGAGTTGGCTTGAGAACCTGAATGCGGCTGCACGTTGGCATAATCAGCACCAAATAACTCTTTGGCGCGGGCAATAGCTAAATCTTCGGCAATATCAACAAACTCACAACCGCCGTAATAACGTTTGTGCGGGTAACCTTCGGCATATTTGTTGGTCAGTTGCGAACCCTGCGCTTCCAGCACCCGTGGGCTGCAATAGTTTTCAGAGGCGATCAGTTCAATATGCTGTTCCTGACGTTGCGTTTCGTCGGAAATGGCTTTGGCTAATTCCGGATCAAAACCGGCAATGGTCATATCACGCTTTAACATGCTTACTCCTGCGGCGGCACAAAGGCTTTTTAAGTTGTGGATCAACGAGCTAAAAAACTGGGCGCCATCATACATCGAATTACGCTGGCTTGCACTGATAAAGTGGCCGTCCATCCATCCAATTTGCATTAGATTAACTAATACCTTACAGCATCAGGTCAGATCTCCTGGCTGAAAACGGCTAACTTTCATCGGCTTATCTTTTTGACTTGACAGTTTTATAAATCAGCACAAAATAACTGTATATAAACACAGATATTTAAAAGTTGTGGATCAGAATGCGTAAAATCATTCATATCGACATGGACTGTTTTTTTGCCGCTGTTGAAATGCGCGATAACCCGGCATGGCGTGATATTCCGCTGGCAATAGGCGGTAGCCGCACCGAGCGTGGTGTGATCAGCACCTGTAACTACCCTGCCCGAGCTTTTGGTGTCAGGTCCGCTATGCCAACAGGCCAGGCGTTCAAACTTTGCCCACAACTTAAGCTTGTGCCGGGCAATATGGAAAAATATAAGGCGGTCAGCACGCAGCTGCAGGCAATTTTCCATCGTTATACTGATAAAGTGGAGCCGCTGTCGCTTGATGAGGCTTATCTGGATGTATCTGACAGCCCATTATTTTCCGGCTCAGCAACGCTGATTGCTGAAGATATCAGGCGTACTATTTTTTATGAAACCGGTTTAACTGCCTCAGCCGGTGTAGCACCAAACAAGTTTCTGGCCAAAATTGCCAGTGATGAAAATAAACCCGATGGCCTGTTTGTGCTGCCGCCTGACAAAGTCGCTACTTTTGTTGAACATCTGCCGCTGCGCAAAATTCCTGGTGTTGGGCAAAAAACCGCAGAAAGGCTGGCTAAGTTAGGGCTTCACTTATGTCGTGATATTCAGCAAGTGAGTTTACCCATACTCATCAAAGAGTTTGGCAGTTTTGCCGAGGTGTTGATTGAGCGCAGTAAGGGCAATGATTTGCGCGAAGTTCAAACCGAGCGCGAACGCAAATCAATCGCGGTAGAACAAACTTTTAGCCAGGATCTGCAGCAAGTGCTGCAAGGCCAGCAATGGCTGCACAGGCTGTATGAAAAACTACACAAAAGAGTCTTACGTTGTGATGCAAAGAATCATATCCAGAAAATTGGCATCAAACTGAAGTTTCAGGATTTTCGCCAGACCACCATCGAAAGGCAACATCATCAACTTGATTTACCTCTGCTGGAACAACTGCTGTCAGAAGCCTGGCAACGAGGGGAAGGCAAGGCAGTCAGATTAGTTGGGATCCATGTCGGTCTGAAATCACCGTCACAACAAGCCCAACTAGATTTACGCTGGGAATAGTTTATTTCATTCCCGTTGCTTGTCCGCACTATTCTTTAACGTTAAAAAACTCATCATCCAAAAGACACGCTTCACACAACTATTCATTTTTACCGTGGCAGTCCACATTTTACACAAATTAAAAGCGACTGAATTTTAAGTAAATTACAGGCAACAAAAAGCCGGCTACTTGAGCCGGCTCTTTACAGAAACTTTGACTATATATTGCTATTAAGCAACTACAGTTACGTTCTCAGCCTGAGGACCTTTCTGGCCTTCAGTTACTTCGAAAGTCACTTTCTGACCTTCTACCAGAGTACGACGACCAGTACCGTTGATAGCGCGGAAGTGAACGAAAACGTCTTTGCCGCCTTCACGCTCGATGAAACCAAAACCTTTATCTTCGTTGAACCACTTAACGGTACCGGAAATTAATTGTGACATAACATTCTCTTACTTTAACTAGATTTGCCATACAACTGGCGACTTAAATATTACCGGCCACGTTCGAGCTAGTACATATTACAACCCCATTATCAGTGAACCTCATAATTGGGTCAATAGGTATTGCTGTTCGAGCAGAAAATAAATTCCCTGCGTTCTGACCGCACCCATTGTTTGTAAGACAGGCTTAACAAACAATATGTTGCTATCATGCTCGTCTGTTTTTTGAGCTGATAACTTCTCGAGTGTAGCACCATTTAATGAATAAAAAACAAGCACCTTTGATTATTTTTGTTTTTTCTTTATCGGCGCAGAGCCATCATCTCCACCCTGGAAAAACTTCGGCGACTTTTTAACTGTCATTGTATCGGTGGCTGTAGCTGTATTTGTCTTCACTTTTTTCGGTTTTGCTTGCGTTGGCGTAACTTTTTTAGTTATCACCTTTGCTTGTTTAGCTTTGGCGCCATCGAATTTTGCGGGCAAGGCTTCAACCACCGCCATCTCTAGTGGCCGGCGTAAAAACTGTTCGATACGGACAAAACTATCCCAGTCTTTTGGCCCGACCAAAGAAAAAGCCTTGCCTTGTTGCCCTGCCCGTCCGGTACGGCCAATGCGATGCACATATTCTTCCGGGTGTTTAGGCATGTCAAAGTTGATCACATGCGACACCTGCAGCAAATCCAGACCACGGGATGCGACATCTGTGGTCACCAAAATTTGATATTTGTTGCTGGCAAATGCCTGCATCACGCTGTTACGCTGTGCCTGAGTTAATTTACCGTTCAAACCAACAGCAGCAAAACCGGCTTGCTGTACCAATAAGGCCAACCTGTCAGTATCTTCCCGGGTGGCGGTAAATATGATCAGTTGTTTGATTTGTTCTGTGGCCAGGAAGTGCTTCAGCAACGCTTCTTTATGCGTTAAGTTATCTGCAAAATAACACTGCTGCTGAATGTCTTTATGTGGGTCGTAGCCAGCACCTATCGCCACACGATAAGGGTCTTTTAATAAAGATAAAGCCAGTTCGTTTACATCTGCGTGATCAAGTGTGGCCGAAAACATCAATGTCTGGCGCAACCTGTGATTGGCGGCTTTATGAATAGCGGTTAACTGTGGCATAAAGCCCAAGTCGAGCATCCGATCGGCTTCATCCAGGATCAACATTTCAAGCCCCTGAATAAAAAAGCTTTTATGCTCCAGATGATCTGCAAGCCGCCCAGGTGTTGCCACAATAATATCGGGCTGGCGTTTTAACAGTTTTTCCTGATCGTTAAAGTTTTCACCACCGACAATAAAGGCGCTGCTGAGTCTGGTATTGGCAACAAATAAACGCAACTGCGCATAAATTTGTGAAGCAAGTTCGCGGGTTGGCGCCAGGATCAAGGCTCTGGCATCTTTTTGTGACAAAGGCCGGCTTTTTAACAGGCGCTGCATCATCGGCAGCAAATATGCCAGCGTTTTACCTGACCCGGTTTTTGACGAAACAATCAAATCTTTACCGACCATCACCGCAGGCACTGCTTCCTGTTGAATAGGCGTTGGCTGAGTAAAACCCAGATGGTCGATGGAGCGGATGATCCTGGGGTCAAGTTTTAAATCGCGAAATGGCAAAGCAGACTCTCTTTATTAAGAAAAAACCTGCATAGCATAACCGAAAAGCCAACACATCGTCAGCATTTGTGCCAGCACTGAGCCACTTTGCAACTTGGAAAGAACATGAAACAATAAAGCCAAACCGGATTTTTAGGGAAACCAAAATGAGTAAATCTCTGCAGGAGCAGCTGCTCAAGGCTGGCCTTGGTAATGCAAAAAAACTCAATGCGATTAAAAAAGAAAAACACAAAGAGCGGGTTCAGGCCGGCAAAAACGGTGTAGTGGTGAATGAAGCAGCTATTCTTGCCGAACAAAGCAGGCAGGCTCAGATTGCCAAAGATCAGGAGCTGAACCGGCAAAAAACTGAAGCCTTAGCCAAAAAAGCACTGGCCGCTCAGGTGAAACAAATTGTTGAGTTAAACAGTTTGCCGCACAAAGGTGAGATTGCCTTTAACTTTACAGACGGCACTCTGGTAAAACGTATTTACGTCAGTGAAAAAGTACAACAACAACTGGTCAAAGGTTTGATTGCCATCGCTAAAGTCGGCGAACAGTACCACCTGATTCCGATCCAGATCGCAGAAAAAGTACAACAGCGCTTGCCCGAGGCTGTGTTGGTGCTCAACCAGCAGGATGAACAGCTGCCGGAAGACGACCCTTATGCCGACTTTAAGATCCCTGATGATTTAATGTGGTAAACAAAAGCTTTGAGTCAGCGCGGAGATACACCTCTGAATCACCATAAAAAGAAGATCACTGTGTTGTCCTGGCTGTTGTTGGCGCTGGCCGGTGCTGTGTCAACGTTGCTCAGCATTATAAATAACAACTTTCAGTGGGTCTTTGCGCTGTCAGCCGTTATTTCCTGGGTAATGCTGAGTTGGATTTGGTCTGACAAAAACTTTTATCAGCAGCCCTTTTATCGCTGGAGCTGGTACCTGACCACTCTGCTGTTTTTTATCACGCTCAGTGCTGTTATTTATCAATTCCGGGCCGGGGGAGGACTCTAAGCATGTCGGATTATCAGCTGCAAAGCGCCAATATTGACGATTGCCTGGCGCTGAGCCGCTGTTTTGACAGTGCTGCAGCGCTTAGTCAGTGGGGTGGCGAGGGTTTTGTTTACCCGGTGAATAAACTGCAGTTTTTGCATCAGTTACACAAACCCGATACTGAAAGTTATCAGCTCAGTCTGCACGGCACTGCGATTGGCTTTGGTCAGATTTGTGACCGTTTTGGCAAACATCATCTGGCGCGTTTGTTGGTGTTGCCACAATATCGTGGCAAACAACTGAGTTATGTGTTGTTGCTTTCGTTAATGGCAAGAGCATTACAACAAAACCCCAAACTTGATTTTTCGTTGTTTGTGTTTAAACACAACCACCTCGCTGCACATTGTTATCAGCAATTGGGTTTTGTTGAAAAACCGCAACCTGGCAGCAGTCATCCGGACTTACGTTTTATGCAATTAAGCAATCAGCAAGCCAAAACCTTGCTCAATGCCAATCCCTGGTATTTAAAAACAACAGCCATAGGGCCTTTAGTTCATTGTGTAAAAGAATTACAAATGCAGGAGCCTTTTCATGCCCATATGGATTGATGCTGACGCCTGCCCCAAGGTATGCCGTGACATGTTATGTCGCGCCGGCGAACGAACCGCAACATCCCTGATTTTTGTGTCAAACCACCCTATTCCACTGCCAAAAAGTCCGCTGATTAAAGCTGTACATGTGCCCTCTGGTTTTGATGTCGCTGACAATAAAATCGCCGCCGACATTATGCAGGGGGACTTGTTGATCACTCAGGATATTCCGCTGGCCGCTGCTGCAATTGCCAAAGGCGCTTTGGTGATCACACCAAGGGGTGATTTACTGGATAAAAACAATATTGGCGAGCGTCTGACACTGCGTAACTTTCAGGAAGAGCTGCGCGGCAGCGGCCTGCTAAGTGGTGGCCCGGCGGCTTTGGACAATAAAGACAAACAAAAATTTGGTAATGCGCTGGATAAATACCTGAGCAGCCGGCGTTAAAGTTCAACTAATTTGCTGCGTTTTCTATTCTACGCCGGCTCTTTACGCTACACGGGCTCTTTTCACTCCAAGTGCAGGCAACAAAGCTGTCCACGCGTCCGTTCTAATCACTTCAGTACAGCCTGCCCCACTTCAGCATAGGTGATTGACCGACAAAGTTAACTCTGCTGCCTGGCGCTGATGCCTTTTACCGCTGGGTTAAAGCTATTGGTGAGCTGCCATTTAGGTTTAATCGGTGTCAGCGGCAAGGTTCTTTTGCGGGCAACCAGCACATAAGCGGCGCCGAAATAATGCAAATGCTGCTCTGCCCACAGTTTAAAGGCAGGCAAACTGTTTTTCTCCGACAACATGCTGCTGCAAAACAGCCGCTGTTCGTACAAAACTTCAAATCCAAGCAAATGCAGCCAGTCTTTCACCCTTGCCATGCTAAAAAACCGCCCCGTCCAGGGTAAACGATGTTGTAAGCCTGGCCAGAGTTTTAACAGCCCACACAGACTCACCGGATTAACACCGCTTAACAACAAATAACCGTCTGGCATCAACACGCGGTGGGCTTCACGGATCACATGGTGTGGGTCCTGTGTATATTCCAGACAATGCGCCAGCAACACTGCATCCACTGCATGTTCGATAAAAGGCAGATCATCAGGGTCGGCCATTACAGTGGCAAGTTCAGCTTGAGTTGCCAGCCTGATCTGGTGCTTAATGCTGCAGGCGCTGGTATCAAGGGCACTGCTCAAATCACCAACTTTCAGCAAGTGGTAACCAAAGATCCGTGGCCACCATAAGTTAAACTGCGCTTCGAGCTGCTGCGACAGCGCCTGGCCGCTGGCAAAATCAGTCCAGCGCAGTGGTACTGTGGCAGGAATGTGTCGGCTTAATGCAGGTTTCATTGTGCTGGCGCCCTTATACTAAAACAGGTGAATTACAAAATAATCTAAAGAGATCAATCAGATGTACCATATCACCGCCATAGCTGCATTTAAAGATAACTATATCTGGTGTCTGCATCATCAGCACAAAGCTGTGTTGGTTGACCCGGGTGACGCCGAAGTCGTCCATGCTTTTTTAACTGCTCATCAGCTGGAGCCTGTCGCCATTCTGGTCACTCATCATCACTGGGACCATGTAGACGGCATTCCGGCTTTGCAACAGCATTGGCCAGAATTAGCAGTGTATATCAGTGCAGGCGAGCGCGACAAAACCAAACACCAGTTAAAAAACTGCCATATTGTCAGTGATGCGATGCAGTTTGCGATGAAAGAACTTCAGTTAACTTTTAACGTGTTGGCCGTGCCCGGCCATACGCTGGGACATGTTGCTTATTTTTGTCAGCTCCCTGAGCAAGAGCCGGTGCTATTTTGTGGTGATACCCTGTTTAGTGGCGGTTGTGGCCGTCTATTTGAAGGTACACATCAGCAAATGTACCAGTCGCTGCAAAAAATAAACACACTGCCAAGCAACACCCAAATTTACTGCACCCACGAATATACCCTGGCCAATCTGCAATTTGCACATGAAGTGGAACCAGATAACAACGCCATAGTCGAATACCGGGTTTGGTGTGAAGCAAAGCGTGCTGTCAATCTGCCAACACTGCCATCCAGTCTGGATAAAGAGCGGCAAATGAATCCTTATTTACGTTGTGAAATGCCGGCATTACAACAGCGCTGGCAGCAACAGAACGGCAGCGACTTGTTTCGTTTTTTAAGGTTATGGAAAGACAGGTATTAAGCCAAACTTGCATTCACCTCAGGAGCAGGTAACATACCGCTCTTTTTGCCGCAGCATTGTTGCAGGGAACAAGGCGGTATTTGCGGTGGCTGGCACCACAGTTAAATTGTATTAAAAATGGTAGATAACGGATGCTTGTGTTCAAAAAACTTGTATTGACCTTTGTTGTACTGGCACTGGTCAGTTGTACCGCACGTCCGGTATCTGACTCATCACAACAGCCAATGCAAGACACATCGCAATCAGAAACAGTCACACCCGATAACACAACGCAACCCGGGCCTGCGACTCAAAACCATCAATCTGCCAGCGCGCCACAGAATCAACTTTCTCAGTTTGACTCCGTCTGGCAACGTATTGGCCATCAAGTCAGTATTTCAGTGCCGGACAATGCCGACATCCGCGCACAAAGAGCATTTTACAAAAAACATCAAAAGCTGCTGGACGAAGTATCCAGAAGAGCCGAACCCTTTTTGTATCATATTGTGCTTGAGTTGGAAAAACGCAAGATGCCGGTTGAACTGGCATTATTGCCGATAGTGGAAAGCTCATTTAATCCGCTGGCTCAGGCTGGTGCGCCAGCCGGTTTATGGCAGATGGTGCCACAAACGGCACGAAACTTTGGCCTCAAACGCAACGAATGGTATGACGGGCGCAAAGATCCGATTGCATCTACAGCAGCCACCCTTGATTACCTGCAATATCTGTATCAACTTTTAGGTCAGGACTGGCTCAATGCTGTCGCGGGATACAATTCAGGCGAAGGCACTATCGAAAGAGCCATCCGGCGAAATCAGCAAGCGGGCCGGCCTATTGATTTCTGGTCTTTGAACCTGCCTAGAAAATCCACCGTTTATATGCCCAAATGGCTGGCGCTGATTGATCTGGTACAAAAACCTGAACATTATGGCGTACGTTGGGGTTATATCGCCAACAAACCCAGCATAGGCTTTGCCAGCATCAAAGGCCCTGTAGATATGGCACAAGCTGCAAGCCTGGCGGGGTTATCATTAACTGAACTTCGGAAACTCAATCCGGCTTTTAGAAAAAGCACCACTGCGCCTGGCGGTCCTTATTCACTGGTGTTACCGCTGGATAAAGTTGACTCCTTTAACCGCCAGAGCGAACAACTTAAACTACAAAAACCTTCAGTAACAACAGACAGTTACACTGTAAAATCAGGTGACAGTCTGGGCAGCATTGCCAAACGTTATCAGGTCACTGTTGCTGCACTTCGAAAAGCTAATCAACTCAGCTCAGACCAACTGAAAATAGGCCAAAAACTGGCTTTGCCCGGCGCTGCATTTTCATCAGGTTCTTTTGCAGCCTCAGGCAATCAGCGCACTGAAAAGGCCGGTAGCAAAAAACCGTCGCAGCCGCGCTCATATCAGGTAAAAACCGGGGATAATCTGTGGGATTTAAGCCGGGAGTTTAAAGTGGATTTAATGGAGCTGGCCAGACTGAATAAGTTGACCAAAAGCGCCGCATTAAAACCCGGCCAAAAAATTCTGATCCCGGCAACAGCAAAAACCAGCCAGGGCAAAAACAGCAAGAACAAAGGCTCAAATGAAGGCACTGCCCGCTATACAGTGAAAAGCGGTGATTCGCTGGATAAAATTGCCAGAAAACACAAAGTGAAAGTCGCAGATTTAATACGCTGGAATGCGCTGCAAGCGCACAGCACCTTACAACCGGGGCAAAAACTGAAAGTTACAGGTGTCTGACTTCAACCAAGCCGGTTGCTTTTGCCGGGCTAAGTTTGCCCGGCGGAAAAAGTTCGGAAACTGAATTTGATAACAATGAGTGGATGTTAAAGCAGAGCTTTATCACTATGTTTAAACACCAGCCTTCGATTATCACATAACGTAAAAAATATCTGAAAACCTGGCAGGCCGACAAAGTCGCAAAACTAAACTTTTAGTCTGACTTCGCCTTTTTGACCGGGATGTTCATTTTGTAACTGTAAAGCCGGCAATACCCCCCAGCATATCAGCATCACAGGCGCCAGCCAGATATACCAAGGCATGCCTGGATGATCGTAACTATGCCACCAGATGGTCAGGGCGGCGGCAAGTTGAAACAAAAGCCCCACACATCCAACATAAAACAACGTGGCATTCAGCCATTTTTTGGGTAATACAACTTTCATAATTCAGGCTCCGTCACCTGCTGTTGTAAACGACAAAAGGTGTCCGTCAGTTTAAACTGCGCCAATGCATGCCAGCAGGGGGTTGGTAAACTCTCATCCTGTTGCTGACGGCGAAACATCAGCACATAAGAACTCAGATGCAAAATGGTTTGTAATAAACCCGGCTCCGCCACTTCATTCAAGCTCAGCCGGTACATCACGGCGTCACAAATATCCTGATCAAATCCCCACAATAACAACAAATAAGCACTGATCAGGCAATGATCAGGGATCCCCTCCTGAAACATATCTTCTTCGGTTAAACGTTGCAGCTGCAGTGGCATGGCCGACAATAACACCAAAGGCCCCAGCACCTGTAATAAGCCGGCTAAAAACGCTTTGTCAGCAAGAGACGCCCCTCCCTGCTGGGTTTTGGCCAGTTGACTTGCCATGCCGGCCAGTTCAAAAGATTCATGCAATAACTGCTGATGTAAATCCGGCCGGATCTTGCCTTCATACTGACTATGCAACTGCACGGCAAAAGCCACGGCTTTAATGAGGGAGCGACCTAAACGCACCACCACTTCGGCTAAATCAACAGTCTGGCGGCTAAATCCCAGATAAGCGGAGTTGGCAATTTGCACCAGCTTCGCTGCCAATGGCGCTTCGCGGGCAATAGCCGTAGCCAGTGCGTGCGTGCTGCTATTCGCATCATCTAACAACTGGAGCAGGGTCTGATAATGATTCTGCTGCACCGGCAGCGAATAAATCTGGCCAAGCTGATAACGGCTATGCGCCGTAAAATTGCCACTGTACAGCTGCTGCACCCGCAAAAACAGCTGGATAAATTGCTGATCACTGACCGGCGACGACAGCAAAATTTGCGCGGCATGGTTGGTCGCCAACAATAAAGGATCGGTGTTTTTATCCGACAACAGCACCCGTACTGTTGCCGGACTGTGGCGACAACAAAAATCCAGCAGCAAATCGCCACTGTCTTCCGGCTGCAGCCATTGGGTCAGTAATAAAGTGACGGTTTCTGTTTTCAGTAATTGCCTGGCAATTTTAGCGTCGGCAACATAATGACAAACCCATTCAGGTAGCGACTGTTGCAGCAAATGTCTGAGGGAAGCCTGCGCCAGCGGATCCGGCACAACCAAAATGGCTACAAAAGCCTGAGTGGGTTCTTGATTCACTGCGAAACTCCGGCAAAGGCGGGACTCTTGTTATTGTAGCCAACTTGAACTGACAATGCGGAGGAAGAGTCTTCGCTGCAACGACAACTTTGCTGATGTTGTAACACAGAGTCCGGGCCTGATGCCAGCCTGTTTTACCACTAGGGATTTTGCGCAAATGCAGCGGCCATCAGCTGTCATCGGCCGCTGCCAATTTGACTTTTACTGCGCGTCAGGTTGTTGCTCAGGTGAAGCTATGATAAAAGCCGGCAACGAGGTGCAGTGCTGATAAATCCGCTTTAAGGTTGGATAAGCAGACAAATCCAGACTAAAACGCACCGCATTATAAATTTGTGGTACCAGGCAAATATCCGCCCAGGTGACTTCATCACCAAAACAACAGCTGCCTGCAGTTTTCTGGATACGCAACTCCAACGCTTGTAAACCTTGCTGCAACCAATGCTGGATCCAGTGCAGTTTCTGTTGTTCACTGAGGCCAAGTGGCCCGGTCAAATACTGCAACACCCTCAGATTATTCAGAGGATGAATGTCACAGGCGATATCGAGCGCCACGGCCCTCACCTGCATCTCCAACTTTAAATCTTTTGGCAATAAAGCTGGTGTTGGGTGTAATGCTTCTAAATATTCCAGAATCGCCAGCGACTGATTCAGTTTTAAATCACCATCCACCAGCACAGGCACCAGCTGCGCCGGGTTCAATGCCTGATAATCGGCACTACGCTGCTCGCCGCCTTCTCTTAACAAATGCACATAACGGGTATCGGGCTGCAACCCTTTCAGTGCCAGGGCAATACGCACCCGGTAGGCCGCCGATGAACGCCAGTAACTGTAAAATTCCATAACATGCTCCTGCAATAAAAACCGCACATAACAAAAAGCTACCCATCAGAGTAGCTTTTTGTCTGCCTTATTGATCTTTGCGTTTCAGCGACCTGGCTGATAAGCCACCACTTGCTGATCAATAGCACCAAAAACACTCTGTCCCTGCTCATCCAGCACTTCAATGCGGATGCGGTCACCAAATTTCATAAAAGCTGTGGCAGGTTTACCATCACGAATGGTTTCAATCATCCGCACTTCGGCAATACAGCTGTAGCCTACCCCACCTTCGTCAATCGAAGTGCCATAGTCAGTGCCCTGCTTGTTTGACACTGTACCAGAACCAATAATAGCGCCTGCGCCGAGGTTACGGGTTTTGGCAGCATGAGCAACCAACTGACCAAAGTTAAAGGTCATATCCACACCGGCATTGGGTTTACCAAAAAGTTTGCCGTTCAAATGCGACACCAGAGGTAAATGCAGTTTGGCGTCGTGCCAGTGCTGACCCAGCTCGTCCGGTGTTACCGCCACAGGGCTAAAGGCCGACGCAGGTTTAGACTGGAAAAAACCAAAACCTTTGGCCAGTTCATTTGGAATAAGGCCACGTAAAGACACATCGTTGACCAGCATCACCAGACGAATTTGACTGGCAGCCTGCTCCGGTGTGCATGCCATAGGTACATCACCGGTGATCACTGCAACTTCACCTTCAAAATCAATGCCATAGTCTTCAGATACCACTTCAATCTGATCACGTGGACCAATAAAGTCGTCTGAACCGCCCTGATACATCAGAGGATCTGTCCAAAAACTTGGTGGCATTTCAGAGTTACGGGCGCGGCGCACCAGCTCAACATGGTTGACATAAGCACTGCCATCAGCCCACTGATAAGCACGGGGTAATGGCGACTCACAAGCAGCCTCATCAAAAGCAAACTCGTTTTGTACTGAGCCCTGGTTCAGGCCCTGATAAACTTCGGCCAGAGCAGGTGCTAGGCTTGACCAGTGGTCGAGCGCATATTGCATAGTGGCAGCAAGATGCGGCACCGCCACCGCTTTTGTTAAATCGCGGCTGACCACCACCAACTGACCATCACGACTGCCATTTTTCAGACTGGCTAATTTCATAACTTACATTTCCTATCAATTCTATTGTGTTGCAGCCTGAATTGTATTGTTCAGGCTGCATAGTGCATCAGGTTGCAGGTTTTACTTTCCAGCTGTTCACATAATCCGGATTTTCCGTCGCTTCAGCCGCAGGCCCCACTTCCAGCGCGTCGCGCGTGTCAAGCATAACTGCCACTTCGTCGGTAAACTTTTTCCGGTACTCAAGGCCGGCCTGGAAGGCTTTTGGATGTGGGCCATGGGTAAAACCGGCCGGGTGAAAAGTCACCATACCGCGTTCGATATTGTCGCGGCTGAAGAAGTCACCGGCATGATAAAACAGCACTTCATCATAATCGTCATTGTTATGATAAAACGGCACTTTTAACGCACCAGGGTCACTTTCAATCGGTCTTGGCACAAAGGTACAAACTACAAAACGCTGCGCCACAAAAGTGGTATGAGCCGATGGCGGCAAATGGTATCTGTGGCTCATTAATGGCCGGATATCCCGCCAGTTAATGCGCATCACCGATAAATCGCCATGCCAGCCAATCGCATCCAATGGGTTAAAGGGGAAAGTTACTGTGGAAATTTTGTTGTGACGTTTGATCTGAACTTTGGTTTCCACTTCGCTGTACTGGGCTTTAAAAGCGTCGTCAATTTTTGGCGTGTCCAGCATAGCGGCGTCAAAAATTGCATGATTGCCCACCAGGCCTTTTTCCGGCAGCTGGTATGAATCATTGGTCGCTTCAATCATCAGCACAAACAAAGGTTCGTTTGGCACCAGGCGCCACATGGTCGACCTTGGGATCACCACATAGTCACCATCACGCAAAGTTAAATGGCCATAGTCACAATAAAACTCGGCACTGCCTTCGTGAATAAATAGAAGGTCGTCACCATCGGCATTACGCACCAAATAATCCATCGGCGCGTCGATGCGCCAGGTGCGCATTTTGCAATGCGCATTGTGCAGCAAATCAGGCACTAACCACGGGGAATTGCTCTGATCTTCGCCAATCTGGTTAAAGTTGAACAGTCGTGGCCGCAACGGGCCCTGCCAGTCACTCCAGCCGGTTGGCGCATGGGTATGATGCAAATGCGACGCCGGGCCAAAAAAGCCACTGCGACCGGTTTCACGCTCATAAATCGCCTGCTCAGGGAAGTCGGCATGCGCCTGACGCGACACATTGCCTTCTTTAATCGGAAAGGACGCCCACTTACGCATCTGCCAGTACTCCACGACGGATTTGGTCTTCTTCAATAGATTCAAACAAGGCTTTGAAGTTACCTTCACCAAAACCTTCGTTGCCTTTACGCTGGATAATTTCGAAGAACACCGGACCAATCACAGTTTTGGTGAAAATCTGCAGCAAAATACCATCTTTTTCCGGCGCGCCGTCAATCAGAATACGCAGCTCACGCAGCATGTCCACATCTTCACCATGACCTACAACACGACTGTTCACCTTGTTGTAATAAGTGTCAGGTGTTGGCATAAAGTCCATGCCACGCTCACGTAAAGTACGTACTGTTTTGTAAATATCTTCAGTGGTTAAGGCAATGTGCTGAATGCCTTCACCTTTGTATTCACGGATAAATTCTTCGATCTGAGATTTATCGTCTGAAGATTCGTTAATTGGAATACGGATTTTGCCACAAGGCGCAGTCATGGCGCGTGATACTAAACCGGTCAGCTTACCTTCGATATCAAAATAACGGATTTCGCGGAAGTTACCGATCTTTTCATAAAAACCAGCCCACAGATTCATATTGCCACGACGCACGTTGTGGGTTAAGTGGTCCAGCACTTCCAGGCCCACACCGTGTGCCGACATTTCGGTCTGCCAGTTGTCGTAAAATTTAAAGTCGATGTCATACACCGAGCTTTGACCATAACGGTCGACAAAATACAACAGGCTTGAACCAATGCCATAAACAGCCGGAATATTCAGCTCCATCGGTCCAATCTGGTTTTTGTATTCTTTGGCACCATTGGCAACCGCATGTTTCAGTGCTGCTGCAGCGTCTTTGACCCGAAATGCCATAGCACAAACGCTTGGGCCATGCTCACGGGCAAAGGCTTCTGCCTGAGAATTTGGCTCCGCATTGATAATAAAATTGATATCACCCTGTTTGTACAACCAGGCTTGTTTCGAACGATGCTGGGCAACTTCAGTAAAACCGAGTGAGGCAAATAGTTGTTTTAACTTGTTGATGCCTTCTGCGTCTGCAGCAGTGTATTCAACAAACTCAAAACCATCGGTTCCTAAAGGGTTAATAGGGTCAAACATCAGCATACTCCAAAGATAAGGTCTTGTTTTATCCTTATATCTTGAAGCTATCCGCTAAAAATGGAAGGGGCCGGCTGCAGATGGGCAAAAGTGGCTAAAACAGCCGTTTTGTACGCTTTGCTATACGAAATGCTGACTTTCCCGAAATCAGTAAAAAAAACGCCGGAATCATGGGATCCCAGCGTCATCAGAGTATAGATTAACGCACAAAGCGTAATTATATTTTTACGCTCTTGCGATTAATACCGTACTCACGCAGTTTATTGGCCACAGCAGTGTGGCTGAGCCCGAGCTTTTTCGCCAATTGCCGTGAACTTGGATAAGCCGGGAATAGTTTACGCAGCAAATTGGCTTCAAAACGTTTCACCGCTTCGTCCAGAGTGCCATCAAAATCTTTTTCCAGATAACCAAAGTCATTGGTGTAGCTTGGCAGCTGCAATTGTTCTTTATCCAGCTCATACCCTTCGAGCAGAGTTACGGCACGATACAGCGCATTTTCCAGTTGCCGCACGTTACCAGGCCACGGATATTGCTGAATAAACTGCGCACAATCGTCCGTTAACCGTGGAGCTTTACGACCCAGCCTTGCGGAAAAACGACTGATAAAAGATTCAGCAAGCGGCAGAATATCCTGTTTGCGCTCCCGAAGCGGTGGTAACGCCAGGGTTAACACATTGAGCCGGTAATACAAGTCTTCGCGGAAGGTTCCTTCCTGCACCATACCAGGTAAATCTTTTTGCGTGGTGCAAATGACCCGTACGTCCACACGCACTTCATTTTCATCGGCAATACGGCGGAAGCTGCCGTCCTGCAAAAACCTTAATAACTTGGTTTGCAGCTCGCGCGACATTTCCCCTACTTCATCTAAAAACACTGTGCCTTTATTGGCCTGTTCAAAAATGCCTTTTTTGCCTTCAACAGTGCCAGGGAAGGCATTCGGGCCATAACCAAAAAGCTCAGACTCGGCGACATTGTCGGGCATGGCCGCGCAGTTCACTGCCAGAAAAGGCTTGCCCGCTCTGCTGCTGGCGGCATGGCAGGCTCTGGCCAACAGTTCTTTACCAGTACCTGTTTCACCAACAATCAGAATAGGGGCATCAAGCTGGGCCATTTTTTTCGCTTCGCGCACTACCCGGCGCATCACATTGCTGGTGGCTTGCAGGTTGTTAAAACTTTCCTGATCTCCTTTTTTAAACACCACCATCTGCTCGCCAAGCCGGCTTTCAGATTTTAAGTTGATCACCGCGCCTGCCAGAATTTCATGGCCAGATTCATCCGGCACCATCACCGGTAGAATATCGGCAATAAATCTTTTACCGTGCAGCTCCAACCGGCGGGTTTGCGCCAGCACATCGTCACTTTCCAGCCAGCGTAAAAAGTTAAAGCCTTTGACCATATTCATCAGCGACTGCCCGGCTACGTCGGCTTCATTCACTGACAACGCTTGTAGCGCGGCTTCGTTAATAATGGTGACATTGGCTTTGGTGTCGATGGCAATCACGCCGTCGGGCAGGGTTTTGAGCAAAGTAGATAATTCGTTGTGTTCACGCTCAGAAGGTAAAAATGCGGTGGTTTTTACATCGTCAACGCCGGGGATACGGCGAATTTTTGCCATAAGCTCCTGAAACTTTTCAAAATCAACGGTTGGGAAAGCGACATACATCCGCCCGAGAACAGGGTCAACTTCGATGCCGCGTAAATCGATCTGATAATGCACCAGAATATTCAGGACTTCCTGCGCTATGCCAAGCCGGTCCTGGCAGTGGATTTCTAAACGCATTGCCTCTCACACCTTTTGCTGATGGGGTTACTTCATGATACGGCATCCTACGCAAGGCAGACCAGTATTTTTGTAAACTATTGTGAACAATTTCCTTTAGACAATAAAAAAAGCTGCCGTAGCAGCTTTAGTTATCAGTGAAAAGGCTTTAGTCAGCCAATAGCTGGTCGGTTTTAGCGGCGCAGATAAAGTCGTTCTTGTGCAGGCCTTTAATCGAATGCGACCACCAGGTGACTGTCAGTTTACCCCATTCCAGCAGTAATGCCGGGTGATGGCCTTCCTCTTCTGCCATTTGCGCCACTTTATTGTGAAATGCCCAGGCCTGTTTAAAGTTTTTAAACTTGTAGCTGCGCTCCAGTTGCAAAATGCCATCACGCACGACCGGCACCCAGTCCGGTAACTGACGCATCAGTTCCGGCAATTCGGCGTCAGACACTTTTGGCGCATCAGCGCGGCAGGCTTCACATTTCATTACAGCTAATTCAGTCATGGTAGTTCTCTGTTGTCCTTGTTGATCTTGCTATTACCGGCGCTTAGCTGGCTTTTTTCTGTTTGGGTTCAAATTTAGGCGCATGCATACCAAGAGCTCTTGCCTGTTGCACCAGCGCCATCAGATCCAACTGAGCTATGTCGAATAAGTCGCGGATCTTATTAATTTTAAAATAAATAGGTTGCATGATATCGATGCGGTATGGCGTTCTGAGCACATCAATGACATCCAGTGTTTTACGCTCTGGTACATCAGAATGCATGGCATATTGGGTTTCGCCAGGAGAGGATAAAATACCACCGCCATAAATACGCAGGCCATCGTCGGTTTGTAATAAACCAAACTCAATGGTGAACCAGTACAGACGTGCCAGATAGACCCTGTCTTCTTTGCTCGCTGCCAGGCCTAACTTGCCATAGATATGGGTAAATTCAGCAAAATCCGGATGGGTTAACATGGCACAATGGCCAAAAATTTCGTGGAAAATATCCGGCTCCTGCAAATAATCAAATTCTTCCTTGCTGCGGATAAAAGTTGCTACCGGAAATTTTTTGTTGGCCAGCAATTCAAAAAAGCGGTCGAAGCTGATGAGTGCCGGCACCTCAGCGCATTCCCAGCCAGTGGTGGCGCGCAATACCTTGCTCACTTCTTCCAGTTGCGGGATGCGGTCTGTGGGTAAATTTAATTTTTCCAGACCCGCCATATATTCATCGCAAGCCTTTCCTTTAATGCAGGACAACTGACGGTTGATCAGCGCACTCCAGATTTCATTTTCTTCGTCCGACCAAGCGATAAAACCATTGGCGTCCGATTGTTTTGACACATATTTGCTCATGTTACGACCTGTTGATTCTGCTTCGCCCGAGACTCTGATGGCGGGCTTTGATGGCCGGATCCTAGATGATTGGGATCCGGCTGTTAATCGTTGGTGATGAAATCGGCACTGCAGCTTTGTAATTATTTTTTTACAGCAATCTCAAATCAAAAATATATACCATTGATTAATAAAGATTATTTTTGCTGTTGCTGCATCTTTACCAAGGCCTGTTCCAGGTCGGCAATAATGTCTTCAACATGTTCCAGGCCCACCGAAATGCGAATAAGCCCATCGCTGATGCCCGCCGCCTGACGTTCTTCTGCAGTGTAAGGACTGTGCGTCATCGACGCCGGATGTTGAATGAGGGACTCAGCATCCCCCAGACTGACCGCCAGGCTCAGCAGCTTGCATTGATTGATAAAATAACGGCCATCATCGAGACTGCCGTTCAGTTCAAAGGCAAGAACGCCACCGGCTGCTTTCATTTGTTTACCGATAAAACGATGCCCGGGATGCTCCGGCAAGCCCGGGTAATACACGGTGTCAATCGCCGGGTGTCTGGCCAGATATTCCGCCACACGCTGTGCATTGGCGCAGTGGCGCTCCATTCGTACTGACAAGGTTTTTAAACCGCGGATAATTAACCAGGCATCATGCGGGCTGATAGTTGCCCCCATATCCTTGAGCGTAGTGAGTTTAATGGTCTGAATTTTTTCTGCATCAGACACAATAATACCGGCGACCAAGTCACCATGACCGTTCAGATATTTAGTGGCACTGTGCAGCACAATATCAATGCCAAAACGCGCAGGTTGCTGCAATAAAGGTGTCAGAAAGGTGTTATCAATCACCGATAAAATGCCGTGTTTTTTACAGAAACTGCCTAAAAACTCCAGATCCAGCACCACCAGATTTGGGTTGATTGGCGTTTCAGCGAATAACATTTTGGTGTTTGGCTTAAGCGCTGCTTCCACAGCTGCATGGTCGGTCATATCGACAAAACTGACTTCAATGCCATAACGGGCAAACTGATGATTAAAAAGGGCAAAACTGCAACCATAAATGGCTTTACTGGCAATCAGGTGATCGCCCTGCTGTAAAAATGCCATAGTGGCAGCGGCAACCGCGCCCATGCCGGTTGCAGTTGCTGCTGCGTCCTGCATGCCTTCAAGGGCTGCAACTTTCAGCTCCAGCTCACGGGTGGTTGGGTTGCCAAGGCGGGTGTAGATAAACCCCGGCGCTTCACCGGCAAAACGCGCAGCGCCCTGCTCAGCGCTGTCGAACACAAAAGTGGAGGTTTGGTATAAAGGGGTGGCCAGTGCACCATATTGGGCGTCTTTCACTTTACCGGCATGGATACATTGGGTTTCTGCGTGCTTAAACTGCTGTTGACTGCTCATAACAAAAAATACTGCCTTAGATGATTTATTTTTAATCAAAGCAAATTAGTTATATAGAGCACAAGGCATGCGGACATCTGTCTGTCTGCATTTACAGCAAATCCAATGGCAAAAAATGCGCTGATGTAAAAATTAGTTTGCAGTTGTCCCTGGTTTAAGCTTTTTCAATAAATCGCTGGCAATTTGGCGCAGCAACATCGGCTCTGCTGTTTTAGTCGGTAAAGGTCTGAGCTCTTGCTGGGCAAAACGACCAAGCCGCGCCACCAGGATAGCTGCCAGAACACCCTGACCCAGCCGCGCCGATAACTTTCCGGTCAGTTCTGCACCGAGTAAATCGCTGCCAACATCAATGGCCATCTCACTGGCGCCGGTAAAAAACAAAGTTTTGATACATTTTTTAATCATGCGCAGACTGCGCAGCTTGCCCATAGGGGCTCCATACAACAACGAAATTTCTCTGAGCATTAAACTGCCACGCCACAACACCAACAGCATATCGGCAAGCGCAAAGGGACTGAGCGCCACCGCAACACCGGTTTGCATCGCAGCCTGACGGATTTGTTGCTCTACCCTTTTGTCTAAAGGCGTCAGCACTGTATTGTCAAACAACTTCAGTACTTCGGCGTCGCTAAACTCGGCTTTGTGCTGTTGCTTAAACTGTTGCCACAAAGGGTCAACAAGTTCCTGTTGCTGCATACTGTGTTGAATTTGCTGACACATAGGCATGGCTTCACCAAACTGCAGCGACTGCTCCAGCCGCTCTGTTGCCTCACGCCATTGCTGCCGTTGCTGCAAAGTGCGGCCAAGTCGCCACTGCTGATAACCAAAGCGAGCCAGCAGTGCAGTGCTGAAAAAGGTCAGCGCCGACACCAAACCACCTTGCAATAATCCGGCTTGCCAGCTGTCGACCACAAAAGAGGCCCACTGCCATAACGCCAGCACGCTGACACTGACAAGGGCGCCGCCCCACCAAAACAACTGTTGTCTCGAGGTTTTCCGTGCCTCGCTGTTGTCCGGCGCTGCGGTTTCAGTGGCAAAATCGACCTGGTCAAACTGTTGTGCCGGTGCCAGAGCCTGCTGCTCCTGGGTTTTAGCTTGCAGCGCGCTAAATGTAGCTTCATCAAATACCACGGCTTTTTTTAAGTCCGTCATGTCATATGTTCTCCAATCAGAAACTCCAGCGCCTGATCCAGCCTTAAATGGGGCAGCACCTGTTGTGGCATCGGCCTTGGCAAAAATACCGGAAAAGCAAATTGATGATGCTGAAATAACAAAGGTGACGGCATAGACCAGGGCACTTCACCGGGGAATAAAGTAACAACCTCGCCAGTTGCGGCGGCAATGCCCCGCAAACAAGGCTGCGCCCCCTCAGGCGTCTGAACCTGACCAAATTCACTGCACACCACGGCCGACAGCGCCATGGCTTCGGACTGGCAATATTGATAACGACTATCCTGCAACGGTTGCTGCAACAACTGTTGCAGCAATAAGGTGAGATTTTTATGTTGCTCCGGCGTCAGTTGATCGGCCTTACTAGCCGCAAATAACACTTTACTGATGCGCGGTTTAAACAATCTGCGCCACCAACCGGTCGGGCCATACTGAAAACTTTGCAAAATCAGCATTAAAGCCTGCTGCAGCTCCTGCAATACATCATAACCGGCGTTTAACGCCGACAAACAATCCACCAGTACCACCTGATGATCAATACCGGCAAAATATTGTTGATAAAATGGCGTGATCACCAGTTTTTGATAACTGACATAATGTTGCTGCAAGCGGTTTAATAATTTTGACGGCTGCTGCAACTGCGACGGTAATAACGGAAATAACTGCAACAGCGGCGTACCTGCAAGCTCAGCAGGCAATAACAAACGACCGGGCTGCAGCAGGCAGGCATGGCACCCGCTTCGGAATTTCTGCAATAACTCACTGTATTTATTTGTCAGTTGCTGTAACTGCTGTTCAGAGTCATCGTTGAGATCAATCTGTGCTAAATAGGCGGCAAACTCAGCACCAAGTGCAGCTCTGTGTGGTTTTTCAAACAGTTGCCAGCTGAACTGACACCAGCTCTGATAATCCTGCGACAGCATGGGCAAATCGAGCAACCATTCGCCCGGATAATCCACCACATCTAATTGCAACGTACGATAGTCGGTCAGTTGAGCGGCCAGACCGCTGGCCGGCCTATAGCGTAAGTTCAGCGACAACTGGCTCCAGCTGCTGGTCGAAGCGGGCCACTGGCCTTGTTGCAGCTGCTGCAGATTACTTTCATAAGGAAAACGGGGAGTTTGCATATTTTGCAAACTATCAATGCGACCGCCAAGATAACGTTGCTGGCTAAATGGTGAGAAAAAAGGCAGTTGTACCGAGGCGACAGGTGCGGTCAGCTGATTCACCAGGCTGGTAATAAAAGCCGTTTTGCCGGCACCAGATAAACCCGTTACACCAAGTCTGAGATGACGATTAAATACACGTTTAGTAAATTGTTGACTTTGCTGCTGGAACTCTTGCCAGATTTGCATCTGCCCTCCAAATACTGCCAGATGGAAGCCACCCGAAGGTGGCTGTCAGAGCCGGTTAAACTCGCGGTTTAACTGGTATTTGCTGGATGTTACATAACGCTCCATGGCACGCAGCCTTTGCTCAATATGTTCAAACTGCTGCTGCAGATGGTTCAGCGCTTGTTTTGGCGCTTCACCCCGTTGCCAAATCCGGGTTTTTACTTCAACCGGTCTGTCCACTTTTGGCACTGGAGGTGTGCCTTTACGGGCCTCCGCCACCGATTTTTTCTCTAGCACTATCCAGCCGACAAAATATAACACTGGTAGAAAACTGCCAAACCCTAAGAGCACAGACGCCAGAGCCACCACCCGCACTAACCACAGCTCCCAGCCGAAGTAGTCGGCTATACCGGCGCAGACGCCGGCGATTTTGCCGTTGCGGTCATCCCGCAACAATTCTTTTTTAACTGTGCTCATGCTCACGTCTCCAGTTTGGCGACTCTGCATCCAGAATGGCTTCCAGCGTTTTAATGCGGTCGGCCATTTTTTCCGCTTTGCCAGACAGGTCATTAAGCTGCGCCAACTCACTGTCTGACAAACCTTCAGACATTTTGTTTTTGCTGCGGTAATGCATGATGACCCAGATTGGCGCCACAAAGATCATGAACAGGATCAGTGGTATACCAATAAACTCGTTAATTTCCATGTTGGGACTCCCAAACGCCTGATAATCAGGCGTTGTTATCGTTATTCAGTTTTGCTTTTAATGCAGCCAGTTCTGAGTCAATTTTGTCCTGAGCGGCCAGCTCGGCAAATTCATCACGCAAGGTTTTTTTACCTAAGTCGTAAGATTCGACCTGAGCTTCCAGCGTGTCAATTTTTTGCTCATAACGCTCGAACTTATACATTGCATCGTTTAAGCGGTTGCTGTCTAACGATTTTTTAACTTCTAATCTTGAAGCTACTGTTTTTTGACGCATCAGCATCGATTTCTGCCGGGCTTTGGCATCCGCCAGTTTTTCCTGCAGCTGTGCCACTTCGTCCTGTAATTTGCTGACATGTGCATCCAGATTTGCGATGTCTGCTGTAACTGCTGTTGCCTGGTCTGCTGCTTTTTGTTTTTCAATCAGCGCAGAGCGGGCTAAATCATCACGATTTTTTGACAAAGCCAGTTCAGCTTTTGCCTGCCAGTCGGCGACTTCTTCTTCCAGGCGGTTCACCACACGTTGCAGTTCTTTTTTCTCAGCAATAGTTTTGGCTGAGGTTGAACGCACTTCAACCAGCGTGTCTTCCATTTCCTGAATAATTAAGCGCACCATTTTTTCCGGATCTTCCGCTTTATCTAATAAAGCGTTGATGTTTGAATTCACGATGTCTGAGAAGCGAGAGAAAATACCCATGATAGTTACCTCATTAATTGTCGGTGTTTTACGCTTTTACTTATTCAGGTTTCTTGCCAACTTGCAAAAAACTTTTATCTTGTTGTTTTTATTATGTTTTAATTATTTTTCAATAGTTCTTCTGAAAAAGTGCATTTTGAAATAGACTACTAATTAGCAAATTTAACCAATTAGTAGCAGGGATATGGCCAGGTCACTTCAACAGGACAACCTTATTGGGCAAGCCAACAGTTTTCTAAACGTGTTGGATCAGGTTTCACAAATAGCACCACTGAATAAACCGGTGTTAATCATTGGCGAGCGCGGCACAGGTAAAGAGCTGATAGCAGCCCGTTTACACTATTTATCCCAGCGCTGGGATCAATCTTATCTGACACTAAACTGTGCTTCTCTGAATGAAAACTTATTGGAAAGTGAGTTATTTGGTCATGAGGCCGGTGCTTTTACCGGCGCCAGTAAAAGGCATGAGGGTCGGTTCGAAAGAGCCAACTTTGGCACGCTGTTTTTGGATGAGCTGGCCAACACACCTGGTCTGGTGCAGGAAAAACTGCTGCGGGTGATTGAATATGGTGAATTTGAGCGGGTTGGCGGCAGCAGGCCTATTAAGGTCGATGTACGGCTGATTTGTGCCACCAACGAAGACTTACCCGGCATGGCTGAACGTGGCGAGTTTCGCGCCGACTTACTGGACCGGCTTGCCTTTGACGTGATCACCCTGCCACCGATGCGCGAACGGCGCGAAGACATACTGCTTCTAGCTGAACATTTTGCTATTAACATGGCGCGGGAACTTAATTTTGAGCTTTTCAGCGGTTTTACCGAAAAAGCCAAACGTATGCTGCTCGATTACGACTGGCCAGGTAATGTGCGTGAGTTAAAAAACGTGGTAGAACGCAGTGTCTATCGCAGCAACAACCCTTATGTACCTGTACATCAGATTTTATTTGACCCTTTCGAATCGCCGTTCAGACCTCTTAGCAGAGTCAGAACCAATGACAGAGTCAGCACTGCCAGCGAAACTGTGGCAGTAGCCAAAACGCCGGCATCCATGGATAATGCGCCGCCGCCTAACCGCGAACAGGTACCAGCGCAAAATATGATTGATTTTTCACAAAGCCAGGACTTTAAACAGCTGTCGGAACAGTTTGAAGTGACGCTCATTAAACAGGCGCTGGCTGCTTGTCAGTACAATCAGAAAAAAACGGCAGAAGCACTGAACCTGACTTATCATCAGCTGCGTGGTTATATGAAAAAATACAAACTGTTAGACAGCCAACAATGAACATTTATCAGCGCCTGACTTTTGTCTGCCTGACGGCCCTGCTGACCCATGCTTGTCAGCCTGATCGTAATAATCCGGGCGGTACGGGTCTGGTGTATTGTGTTGAGGGCTCACCGGAAAGTTTTAACCCGCAACTGGTCACCTCGGGCACCACTATTGATGCCATTAGCCAGCATCTGTATGACAGATTGTTGGATATTAACGCCCAAACCGGTGAACTGCTGCCGGCTTTGGCCAGCAGCTGGCAGATCAGCAGCGATGGCCTGAGTTATAGGTTTCAGCTTAGGGAAAACGTGGCCTTCCATCACACCGATTATTTTAAGCCCAGCCGTCCACTGAACGCTGAGGATGTTGTTTTTACCTTTAACCGCATTTTGTTGCCAGAGCATCCATTTCACCAGACGGCCACTGAATATCCTTATTTTGACAGTATGGAATGGCGTCAATTGGTGGCCGAAGTCAAAGCGATTTCTGCATACGAAGTTGAGTTTCGCCTGAATAAACCGGATAGTTCATTTTTATCAACACTGGCAACTGATTTTGCCGCTGTGTTGTCAGCTGAATACGGCGCTAAACTTCAGGCAGAAAATAAACTGCCAGACCTTGATCATCTCCCTGTTGGCACAGGGCCATTTTTGTTCCGGCATTATCAGAAAGATGTATTGATCCGTTATTACCGCCATCCACAGCACTGGCGTCAGGGCTCCAATCTGCAACAACTGGTGATTGATATAGTGCCGGACAGTACCAAAAGAGTGGCCAAATTATTAACACACGAGTGTGATGTGGCGCCAATTCCGCGTCTGGCTGAGCTGCAGTTACTATCTAAACGGCAGGATTTTGTGGTCGATGTACAAACCAGCATGAACGTCGGTTACTGGGCATTTAACACGCAAAAACCGCCGCTGAATAATGTAAAAGTGCGCCAGGCACTGGCACTGGCTGTGAATAAACAGAATATTCTGCAGGCGGTTTATTTTGGTCAGGCCGAACAGGCTGATTCGTTATTACCACCTAATTCATGGGCTTACCAAAAACCACAACTAACCCAGAGTTACGACCCACAAAAAGCCAGAGCATTGCTTGCAGAAGCAGGCTTTGCCAAAGGTTTTAGTCTGGATATCTGGGCCATGCCGGTCCAAAGGTTGTATAACCCTAATGCATTAAAAATGGCTGAACTGATGCAGGCCGATCTGGCCCGGATTGGCGTAAAAGCCAGGATTGTTTCTTATGAGTGGAACACTTTCAGGCGCAAACTCACGCAAGCTGAGCACGATTCAGTGCTGATTGGCTGGTCAGCAGACAATGCCGACCCGGATAACTTCTTACGGCCATTATTAAGCTGTGCTGCGGCAGTGTCGGGTAGCAACAGGGCCAACTGGTGTGATGAACATTTTGATGCGCTGTTGCAACAAGCGGTCAATACTGCAGATTTGAATGAACGCCGGTCTTTTTATCTGCAGGCACAACAATATCAGGCGCAGCAGATGCCACTGATGCCAATTGCTCATTCTAAAAGGTTTCAGGTGCGCAGCAGCAATATCAGCGGCGTTGCCATTAACCCTTATGGCGGCGTCAATTTTGCAATGGCAGGGAAACACTGATGATTCTACATTACCTGTTCAGGCGATTGTTTTTACTTGCTTTTGTGTTTGTGGCACTGACCGTTTTTGCCTTTAGCCTCAGTTATTTGTTCCCGGGTGATGTACTGTCGAATTTCACCGGCCTTCGCAATATCAGTCCGGCGGATGAAGTGATGCTGACGCGTCAGCTCGGGCTTGATCAGAATTATCTGCAGCAGTACCTGTTATTTGTGCAACGTCTGCTGCAGGGAGACTGGGCTTTATCTTTTTCCAGCCAGCAAAACGTGTTAACCGAAATGTTGTTGGTGATGCCGGCAACACTTGAACTGGCTGCTTATGCGCTGTTTTTGTCGTTGCTGGTGGGTATCCCGCTTGGCATTGTCGCTGCAGTTCGCAAAGACAAATGGCTGGATAAACTGATTTCCTCTTTAGCCTTGATTGGTTTTTCTGTGCCTATTTTCTGGTGGGCTTTGCTGTTGATTATGGTGTTTTCACTCAGCCTTGGCTGGTTGCCGACTTCTGGCCGGCTTGGCGTGTTGTATGAAATTCCGACTGTGACGGGTTTTATGTTGCCTGATATTTTATTGTCTGAGCAGAGTTACCGGCAGCAAGCCTTCATTGATGCCATCCGTCATATGTTACTGCCGTCCGTGGTGCTGGCCACTTATCCAACCACAGTGATGATCCGTTTTACCCGTGATTCGATGCTGGATGTGCTGGAGCAAAACTATATCAAAACTGCGCGGGCCAAAGGCTTAACCAGGCTGCAGGTACTGTATACCCATGGTCTTCGCAACGCGCTGCTACCGGTCACCCGCCAGGTGGGCCTGCAATTTAGTACACTGATCACCCTGGCGATGATCACCGAAGTGATTTTCTCCTGGCCTGGTATTGGCCGCTGGCTTATCGACAGTATTTATCAACGTAACTTCCCGGCCATTCAGGGGGGAGTGTTGCTGGTGTCTTCTTTGGTGATCCTGGTCAATATGCTGACCGAAATTATGCACACCCTGTTTAACCCTCTGGCCAGGAAGTTCTGAGATGAAAAAACTCCGGCTCTATTACGAGGAGCACAACAAAGGTCCGCTGAAGTTATTATGGAAGCATTTTGCGCCGCAGCATTTTGCATTTTTTGGGCTGGTGTTACTGATTATCCTGTTATCCCTTGCGGTGCTGACGCCCTTTTTAACGCCTCATGATCCCTATCTGCAGAATTCCCAACTGTTGTTGGTACCACCTTCCTGGCAAGACTCGGGTTTGGTGTCTTATCCATTGGGCACAGACGACCTGGGCCGTGACCTGATGTCGAGACTGATGCTGGGGGCCAGTTACACTTTTGGTCTGGCTATTCTGGCAGTGCTTGGCTCTTTGTTGGTCGGGCTGGTACTTGGCGCCCTTTCCGGTATGAGCAAAGGGGTTAAATCGAGTATTTTTAACCACTTATTAGATTTAGCACTGACGATTCCTTCGTTATTGCTTGCCATCGTTATCGTTGCAGTGCTGGGGCCTGGGTTACTCAACACTATCTGGGCCATTATGCTGGCACTGCTGCCACAATTTATTCATGGTGTGCGCAACGCCATAGCACAGCAGCTGAAACAGGATTATGTTACGGCTTACCGGCTGGATGGTGCCAATCAACGGCAACTGCTGTTTTCCGTGATCTTACCAAACACCTGGGAGCAACTGGTGCTGATGGGTACTATGGCGCTGTCCACCGCAGTGCTGGATATAGCGGCGCTTGGCTTTCTTGGCATTGGCGCTCAATCACCGACAGCCGAATGGGGGGCAATGATCGCCGATTCCCTCGACTCTATTTATCTGGCGCCCTGGACAGTTGCCCTGCCCGGTTTATTGATATTTGTCACTGTGCTGGCGGTAAATCTGGTTGGGGACGGCCTGCGGGTTGCAATGAAAAAACGGCGGGAAAACTGATGCAATTATTGGATATCCGCAATTTAACGCTGGAGCTCGAAACTCCGGATGGTTTGGTACGTGCTGTTGACCGGGTGAATCTGTCGCTGCGCGAAGGCGAGATCCGTGGTTTAGTTGGCGAGTCTGGTTCAGGTAAGAGCCTGATAGCCAAAGCCATTATGGGCGTGTTGCATCAACGCTGGAAAATATCGGCCGATCGTTTTCACTGGTGTGGTCAGGATTTACTCCGTTTATCTTACGACGAACAACGCCGAATTATCAGCCGTGATATTGCGATGATTTATCAGGAACCAAGCCGCAGTATGGATCCAACCTCCCCTATTGGTGAGCAGCTGGCCGAAGCCATTCCTGATCATCAGCTGGAAGGCGTGTCCTGGTGGCAACGTGGTTATGCCCGTAATAAAAGGGCCATTGCTTTGTTGCATAAAGTTGGGATCCGCGACCATGCGTCAGTACTTCACAGCTACCCATATCAGCTGTCCGAAGGCGTATGCCAGAAAATCATGATTGCGATGGCGATTGCCAAAAGCCCCAAATTGCTGATTGCCGATGAGCCTACAACAGCACTGGAAAGTACCACTCAGGCGAATCTGTTCCGGTTGCTTGCAAGTTTTAATCAGCTCAAAGGCACCTCAATTTTGCTGATAAGCCACGAGCTTGAAACCGTAGCGCGCAATACCGACACGCTAAGCGTGCTCTATTGTGGTCAGCTGGTAGAGGCCGGTGACACCGCCACACTGCTGAAACATCCATTGCACCCTTATACCCACGCCCTGATTAAAAGTGTGCCTGAATTTCAGCCTGAGCTTGGATTTAAACAACAACTTTATGCCTTACACGGCAGTATTCCAACACTGCAACATTTGCCTATTGGTTGCCGGCTTGGGCCACGTTGCCCAAATGCACGTAAAGAGTGTGTGAAAACACCAGTGCTGGAGCGGTTACAAAACCATTATTACAGTTGCCATTTTCCGATGCTGGAGCATGCCAATGAGTGAAATGCCAACAAGCAGTGATCTGATCAAAGTCAGTCATCTGAGTAAAAGTTACCAAAAAGCCCAGGGCTTGTTCCGGCATAAAACCATTCAGGCACTGAGCGATATCAGTTTTACGCTCAAAGCTGGTGAAACTCTGGCCGTGGTCGGTGAAACCGGCTCAGGCAAAAGTACACTGGCAAAACTGCTGGTGGGTATTGAACAACCCGACAGCGGTGAAATTGCGCTGGCAGGTAAGGTGGTGAACTGTCGGGATTTTCATAAAACCAACCATCAAATTCGTTATATTTTTCAGGATGCGGCTCGCTCTCTGAACCCCAATCAGAAAATATCTGACATTCTGCATGATGTTTTAAGATACAGCACTGTGCTGAGTGAAGAGCAGCGTGAGCAGAAAATTGCAGACACCCTGAAGTTATTGGGTCTGCTCAACGAGCACGGTAACTATTATCCCCATATGTTTTCTGGCGGACAGCTGCAAAGAGTGGCGCTGGCCAGGGCGTTGATTCTGGATCCGAAAATTCTGATCCTCGATGAAGCGCTGACGGCACTGGACCCATCACTGCGGGCACAGATCGTCAATTTATTGTTGGAGTTGCAGCAAAATACCGGCCTTGCCTATTTGCTGGTGACCAATCAGCTGAGACTGGTCCGCCATATAGCGGATCAGACACTGGTGTTACATCAGGGGCTAAGCCTGGATTATGGCCCGACCAACGAGGTATTTGCCAACCCGCAACATGACTACAGCCGCAAACTGATCAACAGCCTGCAATATTAACTGTGCAGGAAAAGCTTCTTTAGTTTCACAGATAAAAAAACCGCCAAAAGGCGGTTTTTTTATCTTCTTATGGCTTTTCAGCTTATAAGTCTTCGCTGGTCATAGCGGGCAGTTTACGCACAATTTCTGCCTGTGCTTTTAACGACTGTTGTACGGCGCCAAAATGCGACTGACCCATTTGCTGTGCAAACTGCTGCAGCTCAGCAGTGGCTGGTTCAGCTGTGGTGGCAACTTCGGTCACTTTAGTCACTAATACCAGTGCTACATCACCAGAGCTCAACTCCGCAACCCCAACCGACATCGGCTTGGCTTCAACAGGTTTTGCCAGCTCAAAGGCTTTGGTACGGATTTGTGCATCTAAAGCACCGCCAAAACGTGGTGTGGCAGCCGACACTTCCAGTTTTAAGCCATCCGCAGTTAACTGAGCACGTAAATCTTTGCCTTCGTTAAACAGTGCCAGCAGCGATTCTGCTTTCGCTTTAGCCTGCTTGCTGCTCTCAGCGGCCGTCACAGCTTTAACTACTTCAGCCTTTACTTCGTCAAAAGATTTGGTTTTGGCACTCTGATGTTCTACCAGACGAGCCACCACCACATGATCATCACTCAATGTAATGACATCACTGTTGGTGCCTGAAGCAATAAATTCTTCGTTAAAGACTTTATCCAGGAATGCCGGCACAGCAAAAGGCGCTTTGGCCGTTTCACGAGAGAACAATGGCAGCTCTTGTACCTTGCCATTCACTGCAGTTGCAGCTTCATCCAGATTGTCCGCCACTTCAAAACTGACTTCAGCCAGCTTTTGTTGTAATTCAGCAAACTTCTCAGCAGCTTTTTCTTTTTGCACTGTTTCTTTAATTGCAGCCTGAACTTCGGCCAGAGGCTTCACTTGTGCAGCTTCAATTTCGGTCAGTTTGATAATGTGATAGCCAAAAGAAGTTTTAACAACAGGACTCACATCACCTACTTTTGCCAGCGCATAAGCGGCCGCTTCAAATTCAGCTTCCATCACACCTTTGCTGATAAAATCCAGATCACCACCGTTTTCAGCTGACACAGTATCCGCCGAATTGGCTTTGGCAACTGCAGCAAAATCAGCTCCGGCCTGAATGTCTTTTAACAGTGTTTCAGCTTTGGTCTTTACTGCAGCATCTTCTTCGGCAGCTTCAAGCAGAATGTGAGAAACGCGACGACGCTCTTCAGTCTGATATCTGTCTTTATTGGCTTCGTAATAAGCAGTGACATCGGCTTCAGACACTTCAATGGCTTTTGCCAGGTCGCTGCTTTTCAGCTCGACATATTGCAATGAAACCTGTTCTGGTGTGGCATAGGCGGCCTGATTCAGCTGATAATACTCGTTCAGCTTTTCATCGGTGATTTCTACCTTGGCGGCAAAATCACTGGCTTTAATAGTCACATATTCAATATCACGGTTCTGTTGTTGTAACGTCATCAGCGTTTTTAACTCGCCCGGCAGAGCAAACTCAGAACCTGCCAGACCCACCATCAGCTGATTGCGGGAAAATTGTTCACGCAGAATGTCACCAAACTGGTTTGGCGTCAGGTTGTTCTGGCGTAACAACGCATTGTAACGTTCGTTGTTAAATACACCGTCCACCTGAAACTCGGTCATTTCAGTGATGGTTTTTTTCAACAGGGCGTCGCTGATTTTTAATCCAAGCGCGTTTGCCTGCTGTTTCATCAGGGTTTCGTCAATTAAACGCTCTAACACTGAATTACGGAAATTATTCATGTACTCAGGATCAGCAGCCAGCGAAGAAAACATATCGCCAAACTGTTGCTGCATTCTGGCACGTTCGTTCTGATAACTTTGTTCAAACTTCTCGCGGCTGATTTCTTCGCCATTCACCACAGCAACAGACTGATCGCTGTTGTTCGCAAAATAGCTGCTCACGCCTGAAACGGCGAATGTCAGGATCACCAGGCCCAGAATGACCTGAGCAACAATCCCTTTTGAACCTTCTCTGATCTTTTCTAACATGCTTGCTTCATCTCTTCTAACGGCAATGACGGGCTTAAAAAAAAGGCGCATCTTAACAGATGCGCCTTTTTTATAGAAGCTGTAACGGAACTGTCGATATGCGCGCTAAGGTTTTAACTCACTTATCATTTCAGCTTGTAACACAAGCCTTACTGTTCTTTTAGCTTAGCTACTGTACCAGCGCGCCGGTACAGCATTCAGGTTTTAGTTAACGCTGTCTTTTAACGCTTTGCCTGGCTTGAAAGAAGGGATCTTCGCAGAAGCGATTTGGATCGTCTCGCCAGTTTGTGGGTTACGGCCAGTACGGGCTGCACGCTCACGCACTGCAAAAGTACCAAAACCAACCAGCGCAACTGAGTCACCTTCCTTTAAAGCTTCAGTAACGGCTTCGATGAACGCGTCAAGAGAACGACCCGCTGCCGCTTTAGAAATGTCTGCACCAGCAGCAATTTTGTCGATAAGTTGAGACTTGTTCACAATATCATCCCCTTCAATTGTTATTATTTTCTACAACCAGATTGTAAATACATTCTTGTAATGTCGGCTTTGTTATATCAAGCATCGGAAACGCTTGCAAGCACAAATACAATGGACTTGAAAATTTCTTGGTGTCCCGCCAGCCCTTGTCACACAAGGGCTGCAACGAAACTGCCCCTAAATTAGCACAGCCTGAGCGTTTGAAAAGCCCCTAAACCACATTTTTTTGGCTTTTTTTAGCTTTTACGCTGGTTTTTTCCACATTTAACACGGACATACCCGTTGGTGGTTCCTGTAATGCCAACTCCAGCACTTCATCAATCCACTTCACCGGACAAATTTCGATATCACCTTTGACGTTATCCGGAATATCTTTTAAATCCCGAACGTTATCGTGAGGGATTAAAACGCGTTTAATACCACCCCGATGTGCTGCCAATAATTTCTCTTTTAAGCCACCTATTGGTAACACTTCACCCCGCAAGGTAATTTCACCTGTCATGGCCACATCAGCGCGCACCGGATTGCCTGTTAATGCCGACACCAATGCTGTGACCATGGCAATACCTGCACTTGGACCATCTTTTGGCGTGGCACCTTCCGGCACATGGATGTGAATATCGCGTTTTTCGTAAAAGTCTTCGTTGATGCGTAAAGTTTCAGCACGGCTTCTGACCACAGTCATGGCGGCCTGAATCGACTCTTTCATCACATCACCGAGCGAACCAGTGTGAGTCAGTTTACCTTTACCCACCACAGCAGCAGCTTCAATGGTCAGTAAATCGCCGCCCACTGAAGTCCAGGCCAGGCCTGTCACCTGACCAATACGGTTGCTATCTTCCGCTTTGCCGTAATCAAACCGCTGCACACCGAGGAATTCCTCGAGATTAGCCTGATTGACCACCACTTTTTTACCACTCTTACCAAGCAGAATTTGTTTGACGGCTTTGCGGCATAACTTCGAAATTTCACGCTCTAAGCTACGCACCCCGGCTTCGCGGGTGTAATAACGGATAATGCCGATAATGGCGCTATCTTCAATGGTCAGCTCGCCTTTTTTCAGGCCGTTGCGTTCAATTTGTTTATTGATCAAATGCTGTTTGGCGATATTCAGTTTTTCATCTTCGGTGTAACCCGACAAACGAATCACTTCCATCCGATCCAATAAAGCTTCCGGAATATTCAGACTGTTACTGGTGGCAAAAAACATCACGTCTGATAAGTCATAATCGACTTCCAGGTAATGGTCGCTAAAAGCTGAGTTTTGCTCAGGATCCAGCACTTCCAATAAGGCTGCCGCAGGGTCACCACGGAAGTCTGATGCCATTTTGTCAATTTCATCGAGTAAAAACAGCGGGTTGCGAACACCAACCTTTGCCATTTTCTGGATGATTTTACCTGGCATAGACCCTATATAGGTGCGGCGATGACCACGGATTTCCGCTTCATCCCGCACACCGCCCAAGGCCATCCGCACATATTTGCGGCCTGTTGCTTTGGCGACAGACTGACCCAGTGAGGTTTTACCCACACCCGGTGGGCCAACCAGACACAAAATTGGCCCTTTGAGTTTATTGACCCGCTGTTGTACCGCCAGATATTCCAGAATGCGTTCTTTGACTTTATCCAGGCCGTAATGGTCGGCGTTCAGAATTTCTTCGGCCAGCGCCAGGTTCTTTTTCACTTTGGAGCGTTGCTTCCATGGCACCTGAGTTAACCAATCGATATAAGAGCGCACCACTGTGGCTTCTGCCGACATTGGCGACATCATTTTCAGTTTACTGAGTTCTGCTGTCGCTTTGTTTTTAGCTTCTTCCGGCATCTGCGCCGCTTCAATCTTACGGCTGATGGCTTCAAACTCGTCCGGCGTGTCGTCAAGCTCTCCCAATTCACGCTGGATGGCTTTCATCTGCTCGTTCAGATAATACTCACGCTGGCTTTTTTCCATCTGCTTTTTGACACGACCACGGATGCGACGCTCGACCTGCAGAATGTCAATTTCGCTTTCCATCATCGCCATCAGAAATTCAAGACGCTCGGTCACGTCGATGATTTCCAGCACTTTTTGTTTGTCTTCAACTTTGAGCGGCATATGCGCCGCCATGGTATCGGCCAGACGCGCTGCATCGTCAATACCAGATAATGCCGTTAAAACTTCAGGCGGGATTTTTTTATTCAGCTTGATATAACCTTCAAACTGATTCACGGCAGAGCGCAGGAACACTTCCTGTTCACGGCTGTCCATTTCAGGCGTTGGAATCACTTCCACATTCGCCATAAACAGATTGTCGGTTTCGGTAAAATCGACCAGACGAGCGCGACGGCCGCCCTCAACCAGCACTTTGACTGTGCCATCCGGCAACTTTAATAACTGTAAAATAGTGGCGACTGTACCAACGCGGAACAAATCAGCTTCGGCCGGGTCATCCAGCGTTGCGTCTTTTTGCGCGACCAGGAAAATTTGTTTTTCATTGTCCATGGCGGCATCAAGACATTTAATAGATTTCGCCCGCCCGACAAACAATGGGATCACCATGTGGGGATAGACGACAACGTCACGTAACGCCAAAACCGGCATGTGCAAACGTTCGACTGTTGCTTCTGTCATTTAGTCTCTCTCGAATTAATTACTGCAGGCGTGATTAACAAAGTATATGGGGGCGCTCATTGTGACTTCAATGCACAGTTTAAAAAAAGCATGGAAAACATCTGTGTTTTCAGCCAACTGCCCAGCTACTGAGCTTTTTTACGCAGCAAAGCCAGCATAGGGTCACTGCTGCGCCAAAAAAGCCGGCTCTACAGGTTCTGACAACAACAGCAAAAATCAACATCACGGCATTGGGCTCGTTGTTAAACGGCAGAAAAAAAGGAGCCGAAGCTCCTTTTTAAACTTTACACAGCAAATTGCTTTTTAGTGGGATTCAGCCACGGCTTTTTCCGGATTTTCGTAAATCAGAATAGGCTGCGACTCACCGCGGATCACCGTTTCGTCAATCACTACTTTGCTGACATCCTGCATAGAAGGTAAGTCATACATGGTATCGAGCAACACACCTTCAACAATAGAACGCAGACCACGGGCGCCGGTTTTACGCTCCATCGCTTTTTGCGCTATGGCTTTAAGCGCGTCTTCGCGGAATTCCAGCTCGACATTTTCCATCTGGAATAAAGCGGCAAATTGTTTAACCAGCGCATTTTTTGGCTGACTTAAAATTTGCATTAAAGCAGCTAAATCCAGTTCGGTTAAGGTAGCCAGTACCGGCAGACGGCCAATAAATTCCGGAATTAAACCAAATTTAACCAGGTCCTCCGGCTCGACATCGCGGAAACTTTCGGTCAGTGAACGGGTGCCTTCTTTGGCTTTTACTTCAGCACCAAAACCAATACTGGAGCCTTTGGCACTGCGCTGCTCAATAATTTTATCCAGGCCTGCAAAAGCACCACCACAGATAAACAGAATTTTAGAGGTATCCACCTGCAGAAATTCCTGCTGCGGATGTTTACGGCCACCTTGCGGCGGCACCGAGGCCACTGTGCCTTCAATCAGCTTCAGCAGCGCCTGCTGCACACCTTCACCAGACACATCACGGGTAATGGACGGGTTTTCTGACTTACGGGAAATTTTGTCAATTTCATCGATGTACACAATGCCACGCTGGGCTTTTTCCACATCGTAATCGCATTTTTGCAGCAGTTTCTGAATAATGTTTTCCACGTCTTCGCCGACATAACCGGCTTCGGTTAACGTCGTGGCGTCGGCCATGGTAAAAGGCACATCCAGTAAACGGGCTAAAGTTTCTGCTAATAAGGTTTTGCCACTGCCGGTCGGGCCAATCAGCAGAATGTTACTTTTGCCAAGCTCGACATCCTGCTTAGAACTGCTGTTACGCAGCCTTTTGTAGTGGTTATATACAGCAACAGCCAGTACCTTTTTAGCATGGTCCTGACCAATCACATAATCATCCAGATGAGCACGGATCTCGCGCGGTGTTGGTAATTTATTGCCATCACGCTTGGGCGAAATATCTTTAATTTCTTCACGGATAATGTCGTTGCATAGGTCAACGCATTCATCACAGATATATACCTGTGGACCTGCGATCAACTTACGCACTTCGTGTTGTGATTTGCCGCAAAAGGAGCAATACAACAGCTTGCTGCTTTTGTCGCCGTCAGTGCGGTGATCAGACATGGAACTACCTCTTTCACAATGCGCCTTTCACTTCCTGCAAAAGGCGCCAATCAATTATTTTGCTTCGCGTTTGGTTAAGATGTTATCAACCAGACCATAATCCAGCGCCTGTTGGGCACTTAAGAAATTATCACGTTCAGTGCCGGCAATAATTTCTTCGTAGGTTTTGCCGGTGTGTTCAGCCATCAGACGGTTTAATTTTTCTTTGATGGTCAGAATTTCACGGGCATGAATTTCAAAATCTGTCGCCTGGCCCTGGAAACCACCCAATGGCTGGTGGATCATCACCCGGGCATTTGGCAGACAATATCTTTTGCCTTTGGTACCACCGGATAACAAAAATGCGCCCATACTGGCAGCCTGACCGACACACACAGTTGCGATATCACATTTGATATAGCGCATGGTGTCATAAATGGCGAGGCCTGCAGTGACAGAGCCACCAGGTGAGTTGATATAGATGTAGATGTCTTTTTCCGGATTCTCAGATTCCAGAAACAACAACTGCGCCACTATCAGGTTGGCCATATGGTCCTCGACCTGGCCAGTCAGAAAAATAACCCGCTCTTTGAGTAAGCGTGAATAAATATCAAAAGAACGTTCACCCTTGGCGGTTTGTTCGATGACGATGGGGACTAAGGCATTGACTAAATCATTCATATTACGCTCAAGCACCATAAGCTGGATTCCCTAGGAAAAAAATAAACGGCAGAAAATAAAATGGCCCGAACACTGCTGCCCGAGCCATTAAAACCGTCTAACTAAACAATGTCAATGTTAGTTGGCAGCTTGCGGATTCATGATCTCGTCAAACTTAGCAGCTTGTTCAGTTACTTTTGCCTGAGCCAGTACTAAGTCAATTGCCTGCTCTTCTAAAGCAACATTGCGCATGCCCTGTAACAGCTCTTTGTTGCTGTTGTAGTACTGCACCACTTCAGCCGGATCTTCGTATGCAGAAGCGATATTGGCAATTAATGCCTGAACGCGGCTGTCATCAACCTGCAGGTTGTTGGTTTTGATCACTTCACCTAATAACAGACCTACTTTCACGCGGTCACGGGCCTGGTCTGCAAACAGAGCGGCTGGCAGCTCTGGCAGGTTTTTCGCGTTGACGTTGTTGCCAAAACGCTGCAGAGCCTGACGACGTAATACGTCAACTTCAGCATCGATCAGGGCTTGTGGTACTTCAACTTCATGAGAAGCTAATAAACCTTTGATGACCTGCTCTTTTACCTTGCCTTTAATGGCCTGGTTCAGCTCGCGTTCCATGTTTTTACGCACTTCAGCGTGCAGGGCTTCAACTGTAGTTTCAGCTAAGCCAAACAGCTTCACGAACTCTTCGTTCACTTCAGGCAACACCTGAGCTTCTACTGACTGCAGTGTAATAGCAAACTGAGCTGCTTTGCCTTTTAAGGCTTCAGCGTGGTATTCAGCAGGGAAAGTCACGTCAATAGTGAATTGCTCACCGGCTTTTTTGCCGATAATGCCATCTTCAAAACCTGGGATCATACGGCCTAAACCTAAATCCAGGCTGAAACCTTCAGCTTTGCCACCTTCAAATTCAACGCCGTCGATTGAACCAACGAAGTCCATTTTTACGCGGTCGCCATTGGCAGCTGCGCCATCTTTGGCAGCCCAGGTTGCGTGTTGTTTACGCAGAGTTTCAATCATTTTTGCCATGTCATCAGCAGAGATTTCTACTGTTGGCTTGGTCACTTCAATTTTGCTTAAACCGTCTAACTTCACTTCCGGATACACTTCGAAAGTGGCAGTGAATTCTAAATCTTTGCCTTCAGCCAGCTGACCAGGAGCAAAAGTTGGTACGCCTGCCGGGTTCAGTTTGTTGGCAACAATGGCCTGATAAAAATGGTTTTGCATCTGACGTGAAGCAACGTCCTGCAGCACAGACAGACCAAACATTTTTTTGATAATAGCGACTGGCGCTTTGCCTGGACGGAAACCATCAATACGGCGGTGTTTAGCGATTTGGCGGAGTTCTTTTTCTACTTCAGTGCTGATTGCCGCGGCTGGAACCGTGATATTGACACGGCGCTCTAAACCCTGGGTGGTTTCAACAGAAACTTGCATCTTGTTACCTCAAAATCAAAAACGGGCGTGGGGTTTACGCCATCATGCTTAAATCTGGCATGTTTCGCTTACTCAGCACTAGTCAACCAGATCCATTGTTTAATAGGACGCGGCATTATAGCGAGGCTTTTCGAAGTCGTCGAGCATTTGATGAAAAGTCAATAACGACGCGGCTTAGGGCGTAATTTTTTGCCTTTTTCACGGCAAAAACGACGGCGAATTTCAGCCGCCATGTTGCTTCACCAGCACCATACGGTCTTCACCTTTGCCATAATAATCGGCTTCGGTTTTGACACTGTGAAAACCAAATTTCTGATAAAGCGCATGCGCGGCTTTGTTGTCAGGTGCCACAGTGAGCCAGAGTTTTTTGCCATCGGCAGGAAGCACTTGCAGCAAGTCAGCCAATAACATTCCGCCAATGCCCTGCCCCTGGGCAGCTTCTGCCACCGCCAGCGACAAGATGCCAACTTCGCCGGGTCCTTGCTGCGCCGGTGCCGCCAGAATATAACCAAGGAGTTCATGACCACGACAGGCAAGACGCAATAAATCCGGCCATAAATCGTGCGCCTGGCGGAAAAAAAACGCCGGGTACACCACATCGGCAAAAAGTTCGGCCTCAAGCGCCGCCAGTTTTGTCAGATCGGCCACTGTCGCCGGGCGGATTTGCAACGGGTGTTCAGCAGTGATTGCCATATAAACCTCAATGTGACATCGCAAATGAAGTGAGATTGCGAATGAAGTGAAATAGAGAATATGCAGCCGTTACAACCAGCACAGCCCAAACTCACTCAAGCTAAAACCGCCAGTTTAAAGTGACTGAGCGCAGATTTCATCAGGTAAATAACTGATATTGTGCAGATATTGTAAACCGATGCACAGACTGCCAAAGAACCTTCAGTACACAATAACAAAGCGGCGCTGTGCTTTTAACGCATCACATCGCTAAAGCAACAGACACCTATTTACATAAAAAAAGCCAAGCTGCTAAGGTGGGAGCTCCCCGCTGTTGCCGGTATTTTGTATGCAGATTGATTTAAACGCCGATATTGGTGAAGGTTTTGACGATGCGGCCATCATTCCCTGGATTTCTTCGGCCAATATCAGTTGCGGCGCTCATGCCGGCACTGAAACGCAAATCCGCGCCGCTATCAGGCATTGTAAAAATGCGGGTGTAGCCATTGGCGCTCACCCTTCTTATCCGGATAAAACCAACTTTGGCCGAAGGTTGATGGATTTATCAGCACAGCAACTCAGCGACAGCCTGAGTGCGCAGCTGCAATATTTTTTTGCTTTATGTTTACAAGAGCATGCTGTGGTCCGCCATGTTAAACCCCATGGAGCCTTGTATAACCATGCCGCCAAAGATGAAGCCACAGCCAGAGTTTTGCTTGCGCTGATGCAGCAGCTTTGTCCTGACCTTTTGCTGGTGACTTTGCCGGATTCAATGCTGGCAAAGCTGGCCCCGGACTATGACATTCATGTGGTGAGCGAAGCTTTTGCCGACCGTGGTTACCGCGTTGATGGCTCCTTAGTGCCGCGCACTGAAGCCGGCGCTTTGCTTACGCCGGACGCTGCTGTAGCGCAAAGCCTGTGTATCTGCCAGCAACTGCCACTTCAGCTTTCTGAAGGGCCGCTGTTACTTAAAGCACAAAGCCTGTGTTTGCATGGTGACAGCAAAGACGCTGTGGCACTTGCCAAAAGGCTCAATCAGGCGCTTGTTGCGGCAGGTATCCGTATCTGTGCCGCAGCAGGCGCTGCCGACTCTGGCCCTTTAGCCTCTGGCGCTCAGGCGGGTGGAGCTCAGCATGCTGACTGAAGTCACGCAAACGGTAGCGGTGAACTACTGGCCACTTTGTGGTGTAGCTTTGGTGATCCTGGGTTTTGTGCTCAGGTTTAATCCGGTGCTGGTGGTGCTGGTGGCCGGCATTGGCACCGGCCTTGCGGCGCTGATGCCGCTGTCACAAATCTTGTCAGAACTTGGTGAAGGCTTTTTAAAAACCCGCACCTTGCCGCTGATTTTATTATTACCGCTGGCCATTATTGGCCTGGCCGAGCGCCATGGCCTGAAACAACAGGCACAGGCTTTTATTGCCAGACGTCAAACGTCCTCTGTGGCGAAGTTTTTAACTTTATATCTTGCGGTGCGTGAAGGCACTGCTGCGCTTGGGCTGACCAGTCTCGGCGGCCATCCCCAAATGGTGCGGCCTTTAGTGGCGCCTATGAGCGAAGCTATAGCTGAGCAGCGCTGGCAGAACATACCGGATCTGATGCGGCAAAAAGTACGGGCTATGGCAGCAGCCACCGACAATATTGGCCTGTTTTTTGGTGAAGATATTTTTGTCGCTTTTGGCGCCATAGTGCTGATGCACACTTTTTTGCGGGGATCCGGCATTGAAACCGACCCTCTGCATATTGCACTTTGGGGCATTCCCACTGCCCTTTGTGCTTTTGCCATTCATGCTCTTCGGCTGCACCAGTTTGACCGTCAGCTCAAAAAACTGCAGGCCGATGCTGCCGGCAACACAGCAAAGGACGATGCCGTGATCAACACCAACTCCAGCACCGGAGTGAACTGATGATTTCACTGAGTTTTTTATATCTGTTGCTTGGTTTGTTGCTGTTGTGGATAGCACTGTTAAGTGCATTTGACCGCACTTTGCCCAATCGTTTTGCCGCCGCCGCTTTTTGGGGTTGTTATGCGCTGGTGTTTTTAATTGGCGATTATTTACCCCATATGCTTGTTGGAATAATGGTAGTACTGATGGCGCTGCTGGCAGGCTCTGGCGCACTTAAAGCCAGTGCTCACAACGCCTTATCACCAAAGCGACTCGAGCAATCTGTGCAAAGGCTGGGGAACCGGGTGTTTCTGCCACCGCTGCTCATTCCCCTGCTGACCGTATTTGGGGTGCTGGTGCTGGGTGAAATCAAAGGCGCCGACTGGGCGCTTTTGGACCCAAAAAACCTGACGCTGGTGAGTCTTGGTTTGGCGTGCCTTGTCAGCCTGCCTGTAGTCTGTGTGTTAACCCGGGAAAAACCGCAGCAGGCCGGTATCGAAGCGAAAAGATTGATGGAAGCCATGGGCTGGGCCGTGTTATTGCCGCAGCTGTTGGCCACTTTAGGGTTGTTATTTAATGAAGCCGGTGTAGGCACTGCAGTAGCAGCATTGAGTGAAACATATCTGGCAGTGAATGAACGCTGGGTTGCCGTTGCTGCTTATTGTCTTGGCATGGCACTTTTTACCGTCATTATGGGCAATGCTTTTGCTGCCTTTCCGGTGATCACCGCAGGTATTGGTATTCCGCTTTTGGTGATGCAACAAGGCGCTAATCCAGCCGTGATGGCCGCTATTGGCATGTTCAGCGGTTATTGTGGCACCCTGATGACGCCGATGGCGGCTAATTTTAATATTGTGCCAGCGGCGCTGCTGGAGCTTAAAGATCCCCATCTGGTGATTAAAATGCAGTTGCCAACCGCACTCTTGTTATTGGCTGCCAATATAGTGCTGCTGTATCTGCTGGCGTTTTAGTAAAAGGCGCAAAACCGCCTTCTTCCCGGCAATAACAACAGCCCCAATCAATAGGAATGCAGATGAAAAAAACTATTTTATTAACGGGTTTTGCCCCTTTTGGCGGTGAACAGATCAATCCGTCCTGGCAGGCGGTGCAACAATTACAGGGCTGGCAAGCTGACGACGAAACAGAGGTACAAGCCATTGAGCTGCCTTGTATTTTTGGCCAAAGCCTTGAGAAGCTGCAGCAGGCGCTGCAACAGTTTAACCCGGTATTAGTGATTGCTGTGGGTCAGGCCGGTGGCCGCACTGCCATCAGCCTGGAAAAAGTAGCCATTAATTATCAGGATGCACGTATTGCCGACAATGCCGGCAATCAGCCGCTGGGCGAGCCGGTGATTGCCGGTGCGCCGACCGCCTACTTTTCCAGCCTGCCGCTCAAAGCCATAGTGCAAGACCTGCGACAACAAGGTATTCCGGCAGAAATTTCCTATAGCGCCGGCACCTTTGTGTGTAACCATGTGTTTTATGGCCTGATGCATACGGTGGCCACAAGCCCGAAAGTCAGAGCCGGTTTTATTCACATTCCGTATTTACCGGCGCAGGCGGCCAGGCTTGGCGGCCCAGCCAGTATGACAACAGAATTGGTGGTCAAGGCGTTAAAACAGGTGATGCAGCTGAGCCTGCTGCAACAGCCGGATATTTTATTGGCAGAAGGCACCCTGGATTAGCAGCATGGGAAAACCAGCGCCTTAATAACCGACTGGCCGGTGGCGCAATAATTCCTGCACTGTAACAAAACGAAAACCGCGTGCTTTGAGGCCGCGGATAATTTCAGGCACGGCTGTCATGGTATTGCTGCGGCTGTCGTACATCACATGCAGCAAAATAATAGAGCCGGCTTTGGCCTGCTGCACAGTAAAAGCACTGAGTTTGGCCGGATCTTTGGTGAGCTGCGGATAATTCTCCGGAGCTAAATCCCAGGTCACAGTCAGGCGTTTTTGCTCCGACAAATACCAGGGCAACAACACCAGCTTTTTGCCATAAGGCGGACGGAAAAAATAAGGTTCAGGCGCACCACCCTGTTTCAGCAAAGCGTCGGTTTGTTCGATTTCCCTGGCGATATAACCCGGTGTTTTAAACACCATCCGCTGATGGCTATAACTGTGATTGCCCACCTGATGGCCGGCGTTTAGAATTTTTGGCAATAATTCCGGATGTAGCTCCAGCTCTTTGCCTGTCAGGAAAAATGTCGCAGGCACATTCTCCGTGGCCAGAATTTGCAAAATTTGTTCGGTTTTGCCCGGTACAGGGCCATCGTCAAAGGTCAGGGCAATCAGCGGCACTTCTGTGTCCACTCGGTGCACCAAAGCGCCGAATAACTGAAAGTCAGCCATGCTGGACAGCCGCCAGGCACCAGCCCCACTAAATAACATCACAACCAGAAAAAATATTGCTCGCATCTGCATGGTCAGGGCTCTCTGCACAGTCTGACACTGATCCGGCCAGCTGAGCTTAACGACACTTGCTGGCATTCTTTTAGTTATTCAGAATCAACGATTTGCCTTTTGTTGTTGCTTCTGAAGCTGCAGCAGATGTTAAGCAAATTCAGTGCCTGTTTGCATAAAAACTGGCCTGATCTGTGCCAACGCTTATCAGCGCTCAGCTGGCGTCTGAACCTTGCGGTTATGCCTGGACGTAAATACATGAGCTACGGTTACAGTTGTTAAAACTACTGACAGTTAACGGAAAATAACGCCACGCAGGGAGCAGACCATAAATCGCGCTGCGTTGCCAGCGCTGTTGCAGGTCACAATCTCATTGATTAATTAAAGCGTTTTAAACTAAAAGGCGCCGCCAACTGCACAGAACCCGGTTCTTTTGCCATCAGTTTTAACAACAACAGGGTGGAGCTTGCCGCCATAGTTAAGCCCAGATGCTGATGTCCCAGATGAAACCATAAACCCGGAATATCACAACCACTGATCACCGGCAGAGAATCCGGCAACGTAGGCCTCATCCCGGACCAACAGTTGGCAGGCCGTGCTTTGATTCCATCGGAAGAAGTATCAGCACCAGTAGCTGTCGCCACAGCTTTGCCGCTTCTGGCATTTTTTATGTGTTGTTCGCTAAATAAAGCCGGCCATAACGCCTCACCATGAAGCCTGAGCCGCTCAGCACGCTGCCAGTTGTCAGCAAGCTCCGTACCGGCAAACTCAACTGTGCCTGCCAGGCGTAAGCCTTCCAGCATCGGAGTCATAATCATTTTGCGTTCAAAAGAAGCAACCGGCAGCTGTGGTTGCACCACAGGGGATGTCATCAGATGGTAACCCCGCTCGGCTTCAATCGGCAGTTTATAGCCCAGCTGAGCCAACAGGCTTTTACTGTGCACACCGGCGCACACCACCAGTTGCTCAGTGGCAATGATCTGCGGCGCGGCCTCTGATTGCTGCACAGCTGCAGATATTTGATTCGGCTCAAGATGCACTGCCAGACCAGAGCGGCTGCTGATTTTTGCCACCTTCTGCTGCAAAAATTGACCGCCCATACTGATAAACCATTGAAACAACGCTTGATTCAAAAGATTTGGTGAAATGGTTTGCCCAACGTCCTTAAACCAGATGGCATAACGGATGCTGTCAGCAAGGCCCGGGAAACGGTTTTGCAACTGAGCACTATTCAGAACTTCAACGGCAACCCCTTGCCCGGCATAACTTTGCGCCACCTGCTCTACCTGCGCCAGCTCAGTTTGCTCAAACACCAGCAAACTGCCATCAGTTTTGATCAGATGAGCACAACCGGCATCAGCAAGCAGTTGCTGCCAGGCCGGTATTGCACTTTGCAACAGCTGTTTGAGCGCCTGCATATTGGCACTGCGCTTTTTTGCTCTCATCTGATTGATAAAACGTAAAAAAAACGGCAAGGCTTTAAAAAAATAACGAGGGCGTATTGCCAGCGGCCCCAAAGGATCCAGCAAAAACCCGGGTAATTTTGGCAATAAAGCCGGATCGGCCAGCGGAAAAACTTGTTCTGTTGCCAAATGACCGGCGTTGCCAAAAGAGCAGCCCTGACCCACACCGTTACCGTCCAGTAATAACACCTGATGACCTTGTTGCTGCAAACAACATGCGGTGACCAGACCAATGACACCGGCACCTATCACCACCATCTGTCGTTGACTGCTGATAGCACGCGCGGCCACCGCCTTGTTTGTTTCAAATGGATCGGCACTCAGATTTACCGCCTGCATAAAAAAACCTCTTTGCATATTGTATACAATCTTCATTTCGCTTAGCATGCCATTCTGTTGCCAAGAGCACAATGCCCATTCGAATTCTCAGGAGTAAAAAAATGCAAGTTAACTGGAAAGGTGTATATCCGGCTGTCAGTACCCAATTTAATAAAGATGAGTCACTGAACTTAAGCGCTAGCCAACAAATGCTGGACCGCCTGATCAACGAAGGTGTCAACGGCATCATCGTTTGTGGCACTGTCGGTGAAAACTGCTCTATGTCTGCCGCTGAAAAACGCCAGGTGCTCGCTGCTGCAAAAGAAGCTGTGAACGGCCGGGTGCCTTTGATTTCGGGTGTGGCCGAAACCACCACAGCGCTGGCCGCACAATATGCCAAAGACGCTGAAGCCATTGGTATCGACGGCTTAATGGTATTGCCAGGCATGGTGTACCGCTCAGCACCACACGAAGCTATTCATCATTTATTGCAGGTTGCCAAAAATACCGCTTTACCTGTGATGGTGTACAACAACCCAATTTCTTACAGTGTGGATATTTCACTCGACAGTATGGAAGTTCTCTCAGAGCAACCAAACATAGTTGCGGTAAAAGAATCCACTGAAGATACCCGCCGTATCAGTGAGCTTTACAACAGATTTGGCAACCGTTTTACCGTATTCAGCGGTGTGGACGATATTGCGCTGGAAAGCCTGATGCTGGGAGCCACCGGTTGGATCTCGGGCCTTACCAACGTGTTCCCGCAAGAGTCAGTGGCTATTTATAAACTGGCTGCGCAGGGTCGTTACGCCGAAGCGCTGGAGATCTGGCGCTGGTTCCTGCCCCTGCTGCGCTTAGACACCATCCCAACTTTGGTGCAATGTATTAAATTAGCTGAACAGCTTGCCGGCCGTGGTGCTGAAACTGTACGGGCGCCACGTTTAGCGCTCAGTGGAGCAGAACGTCAGCGTGTTATCAGCCTGTTTGAACAAGCGATGGCCACCCGCCCTGACCTTCGTAAATTTACTCTGTAATAACAAAGGAGCAGTGCATGAAACAAGGAACTTTTTTTTGCATCGACGCCCACACCTGCGGCAATCCGGTGCGGCTGGTTACCTCTGGTCATCCGCAACTTCACGGCAATACCATGGGTGAAAAACGGCTGGATTTTATCGAAAGATATGACTGGATCCGAAAGGCGTTAATGTTTGAACCCCGCGGTCACGACATGATGTCAGGTTCATTTTTGTATCCGCCCTGCTCCGCCAATGCCGATTTTTCTATTTTGTTTATTGAAACCTCCGGCTGTCTGCCGATGTGTGGCCACGGCACTATCGGCACAGTCACAGCAGCGCTTGAAGCAGGTCTGGTCAAAGCCAAAACGCCGGGGCAGCTCATCATTGATGTGCCGGCCGGTCAGCTTAAAGTCAGTTACCAGCAGCAGGGGGACAAAGTCACAGCGGTAAAAATTACCAATATTCCGTCGTTTTTATACGCTGAAAAGGTGTCTTTTGAAGTGCCGGAACTGGGTGAAATGACGATGGATGTGGCTTATGGCGGCAACTTCTACGGCATTATTGAACCCCAGGGCAAATTTAAAGGCATTGAACATCACAGTGCCGCCGAGCTTTTGCGCTGGAGTCCGGTGGTACGCGAGGCCGCAAGAAAGGTCATTGATTGTGTGCATCCGCTCGATGACAAAGTACGGGGCTTATCCCATTTACTCTGGACAGGTACACCCAAACACCCTGACTCCAGCGCCGCCAACGCGGTGTTTTATGGCGATAAAGCCATAGACAGATCGCCCTGTGGCACCGGTACCTCAGCGCGCATGGCCCAGCTTTTTGCCAAAGGTTTGTTAAAGCCAGGCGATACCTTTGTGCACGAGAGTTTTATTGGCAGTCAGTTTGTTGGCACCATTGAAGCTGTGACTGAAGTGGCCGGCAAAGCCGCCATTATTCCAGGCATTCAGGGCTGGGCACAGGTATTTGGCGCCAACCAAATCACTGTGGACGACAACGACCCTTATGCTTACGGTTTTCAGGTGATTTAACCATGACTCAGACTCTTTTTACTGCTAAAGCCCCTGCGACCTCCCAGGGTGCTGCCACAGCAAAACAGCCACTGAACATCAGCGGCCGTCATTATATTCAGGGGCAATGGCAAGCCGAAAAACTCAATAGTTTTAGCGCCATCAATGCCGTCACTTTTGAGCCTTTGCCCTGGCTTTTTGCCGAATGTCAGGCAACGGAACTTGATAACGCCTGTGAAGCGGCGCATCAGGCATTTTTAAGCTACCGCGAAAAAACAGCGCTTGAGCGTGCAGCCTTGCTCAGGCAAATGGCGCAGGAGCTACGTATTGCCGCCAGCGACATTATTGCTATTGCCAGACAAGAAACAGCGCTGACAGAGCTGCGTTTACAAGGCGAGCTGACCCGGACCTGTAATCAGCTGTTGATGTTTGCCCAGGCGCTGGAAAACCAGCCTGAAGGTTTGGTGGTACTGGATAAAGCCTTGCCGGAGCGCCAGCCACCAAGACCGCAACTTGAGCTGACACAACTGCCGCTTGGCCCGGTTGCCGTTTTTGCTGCCAGTAATTTCCCGCTGGCGTTTAGTGTGGCCGGTGGCGACACAGCTTCGGCGCTGGCTGCGGGTTGCACTGTGGTGGTCAAAGCCCATAGTGCACATCCGGCCACCTGCGACAGAGTGATGCAGGCGTTAGTGCATGCCATTGAACTTTGTGAAATGCCAAAGGCAGTGCTGAGTCTGGTGCAGGCGAAAAGTTACGACATCAGCCATCAACTGGTGAAACATCCGCGCATCAAAGCCATGGCTTTTACCGGCTCTTTCCGCGTAGGCATGGCACTAAAAGACTCGATCAATCAAAGAGCAGAACCTATTCCCTGTTACGCCGAACTTGGCAGCTTAAACCCGCAGCTGGTATTGCCGGAACTGGCGCTCAGCAGCGCCACTGAACTGGCGCAGCAATTAGTGGCCTCAACAACAGGCTCTGGTGGCCAGCTTTGTACCAAGCCCGGTTTGTGGTTATTGCCGCACACTGCGGCTGCTGAGCTGTTGCTCGACACCGCCATCAGTGCGATGCAACAAGTACAGCCACAGACTTTGTTACACCCTGGTATTTATAAAAGCTATCAGGCGCAAACCGCAGAGCGTGCTTTGCAGGTTAAAACCCTGGCTACGGGCCTAAGCGCCGAGAAACAAGCCAGCGCTTTGCTCTTTAGCTGTAGTCTGAACCAGCTTTTGGCAACTCCGTCGCTTTGGCATGAGATTTTTGGCCCCAGCGCTTTGGTGGTGCGTTATCACAGCCTGACGGAACTTGCTGCATTTATTGAAAAATTGCCAGGCCAGCTGGCAGCAACAGTACATGGTTATCAACATAACCTACCGGTGCATCACGCGCTGCTGACTCAGCTGGAATATCAGGTGGGTCGGATTATTCTTGCGCAAATGCCAACAGGGGTTGAAGTGTGCGCCAGTATGCAACATGGCGGGCCCTTTCCGTCGTCCAGTGATGTACGTAGCACCTCAGTAGGCCTGGCTGCTATGCAGCGTTTTTTAAGGCCTTTATGCCGGCAGAACTTTCCTGCTTCAGACTAAGCACAGTGCCCGGTGAAAATATCACCAGTCGCTGACGTTTTTTTTAACAAAAGGCCGGCACTTGCTGGCCTTTTTTTTGGTTGTCAGTAAACTGGTTCCATTATTTATCAACCAGGTTTGTTATGGCCCTCGAATTTAAAACCAGAACTCAAGTTGTTGTTGAAGCTATCCGCGCCCAGATTTTATCCGGTCAAATTAAAGCCGGAGAGCCACTGCGTCAGGCTGCTTTGGCCGAACAACTGAATGTCAGCCGTATTCCAATCCGCGAAGCTTTGTTGCAGCTTGAAGCCGAAGGTCTGGTGAAGTTTGAGCCGCATAAAGGTGCAACTGCCACCCAAATCAGCCCTGAGCTGATTGACGAATTATTTGAGCTTAGAGCCTTGCTGGAATGTGATTTATTAGCGCGCTCTATTCCGTTATTAACTGAAGCGCATCTGGCACAGGCCAGGCAAACCTTATTAAGGCTCGATGATGCACTGCAAAGCCCGGACGCAGCTGATCGCTGGGCTGAGCTGAACACCGAATTTCATAACTGCCTTTATGTGGCCAACAGACCGCAAAGCCATGATATGGTCAGCAATCTGAATAAAAACGCCGACCGTTATATCCGTATGCATTTGCAACTGGCCGGTGGTATTGAAAAAGCCAGCAGTGAACACCGCAAATTGCTGGATTTATGTGCCGCCGGCAAAGTGGAAGCTGCCTGCAACGAACTGCGCGACCATATCCTGCACGCAAAAGACGAAATTAAATCTTTTTTGCAACGCCAGGATAGTTAACCGCTTTTTGCTTTAACCTTTAATAAAAAACCGGCTTGCGGCCGGTTTTTTATTTTGCTTCAGCTTATTTTTTCTTTTTATTTCGCTTTTTGATTTTTTTTTTGCACTTACCGCTGCATGATTTGCTGACCATCCACCAGGGGTCAGTGATTTTGGTCATCGAGATAATCCCCCTTGCCACCGCGGGTCATCCAGCGTCACCTTCCCTACAGCGCCGGTGTCTGTGCTATCTAACACCTGACACTGACGGTGGCGTTTATCTTCATCCGGTTATTATCCTGTCGCGCTTGTGTTATCAAAACCAGAGGCTCTGATTGTTTTAGGCGATGGTGTGCACCTGATACTGCCGCTGCCAGAAACAGAAACCGTGCTTACATCAACACATCCAGCAGTTTCATTTTCTGCAGTGGAATTTATCATGCAGCGGTCACACACTCATCTCCTCAACAAGCTGTTGCCCATATGGTGCATTGCGACAAAGGCTCCCTGACAACGCTAAAATCAATGTTCGATTCGTGTTAAACCTCTTGATGTTCCGGAGTCATTCATTATCTTTACTCTCACCAAAAGGCTTATAGTCAGTTGTCTTTTTTATCTGACCTGAGTTATCACTCTCGGCCGTCACAGAACCCAACACATCAGTGTGGAGATACGTCACCCGGGAATTTTCACTTAACGCAAATATCGCTGCACTTTGTGGACTCGCTGCCAGGCCTGCTTTAAAACTTTTCGCCTTGATGGTTGCAGATTTATACAGTGTCAGAGGTACGGTGTAGATTGACGACCCAGCCGTGACATCTGAGCCATCAACTGTATACCGGATCGTTGCAGCCGCAGTGGCGCTGGACAAGGCTACAACTAAAGGAGACAGATAACTGCCGGCCTCAGGACTAAACAAAGGGGTAGCAGCAGTCCCATTAACAATGTCATAAGCAGCGACAGTTTCCGGACTGGGATTAAAACCTGTGCGAAAACCTTTCACTTTTAACGTGACTGAGTTGGTGAAAGTGAGTTGAGACGGAATTATTGCTGATTGTTCAGTCACAGTTGAACCATTTAACGTGTATCGGTACACCACATTTGCCGCGGGGCTTAGGGTCACATTTACACTTTGTTGATATTGGCCTGCACCCGGCAGCAACACGGGCGCGGACAAGGGCGCCTCAACTATTCTTAAAGCTTCGATAAATTTAGTCTGCTCCCGTGGGTACCTGTTCCCGTTTAAATCAAAACAATACCATTTTGACGTGCCAATATAAGGAAAAGCGTTAGTTGCAGGCCCGGCACTACCGGTGATAGCTTTGCGTTCGGATGTTCCGCTTCCGCCAGCAACCGAATAACATTCTTTCACATTACGAATGTCCCAATAAAAATAAGCGTTTGTATTTGTTTCTACTGTCTTCGGTACCCATTCAAATCGCTGTACAACGGGATCACTGACAATGGTATAAATTGCAGTCGCTTCGGGACTCGGATTAAAACCGGTCCGGTAAGATCGGACTTTTAATGTTGAGGTCGTATTGATGATTAGGCCCCCGCTTAATATCGGAGAACTCTCAGTGACTGAAGAACCGTTAAGCGTATAACGATAGGTTAACTGAGTGCCGCTTTCGACACCTACCTGAAGCCCTTTGTTGTATGTACCCGTTTTTCTTGTTAACACAGGAGCAGTCAGAGGCGCTTCAACAATTCTTGTTGCTTCAAGATAGGCTGAAGGATCAGATGGATACCTGTTACCATTCAGATCTTTGCAATACCATCGTGACTTTCCGACATAGGGGAAGGAATTTGTGGCAGGACCCGCAGTTCCACTGATCGCTTTTAACTCGGTTTGACCTGTGCTGGAATTCACCGAATAACACTCTTTAACATTGCGGATATCCCAATAGAAATAAGCATACTTGTTTGTTTCTACTGTCTGCGGCACCCATTCGAATCTGACTTTTTCCGCACTTGCCGCATAGGTTTGGCTTGTGAAAAATAACAACAACAGCAAAATCCGAATGTTGGCACCCACAATGCGATAGGCAAATATAATATTCACAATAAGCCTCACTTATGTTCAAAGTAAAATAAAGGTTAATTAAATCTAGATTAATTATTTAAATTTAGTTAACCGAATTCACTTTTTTATTACATCGGAAGTCATGCAAAATATTTTTTTGCCTTTTTTATCTTTTCTCCTGTTTTATGCCTGCAACAAAAATATTTTTTATATAAATAACAACGATTTAAGAAACAATCTTATACCAGGCAACAACAATAGCATCTCCTTGATGCCTGGTGTGCTTGTCAGCAAAACCATTCCTGAGCACTTATTGGTGTTAGGGTTACTTTACGGTTTAAATCGCTATATGTTGCCTTACCCTTTCGGCCAAGCCTAAACCTGCTTCTGACATGGTCAGATAAGTATGATCGGCGCCGGCGGCGATAATGGCTTTGGCTTCGTCATGGTGCATGCTGTGAGACACTATCAGGCCGGCAAAACCTGCTTCTCTGAGTTTACGTGCGGCAATAATCTTCGCTTCCATATCACTCATACATAAAAGCACAGCCTTTAGCTGACTGATATCCAGGCCCTGCCAGAAAATCTGATCTTCGGCGTCGGCAAAAAACACATTGTTGCCTTTTTCCTGATGTAACCGTACCCGCGCCGGATCTGAGTCCAGTGCCGCTAAATGGGTTTTATGCTGTAAATAATCATAAGCGGCTGTGCCGGTGCGACCCATCCCCATGATCAGCACCTCTGCATCCCCCAGTGACACCGGTTGTTCGTCGGGATGGCGGATATTACGTTCAAAAGGAATGAGCCGGCTGGCGAGCTTTTCATACAGAGGATGTGCTAAACGGTTTAATGGTGCCGAGACCACAAAAGAAAGTGCAACAGTCAGCGCCAGCGGTATTAAAAACTGTGGCATGGCAACACTTGCCACTATCAGTGCAAATTCACTGTAGTTGGCAAGAGTTAAACCAGATAAAAAGGCGCTGCGGGCGCGCAGTTTAAAGGCAATTAATAACGCAAAAAACATCGCGCCTTTGAGCGGTAATAACAAGGTCATTAAAGCGGCAAAAATCCAGGCTTGTTGATCGGGTAAACCACCCAAACCAATATTGAGGAAAAAACCGACCAGGAAAAATTCTTTTAAACCCCACAAGGTTTTAGACAGCTCCCCTGCTCTTGGATGACTTGCTAATAAAGCACCAAATACCAGAGCGCCGAGTTCGGAGCTTAAACCCACCAGATGGAAACCACCGCCCCCCAGCACCACCGCCAGCAAAACCCCAAATAAAATTTGTAAATCGTCGTGGCCGGTCAGGTTTAACAGTTTAAATAATATCGGGCGCAGCAATGGCAAAGCAAATACCAACAGCGCCCAGGGCGAAGGTGTAACGCCTTGCGAAAAACTCATCAGCGCCATGGCAAATAAGTCCTGCATAATTAAAATACCCACCGCCACCCGGCCGTGAAATGCCCGTATTTCCCTTTTGCCTTCCAGCACCTTGGCCGCCAGCACTGTGCTGGAAAAAGCCAAAGCAGCGCCCAGCATCAGGGCGTGATACCAGTCGGGTTCAAACGCCAGATAAATCACCGGTGCATATAAAAGTGCCGACACCACAAAATGCAGCATAGAGCCGCCCAGCACTTCGGGTTTGCCGAGGCTTTGGATATTCAGTTTTAAACCGACAGTAAAGAGCAGCAACAACACACCCAGATGAGAAACATGGTCGATAATAGGTTTGCCATCCGGCAAATCGAGTTGTGGCGCACTTAAAGTGATCATAAAACCGGCTGCCAGATACCCCACCAATGGCGGCAAACCAATTAGACGCACCAGCATGCCAAGGCTAAAGGCAAAACCTATCCAGACGGCTTCTAAAATCATAATGTTCCTTGTCGTGTAATAACCGGGCTTAAACAACAACCGCCATTTTAGGGATTTTTTTCGAAATACCCCAAGCCAGTTGTGCGCTAATGCGTTGTATCTGAGGATAATTTACCAGTATTTCTTGCAGATGCAGCAGCTAACACTGCGCTTTTTATGCCGGATCAAGCTTTTGCGTGTTTTGTCTGTTCCAGCAATGGTTTTCTTGGCTTGCTGTGTCAGGCGAATCAGATTCAGCTTAGCTGACTTTGTTTTTTCAGCGCAATGGCCGCTTTGGCCTGTTGCCATTCAGCCTGAGTAATGGCACTGGTATGCTCCGGCACTGGAGCATTGGCAAGCAGCGCTTTACGCTCAGCCAGTTTTTGATAAATCAGCGCCTGCTCGGCGTCGCTGCGTTTATTCCAGTCGACTATTTCTTCAATATGACGATAACAACCGATACAGATTTTATCGGCGTTGAGTTTACAACTGGCAATACAAGGTGAATCCATCAAAGACTCCGTCGCTCAGAAAAAGGCAATTATGCCGTAAAAGCCACGCAGCCTTAAGCGCTTTATCGGCAACCCCTTGCACATCAACGCAGCAGCAGTAAAAAGCCCTTACCCAAACAGCGCATTTATGGCAAGTTAGCGGACAAACAAAGAGCAGTAAAATTGCCGCTGACAGGCAAAAACACCATAACACAACAAATCAACAGCCCTCTTTAAGGAACAACAATGCAAAAACGCCATCCATTGCAGCTGAGCCTGCTGGCCATCGCACTTTCTGTTGCCACGGCACAAGCCAACGACGATAAAAATAAATGGGATGTCAACAAACCCCAGGGGGAGTTTAAAAGCATCGATATCAACGTCAACTCAGGCACCTGGATGAATCTGGATGTGAGCCCGGATGGCAAAACCATTGTGTTTGATTTATTGGGCGATATTTACAGCATGCCAATCTCCGGCGGCAAACCTAAACAGCTCACCAAAGACATCGGCTGGCAAATGCAGCCTAAATTCAGCCCGGATGGCCGTTATATTGCTTACACCAGCGACGAAGGTGGCGGCGACAATATCTGGGTGATGAAAGCCGATGGCTCTGACGCCAAAGCGGTTACCAACGAAACTTTCCGGTTACTCAACAGCCCGGACTGGAGCCCGGACGGTGAATTTATTGTGGCACGTAAACACTTTACCAATACCCGCTCTTTGGGCGCCGGTGAAGTGTGGCAATACCATAAAACCGGTGGCACCGGCGTGATGTTAACCGCCAAAGCCAATGATGAAAAAGACTTAGGTGAACCGGCCTTTTCCCCGGACGGTAAATACATTTATTTTTCGCAAGACGACACACCAGGTAAAACCTTCCATTACAGCAAAGACTCTGAGCAGGGTATTTATGTGATTAAAAGGTTTGAACGTGAAACCGGCAAAATAGACATATTGCTCGAAGGCGCTGGGGGTGCCGTGCGGCCAACTCCGTCGCCGGATGGTAAAAAACTGGCTTATATCCGCCGGGTTGATTTTCAGACCAGCTTGTTTTTATACGACTTAGAAACCGGTGAACATAAAAAGCTGTACGATAAGCTCGACCGTGATATGCAGGAAACCTGGGCTATCCATGGTGTGTACCCCAGCATCAGCTTTACGCCGGATAACCAGCATATTGTGTTCTGGGCTGGTGGCAAAATTAATAAGCTCAGCCTGAACAGCAATGAAGTGAGCAATATTGCTTTTCAGATCAATACTAAAAAACAAATTCAAACCGCAGTACGGGTGAAACAAGACGTGAACCAGAAAGATGTTGATGTCAAAATGCTGCGTTTTGTGCAGGCATCGCCGGATGGCCAGACCATTGTGTATTCGGCGCTTGGCCATTTATACAGTGTCAGCGCCAAAGGCGGCAGCCCAAAACGCCTGACCAGCCAGCAAAGCCATTTTGAGTTTTATCCGCAGTTCTCCCGTGACGGCAAAAAGCTGGTCTATGTCAGCTGGCAAGACGAACAACAGGGTATGCTCAAAGTGCTGGATTTAGTCACTAATCAAAGCACTGACGTATTAAAAAACCCAGGCAAATACGTCGAGCCCACCTTTAGCCCGGATGGCCAAACAATCGTATTTAGAAAAGCCGGTGCCGGTAGTTTGCTGGATAAAAAGTGGTCATTAAACACGGGTTTATATCAGGTGAGCACTGCAGGCGGTGAGCCACAGCTGCTTAGCCGCACCGGTTATGCCCCGCATTTTGGCGATCGCAACGACCGCGTTTTTGCCATGGATTATGCTGATGAACCTACCCTGCTCAGCATCGATTTAAAAACCCAGCAAAGCCGTACTTTATACAAAGCCAAATACGGCACCGAATTTAAAGTATCGCCAAACGGCAAGCTGGTGGCTTTTGCTGACCGCTTTAAAGTCTACGTGACACCTTTTGCTGAGCGTGGTGCTGCCATGGATTTAAGCGGCAGCGATACACAGTTCCCGGTCAAGCAATTGTCTGTGCGCGCCGGTGAAAACATCAGCTGGAGTGGCAACAGCCAGCAGCTGTACTGGAACTTAGGGCCTGAACTTTATCATGCTGATATTGCATCCATTTTTGATTTGCAGTCCGGCAAAGGCAGCAAAAAAGACTTTGCCGTCAAAAACGGCCAGAATATCAGTTTTAAAACCGAAGCTTATATTCCAGAGGGCGTGACTGCTTTTGTCGGTGGTCAGGTGATCACCATGGAAGGAGATGACAACAGCAGCGTGATTCAAAACGGTGTGGTGCTGGTGGAAAATAACCTGATTAAAGCTGTCGGCAGCAAAGATGAGGTGAAGATTCCAGCCAATGCCAAAGTCATCGACATCAGCGGCAAAACCATTATGCCGGGTTTGTTTGACGCCCACGCCCACGGTAGTCAGGGGGTGAATCAAATTATTCCGCAGCAAAACTACGCCAACTACGCCAGCCTGGCTTTGGGGGTGACCACCATTCACGACCCTTCCAATGACACCCAGGAAATTTTTACCGCCAGTGAAATGCAAAAAACCGGCGCTATTGTTGGCCCGCGGATTTTCTCTACCGGCACTATTTTATACGGTGCTTATGGCGCGGGTTACACCTCGCATATCGATAGCCTGGATGATGCCAAATTTCATTTAGAACGACTGAAAAAAGTCGGCGCCTTTTCGGTGAAAAGTTATAACCAGCCGCGCCGTGAGCAGCGTCAGCAAGTGATCCAGGCCGCGCGCGAGCTGGACATGATGGTGGTGCCGGAAGGTGGTTCATTACTGCAGCATAACCTGAGTATGGTGGTCGATGGCCATACCACGCTGGAACACAGCCTGCCGGCCGCAAAACTCTATGACGATGTAAAACAGCTGTGGCAACAAAGTGAAACGGCGTACACGCCAACCTTAGTAGTGGCTTATGGCGGTATCTGGGGCGAAAACTACTGGTACGATAAAACCGAAGTGTGGAAACACCCGCGCTTAAGCCAGTATGTGCCGATGGATGAACTGCGCCCGCGTGCGATGCGCCGCCCTACTGCACCACTACATCACTACAACCATTTCAGTATTGCCAAATCGGCCAAAGAACTCAATGACTTAGGGGTACTGACCAATATCGGCGCCCATGGTCAACGCGAAAGTTTAGGTGCACACTGGGAGATCTGGATGTTTGCCCAGGGTGGCATGAGCCCGCTGCAGGCGTTAAAAACCGCCACTATTAACCCGGCCAAAACCTTTGGTATGGACCATCAACTGGGTTCGATTAAAAGTGGCAAACTGGCTGATTTAATAGTGATTAACGGCAATCCATTGAGTAACATTCAGGATAGCGACAAAGTGGAACTGACCATGGTCAATGGCCGCTTATTTGATGCCGTAACCATGAACGAACTGAACGGTAAACAGCAGCAACGTAAAGCCTTTTATTTTGCGCCAAAACCTTAAAGCAGCACTGCGAAGCACAGCTGTTTAAGATATTGCTTTAAGATATTTGCTTAACAAAGGCTCTTAATGAACGGTTGCGGCTTCACCGCCTGCAGCCTTAGCCCGCAAAAGCAATACAGTGTGAGCATCTGCGACCACATCAGGCCCCGCTTGTCGGGGCCTTTTTTATCTGCTTTTTTATAGAAACAGCGTTTTAGCCCCAAATACCGCTGATAAAAAAACTTCATCTTTTGGTAGGTAATGCACGCAGATCGCTGACATACTTCAGGCATACTGTCGCAGAATAAATGTCTGATAATGATTCAGTTTTCTAGTCTGTTGTTGTCAAGATGGTTATCAAGGCTGTTGGCATTGCTGACAGGCTGGGCTCTGCTGCTGTGCCTGCACACTCCCCTTTATGCCGCGGATCCACAGCTGCGTTACCATTCGCTGGCCGATGATTTGATCAATGCTCCCATCACCAGTTATGGCCTGAGTCTGGATCAACAGGGTTTTATCTGGATGGCGAATCAGCTCGATGGTTTGCAGCGCTTTGATGGTTATCAGCTGCATACTTTTGCTTTTGCACCATCACAACTTCACGCCCTGGCACCAAGTATCAGCTCGGTGCAGATAGATAGAAAAAACCGGGTCTGGGTTGGCAGCTGGGGTCATGGTCTTGGCATGTGGTCTGCCGACCGGCAATCTTTCAGTCGCTGGCCGTTACCGGGACACATGCCTGGCCAGCAAGCATTTACCGGAGTAAAACCTCCTTTGCCGGCACCAGAGGGCGATTTGTCACAGGTACAGACTCTATTTTCCGACCAACAGCAGCGGCTTTGGGTTGGCACCACGGCCGGCCTGTATTATCTCGATGCCAATGACAGGCCAACAAAGCTCAGCACTCTGATAGCCCCGCAGCTGTCGGCGCTGCGGTTCTGGCAAATAAGTCAGTCTGATGATCAGCGTTTGTGGTTGGCCACTTCAGCCGGTTTATTTGAACTGAGCCATGATTTAACCGACTTAAAACGCTGGACCGCCACTGCTATACCGCCTTTTGATCACAATCAACGCAATCTGGAAGTCAGAACTGTGTTGCCGGTTAAAGACGGCGTCTGGTTTGCCACCAGCGAAGCCTTGTATTTTCTTGATCACAAAAAGCAGCAACTGCGACCACTGGCGGCCCCGCAGCTGGCGCTGGCACGTATTCAAAAACTGACTCAGCTGCGCGATGGCTCTATCCTGATTGGCAGTGGCAATGGTTTATATCAGCTCAAGGCTGCTTTTAGTTACCGCCAGCAATTACATAAACTGATGGAAGCGCTGGATGTGCGCGACATACTGCAGGATCACAATGGGCTGTTATGGATAGCCACTCGCCACAGAGGCGTGTTTAAACTGCAGCTGTCGCCGCCCCAATTTCGTATGTTGCACGATGCCGCCGGGAAAAACTGGTTTGAACCCGGTCTGCACCGTATTGCCAGCCAGCTGTATCATCAGGGCGTGTTATGGTTGGGCCTGGAAAACGAAGTTTTGAGTTACCACATTGAGCAACAACAATGGCAACAACACCGTTTTCCAGCAGAAGCGCTGGTCAAACTGGTGCAGGGCCTGGCCGCTGACAGCAGTGGTAAGTTGTACGCGGCCACCGACAAAGGTTTATTCAGTTTACAGGGGCGCAAAGGTTTTGTGGCCGAAGAGGCGCCATTTGCCCGGCATCCAGAGCTTAAGCAACAAAGTATTATGGCGTTGAGTTTCAGCCCGGATGGCATGCTGAATATGTCGATATGGCAACAGGGGTTATTACGCTGGCAACCGGATAATCCGGATCAGGGCGCGGTATTGCATCCCATAGCCACCGGTATTGGTAATTCGATTTTACAGATTGTGCCTGTTGATCACATTCTGTGGCTGGTGAGCAGTAACAGTGGTTTATACCGGCTCGACACTGAAGACGACAGTCTGCGGCATTTTTCCAGCGCATTGAGCTCAGTGCCGCAGTTACCCTCCATGTATTTGCCATGCGCCTGGTCTGACAGCACCAGTCAGGTGTGGTTATGCAGCGACCTTGGGTTATTAAAACTGGATATTGTCAATAATCAATTACAGCAATTTACCAGCAGCAGCGGCTTGCCCGATCCAAGAGTCATCGCTATTGCTGCTTCCCCGGCCCAGCCGGAACTGATTAGCAAATCCGGCAAAACAATAAAACAACAAAATCAGCTTCCTGCGTTATGGCTGGTCACCAGGCGCGGCCTGGCCGAACTGGATCGCAACAGCATGCAAATCCGCAGTTATACCGACTTAAACGGCACTGCCCCTTTATTGCTGGAGCAAAGAGCGCTGAGCGCCGATGGCAATGGTCGCTTTTATCTGGGCAGTGGTCAGGGTGTGCTGAGCTTCTTACCCAAACAATTATCGGCAGTGCATAGCACAGCGCCACTGGTGCTGACCAGGTTACAGCTCGACCGCCACACCTTATGGCAGGTGCCGGATGCACAAATGCGGCCGTTGCGCCTTGCGCCCGACAGCAAAAATCTGCAGTTTTATTTCAGTCTGCTCGACTATCAACATAACCGCCATCAATACCGCTACCGCTTATTGGGGCTGGATGCAGAGTGGCAACACAATGGCCATCAGCACAGCCTGACTTTCAGTAACCTGCCAGCCGGCCATTACCAGCTTGAAGTGGAAGTAACCGGCAGCCGGCAAAATACAGCGCCGCTAAAAATCAGCTTTGAAGTGGAGCGGCACTGGTGGCAATACAAACTGTTGTGGCTTTTGGCGGCACTGACGTTGCTGGTGTTTAGTGCGGCCCTGGTTCGGCTGCGGCTTGATCACTTAAACCGCAAAGCACATAAACTCAATCAGCTGGTCGCCAAACGCACGGCAGATTTAGCCAGCGCCAATAAACAACTGGCCAGTCAGGCCAGAACTGATTATCTGACGCGCTTACCGAACCGGCTGGCTTTCAGCGAACAATATCAAACCGTGTTGCACCATTGCCAGCGTACGGTATCGCCACTTTGTCTGGTATTGATTGATGTCGATTTTTTTAAACAGGTTAATGACAACTTTGGTCATGACGCCGGCGATTTGGTGCTTAGAAAGCTGGCTGAAACCATGTCCGCGCGTTTAAGACAACAGGATGTGCTGGCCCGTTTTGGCGGTGAAGAATTTATTTTATTGTTGCCCGACACCGCTGTAACAGGCGCGCAGATCTTGTGTGAAAACTTAAGGTTGGCGGTGAAACAGCTGCAAGTTCCGTATCAGCAGCAACAACTAAGCGTAACAGCGACCTTTGGAGTGGTGGAAATTAACAGCCCACATAATGAATTATCCTACTGGCAACAAAAAGCTGACCTGGCTTTGTATCAGGGCAAGAAAAACGGCCGGGATCAGGTGGTGCTGTATCAGGACTTAACAGAGCATAAAGACTGAATGATAAAACGCCATTTTTGCCTCATCACCGGCCTACACACTCAATAGCACAAGCTCTGACAGCAAAAGCGCTGGTGGACCCATCATTCATTCGATTTAATTGGTTAATTCTGACCGTATTTGGCAATATTCACCGAATTATATTGTTTATACACTGGCGGCATTCAAGATGAGAGTCTCTTGTGTGGTGAACCAGATGCAAAGCCAAAGTACAACACGTCAGCCGGTGATCTTTTTTGGTCACGGCAGCCCGATGAATGCCATCGAACACAACTCTTTTACCCGACAGTGGCAACAACAACTGGCCGATTTAACAGGAAAGAGAAAACCCAAAGCTGTGCTGCTGATTTCGGCGCATTGGTATGGTGTAGGTGTTAAAGTAACGGCCCAGCCAAGCCCGCCGACTTTGCATGACTTCAGCGGTTTTCCGCCTGCTCTTCATCAGTTTCAGTACCCCGCGCCCGGCGCTCCGGAACTGGCCACACGTATTCAGGCACTGCTGGCACCTGTAGCTGTCTCGCTTGATCAGCAATGGGGCTTTGATCACGGCAGCTGGTCGGTATTAAGCCATGCCTTGCCAGATGCGGATATTCCGCTGCTACAGCTGTCGCTGGATGGCCGGCAAAAGCCAGAGTGGCATCTGGCGCTTGGGCAAAAGCTTACGCGGCTAAGGGATGAAGGCGTGCTGATTTTAGGCTCTGGTAATGTGGTGCATAACCTGCGTTTACTGGACTGGCAAAATAACCCGGCGCCGGACTGGGCAAGAAACTTTGAGCATGCAGTAAAAACAGCATTGCAGGGGCGTGACTTTGCTGCCCTTGCCAATTATCAGCAGCTGAGTCAGGACGCACAATTTGCAGTGCCCCATCCGGATCATTATCTGCCGCTTTTGTATGTGCTGGGCGCCAGTATTGCCGATGAACCTATGACCATTTTTAATGACGAGCTGGTGTATGGCAGCTTAAGTATGTTGTCGGTGCGTTTTGGCGCCTGAAGTTACACCACCAAAGGCTACCTGGGCGCAGCAGTCGCCGCGCCCTGCTTTATTCTGTGTGTTGATAAAATCAGCGTTTGTCTAACATCAGCCTTTGGCGAGCATCAGAGCTTGGCTAAGGCTTTCTTTTTTTCCAGCCGCTCCACAGCTTCAGTCAGCTCGGCCACTGTAACATCCTGTTGTTGTATGGTTGCAGCGAGCGCCGGCGGCAAAGGCTCCGCTGGTTTTAACGTCAGGCTGTGCAGATACACAACAGTGAAGGTCAGCAGATAACCGGCCAGCAACAAAGCGACATGCAGGTATAAACGCCGCTGCAGATTTTTATCCTGTTTTATTTTGCGCACTGCGCTGAGCACTGCGTTGCCCACCTGTTGCAGCTGTACAAACACAGGTTGTGCTTTTTCCAGCCAGGGACTGAGCTTTTGCAGATAAGGCGCCAAAGCAGTTTTTATTGTAGCCATGTTTTGATCTCCGCCTGCCACTGCGCTTTTTCCGCCGGGTTCAGTTTTTTCTGTGCAAAATATCCGTATTTTAATCTTTTATCGGATTTGAGCTCGAGCGTGATGCGCTTGTGGCCTTCAATCAGTTGCGCAAATTCCAGATCGCCGGTTTTTAAACTGGCCGCCAGTTTCAGCACCAGCGCCTGGTACTCTTTGGTTAATCCTTTAGGGGCTTCCAGCACCATGCGGCACAAATTATTGCGACATTCGGTGTCGAGCAATCTGAGCTGGTTGTTCACCACATTTTGTGTCAGATGCGCAATCATAAATTCGGTCGCTTCGGCCCAGAGCTCGTCTCTGTCCTGATCGGAAAAATCTTTATTTTCTTCAATTAGTTGAAGCTCATAGCGACGCAATTTATCCAGCTCGAGCTGGGCATTTAACGCCGGTAGTGCAGCGTCGCCATATTTTTGGTAAAAGCCGAGCACAGGTTTGAGCTGTTGTTGTTGCTGCTCATTGCTGAGTGCATCAAGCTGTTGTAACCAGTCGGGAGCGCTGAAAAGCGGCAACCACAGATACAACAACACACCCACACAGAGCGCAAGCAGCGGCTGGCTATATTTAGCCCGCCACAAAGGGAGTAACAAGGATTGGATTTTTGCAAGCCACATCAGTCAGTTCGTCTGAGTCCACCAAAAAGGCCGTTATGCTACCACAGCACACTAAGGCTCCCAAGCGTCCTGACAGCAGCGGCTGTACTGACACTCAAACCTTCGCAAAACAATAACCAAGGCATCCCTTTAACCAGGACGGCGCTGTATGCAGGGCATCTCTGTTACCAGGGCAGGTCAGAGCCATTGCTGTGATAAAAACGTCCGGAGTTATTCAGGTTCAGCGCGCTGATGCGCTCAGCCAGCCGCTCTGCCGCCTGTTGGGGTGAAATATCACCGGCAAAACCCACCATCTGGGTTTGTACAAAACCCGGATGATAAATACCCACCGCAATTTGTTTGGGCTTTAAATCTTTGGCAAGGGACACGGCTCCGGCATTCAGCGCCGCTTTGGACATGCGGTAGCCATAATAACCGCCTGAACTGTTATCGCTGATAGAGCCCATACGGCTGGTGATCATGGCGATTTTACTGCCGGCTTTGAGGCTTGGCAGCATGGCCTGCGACAATAACAAAGGAGCCAGCGCATTCACCTGAAACTGCGCCATCACCCGCTCTGGCGAAAAATCCTGCAGGCTCTCCTGATAAAAAATACCGGCATTGTTAATCAACACATCGACAGAAGCTGGTGCAAATTCCGCCGCCACCGCCTGAACCTGTAGCGCGTCAGCCAAATCAACACCTGAATACACCCGGGCTTGCAGGGCAGCGAGCTCAGGGGACGAATGACGGCAAATGACACTGACTTGCTGCCCTTGTGCCAGATAATGCTGCACCAGAGAAAGACCAATACCTTTATTACCACCGGTGATCACCAGATGTTGTGTACTGTTTGTACTTTGCTGATTTTGCATAGCGGCGCAGCTCCTGTTGTTGCGATAAATCAGACTAACCGGCTTTAACCGGTTTAAGCAAGCTGCGGTTTGGGCAAGCACCGGCACTGACACAACAGGCCAGCACCAATAAACAGCAACAAAAAAGCCGGTGCTGAAGCAACCGGCTTTTGCTGGATAAATCACCTTGTCAGTCTGATAACAGCGTCAGTCTGGAACTACGAACCTTTATTCTTTTTAAAAGCTGCGTGCCCTGATGATTTACCACTTTGTTGCTGCTTTTTAATTAAAGCCGCTTTGACCGGATTCACACCTGTGTGTTTGGTCACAGCCACCTGCCCTGCACCTTTTGGCTTAAATTTCAGTTCGTCGCGGCTTTCTTCCGGCACTAAACAACCTTTGCCTTTACCAATCAGTTTGGCAAGGCCCATGTTTCTGAGTGCTTCGCGGATCATCGGCCAGCCTTTGGGGTCATGATAACGCAACAAGGCTTTATGCAGACGGCGCTGACGCTCTCCTTTGGCCACCGGCACTTTTTCATTGTTACCTTTAAGGTTTTTCAGTGAATTGAGCTCAGTGTGATAAATCGTCGTGGCATTGGCCATCGGGCTTGGGTAGAAGTTTTGTACCTGATCCAGCCGGAAATCACGTTCTTTCAGCCACAACGCCAGATTCACCATATCTAAATCTGTGGTGCCCGGGTGCGCCGAAATAAAATACGGAATCAAATACTGCTCTTTGCCGGCTTCTTTACTGTATTTGTCGAACATGGCTTTAAATTTGTCATAAGCACCCATGCCCGGTTTCATCATCTTCGACAAAGGCCCGCTTTCAGTATGCTCAGGGGCAATTTTTAAATAGCCCCCCACATGGTGCTGCACTAATTCGCGCACATAATTCGGATCTTCCACCGCTAAGTCATAACGCACACCGGAGGCCACCAGCACTTTTTTCACGCCGGTGGTTTTACGGGCGGCCCGGTACAATTCGACTGTCGGGCTTTGATCTGTGTCCATATGTTCACAAATGGTTGGGTAAACACAAGACGGCCGGCGACAGGTTTGTTCAGCTTTGGGGTTTTTACAGCGTAGTTTGTACATATTGGCGGTTGGGCCGCCCAAATCGGAAATCACACCGGTAAAGCCAGGCACTTTATCGCGGATTTGTTCAATTTCTTTCAGGATAGATTCCTGCGAGCGGCTTTGAATAATGCGGCCTTCGTGTTCGGTAATAGAACAAAACGAACAACCACCAAAACAGCCCCGCATAATATTGACCGAGGTTTTGATCATCTCATAGGCCGGAATTTTGGCTTTGCCATACACAGGATGCGGCACCCGCTGATAAGGTAAACCAAAAACTCCGTCCATTTCTTCAGTGGTTAACGGAAATGCCGGCGGGTTCACCCAGATATGCCTATCGCCATGGCGCTGCAAAATAGCGCGGGCACAACCAGGGTTGGTTTCCTGGTGCAAAATACGCGAAGCATGGGCATACAAAGGTTTATTGACACTCACCTGCTCAAAAGCCGGCAGCTTCACATAAGTTTGCTCCCATGGCTTAGGTTTGGCCGGTTGCACCAGCACAGGTTTGGCTTCAACGATTTGCGGTTTGGTTAAATCAATGCCTTCTTTGGCAAACTCGGAAAAAGTGCCACAACCCACATCATCAGCGCCATAAGGGTTTGGAATAGGGTCAATTTTACCGACTTTATCAATAGCGGTGGAGTCTACCCCCCGCCAGTCGGGCAGCGCCTCTTTGACAATGACTGCAGTGCCGCGGATATCTTTCATGGTGTCAAAAGTTTCGCCTGCCGCAATGCGGTGCGCCACTTCCACCAAAGGCCGTTCGGCGTTGCCGTAAATCAGAATTTCAGCTTTGGCGTCAAACAAAATAGAACGACGGACTTTTTCCTGCCAATAATCGTAGTGCGCGATACGACGTAAGCTGGCTTCAATACCGCCTATCACCACAGGCACGTCTTTATAAGCTTCTTTACAACGTTGTGAATACACAATCACAGCGCGGTCTGGGCGCTTGCCGCCTTCATCACCTGGTGTGTACGCATCGTCGTGGCGCAGTTTTTTATCGGCAGTATAACGGTTGATCATCGAATCCATATTGCCGGCCGATACCCCAAAAAACAGATTGGGTTTCCCAAGCGTCATAAAAGCGTCTTTGCTGTTCCAGTCAGGCTGGGCAATGATGCCAACTCTAAAACCCTGGCTTTCCAGCATGCGGCCCACCACCGCCATACCAAAACTGGGGTGGTCGACATAAGCATCTCCCACCACCAGAATAATGTCGCAGCTGTCCCAACCCAGTTTTTTCATTTCCTGACGGGACATAGGTAAAAACGGCGCTGCGGCAAAAGAGTCGTCCCGGTATTTTTTATACGAAAACAGGCCGCGTTCGGCGGCCATACGGGCAACCGGGGCTGATTTACGGGAGGCTGGAGCTGTTGTCGACATAACTTAGGTACTCTATCGGTGATTGCCGGCATTCGGAGGCAAAAATAGCCGAGCATTATACTCAAGTATTCCTTGAATTACTAACCTTTCAAGCCCGTTTGGCGCCCCCAGCTAAGCCAGAGGTGGACTTAGATAAGCAGGCTGCAACCAGCTGAAGCAACCTTAACAAAGCTAACTGATTGATTTTTGTTCAGATGTCGGATCAGTCTAAGCTCAACTTGTTATTTTGCAAATACTGCATAGACTGAATAAGTACCGCTCGTTAGGGAAAACCAGGCGTTATTTCAACAAGTTACACTCAAATTGGAAACAAAATAGCTACCCATACTGCAGTTGCCGGCAACACAAACTGCTGACTGTTGCAATTGATATGACCAGCGGAGTTCTCCCATGAATAAGTACACCATTAAAACCATTTTTATCGGTTTTATGTTTGTTTCGCTGTTGCTGATCACGCTGGTGACGGCCTGGATCAATACCAGTCAGTTCTCCAGTCTTTATTACGACCAGACTGAACACGAATATCTGCCCAACAGTGTCGGACGCATCAGTGAACAAATCCGTGGCGAAATTATGCGCTCTATCCTGTTATCAGAAGCTTTGGCCGACAATGCCTTGTTACACGACTGGATGCGAAATGGCGAAACTGGCGCTACCAATCATGCTCAGGTACTGAATTATTTTAAACAGTTACAACAAAACTCCGGCGCCTCCACTATGTTCTGGGTGTCGGATACCAGCAAAACTTATTACACCCAGGACGGTGTTTTTAAAACAGTGTCGGCGACTGAGCCCCGCGACAGCTGGTTTTTTAATTTTCTGCAAAGCGCTGAAAAGCGTGAGCTGGCGATCGACCCCAATGAAAAAACCGGCGCCCTCACCTTATTTGTGAATGTGGTGGTCAATGTGGATGGCAAACGCGCCGGCGTGGCCGGTCTGGGTTATGACATTTCAAAAATTTCCGATTTAGTCAGCAGTTTTAAACTGGGCGAACAGGGTTCGTTGTTTTTAGTCAATGCCAAAGGGCTGATTGTTGCCCACAAAGATAAAAGCCTGATTGGCAAAAACATTAAAGATGCCGGTAACTTCAGTGCTTTTGCCGCTCTGACCAACAACGGCAATAGCGGTTTTCGTTTTGGCAAGCTGGAACTGGCCGGTGAAGATGTGTATTACGGTATTCAGGATGTGCGCGACACTGGCCTGACTGCAGTTGCGCTGATGCCGACTGTACAAATTACCGCAGCTATTGATGAAGTGACCGCTATTGCAGTTGGTGTCAGTGTGGTGATTGCCGCTATTTTTATTGCACTCACTGTGGTGTTTGGTAATGCACTCAGTAAAAGCATCCGCCGGGTTGGCGATGATTTATTGGCAATGTCGGGCGATGGCGGAGACCTGAGCAAAAGGCTTGATGACAGTGCCAATAATGAACTGGGTCATCTGGCCAAAGGTTTTAACGCCATTATTGCCAAAGTAGGCCAGCTGGTCGGTGAAATAAAAGCTGCCGAAACCGCCATCAAAGTGGACATAGAACAGCTTGCTGCTTTAGTAAGAAACACCTTCAGCGCCACCGAAGCACAGCGTGCTCAGACTGATCAGGTTGCCACCGCTATTACCGAAATGGGCCAGACCATTATGGAAGTGTCCGGCATTGCCCACCGCACTGCGTCAGACACCGAAACTGCAGTACAGGAAACTGTCACCACCAGCGACTATATGGCCAAAACCGCAGGCACTATGACAGAGCTCAATAAAGTGATGCTGATGGTGGACCGAACCATTAACGATTTTGCCCAGCAAGCCTCTGCTATTAATTCAGTGGTGGAAGTGATCAATGCCATCTCGGAACAAACCAACTTACTGGCGTTAAACGCCGCTATTGAAGCGGCACGTGCCGGTGAACAAGGCCGCGGTTTTGCCGTGGTGGCCGATGAGGTACGAAACCTCGCCAAACGCACCCAGGATTCAACCTTACAAATCAGGGATCAAATCAGTCAGTTACAACAAACCTCCAACCAATCATTACAAGCGATTAAACAAGGTATGCAAAGCAGTGAACAGGTGACAGAACACACCCAACTGTCGGTGCAGTCGCTCAATCAAATACAGCATAAATTTGCTGAAATTAGTGGCGGCAACCATCAGGTGGCAGCAGCCACTGAAGAACAAGGCAGTGTGGTGGAACATATTAATGAATCAGCCCACCTGATTGCCGGCAGCGCCGCAGATATCCACCATAATGCCCAGCAGCAAATTATTGCCATTGACAGCCTTACCCAAAGGGCTGAGCAGCTGCGCATGCTGGTGAATCAATTTAAAGTGTAAGGAGCAGAAGATGAAAATTTCAAAGCTGGTGTTTGCAGGCGCAACATTGCTGTTCGGCGGCGCTGCCAGTGCCGATATTTTATGGCAGGACTTAAGTCTGAGTTATTTAAAAGGTTCTAACTACCGGGTTGGCGATCCGGATCGGCAGGTCTACACCCTGGAGCATGTAGCTGGCACCAGCTGGGGTGACAGTTTTATGTTCCTTGACCATTTACGCAGTGACAATGGCGACAGGGAAAATTATGGCGAATGGGCACCGCGTTTTAGTCTGGGTAAATTGTCAGGCTCCGGCATGGAATTTGGCATGGTGAAAGATGTGCTGATTGCCACTCAAATTGAAATGTCGAATTTTCAGACCAATTATTTGTATGGGGTTGGCTTTGACCTGGCGCTGCCGGCTTTTAAATACACCCAGCTGAATTTGTACCGGCGGCAAAATGAAAACGTTGATGACAGCTGGCAGGCAACCTTCGTTTGGGGTTTGCCTTTTGAAATCGGCGGTCAGCAATTTGTCTACGACGGTTTTATTGACTGGGCCAGCGCAAGCGCGGATCAATCCGCCCATATGAATTTTACTTCACAGCTCAAATGGGCGTTACACCCACTGTTGGGTATTCAAAGCAAACTTTACCTGGGTGTTGAATACGCTTACTGGCTGAATAAATTTGGTATTCCGGACAACCCGGGCTTTCGCACTGACGAATCCAACCTGAACCTGCTGGTCAAATGGCATTTTTAACGGACTGAAAAACACTGCCACTTCGGGCACAACAGCAGAAGCTGAATTAAAAATGCCGCCGTTGCGGCGTTTTTAATTCAGCAACAAAAATCTTTACCGCAGATCTAGTGCACAGCAGAAGTTTTTCTGATAAAACTCAGTGGCCAATTGCGGGGCGGATGTAGTTAAGCGGTAGCCAAAACATAAACAAAAAGTTACAATTCAACGCTATCTGGTTGTACTACGTAGTAAATTAAGTCTGCAACACAGCTGTACAGCAACACTGCAGCGTGCTTTCCAACAGATTGAATACCGACAATACCAAACAGCTGTCCGCTTGTTAAAGCTGGCGCCGGAGCTTGTGTTTATGAGTGAATATTTGCAAATCAAACAGTTGTGTGATGAATGGCAAAGTAACGGCCAACCCATTTCACTCAGTGCCCTGGCAAATTACACAGGCAAAGCCGCCCGTCAGCTCGAACCGCATTTTTTGCAGTGGCAGCAACAACAAATTGACCCGGATTTTGTGTTTGATGCCGAGTTTGTGGCAGCCTTTAAACAACAAGCCAGTCGTTATGCACAAAATTTAACGGCACAATTGCAGCAGGAATTACACAATCTGCAGCAGAGTTATCAGCAGCTGCAACAACAGCAGCATCAGCTGACTGAAGATCTGTACGCTGCACAGCAACGTGAAACCAGACACAGCAGCCATGCCGCCAGTCTGGAACAACAACAAATCCAGCTACAACAACAATTAGAAGAAGCGCTGGAAGCTTCAGAGCAACAACAAGCACAACTGTTACAACTGCAAAGTGCATTCACCGAACAACAATATCTGCTTGAGCCACTGCAGCAGCAGGTGCCACAGTTACAGCAGGAATTGCAGCAAAGCCAGCAACAATTGGCCGATACAGAACAAAAACGGCAAATTCTGGAAGAAGCGCAGTTATTACAGTTGCAGCAACAAGCAGCACTCAGCAACCAACTGGCGCAATTGTCCGAACAAAACACGCAGCTGGCCCAGCAACTCGACAGTAAAAATCAGGCTCAGATCAATGCCACTCAGGAACTGAGACAGGCAGAGCAGCAGTTATCACAACTTCAGCAGCAGCTTACACATCAACAAGATAAACAACAGCAGCTGGAACAACAACTCAGTGCACAGCAACAACAACAGCAGCAACTGCACAACGAGCTGGCGCAGGCGCAGCAACAAGAAGCACAGCTACAACAACAGCTGCAACAAAGCGAAGCGGAAAAACAGCAGCTGGCCGCAGCCCTTCAAAACAGTACCGAGCAACAACAGCAACTGGCTGAGCAGCTTGGCAATAGCGCCAGCAACCAACAACAAACCGCAGCTCAGCAGCAGCAGTTGCAACAACAACTGGATACACTGCAGGCAGAACTTGTCCGGTTGCAACAACAAAACGAAAGCTTAACGGCATCGGCGCAACAGGCCGAACAAAGTGTGGCACCGCTGCGTCAGGAAAGAGATGCGGCTGTTGCCGCCCAAAGTGGCCAGCAGCAGAAACTGGATGAACTGCAATTTAAACTGACGCAGGCGCAAACTGAGAGTGCCAGATTGAGTCAGTATCTGCCGGAGCTGGAGCAAAACCTGCAGCAGCTTCGCGAAGTCAATTCGTTATTAAAAGAGCAAAACGCCAGCACCGCAGAGCACCAGAGCAGTCAGCGCGAAACCATTAAACAACTGCGCGAAGAAGTGCTGCAGCTGCGGGAGCAAACCGCCCAGGCCCAGGCCGAGCGCAGACAACTGGCAGAGCAGAATCAACAGCTGTTAGAGCAGATTTCTTTTGTCAAAACCAACTCCACAGCGACGATTGAACGCTTAACCCGTAACTGGGAACAGGCGCAGGCGAAGCTTAAGCAGCTGGAAAGCGGCGGCTAAAGTGCCGCCCTGGCGTAAATGTGATAACAACAGCAGCGTTTCGCTGCTGTATTTTTATAACCCCGCCACGTTTTTTATCACCCCGCCATGTTTTTTTTCACCCAGCTAGGATGGTCATGATGCCCAGCAGCAAAAACACCGCACAGGCAGCACGGCGTGCTAAATTGAGCGGCAACTTCTCCATCAGATAACGTCCGGCATAGACCACTGGTACATTGGCCGCCAGCATGCCTAAGGTAGTGCCGATGATCACCAGCATCAGCTCTGAGGGGTAATTCGCGGCCAGCAGCACTGTGGCGATTTGGGTTTTATCGCCAATTTCCGCTAAGAAAAACAAAATACAACTGGCGGCAAAAGCACCATATTTGAGCACAGCGTTTTCTTCACTGTCGTCTTTATCCGGGATCAAAAGCCAGAGCGCCACCACAATAAAAGAGCCACCAAGTAACCAGGCATGCCACCCTTGTGGAATAAACTGCGCAACCCAGGCTCCCAGCCAGGCAGACGCGGCATGATTGAGTAAAGTAGCCACCAGAATACCGGCAATAATGGCAAGACGGGAGCGAAAACGCGCGGCCAGAAATAAACTTAACAGCTGGGTTTTGTCACCGATTTCGGCAATAGCCACACCGGTAAAAGAATATAACAAGGCATCCATAATAATACTCAGCGGGAATTGGACATAAGACAGAACTGCGGCTCCCGCTTTGGGCCACAGGGCTGTCTCAGGTCTCATCAAACCGGCAATACCGGTTGCTGTTGCCATGTGCATTGAGGCACAAGTGTGTTGACAACAACGCTGCCATTTCTGGCAACAGATTACTCCCCCAAGCAGGAAGACCGGCATTGTAGCCAGCGTGCTGCGTATTGGGCAAGCAAAAACGCTGTTATATAAAATTTTTCTGAATGACCAACAGCGGCAAGGTTTTTGGTGGCAAAAAAACCACAGCCGAAGCTGTGGTCTTTATATTGCAGTTTTCGCAGATTAGCGTGCAGGCATCAGCTTATTGACTCTTGCTCTGGCACTGCTGCTAAAACGCTGCCATCTGGCACCAAGACGAATCAAGCCCCAATAAGTCAGTGGCACCAGCAACAAACTGGTTAAAGTGGAAAACACCAGACCACCGATAATAGCCACCGCCATAGGCGCATAACTTGGGCCATCACCACCTATATTGGCATCACCAAAAGCCAGAGGTAATAAACCCAGCACTGTAGTGGATACTGTCATCAGAATGGGACGCAGCCGCGCTTCACAGGCTTCGATGATCAAAGGTACTAAATCGGCATCAGGTCTTTCTTCTCTGAGCTGATTAATACGATCCACCAGCACTATACCGTTGTTAACCACTATCCCCATCAGCACCAGCATACCAATCATGCCCATAATGCCCATTTGGGTGCCGGTGAATAAAAAGGCCCAAAACACGCCCACAAAAGAGAACAATAACGAACCAATGACTGCGGTTGGCAATAACAACGACTCAAACAAAGCCGCCATCACCAGATAAATCATCGCGACCGCCAGCAGCATATTGGTTTGCATAATGCCCTGGGCTTCGTCCTGATACTGAAAACTGCCTTCAAATGACCAGCTGTAACCGGCTGGCAACTGCAGCTGCTCCATCACGCGGGTCAGCTCTTTGCGGGCGTCGTCCATTTTCAGATCTTTGTTGATGTTCATGCCAATCGCCAGACCGGTCTGACGGTTAAAACGGCGGATCTCACCTAAGCGTTTTTCCACTTTTAAGCTGGCCACCTGCGATAAACGCACCACAGTGTTGTCCTGCAACTTCACCGGCACTGCTTCCAGCTCTTGTTGTGACAAGCCTACTTTTTCATCATAAAGCACCCGAAGCTGCACTTCGCCCTGATCCAGGGTGCGGAAAGTACGCAAATTAGAACCACGCAGCGCCAGGCTAATGGTATTGGCCACATCCTGTGCCGACAGACCATGCCGCTGCAGCTGCTCCTGCTGTAACACCACCTGTAGCTCAGATTGACCGTCACTGACTTCAGAGCGCACGTCTTCCAGCCCTTTAATAGTGCTCAGTACAGGTACCAGAGATTCAGACAACTCCATCAGTTTGGCAGTTGAAGGCCCGAGCAAATGAATTTGCATACCACCACCGGCATCCCCCCAGCCAAACTGTGGTTTAGCGCGCACCAGCACAGGCCAGTCTTTGCGAATAGCTTCTTTCACCTGTGCAACAGGCACAGGCAAAGGGTCGACAAACATAATGGTCGACACAGCAAAACCAGGCTGGTAATAGCTATACACTGAGTCGATATGGAATTTTTCTTTATTGGCATAAAGGTAAGCTTCCATTTTACTTACTTCCTGCTCCACCTCAGCCAGGCTGTAATTACTCTGAATGTTGTAGTTCAGAAACAATCGGTTGGAATCGCCTTCATTGTCATCGCCACCTGACACCTGACTGATAGGAATGGCAATACTGAATAACAGACCTATCGCGATCAGGGTGGCAGCCAAAGGCTTTCTCATCACCCAGCGCAAACATTTGCCATAAAAAATATCGGCTTTGCTGGCTTTAGCGTTCTCAGTGCTGGTAATGCTTTTAATACGGGTTGATAACCAGGGGATCAAAGTCAGCGCCATAAATAACGACACCGCAAGCGAAATAGTAATGGCAATAGCCACATGCTCGAGAAATACGGTGACATCCACTTTCTGACCAATAATATTGGGTAAAAATACAATGGCCGTAGTGGCAGTACCGGCCAACACTGCCAGGCTCACCCGATACACGCCACGTTCTGTGGCACGGCGCACATTATTGTCGGCAGCCCTTTCGCGAAAAATACTTTCGGTCACCACCACTGAGTTATCCACCAGCATGCCCACCGCCAGCATCAGCCCCATCATACTGAGCACATTTAAGCTGTAACCGAGGAAATACATCATGCCAAGGGTAATGGCGATAGACACAGGCACCGACATCACCACCAGCAAAGTGGTTGGAATATGCCGTAAAAACAGGAAGAGCACACCAAAAGACAAAGCTGCCCCCATAGCGCCTGAACCCAGCAAATTGGATAACGAATCAGTCACCCCTTTAGCAGTGTCGTCCATCACAAACATATTAATGCCGTTAAAGGCCGGATCTTTGCCGGCAGCGTCCACCACCGCCAGGGCTGCAGCAGACACGTCCACCAGATTGGCACCCGATTCTTTATACACGTTCATGCCTACGGCATAAGACTGATCGAGGCGGCGCCCTTCTACCCGTTTTGGCAGCTCCAGTTGTAATTCAGCAATATCACCGAGCTTTAAACCCCGGCCTATCGGCAGTTGTTTAATTTCATCAAGCGAGGAGAATTCACCTACGGGTTTGACCAGAATGCTGGACTCCGGGCTTCTAATCTCGCCTGCGGTCATTGCAAAGTTTTGTTTGGATAAAGTGGCCACCAACGCTTTGGCATCGACCTGCAAAGCCCGGAGTTTTTCCGGTTGCAGCCTGATAATCACCTGACGTTTATCCACACCATAAAGCTCAACTTTGGACACACCAGGCACCCGTTCCAGCGGACGTTTTACCTGACGTTCCAGCAAGTCATACGCCATGGATAAATCACGTTCACTGGAAATGCGCAGCTGAAAAATCGGCATGTCGTTGGTATTAAACTGAAACACCAGTACCCGCTCTACATCGGCTGGCAGCAGATGGCGGATACCATCCAGCCGCTCACGCACTTCAATGCTTTTGGTATTGATGTTTTCTTCCCAGTTAAATTCCAGGCCAATTTCCGCGCTGTCTTCTTTGGAAAAAGACCGCATTTTTTTAATGCCGGTGACGGTCGACAAGGCTTCTTCCACTGGCCTTGTGATCAATCGTTCAATCTCAGCCGGTGTGGCGTTTGGATAAGGCACATTGATATAAATTTCCGGAATATCAATGCCTGGGAATTTCTCCAGCGGCAACATACGGCTGGCCAGTAAACCAAACACCAGCAAGGACAAAAACAGCATACAAAGGGTGACCGGCCTGTTGAGCGCAAAGCGGGTCAGAGCAAGAGGTTTATGTTCCATGACTTACTCCTTTACCAGCTGTTTTTCACGCGCAGTCAGGCGATACAACACCGGGATAAACAACAAAGTCAGCAAAGTGGATAAACTCAGACCAAAAATAACGGTAATGGCCATAGGTGCGCGAATTTCGGCACCATCACCACCAAACATCATCGGCATTAAACCAAGCACTGTGGTTAAAGTGGTCATCAGTACCGGACGCAAACGGGTGGCACCAGCTTCGACAATAGCGGCGTCCAGCGCCATACCTTCATCACGCAACTGATTAATACGGTCTATCAGCACTATGGCGTTATTCACCACAATACCTGCCAGCATAATCAAACCGATAAATACAATGACGGAAATCCGGGTGTCGGTCAGCCACAAACCAAGCACAGCGCCGGCGCCGGCCAGCGGCACAGTAAACAGAATGAGCAGCGGCTGCAGCAGGTTTTCAAACTGCGATGCCATCACCAGATATACCAAAAACACCGCCAGCGTCAGCGCAATCATCAAAGAATTAAATGAACGCTGCATTTCTTCACTTTGGCCCATCACCCGGGCGGTCACGCCATAAGGCAGTTTCAGCTGGGCCAGCATGGCTTCAACTTCCGCCGCGCCCTGCTCCACATCACCATAGGCCAGGTTAGCGCTGACCACAGCCACCCGCTGCTGACCAATACGGGTAATTTCGCTAGGGCCAATCTCGCGGCTGATGGTCGCCACTGCAGATAACGGCAACGGCATTTCACTTTGTGGATTAATAATAATTTGCGCCAGCTCCTGCTCTGAATTGCGGTATTGCTCCGACAGGCGTACGCGGATATCCACTTTACGGTCCTGAATTGAATATTGTCCCGCCACTTCACCGCCGACATAATTGGCCACCCTTTTGGCCACATCAGAAGCGGTCATATTCAGTTGTGATAAGCGCTGATGGTCAAAATGTAAGGTAATTTCCGGCTGACCGGCACGCAGACTGGACTTTACATCAGCAAAGCGGTCATTTGTTTCCAGTTGTTTCACCAGCATGGCTGAGCCTTCTTTTAAAGCTGACAGCTCATGGCCGGCCAGTTCAACTTCCATTGGCGTTGCCATATTAAAAAGCTCAGGTGCATCAATTTTGGCGACTACGTCCGGCATGGCTGCCACTGTATCGCGCACCAGCTGCATCACTTTTTGCTCGTCTGCTGCAGTTGAGCCCGGTTTTAATACAATATTGAGCCTGCCCCAGTGACTACCACCAATCGATGGGTCAACTGTCATTTGCTGACCCGTACCAGCCTGCGCATAGGTGCGCTCTACCTCCGGTGCTTCAGCCACCACAGCAGCCAGTTTGGTCAGCACTTTGTCAGTGCGTTCAATAGCACTGCCAACAGGCAGCTGCACTTCTACATAAAATTCACCCTGACTCATGGCCGGAATTAAATCAAAACCTAAGCGTGGCGCCAGGCTAAAACAAAGCGTTGTGATCGCAAGAGTCACTGCCAGTGCCAGACTTTTGCTCTGAAGTGCGGTGGTTAAAGCGCGACGATACAGTTTTTCCAGACCCGCCAGCAGCATTTGCATCAGCTTTAATAAAGGACGGAATAACCAGCCAAACGCAGCGGCCACCAGGCGCCATATCAAAGTCAACAACGAGATAAACCAGGACAATACAAAAGCAATAGCACGAAACGGCAGTTTTAACACCAGCACAATCCACTGATACCAACGCTGTGGTTTCACAAAACCGGGCTTAGTGTCCGCGACCACTGTTGCTGTGCCCAGGGTACGTTCGTGGGCCGCCATGGTTGGAATAAGGGTTAAGGCCACCAGTAACGAAGCCAGCAGCGCGTAAGTCACTGTTAGGGCCTGATCTTTAAACAGCTGACCGGCGATACCGTCGATAAATACCAGCGGGAAAAACACCGCCACTGTGGTCAGGGTTGATGCAGTAATCGCCATCGACACTTCACTGGCCCCTTTTTTGGCGGCTTCCAGCGACGACATGCCCTGCTCTTTGTAACGGGCAATGTTTTCCAGCACCACAATAGCGTTATCCACCAGCATACCAATAGCGAGCGCTATACCACCTAAACTCATGATGTTCAGACTGATTTCCTGTGCATACATCAGGTTAAAAGTTGCAATGACCGACAGCGGGATTGAAATTGAAATCACCAGGGTGGTCCAGATGTTACGCAGGAACAAATACAGCACCAGCATCGCCAGTAAACCGCCTTGCCAGGCAGAAGATTTAACTTCGGCTATCGCGTCACTGATAAACACCGACTGGTCATACACCAGCGTCAACTCATAACCGGCCGGCAGGTTTTTACGCAGGTTTTCCAGCTGGCCAATCACAGTTTTGGCCACCTGTACAGTGTTGGCGTCACCTTCTTTATAAATAGCAATTTCAATGGCCGGTTTGCCATTGACATAAGTAATACTCTGCCGGTCGACATAACCATCTTTCACTTGCGCGATATCACTGAGTCTGACATGACTGCCATTGACGGTGGCGATATACAGATTGCGCATTTGATCCAGGTTTTCAAACTGGTTAATGGTGCGCACCAGATAATCGTGGGCCGCAGTTTCCAGCCGGCCGCCCGCCTGATTCAGGTTTTGCTCTTTCAGTCTGGCATTGACAGTACTGATATCCAGATTCAGCTGGCTGAGTTTTTCATTATCAATCAGCACCTGAATTTCCTGGGTTAAACCGCCATCGGGCCGCACTGCGGCGACGCCGGTCAGTGCTTCCATTTTGCGGCGTAAATCCTCATCAGCAAAGGTACGCAGCGCCACCAGTTGTGCTTCAGATAACTGATCTTTGACATCGTTACGGCTTAACGCCAGGCGCACTATCGGATCTAAATTTGGGTTAAAACGCAGCAACAGTGGTTTTTTGATATCCAGTGGCAGCAGCAACACGTCCAGTTTTTCACGTACTTCAAGGCCGGCCAGATCCATATCTGTGCCCCACTCAAATTCCATAATCACATCCGAACGGCCGGCGCGCGACACCGACTGCACTTTACGAATGCCTTTGACAATACCCACACTTTCTTCAATCGGCTTACTGACCAGCTGCTCAACTTCAGCAGGAGCAGCACCCTGATATTCAGTGCGAATGGTTAAAGTGGGGTAAGATAAATCCGGTAACAAATTTACGGCCAGGCGCGCCATCGCCACCAGACCAAACAACATAATGCCAAGCGTAAACATCCACATGGTTACGGGGCGGGCAACAGCCAAATCCACCAGTTTCATTGTGTTCTTCCTGTAGTTTTAGTTGTAGACAGCGCGGGCCAACAAGGCCCGCGACAGTGGAATGAGGAATTAGCTGTGGTTGCTCACCACGTTGACAAGACTTTGATCTTTCAGGCTGGCCTGACCTGCAGTCACCACCTGGTCGCCTTCGGCAAGGCCTTCCAGTACTTCAATAGCGGCATCAGATTCATAACCGGTTTTCACCACTTTACGGCTGACTTTGCCATCTTTGACCACAAAAACTGAGCTGGCGTTATCCATTGCCAATACCGCACGTTTTGGCACCAGTAAGGCGGCATCTTTTGAATCATACTGCAGTTCAACCTGGGCAAACATACCGGCTTTTAAGCTTAAGTCACTGTTATCAATACCAATGGTCACGCGTGCTGTGCCTGAGGTTGCATCCACCACCGGGGAGATCCGTACAATTTTGGCCTGTTGTTGTGGCATACCGGCAAAGTTCAGGTAAGCAGTTTGTCCAACTTTGGCACGTTGCAGCTGATGTTCCGGCAGATTGATCACCGCTTCCAGCCGTTGTTGTGATACCACATGAAACAGAGCTTTTGACGAATATTCAGTGATCAGCTGACCCACTTTGACATAACGACGGGCAATCACCCCTGAGATAGGAGCGCGGATTTCGGTGTCCCGAAGTGACAGCTCCTGCATATCCACCGCTGCCGTCATCGATTCCAACTGCCATTTTAATTTGTCATACACATCGGCACTGACCAGTTTACGCTCGTACATTTTTTCAATACGCTGCATTTCACTGCGCAGCTGGCCAAGCTCGGCTTTGCCTTTGGCCAGCTGAATACGCTGACGCTCGGTATCTAAAGTGGCCAGCACCTGCCCTGCTTCCACATGATCACCTTCTTCCACCAGCACAGACTGCACCAGACCAGTGGCTTTACTGTTTACTTCAGCATCGGCTTTGGCTTCTAACGTTGAGGTGGTGCGGTAAGTGCTGCTGATAGCACCACGGCTAACAGCGGCGGTTTCAACAGGGATACTGACTGCAATGTCTTTTTTCTCGGTATCCGGGCTACCGCTGGCCGATTCACAGCCGCTCAGTAACAAAGTTGCGGCAATTAATGAGGCGGTAATAGCGGTGGCTAACTTGGATGGCATGTGCATGATAAATTCCTTGGCTGATTTGCAGTTTAATACTTCACTGTTGAGCACATAGCAGCTGTCGTGCCAGTCTCGCATATGCATAAATAATACATATAAATCATTAAGATATAGCGCTTTTGTTGTTTTAGAGTGCAACAAGATGTTTCACGCTGTTGGCGAATTTCACTATCTATTAGTGATTTAGCTCAACGCTTGTTGCGACTAAACACAATAAAGCAACGATTTAGAGCCTGTACTCTAGACCGGTCTCACTTTATACTGCCGCCCCGAAAAGGTCAGACCAGAACCGGCAACAGCCGTTTTGCTGACGAATAACTACAACAAACTTTATCTTCAACAAAAGGGGCACTCATGTTTAAACCATCGTCTTTAGCTGTGGCGATCATGACGCTGTGTGGCGCCAGTCTGGTCCATGCCGAAGGTTACAAACTCTATGAACAATCTGTCAGCGCCATGGGCAACGCTTATGCCGGCCGCGGTGCTGAAATTACCGACGCCAGCCTGGTTTATTCCAACCCTGCGGCCTTAGGCCAGCTGTCGGGTACTTCATTGTCCACAGGTTTAAATCTGATTGCTGCCAACACAGATTACAAAAACGCCAAAGCCCAAAGTGCCGGCGGTTTATCTGTACTTGGTCGCAGCGAAGGTGAAAATAGTTTATTAGAAGCTGTGCCTTTTGCATTTTATGCCGACAAACTGGACGAAAAATTCAGTTATGGCGTTGGTTTTTACGTGCCATTTGGGTTATCCAGCGACTATGACAATGACTGGGTCGGCCGATATTTTGCCGACGAAACCGCCATTCAGGTGCTGGCGCTGCAGGGTTCACTGGCTTATCAGCTGAATGCTGACTGGTCTTTGGGTTTGGGCCTGAGTGTAAATCACATCGAAGGCACTTTATCAAAATACAAAGATCACAATGGCTTATGCGAAACCGGCCGTCGTATTAATGACTTGTACCGCGCCGATGTGTACAACAGCGCATATTGTGACAGCTTCTATGAAGTAAGCGGTGATGATATTGCACCGGGTTACAGCCTGGGTTTACACGGGAACATCACTGACAACCTGTCGTTAGCGCTGGTGTATCACTCAGAGCTGCGTTTTCGCTTAACCGGCGATTCAGTGATCACCAACACCCCAATCACGGGCGCCAACGTGGCTGGCTCGCCGAATTTTATTGTGGTGGCCCCTCAGCTGCCGGCTATTGATAAAAGAACCGGCAAACTTGCTGCCAGCTCACAGCTGATTGAACACAGTCAGGTGCCACTGACTACACCGGCCAACCTGACTTTAAGCCTTAATCATCAGTTCAGCCAGCTTTGGTCCTGGCAAGCAAGCGTCAGCTGGACTGGCTGGAGCGCTTTTGAACATATTGAAATTACCAGCATTGATGCCAAACCTTCGTTGTCGTTATCGACCCAGCAAAGCAGCAACCTGGCCAAACCAGGTTACATTGGTTACATCCCGGAATACTGGCATGACAGTCTGTCAGCCGCTGTTGGCCTGAGCTATCAGTACCAGGCCAATCTGAAACTGAAAACCGGTGTGGCTTATGATGAAAACCCAATCAGCAGCAGCCATAAAACGGCCCGGGTGCCAACTGCGGACCGTACCTGGCTGACTGTGGGAGCCAACTGGCAGTTTGCCCGCAACTGGAACCTTGATTTGGCATACGGTTATATGTGGATGGGCGCGCTCAGCATTAACGAACATGAATTTAATGCTTATGACGTACAGCTGTATAAGTCCGGTTTGCAGGTTGATTATAAAAACCATGCGCAGGTGCTCGGCGCTCAGCTGAACTATCTGTTCTGCATCTGACGTTGTTAAAACTGGGTCATAGTTTTTCCGCTGTTGTCCGACAACCCGTAAAAAACCACCTCCATAGGAGGTGGTTTTTTGTTGTGAAAAGCCAGGCTGTGGTTAGTTTTTCTCAACCGTCATTTCACCGCTGACAGTACTCATGTCAATACTGCCTTCACCCTGGCCTGTGCTGAATTCCAGGCTGCGACGCGGTCCATATTTGGCTTTATCGGCTTTTTGATCGGTGATTTTGTTGTTGATATCACCACCTGCGCTTGCCACCATTTTAAAACGGGCGCTTATATCGGCGTCCAGTTTCAGCGTGGCTGCCCCACTGACACTGCTGGTGCTGATGCGCGGGGTTTTGCTGTTTTTGACCGATGCTTTAATTTCACCGTTGACCGAGCTGAACTCAAGCCGCTCAGTGCCGGACAGTTCAAGTTCAGCTTCACCGTTCACCACCGACACTTCAATTTCTTTGGCGCTGCTTTTTAAACTGATTTCACCATTGACCGACTCAGCGCTTAAACGACCACTGGAGCCTTCGTCGTCAATTTCACCATTGACGGTATTGAGCCGGATGCGGCCGCTGTTGCCGATACTGTCAATTTCACCGTTTACCGTTTCCAGCTGTACTTCATTACTGAGTTGTTTTGCCGTAATAGCACCGTTGACAGTGGTTATTTTGCTACTGCCCGCCACGCCGCTGACATTCACTGAAGCATTGACACCGCTGAATTCCAGCGCAGCGCCTTCTGGGACTTCAATCACGAGCTGCGAACCTTGTTTATCACCATTATCTCCCCAGCCGAAGTTAGAGCGTGGCATTTTCACAACAAAACGGGTAATACCGTCTTTAGAGGTAAAATCAAAACCTTCGGCTTTTTCATCCAGCGTGCCTTTTACACTGAATACCGGGCTTTTTACCGCTTTGATCTCAACCTGACCGCGCATATTTTCGATATAAATTTTTTCGTTGGCACTGACGTTTTTCGTTTCGTTGACCGGCGCTCCGGCCGCCAGCGCCAGTTGCGGCAGCATCAGCGCAGCCAATAAAGTCAGGGTAAAAGGTGTTGCTATAAATGTTTTCATGATGTCACTCCAGAATATGTCAGACCAGTACTGACCAATTTTTGTAAATAGTGGATTTGTTGCTGTTGCAGCTTATTCAGCTGCTGTAATAACACCGGCTCATCCGGCTGATAACTTAATGCCAGTAACACCTGCTGCCTGGCCTGTTGCCAAATCGCCAGCTGCTGCTGCCAATCGGGATAAAACTCCGGCACTGCATTGATTTGTGCCAGCATGGCCGCCCTTTGAGTTTCAAAGTCGCTGGTAAGCTGCCACTGTACCTTTGTGATCTGAACTGCAGTGTCTGTACTTTCGCTGCCAGCAAGCACAACAACCGGCTGTGCTGTGTTTTGTTGAGCCAGCTGCGTACCGTCCGGCCCTTGTGGCCAGATCAACACCGACAGCAACACCGCTGCAGCCGTGGCGCCTGACCACCAGAACCAGCCGGTACTCTTGTCCTGCACTGTTTGCGCGACTGGCCGCTTCGGCTGTGGCTCTTGCTGCTGCGGTAATTGCGCTGTGGTGGCAATCCTTGCCGCCAGCTCTGGCCATAAATCACGTTGTGGTTCAATGTCTTTGGCCAGTGCATCAATCTGTGCCTGTAATTCCTGCTCAGTTTTCATCTAACCAACCTCTGAGTAACTGACGCGCCCTGTGATACTGCGCTTTACTGCTGCCCTCTGCGATATCCAGCAACCGGGCAATTTCCTGATGCTGATAACCTTCCAGCGCAAACAGCACAAATACAGCTCTGGCCTGATGGGGCAAACGTAAAATGGCCTGTTCCAGTGCACTGTTTTCCGGTAACAATTCAACGGCCTGCTCCGGTACTTCTTCATCAGTACTTAAACGTAATATTTTGTTTTTACGCCATAAATCAACAGCGGTGCGACTGGCAATGGTATGTAGCCAAGTGGCAAATGAGCTGTCACCACGAAAAGCCGGTAATTGCTGCCAAATGCGGACAAAAGCTTCCTGGCAGCCATCTTCCGCCTGCGCCCTGTCCGCGAGCAATCGAAGGCAAATTGCATAAACCTTACCTTTAAATTGCTGATACAACATAAAAAAAGCCTGCTGATCGCCATTTTTGGCTTGTTGTATCCAGCTGTCCAGCTGTTGCTGCATTATGGTAAAAATTCCGGATTTATTGTGTTGATGCAAGATTAGTCGCAACCGCCGTTGCCGGGGTTTAAAAGAAAAATAAAAAAAAGATAAAATAATTAAATCTGGATGAAAAACAAATAGATAAATTATAAACCCTGACCACAGCACTATTGCTGTAGAGCTCACAAGCCGCAGCGGAGTCTGTACGATGCGCCCCGGAAACCATCAGCGACACGACGACTCAGGCGCAACAACTTCAGCATCAGATCAGTCTTTTGTATAAAAAAAACCGGCTTATGATAAAGCCGGTTTTCAAAACACACGCAGGAATGTGCAGATGAAATTCCTTATTCATCCGCCGCTTTATATTGCCGCTTTGCCATGACAGCAAAAAGACAACCGGATGACAAAACAATGATGCTTCAGCCGTATTTAAGCCTGAAGTCAGATTGCGACCGGCGCCTTAATATGTGGATGCGCCTGATAATTCTGCAATTCAAAATCTTCAATGCTAAAAGCAAAAATATCTTTTACCGCAGGGTTTATTTTCATCGTTGGTAACGGATGAGGCTCGCGGCTTAACTGCAGTTTTACCTGCTCCAGATGGTTGGAATACAAATGCGCATCACCAAAGGTATGAATAAAATCACCCGGTGTTAAATCACAAACCTGCGCCACCATCATCGTCAGCAGTGCATAACTGGCAATATTAAAAGGTACCCCGAGGAAAATATCGGCACTGCGCTGGTACAGCTGGCAAGACAGTTTGCCGTCGTTGACATAAAACTGGAACAACGTATGGCAAGGCGGCAGCGCTTGTTTACCGGCCGCTGCGTTGTCTTTTGGCGACAAGCGGGTGTCGGGTAACACCGCCGGATTCCAGGCACTGACAATCAACCGGCGCGAATCCGGTGTACGTTTAATGTCGCTGATCAGCTGACTGATTTGGTCAATGACTTCACCATTTGGCCCTTGCCAGCTGCGCCACTGTGCACCATACACAGGGCCGAGTTCACCTTCGGCTGTGGCCCATTCATCCCAAATCGACACGCCGTTGTCTTTGAGATAACCAATATTGGTTTCACCCTTTAAAAACCACAGCAGCTCATGAATAATGGAGCGCAAATGGCATTTTTTGGTGGTGACGAGCGGAAAACCCTGGCTTAAGTCAAACCGCATCTGATAACCAAACACACTGAGGGTGCCTGTACCGGTACGATCGGTTTTTTGATGGCCGGTTTCCAGCACATGACGCATTAAATCCAGATACTGTTTCATAAAGTTTCTCCCTGGCGACGGCGCTGATAACCCCAGACAATCAGTGCAGTCCCGGCAATAATCATCGGCAGGCACAACCACTGCCCCATCGACATACCAAGCGATAACACGCCAAGATGGGCATCAGGTTCACGGAAAAACTCAACAATAAAGCGGAAACAACCATAACCCAGCAGGAACAGGCCTCCGACATTACCGGCAGGCGGTTGTTTGCTGCGATACCAAATCAGCATCACAAACAGCACTAAACCTTCCAGTACAAATTCATAAAGTTGTGACGGGTGCCGTGGTAAAGCTCCGGCATTGGGAAATAACACAGCCCAGGGTACATCTGTAGTGCGGCCCCAGAGCTCTGCATTAATAAAGTTACCGATACGACCTGCGCCTAAACCCAGAGGCAGCAAGATCACCACAAAATCACCGAGTTTCAGGTAGTTTTTCTGAGTTTTCCATGCAAAAAATGCCATGGCAGTTAACACTCCCAGCACACCACCGTGGAATGACATACCGCCTTCCCAGATACGGAATAAATACAGCGGATCCTGTAAAAACAGCGGGAACTGATAAAACAACACATAACCCACCCGGCCGCCAAGCACAACACCAAGGAAACCATAAAACATCAGATCGCTGACCTGATCACGGGTCCAGCCTGAACCCGGCTTATCAGCAGCTCTGTTGGCTAAAAAATTTGCCAGTAAAAAAGCAATCAGATACATCAGACCATACCAGCGCACGCTGACTGGTCCCAGACTAAAGATCACCGGATCAATCTGAGGAAAAACGATATAACTTGCAGACATATACAACCCTTAACTCAAAATCATTTTGGCGCTGACCACCAGCAAAAACAGGCCAAATATCCTTTTTATCCGAAGCACCGGCAGTTTTTGGGTCAGTTTTGCCCCAAGTGGCGCCGCCAGCATCGAGGTAGACACTACAGCAACCACTGCAGGGAAATAAACAAAACCGACAAAACCATCGACAAAGCTGTAATAAGACCAGCCGGAGCTGACGTACCCTATCACAGCAAAGATGGCGATCACCAGCCCTGTGACTGCAGCCAGGCCAATAGCTAGGCGCATATTCACCGAAAAAAAGTTCAGCACAGGCACATACAAAGCCCCTCCACCAATGCCCAGCAAACTGGCAATGCTGGCAAGCATTGCCGAAATAACCGCAAGCACAGGTTTGGCCGGCAAAGCACGGACGCCACTGGCGGCCTGGCTAAATAGCATGCGAAGGCCAATCAGCGCCACGGCAACACCAAAAAACAGCTGCAATACACGGCCATTCACCAGATAGGCAAAGGAGCCGACCAGCAAAGCGCCGGCAGCAGCGCCTGTTAATACAGCGGGCGCCAAGCGCCATGGAATATTATGCAGCAGGTGATGGGCCCTGGTGGAAGAGGTGCAGGTAATCACTATAGTGGCTAGTGAAGTGGCCACAGCGACCAGCATCACATGTTCAGCAGGCACAATATGGTAAAGCGGTAATAACAGCGTCAGCAATGGCACTATCACCAGTCCACCACCTATACCGAGTAAACCGGCCAGCAACCCCGCCAGCGCACCCAAAATCATACAGATCAGAAAAAATGTCAGCACAGTATTACCTAAGGTACAGCTAAGGCCAGCAGCGACAACGATGAAGGCCAGCCCGGCTCTGTCAGAACAAACTACAGCAGATGGGGCGCATTTTTGCGGTGCGCTATTGTACAGAGCAGACCTGTGGCGAGCCAGTAAATTCAGGTGAGTTGCTTTAATTGCTGAAGATGGCAGCACAAGCTGCAACGAACAGAGTGCAAAAACAGTGGTTGGTGAAGAGGTGGTTGTTCTAAGCTATCAGGCGCGCAGCTGGTTCAGCAGTTTTTTCTGATCCAAAAAGCGTTGTACCTGTAAACGCACTTGTTTGGGCGACTGACAAGCCAGAATTTCCGGCAACAGCAGTTTTAACTCAGAGATATCAATGCGGCGCAACAACCATTTGATTTTTGCCAGGTTGCGGTGGTTCATACTAAAGCGCCTGAAACCCATCGCAATCAAAATCAAAATACCAATAGGCTCACCGGCTAATTCACCACAGATACTGGCCGGGAACTGCAGAGCCTGACACTGCTGACCAAGCTGGTTCAGCGCCCGCAGCACTGCAGGATGCAGCGCATCATACAAATTACCCACCCGCGGATTATTACGATCCACCGCCAGCAAATATTGGGTTAAGTCGTTAGTCCCCACCGAACAAAAATCAACTTTGTTCGCAAGCTCACTGAGCTGATACATAATAGAAGGCACTTCAATCATCACCCCAACTTTGGGCTTGGGCACTATGCCTTCTTTATTAAACTCATCGTCAACCTCAAACCAGGCCTGACGGATAAGCCGCAGCGACTCATCCACCTCCGACAAATCGGAAATCATCGGCAGCAGAATATGTAAATTGCCCACACCAATATTGGCTTTGAGCATGGCGCGGATTTGCACCAGAAAAATTTCCGGGTGATCCAGTGTTAAGCGAATACCACGCCAGCCTAAAAACGGATTTTCTTCAGAAATAGGGAAATACGGCAGCGGTTTATCACCGCCAACATCCAGAGTACGCATCACCACAGGTTTTTCCGGGTAACTTTGCATCACCTTGCGGTACAGCTCAGTCTGCTCCTGCTCTGTTGGGAAGCGGCTGCGCATAATAAACGGAAACTCAGTGCGGTAAAGCCCCACACCGTCGGTAAAATCAGATTGGGTGGTTTCAAGCTCAATGGCAAGACCTGAGTTCACCATCAGCTTAAACCGGCTACCACAGGCACTTTGCGCCGGTAAATGCAGCTCAGCCTGATAACGGGCATTAAGCTCAGCATCTTTATTCATCAACTGCTGATACTCATGGCAAATGGCATCAGCAGGCGACACCAGAATATTACCCTGATAACCATCCACAATCAGCCGCTGCCCCTGCCACTGCATCAGCGGCAGCTCGTCTACGCCCATCACGGCCGGAATACCTAATGCCCGCGCCATAATAGCAGCATGCGAGTTGACCGAACCTTTCAGCGAAACTATAGCCACCAGCTGCGCGCGCGGAATTTCGGCCAACATAGAGGCTGTGACGTTATCGGCCACCAGCACCACATGCTCGGGAAGTTTGTAATGACGCTGCTCAGTGTCGAGCAAGTGATTCAGCACGCGCTGGCCCAAATCACGGATATCGGTGCCACGCTCACGCAGGTAGGCATCGTCCATATCATCAAACTGGCGGGCAAATTTTTCAACCACCCTTTTGAGCGCACTTTTTGCACACCAGCCTTCGGCTATTTGCGCTTCAATTTCATGGCCTAAACTCGCGGCGTCCAAAAGCTGATGGTACACATCAAAAATGGCCAGCGCATCAGGCGGCAAATGACCAGACATGCGCTCTGCCAGGCGGTTAAATTCGGCCTTGGTTACCTTGACTGCACGGTAAAAACGCGACAACTCACGCTCGGGGTCATCGGTTTTTTGCAGTGAAATGGCATCAAAGTCGCTGGCCGGCTGCAATACAAAACCTTCGCCAATGGCAATGCCGGGTGCGCCAATTAAACCTTGCAACTGCCCCACATGCACATGGGGGTTTGGACTTTGGCTGGTGAGCTGACGCATCTCGGCGTTGACCAGTACGGACGCCAGCTGCACACCTAAGGTCACTAAAAAGGATTCTTCATCTTCGCTGAATACCCGCGAGGCCGACTGCTGAATGGTCAGCACGCCCAGCACTTTGCGGTGATGGATAATAGGACAACCTAAAAATGCAGAAAAACAGTCTTCACTGACTTCAGGGGTCACTTTAAAACGGGGGTGTAAATGTGCTTCTGCTAAATTGATCGGTTCTTCACGCTGACCAACCCAGCCAATCAGACCTTCAGAAAAGCCGATTGCGACCTTACCAATGGCATCCGGATTCAGGCCATCTGTTGCCATCAGCATAAAATGTTGTTGTTGGTAGTCGGCCAGATACACCGAACAACATTCGGTATGCAGCGCATTTTTGACGTTGCTGACCAGGCCAGCCAGAGCACTGGCCAGCGAAGGTTCCTGCGCAACATCCTGAACAATACGCCTTAACTGGCCGAGCATAACATCCCCTTCTTCACCTCATGGTGGCGGCCATGATGCTACTTCTTTTTGACTTCACGACGAATAAACGGCAAAGCGACCGGGGCAAACTCTTTCATTACTTTACGGTAAACTTCCCGTTTAAAAGCAACGACCTGGCGCACCGGATACCAATAACTGACCCAACGCCAGTCATCAAACTCCGGATGCGAAGTTTTTAGCAAATTGACATCTTCTTCCCGGCAGGTCAGACGCAATAAAAACCACTTTTGCTTCTGCCCGATACACACAGGGTTGGAATCACGCCGAATCAGTCGTTTAGGTAATTTATACCGTAGCCAGTGTTTTGTCGTTGCGACAATCTCCACGTCCTGCGGTAACAACCCAACTTCTTCATGTAATTCACGATACATGGCTTGCTCCGGTGTTTCACCGTCATCAATGCCACCCTGAGGGTACTGCCAGGAGTGTTGGCCAAATCTGCGAGCCCAAAACACCTGTCCCTGGTGATTACAAATCACTATGCCGACATTGGCCCGAAAACCTTCGGCATCGATCACACTAACCTCTAGCTTATTTACAACAGCTTGTGAAAAGATTCTTTCATAAAGTTGCGGCCACAGCAAACGGTATTTCGCCACAGTTTTGCAAAAGTTATCCACAGTTCAACAAATGTACAGCAGAGCTTTGTGCACTTCTACACAGCCTCTGTCGATAAATCTGTGCATATCCTTGTTTTTATCCCTGAATAACTTTTTAACCTGCAGCTTCCTGAATTATTCAAATCACATATTTTTGTTTTTATTCATACGCTTAGATAATTTAAACAGTGTCGACACCACCATTTTTTCTGTGCATAAGTTGGATTGCTGCTAAATTAACCAGCCAAATCCACAAAAAAATGTTAGTTTGCCGACAGTTATCAAAACAAGTCTGTAGGACATGACAGCTCCCGCTACCGTTACCGAATTAATAAGCCGTTGTCAGTTACTGGCAGGCCTGACGCTGGGTGAGGTTGCAACTCAGCTTGGAGTCAATTTGCCACCCAATTTGCTGCGCGATAAAGGTCTGGTGGGTCAGATGCTGGAGCTGGCGCTTGGCGCCAGCAGCGGTTCTAAAGCTGAACCCGACTTTCCACAGCTTGGCATTGAATTAAAAACCCTGCCGGTGGATGCCAGAGGTAAACCGCTGGAGAGTACTTATGTTTGTACCGCACCACTGACCGATGTCGGATTGCAGCAATGGCACAGCTCCTGGGTCTGCCGCAAACTCAGTCATGTGCTCTGGGTACCGATTTGGGCTGAGCGCTCAGTGCCCTTAGCCGAACGTGTCATTGGTACCGCCTTTTTATGGCAGCCGGATGCCGAACAGCAAGCCTTACTGCAACAAGACTGGGAAGAGCTGATGGAGCTGATTGTGCTGGGGGGCATCGACGAGATTAAAGGTGCGCATGGCAAAGTATTACAACTGAGGCCCAAAGCCGCCAACAGCAGGGCATTAACTGAAGCTGTGGGCCGGGATGGTGAACCCATCCAGACCCTGCCCCGGGGTTTTTATTTAAAAGCGGCCTTTACTGCGGCCATTTTGCAGCGCCAGTTTGGTGCCGCTGTTTAAAGTGACTGCGTTTTTAAACTACTGATTTTTAGAACTGCTGATTTTTAGAACTGATAGCGCGCTAATACAGCGTCGTACTCACCACTTTGCTTGATCTCAGCCAGCGCTTTGTTAAAAGCGGCCACTGTTTCCGGTTTGACTGTGGCTTTACTAAACATCACATACACATCGGTATTGCCAAGGGTAATGCTGTGCTGGCCAATTTCTCTGTCCAGGCCTTTGCGCCTGAGCATTGAAACTCCGACGAATTTGTCCTCCAGCATACCGTCAATATCGTCGTCCATTAACCGCGCTATATTCAGTTCACTCAGCTGAGCTTCTATAAACTGGCTTTTGTAAGCCTCATTGCTGTAAAGCTCGGTCAGCTCAGGGCCGTAATAATATTCACTGACAATCCCCAGCTTTTTACCTGAAGCGATAAAATCACCAATGGTATTTTGCGGCAAACCGGCAGCGTCGGCAGAACGCACAAAAAGTACAAATTGCTCTTTGCGGTAAGGATCTGAAAAGTGCGCAAATTCTTGCCTGGAAGGCGTCATTGAAGAGCCCATCAGCAAGTCAACTTTGCCTTCTTTTAATGCGGTTACCAACTCCAGCCAGTTGCTGTGCTCTGTGACCAGAGTGCAGGACATTTTGTTGGCAATGGCTTGCACCAGCTCAATATCAAGGCCGCCGGGTTTTTGGTCGATGCCGATAAATTGATAAGGCTCCCAGGTTTCAAAACCAAGCCTGAGCTCACAGCCAGGTTTTGCCTCAGCAGCAACCGCATCAGCCGGGGAATTTGCCGCAGCTTGTGGCGCTGCTGCGGCCGCTGTTGCTGCCGCTGGAGCCTGAGCTTGCGCTTTGGCTACCTCAGGTTTCACTGCCGCGGGTTCACATCCGCTTAACAGCAGCAAACTTACCGGAAAAAAAACACGAAGAAACGACAACTTTAAACTGAAAGGTAAGGCTGGATTGTTCATATGCGCCTCTTAGGTTGGTCTGTTCAAACCAAGCTTAGTGCATAATTTCTAAAGCGCGCGTTCCTTAGCCGCCTTTCTTTTTGGGTAAAAAGGGTAGAAGAACCGGACCAAAAACAGAATGTTATGATAAAAACCCGGACAAATGGACAGCCGCGCGGCGCTTTAGCCGGCAATTAGCCTGAACCCGCTAAGCCACTAAAGAACCGCTAACCAAACAAGGCTACGGTCTGACGGCTCAGCGCAACCAGAGTACCTTTTTTATCATGCACCTTCGCCTGAATATGGCCATAACCATCAGCCGCAGCGTCAATATGTGCCAGATAAGACCACCACTCATCCGCAGCGGCTTCCAGATGGTCGGTTAAGAGTTCCAGCGTCCAGCATAAGGTGCTGGCAGGTGCCGGACTGGTCAGCCAGGGCAAAGTTGCCGGCGGCCAGGCATCAATCAGTGCCAGTAGCTGCATCAGGCTGCATTCTTTGCTTCCGTGTTGTGCTGGCTGTCGAAAACGCATAAAACCACCAAAATCAACACTTTGCACCCCACTAAACGGCAAGCCGCCATGGCTGATACGATAGTCAAAATGGCGGGTAAATTCAGGCACCACTGCAGAATCGGGCAAACTGAGTCCTGTTGGTTCGAGCGGGATAGCTGCTGCCTGTGCGGCCTGGAGCTGCACCGCAGAAGAACGGGCCACACCAAAACTGGCCAGTAACACCAGCGCGACCTGGCCTTGCTGCGATAACTCCACCTGCGCCTGCACCACTGATTTGCCCTGACGCAGCAGCCGCCTTGTTGCCGTTGCTTCCCCGGGCGCAAGCGGCGCCACAAAAGACACCGTCAGCGAACGCAGTCTGATGCCCTCACTCACCCAACCCGACAGATACTGCAAGGCCAATGCTGCAGCGATGCCACCAAACAAGGCCCGGCCCTGCCCCCAGTTATCCGGCACCTGAAATAATGCAGATTCACCTTCTTTTTGCTGAAGTTGTGCCAGGCAGCTGACAAAATCCATAATAAGTTCCTGTTAATGTTGTGTTTTGTGAGCTGCAGCCACAGGTAACGAATAACGTAAAATACGTTGCAGTACAGTGGCATACTGACGGATAAAACTGCCACTGTTATAAGGGATCTGATAACGCTCAGCAATAGCACGCACCTTGGGTACCAGCTCCGGGTAGCGATAAGCTGGTAAATTCGGAAACAGATGGTGTTCAATCTGACAGCTTAAATGGCCGGTCAGGATATGAAACCAGCGCGGGCCGGTAAAGTTGGATGAGCCCAGCATCTGCCGTAAATACCAGTGGCCACGGCTTTCATTTTCGCAATCTTGCGCCTGAAACACATGCACATCTTTGGTGAAATGCCCGCAAAATATCACTGTGGCTGTCCACCAGTTGCGCAGGATATTGGCGAGCAGATTGCCAAGCAGCACTTCAAAAAACAGCGGAAAACAGAGCAGCGGAAACAGCAGATAGTCTTTACATAACTGGCGTAACCCTTTACCAAAAAAAGCTTTTTTAAGATCGGAGTCAGACACTTGCGAGTGACGGTCATTTTTCTTTTTACCAAAAAACACCCGCTGCGCCGCCAGCTCATGGTAAGCAACGCCCCACTGGAACAGCGTGCTTAATACCAGATAAGTGACAAACTGCCACAAATTACGCAGCCGCCAACGAAAGTCGTTGCTGAGCCTGAGCAGACCGTAACCAAAGTCGCGGTCTTTGCCAATAATATTGGTGTAAGTGTGGTGCTCAAAATTATGGGTGCGCTGCCAGGATTTAGCATCACAGGCAATATCCCACTCAAACTGCCGCGAATTTAAATACGGATGTTGCATCCAGTCATACTGACCATGCAGCACATTATGGCCAATTTCCATATTGTCGAGAATTTTGCCAAGCGCCAGCAATAACACCCCCAGAAGCCAGAGCCAGGGCGACCAGAGAATACCAAGCAATAGCAGCCGGCCGGTCCAGACCGAGAGCCGCTGCACCAGCAAGACCAGCTCGAGATAACGGGCATCTTCGGCGCCTACTTTAGCGCGGGTTTGTGCCGCCAGAGCGTCAAGCTCAGTGGCCAGTGTATCCAGTTGTTGTGACGTTAAGTTGTACATGAGGTGTTGTCCTGTGCTGCTGTGCTTACGGCATCCAGTTGTAATTCAAGTTTTGTTAAAGCACTGCTGATACAAAGTTGTACTAAGCCCTCACCGGCATCCGAAATGTGCCCGGTCAGCTCGTTGCGCACTTGCCCTGAAGTTTTTGTACACAAACACTGCATACAAATGCCACGACGACAGCCATAACGCGGCGACAAACCGGCTTGCTCCAGGCTCTTGAGCAAATTGCCCTGGCTATGAAACTGCAAAGTACCGCCATGCTGAGTAGCGCTGACTGGCACAGCTTCGCCATGACTTTGCTGGCTCAGACCAAAAGACTCCTGCCTGACCTGACTGATGCCAAGTGCTTTGGCCTGTTGTTGCCAGTACTGACTAAAAGCCAAAGGACCGCACAAATAGAGCATGGGCTCTTTTGTCAGTGTCTGTTGCAGGGCACCGGCACTTTGACCGGCACTTTGACCGGCACTGAGGCACTCACCATCTTGCTTTTTTAATGTACTAAGCGCAGCGCTGAACTCAGCGTCCGTCAAACGGCCTTGAATGCAGGTATCACGAAGCACAATGGTCAGTAGCGGAAAACGCGCACGCAGCTGCGGCCAGCTATCGGCAAACAACAAATTACCGGCACCGCGGTAACTGTAAATCAGCGTGATGGGACGGGTCAGCCGGCTTAACGAGCTCAGCATCGAATGCAGCGGCGTAATGCCACTGCCGGCGGCCAGCATCAGCGCACTCTGGCTTTGTTCCAGCACAAAGTCACCACTGGCCGGACCGATATAACAAGGCAGTGGTTCACCTGCTCTGGCAAAGAGTTGCTGCGTTAAACCACCATGCGGCTGCACTTTCATCGTCAGCTGTAAAGTGCGGTGTTGCCAAAACTGTTGAAGTGGCGAACTGATACTAAAGGTGCGGGTTACCAAAACCCCATCAAGCTCCACTGTCAGATCCAGATGCTGACCTGGCACAAAACCGGCAAAAGAACGGCCTGCTTTAAGTTGCAGCTGCAGATAAGCATCCTGCAGATCACCTTGCTGCTGACTGATTGAGAGCAAAGTGGCACTTTGCAGGCCAGCCCGATAGTTTGGCCGCATCAGCCGGATAACAGGCTCCAGATAACTACGAACGCCGGATTGCACCAAAGCTATTTGACAACATAAGCGCCAGAGACGCCGGAAAACACCAGCCTCAGACTGGCTATTTGCATTAAATATCGAGGATTGAACAGATCGCATCAGATACACCATTAAATTTCAGCGCACATTTGTACTCTATTTTTAAATTTTCATCTAGTTGAATTTTTATTATTTTCAGGCTCAAAAGCCATATAAATAGGCAACAAAATTATTCACTCCGGGTAAAACCGTTCAGATTAGCTAACACTTGTACGCCAGATAAATGTACAACTGTACGCAAATAACAGCGCTAAAAGAGCGATAACAGCAAGCCTTGGAACAAAACTGCCGTTGGCAAGCAACAGCCACTGAGTTCTGGCTAAGGCAGCTCAACAAAAGGTTGGATCAGGTATTTGGCACCACAATTTTTAACAAGAAAAAACACAGCAAAATCAACGGCAGACTGTTACAACCGGCAACAACACAGTTACACTGAACAAGCCGCGGCAGCAATGACGCTGCCGGCAATCAACACAGGAACGGACTATGACTTTGCGTGTTGCCCTGACTTTGCTCCAGCGCCTCTTTTTTAACAGCCCTGATACTGCAAAGGCGCCCAGCTGCGGCGCTTTGTTATTGCCGGCTACCTTTTTGGCCAAAATGCCGATTCAGTTGTTGGCAAAAATTTCTGCAGCCGCAGCTGCGTTATCGCTGATGTTGTTGTTCTCGCCGACAGCTCTGGCGCAACAGCAGAACACACCGATCCCGGAAGCACTCAAACCCTGGCAAGACTGGGTGCTGGCTGAGCATCCAACACACCGCTGCCCCTGGCTGGCGTCGCCACAGACAGAACAAAAGCAACAATGCCAGTGGAGTGAAAGTCTGGCGCTGGAAACAAACCCGCAGGGCGGCCGTTTTGTCTATCAGCTGCAGCTTTTTACCGACGGCTGGGTCAGCCTGCCCGGTGATGTCAGAAACTGGCCGCAGCAGGTTGAAGCCAGCAGGCTGGCGCAGAGTGCGGACGACAATAAGAGTGCGGATGGCAATAAAACAAAGATGGCACTGCGGGATCAGGACGGCATCCCCCAGCTTTATCTCAGTGCAGGACGCTGGCAGATACAGGGTGAATTTCGCTGGCCACAAATGCCACAACGGCTGAGCGTGCCGCAGCAAAGCGGTATTATCAGCTTGAAACTGCTGGGCACGCCTGTGCTTCAGCCAAAAAAACTGGGCACCGAACTTTGGCTGCAACAACCTAAGCCGGATGCTGAACCAAGCACTGATCAGCTGCAGATCAAAGTATTCCGCCGCCTGAGCGACGATATTCCGGCCAGATTAACCACTTTGCTGCAACTGGAAGTCAGCGGTAAATCGCGCGAACAGCGCCTTGAAACCCTGTTGTTGCCCGGCTTTTCGGCAGAGGCTCTTTACAGCGACTTACCGGCGCTGATGGATGACAAAGGCGCGCTGCATCTGCAACTCAGTGCCGGTCAATATCAATTGCAACTGGATGCTGTAAGTTTTCAGCCACTGGCGCAACTGCAACTGCCAAAAGCCATCGCACCTTTGCCCAATCAGGAAATCTGGGCTTTTGTCGCTCAGCCACAACTTCGCACCGTGGACCTTAGCGGGGTCAATAGTCTGGATCCAAACCAGACTCAGGTGCCGCCTGACTGGCAGCAATACCCGCTTTATGCAATGGCAGAGGGCAGCACTTTGACATTGGCTGAATTGCAGCGTGGCGGCGGTTCGGCGTCCGATGAGCTCAGGCTCGAAAAACGTCTGTGGCTGGATTTTACCGGCCATACCCTGACCGCAAGCGACCGGATCAGTGGCTCTTTACATAGTCAGGCCAGACTCGAAGTTCAGCCCGGTTATCAGCTTGGCCGGGTGGAGCTGAACGGTCAAGCGCAGCTCATCACCCAACTGCCAGAGCGCGAGGCCGGTGTTGAAATCAGGCAAAACCCAATCCATCTTCACAGCATCAGCCGTATTGAAGCGGGCTCTGTATTGCCGGTCAGCGGCTGGCAAAGCAGCTTTAGTGAAGTGAGCTGGCAGTTACAGCTACCGCCCGGCTGGTCGTTATTTACCGCAACAGGTGCCGATCGCCAGCAAGGCACTGTGCTGGAACAATGGACCTTGTGGGACATCTTTTTTGTATTGTTGTTTAGTGTGGCGAGCGCCCGGTTGTTTGGCTGGCCTGTCGGTTTGTTAGCCCTTTGTACCCTGACACTCAGTTACCAGCGTTTTGATGCGCCACAATGGAGCTGGCTCAGCCTGCTGACTTTGCTGGCACTATTGCCACTCGCCAAAGGTAAAGCAGAAAAATGGCTGAAAAAAGCTGTTTATCTGAATTTGCTGCTGTTGCTGCTGATCCTGCTGCCCTTTAGCGTGGGTCAGATCCGCCAGGCAATTTACCCACAATTAGAACGGCCGTATCAGCAATTACAACCACAAAACCAACAATACCATGAAGAAAGTGCGATGACCGAAGCCGCGGTGATGGAAGCTCCGGCCGCTTTAGGGGCCCCAGCCCCACAAAGCGATGCGGCAGAAGCCAGAATGGAAGTTGCAGAGCTGGCAAAAAAAGCACAAAAGCAACTGACTTCTTACGCCAGCCCAGGTGGGGTCAGCGCACCTGCCCCGCTGCTGCAAACCGATCCCAATGCCCGTATTCAGACCGGACCGGCTGAACCTGACTGGCACTGGCGGCAGGTTGAGTTATTCTGGCAAGGACCACTGCTGTCAGATGAACAAACCCGGCTCTATCTGGTACCGGCCTGGCTGAACCGGCTGGGAAATCTGCTGACTGTGCTGCTGTTATTTGTACTGTTATGGCAGCTTTGCCGGCCACTCAGCGGTGGCAAACTAACACCGGCCAACATCTGGACTCAGCTCAGCTCTGGCCTGCCTGGCCGCGCTGCTCTGGTGTTGACTCTGGTATTGCCGGGCGCTTTGATGCTGCAGCACTCCCCAGCGCAAGCTTCTGGTTTTCCCGATGCAGCGCTGTTAAGCGAGCTGGAGCAGCGGCTGCTACAAAGCCCAGAGTGTTTACCCAGCTGCACCAGCATCAATAACCTGGTAATTAGTGATGATCCGGACCACATCAAACTGCAGTTGCAACTGGATAGTCAGGCAGACACTGCGTGGGTGTTGCCTGTTGCTGCCAGCAGGCTGAAACTGGCCAGACTGGATCAGGCCAATGCGGCTATTTTCCAGCAGGCGGAGCAAAGCTGGTTGTATTTGCCCAAAGGCCGGCATCAGCTGGAACTTTGGATAAGCCCGGAGCAAAGCCAGTTATCCTTAAGTTTTGGCAGTGCCTGGCATCAGCTGGATAATCAGCTCCGGCTCTGGCGCCTGATGCCCGACAACAGCGATGCCAATGATCTGGCAAGCCTGCAACAAACAAGAAAACAACTGCGTCTGGAGCAACTGGCCAGCGACAACAGCCAAATTAGCAGCAAAACCCTGAGCTCAGGGGCGCTCACACAAAATGTACCTGCTTATGCGGTGCTGGAGCGGCAGCTGACCCTGGGACTGGAATGGCAAATCACCTCGACCCTTCGGCGTACTGGCATGTCACAACAGCCATTGCAGCTTAAAATTGCGCTGCTGGAAGGCGAAACACCGCTGACGCCGCTGCCGGTGGAGGATGGTGCGCTGGCACTGCAACTCAATGCCGAACAGCAGTCCATCAGCTGGCAATCCAGCCTGAAGCCGGTTCAACTGTTAAAGCTGTCAAGCCCATCGCAGCAACAATACACTGAGATTTGGCAACTGAGCGCCGCGCCCAAATGGCATGTCGCCACTGAAGGTTTGCCGGCCATCACCACAGCACAAAGCCCGCTACCGTCTTTATGGCGGCCCTGGCCAGGTGAAGGTTTACAACTGGCCATCAGTCAGCCGCAGCCGGTTGAGGGTGACATGCTGACTATCCGGCAGGTGATCTTGCAGCAGCATCAGGGCAATCGCAGCAGTGATATTGAACTGAAGCTGCAACTGAACGCCAGTCAGGCACAAAGTTTCAGTCTGCCGTTGCCCGACGACACAAAACTGCAGTCGGTAAGCCTGGACGGCGTGACTTTACCGCTGACGGTGAATCAGCAGCAACTGACGGTGCAACTCAAACCCGGCCAGCAACAACTGCAACTGAACTTTACTGACAGCAAGGCTCAGCCTGTGCTGCTCAGCAGCGCCGGCTTCAACTTGCCGCTTGCGGCGGCCAATATTTACCTGCAACTGCGACTGGCACCGGATCGCTGGATCCTGGCCGTCGGCGGCCCGGATATTGGGCCTGCGCTGTTATTCTGGGGCATGCTGGCGGTGATGTTGTTGTTGGCAATGCTATTGCCACGTCTGATTCAGAGTCCACTACGCCGCCGGCACTGGTTGTTGCTGTTTACCGGCATCTGCACTGTCAGTTTCTGGATCCCGCTGCTGGTGACCCTGTGGCTGCTGGCCATCAGCAAAAGAGGCCAGTTTAACGGTGTGTTGCAAGGGACTTATCAGAAACTCAGCCAAATTGCGCTGGTGCTTTTGAGTCTCAGTGCGCTTTTGGCGTTATTTTCGGCTATTCCTTATGGTTTATTGTCAGCGCCTGATATGCAGCTGGTTGGCAATGGCTCATATCAGCAACAGCTCTACTGGTATCAGGATGTCAGTACAGCGCAATTGCCGGTTGCCTGGGTGTTGTCGTTGCCACTTTGGTGTTATCAGCTCTCGATGTTGTTGTGGTCTTTGTGGCTGGCCACTGCCCTCACGCGCTGGCTACCCTGGGTTTGGCAGCAGTTAACTGCCGGTGGTTTCTGGCCGGCAACAACTGCGACCAAAGAAGCCTTAGCACAGACTGGCAACACAAAGGATGATGAAAAACCGGAAAATGCCGGACAATGAGGCAGTTGTTGCCGGCTAGCCGGAAAAGTCCGGCAGTCAGGAACCTGCATCTCATCAGCTGCAACTCATCAGCTGCAATAAAAATAACAAAGGCCGCATAGCGGCCTTTGTTATTTCAGGGAGTTTTGCGCCTGCAAACAGACGCTGTGGCCGGCACTTAGTTCGGCATTTTTTAGTTCAGCACTTTTTAGTTCAGTACTTTTAATGCGGCTTCGTACCCTGGCTCATCGGCAGTTTCTGCCACCTGCTCAGTGTGTACCACTGTGCCTTGTTCGTTAATCACTACCACAGCACGTGATAACAAACCTGCCAGTGGGCCATTGGCAAAAGTCACGCCATAGTCCTGGCCAAAGCTGCTGCGGAAGCTGCTGCCATTTAGTACGTTTTCCAAACCTTCGGCACCACAAAAACGGGCCTGAGCAAAAGGTAAGTCGGCAGAAACGTTCAGCACTACAGTGTTTTGCAGGCTGCTCAGTGCCTTGTTAAAAGTACGGACTGAAGTGGCGCAGGTCGGCGTATCTACACTTGGGAAAATATTCAGTACCACTCTTTTACCGGCAAAATCACTTAACTTCACATCGGCCAGGCCTGCACCTGTTAAGGTGAATTCCGGTGCTTTGGCACCTATTGCCGGTAAGTTGCCGACGGTCTGAAATGGGTTACCTTTTAACGTTACTGTTGCCATGTTGTATTCCTTAGTCGCTTTGAGATTGTGTTCTGAAATGATCCGAACGGGTTAAAAGTGGCCAGGACAAGTACACAATACCCTGTCATCACCTGCCCTTTGCCACTGCACTTAAACAATGATTCAGTAAGTAGCGCCGTAGAGCTGGCTTTTCAAGGCCGAAGCCTGATAATTATTACCAAAACCTTTTTTCGGTCTGCTCGGTTTGGCCTGGCGGGTGACGCTCAGCTGCAACTGAAGTTTCCGCTGCGGCAATCTAGTTTGTAGCGGATCAACTTGCTGGTCCTGCCACGGATGCCAGAGTTTGAGCTGATAACTGCCATCCGGCACCTCAGGAAAAACCGCCACACCCTTGTCATCTGTGACTGCCAGATAGGCACTTTCGCCAACGTAGATATAAGCCTGCATATAATCATGAATATTGCAGCCAAGCGCTACTATGCCTGCTTTATCAAAGAGTAACGGTGCTTCCGGCTTGCCTGCATATAACTTCAGTTCAAAAGTTTTGGCCGGTGAAAAGGAATACACATGGTGACGGGTTTTATCCTGATTCGGAAAATCAATTTGGGTACCCACCTGCACTGCCGACACAAAAGGCCGGAAAGTTAAATCCTGCTGCGCTACTTCTTTGATGGCGGTTTGGCGCACCTTGCTGGCAGGGTCATACAGCTCCACTACAGCGTCTGCAAGCGGCACACCTTGCTGATCGGTCAGCTGCACTTCCAAAGTGCCAGCCAATACAGTACTGCACATCACACAACTGAACACGCCGGCAACCCAACTCAGCATTCTTTTTTGTTTTGCGATCATTCAGTCTGCCCCTTCACGGCTATTTTTACTCTGGTGCAGCAGTATAACAGCCACTTTAACTGCTGTGGCCCAGATAAACTGCTGCTATGCTTGCAAAATTCGTCCTTACTGCACCTGAACTTTATGCGCTGTCGTCTGATTTGTCTTGCCTTTATTCCTCTGCTTTACGGTCGTTTTGCCTCTGGCGCAGAGCTGCAACCGGGTTTACGGCTCAGCGCCAAAGGCGAAGTTGGCCTGGTGCAGGTGACAGAACAAATGCGCGGTTTACGTCCCTGGTGGCAAGGTGGCACAGGTCAGCTGGCGGCGGCGCATAATGGCTTGCAATTTGGCCCGCAGTTGCTGGCCTTGGGTTTTGATGTAACCGATCATTGGTCGGCAACAGTGCATGGCCAATGGCATGACAAACCCAGCCAGCAATTTGGCATCACTGAAGCCTGGCTTAGTTATCAGCCTTTGCCGTTACAGGGTTATCGCCTGAGCGGGCGCGCCGGTTGGTTTTATCCGTCGATGTCACTGGAAAATACCGATATTGCCTGGAGCTCAGCTTACAGCAGCAGTTTTTCTGCCATCAACAGCTGGTTTGCTGAAGAATTGCGCGCCCGTGGTGCAGAATTAAGCTTAAGCCGCCCTGGCCGCTTTTTTCAGTCTGCACACAGTTATCAGCTGGTTGCCGGTGTTTTTCAGGGCAATGACCCGCTGGGAACAATATTGAGCTGGCGTGGTTTTGCCATCCACAATTATCAGAGCAATATTGGCGAGCGGGTGCGTTTTGCCAATTATCCGAGCATCCGCACTGGAGCTCTGGCAGCACAACCCGACTGGGTACAGCCAAGCCGCGAGCTGGATCACCATGTGGGTTATTATGCGGGTGTGCACTGGCTACATCAGGACAATAGCGAGCTGAGGTTTTATCATTATGATAATAAAGCAGATCCACTGGTGTTGCGGCATGGTCAGTATGCCTGGCGCACTTCGTTTCGCAGCCTGGCCTGGCAACAACAGTTGCACGAGCAGCTGCGTCTGGTGGCACAACATTTAAACGGCCACACCCAAATGGGACCCAAAGCTGTGGATCTGTCCTATCGCAGCTGGTTTGTGCTGCTGGCATTACAATCCGCGCAGATCCAGTGGAGTGTGCGCTACGACCATTTTTTGCAACAGGACAAAGACCAATATCCGGGGGATAACAACAACGGCAAAGGCCATGGCTGGATGCTGGCCGGCCAGTATCCGCTCACCCCCTATTTAAGCCTGTCGGTTGAATGGCAAAAGTTGCATAGCATGCAGCAAAACCGGGATCAGTGGCAGGACTGGCCTGTGGACAAAAGCTTTTCGCAGCTGAATTTTTTATTAAACTGGCGCTTTGACTGAGTTAAACCACAATCAGCCAGATGCCAACGCCCAGCATCAAACTACCGGCAATACGGTTTAATAAACGCACATTTTTATCTTCGGCAAAAATCAGCCTAAGCGCTTTGCCTCCGCTTGCATACAACAATAAACAGCCAAATTCCAACAGCAGAATAATAGCAAGCAGTGCTGCCAGCTGAGGCCAGAATGGTAGTTTGGCGTCGATAAATGGCGGCAATAACGCCATATGAAAAGCCCAGCCTTTTGGGTTGGACACTGCAGTCACCAGCCCCTGCCAGAACAGTTGTCGTCTGGACACCTGAACCACTGCACCAGGCTCTGGTATCGCCAGCTTGCCTTTGGACTGCCACATCTGCACCCCGACATAACAAAGGTAAATGCCGCCGAGCCATTTAAACGCGGTAAAAAGTGCCGGCATGCCGAGCAATATCGCCGCTACACCAAGCACGGCGCTGGTTGCCACTATGGCAACACCCAGCATTTCGCCCCACATCATCCACAAGGTACGGCGCACGCCAAGGCTGATACCAAGTGTCATGGACAGCGTCATACAAAGCCCGGGGGTAATGGACACAAATAAAAAAGTAGGAATAAAAACCGACAATAAAGCGACATTAATCATCAGACGCCCCCATTTTGCTCTACAGCATCGTCAGGGAGCTTGTTGTTATCCAGCCTGGGTTTAGGCGCACCAAACAGCGCGCGAAACTTAGCCCAAACACCACGACTTTGAGAAAAGTCGGCCCAAATTCGCCGCCATTCATAAAAGGTGATGGTCCATGGGTTTACCGACTCAAAGTTATCGGTAATACCGTATTCACAGGGAATATCAGCATGCTCGGGTTCAAAACTGCCAAACAGCCGATCCCAGATCACCAGCACACCGGCAAAATTTTTGTCGATATAGACCCCATTACAGGCATGGTGCACCCTGTGCCAGCTGGGTGTATTCAAAATCAGACCCAGCGGGCCCCAGTGTTTGCCCCAACGGGTATGCACAAAAAACTGAAAGGCCAGATTAATGGCTACCACTGCCAGCACCAGCTTGACGTCAAACCCCAACAGCACCAGCGGTGTCCAGAATAACCACATGCCGGAGATGGGATAAGTCAGGCTTTGGCGAAAGGCGGTACTGAAATTCATTAAACGCGAGCTGTGATGCACCACATGAGAGGCCCACAACCAGCGGATACTGTGTGAAGCACGGTGAAACCAATAATATAAAAAGTCCTGCAGCACAAAAAGTATGAATAAATTCAATGTGTTAAACGGCAACTCAAAGACGGAAAAATGACTGAGCCAATAAAAAAATGGCAATAACAGGAGCAAAGACAAAGCATCACCAGCCTGATGCATAGCCGCCAGCACCAGATTAGCGAGGCTGTCACGCCACTGATAAATATGTTGTTGCATCCGCTCCGACTGATACCACTCGTATGCAATAAAAATAAAAAAAACCGGACTTGCCAGGATCAGGATCAGTTCTACCGGGATCACGCTATACCTCGTTACCACATTATCAAAAGCGCAGCTGCCGACTTTACGCCAAGCCAGCACTTTAGAAAACCCACCCACGCCCTGTTTTTGTGCCTGCTGCACTGAAAATTTGCAGCCGACAGAAGCCAAAGTGTAACATTACAAATATTTCTTATTATTTTCAAACGGTTAGCCAAAAATCTTCTCTGGTACAGCAGTTGCTTTGTAAAACCTGAAGTGGGCCTTTCAGCAGTTGTCATCACAATGCCACCCAAAGCGGGCAATATCGCAGCGCTGCTCTGTATCAAGGGGAAAATTATGACCACAAATTGTGCATCCGACAGCCCTTTAGCAAAACAAAGTCCGTGGCTGCTTAGCCGGAATCATCCACAACGGGATTTGCTGGAAAAAGAGCTGCAACAAAGGTTTTTCCCGGCACTCAGTGCGCCTTGCCGCATCTGCCATTTTATGCTGACGCTGGGTACCGCCTCCAGAGCTGCCGAATTTAGCCTGATGCAACAAAGAGCCTTGCAAGCCGGTGTGTTGCTGCAGGAAGGCGACAGCGACGTCAATTTACAACTAGGCGACATCACTCTGCGCTGGGAGCGGCACAGCGAGTTTTCGACTTACAGTTTTATTGTGCCGGGTGAAAGCTGTGACTTTGCTGATCCGGCAGAATTTTTACCTAAGCCGGACTGGTTTGATTTAGTACCGGGTCAGTTGTTTCGTGTGGTGCAGCTGCTGATCTGCAAACAACAGCCGGGCCAGCCAGACATCACAAAACACAGCGCTCAGACCCTGGCAGCCATGTTTGCCAGCGAACACTGTATCTCCAGTCTGGTTGCCAACCAGCAGGCACAGATATGGACCGATTTTCGTAAACATCCGGAAGGCGGTGGCCGTATGGTGCTGCTGGATAAAGGTTTATCCGACAGCGCTTTAGCACGGCTGGTGCAACAATTGTTTGATTTAGGCAACTACCGCAAGCTTAGTCTGCTCGGCTGGCCTTTAACCCGTCAGGCGCTTGCGCATTTGCATAGTCTGGAGCAGCAACTGTCAGATATTACCCAGCGTATTGAACAACAGCAGGGTTCAGATGAAAAAATGCTGCAGGAAATCAGTCAGATGGCGGCACAAACCGAACATCTGATAGCCAACAACAGCGCCAGGCTCGAAGCCAGTGCAGCCTATTATCAGCTGACGCTCGACCGGCTCAAAGCGTTAAAAGAAACAGCGCTGGACGGCCTGATGTCACTACAGGATTTTTCCGAGCGCCGGCTTACCCCAGCCTTTCGCACTGCCCAGTCGGTGCTGAACCGTCAGCGCAGTTTATCGAACCGGCTTGGCCGCTCAACCGAACTATTGCGCACCCGCATCAGCCTTCAGCTGGAAAGGCAAAATAGTAAATTGTTGATATCGATGGAAAAAAGGGCAAGACAACAACTGCAGCTGCAAACAGCAGTAGAGCGGCTGTCCACTGTGGCCATTTGTTATTACGCTGTGCAGCTGCTGGATAAAGGTTTAAGTTCGTTAAGCCTGCTGTGGCCTGCCCTGCCGCTGCAGTTGATGCAGGCACTGAGCTTGCCACTGGTGGTGCTGCTGGTTAGCCTGTTGTGGTATCAGCTGAGAAAACCAGGGCGCGACCAGCAAAACTGACACAAATCTTATTGCTGGCGGACTGTCAGATAAAACCACAACTTTTGCTGTTCATGTTTGATATTGAGCTCAGCGCCGAGCACCGCAGCCCAGTGTTTGGCCGCCAGTAAAGCACAATATCTGTCATTACTTTCTGCGGAAGGGCCATCTAACATAGCGATATTGGTTTGCGTCGCCAGGAAATTTGCGGTTTGTTCGGCATCGACGTCAAGCTCCGCCTGCCAGCTGATAATGCCGGGGTAAAAGTCCATGCCAACCATAATGCTGCTGTTGCGCTCAGCCAGCGACATGGCTAACAACAATAAATCACTACATAGCTGCCACCAGACTCCTTCATAGCCGGTCAGACCATAAGGACTCTGACTCTGACGCCATTCCAGACGCTGTTGATTACCGGCTGCCACCGGGCTTAGTGCCTTTAATAACTTCGGCATCAAAGCGGTAAAATCAAGACGCACCGGCAAGGCCGGCAAAGGTTCAGCACCTGAAACCATCTGACAAAACTGCTGACTTAACCAATGCAAATGTGCCAACTGATAGCTGGCCACAACAGGATCCTGTTGCACTAACAGCTGACAACCGGCAACTGTGCTGGCGATTTCAAATTGACATAACCGCATCAGTTGCTGCAGCTGTTCACTTTGGCTGACCTGTTGAGTCTGATCGAGTAAAGCGCCGGATAGCCTTAAGGCCGAGCCATCGGCGTCCCGCAATAATTGGCACTGCATCAACACCGACAAAATTTGCCCCTGACGGTGCATAAACTGATAACGCTGACTGAACTGTTCAGGCCCTGACGCCAGAATACGCTGCACATCATGACGGAAAATATCCCGTTCGGATGGCAACAATAAATCCAGCATGGTCTGTTCAGTTGGATGTTGCTGCGCTGCGGTAAAGCCAAACAGCTTCCACCAATTGTCAGAATAAAAGGCATCGCCGGTAGATAAGTCAAATTCAAACCAGGCCAGCTGACTGGCTTTCAGCGCCAGCGCCTGGCGCTGTTCGTTCGCAATCAGCTGCTGATACTGGGCATGCAGCTGCTGTTGTAACTCCTGTTGCAACAGTTCGGCATGATAACGGCGTAAATTCACCCTGCTTAGCACAGCAAACAGCAACAACATCATCAACAACAGAAAAAACAACAACCAATAATTGGCCACCGGCAGGTAATTTTTCACAAACCGGTCGTTGCTGCGGATCTGCAACCAGAATGGCTGACCATACCACTCCAGCTCTTTGTGCATGACAAAAACCTGGCCCTGTTGCTGGCCGTCCCGGCGCTGATATAGCAGATCCGAAGGTGCCTGTTGTGCCGACGAATACCAGCTGAAATCAAGCTCGGTATGAGCATTATGCCAAAGCCGCGTCATCATATCGTTCACACGAAAAGCGGCATAAACAAAGCCCTGCAGCGCCTTCATTTTCTGCTCGGCACTTTGTAACAGGGCGCCGGCTTTATACACAGGCTGCACCAGCACTAAACCGGGTTCAACCGCATTGCTGCCATCCTGTGCCAGCAAAATCCGGGGGGTCACAGCGATGTTGCCAAGGCTGGCTGCCCGCATTGCGGTTCTTTGCCGCAGTGGATTGGTCAGCATGTCATAGCCAAGCACAGCGCTGTTTTTGGCATTTTGCGGCTGAATATGGGTGACCACAGCATAAAACGGCCGTTCACCTGCAGGATGCACGGTGAAATCTGTCACACCATCGGCACGAATTTGTTGTTCCAGCGCCGCAATCTCGTTGGCAGAACGATAGTTCACCAAACCAAAAGCCTGAATACCGCTGTAATGTTTGTCTAAATCAAGGCCAGTGACAAAACGCTGCCATTCGGCCTGAGTCACCTGTTCAGAAGAGCTGACAAAAGCCATACCTGAGCCCAGCAAAAACTCAAAATGTTGCAGCCGCTGCTTTAGATTCAGCTCCAGATCGTCGGCATGTTGCTGAAAAATTTCTTGCTGCTCGCGGGCAATTTGCTGGCTGTAACTGAACCAGTAATACAGCAACAAAGGTAACATCAGCGCCATCACCAACCAGCTGGATGCATTGTGCCGGCTCAGCCACAGGCTCCAGCCTTTGAGTTCCGGAGTGAGTAACTGTGGCTGTTGTGCGCGCTTGATCATAACGGGCCCGTCAGTTCTTGCTGCCAAAACATAAATCGCCGGCATCACCGAGCCCGGGCACTATATAAGCCTGGGCATTGAGATTGTCATCCAAAGCGCCGAGCCAGAAAAATGCAGGGAAATCAATCTGTTGCTGTAACATCGCCATGCCCTCAGGCGCCGCAATAGCAGCGGCGATATGCAGGCTACGGGGTTCACCTTTTTTACGCAGCAATTGCCACACTTTGAATAACGACGAGCCGGTTGCCAGCATAGGGTCTATTAAAATCAGGTCACGCCCGGCAATATCAGGGGTGGCACTGTAGCCTAAAAAAATATCCAGTTCGCTGGCATCTGCCCCTTCCTCACGATAAGCCCCGACAAAACCACTGTCGGCCTGGTCAAACATATCGAGAAATCCCTGATAAAACGGCAAACCCGCCCGCATCACACAAATCAGCACCGGCTGCTGCTCCAGATCTGCCACTTTGGCCGAGCCAAGTGCAGTTTGAATGTCAAATTGCTGGTAAGGCAACACCTTCGACACTTCATAGGCCAGCAGACTGCCAAGGCGCTGCAGGTTCAGCCGAAAACGCATTCTGTCTTGCTGAATTTGTGGTTCCCGAAGCTGGGCAAGAATGCTTTGAGCGATGGAAAGTTGTTGTTGTAATTGAAAAATGTTCATGCGTCTTTCCGCTGACAAGGATGCGTAGAGTGTATACAAAGATGACATTTTTTGCGCCTTCCGCCAACTGAATTGCCAGGGTTTTGCTTGAAAAATCAAAGCAGCTGACCCATTTCAAAGACCAGAGCGGCCAATTCAGCGCCCGCGGGAGTAAAATGTGTGGGTATTATGCAAAACAGTCTGATCGTTTTCCTGATGTTGCTGGTGATTGCCGCTATTCTCTGGCCGGTGTGGCGCCAGCGCAGGCTCAAGCAACAAATTGCCGGCACCGCCTTTCCAACAGCCTGGCGCAAAATATTAAAACGACAATTGCCGCTCTATAACAGCTTGCCGGCGGATTTACAGCTCAAATTGAAAAAACTGATCCAGCTTTTTATTGCTGAAAAACAGTTTATTGGCTGTGAAGGTTTGCAGATAAATGACGAAATCAAACTCAATATTGCCGCTCAGGCCTGTTTGCTGATGCTCAACCGCCCCACAGCTTTATACCCAAACCTGCGCAGTATTCTGGTCTATCCGGCGGCTTATCTGGTGCCGGGGCAACAAACCGACGCGGCGGGAGTGGTCAGCAACAACACCGAAATGCGCTTAGGCGAATCCTGGCAACAGGGCAAAGTGGTGTTGTCCTGGCCCGATAGTCTGCAGGGCGCTGCCGATCCCAGAGACGGCCATAATGTGGTGTTACATGAATTTGCCCATCAGCTGGATCAGGAAAACGGCCTTGCCAACGGCGCGCCCTTTTTGGCCAGCAGCGAGGCCTACCGGGTCTGGAGTCAGGTGTTAAGCGCGGAGTTTGAGAAACTGCAACAACAGCTGGCACTTGGTGTGCCGACCCTATTTAACCCTTATGCCGCCACCAATCCGGCCGAGTTTTTTGCCGTCACCACCGAAGTATTTTTTGAACAGCCCCAGGCCATGCAACAGCAACATCCGGCTTTGTATCAGCAACTGCGCCAGTTTTACCGGCTGGATCCGGCGCTTTGGCACTAACACAGTACTCAACAAACAACCTTGTGTCAGTTCAGCCAAAATTCAGATGTCGCTTGCCATAGTGTGATTATCAATAAGCCCAACCAGGGCGGAGGGTAATCCAATGACAAGCACTAACAACAATCACAGCAACACATCAGCCCCATTAAGCCGGCATGCCCGCTGGTTATATCTGGGTGTGCTGGCACTGATTAGCAGCAGCGCACTGGCCGCAGATGTCAGCGTCAGCCTGCATGGTCAGGTGCAACCCGGTGTTTATGGTTCAGTGCATATTGGCGATCGCAGCCCCACTGTGATTTACCACGAACCGGTGCGGGTGTATCACGAACCAGTTTATGTAGAGCGGCATTACGCCCCTGTGGTGGTGCAACCCATTATTATTCAGGCACAAAAAAAACACCGTAAACACTGGAAAAAACATTGTCACAGATACAATGCCTGTGGCCGTGAAGTACGTTTTGTGGAGGTGTACGACCAACCGCGTTATTACAGCAGAGAAAGTTACGGTTATGACACCCGCCGCACTGAAGGCCATGAAGAGCGCCGCCATTATCACCGTTATGACTAACGGAAGCGGTTCAGATCGGACATTTCAGCTGGCAGAACATGGCGCGTGCAGAAAAAAGGTCGCGCTTTGGCGATGAAGTCAGGATAATAACGACCTTTTTTATTGCACAGGAACTTAGCAGCAAATGTTAATCAGCAAAGACACAGTGGTACAACTGCACTATCAGTTATCAGATGACAGCGGCCTTCTGGAGAGCTCACAAGGCAGCGACCCGCTGTTATATCTGCACGGTCATCAGAATATGTTACCGGCCATTGAACAGGCGCTGGAAGGTAAAGGCAAAGGTGACACCCTGGAGCTGACATTAGCGCCAAAAGACGCTTATGGTGAACGCCGTGAAGACGCCATTCAAAGTGTGCAGGTGAAACATCTGCAGGGCGCCAAAAAATGGCAACCAGGCATGATGGCCGTGGTGCAAACCGAACATGGCCCACGTCAGGTTAAAATTGTTAAAGTTGGCATGTTTAAAGCCGACGTGGACACCAACCACCCGCTGGCAGGCAAAACACTGAAGTTTAATTTTGAAATTCTGGATGTGCGCGCTGCCTCTGAAGAGGAAATTGCCCATGGTCACGCCCATGGCGTGGGTGGACACCATCACCACTAAGCAAAGCTCTAGCCGTAGCCAGTACAGGTTGTGCGCCCTGGTGCACAACCTGTTTGTAGCGCTGTTGCCGCTTAAAATTCAGCTGCAAAGCACAGCGGAACCAGATAAAATCAGCGGCCTTGTTCTTTGCCGTGCAAAATGGATTTAAAGTTGCCTACCTCTACCCCACCACCGGTTGAAAAAATGCAGTTTGATAACTACCGCGAACCTGCAGGCCAGGCGCAGCAGCGCACTGGTTTAACCTCGCAGCAGGTGGAGGTACGTTACAAACGCCGCAGTCTGATCCCGGTGTTATTGTTGCTTTTAATGGCATCTGCCGGCGTACTGGTGGCTTATGAATTACATACTGCGCACTACAGCGCGCCAAAAATTGCTGAATACGCCAAAACCCTGACTTATCAGCTGCAGCAAGGTCCGGCCAAACAAGTGGTGTATCCGCAAGGTGGCCCTTTTGACGAGCGCCATGGTTACACCAAGCTCCCCGAATTATTACCCCGTTTACTGGAGCGTAATTTCCGTATCACCGCGCAGGCTGAGTTTTCGCCGGCGCTGAATCATTACGCTTCACAGGGACTATTTCCGCCTTATCGCGAAAAAGTGCAATCCGGTTTGTTTTTAGCGGATTGCCGTAACCAGACCTTATTTGATTTTAACTACCCGCAACGGGTGTACCGCGACCCAAGAGACATTCCTGTGGTAGTGGCGCAAAGTTTATTATTTATTGAAAACAGAAACTTATTAAAAATCCCCCCAACCGCCAACCCGGTGATGGACTGGCCGCGTTTTATCATGGCGGCGGCAAGCCAGGTAGGAAAAGTGTTGTCGGTGGGCGGTCAGTCAGCGGGCGGCAGTACCCTTGCCACCCAGATTGAAAAATTCCGCCACTCGCCTATGGGGTTAACCCGCGGTTTTAAAGACAAAGCCGTTCAAATCATCTCAGGAACCATCAGGGTGTATCAGCATGGTGTGAATACCATGGGCATGCGTACCCGTATAGTTCAGGACTATTTAAATACAGTGCCTTTGTCCTCTGCACCGGGTCATGGTGAAGTACATGGTGTTGGTGATGCACTCTATGCCTGGTTTGGCAGTGATTTTGACAAAGCCAACAGCCTGTTAAGCGCGCCTGCAACGGCTGAAAACGCCGCTGAGCGGGCGCAATATTTCCGCCAAATTGTGGCACTGATGATAGCGCAGCGCCGTCCTTCTTATTATTTGCTGCAAGGCCATGACGATTTAGAACAGCTCACCGACAGCCATCTGCGGTTATTAGCAGGTGCCGGTGTGATAGACAAAGCCTTGCGTGACGAAGCACTGTCGCAAAAGCTGACCTTTCGCGTTGCTAAAGTGAATAAAACCAAAGCCGAGCAGGACGCCAAAAAAGGCATTAATGCCGCCCGCCTGCGCCTTGGCAATTTACTGAACCAGCCGATATACGACTTAGACCGGCTGGACTTAAACGCCCACAGCACCTTGCATGGCGACGTGCAACAAAAAGTCAGTGCTTATTTGCGTAGCCTGGCAAACCCGGACACCGCCGCCAAATACGGCCTGATTGGTGACAGGCTATTAAGCGCCAGTGGCACAGATGATGTGTTATACAGCTTTACCCTGTTTGAAAAAACACCGGATGGCAACAGGGTGCGGGTACAAACCGACAGTACCGACCAGCCCTTTGACTTAAACGAGCACAGTAAACTGGAGCTTGGCTCTACCGCCAAATTGCGGGTGCTGGCCACTTATTTAGAAATAGTTGCTGAGCTGCATCAGAATTTTGCCGACGAGCTGCCGGTGAATTTATTAAACCTCGATATTGCCCCGGCCGACCACATTACCCGCTGGGCCGCCAACTATATGGCGCAAACGTCAGACCGAAGTTTAACCGCTATGCTGGACGCAGCGCTTAACCGCACTTATTCGGCCTCGCCGCACGAGCGTTTTTTCACCGGCGGTGGTTTGCAGGTCTTTAATAACTTCGACAAAAAAGAAGACAGCAAGGTGCCTACAGTTGCCGAAAGTTTGCAGCAGTCACACAACCTGCCTTTTGTCCGTTTAATGCGTGACATCGTGGCTTATGCCAGCAGTTATCAGACTTTGGGCAGCAGCTCGTTATTGCTGCGAAGTGACAAAGATCCAAAACGGGAAGAATACCTGCGCCGTTTTGTTGATAAAGAAGGCACTGAATTTTTACGTAAATTCTGGAAAAAATATCAGCAAAAACCGGCCGATGAACGCCTCGAAGTATTTTTTGACGGCTTAAAACAAACGCCGGACCGTTTAGCTGCGGTACACCGTTATTTATTGCCGGAATCTGACTTTAGCCAGTTCAGCCGTTTTTTACTGGACAAACTGCCGGATGAACAACTCAGCCCGAAAAAACTGGATGAGCTGTATAACAAATATGGTCCGGGCAAATTTAGCTTGCCGGATCAGGGTTATATCGCCAAGGTGCACCCGCTGGAACTGTGGTTATTAAGTTTTATCAATAAAAACCCGGACGCAAAATTCAGCGATGCCGTGGCGCAAAGCAGTGAACAGCGCCAGCAAGTGTATCGCTGGTTGTTTAAAACCAGTAACCGCAGTGCGCGCGACAACCGCATCCGCATTATGCTGGAGGTAGAAGCATTCCTGGATATTCACCAGCGCTGGGCCAAACTGGGTTACGCTTTTGACCACCTGGTGCCGTCTTTAGGCACAGCACTTGGCAGCTCGGGCGATCGCCCTGCTGCGCTGGCTGAACTGATGGGTATTATTCAGAACGACGGTATCCGCTTGCCGACCATCCGTATTGACAGCCTGCATTTTGCCGCCAAAACGCCTTATGAAACTATGCTGCAATACAACGCCAGTGCAGGTGAAAGAGTGATGCGCCCTGAAGTCGCACGGGCGCTGAAAAAGACTTTAGGCCAGGTGGCTGAACTGGGTACGGCACGGCGTTTAAATGGCAGCTTTACCAAAACCGATGGCTCCCCGCTTAAAATTGGCGGCAAAACAGGTACCGGTGATAACCGTATTGCCACTCAGGTGGTGCGTGGCAAAGTGATGGCGTCGACGGTGAATAACAGAACCGCCACCTTTGTGTTTTATTTAGGCGACAACTACTTTGGCACCCTCACCGCTTTTGTGCCGGGCAAAGGCGCCGACAATTTCAGCTTTACCTCTGCGCTGCCGCTGCAGGTACTTAAAGGCATGGCACCTCTGCTGCAGCCTTATGTGGTGAAGGATGAGTCGATGTGTGCTGTGGGAGCTTCCCGATAATATTCCGGCTGGTGGTTATTGACCACCAGCCTGTCTAAATTGAACAGCTGAACTTGGCTGCATTCTGCTATTACCTTTACATTCCTTCATGTATTTCTGACCCCTTTGATTTTACTTTTCAAAATCAGCTCTATCGGTTAGGCTAAGGTTTCGTCAACAATTATCCTGCTTGTTCAACCATTTATTGATGTGAAGGAAACACTAATGCTCACGACAGTACAACTGTTAGACCGCTTGGGTCGAGATGCCTCATTTGAAAAGATGACACAAGATGAAAAAGTAAGTTTTATCCGGAACAACTCAGAAGACCCACTTGTTGCACAAGCTATTATCGATTCTGACGTCGTTCTTCTCAGCAATCTTATTTATGCCGGTAAAAAGGGTTGTTATTTACTTGTTCCTGCTGAAGACGAAAAAGAAGCCGAAGATGCACCTGAACAGAAAGATGATAAAGTTTCTTTCCAATAAGCAGTTCCATTTATTAAAGACGGTGCTGTGCGCCGTCTTTTTTTGTTTTTCTAATTTAGTCGCTGCAGAAAGTGACTACAACAAAATTCTTATTCAAGCCGACGAAATAAAAACAACGGACCACACCAAAAGTGTTCATTTAGTTAATTTAATAAAGTCCCCGGAGAAACTCCCACCGGCGATGTTATCTTATTATTATTACCTAAAAGCTTATCATGCAGCTTATTCAGGTGATTATGACAACGGTATTATCAACTATAAAAAATCAATAGCTGCCTCTGATGATTCTTTATTAAATTATCGCGCGAGAATATCTCTGGCAAATATCTATGGTGTCAAGCGTAATGCCGGATTAACTATGGAATATTTAATCCCTGCCCTAGAGGAAAGCGAGCGAGTCAAAGATAAGGAACATAAGCATAATGGATTGCTTGTTGCAGCTATCGTTTATTCACAATTTGGATTGCATCAGCAAGCATTAGAAGTAACCAGTGCACTATTAAAGGACGAACCGGCAAATCGGGTACTCTGTTATGCGTTGGCGGTAAAACACGAATCTGAACATTACCAGAATACATCTGCTGACGAGCAGACAATTAACAGTGACGCATTACGCTGTAGAGATGCAGGTCAATTACTTCCTTCAGTGGCTATCAGTAGCTATGTTATTTATAAAAACCTAAAAAACAAAGAATTCCAAAAGGCAAAAGAAAAAATAACAAATTTAATGCCTGATGTAGAAAAGACAAATTACAAAATATATATATCCGAATACACTTATCTGCTTGGTGCAGCCCAATATGGGTTAGATGATTATGCTTCTGCAGAAACACAACTGAAAAAATCAATTGAAATGAACAGCAGGGCTGGTAAAACCCGTCCTGTTATAGATTCTCTATTATTACTTTCAAATATAAAAGAAAAACAAAAACAATTTAGTGAAGCACTTCATTATTACAAGCGTTATTCGGAAGCTGAAAAATATTACAACGAAGATTTATCATCACAAAAAATTTCATTTCAGCTGGCAAAGTTGCAGCTATTTAATAAAAACCAGCAAATTGAACTACTTGAAAAAAATAACTCCTTGCTAAAACTCGAAGGTGAGCTCACCGCAACGGAAGCGGCAAAAAACAGATTATTCATCATTTTGCTTGTAATTTGTCTATTTTCAATTAGCTATTTCACAATAAAAACATTGAGAAGCAGAAAAATGTACCGCACTCTGGCAGAGAATGACAACCTGACCGGAATCAGCAATCGCTATCATTTTACGCAGAAGATGAAGCTGTGCATTGAACAAAGCTCAAAGTCAAATCAAGTAGACTCATTTATTATTTTCGATTTAGATTTATTCAAACAAATTAATGATACATATGGCCATTTAACCGGAGATTGGGTTCTTGAAGCCGTTGTTCATCACTGTAAACAGTTCGTACGTAATGTTGATATTTTTGGTCGTATCGGTGGTGAGGAATTCGCTGTTTATATGCCAGCTTGTACTGCAGAAAAAGCGGCTCTGTTTGCTGAGATATTAAGAGACGCAATTTCCATTATTGATTGTAGTGGTAGTGGACATCCTATCAGCATAACGGCAAGTTTTGGCGTAACCAGCACGGATCGTTCCGGTTATGAATTAAGGCAATTGTTCCGTGACGCCGATCTCGCTTTATACAAATCAAAAGACTCAGGAAGAAACCGAGTTACAGTATTTAATTCAGCTGAATCGGAAATATGACTGAAGGCATGTTCCTGTAGTGCAGCAACCATCTTTTTTTGCAAGTTAGTCCGGTGCATATCATCGGCAGAACACCAGGCTTTTAAAACAGTGATATCAACTAACCTCCCGCAAAAGACCCAAAAAACAACCATTGTTAGTGTCAGTCAGGCACATCAGCCATTATTCCACGAGCTTTACGGCAACCAACGTATAATGCGGAACATTGCAGAAACTTATAGCGAAGAAAAAATAAATTCGCTGCTCAGGTCATGTATTAACGCTGAACTTAAAGCAATTCCGTTAAAGCGTTTTCTGGTGATTGAATGCAACACAAGAAATATCGCTGTGGGACTGCTCTCCATACAACCGACCCATATACCTGATGCGCCAATTGAGTTAGGCATGATGCTTACAACTAAAGCTTGGGGAAAAGGTATTGCAGATGAGGCATTGATCAGCCTTTGCCTGTATTGTTTCAAGGTTTTAAATGCACCAGCAGTTTTAGCCAGATTTCATCCCGAGAATAAAAGTGCGCGTGCTATTTGTTTTAGGTTAGGTTATCAGCATGCACCTCGGATATATCAGCAACCTGAACTAGAGACTTTGTGGCTACAGAACACGATATCCAACAAGACAGCTTTCAGCAGCAGATTGTTTTCTTAAGTAATTACTGTTTTAAGGGATAAGTTTATGTCGTGTATACAACCAGGCAGCATCGTTATAGTCGGCACCGGTATTACCTTAGGCTCCCATATCAGCCCTTTATCGCGCAGTTATATTGAAAATGCCGATGTGGTATTTGCCGGGGTGGCCGATGGTATTACCGAGCTTTGGCTTAAAGAAATGCATCAGGATGTGCGCAGTTTTGCGCCGCTCTATGCAGAAGGTAAATCGCGCCATCAAACCTATCAGCAGATGATTGATTTAATGCTTACCGAAGTGCGGCTGGGTAAAAAAGTGGTGGGTGCTTTTTATGGCCACCCTGGTGTGTTTGCTTATGCACCGCATAAAGTGATAGAGCTGGCCCGGGCTGAAGGTTATGCCGCCCATATGGAGCCTGGTATCAGCGCGGCCGACTGTTTACATGCTGAACTTGGTATAGACCCTGGCAAAGTGGGCTGCCAGTATTTTGAAACCAGCCAGTATATGTTTTACAAGCGTTCTATAGACCCAACGGCCTATTTAGTGTTGTGGCAGGTGGGTATTGCCGGTGATAAAAGCATGGCGCGTTTTGCCACAGGCGCCGCTTATCGGGAAGTACTGGTGGAGTTATTGGCAGCGCATTACCCGCTCAATCACCAAGTGATGTTATATGAAGCGCCCAGCCTGCCCTTTCAGCAAGCCCGTATCGACAAACTGCCATTAGCAGCGCTGCCACAGGCAGCAATGAACTTAAAAACCACACTGGTGGTGCCGCCTGCTGCGGCTCTTATTAAAAACCAGGCGGTGCTGGATAAACTCACCGCGATCCGCGCAGCTGAGCAACAAGCGGCTCTTGGCAACGCGGCGGCAGAGTTTGGCGAAGCGGCAACAGCAGAACTGCCGGAGAGCGAATATCAGCAGCATGAGCTTTAAGCCAAGCTACAGCTTCCACCGCACTACTTTGGAGCAGCAGCGTCGCAGTCGTCATTTGCAGGCCTGGCAATAGATCCTGTAGCGCGCCGGTAGCTGCTGCGCTATCTTAAGTTTGTTAGCTATCAATTTGAAATCTAATACTTAATCAGTCTTCACCTGCTGCAGCTACTGCCTGACTGCCGGCTTTATCAATCAGGACATCACCATGGGTTTAAACCAGAGATCCGTAACCACTTTGTGCTTTAACCTCTGCAGCACTGTGCCTGCAAGCTTGAGCTACGGGCGCTAAAGAATGCCAACAACACCAGCCTTAGCGCCTGAAGCTGCGGACTCAGTTGCTGCCACCTTATTGAAAATACTGTTGCTGGCGCTTTCTTATGTCATCAGCGGCCAGTTGGCCATGCTGCTGGCTGCGCCACCTGGTTATGTCAGTGCTATTTTCCCGCCTGTTGGTATTTCACTGGCAGCAGTGCTTATCTGGGGTTATCCCATGTTGTTTGGGGTCTTTTTCGGCTCCACTTTACTGAACCTCAGCATCAGCCTGGGCAGTCTTTCAGCCCTTGCCACAACACCACTGAGCGCTTTACAGCTGCTGGTGCCCTGCAGTATTGCCCTGGGCACCACATTGCAGTGTTGTTGCGCCAGCTGGGTGATTAAACGCTGGATAGGTTTCCCTAACCCACTGACCGACGATAAACAAATTTTCTGGTTGTTAGTGATAGGCGGACCACTGTCCTGCCTGCTCAGTGCCAGCGCCGGTATTGCGGTGTTGTATCAGCATCAAATTATCAGCGCTTCGCAGCTGCTGTTTAGCTGGTGGAGTTGGTGGGTGGGCGACAGCATAGGTGTATTAATTGCTACACCTTTAATGTTTATTGTTTTTGCCAAACCACGTGACATCTGGCGCAGCCGCGTCAGTAGTGTTGGTTTGCCGTTATTGATCAGCTGCGCCCTGATGGTAGTGCTGTTTTTCCGCACTATTGAAGATGAACAAGACCAACTGCAACAAAGGTTTCATGAACAGGCCAAATTAATGGCGCAAAGTATTCAATCGCGTCTGGTGCTCTACACCAGTTCAGTAATGCCGATTGAGCGTTTTTTTGCCGCCTCTGGTGAAGTAACAGCAACAGACTTTGCTATTTTTGTCAGCGCCACCGCCCGCAATCACCCCGGCATCCGCGCGCTGAGCTGGAACCCCAAAATAACTTTGGCCGAGCGCTCCTGGTTTGAAGCCAGGCTGCAGGCCGAAGCGCCGGGCCAGCAGCAAATTACCGAGCGCGGCAGCAATAACCAGCTGCTTACAGCAGCACCCAGGCCCACTTATTTTCCCATCTACTTTATTGAACCCAAAGCAGATAACCTGACCGCCATTGGTTATGACGTGGCCTCTGAGCCGGTGCGGCAAAAAGCCATGCAAAGCGCCCGCGATAGCGGCCACGCCACCCTGACCGCCCCACTGCAGCTGGTGCAGGACAATGAGCAGCACATTGGCATGTTGCTGTTTTACCCGGTATTTCAAACGGCACTATGGCCGGCCACAGCGATGGAGCGCCAGCAATTATTGCGGGGATATGTGGTGGCCGTGCTGCATATGACAGCCGTGATCCAATCTGCGCTTGCCGCTTATCCGGCGCAGAGTTTTCAGCTGGTGGTCAATGATATCAGTGACGGCACAGCACAACCGCTGTACCACAAACAACAATCCGCCACACCGGCTTATGCCAGGTCGCTTATCTGGCAACAAGAGTTCGACCTGGCCGGCCGGCGTTTTAGCCTGCAGATAGCGCCCAGTGACCAATTTTTAAAATCACAAAGCAGTTTACAACCCTGGGCCATTCTGACCGGTGGTTTATTGTTATGTGGCCTGCTGGGTGGTTTTTTATTGTCGGTAACAGGCCGCGCCGAGCAGGTGCGCCGTCAGGTCAAACTGCGCACGCTGGAGCTTACCGGCATTTTTAACAACGCCGCTGAAGCTATTTTAATTTTTAACTCAGACGGCACTATAGAGCGCGCCAATATTGCCGCCCAGCAGCTGTTTGGTTACAACAACAGCCAGTTATTAAAGTTACAAATTGCCGCTTTATTGCCACAGCTGCAGCTCAACAACGAAGCGGATTTAACCAAAGCTCAGGGCCGCGCCATTGAAGCTGTGGGCAACAGCGCCGCCGGTGTCAAACTGCAGCTGGAAATTAGCCTGAGCAGCTACAGCCTGCCAGGCCACACCTGGTTTATTTGTTTATTGCACGATATCAGCGAGCGCAAAAAAATAGCCCGGCTAAAGAGCGAATTTGTAGCAACAGTCAGCCATGAACTGCGCACACCGCTGACCTCTATTAAAGGTGCGCTGGAGCTGGTGAACGCCGGCGTGTTAGGCACCTTACCTGAAGCGGCCGGCAATATGCTGCGCTTAGCCGGCAAAAACACCGAGCGGCTGGAGCTTTTGGTCAACGATATTCTGGACATCGAAAAACTGGAGCTGGCCGAAGCCAGCCTGGTGCTGAGCCCGCTAAACCTTGCCGAACAGCTGCAGCTGGCGCTGCAACAAAACCAGAGTTACGCCACCAGCTATGGCGTGACACTCAGCCTGGATCTGGAGCAGCTGCCAGCCACAACCAAAGTGCTGGCCCATAACCAGCGCCTGCAACAGGTATTCAGTAACCTGATTAGCAACGCGGTAAAATTCTCGCCAGCGCAAAGCCAGGTACAGATCAAAGCAATACAACAAGGCCATCAGGCGATAGTGAGCTTCAGCGATCAGGGCCCTGGTATTGCCGAAGAATTTCGTAGCCGCATTTTCCAGAAATTCGCCCAGGCCGACGGCTCAGACACCCGCCAACGCGGCGGCACCGGCCTTGGCCTCAGTATTTGCAAAGCGCTGATGGAAAAAATGCACGGCAGCATTGGCTTTGACAGCACCGAAGGCAAAGGCAGCACGTTTTTTATTACATTGCCATTGATGGATGAGGAGCCTGCTGCACCAAGGGTTGCAGGTTAGGTGGCGATAACATCCATTGCGCCTGCCGCTGATGGCGCTGTGGAAGTTTGGTTTCGCCAGCATTTGGCTGAATGTTTTTTTTCAGCTTGCAGCTAAGGGTGCTGTAAAAGTCGGGTTTTGCCACTAGCGGGCTGAAAGTGAATTGATGGCGGGTCGACAAAAGAAATCACAGGAAACTTGCAGAGGTCAAAACGAGATAAAGGCAAAAGCATAATGCCCAAATATGCCACCCCTACCCCAGCATCAAATACCCATTCGGCACTTTATCAGTTAAAAACTCCTGCAGCTGCACATCATTGAGTGGCCTTGCGAAATAATAACCCTGGGCGTAGTCGCATCTGTGCTGGCGCAGCAGCTGCAGCTGGGCGCGGTTTTCTACCCCTTCGGCCACTACTTTCAGTTCCAGCTTTTGCACCATGGCGATGGTCGACACAATGATTTGATAATCCGCGTCGTTTTCCAGCATGCCAAACACAAAACTTTTATCAATTTTAATAATGTCGACCGGCATTTGTTTTAAGTAACTTAACGACGAATAACCGGTACCAAAATCGTCAATGGCAAAATAAAAACCCTGAGCCTTCAGCGCGCGCATGGCATTTAAGGTGGCTTCGATATTTTTTACCAGGGTGCGCTCGGTCAGCTCCAGCTCAAAATGGGCGGCCGATAAATTTAAATCTTCCAGCCACAGTGCCAAAAGCTCCGGCAGTTGTGGGTCTAAAAACTGCTCAGCCGACAAATTAATGGCAATACGAATATCCGGATAACCTTTATTAATCAGCTCTTTGGCCAGGAAAAAACTGCGTTTAAATACCCAGTAACCCAGCTCAATCATTTGTGGTGAGTTTTCTAAAATGCCGATAAATTCATCAGGTGTCACTATGCCACGCTCTGGATGTTGCCAGCGCAGCAGGGCTTCAAAACCAGCCAGCCGGCCTGTTGCCAGCTCAATTTGGGGCTGCAGGCTTAAGCTAAATTGCTGCAGGCTGATGGCATCTTTAATTTCCCGCTCCAGCACCAGGCGCTGCGCCAGGCGCTGATACATTTGCTGGTCGTACAACAGCGCATTATTACCGCCCCGCTCTTTGGCTTCATACATCGCCATATCGGCCTGGCGAATAAGCTCATCCGGTACAGCGTCTGGGTCTTCCGTCATGCTGATGCCAATACTGGTGGAAATATAAAACAGCTGATTGCCCAGGCTGATGGGTTGTTTAAAAGCTTCAAAAATACGGTCAGCCACCTGATAAGGGTAATTGAGCTCATTGGACTGGGTTAACACCAGCACAAACTCGTCGCCGCCAAAACGACAGGCAATGTCGGCACTGCGGATACAGCTCCGTAACCGGCTGGCTGCTTCAACCAGCAGCTGGTCACCGGCGGCGTGGCCTTTGCTGTCGTTAATTTTTTTAAAATCGTCCAAATCCAGAAACAACACCGACAAAGCACCTTGCTGCCGCTCCAGCGCTGCCAGACTTTTTTTCAGCTGAAACTGCAGCATATTGCGGTTGGGTAAGCCGGTCAGCAAATCAAACATCGCAATGTTTTCCAGCTCCTGGGTATTAAGCTCTATTTGCTGATGCAAATGCTCCAGCTCCACACTGAGCTGGTGCGCCGACTGGGTTAATACGTCCACTTCGTCCTGAAAAATCAGCGGGGCATGGCTGCTTTGCTGGCGGAACTGGCGGAACTGACGCTGCGCCAGTAAAGGCAACTGAGCGGCCAGGTTTAACAACCGGCGACTTAATCTTAAGGTACTGATATAAATAACAATAGCCAGCAAAAAAAAGCTAAAGCAGGCAAACCAGATGATCTGTTGCTGGTACTGCTGTTTGGCTTTGGCAAACTTGCTGATATCGTCCACCATCGCCAGATAAAAACCTTCATCCTGGGTCAGCAGCGGCAACAGGCTGATCAGGTACTGCTGCTGGTTGAGCTCAACATCAATGCCACGTTTAATCGCCTGTTGCAAACTCAAAGCTTCAGACAACTGGGCAAACACCGGCCGCATCAGCTCGGGATTAGATAAAGACAACAATTTAAAGTTAAACAGCGGGCTTTGTTCGGCACTTTCTATCCGCACTATCGCCACTTCAGAACCAACCCCTTGTTTCAGTGACGCCAGCACATCGAGCAAAGTGGTGGAAATAGCCACCACCGCCAGCTCACCACTGGCATTTTGCACCGGCACCATCACCAGCTTGGTGCACTGTAAACGACAAAAGGTGGCCGACTGCGGTTGTTGCAGCGCCAGCACCTGACGGGCCACTGTCAGCACAGGTTTAGGAATTTCCGCCACAGAAGCGTACAAAGGCTGCAGTTTGGCATCCAGCAGCCACATGCTCTCCACATTCAGATGCAAAGAAATGGCGTCATAATGTTCGGCCAACTCAGTGGCAAAAGTAGAAAAGTCGTTTTGCGCGCGCAGCTGTACCATATCGGTAAAGGACTCTATCCAGCTGCGTAGTTGGTTTTCTAATAATAAATTCAGATGGTTAAATTGTTGTTGTCGCAGTTCCAGCTGTTTGTTCTGTTGCAGGTGAAAATCCTGCTCCATTTTCACCAGACTAAAACTGGTCAGCACCACTGTCATCAATAACAAAGCGCCAAGCGTCAGGGTTAAAATTTTCCACGGCAGACTTAAAAATGGCCGCATACTCAGAACCAATACATCAGCTGCACGGCCCAAAGCTCGTGATGCCGCGAGCGATTCACCACTGTGTCAGGCACCACATTGGGCCCAAGGCGGCCCGTACCGGTATTCCAGTGGTACTCCATTTTCAGCCTTAAATTGGGCTGGATGTTATGACTCAAACCAAGGGCGGTATCACGCTGATAGCCAAAATAAGCCGGGATCAAACCGCCACTTTGTTGTGGCAATAAATAGCCCCTTTTGTCGTCTTTATTGGCAAAAAAGTGGTCATGGCTCAGATACAAAGTGCTTTGGGCCGACAGGTTATAACTGCCAAGTAAATAAGCGCCCCAGCCAAACTGAGTGCGTTCTGTGCCCGGTGCGTAAAAACCATACACCGACACCCGCTCCTGAAAGACCTCGCTCGACAGCTCCCAATCCTGTTCGCTGTAACGCCAGTTGGCCATCACCCGCTGCACGGTAAAATCGCCGTCGGCAAAAATGTCGTTGGCAACCCTTCTGTAGTTAAAATCTGAGTCCAGTAAACTGATGCCCCACTGACTTTTACTTTGCGCCGGCCGCAAGAACACACTGAACTGATGCACAAAGTCCTGTTCTGTTTTGCCGTTAATAAAGGTGCTAATCACCCGCTGGCTTTGCTCTTTAGGAATAGGGGTTGCCCCCAGGCTCCAGTTCAGCTCCAGCTCGCCAAAATTCAGGTTATGGGTAGAGGTTACAGCAAGGCCGTCTGAACCTACGGCAATATCGCGAAAGGCATCAAAATACACCGACTGGGGCAGCACAATCAGCGGCCTGGTAATAGCCACGTCGCGGGTGGCGGAATATAACCAGTGATTGTTTTTATAACGGCCGGCGTATAAATCCAGTTGCCAGTCCATGTCATTAATTGCGGTCCAGTTTAAAAACAGATAATCAATACGCCCGCCCTGCTGAAATCTGTTGCCGCCGTCCAGATACATCAGCTGACCGGCAAGGCGCACAGTATTACTGAGTTTCCAGGTGGAATTAAGACCAAATTCGGTCAGCTCAGCACTGATAGCACCGTCGTTATTGACAAAATTGCTGTCGGCCGAGCGCATCAGGCCTTGGGCAACAAAACCATGCCAGTGCCAGGTTTCACTGGCAATAACCGGAGTTGCCTGACAAAGGCCGAGGGCAACAAGCAGCGCTCCTGCTGCGTTATGGCTTGATTTGAATAACTTTTGCATCTGTAGTCTCATGATCAAACGGCAAATAGCCTATAGCGCCTGGTGTCGTCTGAATAAGGCGCAACATGTCCGTGGCTGAACTTACTTCGGTGGGCGGGGTACCAATGCCGGAAAAGGTGAGCTTTTGCCAGTTCCTCTCCAGCTGATAAGGAAACAATTTTAATCGGGTTTGACTGAACTCTTTGTGCACCGCCGACTGCAGCGGCAACACAAACACCTGAACCGGCAAGCCATCAGGCCAAATCACCTGACGTTTTAAATAAATACTGCGAAGCTGCGCCGCAGTCAGGCTCTGTACAGCAACTGCAGTATGGACGACCACCAGCGGTTGTGTTGCTGTGCTGTCAGCCTGAGCCGGATTGTCGGCCAAAGCCACCGCCGGGCTGTCCGCCCACAGCAGCGTACTGAATATCAACAATAAAAAGCCAAATGCAGACTTAATCACAGTATCCTTCTGAAGAATTGGCAATTTTACCCTGATAAGAATTCGCAGCAGTGCAGTCTGCTGTCGCGTTCAACAACAAATCCGGTAAAGGTTGGTCTGGGAATTGGCAGAGTATAGATGAAGCCCATCAATCAAGCACATAAAAAAGGCCAATAATGTCATAAAAAGCAGCCATTTAGATTATGTTAGCAAGTTGTGATGAAATTTTTCAAGCCAAAGCTGCGGCCTGTTTCCGGGAGTAGGACAAAAAAACGACGATAAAGTCCTGAAGGAGTAAAAACAGCCCAAAAGCTGAATACAGCTAGCAGATTGCTGCAGCGTTTAACTGGCCGGTCGGTTAGACCGGCCTTTATTTATCACTGTGGATTATCTGACCGGCGGCTTATTTAACCTGAATATGAAACACTGTGACAGAACCACTGACTTCGTTGGCAATCAATAACAGCGGCTGTTTGGTCGGGCTGTGCTGAGCTTCAACAAACACAATAGATTCAGGACCTAAGTCACCGGCCTGCTGCACATTGCCACTGACTACTGCTGGCTGTACATCATCATTAATACTGTATTGTGCGTTTAAATCCCGGTTCAGCAGATAGTCGATAAACACCGGCTGATAGGGGTTCGTGATGTCGTAAATAAACACACTGCTCATACGCTCAGTGCCGATAAAAGCATAGGTTCTATCCCCCACCCGACCTATGGCCAAAGCTTCCGGTTCCGGGCCTTTATCGTCAGAGCGGTTATCCCCTTCCACCGTCAGATGGTTGGAGTTAAATTTATCTGCATGTAACGCCGCAGTTATCCGTTCAAAATCGTTGCCACTGTCAAACACCTGCATACCGTTTTGATCCCAGATACTAAAAGAGCGGGCGCCATAAGCGTACAAAGCGTCAAACTTGCCCTCTTCATTTTTGCCAAAGGCTGTACTGACATTCAGCCGGCCCAAACCTGTTGCGCTATAGATTGCAGCCTGGCTTTGCTGCAGGCTGTCCGAGCGGGTTAACGAGGCCACCCTTGCCTGCTCGGAATAACCAGGGTAATCGCGTGCATCCCCTTCGTTGGCGCTGACAATAAAAGTGGCGCCATTCCAGCTGTAGCTGGCCAGCGTATCAGGCTGATACATGCCATAAAGTTTTGGCACTGTGACCAGATTCACCCCATCTCTGTTACTGACATCTAAGGTGTTTCTGTTTTGGCTGTGATCTTTAAAGCCAAGCGGCAGCAGTTTTTCCACTGTGTTATTGGTTAAATTCAGCACGGCCAACGCGTTATTTTCCTGCAATGCCACATAAGCTTTTTTGTCGTCGGCACTGAGAGTAATGTATTCAGGCTCCAGATCCTGCGCCACTGTGGTTGCTGCCGGGCTTGCAAACTTCACCCCTTTGGCAGATAGCTGGGCCTTTTGGTTGTTCAGTCCGGTAAACAGAATATGTTGTGCCTGTAAGGCCGGTTGCTGTTGTGACATAGGAATCACCGACACTGAACCTTCCGGATCAGTCAAATAATCAGCGGCAGGTTCACCTTCATTGGCCACCAGCACTTTGTTGCCGTCTTTGGTAAAAGTCAGCATATCGGGCAAAGCACCTACTTTGACGGCATGGCGCAATACAGGTGCGGCGCTGATATCAAAAAACAGCACAGCGCCTGGCGCAGTTTTGATTTTATTCTCCACTGCAACGGCCAGCCAGTTGCCCCAAATGGCAATAGAGTTGGCAAAACCCAGGGCAAGGGTTTCATCCTGATCCAAACTATTGCGTACTGTCACTGTGGCCGGCATCAAAAGTGGTGTACTGCTGAGGTTATTGGCGGTCAGTGGGTCACTCAGCGCTGCTGTTTTTAAGCCGCTGCCATCCAGCACTTCAACTTTATTGGCTGCGCCGTTCACCACAAAAATGCGGGAAGATGCATGATGAAACTGCACTATTTCTGCGGCGCCGGCGCCATAAGTGCCGGTACTAAAACGGGCAATGGCACTGAGCGCAATACCATTTTGTGCATTTTGGCCGGCATTGCCGGCAGGTCCGGTCGCGCCAGCCGGCCCTGTGGCGCCTGCTGGCCCGGTGTCGCCATCTTTGCCGTCCAGACTACAACCCGACATCAGGCTGCCAAGCAAAACAGCCAGCACAGCACCACGTATTTTTCCGTTATGTTTCATCACAATACCTCAGTAACTTGATAAAAATAAGGCAGTTACCATAAAAGCCTGCGATGACAGCCACATGACATACCCATGTCATTTTTATGTCGTCCGCACAGCCGGAACACCAGGCCACAACAGCCGGATATTGGGTTCAGTGCTGTTGAACACAGACTAAAAAGCTGGCTCAGCAACCTATCAAGCCGCTGATAAAGGATTAATTTACAAGGGTTTAACATCACGCCCAATATCTGCAAAGCCGGGCAAAAAAAAGCCGGGTCTGCCTTGTAAAAGTGTGGTTTAAAGCGACACTATAGAAAATCAAAACCCAAAGGAGAGGACAGCGTGAGCGCATTTGACTATGCCCGCCAGGTCGGTGATGTATTTGCACTACCGGAAACCTGCCTTAAAATCAAAGACTTAATCGATAGCAATGTCAGTAGTCTGGATGAAATTGCTGAACTGATCGCCCTTGATCCCGCGCTGGCCTCCCGTATTCTGAAGCTTGCCAACAGTGCTTTATATAACTTTCCCAATCAGGTGGACTCGCTGAACAAAGCGCTGTTATTGCTGGGTGATACCCAGGTCTACAACCTGGTGGTCGCTTATGGCGCCACTGAAGCTTTTAGCAAAACCCCCACTCAGGTGATTGATTTAGAACGGTTCTGGGAAATGAGCATTCACTGTGCGCTGATTGCCAAACAACTGGGGCTCAGGCTGAATGTGCGGCAAAGTGAACCGCTGTATTTGTCGGGTTTACTGCATAATATCGGCGAGCTTGTGGTGGTGGCGGTGAAACCTGAAGTGGCCCGGATTTGTGCCCATTATCAGCGTGGCACTCTGCCCTGGATCAGGCAGCAGGAACTGTTGGGTTTTAGTTACAGTGACTGCAGTGTGGCCTTGCTCAAACTGTGGCAACTGCCGGAAAACCTGATTGAACCGCTCAATTATCTGAATACTCCGCAACTGAAAACCGGCAATCTGCCGGTGCAAATTTTACATCTGGCGTCCAGACTAGCCTTATTAAATGCCGCCGCCGGTCAGTTCGAATTTGCCGATTTAGTTGATTTACCTTTGGCCCAGAGCCTGGGCTTAAGCCGCAAAGATTTGGATGAAGCCCGTGCTTTTGCCAGTTTGGAAGGGCTGTCGATTTTATCTTTATTAAATCCCAAAGCCTCGATGATTTTGTAACTGGCAAAGTTATAAAACGACAGCTTCTGAAGCTACAGTCTAAAAAAACAAAGCCCGGCAAAACCGGGCTTTGTGGTCTGTAAAGTTTCAGAGCATGCTGAAGGCTTTATTCAGGCTTGGTGGTTTTAATATCCATTTCAGCTAATAAATTATCGGCTTTATCTACATATTGCATCAGCCACAACACATAACGGATATCCACATGGATAGCGCGGGTAATGGCCGGATTAAAATACCAGTCTTTGCTGATAGACTCGTAAGTAGAGTCAAAATTAAGCCCCACCAGTTCCCCATCGGCGTTCATCACGGCTGAGCCTGAGTTACCACCTGTGGTATCGGCGCTTGACAGGAAATTCAGCGGCACTGAATTAATTGGCAATGCCGGCGGTGCCTCACAAGTGACCATGGCACACCACCAGTGTTTGGCAGGCTGTGCCGCGAGGTCAGCATAATAATAACCCTGATATGCTTCCGCTTTATAAGCATCGACCAGCTTTTGTGGCACTAAAAATGGTGCTTCTGATTTTTGTTTGGCCAGCATACCGGCCACAGTGGTAAATGGTGTTTTGTATACACCATCTGCCGCCGGATAACCGTCAACAGTGCCATAAGTCACCCGCAGTGTGCTGTTGGCATCCGGATACACCGGCCGTCCCTGCGCTTTGTTATAGGCAATAATGGCCTGCATATAAGCCGGACGCACTAAAGACATCTGCCCTGCCAGCTGTTTTTGCTGTTTTTCAAAGGCCATGCTGACATCAAACAAAGCCACAGCGGCTTTGATAAAAGGGTCGTCACTCGCGGCAAAATCTGCCGGCGTTTTGCCAAGCCAGCTTAAACGCCCTTCGTTGGTGCTCAGGCTGCTTTGCTGATACCAGCTTTGCAGTTTGGCCGTTAAAGCTGCCATATCGGTCGCAGCGTCCAGCCCCAGCGCTTTATCCAGCGCTTCTACCCGAAGCTCATTAGGTTGCGCCAGATACACTGCTAATTGCTCTGTCCAAAGCGCTAAATCCACTTCTTTGGCAAAACTTTTTTCCAGCCGTTTTAACCGGCCTTCAAACATTTTTAAATCGCGGTCCTGATAACCAATATCACGCTGTGCATCCGGCTTTTGCTGCTCAACCGACAGGCGATATAAATCACTGGCCGCTTTTAACAAATCACTGCGTTTGGCGTTGTCAAAATAATAGGTTTGTTTCACAAAGTCCTGCTCGGCTTTGACCACTGCAGCAAGCTCTGTCAGGGCTTGCTGATAAGGCGCACGGCTGTCATCCGCAGCAATCCAGGCCGCCAGCGCCTGTTGTTGCTGCTGTTTAATGCCATAAATATCAGTGGCTTTAAAACCATCCAGCAATCCTTTGAGTTTTTTCATTCTGTTGTGATGGCTTTTCACCACTGAGGCATATTTCACCTGGAAATCGGCATTGGCTGCGCCCATTTTTTCAATGGTGCCAATCATTTGCTGATAAGTGGCGATACTTTGCGGGTACTGCCAGCTGGCAGCAAAGGCAATTTCTTCAGCCAGACGGTAACGGCTGGTCTGGCCCGGATAACCGGCCAGTAAAATGCCGTCACCGGCGCGCACGCCGCTGGCATTAATGGTTAAATGGCTTTTTGGCTGATAAGGCACGTTATCCACGGCATAAGGTGCTGGTTTACCGTCTTTGCCGACATAACCGCGTAAAAAGGCAAAATCACCGGTATGGCGCGGGTACTCGTAGTTGTCGATATCGCCGCCAAAATTGCCAACAGACTCAGGCGGTGCATACACCAGGCGCACGTCCTGCAACATCAGCTGTTTGATCAGGAAATATTCCATGCCATGGTGAAAACTCACCACATTACAGCGGTAGTTGGCATCACTTTCACATTCTTTAATCAGCTTTTTGCGATTATTTTCAATAGCTTCATAACGTTCCAGCGCACCAGCCTCTTTGGCAAGTCCACCTGAAACCTGCGCTGTGACATCCAGCACCTGTTCAGTGATATACAACCTTTCCTGCGGGCCGGCCGGTAACTCTGATGCAAGCTCTTTGGCAAGGAAACCATTGGCGATCAGGTTGTTTTGTGCTGTGGAGTTGTGCTGAATAGCACCATATGCACAATGATGGTTAGTGATCACCAGGCCTTTGTCAGAAACAAAAGAGGCAGAACAATAGCCCAGGCTGACAATGGCATTCATCGGATATTGTGACAAATCAGCCAGTTGGCTGGCCGGCAACCGGATCCCTTTGGCACTGAGTTGTGGCTGTAAATCGGCTAACTGATGCACCTGCCACTGGCCTTCATCGGCGATGGCGGAAGTTGTGGTAAGGGCAACAAGCAGTGCGCTGCCTAACAGAGAATATTTCATACGTCCCTTCGTATTATTTTGCTAATGATGTGATGGTGCAGAGTAACGATTTTGCGTGCCGACCGGCAGCAAGTTGCGGTCAAACTGCGCTTTAAAACGACCGTTAAACAACCATTTAACTCCAGGGCAGAGACAACAAAGCCGGCGCATTCTGCACCGGCTTGGTTTTGCCCCTTGGTGTCAGGCCAGTTTTTCCGAAGCGGCTGAGCCAGAGCTATTTGCTGCCTGTTCTAACTGATGCTGCGCAGTTGCTTTGCTGATTTGCCGGTTCAGCAGCGGCGTTAATGCAAACATCAGCACAGCTGAGCCCACACCAATCCAGCCTAAAGTGGCAAATACATCGGCATAAATGGCCAGAGCATCCGGCACCGGAGTACCCTGTGGCATTGCAGCCAGGGTACCAAAACGGCCGGCAATCATTTCACCAAAAGCTGAAGCCAGGAACCAGACGCCCATCATCAGACTGACCACCCTTGCTACCGACAAAGCAGTGACCGCCGATAAACCAATTGGAGACAGTGCCATTTCACCAATTTCCAGCACCAGATACGCCAGAATAAACCACCAGAAACCAGCCAGGCCGTTGTCCTGTGGATTCAGCGCTGCATACTGCAAGACAAAATGGGCAAGGCCAGCAAACAATAAACCTAAGGCAAACTTCGCAGGGGCTGACGGGTTCCAGCCTTTACGATCCAGTACAGGCCAGAGCCAGGCAAATGGAATCGCCAGCAGGAAAATAAACAAAGCACCCACTGAAGTCAGCTGAGCTGCGTTTGGCGTAAAATCAAATAAACCAAAGTTAAAAGTGTGGCTATTCATCACCCGGTCTGAATAGGCCAGCCAGGTGCCATAAGTTTGCTCGTATAAACCCCAGAACACCGCTGAAATGGCAATCAGCACCATCAGCACTATCATGTTGGCGCGCTCCAGCGCACTACATTCGACAAAAATAAACTTAAACCACCAGACTAAAAGTGCGATGGTCAGTGCAATAGCCACCACTTCAGTGGCAGTAATATGTGAACCTTCGGCAAGCCCAAGCACTGCGGCCAGTGCACCAAAGTCAAAACGGATTTGCAAAATTTGCTGCACCACCAACACACCGGCAATAGCCAGCAGATAAATCAGTTTTTCCCGCCCCAGGCCCCAGACTTTCTGGTTTAACAGTTCAGGTTGCAGTGGTTCAGCCTGGCCATGTAAATGTTTTTTCTGAGTACTGAACACCACTAAACCCAGCAATAAACCTATGCCGGCAGAGCCAAAACCATATTCCCAGCCGTAGGCTTCACCTATCCATCCGACAAATAAACTGGAGGCAAAAGCACCTAAATTGATGCCCATATAAAACAGCGTAAAAGCCGAGTCACGGCGTGGATCTGTGTCACTGTATAAACGGCCGACAATAGTCGAGATATTAGGTTTTAAAAAGCCCACACCTACAGCCACCAGCGCCAGCGACAAATACATAATTTGCACTGCAACTGCGTCTTGCCCTGCTTCCACTGTGGCGGCATGACCGCGATAAGCCATCCCCAGCATGCCCACCGCCATCAAAGCACCACCAAAAGTGACGGCTTTACGCATGCCCAGATATTTATCTGCCAGTAAACCGCCGACCACCGGCAGTGCATAAGCTAAACCGGCATAGGTGCCAAGCAATAAATAACCGTCGCTGTCAGAGAATAAGTGGTGTTTGGTCAGATATAAAAACAGCAGGGCTTTTAAACCGTAGAAAGCAAAACGCTCCCACATTTCGGTAAAAAAACACACATAAAGGCCTACCGGATGGCCAAACCACTGGCGCTGACTGGCCAGTGCTGGAGTTGAAGTCGTCATATAAATCCTGGGGTATCGATATTTTTAGTTATGGGTTGCCAAAATTTGTCCGGCAGCCGCGCACAAGGCTCAGCCGTAACACAGGCGCCGTACTATAACACGGAATCAACAAATGGAAACTTGGCGAAAACCGCCATCTGGCTGGGCTTGCCTGCCATAGCAGCTATGAGACAGAATCTGTAGAATTGCATCAAGCAGTCAATTCAAGGCAGTTGATGGCAATAACAGGCCCGATTTTTTACCGCAACGGGCTTTGACTGTTATTTTGCCGGGCTTTGTGCTGCCTGAATATCTTGTTGTGCTGCATTTTGTGGTACAGCTTGCTCTGCAGTTTTTTCTGCCGCCTGCTCTGGACTTTGCAAACTGGCTTGTTGTTGTTGCCACAGTGCCAGCTGCTCGCGGTAATAGTCCCAGACACAAGGACAACAACTGCCACTACCACAACATTCGTTACTTCCCGGCGGTTCTGGTTTTTCAATCAACTTCATCTTTATTTCCGCTTCTGGCATGCTAAAGGCCGTTATTGTAAGACAAGAGGTGATGGATGTCGTCTGCTTATTACCGGCAAATATGGCAAACAGTGTTGGCAATTCCGCCGGGAAAAGTGGCAAGTTATGGTCAGATTGCCGATTTAGCCGGCTTACCCGGCCGGGCCCGACTGGTGGGCAAAGCGCTGGGCTTAAGCCCAGAGCCCCTGCCCTGGCACAGAGTACTGCGCAGCAATTTAACCCTGGCTTTTGCCCCCGGCACTGCCGATGCGCTGTTACAACGCAGTTTATTGCTGGAAGAAGGGGTGGTATTTCAGGGTCAACGGGTGTGTGCCCACTACCGCTGGCAACCGGATCTGAGTGAGCTGCTGTTTAGCCTGCAGTATTAGCGTTTCAACAACAAGGCGCTAAGCCAACACAAAAAACATCACAACAATAAGAATCTGCACAGCAGCATTATTTTTTATGCTGCTCGCCCTGCACGTAATAACTGACCTGAGCCCTTGGATTCAGATATTCATAGACTTGTGGTGGTAAAGCCGTTGGTTTTAATACCTTTTCAATACTGAGTTTGCCTTCTTCCAGCGCAATAACCGGCGCTTCCAGCCGTGGAATTTGTGGTTCATACACCATCACATTCGGATATAACAATTTGCCGCTGTTGACCGACATCACCATGGCAATACGTTGATCACTGAGCAGCACCACAGTACCAGGCGGATAAACGCCCATCATTTTAATCATGGTGGCCATCTGGGCAGTATCCAGCTTGCCTTTCATTGCTTTAAATAAATAAGACATAGCATGGTGTGGCGAACGGGCTTTGCTGGGGTCGACCGGATGGCACAAATTATCAAACTCATTGACAACAGCAACAATTTTTGCAAGTAAATCAATATCATGCTCTTTAAGGCCAGCAGGATAACCAGAACCGTCCAGATACTCATGGTGTTGCATCACGATAGTCATGGCGTCTTCCGGGAAGGTCTGGGTGAGTTTTAACAGCTCCACGCCATAACGGGTATGCAGTTTAAGCAGATTGGCTTCGGGTGTGGTTAAAGGTTCGGTTTTACGTAAGATTTGACTTGGAATTTTCAGTTTGCCGATGTCGTGAAACAAAGCACCCAGCCCAACCATTTTTATTTTTTCTTCGGTTAACCCCAGGTTTTTCGCCAGCATCATCGACAGCACCGACACGTTCAGCACGTGATAATACACACTCTCCTGCTCTTTGCCGGCCTGCGAAATCAGGTGTAACACCAGCGCATCGGCGTTAATAATGGTATCGGCAATATTGCCAACCAACTGTGAAGCTTCATCAATAGCCTGCAACGGACGAGAGCCAATTTTAGCCATCACATTGCGCACCTGCACCATGGACTGCTCAAAGGCTTTTTCGGTTTTTTGCAGTTGCCGGCGCTGCTCTTTTGCCTGTTCTATCCGGGCATTTTTTTCCCGCTCCAGCTCAGATTTAAGATTGGCAGCCTGCATGCTGAGCTCAGTGGTTTCAGGCTCGGGCTCGGCAGATAAATCGACACTACTTTTATCGGGAAAAAAATACACAAACTCCAGGTCCAGCCCCTGAATAATGGCAATTTGCTGATGATTTTCAATTTTAAATTTATTGGTGATAAAAGGATGTTTCATCCAGTTCACGGGTAGCTGAATAAAAAAGCCAATTTTAAGTTGAGCTGGACTGATTTTTGCGACTGACACCCTGCACCTTTAGACCAAAAATGTGCCTTGCGGCATTGACTTAGCGAATTGCCCTGTAGTTTAGCAATATCATTTAGGAATGTCTGTGCCGATCCTGCCGGCTGCTGCTTTTATCTGTGATAAAACTGATGTAGTTCAATAAAATGATCAATGACAAAGTCGGCTCTGGCGGCAAAATGACCATTGTACTGATTGCGGTATAAACAACTGGGCATGCCGGCATTGGCTGCTGTTTGTAGATCAAACAAATAATCCCCCACAAACAGCAATTCAGCACAGGGTATTTGCCACTGTGCGGCAATTTGGTGTAGACCGGCAGGATCGGGTTTAGCCGGACAATCATCGCGGGTCAGGATCAGATCCACTTCAAGCCCGAGATTTTCTGCACAAAGCAAAGTAGCCTTGCGGGTATTGCGCGTGAGGATAGCGCTTGGAACCGACCGCTGTTTCAGCAGCTGAAGCAGCGCAGCAGCGCCCGGCATCCAGCAGGCCTTAGCTGCGGCTGACAACTCAAAATCTTCAATGATGTGGCGGGCTTTTTGCTGTTCAGCCTGCCCTAAAGTGGCTAAATGCTCCAGAATGGCGGTACCCACCGGCCAGCCCAGTAACTGACATAACAACGAAAAATCCAGTTGTGAATCAACCAGAGTGCCATCTAAATCAAAAATAATACCGCGATGCTGGCCTAACCTTATATGGGTGCTGGACTGACTGATAAAAACCTCGAAAAAGATGATATATCCCAATTACTTATTTATGAGCAGCAAAAAGTTACGTAACAAATTCCGTGCAAAACTACCATCTTCACAGAACGTTAGCTAACGAAACCAAACAGCGTTCTACCCTGCAGAAAACAATACGCAATGCCTTTGCATACAGATCAAGTACACACAAAAACCAGAAAAAAGAACCCCGGTATGATACCGGGGCTGTGCAGAATCACGCTACAGCAAAAACTTTAGTTACTGGCAAATACCACAGTGCTACCGCCCTGAATAGCGACAACAGCATCTGTAGTTTTCACCGCAGGTACTTTTGCCAGGTCGCTGATCTCAACAAAACCACGGTGATAACGGCTTAATCGCTGATAATTTTTGGTGTTACCGGCTTCATAAGCAAAAGTGGTAATATTTTTGCCATTACAGGTAATACGATTGGCAATAAATGGACGTGTCATATTGCTTTCACGCATTTTGATCACAAAGCCAACAGCACTGTCCATGGCCGCACTGACACATAAACGGGTTGCCGGACTTTTATCAGCAGCCACATAAACTGCTGCCTGTGCAGCACTGGCGCCCAGCAAACAAACCCCAAGCAAAACTGATGTGAAAACTCGCATAATGTTACTCCTGCCTTATTCCATTTTTTACCGCATGAATGCGGCTCCCGGGTACTGATGATGCACTGCCGTACCGGCACACCAGAACTCCGTTTAATAGTTGCAGGAGATGGCGAAAAGGTTGTTATTTTGCCGATCTGCTGTGTAACAACAGAGCCGGGATGAACGGTAAGCCAATGCCTAACTTGCTGATTGTTCTCGCGCTTTACAGCCTTATAGCACAAGGCATCCCAACAATTTGTTACAAGGCTACCGCCGTACAAAAGCAAAATGCAGATGGCACTTTACAAAACACAGGACAGATTCGCAGATCGGAGCTGAGTTACACCCCCAACTCAGCCTGGTTTTTACAAAACAGACTGGCTTTAAAAAAACAGGCCGGCCGCAGTTGAATGAAATAGGCTGATTCAGCTCACTGCGCGGCAAAACACCATAAAGAGACAGGATGAAACGGCAGGCAAATACAAAAATGCTGGCACGCAGGAAAAAGCGGGTTCAGGCAAAAAGCTTCCCGGCACAGTGCCGGGGAGCTTTTTCGTCTGCATAATCACATATCTTAGTTACTGATGAATAATGCCTCGCTACCTCCCTGGATCACCACTACAGTCCCGGTTGCTTTTAGCGCCGGAACTTGTGCCAGATCTTTGATTTCAACATAACTTCGGTTGTAACGACTTAATTTCCGGTAGTTTTGGATATTACCGGCGTCATAAGCAAAAGCAGTAATGTTTTTGCCATTACAGCTAATACGATGAGCAATATAACGGGTTGTCAGATGGCTTTGGCGCATCTTCATCACAAAACCAAAGGCATTGTCCATCGCCGCACTAACGCATAACCGGGTTTCCGGACTTTTATCACCAGCCACATAAATTGCTGCTTGTGCAGCACTGGCCCCCAGCAAACAAGCCCCAAGCAGAACCGAACTGAATGTTCTCATCATCATACTCCTTCTTCATTCCATTTTTTACCGCATAACTGCGGCTCCCGGAGCCTGGCGATGGCCTTAACTGCACAAAACTCCCCGGCATAAGCATGCCAGAGCTCTGTTTAATAGTTGCAGGGCGGCTATCAAAGGTTGTTATTTTGCCGATCTGCTGTGTAACAACAGAGCCGGGATGAACGGTCGGTTCAGACTTAACTGGCTGATTTTAAATGCGCTCCACACTCAGTCCCAAAGACGGTTCCAACAATTTGTTACAAGGCAAGGATTCCAACATTTTCAGATGCAAATTGCACTGAGCAAAAAACCAGATATACTGTGTTTATATACAGTATATTGGTGTGTTTTTATGTCTGCTTTGTCAAAACTCACAGCCACAGGAAAAGTCTGGAGACTCAGTGAAGTTCAGGCGACCACAGCTGTGGTCAGTACCGGTTTTCACGAATTAGATCAAGCGCTGGCCGGTGGCTGGCCGCTGCATACTGTGGTTGATCTTCAAAGTCAGCTTGGGATTGGCGAGCTGCGGTTGTTACTGCCACTGCTGCAACAACAGCAACAACAGGGGAAGCTGTTGGTTTTTATTGCCCCACCACTAAAGCTTTGCGGCCAAATGCTGCAGCAGGCTGGTCTGCAGTTGTCTCAGCTGCTGATTTTAACGCCACACAATGCCAAAGATGCCTTCTGGGCCGCCGAGATTTGTTTAAAAAGTGGCTGTTGCAGCGCCGTATTACATTGGCAGGCCAGCATTTCGGTGGCGCAGCTGAAAAGACTGCAACTTTGTGCTGAACAAGGCCAATCCTGTCATCTGTTGCTCAGGCCACCCCAATCACAATTAGCGCTACCGGTGGCGCTCAGCCTGCAACTGAGCCCTCACCCACAGGGTATTGCTATTGATATTTTAAAACGCAGAGGAGGCCATCATCGCGGCCGCATTGTGCTTGACTGGCAACAGCATTATCCGCAGCTGTGTATGCCGGCTGAACCTACAGCAGCTGCCAGCAAAACTCAGGCTGCACTAAGCTGTCTGAACACAGCGCAAGCTTTCAGCCAAAGCGCCTGAGATAGCGGCAATGCATGCACTTTGGTTATATCTGCGTTTTCCTTCATTACAACTTGATTTGTTGTATCAGGAACTCAAGGCTCCAGCCGCCTGTGACAGTGCCACAAGCACCGGAGCTGAACCTGCTATTTGCCTGATAGACAATCAAAAACTACAGGTCTGTCAGCTCAATGAAGCGGCACAGCAGGATGGTATTTGCCTTGGGCATAACATCAGCATGGCCTGCGCATTGGCGCCTGATGTGCAGCTCATCCCTTATCAGCCGGAGCTGGAACACAACCAGCTGCAACAGCTGGCCAGTCAGCTGTATCTGTATTGTGCCGATATAGCGCTGGATGCACCGGCGGCTTTATGGCTGAGGGTTGATCCTATGCTGCAGCTTTATGGCGGGCTTGCGCCTTTGTTGTTATTGCTGCGTCAACAATTTCCCAGGGTGCATATTTTGCTGGGCGCAGGTCACACAGCAGCTGCGGCCCGTTTACTGGCCTGTGACCAGCCTTTTACACTGCCGTTTTTTACATCTGAAGCAGCTGTAACAGACCCAAATGTGGCCACAACAGAGCGAAAAAACACCACAGCGGCCTTGGCAAGCAAGGCCGGCAACAGGCTCCCACCAATACAGCTGCAGCAGCTGGCCACAGACTTACAACAGGCCAGCCCGGCGCAATGCAATCTGGCGGCCAGCCCACTCCCCGACGACGTGCTGCAGCAGCTCAGTGCTTTGGGGATTGTACGGCTTTCACAGTTACAGGCATTGCCTCAGGCTGAACTGAGCCGGCGTTTTGCAAAAACTCTATGCCTTTATTTACAGGAACTGAGCGGCGAGCGCCCCTCCAGGCTGAGCTTTTATCAACCGCCGGAGCAATTTTTGGCGCAACTGGAACTTTTGTATCAGTGTGAGTTTGTTGCACAGCTGCAAGGCCCGCTGACGTTATTGTTAAAAAAACTCCAGGCTTATTTACTGCAGCGGGCACAACATTGTTATCTGCTGGAGCTGCAATTGCAGTTGCAACAGGGGGAAACTCTGCAGCTGTCAATCCAGTCTGCCCAGGGGGAATACCAGTACCAGCGCTGGCTGGCTTTATGCCAGCTGCAGCTGGAACAGCTGAAACTCAAAGCACCAGTGGTACAGCTCAAGCTCTGTGCCCGGCAGGCGTGTTTGCGCCCAGAGCAAGCGCTGACCTTGTTTGACCGCACCACTACGGCTCAGACACCAGCACAGCTGCAATCATTATTGCTGGCTAAATTTGGCCCTGAATTGTTGTATCAGCTCAACACTGTGGCAGCACACAGACCAGACGAAGCCAACCAGTGTTTGCCATTCAACAGCGGTACTGTGCCGTCACTGAATATCAAAAACCGGCCCGTCAGCACAAAGCTGCATCAGAGCACCTGTACTGCAACTTTGACCAGTGCCCGGGCAACAGAAGAAACAACAGCAGACAATGCGACAACCCAAAGCACAACAACAGAGGGTACAAGCATAAAAAGCGCTGCAGTAAACCAGAGGGGCACAGCTCCTGGTGCCAAATTGAAACAGGCGAACCATCACAATTTTGACTTATTCAGGCCTGCTTTTTTACTGACAACGCCTGTGCCACTCCAGGAGCAGATGCAGTTACAACCCGGTATCGAACGACTGGTCAGCGGCTGGTGGGATGGCAAGCCGATAGAACGTGATTATCAGATTGGTCGCAATGCCAAAGGCCAGTGGTGCTGGTTGTTCAGAGACAAAACGGGCTGGTATCTGCAGGGGTATTTTGCCTGATGACTTATGCAGAGCTGTTTTGCCAGAGCAATTTTTCTTTTTTAACCGGCGCTTCCAGCCCGGAGCAGCTGGTCGATGCCGCCCATCAGCTTGGTTATCAGGCACTTGCCATCACTGATGAATGTTCAGTGGCTGGTGTGGTTCGCGCTTACCGGCGCATTCGGGAGCAACAACTGCCACTAAAGCTGATTGTGGGCTCTGTATTCAAATTACCACCCGACTTAGAACTGGTGCTACTCTGCCCTTGCCGTGCTGCTTATGCCGAGCTGTGCCGTATTATCAGCAATAGCCGTCGCCGGGCAAAAAAAGGCCAGTATCAACTGAATATCTGGGATTTAAAAAGCTGCCGTTATTGCCTGGTGCTCTGGTTACCCCAGGGCAGCGCGCAAGACAGACGCTGGGCGCGCTGGCTGGTGCAGCATTTTAACCAGCGCTTGTATCTGGCTCAGCAAAGGTTATTAACAGCAACAGATGCCCAATATCAAAAGCATTGTCAGGCACTTGCCCTTGAGTTTGGGCTGCGCAGCACTGCTGTAGGCGCAGTGTTGATGCACAAACCCAGCATGCTACCGCTGCAGCATGTACTGACTGCCATCCGGCTGGGTACCACAGTTGAACAAGCCGGTTTTGCCTTAAGCCCAAATGCTGAACGTTGTTTAAGGCCTATTGCCAAACTGCAGCGGCTGTTTGATGCAGCTTTGCTGGAGCAAAGCTGTCACATTGTCGCTTTATGCCACTTTAACCTTGGCAGCTTACAATACGAATACCCGGCTGAGCTGGTGCCAGAAGGCAAAACTGCGGCTGAACATCTGCAGCAGCTGGTCAGCCAGGGCGCCTGCGAACGTTTTCCGGGCGGTGTGCCTGCTGATATTCAGCAGCTTATTGATAAAGAAATGGCGCTGATTGCTGAGCTGAATTACCCCTATTATTTTCTGACCATTGCCGATTTGGTGCAGTTTGCCAAAAGCCAGCACATTTTGTACCAGGGCCGGGGCTCAGCCGCTAACTCAGTGGTCTGTTATTGCCTTGGCATCACAGCTGTGGATCCACGCAAAATATCGGTGTTGTTTGAGCGTTTTATTTCAAAAGAGCGCTCCGAACCGCCTGATATTGATGTGGATTTTGAGCATCAAAGGCGCGAAGAAGTGATTCAGTATATTTACCGCAAATATGGCCGGCAAAGAGCTGCTTTAGCCGCCACTGTGGTCAGTTATCGTTTTCGCAGCAGCCTGCGTGATGTTGGCAAAGCGCTGGGTTTTCATCCGCTGCAACTGGAGCAATGGCTGCAGCAGATCAACAGGCGTGACTCCAGCCAAAGCTGGTGGCAACAACTGACCAACTATGGTTTTGACCCGGCCGCCCCCAAACACCAACAGCTGATCAGCCTGATCAGCCAAATCCGCGGTTTTCCACGGCATTTATCCCAGCATGTGGGTGGTTTTGTTATTTCCGCCGGGCCTTTGTATGAGCTGGTGCCGGTGGAAAATGCCAGCATGAGCGAGCGCACCGTGATCCAGTGGGACAAAGACGATTTGGAAACACTGGGTTTGCTTAAAGTTGATATTCTGGCGCTTGGTATGCTGAGCGCACTGAAAAAATGCCTGCAACTGGTGAATAACAGCGCCGCCACAGCGCTGACGCTGGCCGATATCAGCAACAGCGGGGACGATCCGGCGGTGTATCAGATGATCCAGCAAGCCAATACAGTCGGGCTTTTTCAGATTGAATCCCGTGCCCAGATGAGCATGCTACCCAGACTCAAACCGGCTTGTTTTTATGATCTGGTGATCCAAATTGCCATAGTGCGGCCAGGCCCTATTCAGGGCGATATGGTACATCCGTTTTTACGCCGCCGTGCAGGCCTGGAGCCGGTCAGTTATCCGTCAAAAGAGCTGGAGCAGGTGCTGGGCCGTACCATGGGGGTGCCTATTTTTCAGGAGCAGGTGATTAAACTGGCGATGGTGGCGGCAGGCTTTAGCGGCGGTGAAGCCGACCAACTGCGCCGCGCCATGGCCAGCTGGAAAAAAACCGGTGAGCTGGAGCAGTTCAGGCCAAAACTGATTGCCGGCATGCTGGAAAGAGGCTACAGCCAGCAGTATGCCGAACAGATTTTCCAGCAAATTTGTGGTTTTGGTGAATATGGTTTTCCCGAGTCGCATTCGGCCAGTTTTGCCTTATTGGCTTATGCGTCAGCCTGGTTAAAGCATTATTACCCACTTGAGTTTTTTACGAGTTTACTCAATAGCTTACCTATGGGTTTTTACAGTGCCTCGCAGCTGGTACAGGATGCGCGCCGCCAAGGCGTCACCATTTTACCTGTGTGTATCCAGCATTCGGCCTGGCAACATCAGATAGAAACAACAGCAGATGGCCGGGCGTTACGGCTTGGTTTACAGCAGGTCAAAGGCCTGTCTCAGGCCAGCACAACATTGCTGCTGACAAAACGCCCCGCAACTGGTTTTGCCTCACTGACGGTACTGAAACAATGTGGCGCCGGCAAAGCTGAACTGGAAAAACTGGCCAGCGCCGGTGCTTTACAACAGCTCAGTGGCCACCGTTATGCCAGCCGCTGGCAGCTACAAGACCAGCTGGACACTTTACCGCTGTTTGCCGTGGCTGAAGAAGCCGCCTCCTGCCCGCTACCGGCGCCCCAAGCCATCAGCAATGTACTGGAAGACTACCGCCAGCTGGGGCTGAGTCTGGCTGAACATCCTCTGGCGTTATTACGCCAGGCCGGCTTTTTGAAAAAAAGTCAAAAGGCCGTGGATTTACCCAGGCTTGCCAACCAACTGCCGGTGCAGGTGGCGGGTTTGGTTACCTGCCGACAAAGCCCCGGCACCGCCGGTGGTGTCACCTTTATCACACTGGAAGATGAAACCGGGCTGGTCAATGTGGTGGTGTGGCGCACTATTGCCCAACGTGATAAAACCGCTTTTTTAACCAGCCGTATTCTTCAGGTGGCCGGACAGTTACAACGCAGTGGTGAAGTGATCCATGTGATTGCCGGACAACTACAAAGCCTGGACCACTGTTTGCCTGAACTTGCCACTGCAGCACGCAATTTTCATTAGAGACAAGCTACAGGCGGCAACAGCAAAAAATAACGACAACAACAGATAAAACAACGATATGGATCAGCAACAAGAACTACAAGAGCAACAACAGAGCGAAACTACAGCACAGAGCACCCTGCCACAGCGGCGTCAACTGCTGAGCACACCCGCCTGGCAGCCTAAATCGCGCCGCCAACAGCGCCGGCAAAAAACAACAAGCTCAGCCAAAGAACGTCAGCTTGATATGCAGATTTGGTTATTACATCAGGCCATGGTGGAAAAACTGCTGGCACAGCCTCAACAAGCTGCCCGTATTGCGCAGCAGCTTGACGAGCGTTATCAGCAAGGACTGCTGCGCCACGGTGAATATCTTTTCTGGAGTAGCGCTTTAATACAGCTGGACAAGCCAGAGTTATTCCGGCAAAGCCTGCTTGGCGATGATGCTAAAAGCCGCAAATACCGCCGGCGCACCGCCCTTTGCGCCCTGCTGACTGAAGCAGAGCGGCAGGCAATTTTAACTGGTCTGCCCCCGGTTGCAGAATAAATCAGGGGGCAAAGCAGCACTGCAGTTCAGCCCGATAAACCACCAGCTGCACTGTTGCGCCATTTTTTATTTGCGCCATCTGTTATTTATGTTGTCACTTCAGCGGAGGCTATTACGACATCAGCAGCTGCTGCAATAACATCAGCCACAGCAGCACCGGCTTATGGCTCCCTTCTTGTAAACTTATTGCTAAGTCTTTGCCTGACAGCGTTTTTTGTACCCTGCACCATACACTCAGCGCCAAGAGCCTGTTAAACTCAAACCGATTCTATCGGCAAGGACAGGTATGCTTATGCGCTCTTATTTTGCTTTGGGACTTTTTTCCACCTTAGTCGGCCTGAGCCAGAGTGCCTGGGCTAACAGCGAGGCCAGCCAGCAGCAGCGGCAATATGCCAATAAGTTTGGCAAGGTGAACATAGAAGCTTTATTGCTGGCCGATGGTCAGCGCGAATTTAGCCTGCAAAGTAATGCCGTGCCACTCAAAAGTGCCGATGGCAGCGCCAACGCCGAAGCTGCAGCACCGAGCGCCAAAACAAAAACCCTGAGCGTCAGTGCCGTCGATTTGCAGGTGCGTAGCCAGAATGTGTTATTCGACGCCCTGTTTAGCCTGGCGCAGCTGGAAAAAAACCAGAACAGCGTTAATGAAATTACCGACTGGGGTTTTAACGACCAGCAGGCGGTACCCTGCCCTTGTTTTGAAACCGGCGCCAAATGGCATTATGTCTGGACCCGCGATTTATCCTACAGCCTGGATTTAGGTCTGGGTTATCTTGACGCTGAACGCGCCCGTAACTCATTGTTATTTAAGACCTCCAAAGTGCGGCCTGAGCTGGTAGCCCGCCAGGTTTCTCCTATTGAAGTGGCATTGCAGGACACAGGCTCAGGCGGCAGCTGGCCTGTCAGCTCAGACCGGGTGGTGTGGATTTTAGCCGCCAGCGGCCTGACCCTGAACGCCATGGCCGATAGCAGCAGCACTGAAGCGCAACAAGCCTGGCAGGCACAGTGGTACCCCATTGCCAAAAATACCCTGCTGCAGGACAGGCAATATATCTTTAGTGAAAAACTGGGGTTATATCGTGGCGAAACTTCGTTTTTAGATTGGCGCGAGCAAAATTATCCGGACTGGACCGCCAAAGATACCCGCTTCCTGGCACAGTCTTATGCCCTGTCCACCAATGTGCTGCACTACGCCGCGCTCAAGGCGGTGGCAGAAGCCGCCAAAACCCAGGAGCCAGCGGCAGCTGCACAGTTTGCGCGCTGGGCCGATGAGCTGAAAAGCGCTATTAACCAGTCGTTCTGGCTGGCGGAGCAAGGTTTATACGCCAGTTATCTGGGCGAGGAATTTAACCCAATGCCGGTGCAACAATATGATTTATTGGGTTTAGCGCTGGCCATTAACCATCAGGTGGCTTCAAGTGCGCAGGCTGATCAAATCTTACAAAATTACCCGCTGACCCAGGCCGGCCCACCGGTGTTTTTTCCAGCCAAACAACAAATTCCGATTTACCACAACAGAGCCATCTGGCCTTTTGTCAGCGCTTATGCCTTAAGAGCTGCCAAGTCGCGCCAGCATGCTGAACTCTTCCATAAAATTGCCATGTCGCTGTTTCAGGGCGCGGCTTTTAACTTATCCAATATGGAAAATCTGGAATGGTTAAGCCAAAAAGCCCATGTCGATGACGGCGAATTATCAGGGCCTGTCATTAACTCTGAGCGTCAGTTGTGGTCTGTAGCCGCTTATCACGACTTTGTCGTCAACGCCTTGTTTGGTGTGGCGGTGTCTGGCCGCACTTTACAGCTGAACCCTTATATTCCGGCTCAGCTGGCGCAGGACTTACAGCTTGGCAACGAGCTGAAACTGGAAAATCTGCGCCTTGGCAATACAACACTGCAGCTCACCATAGAGCTGCAGGGCAAAGCCGGCAAACAGCAAAGTTATCAGCTGTCCGAAGTGCGGATCAATGGGGTGGCACAAGCCCTGACCTCGGCCCATCAGCTGCAGCTGCAACTGGATGATTTTTCTACCGAACAAAACCAGATTGAGATGGTGCTCACTCCTGTGGCCCAGCAACAAAGCACGGTCAGAATGTTAAAAGTGGCCGATAACCATAATCTGAGTAAAGCTGAACAAAGGGCGTTGTTTGCGCCAAAACAGCCATTATTAAGCCTGACCAGCAATGATAAAGGCGAAACCTTGCTGAAATTTGATGCCAATGGCGAAACAAAAACCCGGTTCACCCTGTATAAAAATGGCGCCAAAGTGCAGCTGAAAAAGCAGCGGGATCATTATCTGGATAAAGACCGCAGTCACGTTTCGCAATGTTATGCGCTGGTACAAAGCTACACAGATACTGCGTTAACCTCCCTGCCAAGCCGCACTGTCTGCACCGCAGGCCAACAGCAAGAGTTTGTCGCAGGTGACAGGTTGCAAAGTGATGATTTAACTGCAACCGATTATCTTGGCTTGCCGGTATTTAAAAACTGGGGCCTGCCGGAGCAAAAACTGCAGCTGAGCGCCAACATCAGCCACAGCGGCACCCAGCGGCTGGCTCTGGAATATTTTATCGACAACGGCCCTATTAATACCGGTATTACCGCTGTGGTAAAACAGCTGCAGGTGCAATGTCCTGAACTCCCGATGCAGCAGAGCACACTGGTGATGCCACATCTGGCAACAGCCACCGAAGCCGGCTTGTCCACAGTCGCCAGCTTTGAAGCCAAGGCAGGCACAGAGTGCAAAATCAGCATTGTGGATGGCTTTAACATGAGTTATCTGCAACATTTTGCGCTTTATACCGGTGGTAAAGGCGGTCAGACCGGGCCACTGAATCAGGCGGTGATCCACAAAGCCCTGTTATGGAGTGCAGCGCAATAACAATAAGTGCCTGCTGCAGCTGCAGCAGGCCTCTTAAACGCTAAACACAAAACGACTAAACGCTAAACGGCTAAGCGCTCAGCAGACAACCGCCATATCTGTTGAAACAATTGCCGCAAACCACAGTTTTGCCGGCCAGACTAAAAAAGCAGCCCCCAGCATAGGTGAACCGGCTGCCAGCTAAGGATCAGATGTGAATTTTTATGTAGTACTGGCGCTGTTGTCTGCCCTTTGTATGGCCAGCAGCGGCATTATCGCGCGTTATTCCGGCCTTGGCGCTGCAGAACTCACCTTCTACCGGCTTTTTGTCGGGGCTTTTTGTCTGGCGCTGCTGCTGTTGGCGCGTGGGCAACTCAAAGTGCTCAAACACAAACCTGATTGGCATGTGCTGCTCAACGGTGTACTGCTCGCCAGTTTTATGCTGTGTTTTTTACAAGCCATCCAGAGTATCAGCCTGGCCAACGCCATTATGCTGGTGTACCTGGCGCCGCCGCTGACCAGTCTTGCCGCCCACTGGCTGTTTCATGAAAAACTCAATTTTGCCAGTAGTTTATGTATCGTGTTTGCCATGCTGGGTTTTGCCATGCTGCAACAATTTCAGCTGGATTTAGCGCTAACGCCAGCACAGTTGCCCGGTTTTGGTTATGGTTTGTTGTCGTTATTGGCCTACAGCGCATTTTTACTGTTAAACCGAAAACCCGATCCGGCGCAGTCTTTGTACCAACGCACCTTTTATCAGCTGGCCATTGGCGCTTTGTGTGTACTGCCATTCTGGCAAGACGCCGCCTTACCTCTAAGCGCTGATCTACCCTGGATATTATTAGCCGGTATTTTCCCGGGGTTTTTAGCTATTTTATGGGCGCTGACCGCACTGCAGCACCTGCCAACCCGGGTCTATGGCACTTTAGCTTATATTGAACCGGCAGCGGTGATCCTGGCTGGTTGGCTGTTATTTCAGGAAAACCTCAGTCTGCTGCAAATGAGTGGTGTTGTACTGATTTTAGCCTGTGGTATTGCCCAGACCTTATTTGCCCGGCCATCACAAAAGGCTTGAAACTCAGCCTCAGGCTTTTCATACTCAAAGTCAGAAGTAAATATCAGGTGATGTTATGCAGGCCAGAACACCGTTATCAGCAATCTTCATGAAATTGCGCTGTGCGCTGGTACTGGCCATCCTTTTTGCTGCGCTGCCCTGTGCAGCGTCAGAACCTTTGCGCATCAAAATGGGACTGCATAATTTTCCACCCGATTTTATTGTCAGCAACGACGGCCAAAGTTGTGGTGGCCCGGGTTTTGAACTCAGCCGCCGTATTTTTGCCATGCAGCAGATTGAAGTTGAAGCTGTGTGCGTCACGCCGGCGCGGATGTATCTGCTGCTCGACAGCGGTGAGCTGGATTTAAGCATCAATATTAAAAGCACTAAAGCATTGGCACCTCAGCAGGGGCAGCATCTGTTTGTGGCGCCCCCCTACTCAGAGCTGCAACTGGTGATGTACAGCCATAAAAACCGTGGTCAGGCGCCCAGAGATAACTCAGTGGCGCTGATCCGTGGTTTTGATTATCAGGGCCAGCGCGCCAAATTGCTTGAACGTGGTTTTATCCCTGTGGACTTACCCGATAGCACCAGCGCCAGCGACTTATTTTTACATCAGCGCAGCCAGCATTTATTAACCTATGACGGCCCGTTTCGCGCTTATGCACAAGCCAAAGATGCCAGTCTGCTGAAAAACTTAGAGCGCAAGGCACTCAGTAGCATTGATACATTTTATGTGTTGTCGGCGCGCTCGCCCCATCAAAGCCGGATGCAACAAGCAATTGTTTCTTATGCAAAAAAACATCAGTGCCGTTACATCAAAGCTTGTGTGCCGGAATAACTGCATCAAGGCCAACAAGATCAGTCTTGTTGCGGGCCAAAGATGAACTATCTGGCGCATTTATATTTTGCTGACAACAACACAGAATCCCGGATTGGTAATTTACTGGGAGATTTTTGCCGTGGTGTTGATTTAACTGCGCTTTCACCCGCAACAAAAGCGGGCCTGATGCAGCACAGAGCCATCGACCGTTTTACTGACGCGGCACCAGAGGTGCATGCGGCTAAATTGTTATTTGCCGCCAAACGCCGCCGTTTTGCCGGTGTAGCGCTGGATGTATTGTTTGATCACTACTTAATCAAACACTGGCCGGTGTTTCACCCTGAACCATTTTTACTGTATAAAAGCCGCCTTTATCAGCAACTGTGGCAGGACAGAGCTTTGATGCCAGAGCGCATGGCAACCACCATCAGTTATCTGGTGCCACAAGACTGGTTTGGCAGTTATGCGTCACTTGAAGGCATTGGCCAGGCGCTGGATCGTATCGCCGGCCGTTTGCGATTTGCCAACGAATTTTCCGGTGTTATCAGCGATTTCACTGCCTATCAGCCGCAGTTTGAGCAGTTGTTTTTGCAGTTTTTCCCAAAGCTGCAGGCATTTGTCAGGCAATACCAGGCAGCGCAGCCTGCTTGCGCAGGAAATTAGCTGCCGGATATTTTAAAAACTTGCTAAACTAGCGCGCAGAATTTTTCCTTATTATTGCTTCACGGAGAGCCCAATGAGTCAATTCCCGGATGATGGCAACGGCGATATGCTACAGGCACTGGCTGACGCCGGTGTGGATCTGAGCAAAAGCCTGGAGCTGGATTTTTATTTAGTATTTCCGGACAAACAAAAAGCCGAAACCGCACTCAATGCTTTAACAGCACTGGATGAAGGTGGTGAAGTTGAACTGAACTTTAACGATTTGGAACAATGGGAGCTGATTGTCAGCCTGACAATGGTGCCGGATCATGCTGCTATCACGGCCAAAGAAGCGGAACTGGACAAATTTGCGAAAAAATTTGGCGGTTACAACGACGGCTGGGGTGTGATGCAACATCAGGACGGCGACGACGACTTTGCTGACGATCACGAATGTGATGACGACTGTGATCACCATCACTAAAAGCTGATCTGTTAAAACGTCGTTTTTCAAAAAAAGCAGCTGATTACTCAGCTGCTTTTTACTATTAAATCCTGTCTGGTTTCATTTCTTTCAAATTTGGCCACATCAGCTTCAGCGGAGCAAAATCCGAAAAAAATCCGGTTTTACCAGCGTGTATCCCTTTCACAGGGAATACCGTCAAGATCACTATCCATTTTGGTATTGGGGCAATTTTTAATAAAAAACACCGCTTCCTCTCTGGAATTCATCTGACTGCACATAGTACGGCCATCACAGGAAAAACCTGTGGTTGCTTCCCCGGCACTGAAGAAAGCACTGTCGTGACTCTGACTGTTGTCGCTATCGTCAGCGTAATTTTCAGTGGCGACCCGGCCCTCGGCAATACCTGCAGCGCCCGTACTGACTGGCGCCAGATATTCGTCAGGCACAGTACCAATGGCAGGTACAGCCACCAGTTGTGGTGGTTGCTGGTAAATTAATTTGCCGGTCACTAAACCAATGCCAAAAGCAGCCAGCCCAACCATCACATAGCCATTCATTCCAGATTGCTCCCTTTTTTAGTATTCAAAACCTATAACTTCATCAGATGTTAGCCGCCAAACAACAATTGCCAGAAACCTGGGCTGCGCTCTTTATGATATTGCTTTTTCAGGCTATCCACTTTAGCCAGCTGCTGTTTTGCCGCCGGCAGATCGCCCGCCGTCAGCATCTGTTGCACCAACGTCAATTGTTGCTGCACTTCACTGAGCCCTTGCTGGAATAAGGGCTGTTTCTCTGCGGGAAACTGATATTGTTGCACCCTGGCAACTTCATGTTGTAAAGCATTGATTTCATTTTGCATTTGAGGAATATCGCCAGCTGCAAGCGCCTTTTTATAATACAACGCCATGGCTTTCATCGTGGCTTCGACATCTGTAGTGGCCTCAACTGTTGCAGTGGCGGCTGCACTTACCTGCTCTTCGAGCGGCTGCGCATGCAAAGCCTGATTCAGACAGCACAGGCTGAGGACAGAGAACAATAAGGAGAATTTTTTAACTCCGGATAACGACAGCAGCTTCATAACATCTCTTTGTCAAAAAAACAGCCGGCATTCTAGCACAGAACATAAATCCACTTGCAGTACCCCACTCTGGCTGTTGCGCCGGTCAGGCCCTTTGGCTAGACTACTGCATTTTCTTTGATCACACAGCACAGAGCGAGATTGTAGCCATGGGCGCACAATGGAAAGCAAAACATAAGCAGGATACTGCAGCGGCGAAAGGCCGTATTTTTACCAAACTAGCCAAAGAAATTATGATGGCGGCGAAAAACGGCGCCGATCCTTCAATGAACGCCAAACTGCGTTTAGCCATTGAAACCGCCCGCAAGGCTTCAATGCCAAAAGACACGCTGGAACGTGCCATTAAAAAAGGCGCGGGTTTACTGGATGGCCCGGTGAACTACGAGCACGTAGTGTACGAAGGTTTTGCCCCACATCAGGTGCCGGTGATTGTTGAATGTTTAACCGACAACAAAAACCGTTCAGCGCAAAGTATGCGTATTCTGTTCCGTAAAGGTCAGCTTGGCACTTCAGGTTCAGTGTCATGGGACTTTGATTATTTAGGTGCTATTGAAGCAACAGCCGACAACAAAGACGCTGATGTAGAAGTTGCCGCTATTGAAGCCGGTGCTCAGGATTTTGAGCAGGACGAAGACGGCAGTGTAATTTTTTACACTGAACCTACTGATCTGGACCTGGTGCAAAAAGCCCTGCCGGAATTTGGTTTTAGCGTCAGCTCCGCCAAGCTGATTTACAAACCAAAGAACCCGGTGAGCCTGGATGACGCGGCCCGCGCTGAAGTAGAAGCTTTCCTCGAAGCCATCGACAACGATGACGATGTGCAAACAGTGTATGTGGGTTTAGGCGGATAATGAGCCGCGCCCAGTGTCATCCGACAAAGGAGCTGTAAAGCTCCTTTGTGCTAAATAACCTTTTGTTTTTATTCTGCACTATCCATCAGCTATCAGCTACACCCTTTGAACCTGAGCATATTTGCAACCACAGCACTTCACTGATATTGCTTTAGCTTTTGTCCGCGCCATAATTTTTCATGCTGCACAATTTTGTACATTCCACATATCGAGCCAAATCAAATTGTTATCTCAATGATACAACACAGCTGATGTGATAGCCCTGTTCAAATTGCTGCGGATAGTTAAAATCAAAACCGGCAAGTCAGTTGAAAAGCTGAACACGCAAAGCTATGGGCCTAAGGTTGAAAAACTAAGGTTGCCAGGTTGCAGCAGACACAGAGGTGGTCAGTCCATACCCTCACCGCCTGTTGACACTCTCCCTGCCGCTCTCATTGCCCGTGTTTTTGCATCAACACACAGCTCACTTAAATTAGGCAGCTCAGCAGCAAGGAAAACCCTATGTTTAATCAAAAACTCAAAATTGCGTTACAACAAAGCCAGCATGATCTGCAGTCGGTGCAACATTACATCAGCTCTATCGAACGCAATATTGCTGTGATTGAATTTTTGCCCGATGGCACCATTTTGCATGCAAACAGGGCTTTTCTGGATACTGTAGGTTATCGCTGGGATGAAATTTGTGGCCGCCACCACAGTATGTTTTGTGACAAGGAACATCAACAGAGCAAAACATACCAGCAGTTCTGGCAACAGCTGGCACAGGGTCACAGCCAGGCTGACACTTTTATGCGCCTTTGCAAAAACGGTCAGAAAATCTGGCTGGAGGCCACTTATTTTCCGGTGATTGAACAAGGCAAAGTGGTGAAAGTCGTTAAGTTTGCTGCCGACGTCAGCGCCAAAACCAGACAACTGATGGAACAGCAGGCCATTATTGCTGCCCTGCATAAATCACAGGCGATTATCGAATTCAGCCCATGCGGCCATATTCTGCATGCCAATCAGAATTTCCTCGCCACTGTAGGTTACAGCCTGGAACAAATCTGTGGTCAACATCACCGGATGTTTTGTTTTGATGAATTTTACCGCCAGCAACCGGATTTCTGGCAGGAACTGCAGCAGGGCCAGTTTAAATCCGGCCAGTTTGAGCGCAAAAATGCACAGGGCGAGGCTATATGGGTGGAAGCAACTTATAACCCGGTCTTTGATGAAGAACGGCGGGTGGTCAAAGTGATTAAATTTGCCAGTGATATCACCGCCTTGATCCGGCAACGTCAGGCAGTGCTGAATGCCACAGCCACAGTTCAGCAAATCCAGCAACACAACACCGAGCTTTTTGCTCAGGGTGAACATCTGCTAAAACAAAGTGTTGATAATTCCGGAGCGGTGAATCTGGAAGTAAATAAAGCTGCCACTTTGCTGCAGCAGCTGGCAGAACAATCGCAGGCCATTTATGCCATGGTCAGCACTATTCGTCATATTGCGGATCAAACCAACTTGTTGGCATTAAATGCCGCCATCGAAGCAGCGCGGGCTGGCGAACATGGCCGTGGTTTTGCCGTGGTAGCCGATGAAGTCCGGCACCTGGCATCCAGCACCGGTCAGTCGACTGTCGAGATTGAAGCTGTAGTAAAAACCAATCTGGGCTTAACCCAAAAAGCACTGCAGAGTATGCAACAAGCCAGCACTGAGTCAGACCGCGGCCATGCACTGATCAACGACACTGCCGAGGTTTTTGTTGGCTTTCGCAACAGTAACGAACAAGTGCAGCATGCCGTGACTGAACTGTCGAAGTTCTGTGCCTGAAAGTCCGGGCTGCGGTCTGATACCGCGCCGCGCTATAGGCACAGCTCTGGTTCGGCGCTATGATGACAGCTTTTTTATGCGGGAAGCATGATGCGTCAGAATTATTCCAGCGAAGCATGCCAGCAAATCAGCTGGCACATTGCCGTTGCTTCAGCCAACCCGGCCAAAATTAAAGCAGTAAAACAATGTTTTACTGAAGTTTTTCCGGATAAAACCTTAGAGGTGCAAGGTTTTGCCGTGCCTTCAGGCGTAGCTGCGCAGCCAATGAGCAGCGAAGAAACTTTATTGGGAGCGCAAAACCGCATCAGCGCACTGAAACAGCAGGTGCAGGCCGATTTTTATGTCAGTATCGAAGCGGGTTTGGATGGTGAATTTACTTTTGCCTGGATGCTGATTGAACATCAGGGCATTTTGGGCAAAGCACGCTCGGCCAGTCTGATGTTACCGCGCTCAGCCTTACAAATGCTGCATCAGGGGCAGGAGCTTGGGGATGTGATGGACCAGTTATTTGGCACCGACAATATCAAACAGGCCGGTGGTGCTATTGCACTGCTAACAGGCCACAGACTCAGCCGCAGCAGTGTTTATCAACAGGCCCTGATACTGGCTTTGATCCCGTTTTTACAACCAGAGTTATACCCAAAGGCTCCGTAAAACAGCAGGCCTGCAGCTGCAGTCCCTGCTAAACCGCAGCTGATGGCTGCAGTTATCAGTTGGCCAGCAGCGCCAGTGCTTCAGGCACAAAAGGCCGGCCACGTTGATTCAGCGCAGTGCCTGTCACCAGCGCATCCAGCAGCACAGCACCGTCGCGGCTGCGCACGACTTGCTGGCGAAAGCCAAAACGTACTTTAGAAATTGGTTGATATTGCACTGTCACCGCAAATAAATCGCCGCTGGTTAATGAGCCTTTGTAATCCATTTCACTGCGCACCACCACCAGGTTAATGCCATCGCGCGCAAGAGCCGCAAAATCAATGCCTTTACTTAATAAAAACTCATGGCGGGCATGTTCCAGATAATTAAAATACACGGCATTGTTCACAATACCTTGCATATCACATTCGTAATCCCGCACCTTAAAATCTACCGCAAACACATCAAGCTCCTGAAGTCACTGAAAAATAGGCCAATTGTCGCTGATTTTAACGCCTTAGCTGGTCGGTTCAGCGCTTGCAAGCAAGGTTTCCAGGCAATGCTGTTTGATGCCATAAAAAGCTTTCAGCTCAGCAATCTGGGCAAGTATCGCTTTGTTATCCTTTGGTTTTTTTCGCTTTTGCGCCAGGATCATTTTATTTTTGCTGGTATGTTCCAGACTAATAAATTCAAATACCTGAGTATCGTAACCATGGGCTTCGAGCAATAAAGCGCGCAGGCCATCAGTCAGCATTTCCGCCTGCTGGCCGGCATGGATCCCATGCACCAGCAAAGGAGATAATACCGGCGGGCTTAACAGCTGCGGCCGCAGCTCCTTATGACAACAAGGCGAACACATAATAATTTCTGCGCCGGTGCGAATACCCATATGAATTGCATAATCGGTGGCGGTATCGCAGGCATGCAGCGCTATCATCACGTTAATACCACGGGCTTTAAAATGTTTGACGTCTCCCTGCTCAAACTGCAGCCCATCAAGCTTAAGTGCCCGTGCTGTGTTATTGCATAAGTCCACTAACGGCTGGCGTAGCTCCACCCCTGTCACCTGAGCTTTCAGGCCAAGGGTGCTGGTCAGATAATCAAAGACGGCAAAAGTTAAATAAGCTTTGCCCGAACCAAAATCCGCTACATGCAAAGCCTGCTGCTGTGCCAGACCGGTTTGACTGATGGCTTTGGAAAGTACCTCAATAAACTTATTAATTTGCTTCCATTTTTTTGACATGGACGGAATAAGCTGGCCCTGTGCGTCGGTAATACCCAGCGCTTGTAAATAAGGCCGGCTTTGTTCAACAAAACGGTGTTTTTCTTTATTATGGGCCAAAATGGCCGGCGCTTTGCTGAGGGCAATTTTGCGTTTATTCAGAAGCACTTTGCCTTTTTTACTGATACCAAGCTGCACTTCCTGACTTTGGGTTTCCAACAACACATTATAAAAATCGCGGCCAATCCACTCTGTCAGCAGGTCACAAGCCTGAGGCAAGGTATAATTTTTGGTGGTGTCAAAGGTGCGGTTTTCCGCTAAAAACGACAACAACAACTCATTTTTCAGCTGCACCGGCCTGATTTGCACCCGCTGTAACTCGGCATCCTGCCCCTGATATTTTGACAATAACAACCGTACCAGCACTCCGGCGGTAAAAGCCTGGCGGAACAGGTCGATAAATTCACTCAGTGCTGGATCTGTAGGGACGGCAATAGGCTCAATGGGGGTCATGCTGGTTCCGATGCAAAAAAATATCGCCGGATTATATCAGAGCCCGGCTTAAAACTGCTGCGCTGGCTTTATTGCTTCGTTTATTTTAATTTTTTCCACCCGGGTGGAAGCTGGTAACTGCAACCAGAATTCGTTGATGCTGGTAGGTGTGGCCGGCGGTAACACCGGATTTGGCAGCTCAAACACCAGCGACTGACTGTACTGACTGAGCGGAAATACATGCCGGCTCACCGGATGTTGTTGCATAAAAGCCTGCAACTGACCTGATATCGCCAGTGCCGTTAAGCCTTTTTGCAGCCGTTTGGCCAGAGGTTCATTGCTTTGTTTGACAAAAAAATACATAGCGTAGGGATACTTCAGCAACACATCAGTGCTGAACATCAGATCCGGATACTCTTTGGCAAAATGTGCCACTTCAGACGGGCCTTCAAACACACTACGCGGGAAATAATCACAACGTTTTTTACTGAGCAAAGACAACATCTGATCATAACCATCGACCCGTAAAACCTTCAGGCCAGCATGCTCCATAATGGTTGAATCCGGCCAGTTGCTGCCCTGACAGGCGGTAAGCTGCTGTAGCTCTGAAAAACTGCTCAACTGCTTAAAACCGGCCAAATCGGTTTTGCGGATCATAAAACCGCGCCAGCCTAAACCTCCACCAAGCAGCGGCACCCGGATAGGCAACAAATTTTTTTCCAGCTGCAAATCGGTGCCAAAACGATGTAAATCAATAAAATTACCTTTGTGCAGCATGTAAAACATATTGCCATGACGGGGTGGCATCAGCTCCTGCACCCGTGCTGGCCCAAACTCAGCTTCGGTTTGTTTAAGCACCAGCTGCAATAAATCCTGATAATAAGCATGGCTGGCTTCCTGAATCGACTGCTGCCCCAGGGTGCGGATCACAGTTTCTGTAGCAGATGCACCTCTTGCCAGCCCAAACCAGAATAGCAATAACAACAGGGAAATGCGCAGGCGCGGTAGGCTGAACATCACAAAAAACACCTTTACCTCATACAGATAGCTTTAGCATAGTGGAATTGCCCCGCCACAGCCAGCTATGCTTTACCAGCCCAGCCCGGCATAAAACCAGCCTCTGGCGGCATTTTTTCCACTCAGCTGATTTCAGCTAAAGTGGTTTCTCCGGCAGCTCTGGCTTTGTATCGGGCAAATCCAGCAGCTCGCGCCGAATGATCCACTGCTCGTCCGGCGGTAACAACCTGTCCATCGGGTAAGAGGCCAGATTATCGGCTTGCAGGACCTCAATTTGTGGCGCCACATAAGCTGGCACCCGCTCTTTTTGTAACAGCCTTATTGCCAGGTCAACCGCAATCCGCGCCTGGATCACCGGCGAGTCGGTGACAGCTGCGGCTATCAGGCCTTGTTGTAACAGCTCAATGACAGCCGGATTGGCATAATAAGCCACAATTTTTGGCAAAGGTTTGGCACCGCCCTGCGATTTGCCGGCCTGATCTTTATGCAATAACTGCTGATGCAATAACTGCGACACCACTTTAGCGGCAACTGCATTGGCCAGCACCACATCCACATCAGGATTTTTAGCAAAAAAATTACGGGCAAGACCCGCCTGACTAAAAGCGTCTGTTGGACCATAACCTGCATGCAACACCTGAGTTTGGCTGCCCCGTAGCGTATTTGTTAACCCTGTTTCAGCATCCCGTACCCAGGCTGCACCTTCCGGCCCCGGAAACCAGGCAAGTTTTAATGGCTTGTTGCCGTGCGGCTTTAAAATATATTGGGCGGCGGCGGCCGACATACCGGCAAAAGACAACGACGAATGACTACTGACCCCGGCACTGTCGATGCCGTTAATCAGGTCTATCACCGGAATTCCCCTGGCGCTGAGCTGCCGGATTTGCGCATCCAGCCCATTGGCAGAGATAGCCGCAATAATATAAGCGTCGGCTTTTTTCTGTTCGCATAACCTGAGTTGTTCAATTTGTTTGGTGGCATTTTCGTAACCTCCGGCTTCATAAATACCCAGCATCACGCCTTGTCTGGCCGCTTCTTCCGATAAACCCCAAGCCACGCCCCACCAATAATGATCTTTGCCATGGGGCAACAAGGCACATAAGCGCCATTGCCGCTGGGCCTTGGGCAAAGGGTTGTATTGTTGTTTTTGACCATCTGCTATCACAGGTACCGGAAACCAGTGAGCTGCAAGTGCAGGACAGATAAGCAATGACAGAAAAAGCGCCACAATTCGTTTCATCAACAACACTCCTGACATCCATGACAACAAGGCTTATGGCTCAGGCCCGGGTGCATGCAGCACAGCTTGCAGCGACAACACAGGCAACAGTCACATTCTGAATCGACTGAGCCTTTATTGCTTAGCCGCGGTTTTTTCAGGGAAATTTGCTTGGCAGCCAAAGCGGCAAACATTAGCATAGAGCACTTTTCGATAAATGATGGAACATCAGATGAGCCTGACCCAGACCTTGTGCCGGCTTGCCGCCGGTTTTAGTCTGCTGCTGTTATTAGCCTCTTGCAGCAGTATCAGTAAAGATGAATGTTTGCGTGGTGACTGGTACAGCCTGGGCGTTAACGATGGCAAAGCCGGCACTCTGGCCAGTAAGTTTCGCGACTATCAAAAAGACTGTACTGAACATGGTGTCACGCCCGACTTTAAAGCCTATCAGCAAGGTCATAGCCAGGGTTTAGTGTTTTATTGTGATTTCCCGCACGGTGAAGCCCGTGGCCGCAGTGGCGCTGAATACAACACGGCCTGCAGCGGTAAACTTGAAGCCGATTTTCGCCGTGGTTATCAGCAAGGCCGGCGCTGGTATCAGGCCAAATCGAAGGTGGACGAATTAGGCTCAGCCATTAACAGCATCCAAATGCGGATAGAACAGCATAAAGATGAGATTTATCGCAGCAATCAACAAATTGCGATGGAAAATGACCCAAACCGTCGGGCTTCTTTGTTATACCGCACCGACAGGCTCAGAGATGAACTGGAAGATTTCCACACCGAACTTGGCCGGTTACAGGTACAGTTTTATCAGGCACAACAAGCATTTGCACCACTAAACCGATCTTATTAACTAACATTTATCGCCCGGCAAAAACGGCAGCAAAGGCTGCCGTTGTTGTTTGTGGCGTTACTGCAGCGTTACAGCACCGGTCAGGCTTGCGCTTTGCTGTTGTTTAACCCTGTTTGAGCCGGTGATATAAATCAGATTGCTGATACCTGAGCCAGCCCCAGTGCTGTAATAATTGCTCTGCGGCCTGCAGCTGTGGCGCTGTAAGTTCGGGCTGTTGTTTGCGGTACAACATCAGGCGCTTATCGCCACTCTCACTTTGAGCACTAAAATATTTATCGCGAAAATCATAGACCAGTCTGTTGTTTTCGCTGCTGATTGCAGCAATTTGTAAAGGCGCCCGGATAAGCCCCACCACCTGAAGCACAGCAGGCGCATATGCTGCGTGCTCTGCCACTGTTGGCGGTAACAACAACGCCTGGCGCAACATCAGCTCAGCCATCTGCACATGGCCAAAGACCGCTGGCAATTGTTGTTGCTGATTGCTGACATAAAAAATCCGGGTCTGGGCGTCATTGAGCTGATGGCCATGTCCTAAAAAACCATCATCAAACAACGACTCGCCATGATCGGCCGTCACCACCAATAAGCTGTTATCCAGCACCTGATGCTTCGCCAATAATTGCCGGATTTGCCCAAGCGCCAGATCGGCATTGGCTACCGCATTGGCGTAACTTTGTTCCAGCAATTTTTTATTGCGCTCATTTATTTGGCTGCGGCTTATCAGCACCTCACTGAGCAGCTTTTTTGTCTGACCATGCACATAAGGGTAATGCGCCGCCTGCAGATTAATGTACACAAACTGCGGCTGTTGCCAGTTGAGCTCGCTGAATCTCTGCGCAACCTGCTGCACTACCCTGTCTTCACTGAGACGCAGCGACCCCAGGGTGGTTGAGGGGTACACCCTGTCTTCTATTGCGGTTTTGGCGTCAAAATAATAATGTCCGGGCTGTTTCATCCCTACTGTAGCGGCCACATCACCAAAATCTTCGGCCTGGCCCGAAATATAGTTTTGCTGATAACCCAGTTTGCCAAGCGCCTGCACCAGGCTCATTTCCACAGGTCTGCTGCTTAAACTGCGGTTAAACAAAGCTTTGAGTGAACTGGTGGTAAAACCGGTATGGCTGTAAACCTGCTGACTAAAACTGCCTTGTCTGGCAATAGCCGACAACTCTGGCATCACGGCTTTGCCGTTTAAAGTGGCAAACAGCTGATCCGCCCTGACACTTTCCAGCACCACCAACACCAGATGTTGTGGCCGGCGCTGCTCGCTGATGGCTTGTTTTACCAGCGCAGGCAGTGGGTCCTCTGGTTTTGGCAAAGCTGGCAAATCACCAAATAAGTCATCTTCATCGATACCATTGCCCGGTATATCCATGGCACCCGGAAATCTTTTGGCATCAAATGGATGTTGATCAACCTTAGGTAAAAACCAGCCGTAACCGTCGCCATCGGCATCGGTCAGGGCTGTGGCGACAGCAGCAAACAGCTGCTGCGAAACCTTTTTCTCAAGTGCATCATGGTATTGCTGCCTTGCGCCCACCCATTGCAATTGCGGCAACATCAGCAATAAACACCAGCATGTGAGCAGCCACCAGCCACGCCTGTGGGGTAATAAGGTCAGACGGTGGCGCTCGAGCCGGCGGTACACCAGCCATAACAACAGCACCAACAATAACAGCGGCGCCAGCAGCAATAGCAGATGAATGCCAAGCTCGCCCGCTACCATGCGAATCGCCTGCCAGCCACTGCCGCCGCCCAGATTCTGCAGCACCTGCCAATCCATATTGCCGCCAAAATAATCCACCAGCTCAGTGCGCAGCAGCACGGTACAGAGCAGCGCCGTTAGCAGCAATAACATAAACATCAGATGGCTGCGTAAGCTGGCTTTACCACGCAGCAACAGCAAATACAGGCTAAAGGCGAATAAAATAAGGGCAATGTCGGCCACAGCAGAGAGCAGCACAAACAGCAGACGTTCAAAGGGTTCATCAAAAGTCAGAGGGCGCAAAAAACCCGGCGCGGCAAATAAATCAAATTGCCGCACTAACAACAGGCTTTCGCTGGCACACAGCACTGCCGCCACCAGACACAACAACAGCAATGAAATTTTATCGATGTGAAGATGGCGACGATACCAATCTATGCCGCTTTTTATAAATGATTTCATTAACTTGTGGCTGCCCCAGGTCTGAGCGCATTGAGTTGCCGCTGGTGCAATTTGCCAAGCAGCAATAAAGCCGATATGGCGCCGAGCAACGCCAGAAACATATCAGACTGGGTATCCCACATATCACCCTGCGTGCCTAAAAACTCGTCGGCGCCCTGACCCAGGGCCAAAGCAGCGCCCCACTCTATCAGCTCATAACTGGCACTGATGGCAAGCACCACACAAAGGATCAGAAAATTCAGCATTCTGGCCGAACGGACATAAGCGCCCCGCCATAAAACTTCCCGCGCCGCTATGGCAGGCACCAGCCCCTGAAAAAAGTGGCCAATTTTGTCATAAGGGTTGCGATCAAGTTCCAGCCATTGCTGCAGCATAAACCCCAAAGGCACACGGGCATAAGTGTAAGCACCACCGACGATCAGCACGACACAGTGCCAGAAAATCAAAAAATACAATAAGCTGGTCAGCGGATAGCGGTGTTTACTCCACCACAATAACGGCAGCACTATCAGCACCGGCAGCACTTCCATCAGCCAGGTGATACGATCGTAGGGTGCCAGACCCGACCAGACTAATAACAAAATTAACACCAGACTGCCGAGCCACTGTAACAGCAGCCCTGGAGAAAAAACGGAAGACATCTGCACTTTAAACCTCTGTAAAAACAAAACCCTGGCCAGAATCTGTCCGACCGGGCTGCAAGCCTTTGCTCAGGCTTTGCCAGTCCTTTTTCATTTACAAATATTCAACCCGGTGGCACATTGACTGCTGTAATGCAGTTTTGCCCATTAAAAGGAGTTTGTATGCCGGAGTTATTTGTCCCTGTTTTATCCGTGATTGCTGTGTTGATAGTGATCAGCAAAGCCGTGCTGATTGTGCCACAAAATATGGCTTTTATCGTGGAACGTTTAGGCAAATATCATGACACCATGACCGCAGGGATGCAGTTTATCATCCCCTTTATTGACCGCATCGCTTATCGCGTATCACTGAAAGAAAGTGCCATTGATATTCCAAGCCAGGCCGCCATTACCAAAGACAACATCAGTCTGACCATAGATGGTGTGCTTTATATCAAAGTGATGGAACCATACAAAGCATCTTATGGTATTGATAATTATGAATATGCGGTGATCCAACTGGCACAAACTTCAATGCGTTCTGAACTGGGTAAACTGGATCTGGATAAAACTTTTGAAGAGCGTGACAACTTAAACGCCAAAATTATTGAAGCCATTAACCAGGCCTCTGCCGCTTGGGGTGTGCAGGTAATGCGCTATGAAGTAAAAGACATCAGCCCACCGGCTTCTGTGCTGGATGCGATGGAAAAACAAATGCGCGCCGAGCGGGAAAAACGCGCTGCTATTCTGGATTCTGAAGGTAAACGTCAGGCGGCCATTAACCTGGCTGAAGGCGAAAAACAGGCCACAGTACTGGCAGCTGAAGCCGACAAAGCCGAGCAGGTACTAAAAGCCGAAGGTGAAGCTTTGTCGATTGAACTGGTCGCCGCAGCCCGTGCCAAGGCGCTGACGATGATTGGTGAAGCGGCAGCAACCACTGAAGGTCAGGCTGCGGTGCAACTGGATTTAGCCACTGAAGCCATAGCTGCGAAAAAAGCCATTGCCCGCGCTTCGACCGTGGTGCTGATGGATAACGATAAATCAGCCGCCGGCCATACTGTGGCAGAAGCGCTGAGTGTAGTGGCGGCAATGCAAAAATCCGGCAGCCTCAGTTAAGGAATAACTATGGAGTTATCTATTACAACCTGGCTGATTTTACTGGGTATTTTATGTGTGATTCTCTTGCCTTTTGCCGTGCCCGGCATTTTAGAGGCGTTGTTGTCACTGGGTATCGCCAGCTTTTTGGCGGCTACTTTGTTGTCGCTGGGCATTTTACCTGACTCCTGGCCAGCCATGTTGACCGCCCTGGCCATCAGCACTTTATTGCTGGCGTTGTTGCTGTGGAAACCGCTTCGGAAACTGCAGCAAGGCAATGAAAAACTAACAGAAAACCCGGCCATTTCTGATTTTGTCGGCAACCGCTTAACCCTAAGTGCTGACGCCAGCAAAAGCCACAGCAGCACAGTGCAATTTAGTGGCCTGAGCTGGCAGCTGAAGTTAAGCCCGGATTGCCCAAGCGATACTTTACCGGCCGGCACTGAGGTTGAGATCACAAGCGCCACTGTAGGCTTATTGCTGGTGACTTTGCCCCGGCAGCAATAAGCATTGGTAACGCAAACTGCGGTGCTTTAGCCGACACTTGCATGCAGAGCCTAAACTCGGTACTACAGCTAAAAAACGCTGCAATTGCAGCGTTTTTTTATTGGTTTTAAGACAACACCAAAGCTTTAACCGCTTAAGCCGGCTGCTGGTGTTTTCTGCCAGCTTTGCAGCTGCCGCTCTGAACAAAACTGCAGCATTTTGCCGCTGATGGGGTCGGTAAAACTTAAGCTTTTGGCCAACAGCTGTAGCGGCTCACTAAAATCCAGCGCCTGTTTTGGCAACAAGGTCGGATAATATTTGTCGTATAACAGCGGCAAACCAAGGCCCAGCATATGCACACGCAGCTGATGGGTTTTGCCGGTGAAAGGGGTTAGCTGAAATAAACCAAGCTGTTGATCCATATCCAATAACCTGATCTGAGAACGGGCATTCACCTCCCCCGCGACCTGTTGCATTAAAAACCTGGGTTCAGATTTGTCCAAGCGGTTTTCTATCAGCCACTCTTGCCCTGGCGTTAGCTGCGACCTCCCTTCCACTGACTGGCTTTTTGGCAAAGCCGCCACTGCCAGATAACTTTTCTGAATTTGTCCGCTGGCAAACAGCTGATAATAAGCAGCTCTGCTTGCTGGTTTTTTACTAAACAACACTAAACCAGCGGTTTCACGGTCAAGCCGGTGCACCGCAACTAAATCCGGCAGTTGATGTTGTTGTTTTAACCTTTCCAGCAGACATTCGTTCACATAATCGCCACCCGGAGTCACAGGCAAAAAATGTGGTTTACAGGCCACCAGAATATGCTCGTCCTGATAGACCAGCGTTTCACGAAAAGGAATTTTCGGCTCTGCTGTGACTTCCCGGTAATAACATAAGCGCCGGCTTGGACTAAAAGCAGTGTCGGCTTTGACCACCTCACCACCAAACCAGTGAATTTTTCCTTGCGCAAAACGCTGTTGCCAAATGTCGGGGGAAATACGCGGAAACTGCAGGCATAAAAATTCCAGCAGGTTGGCACAACCCGGATTAATCGGGGGTAAGGTAATTTCAGAGGCCCGGTTGGCAATACTCATCGGCTGGCTCTTTGGATACAAACAAAGCCTTATGCTACCACAGTAAAGGCGTAGCCGGATCTGCAACTGCACTCGCTTAGGTAAGCAAAACAGCATACAAATAAAAAAGAAATCAAATTAGCTTACATTATTAGATGTAAGCTATAATGATTACATCTGACGATAATAACAGAAGAATCCGGCAGCATGGAGACACAAATGGCCGTTTTTGCAGTGATCACAGGCGATCTGGTGAAATCATCCAGTTACCAAAGCACAGATTATGACCGGCTGTTGTATTTACTCGACCAAAGCCTGAGGTTATGTACTGAACCCCAGCATTTTAGTATCTACCGTGGGGATGCCTTTCAGTTGTTGCTTACAGACCCCAGCCAGGCGGTGCGCGCCGCTTTATTGCTCAGACTGAACTTAATTACTGAAGGTACAGATGCCAGGCTTTGTATTGCTATAGGCGCCGCCGATAATTTAAGGGCCGATATCAAAACCGCCACAGGGCCGGTCTTTACTTTGTCAGGCACCGGACTGGACCGGCTGTCGCAGCAGCGCTGGAGCCTGTATGACGCTGCGGGCAAACAGCCGCTTGATTTATTGTTCAGGTTTGCCGACCAGCGGCTGATGCAGCTGACCAAACGACAGGCTCAGGTGCTGTTGCTGTATTTTCTGGCCGAAGATAAATCCCATAAAAATCTGGCCAGCGAGCTCAATAGCTCCAGAGCCAATGTCACGGCCTTATTAAATCAGGCCAGTTACCTGTTATTTGACGACTTTTTGCAACATTGCCACCACTGGATCTCTGACTATGTTCAACACTGAGTTTTTGCTACTTGCAGCCTTATTTGCGGTACACCTGCTGGCCGATTTTTACCTGCAACCCCAAAGCTGGATCACAGACCGGCAACGCCGTTTACGCTCCGGCGCTTTAGTGGCACATAGCCTGGTGCACAGCAGTGGTTATCTGCTGGTGCTGTTGTGGTGGAATCACAGTTATGGCTGGGGCTGGCACTTTGGCCCTGCACTGCTGGCAACTGCAGCTCTGGGTTTGAGTCATTATCTGATTGATTTAACAAAATCTTATGCCAAAAACAGCGCTGGCGTTTTTTTACTGGACCAACTGCTGCATGCGGTGATGCTCCTGCTGGTCTGGGGTTATTATTGTGATGGTTTTACTGCGCTGCAATCGGCATGGCAGCAGTTTTACCAGCCTGCTTACCTTGCTGTGCTGCTGGCGTATTTATGGGTGCTCAAACCCAGTTCGGTACTAATTCAACTGCTGCTGCAAAGCTGGCACAGTGCGCTGCCCAATCAGCAACGCCCCCAAACCTTACCTGCAGCCGGCCATCATATCGGCATGCTGGAAAGAGTGTTGATCCTGACATTTGTACTGCTGGAAGAATACGCCGGTGTCGGCTTTTTACTGGCCGCCAAATCAGTATTCCGTTTTGGCGATTTAACAAGAAGCAGCGAAACCAAACTGACCGAATATGTGCTGCTGGGCACTTTGCTCAGCGTCAGTCTGAGCTTTTTACCGGCTTTGTTATTTAAGTTATGGTTTTAAATGAGAAAGTCGGGCCATACCTGCAGCTTATATTCCAGCCAATATCTGGGGGGCAGTCCACTACACCTATTGGCCTGATAGCGGCTTTTAACGGACTTAACCCAACCAGACAATCAACATGCCCACCAGCAAAATCAGGCTGGTAGCCAGTATTAATTTACGTCTTAACAGCACACTGCCAAGTGTCATCACCAGCAGACCTTTGACCAGGGTATTACTGAGCGCTGCCACAAGTAACGCAGCAGCTGACAAATTTAACTGATTGTTTTGCCTGGCAAGTTCAGTCATGGACAAGGTAATGGCATCCACATCTGTTAAACCGGCAAGAGCCGCCACCAGATACAAACCTTCAGCAGGCGCATAGTGTTGTGTCAGCTTCACCGCCAATAACACCAGCGCAAATAACAAAGCAAATTTACTGGCCTCCCACAGGCTAAAAGGGTTACTGAGGTTGTCCTGACGCTGTTTAATTTGCCGCCCGGCATTGCCCCGCCAGTAAAAAAAACCAGCCAAAGCGGCAGTAAACAAAGCCATCAGGCTAAAAGGCAGCCAAATCTGCGCCAGCAGAGGCAAATACACCAGGGCGACAGTGACCATCACCCGCACAAACATCACCAGCCAGGCCAGTAGAATACCGCTTGCCAGTTTATCGGCCGCATCGCTGTCGATTTCGGTTTTACTTTGCCTGGCCATACTCATACTGACCGCAGTGGAGGACACCAAACCACCGGCAAGACCTGCCAACGCAGTGCCACGGCCAGAGCCTAATAGCCGTATCGCGATATAACCCAATAATGATAAAGCGGAAATTAAAATCACCAATAACCAGAGTTTATAGGGGTTCAGTGCCAGCCAGGGATCGATGGCGTGATCAGGCAACAAGGGCAAAATAATAAAAGTCGCCAACAATAATTTACTGCCGGCATATAAATCTGTGGTATCGAGTTTGCTGACCAATCCATGCAGCGGCTGTTTAAAGGTCAAAATGGCCGAGGTTAAAATGGCCAGTGCCACCGCAAGTTCGGCATAGCCAAACATCACGGCCCCCCCCAATAAACAAACGGTAATAGCGCTGATTTCAGTAGTGAGGCCAAGTGCGGCTGGTTGCTGCCGGTTTTCCAGCACATAAGCGGTGATCACCACCAGAGACAACGCCAGCACAGCACTGATAAATAACCAGGGACTTTGCAGATGAATAGATAACCAGGCACTGACAGCGCCCACCTGGGCTATCAGAATAAAAGTGCGCAAGCCGCCAAAGGTGCCCGGGTGTTCAGTGGTTTTGTGTTTTTCACGTTCAATGCCAACCAAAGCACCGATGGCCAGTGCCAGCAAAAAGTTCCGCACTGCAACTACATCAAACTCTGCCATGCCAAGTCTCTGAATTTATTCTGGGATATCAACATCATGGCCGATTTGTACCACAGGCAGCAAGGCCAGAACCTGAGCTGGCGCAGCTTTTTGCGTTTTTATTGCACCGGGCTGCGTTGTTGCCCTTCATCGGCAAGCACCACCTGATTTCTGCCCTGATGCTTAGCCCGGTACAAAGCTTCATCGGCCAGTTGAATTAACAATTCCGGCTCCTGTTGTGGCATAGGGGTGAGCACCGCAATACCGATGCTGACAGTGACATGTCCAAGCGGCGAGCCCTGATGCGGAATATGTAATGATGCAAAAGCCACCCGCATCAGTTCTGCTTGTTGTTTCAGATAGCTGATTTCTGCCTGCGGTACCACCAGCGCAAATTCTTCACCACCATAACGGGCGGCTAAGTCGGTAGCCCGGCGCGCACCCAACCTCAGCAACTGACCTATCTGACGCAAACATTCGTCGCCCTGCAAATGGCCGTATTGATCGTTGTAGTTTTTAAACCAATCCACATCCAGCATCATTAAACCGACCTTCTGGCCCAACCGGCTGGCTCTTTGCCATTCTGCGGCCAGATAACTGTCAAAACGTCTTCTGTTGGCAAGGCCGGTCAGCGCGTCGGTCACACTTAACAGTTCCAGTTGCCGGTTGGCTTCCGACAGCTGCCGGGTGCGTTCCTCCACCCTTTGTTCTAACAGCCTTTTGCTGCTTAACAGTTCAGTGGCCCAGATTTTACGCAGCCTGCGCTGCTCTGCTAATAAAGCCTGGATCACTAAAATGACTGCAGCCAGAAAACCGCAAAATAACTGCATGGCGGTTTCGGTGTCAGTCGGGTTCTCTGAAATAAAGGGCCCATAGCCTGCCGTGGTGCCGACCCACACCAGTAAAAAAGTCATCACCTGAAATAAAAACACCACACAGGGGCTGGCGGTTAAAGTGACAAACAGCAAGGGGATTAATAATAAAGCGGGTTGTAAAAAAGCCGGCGGCAACCAGATTTGGCCTGGGCCAAACAAAAAAAACGCCGTCACAGACAAACACAACAAGGCCAGCAGTTTAAGCCTCGCCTGACGTAAATTGCGACGCCAGCCAGGCTGCAACTGCTGACACATCAAAAGTGGCGCCACCACCAGCGCCCCCACCATATTGCTGACGCTCCAGTTCACTACACCGTTTAAATAACCATGTGGCCAGGGTAAAGAAATCAGCCAATAACTGCCGACGCCAAACACAGCAGCCACAGCACCACAAAGGGCTGTGGCCGGCAAAAAGCGTTTTAACACCCATTGTAAATCAGCAAAAGACTGAGCCATGGAACTCACATGTCCGCAAAGCCATAAGCCAACCACAGCCCCCAGGGTATTACCAGTGGCTGTCAGCAAGGTGATAACAAGCACCTGCCAGGACCAGAGCGACTGCTGCAAGCTGGCAAAATAAACCAGCACCACCAGTATTGAAGCAATAAATACCAGCCAGGCCATCCGGTAGCCGTACAATAATAAAGCAGCAACAGCAACACCTGCAGAAGGCCAGACACTGATGGTCTGGAACAGGTACATGGTAATAAAGGCAAAAAGAAGATAAAAAAAACCAAACCAGAGCCAACGCATTTTGGCAGCTTTTTCCTGCCCTGCCATAGTGCTTATAGTCCTCGGTCGTGATACTGCTGGCTCTGTCAACGCAACAATCCTGGTTCTGTTTCAGATGCAATCCTTTAAGCATCGTCAATTTCCAAGCAGTGTCAACTAAATCTGTCAAATGCACGCAGCTTTTCAGCAGCAGCCTTGATGATAAAAAGTACTATTTGACTACGAAGTAACAAAACTGTGTCACAAAAAGGTTTCATCAAACCAGATCCGGGGTTATTGTTACTTAAAGGTTGCCGCTCTTGCCGATACGATGACAACAGAGTGCTTTTCAACAAAGGATTGTTTATGCGAAGAAATAGAATGCGTTACATAGGGTTATTTTCCGGCGTATTGCTCACACTCACGGCTTGTGGCAGTGACAACAGCACCACCCCTGCAGCAGCTGAAATCACCCCACCCGCTGCAACCTTGCCAGCCCAACCTCTGCCCGACAACAGCCAGCAACAGCATTATCAGGTTTTGCTATTTGGTAACAGCCATATGCGCAGTCATAACTTTTCCCAATTGCTGACGCAGCTGATCCAGGCGGGCAAATCTACTAGTCAGGTGACGGTCGTCACTGCCCCTGGTGGCAGTTACCTTGACGAACGTTATTATCAGGCTGAAAGCCGGAATTTAGTTGAGAATGGCAAATGGACTCATCTGATTTTGCAGGGACAAAAATATTCGACGTCTGGCCTGTACGATTACCCAACTGATCTGACCGCCGCCTGGGTTGAATTGGCCAAAACCAAACAAACAACCCCGGTGCTTTATCCTGAGCATGCCCAAATGGGTAACTTTGCTGAAGGAACCCAAATTTACAACATCCTGAAAAAAGTACAGCAACAACATCCCTCTTGTCTTGCCCCTATCCCTTATGCCTGGGAACAATTGATAACCCGACAGCCCGACATCCAACTGCATGAACGGGATGGTAATCATGCCAATCTGCAAGGTGCCATGTTAAGTGCCCTGGTGTTATATGAGGTGATTACAAACTCGCCGGCCGATCAATTGCCCTATATCGCCAATATCGCATTAACTGCCGCAACTCAGCAGTTGCTGCGACAACAGGCATCCGCAACCCTGCAGCAATACCCTGCCTGCCCCAAATAACACCACATCTGTCTTGTAGTGTGTTCAAACGTGCTGCATCACCGGGGGCAAAGCACAACACAAATGGTACAAACTTTATTGCATCTGATGCGCGGCGACATGACTTGTTGTTGATTGCCACTGCATCAAAGAAGCGGCACAAGGGTGATTTGATGTCATCTGGTGCCGCCACAAGGTGATGTTCATCCCACCACGCTTACCTGTCATAACCCGTCATAACCTAATCCGCCTTTGCGTACTGGTCCGATCAAAGCCTCTACACAACCTCATGAACCTCCATCACAAGCGCCCGGCAAAAACTCAATAACATGATGATTTAAATATATTTACGACGTGTTTTTTTTTAAATGCCGCAAAAGCCCCCCGCCATAAAAGCTGCTAAAAGCACCCACAAAAATACAACACCAGCAGCAACCCACACCACAAACCCTTTACAACTGATGCTTTTTTAATCTAGGATGCTGATCACCTTAAATGGTATACAATATATTTAATACAATATAATAAGGATTGAAAGTGAAACACAGTCGCAATATCAACAACTTACGCTTGTCTGTTCTGGCAAGCGCCTTAGCTTTTGCTTTGCATACAGTGCCGGCTCAGGCGCAGGACAACACCAGCGGTTTGTTAAAAGGTGTGGTCACCACAGCATCAGGTCAGCAACTGGCTCAGGCTACTGTCACGGTCAAACATCTGGAGCAGGGATTTACCCGTTCAGTGCAAACCAATGCCAAAGGTGAATATGTGCTGCGTGGTTTGCCGGTTGGCCGTTATCAGGTGCTGGTTAGCGAGCCTGGTCAGGCGCCTGTTGCCATGGAGCAAATTAACATCAGCCTGGGCCAGAGCCTGGTGTATACGCCGGTGTTAAAACAAGGCGGTGCTGATATTGAACGTATTGCAGTGGCAGGAAGCGTCATGCGGCAGATTGACACCAGCGACTCAACCGCCGGCCTCACCATAGACGCCGACACTTTAGATTTAATGCCGGTGAACACTGGTTTTGAAAATATTGCTTTGTTAACACCTGGCGTTGCCCGCAGCGCACAGTTTGACGCCTCCAGCTTTGGCGGTGCTTCCTCTGCCGAAAACGGCTATTTCTTAAATGGTATGAATATCAGCGCGCTGCGCACCGGCATTGGTTCTATTAACCTGCCTTGGGAAGCCATAGCGCAAACTCAGGTCAAAACCGGCGGTATTTCCGCAGAATATGACCGTTTTATCGGTGGTGTGGTGAATGCGGTGTCACGCTCAGGCACAAATGATCTGCAATACGGCGCTGAACTGCGTTACGACCCGGCCAGCCTCAACAGTCCACACCAAACGGTGTACAAACCCAATGGCGCCATGTCGATCAATAACGAAGACAGCAGCAACCAGTTTCAGGAAGCCAACGTTTGGGTCAGTGGTCCTTTGTTAGAAGACAAAATGTTTTTCTACGCCCTGTTTAACCCGCGCGAATCCAACAACGAATATGCTAACTCGGCCGGTACTTTATTTACCGATTACACCAAAGACGAAAACCGCTGGTTTGTAAACCTGGACTGGTATCTGACGGACGATCACAGCCTGACATTTACCGCCCTTGATAACAGTGCCGATGAAACCTACCGTGAATTTGCCTGGAGCAAAAACGCCGGCATCGGCAATAACACAGGCACCACTGCCCGCACCTCAGGCGGCAACATGTATTCTGCCCGCTATCAGGGCTTTTTAACGGACGACTTATCTGTTGCTGCCACCATAGGCCGGGTAGAAGATAGTCGTGCCACAGTACCAACCAACGCCCTGCCCGGCATCTGGGACTATGTCAATCTGAACGGCGAAAGATACGGCAACTGGAGTACCAGTAACCTGATCAGTGAAGAGTATCAGCGCGACCAACTGCGTTTTGACGTCACTTATCAGCTCGATAACCATACCCTGCAGGCCGGTATCGACAGCGAAGAGCTGAGTGTAGATTACCTCGAGTTTCAAAACGGCGTGGGTGATGCCCGCGGCTGGTGGGAATACCGCACTTACTCTGCTATTGCACGTATTGGTTTACCAAAAGGCACTTATATTCAGCAGCGCCAGCGCGACACCGGTGGTGAGACCGAAGTGAATTCCAGAGCCTTGTATATTCAGGACAGCTGGCAAATTAACGATGGCCTGACACTCAATGCTGGCCTGAGATACAGCAATTTTGAAAACACCGCCAGCACTGGCCAAACCTATGCCAAACTGGAAAACCAGCTGGCACCAAGATTACAGCTGATTTGGGACCCGGTGGGCGATGGTGAGCAGAAAGTTTTTGCCACCGCAGGCCGTTATTTCCAGCCTATTGCCGCCAATATGAATATCAAACAGGCCAGCGGCCAGAAAGATGTGCATTTTTACTTTCAGCCAGGCGCATTAAACGCCGATGGCACGCTCAAACTTAAAGCCGACGGTTCACCTGAACTGGGCGCTCTGGTGGCCACCGACACAGTACAAAGTGGCGAAGTGGATGTTGAGCGTATTGCATCCAATAACCTGGGCCCAATGTATTCAGACGAGTGGACTTTAGGTTATGAGCAGCAGTTGGGCGACAGGCTCAAAGGCGGTGTGCGTTTTGTATACCGCGATTTAAAACAATCGATTGAAGACTCAGATTTAGGTCCTGTGGTGGCACAGTGGCTCAAACAAAATAATGTGAATAACAAAAGCAAAGAAAGTTATTTTTATACCCTGATTAACCCGGGCAAAGACGTGGTTTTTTTGTATGACTTTGACAAAGACGGCACCAAAGAGCGGGTTGAACTAAGCGCCGACGATTTAAAACTGCCCATTCCAAAACGCCGTTATCTGGCATGGGAATTTACCCTCGAAGGCCGGCCAACTGATGATCTGACCGTATTTGCCTCTTACGTCTGGTCACATAGCTGGGGCATGACCGAAGGTTTGGTGCGTTCCGACAATGGCCAGGCCGATCCGGGCTGGACCACCTCTTATGACTACGCCGACTTAATGGACCACGCTGCTGGTAACCTGCCCAATGATCGTCGTCATGCGCTGAAATTCAGTGGTGTATATCAGCTCAATGACGACTGGAGCCTGGGTTTAGTGGCACGCGCCACCTCAGGCCAGCCGCGCAACAAGTTCAGTATTCACCCAACAGGGGTCGATACCTGTGAAGCTGGTTTATGGGCCGACTGGTGTGCCAGCCAATGGTATGACGAAGCGTCATTCTATGACTGGGACGGCACTCCGGCGCCAAGGGGCAGTGCTGGCCGCCTCGACTGGTTATATGAACTGGACTTCTCTGTTACTTACGCCACCACCATTAAAGGCGGCGACTTCACAGTAAAAGGCACCATTTACAACCTGTTTAACTTCGACACCCCAATCCGAGTGAACGAAGTGGCACAAATTACCAACAAAGACGGCAGCTTCGCCGCCAACCCGGACTGGAACATTGCCACCGAGTTGCAGGACGCCCGCACCGCCTCACTGGTGGTCAGGTATTCGTTCTAAGGGGTAAAAAAATCAGCTTTGCGGCAAACTCCCGGCAACAAAGCTGATAAGTAAAAAACCACCGACCAGAAGGTGGTTTTTAATTGTCGATAAAGCGCAAACAAAACCGGCCACAGGCAAAGCCAGGGAGGCCCCGCCTGCGGCCGGTTTTTTGTTTGGGAAAAGGTTTAGGAATAACAGAATTTAACTATCGCCTAAACGGCGAGCAACTTGTTGCGAGTCCAGCGGACGAAGGCCGCGATGTTTAAGGCGCTTGTTAGCATTTTACCCTGCACTGGTAAATGCAGAACGATACTTAACAAAGCCGCGCTTAACTTCCCCTTTAAAACCCTGCTTTTCAAAAAATGCATGTGAATCTAACCGCTGCGAAGAGCTAAGAAGCATGATCTTAGAGCAGTTTGTACCAACGCAAAAAACTTCAATTGCTTTAAATAAAGCAGTACCAACACCCAACCCGCGCGCAACAACATCAACAATAACGTTTTCTACTACAGCGAACGGCTGGTTACGAAACATAACATCAGAGCACAATGAAACTAACGCACTCCCGACAACATTACCTTGGTAGTCACAGACAAATAGCTTTGAGCGCGAATCGTCATAAAGAGCCTGTATTTGTTCTGGCTCTACATTTACCGCAGGATTACTAACCAACTGGTTATACAGTTTCGACAATCTTAAAGCATCTTCGGGCTTTGCTTCACGAACTATCAAATGAACACCTACCATCCTGAAATGCTAACAACTTAATCAACGGGATAAACCACGCTTTAAATCGTGGTTTATCCCTTCTTTCGTTCCAATATGCATCAAAGCTACACAGAAATATGATTTACGACAAGTAGTTATAACAGCTGCGATTTTTGGTTAGCGTGAAAGCGTGGGTAAACCCGCATAGTTAAATTGCAACAAATCACTTACAACAGGAAAAACCGGCCCGGTTGTATAAACGCGAAAAACTAAATCGTCAGACCAACGCCTTTCCCTCCCCGTTTTGCCGAGCCGATAAAAATTGAAAGTTTGAGGTTTTAAGACGCCAACTGTTTGAGGCAAGCGACGGTAGCGCTTGCCGAGTTTTGGCGGCGCCTCAAACTTTTGATTTTTAGCGGGCTTTCGAAGGCACACCGGGGTGATTTCTTTGGCTACTTTCTTTGTCAGCAAAGAAAGTAGCTCGCCCTGCGGCGAAACCGCTATTAAAACGCCATGCTGCAGGCATCAACCAACCGACATCTGGCATAACACAGCTCAACTGTTACCTATGTATTTGAACAAATGTGTTACCTATGAGGTTGAACACAGCGGTTTATTTTCAGCTGCCAGGCTTTTGTGTCGCCAAACAAAACCCAACCAAACAACGCCAGGCATATGGGTATTGCCTGCCCAGGCAATAAAAAAGGCGTACAGCCTAAGCAATACGCCTTCCTCACAACAAGCCCAAGCTATAACTCAGATGGCTTCACTGCCTATAAAAGCGGTGAGGCTATCACAGCGCAGAGGCTAACAATCGCAGATCAACCCGCCGCAACAGGCTGTGCTTTAACCGAAGCCACCCAGTTATTCACCCGTTTTTCCAGCACGTCCAGTGGCAATGCACCGCCACCTAAGACTGTGTCGTGAAAAGCGCGGATATCAAACTTATCACCCAGCTCTGTTTTGGCTTTTTCCCGCAGCTCGAGAATCTTCAGCATGCCAATTTTGTAGGCGGTAGCCTGCCCTGGCCATACAATATAACGGCGCACTTCAGACACCACAGCACCTTCGGCGACCGGTGTTTTAGCTTTGAAATAATCAATAGCTTCCTGCTCTGTCCAGCCTTTAGAGTGCAGGCCGGTATCTACCACTAAACGTACCGCACGCCACATTTCGGTAATTAAGCGGCCAAAGTCGGAATAATCGTCTTTATAAGCGCCCATTTCTTTGGCCAGCAGTTCGGTATACAGCGCCCAGCCTTCCGAATAGGCAGTAAAACCGGCCTGAGTACGGAAGGTCGGCACCGACTTTAACTCTTGCGCTATCGAAATCTGCATATGGTGGCCAGGGTTGCCTTCATGGTAAGCAATGGCTTCCATTTCATTTTTGGGCATGGCTTTCATATCAGACAAATGCGCGTAATAAATACCTGGGCGTGAACCGTCCGGTGTGCCAGGGTAATAATGCTGCGCTGCGCCCGGTTGTTCGCGGAAGGCCTCTACCCTTTTTACCACCAGCGGTGCTTTTGGCAGAATGCCAAAATACTCAGGCAGTTTTTTGTTGATGTAATCTAAATAAGCTTCTGAATCTTTTAAATAGGCATTGCGGCCTTCATCGGTGTCCGGATAGAAAAAGCGCGCGTCGGTTTTAATAAATTTAAAAAACTCAGATAATTCGCCTTTAAAACCTACTTTGTCTTTAATGGCGATCATCTCTTTGGTTAAACGCTCCACTTCATTTAAACCAATCTGATGAATTTGCTCAGCTGTTAATGCTGTGGTGGTGGATTGTTTTAACCGCAGATTGTAATAAGCCACACCATCAGGCAGCTTGGCTACACCAGTGGCAATTTTGTCGGCTTTATCCAGCTCGCTGGTTAAAAAGCCCAGCAGCGACTGATAAGCTGGCTGGAACTGGCTGGTTAACGCAGTTTTAGCGTCAGCCAATAACTGTTGTGCCGCTTTGTCATCCAGTTTATCGGCTTTCACCAGCGCATCTACTTTGGTTTTGACATCAGACCACAAAGGCGCATCTTTATCCGACTCAGTAAAAGGTGCGCCGGTCAGCAGATTATTCACCTGCTCAATCACACCTTCGTAAGCAAAACGGGGTGGCCGTACACCGGCAGCTGCTGCTTTTTCCGCCCTTTGCTGTAAATCAGCAATGGCTTTGGCCACTCCACCAATACGTTTTACGTAGGCTTCCATGTCTTTTACATCATCTACTTTATGGAAGTTCATCAAGAGTTGCGGCAACAAGGCATGCACACCCTGCATCTGGTTAAACACATAACGGTTGCCACGGAATTTGGCCGCTTCAGCTTCCTGCTCGTATTGATAAATCCATAAATCATATGAAGTTTTGGCTTCTGGCTCTAACTTCTCATAATCAAACTGCGCTTTAAGCTCAGCCACAGATGCCGCCAGCCAGGCCAGCTGTTTGTCTTCGGCTTCTTCGGTCATCTCATCAATCTGGTCATTTTTTTCTTTGCGGCCAAGGAAAGTCAGCTGCAACGGGCTCATTTGCAGCTGCTCTTCGTATTTGGCTTCAAACCATTTGTTTAAACGTTCCGTTTCATTTTGTTCTGCAACAGCAGCAGGAGCAGCAGCCTGTGGTGCAGCTGGTTGTGATGTGGTTTGTTCCGGAGCCTGTGAAGCCGGGTTACAACCTGCCAATAAGGCAGCAATACTGAGGGCTAATAATGATTGGCGCACTTTTGTTATCCTTTTGCGTTGTTACTGGATTGAACTTTTGTTGCAGGCAAAGCTGCAGTTTTTTAAGAATTCATCAGAAAATGGGCACTGCATCAACTGCAGTAAACCCAGCATAACCGCTTATCCCACCAAGGTCTAAAACTGATTTGTAAGCTAAACTTTCAGCCGGCATAATGCCTTTTTTAAAGCTTAAAAGCAGAAAAAAAACCGCCAGCAGGCGGTTTTTTTATTGGTTATCACAGCGATTGTGAATAGTTAATAGCCGTCTATCACTTCACTCCATAATGACATGGAGCTGATGCTGGCATTACCGCTGGCGCCTGGCCCGCTTTGTAACTGCCACATTTCTTTGGCTTTACCATCGTCTTTTAATAAATCGCGGGCTTTGGTCAGGGCGTCTAAATCGTATTGGAAAGTGGCATTACCACCACCGTTAATATCAAACACAAAGGTCGCTTCGGCTTCACCAAAACTCCACTCGCCTGTCACCGCATCTTTTTTCGGGTTGGCGAACACAATAGAGCCTTTTAAGTCGCGGTTACCACCACCGTTCATCTGGAAGCTCTGACCCCGCACCACCACTAAACCTTCAAAATCAAGCAGGTTACCGCTGATGGTCAGGTTACCGTCAATAACCAGAATACCGGCGCCTGTAGCCTGACCTTTAAATTCGATATTGCCGGCTACATAGGTAATACGTTCATCGCCCACTTTACCCATGTTATTGGGTGCTACACCACGCTCGGCCAATGGCATAGCGTAATACTGCGCTTTAATCGACTCGATAAAATCGTTCATTTTTTCCGGATCACCGAACGGGTCATCAAAATCAACCACCTTGATACCGCCCTGGTAGTTGTCCATCCGGTCTTTGGCTTCAATGTCATCGACAATTTTGTCGTAGTTGCTGTCAGTATTGGTGGCAAGCGCCGGGCCTATGATTTTACCTGCACTGTCTTTTTCACCAATAACCTGAAATTTGTTACTGTTGGCAGTATCAAAAATTTTGATACCCCCGATGATATTCATCGCACCCAGATTACCCGAGGCTTTTTTCGGCTGATAATAGGCCTGCACCTTGCGTTCGATACCGGTAGAAGTCACGGTTCCTACACTGACCACCCGGACAAAACCTGGTTTACTGACAAAATCTATCGTCTCAATTTGCCATTCAACATTATTGCCAAGACCCCGCTCTGCATCCTGCAGTGCCTTGATCACCGCATCCGGGTCGCCCCAAAGCCCATTGTTGTCTTCATTATCAAAAAATGCTTTCACTTCAATCAGGCCACTTTCAGCCGCAATAAAAGCTTCAGACACCTGTTTTTGATTCGAAGAAATACGTTCGTTCATTTGCATCGAACTGATGCCGGCCACACTGATCAAAGTTGCTACCATCAGCAGTAACAACGAAATGATCAACACCGAGCCTTTCTGACTATGATTCATATTCATGCCCCCGCAGCTGGCTGAAATTTACTTTGCAATACCGCATTTCGCAGCGCAGAGCGAAACGAAATACGATGCTGGCGATCCTCATCTCCACGGCTGGTTGTCAACTCAACCGTGGTTTCAATTTGCACTGCGCTGCCACATACCACAGCAGCCCCCAGCGGGTCTAAACAAGCGACCGTAAAAAAATTAACATTTTCAGCCACAATAGAGGCTGGATCGGCATTAAGCTGACGTGTCAGCTCATTGTTATTATTACGCTGATACACGACGGTACCAGCGGCAGTTGTCAGGGTTAACACAGTGCCGTTATTGGCAGTGGCTACGCCGGTTGCACCGCGGCTATCGACTAAAATTGAGTCGTTAATATAAGAAAAATCGCCTTGCAAAGCGGTAAAACGCTGCGCTTCGCTGTAAGACAAATGGCCGGACACCATCACAGAGGTCACGCCCCATAACAGGATAGCCCCCAGTGCCAGACTGATCATCAGTTCAACCAGCGTCACCCCGGCCTGATATGTAAATTGTCGCTGCAAATACATCAGTTGCTCCTAAGGATAAAGCCGGAATGAATAAGAAAAAGAGGTGTTTTCGTCATCAAACCGGGTTTCATCCCAGGTGATTTGCACCGTATACAAAGTATCGCCTGCTGCAGGTTCAACAATAGTGGTCACCAGACCTGGCAAAGTGACGTTATTGTCATTGGTCAGCTGCCAGCGCTGCTGCACCTGAGCCTGAATTTGCAGCACAGTTAAAGGCGCTGCTGCAGCCGCATTGGCCCACATACGCTCTACTGTATCGGCGGCAATGATATTGGCTAAACCCCGCTGATAAGCGGAATGACTGGACTGCAAAGTTTTCATTTGCAAACCTGCTAAACCTAAAGCGCCAAATGCCAGAATCAACATAGCAATCAACACTTCAAGCAGACTAAAACCACCTTGTTTTACAACGCCAGCTGTTATTGACATTGTCCTGCCTCCACTGCAATTTTTCCGCCAGGCAACACTGTTACCTGCCGGCTGTATTTGGTGCTTTCATCCACAATGACACCAATACAACGTTGTTGTAACGGCCTGCCACGGCTGTCAAAGATGACGTTTTGGTCGCCGCCAAGCGCCACGTTTTCGTCGGAAACGTCTAACCGGCGCAGCAGCTCGTTATTGTCGGTACGAAAAACCTGCAGGTTCCAACCGCCCGATACCTCTGTCATCCGCGCTTCCACATTAAGCTGGCGCTTCACCGCTTCGGAGCGGGCGTAATGCAGATAACTTAAAATTTGATTCGATTGACTTCTGGCTTTGCTGTCGCGGATCAAATCCATAAAAGAAGGGATGGCGATCCCAAGAATGACCGCCAAAACCGCCAGCGTCACCAGCAGTTCAATCAGGTTAAACCCTTTGTGGCCTTTAGCCCCCTGGCTTTTCATTACCAGCAAACTCCGGCAGTAGTGGCCGTTTTCTGGCCGGTATTATCAATAGTAAAAGTCAGGCATTCAGTGTCTTTAGCCTGACGTCCGGTGGCTGTTGCTGTCAGGGTATAACTGGCTGCAGTGACATTTGCACTGATAGTGTAATAACCATTAGTACTGGTGGCAGGTAACACCAGACCGGTATAACTGTTGGTTTCGGTGAATCGACGTTCCAGCAATTGTGCTGTGGTGGCAAGCGTATCTATGGCATCTGAGCGGTGTGACCTCAGCACCATTTGCTGGTATGCAGGAAAAGCGATTGAAGCAATAATGGCAATAATCACTACTGTGACCATCACTTCAATTAACGTAAATCCTTTACTCTTTTTACCTGAACGAACAGACAACAACGCTCCATTCATTTACTTCTCCATATGTTCTTGTACAACTAAACATCATTCCGTACTGTAGAACAAACAAAAAACAATATCCAGAAGCACAAAAAACACATAAATAAACACAAAACAGGGTATAAAAAAATAAAAAATACACCATAAAAAAACAATTAATAAACAATATGTAAAAATAACTGGCAGCACAGGCCGGTTATGTTGCAAAAAAGCGCTTTCAAAAAACAGAAATAGCCAGATAAAAGAACCAATTGTTACTTTTATGAAAATAAAATTATCAAAGAACTTTCTAAAAAATGATTAAACCGTCAATTATTCAGCGAATAATTTCAATATAAAGCCAACAAGCCGTCACTGGTAAGAGCAGTTTTTGCTATCAAATATCACAAAGTCAGGAAAAAAACCGGCATAGCGGTGCAAAACAGCAATGTTGTACACAAACCGCAGCCGAACAGCTGCATCAGATAAAACAAGATAAAAAAGTGCTGCAAAATTGCAGACGAGGGCCTTTGTAAAAAAGAAAACTCCGCTTATCAGGCAGATGCACTACCTTTGCTTCGGCGTAAAACCGGGCTGAGCTTACCGAAGCCCGAAGCCACACCAACCTTGTGTGGCAACAAAAGTCAAACCACTGCGGGGCATAAAAAGTATTGTTATTGCGACTTCAGCACCAGTTGCATCGGCACATCCCTGATGCCTTGTGTATTACGCTGACCGCCAACTGCAACAAAACCCAGTCGCTGATAAAGCGGCTGTGCATATAAAGAAGAATTAACAGTGAAGATTGCGGTATTGGCACGCAGCAAACAACGCTTTTTTGCCTCAGCAAAAAGCTGGGTGGCATAGCCCCTCCCCTGACAGTGGCTTGCCACAAATAAATGATACAAATGACTGTTATCACGGGTGGCGACCACTGCAACCAGCTCCCCATCCAGTTCACCCAGCAGATAATCAAAGTTTGCTTGCTGAATATAACCGGCAATAGCGCTGTCGCTCATCGATTGCAGCAACAAAGCAGCACCTTCACTGCTACAGTCGGGCGCAATAAAACGGCGGGTTAAATCCTGCAGCAGCGCACTGATGGCGGAGGTATCACTGAGAGTTGCCTGGCGGATCCTTAACATCAGTCACTCCTGCTGTAACCCACTGTAGTTTGAAACTTCGCTGGTATTAAGCTGTTGTTGGGCACTCAGCATCCTGCCCAAAATCCTGCTTAGGATTTGGCAACAACAACTGCCAATAGCCAACATCCAGCCATTGGCCAAACTTGGTACCCACCTGATAAAAGTGCGCCACTTTTGTCATGCCAAATTTTTCATGTAACGCCACACTGGCGTCGTTTGGCAAGGCAATACCGGCGATAACTGCATGATAGCCGGCCTGAGTTAATTGTTGTAATAGCTGTTGCATTAACAGGCTGCCATACCCCAAACCTGCGCTACCGGGCGACAGATACACACTGGATTCGACTGAAAAACGATAACCAATCCGGGCACGCCAGGGGCTGGCATAGGCATACCCCAGCACCAGCCCCTGCTTTTCCAGCACTAAAAAGGGTAATTCCGAGCTCAGGATGGCCTGCATCCGCTGCAGCATCTCGTTGTCTGTTAAGCAACTTTGCTCAAAAGTCACTGTGCTGTGTTCAATATAATGGTTGTATATCAAAGCAATAGCAGCGGCATCTGACTCTGCCGCTGGTCGCAACCTGATCTGCGTCACTACAGCGTTATCCACGTTCCACCACCTCATCACCAGGTTTTTAAGCGCCATTGCCCGCTGAAATTAACAGCGTCGGTGCAACAATTCCAACAATCTGGCCCGCACTACTTTTTGTTCCAGATAATAACTACAAAGGCCGGCCACTGAGATTAACGTGACCACTGTCAACCAGCTGATAAAACCGGCGTCACTGCGCTGATTAAAATACATCAGGCTTAATGCCAGCAAATACACAGTGATCAGCCAGGGCATCAGCCGCACTATATAACGCAGCCACATAGTGCTTTGTTTGGCTTCCAGTACAATTTCAGCCAACTGGGCATTATTTAAATGTGATGTAAAAACAAGTTGTTGCTGCAACCAAAGATGATGACCCACAAATCCTCCCTGAAACAAAAAACTAAACTGAAAAGTCATAAAAAAACCGGCCATCAGCTGACCGGTCAAGCGAAAAATATACCTTTTATTAACTTTTCAAACAACAAGGTTGTGGCTATTTCAGGTCTGTATAGCTGCAGCTTTCAGCTTTGTTCCGGCAACTGAGCTTCAACCAGCAACGCCAGCATCGCTAAACTATCCTGCCAGCCAAGATAACAGGATTCAGCCGGGATCACTTGCGGCACGCCCTGCTGGCGAATTTTCAGCTCAGTACCACAACTGACGGCAGTTAAAGTCACTGTCACTTCCATCGGATCCGGTAAGTTCGGATCGTCAAACTTGTCGATATAACGAATGAGTTCACCAGGTTTTAATTCCAGATACTGGCCGCCAAAACTGTGACTCTGGCCGGAGCGGAAATTGGTGAAAGCCATTTTAAACAAACCACCTTCGCGCGCATCCAAATGCTCAACAGTGCAGACATAACCATGAGGCGGCAACCATTTGGCAAGAGCAGCAGGTGCCAAAAAAGCACGAAAAACCATTTCCGGACTGGCCTTTAAAACACGATGTAATTCTATGGTGTGATGGGACATGCAAAATGCTCCTTTTGCTGATATCTGCCTAAACCGGATTTTCCGGTTCAGATGCTGTTGACAGTGCCTGGAAATTCAGCCGGAACCGCATCACAATCCGGCCTGAACCAACGGCCACAATGGCACTGAGCTTGGCAAAGAAACTTGATTAAAGTGGTACAACCACAAAAAAAATTCATGACAGGCTGTGGTTTTAGCAACAAATAAACCGGGCAAAGGTGATGCCTGTTGTGTTGATATTGCCGCCAATACCAGTTGCTAAATCTCGATTCAGACGCTCGCCGGATTTATCCGGTCGTGGCCTGTCTCAGCGCATTTCACGCCTTATTACACAGCACAACAGCAATACAACTCTGCGATCTGATAAAAACTTTATTTGTCGAGGCAAAAACAGGCTGCTGTGCACTTTGAGGCACAGCAGCTTCAGTTGCAGACTATCAGTATCAGACGTCTGGTTCGGCGTATTGCGCCAGAACTTCAGCTTCGGTCAGCTCCAGCGTTGAATTGGCAAAACAATAATATGCCGGTTTGTGGTCGATAAAAATTTGTTCCGTAAATACAAATGGATGCTGTGGTGTTAACAGCCCCACCGGCACTATATACCTGTTGTCCGGAATAAAACGATAAAACAGATGGGTGCCACAACTGCGGCAAAACGCCCGTTCTGCCCAATCTGATGAGCCATACACAGCGATGGCTTCAGTGCCTTCAAACTCGACCGAACTGCCGCAATTGACCGCCAGCAGCGGCCCGCCGCCCCAGCGCCGGCACATGCCACAATGACAGGCGTCCATTGCTGTGCCTGCCAGAGCCCGAAATCGTACAGCACCGCATAAACAGCGGCCCTGCACTGCAACTTGTTCTATCGCTTGTTCTGTTGTCTGCTCTGTTGTTTGTGCTGACATCAGTCACCTCCTTGTTGTTCAAACTCCATGTTGATTTTTAGGCAAAACACAGGCGGCCGTAAACACGCCGCCTGTGTTCGTTACAGATTAAACACTGCTTGCTTTAACGCTGTCCACCCATTGTTGCACCCGTTTTTCTAACAGTTCCAGCGGCAAGGCACCGCCGTTCAGCACTGTGTCGTGAAAAGCGCGGATATCAAACTTATCACCCAGCTGCTGCTGCGCCTGACTTCTTAATTGCAGAATTTTCAGCATACCAATTTTGTAAGAAGTGGCCTGCCCCGGCATCACCAGATAACGGCGCACTTCAGACACTACGGCAGCTTTGGCAACAGGCGTTTTTTCCAGAAAATAATCAATGGCTTGTTGTTCAGTCCAGCCTTTGGCGTGCATGCCGGTGTCGACCACTAAACGCACGGCGCGCCATATTTCAGTGACTAAACGGCCAAAGTCAGAATAGGGGCTCTGATAAGCGCCCATCTCTTTGGCCAGCAATTCTGAGTACAAACCCCAGCCTTCGGAATAAGCAGTAAAACGTGCCTGGGTGCGGAACTTGGGCACAGATTCCAGCTCCTGAGCGATGGAAATTTGCATATGATGGCCAGGGCTGCCTTCATGATAAGCAATGGCTTCCATTTCATTTTTTGGCATGGCTTTCATATCCGACAAATGAGCGTAATACACACCTGGCCTTGAGCCATCTGGCGTGCCGGCCGAATAATGCTGCGCCGCACCCGGCTGCTCACGAAAGGCCTCTACCCTTTTCACCACCAGCTTGGCTTTGGGCAAAATGCCAAAATACTGCGGTAATTTTTCGCCGATAAAAGCCAGGTACGCCTCAGAGTCTTTGATATAAGCTTCGCGACCTTCGTCTGTGTCCGGATAAACAAACTGGCTGTCAGTTTTAATAAAGTGGAAAAACGCTTTTAAATCACCTGTAAAACCCACTTTGTCTTTAATGGCGTTCATCTCTTTGGTTAAACGCTCAACTTCATCCAGACCAATCTGATGAATTTCATCGGCGGTCAGCGCTGTGGTGGTCGACTGCTGTAAACGCAGATTATAAAAAGCCACACCGTCCGGCAGGGCTGAAGCGCCATGGGCGTCCTTTGGCATGCTGGCAATTTCAGTTTGTAAATATTGCGCCAACGCCTGATAAGCAGCACGGAACTGGCTGGTCAGCGCCGTTTTGGCGTTATTGCGAAGCTCAGTCGCTTCATCGTTAGATAATTTGTCAGCTTTAACCAGCGCGTCAATTTTGCTGTTGATATCACTCCACAGCGGCGAGTCCGCGCCTTGCTGCTCAAAAGGCTGACCCTTCAGTAAATTATTTACCTGCACCAGCGCACCTTCATAAGCAAAACGTGGCGGGCGCACCCCGGCCTTGGCTGAGCTGATGGCTCTTTGCTGTAAATCGGCGATGGCTTTGGCAACACCGCCAATCCGGCTGATATAAGCCTGTACATCTGCTTTGTTGTCTACTTTGTGAAAGTTGATCAACATTTGGGGTAACGACGAATGCATACCCCGCATCTGATTAAACCAATAACTGTGACCACGGTAAGCTGCTGCTTCTTTGGCGCGTTCAAACTGGTAAATCCATAAGTCGTAAGAAGTTTTGGCTTCGGCATCCAGCTTGCTGTAATCAAATTGTGTTTTAAGCTCCGCCACTGTGGCTTCAAACCACAACAACTCTTTTTGCTCAGCTTCAGCAGTCATATCGTCCACCTGGTCGTATTTTTCTTTACGGCCAAGGGCTGTCAGGCGCAGTGGGCTCATTTGCAGCTGCTGCTCGTATTTTTGTTCAAACCACTGATTTAACCGCTTAGACTCTGACTGTGCCCTTACCTGAACTTCAGCTGCCGGCGCTGGCGCGCCATTACCAATCTTATCGCCTGCGCTATTGGCGCTGTTGTTTTGTGGATCACTGGCTGGCTGACAGGCCATAAGGGCCGCAGCAATACTGATGGCCAACACAGTTTTTGCAGAAAATAAATATCGCATTTTTTATCCTTCTTGTTGTGATGCAAAGGCGCTGCAACAGCAGAGCACAGTCTGAGCTTTATAGTGCAAGCGCAACCACGGAAGCGGCAAGAGGCTGCGCCCGTCAGTCGTAGCTATTGTTTGTGGATTGGTAGCATTTTGGCCTGAGTCGCCAAAATGCATGCGGCTACCTGGTGCTTTGTGCGGTATTTGCAACACAAACAAAAGCGGCAAAATACTTCGCATCGGCACTCATTCCTGATATTCCTCGTATCTACTTCGCATCAGCACTCTGGTCGGTTAAAATGCGCGCCCTGAATTTTATTGCCGCTGAGCGCCACCCGATGTCTTTTAACGCTTTATATACTGATTTATCAGGCTATTACGATTTAATGTGTGCCGACATCGACTATCAGCGCCAAAGTGAAGCTGCGATGCGCCTGCATCAGTTTTTTGGCAGTGGCGGCCTGAACCATCTGGATTTAGCCTGTGGCACAGGGCCGCATATTCAGCATTTTTTAAAGGCCGGTTATCAGTGCACCGGGCTGGATTTAAATCAGCCGATGCTGGATATTGCGAAGCTGCGCTGCCCAGAGGCGCAATTTATACAGCAGAATATGTGTGCGTTTAACATAAGCGAACCTGTTGATTTAATTACCTGTTTTTTATATTCCTTGCATTACAGCGGCAATATTGAGGGTTTAACAGCCTGTTTGCGCCATGTAGTCCCTGCGCTCAAATCCGGTGGTGTGTTTTGTTTTAGCGCGGTAGATAAACACAAAATTGATAACAGCGCTTTATTACGTCAGCACGCCCGCCATCAGCACAGCGATTTTGTGTTTGAGTCCGGCTGGTTTTATCAAGGGTCCGGTGACGAGCAGCAGCTCAGGCTGAAAATTCAGAAAACCACCCAAGGCGTGACTGAGTTATGGCAAGACCACCACCCTATGGTGGCGGTCAGTTTTGCTGAGCTTCAAGCCCTGCTTGCGCCTGACTTTGAGGTGGTGATGCTGGAGCACGACTTTGAGAAAATCCTGCCGCTTGAGCCAGATTCCGGCAACGCTTTAGTGGTCTGTATCAAACGTTAAATCACACAAAGGTCAATTATAAGCTCTGCAACGAAGCGCCTTCAGTTTCCCCGTAGCGGGTTTCTTTGTCGTAGGCCAGCTGCGCTGCTTTGGCTTTTTCCAGAATGGTATTGGCAACTGCATTGGCTTCCTGCTCCAGTACCTTGCAGTTGGCTTTGGAACCCAGACTTCTCAGGGCATCATCAATATCGCTGGCGGCTTTTTTAGCAATAGCCACATGCTTCATTTCATGACGCAATAAATTTGGATACCAGCGCGCCCACAAGTCCTGTACCTCTGTGGTCGACACCTGCAGTTTTGGCAAGGTCACTTCAATTCTCAGATCGGTGACATAACTGTCGATGCGACATTGCCGGTTCCAGTTTTTGACATAAAAGCGCCACTGAATGGCATAACTGCTGTCGGCAATATCACTGAGGCCATCTTTTTTGATGGGCGTGTGGGCTGCGGTGGCGGCTATCAGCTCTTGTTTGCTGCTGGCATTTACCGGGTAATACACATAATTTTCCCACAACTCGACCTTGGCCTGGGCGGCAGTGCCAACAAACAGCAATATCAGCGTGATTAAGCGCACAACAACCTCGTTTTATAGTGAAATCAATAAAATAGCAGACATTGAGGCCTGCAACAAAAACAGCAGTTATCAATGTACTGAGCGCCGGCGAAGAATGCAATCTGAGGCACTACAGCTAAGGGGAAAACAACAGCTTCATCGCCAGTGAGCCATCACAATAAAACGCAAAGCATGACATTCTGGCTCGTTTTATCGCAGCAGCGGCTCTGTTAACCGTATCGGGTTGCCACAAATGGCGGCTATTGCCACACTGGCCTGGATAACTACAATCACAACGCAGCGGAACTTTTATGTATAAAAATAATGCCCGTCCACGCCTGTTTGGCACCCTATTTTTGTTGGTTTTCAGTTGTTTATTACCGGCCCAGGCAGCAAGCTCAACCGAGCGTACGCCTTCAGCACCAGAACGCGACCGCGGCGACGGGCCTTATCAGCGGCTGATTTTACGCGGTGGCATTTATGTCAGCGGTGAAGGCGCACCAGCGCAGGGGCCTGTTGATATTGTCATTGAAAACGACCGTATCGCCGAAATTGTGGTGGTGGGAAATCCGGGTTTGCCGGTGAAAGCCGAAGGCAGGCCCGTTGCTACCAAAGGCGATAAAGAGCTGGATGTCAGCGGCATGTATATTCTGCCCGGTTTTGTTGATATGCACGGCCATATTGGTGGCTCTGCCCCTGGCATTCCGGCCGAATATGTATTTAAACTCTGGCTGGCGCACGGTATTACCACAGTGCGGGAGCCCGGCAGTTTTAACGGCCTCGACTGGACCTTAAAACATGTCAAAGCCTCCAACGAAAACCGCATTGTGGCGCCTCGTATTGTGCCTTATATCGGTTTTGGTCAGGGCCTGAAAAAACCTGTGTTCAGCCCGGAGCAGGCGCGGGACTGGGTGCGTGGTGTGAAAAAAGCCGGTGGCGCCGGTATTAAGTTTTTTGGTGCCACTCCGGCCATTATTGCTGCGGCACTGGATGAAGCCGGCAAACTCAAACTTGGCACCATGATGCATCATGCCCAGCTCAACGTGATGCGCACCAATGTGCTGGACAGCGCCAGAATGGGACTGACCTCAATGGAGCACTGGTATGGTTTACCGGAAGCACTCTTTACCGGTCAGGTCATTCAAAACTATCCGGCGCATTATAACTATCAGAACGAACAAGACCGTTTTGCCGCGGCCGGCGAGCTGTGGAAACAAGCAGCAGCGCCCGGTTCTGAGCGCTGGAATGCAGTGCGGGATGAGCTGATTAAACTGAACTTTACCATTAACCCAACGCTCACCATTTACGAAGCCACCCGCAATGCCGAAGCGCAGCGCAGCGCGCCCTGGCATCAGGACTATACCCTGCCGACCTTAAGCAAATTTTTTCAGCCCAATCGTGACGCCCATGGTTCGTTCTGGTTTGACTGGACTACTGATCAGGAAATTGCCTGGCGTGAAAACTACCGCATCTGGATGTTGTTTTTAAACGACTTTAAAAACCATGGTGGTCGTATTACCACAGGCTCAGACGCCGGTTATATCTATAAAATTTATGGTTTTGCCTTTATTCAGGAATTGGAGCTATTACGCGAAGCAGGTTTAAATGCACTGGAAGTGATCCAGGCTGCCACCTTAAATGGTGCACAGGCGCTGGGCCTTGCCGATGAAATTGGCAGTCTGGTACCGGGTAAAAAAGCCGACATGCTGATAGTGGCAGAGAACCCGCTGGCCAATTTTAAAGTGTTGTATGGCACAGGCCATTACCAGCTCAATGCCAACAACCAGCCAGAGCGCACTCAGGGTGTACGTTACACCATTAAAGACGGGGTGGTTTATGACGCGCAGCAGCTGTTAAGCGACGTACGGGCTATGGTAAAACAAGCCAAAGCAGCGGAGTCTGCCAAAAGCACAAACTAAAAAACACAACTCGCTGATGTCACTGCACCGCAACTGATGCCAGTGCACTACAAAGAGTTCACTACAAAGAGTTCACTACAAAGAGTGCACTGCAACGAGTGCACTGCAAAGAATGCACTGCAAACTGGTGTAACTGCCAACTCAGTGATTGCTGTGGCAGCCATAGCAAAAAAAGGGCAAAACAACGTTTTGCCCTTTTTTATTGCGGCGAACAGCAGACAAACTTTTTGTCTGCGCCTTCTGGCAGTATGGAGATATCGCCGGTTCTCTTCGCATGTTAACTTTCAGGCTGAAATTTGTGCAAAGCAAAAGCGCTGTTTTGTTGTGCTTCTTTTTTATCCTGCACAAAAATCAGCAGCGCAAACAGCAGTTCAATCACACCACCGGCCAGGGCGCCGTACAAAGGTGCTGCAGCAAACTGGCCAAGCACAAAACCGGCCCCCGCCAGCGCTAAACCACAAAACCAGAATAACCGCATGCCAAATAAGCTGCTAAACACCAGATAACGGCCGCCAATCACCAGCAACATGGCCGGAAAAAACCACTCGATACGTAGCTGCGCAGCAGCAAAAGCAAGCGGCAAACTAAAAATCAGCCAGAAAGTGCTGGCATAAGCCAGGCCCGCCAGCGGATTGCCTTTGCTGTGATTGCCGGGCCGCCCCGCTAATTTGGCAATAACAACACCAAGCGGATGAATAAACATACCGCCAATCAGCAATACCCAAAGCGCCTGCTGCGCCGAATAAAATATCACCACACCAGCGCTGGCAAGCCAAATCAAAGACGACGCCAACATACCTGCAGCGCCGCTGCAATAGGCAAAACGCATATCGGTCTGAGCAGCATTCAGTGAATCTTTCATAGAGTAAATCCTTTTAATCATCAATATGTTGCGATAAAAGCAACAACAAAGGTGGAGAGCGAAGATAAGGTCAGCAATAGCTTTGACTGTGCCAGCCTGTCAGGCACCGGTCAATATGCTTTGTTGGTTTTATCAACAATTTTCAGCTGAAGTAGGAAGTCAGATCCGATGAACAGCCGGGCTGGCACCAACACTTGCCGGGGTGTTCAGATCAAGGTTTTGTGCTGGCCGCAGTGATGAAACTAATCAGCCTGAAATAAAGTGCAGGCGTTATTTTCCGGTTTTTGCTCACCCGCTCCAGCTGCCGGCTTTTTTGCCGGATTTAGCTGCCGGATTTAACTGCCGGATAAGGGATTGTTTTATGCTTTTGGCGGCTCGCCCGCTTCATCTTTTTGCTTTACCTGCTGCTGTTTAATTTGCTGCAGTTTTTTAATTTCGGTCGGAGGAATAGGCAATAACGAAATCAGCGGTAAAAACGCCAGCATTAAATAAGCCCCGGCACTGCGGCGTTTGGCCCAGCGCACCAACCTGACCAGCAGCCAACAGAGCAACAGCAGCATCAACACCACAATAGTACAAAAGAGCACATCACCAACAATCTGCACTCCAACAGAAGCCTGCTGCATCACTGCCATTATTTTTTCTCAAATAAACAATAACTTGCTTTCTAATTGGGGAGCAGCAGGCAATTATCAAGTGTACTGGCAGCAACCGGCAAATATCACAACCTCAGCCCTGCTTTGCAGCCTCTGGCCATCTCTGTGCGGCTGCCAGGCTCAGAGTGCGGCGTTTTGCACAATACGCCGGAATTCATCCTGGTGGCGGCTGATACGCGCCCCATCACAACTGGTGCATAACCAGGGGGTGCCTTTCCCGGTGAGCATCACCATAGTGGCATTCTGGCATTTTTTGCATTTTGTCCAGCTCACCATTTCGCTGCATGGCTGAAACAAATCACAGTGAATATCGGGTCGTCGTCCGGCCAGCAGGGCAATGTCTGCCATTGGAAAAGTATTGCTTAACAGCAGCTGTTTCAGCGCCGGCAGCATGGCAATAAGTTCCAGCGATTGATCTTCAATATCAACAGTTTGTAGTTGCAACCATTGCAGTTGTTTCAGCGACAACAAAGGCGCAACAGAGTTGAGCTTTAAAGTTTTTAAGCTGTTTGAATCACCGGTTAATGACAAACCACGCAGTGCTGTCAGGGGAGTTAAAAACGACAGATCATGACTCGCCCTGATATTCTCAAGCTCCAGCCATCGGAGTTGCGTTAACTCAGACAGCACCTCCAGCGGCTGCAACGACGGTGTGCTGCCAAGGTGCAGATAGGTTAATTGTCTGGCAGCACTGAGCGCAGCAGCGCAGGTCATGCCACCCCATTTAATATACAAACCTTTCAGCTTTGGCATGGCACAGGCTGCATCAAACAACTGTTGAGGCACTCTGGACTGCAACCACAAAAACTCAACCTGCTGCAGCTGTGGCAGGTATTCACACCAGGAATGCAGTAATTTTTTCTGAGCTGCAGCGCTCAGATCCGTCTGAGTGCAGGCAAGAGCAAGGTGTTTACCGCCCTGATAATCCGCCAGCTCCCGGATAGTTCTTGGCGGAAAGTTTAGTTCCGGCCTGTAATGCCAGAAACTATGCCATGGCTCAATAGCTCCGGCCTGTCCGGCGGCAGCACCAATCTCACGCTCCAGCACTAGTTTTAATTCGTCCATTGATATGCTCTCAATGCAGCCGGCCAACAAACCAGGTCACAACAGCCTGCTACAGCGCAACCGGGCAGCGCGCGCTGGCGACGATACGCACTCAGCAGCTTGTGGAAAGTTAATGAAAAAATAGCTTTTCTGGGTTTGGCGTCAGCCCTGAAGCCATCAGTATCGGCATGTGCACCGCCAACCCAGCAAGGTACTGCTGTTATGCAGCTGTTATGCAGCTGTCCATCGTTCTGGCTTATAAACAAAGGCCAGACTTGCCCTGCCCCAGCGCAACCGGCACATCGGCCTGCCCGACGTGATAATACAAAGCCAAAATTTGCCAGCCGGCATCGGCTTTATAAAGCTGAATGCTGTTGACTCCAACAAAATCAGCGGCTTTGGCGTTTTTATCTGTTCTGGATTCCACCACACTGTACACAGTGGCAAAAAGGTCGTGTTGTACCAGCTGGCGGCTCACTTCACATTCATAAAAACCTTTGGGTCTGGCTTTGCCCATTCCCTGCAAAAACTCAGTGGCTTTGCTTTGGCTTAACTTTGGCTGGCCTTCTTTATAGGTAGCGCCAAAGACCACGGCATCGGGGTGAAATATGGCCTGCAGACTTTTTACGTCAGCAGCAACTCCGGGTTCATGCGACAAAGCGCGCCATAATGTAGCCATTGTTTGTTCAGGTGTGCTGTTAAGTTGCTCCGGGCTGTTTGCAAAAACAGTTGCACTACATAATAGCGCCGGTAATATCCAATAACGCATCACAACTCCTTGTTTTATTTTGTTTTTCCTGAAAACAGTTCAAAATCAGACTACTGATGTTATTGATCAGTCTTGTCATCTTCATCTTTTATATCTTTCACTACTTCTTTGGTTTTCTCACCTACAGCTTTCACTGCATCTCTTGAAGTGTGACCAATTTTTTTGGTGACATCCCGGGTGGTATGGCCGACTTTTTTCGCTACATCCCGGGTACCATGACCAATGGCGCGGCCGGTATCTTTTATTTCGGCACAAGATGCCAAGAGCAAAAATACTGGCAACACCACAGAAATTTTTAGCATTAGATTCATCAGGTTATTCCTTGTATGCCAAGCGGCAACAGTGAAAGGGTTCCGACTAACATAGCAGCTGCACAGGTTAAAATAACAGTGGCTTGAACCTGGCAAGGTAAAAAATACCAGCAAGCAGCAGCACCGCCAGCAAGGCAAAACCCAGTCTGGTGCTTTTTGCATAATTTAACGTCAGCGCCGCTTTGCCGCACAGAATATAACAGACTAATAATAAAATCTTAATGCCAAGCCAATGATGTATAAAAGGTTTCCAGGGGCCAACTGCCAAAAGTGCTAATGCCATAGTCAGCAGCATGGTATCCACCAGATGAGGCACAAAACGTAGTTTACTGGCGCGCCACTTAAAGCCACCTGTTATGGGCATCCACATATCCAGCAAAAAACGGCCGATAAAAAGGCTGACGCTCAGATAAGCACACAACATATGAATTTGTTTTATTTCAAGATAATACTGCATTGTTGTTTCCTGTTATTTTCCGGCCTGCTGCTTTGGCTGCACTGAAGTACAACTGCAACATCGCTACTTATGCAGCAACCGTTTTCTGCATGCTGGCAAGCCCTGCATGCTGGCAATTCCTGCTCACTAGCAAGGCCCGCACACTGGCAAGACCTGCACAACACACTACTTTTGCGCCACCTTAAAACATTCAGCTTAAGTGGCCTATATCGCCAAATAGGTAAAGCCGCAGCGAGCATCGCCGGCAGGGTATTTTTCACCACAGCAGGGTATAAAAAACCCGGCTGCAGCAAGGTAAAAAACACCCCGACCTGCATAAAACCATGAAAATACCAAGCAGATTCAACATCTTAATATCTGGCCTGTTTATTGCCAAAGCAGCTTAGCCGTGGAACCCCCGGCGCAAAAAACAACACAGGAATACCATATGAACAGTCCGCATCTTTATCACACTGCAGGGGGTCTTTATGGCCGGCTATCGTAAACTCTGGTGGCTGTTAATCGCCATCCTCGCAATTACCTTTTCAGTGCTGGGTTATTTTGGTGCTGAAGTCTATCGTTCCGCCCCACCTATTCCGGCCAAAGTAGTGGACTCAACCGGTCAGGTACTGATGACCGAACAAAGCATTTTAGACGGTCAGACCGCCTGGCAATCTGTGGGCGGTATGCAGCTGGGTTCTATCTGGGGCCATGGTGCTTATCAGGCGCCGGACTGGACAGCCGACTGGCTGCACCGTGAGCTCACTGCCTGGCTGGAGCTGGCCGCTCAGGCTGAATTTGGCACCGGCTATGCCAGCCTGAATGAAGCGCAGCAACATCAGCTGAAATTTGCGTTAAAGCAGGCCTATCGCACTAATACTTATGACAAAAACAGCGATACGCTGCTGCTCAGTGATCGCCGGGTGCAGGCCATCACCCAAACCGCCGCCCATTATCTGGCGTTATTTGGCGACGATGCGGCGCTTGCGCAAACCCGCGCCAATTATGCAATGAAAAACAATACCCTGCCCTCGCTGGAACGCCGGCAAGAGCTCACGCAGTTTTTCTTCTGGACTGCCTGGGCCGCCAGCACAGAACGCACTGCCAAAGGCGCCACTTATACCAATAACTGGCCCCATGAGCCGCTGATTGATAACAGACCCACAGCAGAAAACCTGATTTGGTCGCTGGTCAGTATTATTTTGCTGATCGCAGGTGTGGGTGGTTTGATTTGGGGCTGGGCCTTTTTACGCCAGCATGATGAAGAAGAGCCAGCCGCGCCCAAACTGGACCCTATAGCCCGGTTAAAACTGACACCGTCACAACGGGCTTTGGGCAAATATATTCTGGTGGTGGTGGCGTTATTTACCCTACAAGTGCTGTTGGGTGGTTTTACCGCGCATTACACGGTCGAAGGTGATGGTTTTTATGGTTTAAATACCACCGAATGGTTGCCCTACAGCCTGGCCCGTACCTGGCATATTCAGGCGGCGATGTTCTGGATTGCCACCGGCTTTTTGGCGGCAGGTTTATTTTTAGCGCCCATTATTAACGGCGGTAAAGATCCTAAATATCAGAAACTTGGGGTTGATGTGCTGTTCTGGGCTCTGGTGGTGCTGGTGGCAGGCTCTTTTGCCGGTAACTACTTTGCCATTATGCAGATCATGCCGGCGAACTTAAGTTTCTGGTTTGGCCATCAGGGTTATGAATACATCGACATTGGCCGCTTCTGGCAAATTATTAAATATGTTGGGGTATTGTTCTGGTTAGTGCTGATGCTGCGTGCTGTGGTACCGGCCTTTAAAGCACCGGGCGATAAAAACCTGCTGGCACTTTTTGCCGCTTCGGTAATATGTGTGGGGCTGTTTTATGGCGCTGGTTTGTTTTATGGCGAGCGCACCCATTTATCTGTGATGGAATACTGGCGCTGGTGGGTGGTACATCTGTGGGTAGAAGGCTTTTTTGAAGTGTTTGCCACTGTGTCGCTGGCATTTATTTTCAGCAGCATGGGCTTAGTGTCGCGCACTGTTGCCACCAGTGCCAGCCTGGCGTCAGCTTCGTTATTTATGCTCGGTGGTATTCCTGGTACTTTCCACCATCTGTATTTTTCCGGTACCACCACCCCTGTCATGGCGGTGGGTGCCACTTTTAGTGCGCTGGAAGTCGTGCCTTTGGTGGTGCTGGGTTATGAAGCCTGGGACAACTGGCGTTTACAACACAAAGCGCCCTGGATGGCTGATATTAAATGGCCTTTGATGTTTTTTGTTGCTGTGGCGTTTTGGAATATGCTCGGCGCCGGTGTATTGGGTTTTATGATCAACCCACCAATCGCTTTATATTACCTGCAGGGTTTAAACACCACGCCAACCCACGCTCATGCTGCGCTGTTTGGGGTTTATGGTTTCCTGGCGCTGGGTTTTTGTTTATTGATCCTGCGTTATATCCGGCCACAGCTGGCCTTCGATGAAAAGCTGATGAAAACCGCGTTCTGGTGGATGAACGGCGGCCTGGTGCTGATGTTATTTACCAGCCTGCTACCAATTGGTTTTATTCAGTTTTATGCCAGCGCCACCGAAGGTTTATGGTACGCCCGCAGTGAAGCCTTTATGCAAAGTGACATTTTGCATGCACTGCGCTGGATCCGCACTTTCGGCGACGTGATTTTTATTATCGGCGCTTTAGCAGTGAGCTGGCAGGTAGTGAAAGGGGTATTTGACCAAAAAGCCGCAGCCCAACAGCTGCAACAATTGGGTTGAGCCGACCGTTTTGCTGTAAACAAACAGCAGCGTTCAATAACAAAAAGGCATCGTTGAACGATGCCTTTTTTTATGTTGGCTAAAGCCATATTCTGGCGAAGGCCTGTGCCGGTATCAGGCTGCTTTGTCAGATAACAGCTTAATTTGCTCCGGTTTTTTCACCCTGATATGGGTTTGGTAATAATACAAACCCGTTGGCTTACCCTGCGACATAAAGTCAATTTTCATCCGCCGCGCCTGGCCTTTGACCAACAACTTTTTGCCAACAAAATATTGTTGGGCCGAAGCTGCATCAGTACCGGCCAGAGCTGCAGCCACTGCCGGGCTCATTGCAATAGTAATATTGCGCTGGTCGCGATAATCCAGTTCGGTATTTAAATAAACTGCCCGGCCATCAGTGCCGGCAGCCTGAATGCTGAGCTGATACTCTCCCACCACCCCTTCAGGCGCTGCCGCTGCTGCAGCGGCAATAATATCCATAGTGCTGGCCCGAGTACGCTCTGCGCTGCCCTGCATCGCAGCACAGCCTGACAATAACGCCAGCATCACTACTGCGGCTAATTTCATAAAACCTCCGGTTAAATCCATTTAAAAAACAACATACTACACTTAAAACACCGCTGGCCCAAAAGCTTCTTCAGCCGGCCAGCAATATATGGCGGTTGCTCCACTGCCGCCTTTGCTTTCTGGTTCCTCCGCTGCTTTGTGTTACTTAGCCAGCACTGCTGCAGGACTATTTAGCTTTGCTTGCCAGGCTGCTGTCTTCAGGCCACAGCATAAGAACCACAAAGTAATAGCCAGCTCACCCAATAAAGAAGGTGCCAGCACCCAGGGGAATAACAAAGTAGCAAGATCCGGCGCCAGTAGTTGGGCGGCGCTATTTAATACATAACTGCCACCTGCTGCTATTAGTAAATAACCCAAAAATGCAGGCAAAAATTCAGACTTAACAATCAGATAACCCCGAATGATGCAGGTCACACCAAAAAAGATCAGGCCAATACCAAAACCATGGCTGTGCATTTTCACCCAAAAGGCCGTTAGCTGCGCCAGCAGCTCGGCCGGCATCGCTGCCTGAGCAGCAGGGGCAAGCAGTAGCAAAGGTGCCACTAACGCCAGTTTATTCACCGCCAGCACCGAAGTTTGCACAATATTAAATAAAGTGGCGGTGATGGCCAGGCCATGATGCACCGGCTTTAACAGCAGATAAAACAGCACAATCAAAGGGATATCGAGCAGCTGCATTAACAAATCACCACCAATACCGGCGCGCCATAAACCGGGCGAGTTGGCAATATTGGCGGCGGTGGCCGCAGCATCCCCGGCCACCACTAAAGTGCCACGCACCACAGTTTCACCAAATAAACCAAGGGCAATATTGGCAAGATAAGCCACACCTGCCAAACGCAGATAAAAATTGGGGTTTTGGGCAAAGTTCATCACACTTCCTTTTCTTTTTTATCGGCTTTAATGGCAAAAAGCGCCATTAACTGTGGTACCAAAGCAGTGCCAGCTGCTGGTGCCACAACACAAAATCCTGTTTATAGGCCATATAAAGTTCGCTGTTATGCTGGCATTGTCTGGCCGCCTGCTGTTTGAGCTGTGCATATTCAGCCGCAATAGCCGGATGTGCCAGCAAATAGGCTTTAAAAGCTCTGTGGTGTAACAAATGTTCATCACCGCTTTGAAAAGCGTGTACATGATGGCTGCGACTGCTCTGCCCTTTTTGATAATACCGCCGGCCGGCAATGCCATGCTCACCTTTGGCCTGGTAACCCAGCGCCTGCATAGCCGCAAGCTGCCCATCCAATGCGGCAACAGACACCACCTCAAGCAGAATATCAATAATGGGTTTGGCAGCAAGGCCAGGCACAGCAGTGCTGCCAATATGTTCAACCAACAGCAGATTAGCGCCAAGTGCTTGTTGCAACAACTGTTTTTCTGTTGCAAAAAGTTTCACCCAGTTCTCATCATAAGGCACAACTTCAATGATACGTTGGCTCATTATGGTTTCCTTTATGCTGAAAAGTTGGGGGGCGCGGCCAAACGTCTGAACTACTGAAAAAACCGAAGAGCCTTGATAGCCGCAGCTACAGCAGTATAACCAGCATAACGACTACAGTTGGGTGAAGCCGTTGTGGCTGTGCAGATAACAAAACAGTATCAACACAGCACTTTTGTGGGCCAAAGCGTGAGTTTATAGCGGCTTAGTGCCTGTTATTTATCCTGTATTGCTGACTGCGCTACCGACACTTTAGTGGGCGAGGTTTTGGCTAATGCCAATACTTCGGTATAGGTTAAACCGTGAATTTTTTTACCAATCACCGCGTAGTTAAATTGGTTGATCATGGTTGGATCATCAATCACGTCATAGGCACTATTTACATCAGAAAACTGGATGGCCAGCAATGCCATTAAAAACTCGATGTGCTGCGCTGGCTTTAAGCGCTTAGACATATAAACCACCCCCTGCTCTGTGGATTTTGCCGTGGTGCCGTCAAATACAAAGCTGTTTTTTGTGCTGGCACAGCCCAAGGCCAGCAGCATAAAAAGCAGCACAAATAAATGTTTCATTGAATGTCCTTATTTATCAAACAGCGGTCATGTCTAGCTAAATTGGCTAAACAGAATTTACCGGCAGGTAAAAAGCTAATATTTACATACAGATAACAAATTAAGCTGTCAATAACAAGCATGGTGCTTTTGTTATTTGCGTGCCCTGAAGGTTGGATCCGAACTTCGCGTTTTTTTGCCATCAGCCCGAAGCAGGTTCTACTTGGCTTCGGCAGCTTTCACCGGCAAACAAGCATAGATGCAGACACAAAACAGCAGCTGATGATTGTCAGCCGTTATTTGGCTGGCGTTCCGGCTGAACCTGCCAGAATACCACCATCAATATTAATTTCTGTGCCTGTCAGATAAGCGGACTCATCAGACGCCAACATCACAGCAACACAAGCAACTTCCGCTGGTAAACCAAAACGCCGCAATGGCGTGTCTTGCACAAAAGCCGCCATATTAGCTGCTCTGTCCGGGCCATTGCCGAGCATGGGCTCCCACATTGGGGTGAGAATTGCCGCAGGGTGAATGGAGTTACAACGCACTGTTAAATTTTGCTGGGCACAATACAAAGCCACACTTTTTGTATGATTGCGCACCGCCGCTTTACTGGATGCATAAGCAGCAGCTGTTGGAATACCGACAATACCAGAGCGCGAAGAAATATTAATAATGGAACCCTGCCCCGTGGCGCGCATGGCTTTAATTGCATACTTACAACCTAAAAACACGCCATCCAGGTTGGTTTCGTGCACCTTGCGCCAGGCAGCTAAGCTGGTATGTTCAGGGTCATGCGGCACAAAACCTTCTTCAAAACCGGTAATACCTGCGTTATTGACCACAATATCAAGCCGGCCGTGCTCCTGAAGAATGTCCGCTGTCAGTTTTTGCCAGCCATGCTCATCCCGCACATCCAGCAAGCGGAATCTGGCACACTGCCCTATGGCCAGGGCAACTTTTTCGCCATTCTCCTCGTCAATATCAGTGACATAAACAAAAGCGCCTTCGCCAGCAAAATGCAGTGCAATAGACTCGCCTATGCCCCTTGCAGCGCCTGTCACTAAAGCAATTTTTCCTTTGAGTCTCAAAATTCAGCCTCCTTTATATCTGCTGTATATCTGCTGTGAAGAGCTTTTGTTGGCAAACAAAAAATGCCCCTGCGCACTGATGCCGGATCAACATCAACATCAACTGTCACAAAACAACTTTCAACAAACCACTTTCAGCGAACCACTTTCAGCGAACAGCTAAGGCGCAGGCCTGTGACCATAACTCAGTACCCGGGTAAGCTGCCATTTGCCTTCTTGCTCGCGCCAGATCATCGTAAAATCTGCCAGCCCTTCACATTTACCGCTTGCGAACTGGCAAAAACGGTGTGAACCCTGTGCTATGGCGCCAAAACCTTTAATGGGATACACCTTCAGACTACCTGCCACCAGCTCACGACTAAACTTGCCGCACACATTGTTGCGGGTGCCAGCAATCATCTCGTCCCTGGTCCAGGTAACACCGCCGTTGTCATGGTAAAACTCCACGTCCGGTGCAAAAAAACCAGCATGTTTATCAAGTTGCCCCGGCTCAGCACAGCGGTTAAATGCAGCAAACACCAAAGTGTCGAGTTCGGCCACAGTGTTGTACAGCTGATTGGGCTCAGCTGCTGCTTCCGGCTTGGGCGCTTGCTTAGCATCGGCATTGGCCATAAAAATAGTGCCGGCAACAACACCAGCCAGGGCAAGGTTTAGCAGTTTTATCACGTCAATACTCCTGTTTGCAGACTGCGAACACCCCAAAGCTGGGGCTGGTTTTATCGCAGTGATAATTTATCCTGATGCCAGGGTTTGCCATATTTAACCTTTGCGCCATGCAACACCATCGCCATTTTTTCACAAATAAGTGTTACAAATGAGAATATTACCAACGCTGTACATGGTTTTAAATTTTGGGAAAGGCCACTGAATATAAGTTTTAACCACTATAGGGTGAGGGTGATGGTGCGGGCAATTATTGAGTTGTAACCAGTTATTGTGTGGAAGGTTTGGCCTGCGGTTTGGCTTTGATTTTCAGCTTGCAGCTGAGGGCGCTGTAGCAGCGGAGACTCGCCTCCGCGGGCGAGTCACTTTTTGTATCGACAAAAAGTGACATAAAAAACGACCCCGGGATCGTTCGAAAGCCCGTGGTTTTGACTCGCTTTTGAGGCGCCGCCTGCTTTTTAAAACCACGGGGCAGCGGCTGCTAACGTCACCCCGCTCAAAAAGTTGTCGGCTTAAAACCTCAAAACCGGCCAAAACCACGGCTCACTGCACGGGGAGGAAAAGCGCGGGCTTGTGGATTTGGTTGTCTGGTTTGTGCCAATTGCTGACCAAGTAGTTCATAACACCTTTAATTAGGTTGCAGAATTCAGCGTGTCACTACAGTCAATGCTAGGCGGTAATTCTTAACTGCAAGACTATGATTTCAACATCAAATACAATATGCTTCTGATATAAAATAGGTATTGACAGACATTAAATGTTACGCATTCTGGAGTTTTAAAATGTCAGATGAAGCTGCTATTTCTGCCTCCAATTCACGGAAGGTTAGCCTTAAAAATCTTTATTTAGACCCCAATAATTTTAGGTTAATTCATGAACAAGAGCAGGTAGATGTCACTGACGACAAAGTGAAAGATAAAGATGTTGCGGGCCGAACTTTACGTCTAGTCATTGGTGAAAAAAATCAAAATGTGCAGGACTTAATTGATAGCTTTAAATCAAATGGTTATTTACCTGTAGATCAAATTCAAGTAAGACGAATCGACAATGGTTACGTTGTTGTAGAAGGTAATAGACGTATCGCCGCCTTAAAGATACTACAGAACGAGCATGAAACAAAAAGTATTGATCTTGGAAAACTTGACCCTTCATTATTCAGTTCTGTACCTGTCGTCTTGTATGATGATGCTGACGAAGTTCACCATTTAACATTAATGGGATTAAAACACATTAGTGGAAATAGAAAATGGGGTGAATGGAACCAAGCCAAATTACTTGAAGCACTAGCTTTAAAGCATGGCATGCCAGAGGACGAAATCTGTAAACGAATAGCTATTAGCAAAATGGAACTTAGACGCAGTATTAGAGCCCTTGCAATTGCTAATCAATATATAAGCTCTGATTATGGAGATCAGTTTAATGAGTCCATGTTTCCAATATTTAGGGAGGCTGCAAGAAATACAGCTTTAAAAGATTGGATTGGATGGGACGAAACTAATGGCATAGCAAAAAGCTCTGAGAATGCAGAACTATTCTTCAGTTGGATGTCTCGAGAAACTGACGAAGATTTAGAAGATTCAGACAGTGAGTACTCTGGTAAATCATTGAACTATTTAGATCCTGTAATAACTAGGCGAGATGATATTGTAACCCTATCGAAGATTATAAAAGATCCTAGCGCGCTGGATAAACTAAAACAATATAGAAACCTTAATGAAGCATTCCGAACAAGTGATCTTATTTTTAAAGAAAAAATAAAAGATGCAATATCATCTGTAGTAAGTGATGTAGACACACTAAGCCAGCTATCTATATCCTCAGATCAAACTATTGTTTTAGAAGAGGCCTTAGGAAAATTAAGAACAATTGTCGAAAAATCAAGAAATAGTAACATTATTGGAGTGGAACAAAAATCTGTTTTTTACGATAAAATTGACAGCCATTTTTCTTCAATTAAAATAATAAATTACAAATCATTATCAGGCGTGTCAGTTAATAAAATTTCTAAAATAAACTTGTTCGCAGGATTAAACAATTCAGGAAAAACAACTTTTCTAGAAGCCGTATACTTACTTTGTAAACAAAATGATTTTAACGGTCTTATCGACGTAATTCGAAGACGAGCTAAAATCACTGAAAACCACATACCAGCGAAATGGCTAGCAGATCAAATAACCAATAACATACACGTCGAAGGTGTTTTTGATCAGAAGCAAAGTTCAATTGAGATTCGCCCTCTTTACGAAGAAAGCAGAGATGTTGATAGAACAAGATATCTAAAATCAATTGAAATGCTTTCTTCATATGAATCTGTGCAACAAGAAGCAATGGTGCGCATCTACCAAGGTAGAGACAGAGAAACTCAAGCTGACTCAATAAAATTGTTAGCAAAAGTAGCGTTTAGCAGCCCATTCTTTTTGAATGAGGCGCATCATTATACGGCCTACTACCATAAAAGTGTTCAGTCGAAACTTTTACCAGAAATATTCAAATTTATAAGAGAGAAGATAATACCAAGCATAAAGGACATTAGATTGGTAGACGAGTTTCAACGTTTTTTAGTAACGGATGATAGCTTTGACACATCTATAGATTTAACTTCGTATGGAGAAGGCTTGCAAAGGATATTTTTCACTTCGTTGCTATTCGCTTCTTGCGAAAATGGAGTAATTTTAATCGACGAATTTGAAAACGCGATCCACACAGATTTGCTATCTACATTTGTCCCATTTATTCATTCTTTGGCCACAAAATTCAACGTCCAAGTGTTTCTTACATCTCACAGTAAGGAATGTATTGATTCATTTATAACAAACATTCCAAATGAATGTGATGGCGACTTTAGCTTTCACGCTTTTGTAAGAAAAGACAGCGGTAACACTATTGTACGAGAGTTTAGTGGAGAGATGTATAGAAAAATATTAGAGGCAGGTGATGTTGATTTAAGGAAGGCAAAATAAGTATGGAAAAGGATATCTTAGTACTTTTTTGTGAGGGACCTCACGATTCTGCATTTGTTAAATTAGTATTTAGTCGCCTGTTAGCTTTTAAAAACGAGAATATTAAACTTTCAGAAATGCCTTACCCATTTGGAAAATTATTTAAAAATATAATTAACAGCCATGCAGCTGATGATTTTTCACTTAGTATGGCTCATAAATTTTTTCTTCCCGACACAGTAATGTCAAAAGAGAATCATTATGTATTTATTTTCAATTCTGGAGGTAAAGATGAATATGAGAAAATTAAACAATTTATTCGACGCTTAGTTCCGTTAGTCAATGTAGCTAATGTATTCTATGATGATGCCACAAGTATTACGAGTTCAATTAAATATCTTTTTCTATATGATGCAGATATTCAGACAGTTGAACAAATAGCAACAAAATTACGACAGGAATTATCTGATATTTCTGATGGTAATTTCATGAGTTCAGATTGGGCAGACAGCGGATATATTTCAGGAAGAGTAATTGAAGATAAGTCTCTCTATGTTTGGGGCAACGAACAAAATGTCGGAACACTAGAGGATTTGCTGATACCTATGCTTCAGAGCAACTACCCAGAAAAAGTTTCACAAGCAGATCAACATCTTAGCGAAGTTTTTCAATGGGACACCGAAAATAATTCTCCACAACGTGCAGTTGCGGAAAAAGCTAAAAAGCAGAAAGCAATTATTACTGTTATGGGACAGAGGGATAAGCCTGGCTCTTCTTTAAATGTAGTACTTGGGCAATCGAATTTATTTACAGAACAAGTTTTGCTTACCTCAGAACCTACAAAAAAGTTTGTAGAATTTGTGAAGGAATTTGTTTTAAAAATTGAAGCTTAGTTTTATCAATAAATTGATGTAATAGCAGCGGTTAGTTTTTTAAGATTTAGTTTGTAGTTAATAGGCGAACAAAAAATCTTTATATTAGGTTATATCACATTTACTTACCAAAGTTATTAGCGGCGGAGGGTAAATACCAGTGAGCAATAGGAATGAAGAGTCAGAGCAAAACCGCTGTAAGGTATTGGCTCTGACTCCTGTGAATCTATTAATAAGTTGGTTAAGGACACGTCAGCAATTAAAGGGTTTCAAGACCATCTCTTTTTAATGAAGTTGGTTAATTTTTAGCATTCACTAGCATTGACGAACGTTAGAATTTTAAATAGGTTGGTTAACCTCAAAAGAAATCATAAGACATTGATTAATAGAGATATTTAAACCGACACATTAATCAATGACCTTTGAAAATGCGCTAAATATACCCACATCAATCGGCATGTCTTGAATATAACTTTGGAATGTATCAACTAAGCGAATGACGCAGAGCGGCCATTTTAATCACCTATCCTCTCATGTATTTGGACATCAATCGCCGACTCGTCACTTCGTACCTCGTAGTAGTATTCGGGTTTCCGATAAACATTCACCATCTGATGACCAGTCGAGAAAGTATTATCTTCGAGGTGTTTCTGATTGCCCCAAATAATCTCCTCAATCTCATGGGTCAAGTAGTCACTGAACTCACCGCCTTGCATCGCGAGTTTCTCTATCTCATTGATCATATGCAAATTTTCAACATTCTCGGTTTGCGAATCTGGCATAACAATAAACAAATAATCTCGCGCCCGGCTTATAGCTACGTTTAGGATATTCTGTTTGTTTAGGAACATCCGAGAGTCTTTTGAGATTGTCGGTGGAGGATTAAAAACAGAGATGATAATGTCGCATTCATCCCCTTGAAACCCGTGGATCGTTCCAACGTGAACATCCACAACATCTGGCTTTTTAATCCATGAGTCATTAAGTCTACTTAGGAGGCTTGCTTGGGCACGATAGGGAGCTATGATGCCGATTCGAACCGTTCCAGTACTATTTGTTTCGATTTGATCTGCTAACCAACGAACAAACTCAAATGTAAACAACGCCGAATATGTCTGATAAGGAGTGCCACTTTCCAGCCTCTTTGGTCGATAGATGCTCTCATACTTACTTACTGGAAATTTGATTAGATTGATAGGTTTTAAATTGAAGCCCTTGAAGCTTAGCTGTCGCTGGGACTTGGAATCACGATGATGCTTCAGAACACCATTATAAGTGAAACGACTGAATAACTCCCCGATAGCTGGGATACTCCGGTACTGTGTCTCAAGATTTGTTATCAGATAATCGTGAGGTTCTGTATGTGGTCTCGAAAAAGATCCTACCTTGTTCAGACCAACGAGAGTATAGATATTTTCATCTCTCCATTGCTCAACAGAAACAATAGGTTCAATTTGAAACGGATCCCCGGCAATTATGAATTTATTAGGTTTCTGCCGGTATAGAGGATAGATGATGCTTGCTAGTGAAATCATAGAAGCCTCATCTATAACAATAACATCCCAATCCAAGTCATAAAGCTTACAGCCGTTTTCGCCGGAAAAACCATCATAGGAAAAACGAGCAATCGTCGTGACAGTTATTGAACGGTCTAAAGCTCTTATATCGAACGATCTGTCGCGCCAAACTCCTGCGGATTCGATTCGTTCGTCAGCAGATGTTCCAAATCGAACCAGCCAATTCACATAACTTGTATTATCACCCATGCAATCTATTATGCGGGTTGTCAGTACATCAGCCGCTTTGTTGGTTGGAGTTAACACGATAATTCTTTGCTTATCGTTCCCAATCATTCTAGGAATTAGCACCTTATCAGCAAGATGGGTCGTCTTACCTGTTCCCGGCGGGCCAAAGACAAATTCGATCTCTGAAGTAAGAGCCGCCTTCATATCGAAATTTTCGGCGAACTTAAATTCACGGAATCTCTCAAGTAACTCTCTTAATAGGAAAGAAGGATTGTGAATTTCGATACGGGCTTCCATTACCTCTGACCTTTCCCCCAAATTTAAGACCATGACATTGATGAGATTTCCAATAAAATGGAACCAATGGAGATCTCAAAATG
>NZ_JAOBWS010000004.1 GCF_025245835.1 Rheinheimera sp. 4Y26
GCACAAAGCACAAAGCACAAAGCACAAAGCACAAAGCACAAAGCACAAAGCACAAAGCACAAAGCACAAAGCACAAACAGCCTGTGGTAGCGCGTTTTATTGCCTCGCATCCTTCAGCAATTTTTGCTGCTGGTGGTTTGGGTGTCCTGACTATTTTTTGGCAAAAGCCGTTTATTTCCCTTCAAATATATTGTATACAATATTCTTATTCAATCGGAATCAGCTTTGTTACAGGACTTTTGTGTGTCAAAAAATGCATTTGCTTTATGGCAGCCGCCTTCAGACTGGCAGCAGATCAGTTGTTTAGATTGTCATACCGGTGGCGAACCGCTGCGGATTGTGACCTCAGGTTTTCCAGCCCTTCACGGCGACACTGTGCTGGCACAGCGGCGTGACTGTCAGCAACGCTTTGACCATTTACGCCGTGCCCTGATGTTTGAACCCAGAGGCCATGCCGATATGTATGGCTGTATTATTCTGCCGCCTGAACGCAGCGACAGTGCTTTTGGGGTGTTGTTTTTGCACAACGAAGGCTACAGCACCATGTGTGGCCATGCCATGATAGCGCTGGCCAAAGTGGCGGTGGAAGCCGGTGTGGTGCCAGCCGCTTATCCGATAACACGCTTTAAGGTGGATGCACCTTGCGGTCAGATCCAGCTGTATGCCGAACTGGCGCCGGCGGCTCAAAGCAAGTCGGATAACAACTATGCAGTGCAGCCCCAGGTGCAGCGCTGCTGGTTCGACAATGTGCCTTCATTTGTCCTGGCCGCCAATCAGCAAACGCAGGTACCCGGCATAGGCGCTGTGCCTTATCAGCTGGCTTATGGCGGGGCTTTTTACGCTTATGTGGAGGCCCAGGCTATTGGCCTTGATTTGGATATCAGCAATCACAGGCAAATTATTCGTTACGGCGAGCTGATTAAGCAGCAGCTGCTGGCTGAAATCTCGGTGCAACATCCTTTTGCCGATGATTTGAGTTTGTTATATGGCGTGATTTTTACCGCACCTTCGGCAAAAAACGGCGTAGCGCAGCGCAACGTTTGTGTATTTGCCGATGGCCAACTTGATCGCAGTCCAACCGGCAGTGGCGTGTCCGGACTTGCCGCTTTGTTGCATCAACAAGGCAAGCTGGAGCCGGGACAGAGCATCCGGATTGAAAGTATTGTCGGCTCCGAGTTTAGCGTGGTTATTCAATCACTTTGTAATTATGGCCCTTATCAGGCGGTGATCCCTCAGGTGGCCGGCACCGCTTATGTTACGGCAATTCAGAACTTTGTGTTTGACCCGGCTGACCCTGTTGCAGAAGGATTTATTTTCCGATGAACACCACTATTCCAATGAAAGCTGAGCCTGGCTTTACAAATCACAATGCAGATAACCGCACATACAGCAGCGCAGACAAAGCTGCCGGCAAGATGAGCGCGCCGCAATTTGCGCAAAGGTTAAGCCGCTTTCGCTATCAGATGGTGCAGGCCGGTCAGGATGCGGCGCTTGTTTTTTCGCCGGTGAATTTGCGTTATTTATTTAATTACAGCGGTGAAGCGCTGATGGCCATTGTCAGCCCCTCAGCTGTGGTGCTGGTGACCGATTATCGTTTTATCGCACAGGCAAGTCAGGAGGCGCCGGCAGAGCTTCAGTTGAAATGTTATTGCCGTGACCGTGACCGCGAAAGCCTGGCGCAGGTGATTGCAGCACATCTTTTGCAATTTAAAGCACGCCGGGTCTGGTTCGAAGACAGTGATATCAGTGTGCTGCAATGGCGAGCCATTTGTGAAGGCAACGGCCTGATTGAATTTAGTCCTTGTCCGCCGCATCTGGCGGCGCAGCGTATGGTGAAAGATGAATGGGAGGTGGTGCAGATTGAACAGGCTGCGGCCATTGCCGATCTGGCATTGGAGCGTGCTCTGCCGCTGTTGCAGGTGGGGGTCAGTGAGCGGGAATTTGCCACTGAGCTTGAATATCAGCTGAAAAAGGCCGGCGCTGAAGATTTTTCTTTTGCCACTATTTTGGGTTTTGCCGAACGTTCCGCCTTACCTCATGCCTTGCCTGGTAGTAAAAGACTGAAAAAAGGCGACTTGATAGTGCTGGATTTTGGCGCTGTGGTAAATGGCTACCGCTCAGATATGACCCGAAGTTTTGTCTGCGGCAAAGCCAGCCCTTTGCAACAACAAATGTACAACGCTGTGTTTAACGCGCAGCGGGCTGCGCTTGACGCAGTGCGTGCCGGTATCAGCGGTGCTGCACTGAATAACATTGCCGCCGATGTGCTGGCCGCTTCGCCTTTTGCCAAAGATGCCGGGCCTGGTCTTGGTCATGGGGTGGGTTTGCAGCTGCACGAACAGCCTTTTCTCGGCCCTTTGTGCCGGCAGTTATTGCCGGAAAATGCCGTGATCACTATTGAACCCGGTATTTATATCACCGACTTTGGTGGCGTCCGGATTGAAGATGACGTGCTGGTAACCAAAGAAGGTTGCCGTATTTTAACCAAAGCCGCTAAACAATTTGAATTGCCAGAGAGGTTGTAGCCATGCTGATGCTCAATGGTGCGCAAGTCAGCGCGTTCCTCGATTACCCGTCGTTAATTCAGGCCTTGCATCGGGGTTTTGCTGCGGAATTTACCGCACCGCCGCGCCTGTTGTATCCACTGTCGGCAGGTCAGCACGACGCTTTTGCACTGTTGCCGGCCTGGAATGAACGTTATCTCTGTGTCAAAGCTTTTACTTATTTGCCGCAAAACGCGGCCAAAGGCCGGTCGGTGTTGCATTCACAGCTGATGCTATTTGCGCGGGAAAGTGGTGAGCCACTCGCTTTTATCGACGGTGTAGCTGTGACCTGCGCCCGCACCGCAGCAGTGTCGGCACTGGCGGCCTTTCATCTGGCAAAACCTGATGCGAGCAGTTTGTTATTGCTGGGTACCGGCAATCTGGCGATGCCGCTGTTACGGGCACATCTGGCTATCAGGCCGCTTCGTCACATCACACTGTGGGGGCGAAATGCCGTCAAAGTGAAGGCGCTTTGCGAGCAGGCGATAGCAGAGCTGCTGCCGCTGTATCCTGACCTGCATATTCAGATTGCCGACGATGTGGAGAGCGCACAACAAACACATCAGATCATTGTCAGTGCAACAGCTTCAGCAGAGCCATTGGTGTTTGGCGAGCTTGTTGCTGCCGGTACTCATGTCGATTTACTTGGCAATCACAATGTGGATAAACGCGAATGTGACAGTGCTTTGGTGCAACAAGCGCGGGTTTTTGTCGATGATAAAAACAATGTGCTCAGAGAAGCCGGCGAGCTGTTGTTGCCGATAGCTGAAGGTTGTTTTACTGACAGCCAAATTCAGGGCGATTTGGCGGCCTTGTGCCGGGGCGGTGATTTACCTGTTGCGGGGCAAACCAGAACTCAGCTGCCGCCCGCACGGCTAAACCACAGTGACATTACCTTGTTTAAGTCGGTCGGCACTGCGCTCAGTGATTTGCTTTGTGCCGCTTTGGTCTATGAGCGCAAGCTCGCGAAGGAGCCGCAGAGCAGATGAGCATGTTGATATCAGAATCGACCACAGAGCCGGTTGCAGGCCAGCACCCGGCAGCACGCGCCGATGGGCCCGGCTCTGCTGCTGTGGCAAAGCGAAAAACCGCGCGCAGTGCTTTTCCGGCGGCTTTTTATCTGGCCAATGGTATGGAAATTTTTGAGCGGTTGGCCTGGTATGGTTTTTTTACCTTGTCGTCGTTATATCTGACCAGCCCGTTAAGTCAGGGCGGACTGGCTTTTAGTGAACAACAACGGGGATTTGTGCAGGGCATGATCCCGTTTTTGCTGTATTTATTGCCGGTGCTGACCGGTGCCATGGCCGACAGATATGGCTACAGGCGCATGTTTTTATTGTCTTTTATGCTGATGACACCGGGTTATTATCTGCTTGGTCAGGTGCAGGAATTCTGGACTTTTTTTGTGGTGTTTTTGCTCGTTGCACTTGGCGCCGCCTGTTTTAAACCTGTGGTGGTGGGCACAGTAGGGCGCACTACCGACAACAGCAACAGAGGCCTTGGCTTTGGTATTTTTTATACCATGGTCAATATTGGTGGTTTTATCGGGCCATTGGTTGCAGGTTATGTGCGCGCCATCAGCTGGGACTGGGTATTTGTGATGTCGGCGTTCTGGATCAGCCTGAACTTTATTCCGGCTTTACTCTGGTACAAAGAGCCAGCGCTGACAGATGTCGAAAAAGCAAACAAAACCAAAGATTTACCGCTACTGCAGGAAATTCAGCTGGTGCTGGGCAATGGCCGGCTGGCGATTATGGTGCTGCCGCTGTTGCTGCTGTTAATGTTCAGCAGTTTAACGGCGCTGGTTTTTTGGCAAATTGCTGCGATTGCCGGTTTGTGGGTCACGCTCAATGCAAGCTGGAGTCTGTTGCTGTCGGCTGCCAACATTAAGGCAACACGCTGGTATTCATCGCCGATGAAGGTCGGCAATAAAGCTTTTGTCTGGTATTTATTGATCCTGACCGGTTTCTGGACCATCTACAACCAGCTGTTTATTACAGTACCGCTTTTTATCCGCGACTTTGTTGATACCCGGGATTTGGTGCAGGCTATAGCGCAATTTGCGCCGTCCTGGCTGGATTATCTGGCGGTGGTGGATATCAAGCAGCTGGCGCAGCTGTTACCCGGCCTTGCTGATGCTTATCAGCAGCAAAGTCAGAGTCTTTTGCAAATCAGTCAGACTTTGCATCACTACAAAGTGCGGGTTCCCACCGAAGAGCTGGCGCCGGCACTGCAGGCACTGGCACAACAACAAACCGATGCCGCAAGCCTCGCCACAGCCTGGCAACAGCAGCACCGGCAGCTGAATCCGGAATATATTGTGAATCTCGGGTTTGCGCTGATAGTGCTTTTGCAAATTGCCATCAGTTTGGCCATTGCACGGATGCCGGCGTTGCCTGTTCTGGTGGGCGGCACCCTGGTGCTAAGTGCCGGCTTATTTTGTTTTGGTGTCAGTGGTCTGTTGCCTGTTGGTGGTTTTGCGATAGCGGGTGCTGTGTTGTTATTTTCGCTTGGCGAAATGCTGGCATCGCCGAAAAGTCAGGAATATGTAGCAGCAATTGCACCCGGCCATCAGACAGCTATGTATATGGGATATTATTTTGTGGCTATGGCGCTTGGTTATTTATTTGCCGGTTTATTGTCGGGCTGGGCTTATCAGTTGTTTGCGATAGAGCAGCAACAGCCAATGTTAATGTGGACTTTTTTTGCTTCATTGGGGCTTGTCACCTCATTGATGCTGTTTTGGTTGCATTATTCGGTGGCCAAAGCGCATTAAGTCACACAAGGATGTCGCCAAAGACAGTTACTCCAGACTGCGGCAATCAGCTTTGATTGCCGCTGCCGATTTTGCTTTGCAAATATTGCAGCACCAGTTTCAGGCCGGCTTTCATATGGGTGCGATGTGGATACACCAGATGAACGGGTAAAGGTTTTGGCATATAGTCGGGTAGCACAGGCACCAGCAAACCAGACTGCAACTCTTCTTCCACCTGATAGCGGGTAACAAACATCAGCCCCATGCCAGCCAGCACTGTGGGTTTGGCGGCTCTGTTGCTGTTGGTATAAAAAGGGCCGCTGGCCGGTACTTTGAGCACCTGGCCATCTTCCAGAAACTCCCAGCTGGTTTCCGGCCCGCCACTGCCGGTAGAGATACAGGCATGGTTGGAAAGATCCCGCGGATGCTGAGGCACACCCTGTGTTGCCAGATAAGCAGGGGATGCCACCAGCACTATCGGCAGATGGGTTAGTGGCCGGGCTATTAAACTGGAACTGGGTAATTTGCCAAAACGAATGGCCAAATCCACTTCATCAGCCACCAAATCAACCATTTTGTCATTGAGTTCAAGTTCTAACTGCAGTTTGGGATAGCGCTGTAACAACTCAGGGATCAGTGGTGCTATCACAGTGGAGCCATAAGTGACGGCCACACTAATGCGGATACTGCCAACAGGTTCATCCCGAAGTTCAGCCAGATGATGCTCGGCCTGATCGGCCTGGCGCACCACCTGCTGACAATAAGCAAAAAAAGCCTGACCTTCACTGCTGAGTCTGAGCTGGCGGGTGGTTCTTTGTAATAAACGCACTGCCAGATGTTGTTCGAGCCGGGCTATGGCTTTACTGACAGCCCCTTTGGACATGCCAAGCGCAATAGAAGCCTGAGTAAAACTGCCACTTTCTACCACCCTGGCAAAAATGGCCATATCGCTGAGTCTTTGTAATAACGACATTGTAACCCCGTGTTAAACAGCAGCAGTGGATGATACCAGTAAGATATCTGGCTAATTGTTTCCTTTAGGAAACAATGTATCTCTGGCTTGCTGTCTAATCAAGGTAACAATAGCTACTTACAATACGCAGGTCGCAATCGGCAACAAGGAGCCTGGTGATGTTTTTCCAAATTTTATTCAGAGTGTTTAAAGGAATGCTGGAAATGGACGGTGTGGTGCTGGATAAGTTGCCACCACAACCACAAGACAAAACAAGCTGCTGTGACAGCGCTTGTCAGGCCAAAGTTAAACCTTGATTTACAGTCTAATTAATACAGTTATTTTAACCTCAGGGCAAAACGCCGGTAGGATTGATACCGGCGTCTATGATGTCGAAATAGAGTGTGGCACTGCTGCCAAAACAATCAATCGCTAGAGTCAGACTTTACTCGGGTTGTAATTTTCCATCGCCTGATCAAGTTGTGCCAGAGTGGGCGGGTTACAGCCTTTGCTGGCAATATTTAAGCTTGCTGCCAGCATAGCCCGGGTTAAACATTGTTCCAGCTGCAAGGCATTACACCGTCTCGCGTCAGGTAAACCCAGCTTTAACAGTGCAGAGAGCAAATTGGCCCAAAAAGTGTCGCCAGCGCCCACTGTATCTACAAAGGGGGTTGCAGTTATCACGGGTAATCGAATCTGATGATTTTGCCAGAAAATCGTTGCGCCTTTATCGCCCTCAGTCAGCGCCAGCAGAGCGGCGGGTGCAGTTTGCCTGATTTCAGCGACAGCATCGGCTAGTGCCGTAGCGGCAAAAAGCAACGTCAAATCTTCGTCACTGGCTTTAATAAAATCACTTTGTTGAATCATTTCAAGCACAAAGCTACGATAGGCCCTAGGGTCAGATACCGCGTTCAGACGCACATTAATGTCGAGTGCAATTTGAATACCGCGCGTTTTTGCCGCTGCAACCACCTGCCGGATGCGGGGGGCGTCTTCGCTTTCAAGCGCCAGTGAACCTAAATGCAGCAGCTGGCAAGTTGGCGGCAAAGCGGCTATTTGCCTGTCGGCACAGATGTCACGATCTGCGATGCCACTGCGGTATAAACTGTACTGAGGCTGCAGCTGCTCGTTGATACTGACCAGTGCCAGCGAGCTTGGACAGCTGCTGAAGCTATCCAGGCCGTAGGTAGCACCATGTTCACGCAGATAATCAGCAAACTGTCGGCCAAAGTTATCCTCTGACAAAGGTGAAATGTAACTGACCTGAATTTGTTGTCTGGCCGCCCCTATGGCGACATTAAAAGGCGAACCACCCAGACAGGCCCGGTATAAACCATTGGCGTCAGGCAACAAGTCAACAACGTTTTCTCCAATTACAGCAAGCATAGTAGTATCCTGTGACAGTCAGCTCAGCCAGAACCAGCGGTTGGCTATTGTTTAAAAATCATATAACTTAATCAATTAAGATGAAAGCCTGAAGTGACCGGGTCATGAGTAAATTAACGCTGAAAAGTGTGGCAAAAACGCTGGGTGTGTCGACGGCCACCATTTCCAATGCCTTTAACAGGCCCGATCAGCTGTCTGTTGTGCTTAGAGAAAAAATACTCAGCGCTTGTGCCGAGCTTGGATATTTTGGCCCAAACAAAGCAGCCCAGTCGTTGCGTACCGGTAGTTCAGGCATTGTGGCTGTGATTTTATCTGACTCGCTGGAATATATGGTCAGCGACCCTGTTGCCAGTCAGTTTTTACGAGGGGTCACCCGAGAGCTGGAGCGGCATAAACTGCATTTATTATTGTTTTCCGGCAGCAGTGCAAACTTAGAGGCGATTAGTGATTTTGTCGATGGTTTTATTTGTTATGGCGCACCACGCAATCTGGGACTGATTGAACAATTAATACGCAGCCCAAAGCGGGTGTTAAGCGTTGATTTTGATTTGCCCGGCCGGCCCTCCGTCAATATCGACAATGAGCAGGCGGCCTATCAAAGTGCGCTTGCGGTGTTAAAGCCCACAGACACTGTTGCCATTTTAGGTTTGCGGCTGATTGACGCCCAAGACAGTCGTCCCGTGCTGCAAGCTCCGATGTGGGACAACCAAAGTTCGATTGCCCACCGCAGGCTGGATGGATATTTGCGAGCCATGGCCGAGTGCGGTGTAACACTGCGGCCCGAATATCTCTGGCACTTGCCCGAAAGTAATCAGCATTATGGCCAGCTTGCTGCCAAAGCGGTGTTGGCATTAGAACCCAGACCCACTGTGCTGCTGTGTATGAGTGATTTAATTGCACTCAGTGCCATGCGCGAAGCGTTACAACAAGGTATTGCGATCCCGGATCAGCTCAGAGTGGTTGGGTTTGATGGCATTGAAGAAACTTTACGCTATCACCCGACTTTGAGCACTGTCTGGCAGTTCAGCGATGCCAAGGGCCAGGCCGCGGTGCGGGCATTTTTGTCCGGTGATGATAGCCCCCAGCTGTTACCTTACGAGCTCAGGCTGGGGGAGAGCAGTTAATTTGTGGGCAGGCTTTGCCACCGAGACAGCTGGCTTGTTACGCCAGCAAATCGGCAAGGGGCAGTTGCTGTGGCGCTTGTCCCTGATGTTGCCAGGCGATCGTGGCCGTCATGTTATCCAGTGTCAGGCTTAAACTGGCCCGATGACCGCCGTGCTGCCAGTTCAGCTGATACAGGTCGGGCGCTAAAGTCTGGCTAAAGTCACCCTCAAAAGCTTTCAGGGTTCGGCGCAGTTTGATGAGTTTTATTAGAGCTTGCACCACTGGTTTTTGCAGTGCCTGCTGCAGGCTGGTCTCATCAAAATACGGCCTGTTAATGTCACGGCCAACCGCGGTTTGCTTTAACAGTGCAACGTCATTTTCCGCCGCCAGCAGTCCGCCATAATAAATCTGGCTGATGCCAGGGCAAAACAGCTGAATAGCGCGCGCCAGCAGATAGTGCTGATTGTTACGGCCCAGTGCATCATAAAAACTGCAATTGACCTGATACAAATCAACGTTATTGGCAGCATTGCCTGTTGCCAGTTTTGAGCTGCCGCAGCTGTTGTGATGGATTTTTTCGACCAGACTATCCAGCTCCGGATCGGTGAGAAGTCCGGGCTCGCCCTGATAATCGGCAGCGTCAACAATGCCAATGCCGTCATGGGTGTCGAGCACGGTAATACAATTGCGTGGCGCTATATCAAGCCAGGTTTTTAATGCCTGAGCGTTGCCGCTGAAAATTGTATGCAATACCAGGGGGGGCAGCGCAAAGTCGTAGACCATGTCACAGCGTTTGGCGATTTCTATCTGCGTTTTATGGTAACCATGAATTTCAACCAGGCAGGTCATGCCACGCGCCTTGGCTTGTTTTGACAGTTTTTCAATAAATTCAAAGGTTTCAGGCAGCATAAAACAACTGCTGCCGGCTTTTTTAATGGCATAACCAGCCGCGTCCAACCGGATATATTTAACACCATGGTCGGTAAAACGCTGCAAAATGGCCTGCAGGTAAGCTTCACCCTGAGCGGAAGTTACATCGATATCAATCTGATTGGCGGTAAAAGTGGTCCAGAATGCTTTGGTGTCACCATTGGCTAAGCGAATATCGGTAAAGCAGGGGGTTGGCCTTGGCCGGTAAATGGCATCGAGCTGAGCCTGATCCGGCTGCTGACCAAACACTTTGTCACGGGTTAAAAACAGTGGCCAGTAGGGGGAGCTTTCGCCTTGTTGCAGGACATCCAGAAATTGCGGTGACTGCGCCGACATATGATTAACAATCATATCCGCCATAATGGGGTAATCGGCCGCCAGACGTTCAATATCAGCCCAGCTACCTAAGCGGCTGTCCACTGCGGTATGGTCTGTCGGGTCAAAGCCTGCGTCTTCACCGTCAATAGGCGGGTAAAACGGCAGCAAATGCACAGCATCAAACAAGCCGGCCAGTTGCCCCTGAAGTAGCCTGTGTAAATCTGTTATTTTTCCGCCACTTAATCTATCAACATAGGTGATTAACTGGATCTGGTTGGTCTGTACAGCATGGGTCATTGTGCGCTTCCTAAAAAAATATTTGCATCTTAAACGATTAAGATATAGCTTTAAGCCAGCACGCAACTTTGTCAAGCCCCGAGGGAATAATTACAGGGCGAAGGTACAAAGCACTGTCACCAGGCGTCTAAACCGGATGGGGAATGAAGGCCAGCCTGCTGTAACCACGGGGAATAAAATGCAGACAAGTAAAACGCATGGGGTCGCTGTTTCTGCCGATGGCACCCTTGATGCAACACAACAGGCGACACAACAGGCGACAGAACAGATGCAGCGCCAGGTGCGCTGGATGACTTATCTGATGTTTTTTGTTTTTGCCATGACCACAGACGCAGTTGGCGTCATTATTCCTCAGGCCATGGCGCAATACCAACTGAGCTTATTTCAGGCCAGTGCTTTTCATTACGTTCCTATGGTGGCCATTGGCCTGGCCGGACTGTTCCTTGGGCGGCTGGCAGATAAATTGGGGCGCAAAAGTCTGATTATCGTGGGTCTGAGTTTGTATGCTGGCGCTTGTTATGCTTTTACTGCCGGCGACAATGCGCTGTTTTTTATCCTGCTGATGGGCATTTGTGGTTTGGCAATCGGCATCTTTAAAACGGCTGCTTTGGCCCTTATCGGCGATATCAGCCCTGACAGCTTAAGCCACACCAGAACCATGAATAAAGTGGAAGGTTTTTTTGCACTCGGCGCTATCGCAGGTCCTGCATTAGTGACAGTAATGATTGCTGCTTCAATACACTGGAAACAGTTATATCTGGTTGCCGGCTTGTTGTGCACTGTACTGGTCATTATGGCGGCCAGATTGCCATATCCGCCTTATCAGGCCGCTGCCGAACAGGTTTCGCTGCGTCAGTCACTGGCTTTATTAAAAGATCGCTACGCACTGGGTTTTTCCCTGGCCATTGCACTTTATGTGGGCTGTGAAGTGGCTATTTTTGTCTGGTTGCCGACTCTGCTGGCCGATTATCAAGGCAGTTTTGCTGTTGTTGCGACGCATGCCATCACGCTGTTTTTTATGCTTCGTGCCGCCGGGCGTTTTGTCGCCGGACTTATCCTGCAACATTTTTGCTGGAGCAGTGTGATGGCAAGCTGCACCCTGGCCATCTTTGCCTGTTTTTTCTTTAGTATGCTCGGCGGTAAAGCGGTTGCACTTTGGTTAATGCCGCTGTCCGGTCTTTTTATGTCAATGATTTACCCCACGTTAAATTCCAAAGGCATCAGCTGTTTTGGCCGTCAGCAACACGGTGCTGTTGCCGGTTTGATCCTGGCATTTACTGCCTTATCAGCAGCGCTGGCACCTGCGCTGATGGCGCTTATCGGAGATTTAGCGGCCGATGTCAGTGCCGGTTTTTATCTTGCCACTGTTTTTTCGGCATTGCTTGCGGCGGCCATGCTTTACAACTACCTGGCACAACCGGCCAAACGCCGGCTCGATTACCGCCGGCAATCATAACCTGATACCTAAAATGATAAGTCAGATCGATGTTGTCGGTTTAATAGACTTAAACGATTAAGTTTTTAATAAAAGAGCTGTCCAGTCAAAGAGATAGCACAATCAACACGGGAGCTAGACGATGAAAATACAACAGATAAAACCTGCTTATCTTGCGCTGGCGGTCAGCCTGGCCCTGGGCAGTGGTTATGCACAGGCACAACAGAATGAGTCAAAGGCACAGCCTGCCGATGACAGTAAAACTCAGTCTGAGCCTGCAGCCGGTGCAGGCCTTGATTTTGAGCGTATTGTGGTGACAGGCGCTGTTGCCCGTAAACAAACTGTGATGCAATCAAGCGTCTCGGTCAGCACTTTAACGCCCACTGATATTGAAGTGGCAACCCCACGCAGCACGGCGGAGATTTTCCGTATGTTGCCTGGCGTGCGCAGTGAATCGACCGGCGGTGAAGGCAATGCCAATATTGCCGTGCGCGGTTTACCTGTTGCATCGGGCGGTGCCAAGTTCTTAGCACTGCAGGAAGATGGTTTGCCTGTACTGCAATTTGGCGATATCGCCTTTGGGAATGCCGATATCTTTTTGCGATCTGACGCCACCTTAGCCCGTCTGGATGTGATCCGGGGTGGGTCAGCCAGCACAGCCGCCAGCAATTCACCCGGCGGTATTATTAATTTTGTCAGTAAAACCGGTGAAAACGAAGGCGGCAGTATCGCCTTAACCAATGGCCTGAATTACGACACTTTGCGCACCGACTTTGAATATGGTGGTGATATCAATGCAGAAACCCGCTTTCATATCGGTGGTTTTGTCCGGCAGGGCGAAGGTGTAAGGGATCCGGGTTATCAGGGCGAAAGCGGTTATCAGCTCAAAGCCAACCTGACCCGCGAATTTGACAGCGGTTATGTACGGTTATATCTGAAACACCTGAACGACAAAGCCGCCAGTTACATGCCAATGCCGATGCTGGCGGATGGCAGCTCGGTTGCCGGTTTTGATGCAAAGCGTGACACTTTACAGTCGGCCTATTTAACCCAAACTGTGCGCCTTAACGGCGATAATCAAATATCCCGCGGTGATGTGCGTGACGGTATGAACCCACAGGTGAACAGTGTGGGTGCTGAAGCTGTGTTTGAGTTGCCGGAAGGCTGGACCATGGAAAACCGCTTTCGTTTAAGCGATATCAGCGGCAATTTTATCACCCTGTTCCCGGCAGAAGTTGGCGATAGTCAACAAATGGCAAACAGTATTGCAGGCGCTGGGGCAGCACTGAGTTACGCTGTGGGGCCAAATGCGGGTCAGGCCTATAACGCAAAAAATGCCATGCGTATTCATACTTTTGATGTTGAGCTCAATGACTTTGGTTCTATCGTCAATGATCTGAAATTGTCCCGCAGCTTTGGCGATGTGGATGTTAACCTTGGGTATTATGTTGCCGACCAGAACATCAGTATGTCCTGGTTGTGGAACAGTTATCTGATGGCACTCAAAGGGGACAATGCTGAGCTTTTGAATGTGACTGCTGCCGATGGCACCGCGTTTTCCGAACAAGGTTTAGTCGCTTATGGCGTGCCCTATTGGGGCAATTGTTGTCAGCGTAATTACGATACCAGCTACAGCATAAAAGCGCCTTATGCCGGTTTGAGCTGGGCTTTTGGCAGCTTGTCACTGGACGCCAGTGTGCGTCGTGATAATGGTGATGCGTCCGGCACTTATGCTGGCGCTGCACAAAGTGCACGGGATATGAATAACGACGGCGTAATCAGCCGTGTTGAGCAAAGTGTGTCCGGTATCAATCTGGCCCAGCCAAACCTGGTCAACTATAGCTGGGGTTATAACTCCTATTCCGCCGGCGCCAACTATCAGCTTGAGACAGACTGGGCGCTGTTTGCCCGTGTCAGTCAGGGTGGCCGTGCCAATGCGGATCGTTTGTTATTCGGCAAGGTAAATGCCGATGGCAGCGTGGCCAAAGAAGATGCCGTTGATGAAGTGACTCAGTATGAATTTGGCAGTAAAAGCCGTCATGGTGATTTAAATCTGTTTGCGACGGCCTTTTACGCCGAAACCGAAGAGCAGAATTTTGAAGCGACCAGCCAGCGCTTTTTTGATCGGGTTTATCAGGCGCAAGGCCTGGAGCTGGAGAGCAGCTACCGCTTAGGTGATTTGGAACTGCGCGGCTCTGTCACGCTGACCGATGCCGAAATCAGCAAAGATGCGTTAAATCCGGAGCTGGTCGGTAATAAACCACGGCGCCAGGCGGATCTGTTGTATAGCCTGCTGGCCCGTTATTACCTGGAAAAAGCCCAGCTGGGATTCAGCATTATTGGCAGCAGTGACGCTTATGCGCAGGATAATAACGACCTGAAGTTCAGTGGTTATGCGCAGGTCAACGCCTTTGCCAGCTACAATTTGGCGCAAAACCTTGATCTGTCAGTGAATATTAACAACCTCTTTGACAAAGTTGGTTTAACCGAAGCAGAAGAGGGCTCAGTGCCGGCCAACGGTATTATCCGTGCCCGTACTATTAATGGCCGTACCGCCTCACTGGGTTTGAAGTATCAGTTTTAAGTCTGTAAGTTTTAATTAAAAATACCCCGCACTGGCGGGGTATTTTTTTAACTGGCGAGCAAGTATGAAGAGTTAGCATCTGCATCCAACGGATATTTGCATTTAATTTCCCACCTCATTACAACCTGTCCTCACCACCTGTTGCAGGTGAATCACACCACCACGTTTATGCAAAGTACCACTTCGTCGAAAAGTGGCTTTGTACCAGGAGTTGCCATGAGTTTGTGATGCAGTTAACGTCCGCTTTGACCTTAAAGCGGACATTGCTAAGACCGAATGAACCGCAGCTCTCGAAAGATTCGAAACATTAAAACATTGCCAACAGGTTAACAATACGTGCATTATTCAGCTCAATTTTTAGTTGATAATCAATATATAAAGTATCAGTACGACGGATGCACACCGTTTAAAACCGGTGAATCTTGGTTGCAAATGTTGGTATGACGACCCTACCTACTGCATGCATTTGGCAATGCAATTGGTAACTCGATAGTTTCGTCAATGATGCCAGCCACACCGCAGCAAGCGGAAAAGAAAGCAGAAGTTGCAGCAGAGCAAGCCAAACGCCGTGGAGCTTCACCGAGGCAAGTTGAAGCCATCAAGCTTGAAACTTACGCCCGAGAGCGGGGCGCTGTGGTTGAACCTGTCACGACCACTGCGGATGGTCGCAGTACCAGTGTGACATTACGCGGTGAAGAGCATACCGGCTTTAGGTTATCCAATGGCAAAGACACAGCGCTGATTGATTACAGTGCCGGTCTGGATGCGGTATCGGACTTCCTTGGCGACAGCCCGGCACGGGATTTAAGCATGCAGTATGCGGCACAAGTGATGACTATCCAGCAGAAATCCCAACAGGCATTTGACGATGGTTATAACCGTGGTTTTGTAAGTTCGGTACGTTCTGGAGTTAGAGCGCAGCAACAGCAACAACTGCAAACGTCACGTCAACTCGATGTAATTAACCAGCAGCGATACAATGAAACAAAGAATGCGATGTCATTTGGCGAAAAGGTGACGATGGCTGGGTTTAAGCACGGTGATTTTATTTTAACTGCACACATTGATGCGTTTACATTGCTCACGGATCCAAATGCAATATTTAAACTCGAAGAACGTACTGATAAAGTGATTAGCCAAGGATATCTGGCTAAAGGAGAAGAGCTTTCTTATCGAATGGCAAAGGAGATTTATGATAGAGGCCTTGACGATTTTGTCCTCAGAGTCGATGGTCGTGTAATTGGAACAGTAGGTCCGATGGTCACACCATTTCCATTAGATAGTTTAAAAGTTCATGGAAGTGTAGGTACGAGCCCAGCTGGTCGAATTTTTGACGGCGATTATGATTTCCTAGAAGGTAATGGCACACTGAATCAGACAATACCGAGTGGTGCTGGTCTGCTTGATTCTACTATCATATATAGTAGGAATCAGTTAAATCACATCGCGTACTCGCAGCATTCTCCTAACGGAAAACCTTATCATATTGAATATACTTACAATGATAACGATTTAATGTATGGTAGGAAGAATTATGCTCCTTGGAAACTTGATGTTGATCCTTCATATGCTGATTCATATGCGTCTTATCTAACTAAGTATCCAAGAAATAAGGGGTTAAAGTGATAAAGTGCGTCAAAATGCTCATTGCCATCGCTGGGATTTTATTTTTTTTGTTTGTTTTCTTTGAAGATGAAATTAGGCTTGGTTGGGGGTACGATATAAAATACCGAGGAACAGGTGAGTGGTTTGTAAGTCGGTATGATAAGGTTGTTGTCGAGCCAGCGTTGTTTGATTATCAGATTTTGTCTGGTTACCTTGTAGCGATTGGTTTGCCAACTCAAGATATAGTTTGCAATCATAAACCTATGAGAGTGTATATCGATAGTCCTGTTTATTATGTTTTGAAGCTGGATGAAACAATTTTAAAAAGTTTTCTAAATAAGTCTGACTTTGATAAAACGCTTGGTGATTTGTTACTTAGCAAAGATGTAAATTTAAATTACTCATTGTTGGATGACTTATTTCGATATGGTCATAGGTTGGATAGTAGTTCAGATTATTCTGAATGTTTAGATGGCTATAACTTGAGTGGAAAACAAGTTGTTACCAGCAAATAGCTATAAATAATAATTCTGGATAGAACAAAGCCCCTATACTGGGGCTTTGTTCTATCCGATGCTTTTGGCAATGCGTTGGGGAACTCGATTGTCTCCAAACTCAGCCAGCCGAAAGGTTACCAAATCGGTGATGAAATCACTGTCGATGGCCAAAAAGGTTATGTGGCTGGTGTGGATGCCAATGGCGAGCCGACATCGATTAGTCATAGTGCGGACAATCTGCGAGTTGAGCGTGAACAGCTTGCAGAGTGGCGAATGCAAGACATGATACAGCAGCTTCCATCGAATGGTTTTGACCGTTTGAGGGGGGCTGATTCAGGATTTATTGTAAATGATGCTTCAAGAAAGCAGCGCTACGATACTTATTCGAATTCTTTAGAAAAACTTAAAGATTTTAATTCAAAACAGTTGCGAAAATTGATCAATGGAACGGCATCGATTGAAGATCGAACTATATTAGCCGGTGTCTTAACTGCCGGGCGAAGTGGCGACGAGCGCTACAGAGCATATCTTGAAAATGTTGATACTCAAATGCTTAACCAGTTATCTAAAGTTGACCGGTTTGAAGTCATGTTTGATATTTTCGCGACAGGTATCAATCCAAAAAGTACAGAGTTTGAAAAAATTAATGGTGTCTTATATCCATCTATGACGTTTACTGATGGCCCAATTATTGATGCTTTATCTGGCACAGAGTCAATCGACTTCGTTAGGCAAAAGCTCTCAGTTGACCCATCCGTTTCACTAGAAAATGTCCGTGGAGCTTGGTTTGACTTCAGTTACCCTATCAAGCACACCAATCAATGGATGAATAATATGCTTGAAGCAATAGTATCAGGTGGCAATATGTTGGAAGCATATGATCCACGTGGTTATAGGGCTATGAATAAAGCTGGTGAAAATTTCTTCGGCAATGTTGGTGGATGGTTTGAATCACGAATTAACTCAACATTGGGTGTGAATTCAAATTGGTCACCTAATAATAATTTTGATTGGGATCAGCATTTTATTGGCAGCTACAGTGTTGAGAAAGCTTATATAACTTCAACCACTAGAATGCAAGTTAGAGCATCAAATGCAACTTCGTGGAGCTCAATGACTCCATATTTTGCAAATAGTTATACAGATTCTGGCCCATTTAGAACTTTTATCTGGAATTACCATTGGAGCGAGGCTTTTAATGGCAAATAATAAAATTATAGTATTTGGGACGTTGCTGGCATGTTCGTTGGCGGCTTCATTTTTATTAAATCTCAATATTTTTTCTAGGGCAGTTTCGGATTCGCTTGCAGAGAGTAAAAAAGATGGGGTAATCATTTACGGTATATACATAAGTGATTTTGGTGAGCAATTAACACTTCGTGAAGATGGATCGTATACCTATCATAAAGTATTAGTTACTGGGGAGGACTACAAATTCTCTGGCCAGTTTTATTTTTCGGAAGAGGAAAATTTTGAAAGTGGAAAGTTAAACAAAGTAATTAAGTTTAAGGACTATGCAAGTACATTTGATGCCTGGAAGAACGATAAATCGGTACCGAAGGGTTCCACTTTCCATGTATTTTTTGGTACAACGGGCTCTGTTAAATTTTGCAATTATGGTGGTTTGCATGGTGATTACAATTGTTTTAGACCTGTCAAAGAGCTTCGATAAATCAAGGCTGCATTAAATTGATTGAGCCCCTTCGTTGAAACAGGGGCTTTGTTTTACCCGATGCATTTGGCAATGCGTTGGGTAAACGGAAAAACGAATGTCTCCGGTAAATTGAGGTGACGTTTTGCACCCAACGCAGCAGACGTTTTATTTGAGCGGTCCGGCAACGCTCCGCTTGTTTATTGCGAACATCAAATGGCGGGTAGAACCTGCAAATTTCAGTTACAAAAAACCGACATCAAGCTGGCTTTTAAGTTGGCAGCTTGAGTCGCCCGGTTTTTTTGAGAGCGAACCGGCGACCTTCGGGTTATCTGTTCGGCATGTCTGTTGTCATTACCAAATTTCAGATACAAAAAAACCGACATCAAGTCGGCCTTTAAGTTGGTTGCTGGAGTCGCCCGGTGTTTTAGACAGCGAACCGGCGATCTTCGGGTGGTGAAGCAGTGAGCCTGAATTTTAGATACAAAAAAACCGACATCAAGTCGGCTTTTAAGTTGGTTGCTGGAGTCGCCCGGTTTTTTTGAGAGCGAACCGACGACCTTCGGGTTATTTATTTCGAGTACCAAAGTACAGATACAACCCTGAATTTCAGATACAAAAAAACCGACATCAAGTCGGCTTTTAAGTTGGTTGCGGGAGCCGGATTTGAACCGACGACCTTCGGGTTATGAGCCCGACGAGCTACCAGGCTGCTCCATCCCGCGTCCGAAAATTACATTTGAGCAGATAATGTAATTGTTCTACTGCAATGATTTTTATTGTCTGAACCTTGTTAAGTTTCAGCAAGTTGGTTGCGGGAGCCGGATTTGAACCGACGACCTTCGGGTTATGAGCCCGACGAGCTACCAGGCTGCTCCATCCCGCGTCCGTCATTGCGGGGCGCATCTTATGGTTTTTAACTGCTGATGGCAAGTCACAATTTTGATTTAGCGGCTATTTTGCAACTGACTGCTGCTTTAATCGGCAATCTGCTGCTTTATTGGCTGATCCCAACTAAATTAGCCACCAAATGCAGCCGTGAAGCGCAAAAACGCACGGCGGATTTAACAAAGCTTCTGCTATAATGCGCGCCAATTTGCCAAAAGGTAGTGTATATGCAGGAATTCTGGGCCTTAACCTCGAAAGGGGTTGAAGAAGTGTTAGCCACCGAAATTAAACAACATGGCGGTGAAGTTGTAAAACTGGGTTTGGGTATGGTGCGTTTTACCGCCACGACCGAAACCGCCTATCGTTTGTGTTTATGGTCGCGGCTGGCCACCCGGATCATGCGCCAGATAGCAGCTGTGGCTATTGATGAACAAAGTGATGTTTATCAGGTCGCAAGCGCCATTGACTGGTCGCAGTATATGAAGGTGAACCAAAGCTTAGCGCTGGAGTGTGTGGGCAAACACCCAACTATCGATAACACCCAGTTTGGCGCTATGCGCGTGAAAGATGCGATTTGCGACCAATTTCGCAATAAAACCGGCGAAAGACCCAATGTGGACAGGCTGGAGCCTGATGTCCGTTTTCAGCTGAGGATGGAGCGCACCCATTTTTATTTTGCCCAGGATTTTTCCGGCCCTTCGTTACATCAGCGTGGTTACCGTAAAGAGCAGGGCGAAGCGCCTTTAAAAGAACATCTGGCGGCAGCACTGCTTATTCGCTCCGGCTGGCAGTTTAACCAGCCGCTGCTCGACCCATTTTGTGGCTCCGGCACTTTATTAATTGAAGCGGCTTTAATGGCCCGTAATCTGGCGCCTGGTTTAAAACGTCCGCATTTTGCATTTGAAAAACTGCAGGATTTTGACGCCTCTTTATGGCACCAGTTGCGTGCCGACGCTTTAGCGGCGCGCCGCGCTATTGAACCTGGTGTGCGTTTTATTGGTTTTGACCTGGATAGCCGCTCGCTGGAAAAAGCACGGCAAAATGCCAACAGAGCAGGGCTCAGTGATTTAATTGAGCTAAAACAAGGTGATGCCACCAGGCTTGAAGCTATTGAAGGCCTGACACCAGGTGTGATTGTGACCAACCCGCCTTATGGTGAGCGGTTAAGTGATTTACCTGCGCTTATTCCGGTGTATGCCGAATTTTCGCTTAGGTTAAAACAACATTTTGCCGGTTGGCGTTTGGCGGTTATCACCTCCAACAGCGACTTATTGCGGGCGCTGAAATTATCCAAACTGAAAAACTATAAGTTTAACAACGGTCCGCTGGAATGTGACTTTAGCTTGTTTGATCTCACCGAAAAACAGGTGCAGGTGAACAGTGCAGCGCCAGCGCAGTTTTTTGCCGAAAGTGATTCTTTTGCCAACAGACTAAAGAAAAACGTGAAGCAACTGGAAAAGTGGGCCAAACGCGAGAATATCAGCTGTTATCGTTTGTATGATGCTGATATTCCGGAATATAACGTCGCCGTTGACTGGTACGACGGTGAAGTGGTGATCCATGAATACGCAGCGCCCGCTAATGTTGATGAGCAGATAGCACAAAAACGTTTATTTGATATTGTGAATTTAACACCCAAGGTGCTGGGTATTCCGGCCGACAAAATGGTGCTGAAAGTTCGCGAAAAACAAAAAGGCAAAGAGCAGTACCAGGTGCTGGCCAAAGCCGGTCAGTACAAAGTGGTTAGCGAATATGGTGCTAAGTTCTGGGTGAACCTGCGTGATTATCTTGATACCGGTTTGTTTTTGGATCACCGCGTGACCCGTCGTGCTATTCAACAACAAAGTAAAAACAAAGCGGTGTTAAACCTGTTTGCCTACACCGGCACAGCCTCAGTGCATGCAGCCCTTGGTGGCGCTCGTAATGTCACCACTGTTGATATGTCTAACACTTACCTCGACTGGGCCAAACGCAATTTTGAATTAAATCAGCTCAGTGGCAAACAGTATCAGTTTGTACAGGACAACGTGCTGGATTGGCTTAAAGGCTGTAAAAACCAGTTTGATCTGATTTTTGTAGACCCACCCACTTTTTCCAACTCAAAACGGATGGAAGATACCTGGGATGTGCAACGTGACCATGTAAAACTTTTGAATATGCTGACGACTTTGGTGGCGCCAGGCGGCAAGGTGATCTTCTCCAACAACAAACGCCGTTTTAAGCTGGACTACGACGCGCTACAACAAGCCGGCTGGCAGATCAAAGATATCTCCGCTGCCAGTTTGCCGGAAGATTTTAAACGTAATGTGCATATTCATGTTTGTTTTGAACTGACACGGGCAGCCTGATGCAAGCAGTGACTTTATACAGCACCTGGGGCTGCCATTTGTGTGAAGAGGCCGAGGCGCTACTTAAGCAGGCCGCTGTCAATTTTCAGCTGGTTGATATAGTCGACGACGAGCAGGCTTTTGCCACATTTCGGCTGCATATTCCGGTGGTTGCAATAGAACAACAATATTTGTACTGGCCTTTTGACCTGGATGCCCTGACGGCTTTTGTCAAAACTCACAGTAATAAAGGATAAGAGTGTGGAATTATTACGTTTTCAGCAAGCGAGTTTAGCTTTTGGCACCAACCCTGTGCTGGATAAAGTCGACTTTAGTTTATTCGCCGGTGAGCGGGTGTGTTTAGTCGGCCGCAACGGTGCCGGTAAATCCACCATGCTGAAATTGCTGACCGGTCAGCAGAATCTAGATGATGGCCAGATAGTTAAGCAAAACAATGTGTTATTAAGCCGCTTGGAGCAAGACCCGCCAGCACGGGTGGATGTAAAAATTGCCGATTTTATCCGTGAAGGCGCCGGTGATTTAGCGCAAAAGCTGCATGATTTTTATCAGTTATCTGACCATTTAAGCGAAGCAACAGATGCCCAGATGCACCATTTTGGCGAGTTACAGGCCGAACTGGACGCCCGTGATGGCTGGCAGCTGGAAGCCCGTATTCTGCAACTGTGCGAACAGTTCGAAATGAACCCCGAAGCAACTTTGGCGTCACTTTCTGGCGGTTGGCTGCGTAAAGCGGCTTTAGCCCGTGCCTTGGTGGCAAAACCCAATATTCTGCTGCTCGATGAGCCGACTAACCATCTGGATGTGGCGGCTATTCAGTGGCTGGAGCAGTTTTTAATTAATTTTAGCGGCGCCATTATTTTTGTATCACACGACCGGGCTTTTATCCGCGCTGTGGCTACCCGCATTATTGATTTAGACCGTGGCATTTTAACCTCACATCCTGGCAACTACGCTGAGTATCTGGAGCGTAAACAAAAAATGCTGGAAGTTGAGCAGTCGCATAACGCCTTGTTTGATAAAAAGCTGGCCGAAGAAGAAGTGTGGATCCGTCAGGGCATTAAAGCCCGCCGTACCCGTAATGAAGGCAGGGTGCGGGCGTTAAAAGAGCTGCGAAAAGAGCGGGCGGCCAGGGTTGAACAGTTGGGTAAAGTTGATTTTGCCATCGAGCAGGCGGCTAAATCAGGCAAGCTGGTGTTTGAAGGTAAAAAGCTGAATTTGTCCTTTGATGGCAAAAAAGTAATGGACGATCTGGATCTGTTACTGATGCGCGGTGACCGTGTTGCGTTAGTTGGGCCAAACGGTGTCGGTAAATCCAGCCTGATCAAAGTGTTACTGGACGAATATCAGGTGGAATCCGGTGAAGTCAAACGCGGCACCAATTTAGAAGTCGCCTATTTTGATCAACACCGCATGGCGCTGGATTTAGACAAAACAGTGCAGGACAACGTGGCCGATGGCCGTCAGGAAATTACCCAAAACGGTAATACCCGTCATGTGCTGAGTTATTTGCAGGACTTTTTATTTGCGCCAGCACGCGCCCGTACCCCGGTGCGGGCTTTATCCGGTGGTGAAAAGAACCGTTTATTGCTGGCGCGGCTTTTTGCCAAACCAAGCAATTTACTTATTCTCGACGAACCGACCAACGATCTGGACGTAGAAACGCTGGAACTGCTCGAAGACATTCTGGAGCAGTATCAGGGCACTGTGATTCTGGTCAGCCACGACCGGGAATTTGTGAATAACACAGTCACCAGTTCTTTGTGGTTTGCCGGTGAAGGCAAAATTATTGATATTGCCGGCGACTATAACGACGTAGTTGCCTATCAGCAGCGTTATCAGCAACAAACGAAAACAGTTGTCAAACCACAAGTTTCTGCTGAAATCAAAGCCGAACCTGTGGTACAAACTGCAGCAGCAACTTCAGCATTAAATACCAAGAAGTTATCTTATAAAGAAAAACGCGAACTGGAATTATTGCCTGCTTTGATTGAAAGCCTGGATGCTGAACTCAGCAGCCTGCAAAGCAAGGTCAATGATCCAGATTTTTTCCGGCAAAGCGCCGAAGCCACCACAGCTATATTGAACCAATTGCAGCAGACCGAGTCGAAGCTGGCGCACGCATACGAGCGTTGGGAACAATTAGAAGCATTAAACCAGCAGTAGTAGGGGATTTGAATGAAATTAACGCCTATTTTTTTCGCAATGTTACCGGCTTTATCGGTATTTGCGACTCAGGCTGAAGTCTACCAGGTTGTTGAACTTGGTCCTGTCGACGGTTACAAATCAAGTTTTTCTTCGGCAATCAATAACAGTAATCAGGCAGTGGGTACTATAACGGGTCAGTTTAATTTCCCTGTGGATTTAACTTATGTTGATTTTACCAACTCAGCCATTACCTCGGCCCTGACTGCTGCTGAAATTGAAGAAGTCAAAAAAGGCAATATTAATGACAAGGCGCAAACGGCCCTGCTGAACTATCTGCAGGCTTCTGTCAATGACTATAAGGCACAACGTTTTAGTGACGCTTTTGCCAGCCGTTTAGATAACAAACAACTGCTGAAATTAAGAGAAACAGCACCAGTTCAGACCAACTATGAATATCTGACCGATATCAATGATTTGGGGCAAATTGCAGGTTATGCCAGCGCGCCTTTTAGTGTACAGAGTTTTACCCCGGCAGTGACCGAAACAACACCCAACCCGGCGGCGCAGAGATTGTGGGTGCCGCAACCAGGTTATGTGTTGGGCACTGTCATGACCAATGGCGTGACTGAAACTTTGCCTCCACTTTATACCAATTATGGTGGTGGTTTCTCAGTAGCCCGGGCTATTAGTAACAATGGCAAAGTGGTGGGTTATGGTAGCGTTTCGATGACAGATGCCACCATCAGTGCCATCACTACCGCATGTGTTGGTAAAACTGAACCTGTTGCGCTCTGTTATCACAGCATTGTCAGCAGTCCGCAGAGTATGGCTTATATTAATAACGGCCTGGCTTGGCAGTTGGATGCCAATGGTAAACCGGCTGCTCCGGTACAGTTAGGTTACCTGGGTGATAAAAATACCGGCCTGGCCCATACCAGAACTGATTACCCGGCAGTGCAGTACACGTCCATACCAAATGAAGTTAATGACGCTGGCCTGATTGTCGGCAGTTCTATTTACACCGACAGCACTGACATTCGTTTTAGCCCATTTAGCTTTCGCGATGAGATTTATACCGTCACTCAAGCCACTGTATTTAGCGGCTCTGAGGTGAAACCACTGCTTGATGCAAAAGAATGGGAATTCAGCAACGCTGTGGATGTGAATAATAAAAACATCATTGTCGGTGTGGCGCAGCAAAAGTGGTATACCTATGCCCAGTCGCGAACTGCACAAAAACTCTTTGTTTATGACTACAACAGTAAAACCGTGAGTTTCCCGAATGCATTGTTTGCAACAGCCAATACCATTCCGGAAGCGTTAAACGACAATAATCTGGTAGTAGGTACCACAGAGGCATACACTGAGCAGTCTTCTTCCCGCCGCAATGTGGCGTTTTTATACGACATCAGCACAGATAAATTTACCAACCTCAATACCATGCTCAAATGTGACGCCGGTTATACACTAGTGTCAGCGATGGATATTAACGAAAAAAATGTGATTCTGGCCACAGCAGTCAAAGCTGTTGATAAAAAGGACAGTCAGGGCAATGTGGTCAAAGACAGTGCCGGCAATGTGGTGCGTGAAGAAGTTGCTGTAGCGGTGCAATTAAATCCGGTGGCTGGCGGGACTATCGACAACTGTAGTCCAGCCGAAGATGCGGGTTACGAGCGTAAAGGCGGTAGCACAGGTATGGTGGCGTTATCTTTATTAGCGCTGGCAGGTCTTCTGCGCAGACGCGTGCTGCGTTAATGTTTTAATTATCAGTGTATTAAGCTGTTTAATGCAGATTGGCGCCGGTTTTATGCCTGCGCCAATCTGCTGTTGATTAGCTGGGTTTGCCGATATTGCAGTTTTTACTCTGTTATTACTCCATTCGCTGAATACGCCTCAAATTTTGCTTTCTGTTAAAGGCTAAAGCCTGAGCCGACGTCATGACATCACTCTTATGCTGCGCTGAGGCTGTTGTTTGCCAACCGCGATGTTGTGCCGGATTTTACCCGGGCTACCAGGGGGTTTTAGCGGACTCATTTTGCAAAATCAGAAAACGCCACTAAAACAGAAAAAAAATTTAATTTTTTTTTCATCAAATTGTAATGAAGTTCAGCCGCTTATATTTTGTCAAGTTTTATTCCTGTTTTCTTTGGTTGAACCTTTCCGGTACTGGGGCTATCTATTAACTACAGGCTTATTTCAGGTGACTGAAAAAGTGCTGTGCTCCAATAATACAGTTGAGGAAGACTGCCGTATGAAAAGACAAAAACGTGATCGTCTGGAACGTGCTCATGCTCAAGGTTACCGTGCTGGTGTAACAGGCCGTTCTAAAGAAATTTGTCCGTATCAGAATTTAGATGCGCGCTCGCAATGGTTAGGGGGTTACCGCGAGGCGATGGAAGACCGTGGAGTGGGGCTCTTTAGTAAAGGCCAATAATCTTATCCTTCCCGACGCCTGATGCGTCGCTCAACACAAACCCCACTTCGGTGGGGTTTGTTGTTTTTGGCCTACTTCATTTGGACAGAACAGCGTCAGCTCTGACCGAATACCGAATAACAACCCGGCCGCTGTTTCTTAACGAAATTTAATCAACAACAAAGCCCGCAATAGCGGGCTTTGTTGTTGAAGCAACTTGCTGTTGTGGCTATCGAATAATGGCTAGTTAGAAGCTTGAGGTGTCCTGAAACAGGCCAACTTTTAACTCTTCTGCGGCGTAAATATCGCGGCCGTCGACACTGACCACACCGTCGCCAATCCCCATAAAGAGCTTACGTTTAATCACACGTTTCATATCGATGGTGTAGGTTACTTTTTTCGCTGTTGGCAAAATCTGACCGGTAAATTTCACTTCGCCCACACCCAGAGCACGTCCTTTACCCGGGCCTCCTGACCAACCTAAGAAAAAGCCCACCAGCTGCCACATGGCGTCTAAACCCAGGCAGCCAGGCATTACCGGATCACCCTGAAAATGGCAGCCAAAGAACCACAGATCAGTATTAATATCGAACTCAGCGACAATTTGCCCTTTGCCGTATTTACCACCTTCTTCTGAAATGTGCACGATACGGTCGATCATCAGCATATTGCCGATAGGGAGCTGACTGTTGCCAGGACCAAACAAACGGCCTTCGCCGCAAGCGATTAATTCTTCTTTTGTAAAGCTATTCTGAGTCATGTATGTTAAGTCCGAAAAAAATTGCCGTTCACTTTAGCGAACAGCTGTAAGCTAAACAAGTCCGATTTGTCACAATCACGACGTGCAGCACAGCATTGTGGGTAATTTTGATGAAGATAGTGTGACGGGGAGCAGTGCATGACAGAGCCGGCTAAAAAGACACTCAGCAACGCCGAAAAACAGCAGCGCTACCGGGAGCGGCAAAAGCAGTCCGGACGCAAGGAGCTCAGAGGTTATTTATCGCCTGAAGCCTTAGCCTGCTACGAAGAAATTCAGCAAAAAACCCAGTGGAATGATAGTTTGCTGCTTAGTAACGCTATCCGGCTGATGTATGCAGCTCATAAACTGGGGCAGGTTGGTCTGTTAAATGGCTGGTTGAACGATCATCAACGCTAGAATCATCAGCATTTATTGGCTGTTTTGGCAATGAAATGCGGTGACTTAACGCAACTTTGGGTTAACTCAAAGCTTTGCTTTGACGTATAATGCCGGCAACTTTTTTTGTAGTGACAGGCCCAGCATGATCTTATTTGTCCGCGATTTAACTGTGATTGATTTTTCCTACCTTTGTCAGCAGCGTGGCCTGCTTGGTGAAAGTTATATCGTAGATGTTGAGTTGCACGGTGAATTGAATGCCACTTCGATGGTGTTTGATTTTGGTCACGTCAAAAAAGTGATTAAAAAAGCTATCGACAGCCTGGTTGATCACAAACTGGCGTATCCGGCCAGCGCAGATTGTCTGGTGCAACAGCAGCAGGGGGAAACCCATATTCTGCAGTGGCAAAGTGAGCGCGGTTTAATTCAGATTGCTTCCCCGGCAGAAGCTCATGTTGCTATTCCTGGTCATGCCATTCACGAACAAAGTGTCGCGCTCTTTTTAACGGAGCAAATTACGCCTTTGTTGCCGGCCAATGTTACAGCGCTGAAATTTCAGCTCAGAACTGAGCGCAGTAACAGCTTTTATTATCACTACAGTCATGGTTTGAAAAAACACGACGGTAACTGCCAGCGTATTGCGCATGGCCACCGTTCGACCATTGAGATTTACCAAAATGGCATGCTTTCGCCCAGATTAAATAAGTACTGGACAGAGCGTTGGCAGGACATTTATTTAGGCACCAGTGAAGACCTGGTTAAACCTGAACAGCTGCAATTTATTAAAGCCAATACGGAAGATCACAGTTTCCGTTATCAGGCACCACAAGGCTGGTTTGAAATCAGCTTGCCAAAAAACCATTGTGAAATAGTACCTTGTGATACCACTGTTGAATGCCTGGCTGATTATATCGCTGACCAGTTGCAGCAAATGGAGGCTGCCGACTACAAAGTTGTGGCGTACGAAGGAGTGGGCAAAGGCGCGATAGCCTTTAGCTAACACCTGGTTGTTCGTCTGTTTTGCACCATAACGCCGGCTCTGAGCCGGCGTTATGTTTTCTTTAGTGCAACGCTGCTCTATTTCAGACGCCAGTTGTTTCCGGCTGGGTTTCAGGCCGAGTGTTTAACAGCGATGCCTGTTTTAGCCAATCTGACGCCAGAGTGTCGTTGTCAACTTCCAGCATGGCCACAACCTGTGGCGCTTCACAAACTTCCAGTTGCAGCTTTAACAACCGCTGTTGCCGGAACAGATGTAACTCTAAATGTGCGCCAAGCGGATGGCGGCTTAACATGGCCTGAAAGTTTTTGTCGTTGGCTTTTAGTCCGGCCACAGCAATCAGTAAATCGCCCGCCATCAGGCCTGCGGCTGATGCTGCTGAACCTTCCGCCACTGCGGTAATTTGCAAGCCCTCGTTACTGCTTTGGTATAAAGCGCCAAAGGCTCTGGGGGCGCCACCCTGAGCTTTACCGGATAAATCCTGCGGCGAGTGAGCGCCGCGCCAGTCAAGCTTCACCCCGAGTTTTTGCAGTGAATCACCAAGCGGCAACACTTCAGGGTGTTCAACCCAACGGCGTACTTTTTCAGTGAGATCCGGGTTTTGACTATAAAGCAAAAGTTGCTGCCAGAAATCCTGCTCTTCACTGCCAAGACCCGATACCCCAAAGGCATGCCAGCACTGTTGCATTAATGCATCGAGGCTGAGTCCGGATGCCCTGAGCTCAGCATCGAGGCAAAGTGCCACCAGGCTACCTTTGGCGTAATAACTCACCACAGCGTTGATCGCATTTTCATCTTGCTGATAAAACTTGGTCCAGGCGCTGAAACTGCTTTCTGCCAGACTTTGTCTGCTGTTGCTGGGCGCGCGGCTAACCCGGCTGATGGTTTTTGCCAAAGTGGTCAGATATTGACTGGCGTCGGTAATACCGGCCCGCACCAGGGCTAAATCGTCGTAATAGGAGGTAAAACCTTCATATAACCATAGCTGTGAGGTGTATTGTTCGGCCTGCAGCTGATATTGCAGGAAGCTTGCAGGCTTAGCTCTTTTGACCCACCAGGTGTGGAAGTATTCATGCGAACACAAGGCGAGATAATTCTGATAGTCGTCGCTCAGTTCATCCGGCTGCTGTGGATTGGGTAAATCGTATCTGCTTAACAACAACAAAGTGGAATTGTGGTGCTCGAGCCCACCATAACCGTTGTCGACCACCCAGTTTAAAAACCAATATTCGGTTAAGTCGGCTGGTAAAGCACCAAAAAGGGCAATTTGCTGGGCACAAACCGGTGCCAGGTCGCGCTTGACTCTGTCTAAATCGGCGAGCACTGCGCCAGCATATACCTGATAATGCCGCACACCCTCAAGGTCAAATGAGGTCATGGCAAGCTCGCCGAGCAACAGCGGGCTGTCAATCAGCTGTAAATAATTATCGGCCTGATATTCACCAAAACCTAAAAGTTCTGTGCCTTGTGCACGTTTTAAGCCGGTGGCACAGTGCCAGTCCGGTTTGCCTGATACCTTGGCCATCACCAGCTGATGCGGAAGTTCCGTTAAACCGGCCACAGCCAGGCAGCAGGCTGCCGGGTTCAGCACCGACACTTCGTCATTGATGTAACAGGCCCGCACCGACAAATCGTAAGCATAAACCCGGTAGCTGACCGTCACGGGCTTGGTATTATGCAAAAGCGTCCAGCTGTGTTTATCGTGGGTATGTATCTCTAGCTCGCCATGGCTGTCTTTGGCACGAATAGCCACCACATGTCTGGCAAAATTGCGGATCAGATAACTGCCCGGGATCCAGGCCGGCATGGTTAATAACACAGGGTCGGTGTTTGGTGGGGTAAAACTTAAAGTGACATCTAAATAATGTGCAGTGATATCAGCAATTGAAAAGTGGAAAGCAACCTTGTCCATCACTTATACTCGGCCAACAATAAAAGTGCCAAGTATACCCAAAAGCATCATTGAAGGATCTGAAATGGCTGAAGAAACAATTTTTAGTAAAATTATCCGCCGCGAAATTGCCACCGAGTTGTTATATCAGGATGAGCTGGTTACCGCCTTTCGCGATATTCATCCAAGAGCGCCAACTCATATTCTGATTGTGCCCAATGTGCTGATCCCAACAGTCAACGATGTCGAGCCGCAGCATGAAGCCGCACTTGGCCGGATGTTTACTGTGGCGCGTAAACTGGCCGCTGATGCCGGCATCAGTGAAAAGGGTTACCGGCTTATTATGAACTGCAACAGTCACGGTGGTCAGGAGGTGTATCATATTCATATGCATCTGGTTGGCGGCCAGCCGCTGGGCCCTATGCTGGCGCGTTAAACACACCATTTTTTTATACCTGTTGAGGGCGCGGTTGGCTTTTATGAAAAAGCTCACTAAAATCCGCGCCTTTTGCGCTCTAGTTCAGAGGTATTCTCATGTCTAATGATGCTCAGGTGGCGATTCGTACCGAATATGCCGTGACCCGTGTGACCAAAACAGTTTTTCCAGGCCGCACCAATCATCACAATACCTTATTTGGTGGTGAAGCTCTGGCTTGGATGGATGAAGCTGCTTTTATTGCCGCCACCCGTTTTTGCCGTAAACCGCTGGTCACAGTGTCTTCAGACCGGGTCGACTTTAAAGAATCTATTCCGGCAGGCACCATTATTGAGCTGGTGGCCAGAATTGAACATGTCGGGCGCACCAGTATCAGGGTGAATGTAGATATTTTTGTTGAGAATATGTACAGCGACGACCAGCACAAAGCCATCTCCGGCACCTTTACTTTTGTGGCTTTAGGGCCGGACCGCAAACCAACGCCGGTACTGGGTTAATCAGCCTCTTGTAGTTTGTCAGGCTCGGCGTTAAAGTGGTTTGACCAATCAAAACGACCTTAATCAAGAGCCTGCATAATGAAAACAATAGAGCAATGGCTGGCAGAGTATGCCGAGAGTCATCAAAACCCCATCAATAAAAAGATTCACTTTCTGGCAGTACCGCTGATTTATCTCACCGTCTTTGGTTTGCTGTGGCAAATTCCCATGCCACTTGCAGGTTTTGCCGAACAACAAATCAACTGGCCTTTGTTAATTTGTTTGCCTGTGCTTGGTTTTTATTTCAGTTTGTCTTTTGCCATTGGCGTGGGGATGACCATTTTCAGTGCAGCAATTGTGCTGTTTTTACGCTGGTTTGAATCGGCGGTGATGGTGGATGTATGGCTGGCTTCTTTAGTTCTTTTTGTGCTGATGTGGATATTGCAGTTTATCGGTCATCATATCGAAGGCAAAAAGCCCTCGTTTTTTAAAGATCTGCAATTTCTGCTGATAGGCCCAGCCTGGATTTTAGCTTTTGTGCTGCGCCGTTTTGGCATCCGTTATTAAATTTCTGCTTGCCCCAACTTTTCATTCTGGCTGTTAGAACCTTAGTTCCCGCTTCGCCTGCTGCAACTTACGCTGTTGCATGCGACGAAGCGGGATCCGTCTGAGTTTAATGTTTAAGGCCTACAGCGCTTCTTTGATATAATCCGGCTTGTTCTGTTTTTCCTGTCAGCGCTGAGTATTTAGTTTGCACAAAATTTTTGAAGACCGTCACCGCCAGTTTTGGATCCTGCATACCCTAGGCTGGCTTGGTTTTGCCGTGGTCGGTTATCTGGGCTCATTATTCCAGGAAATGCGTGAAGCCTACATCTTTGTTGTGGCGCTGGATGCTTATGCCGGTTGGCTGCTGTCTATTCCGATGCGTTATGCCTATCAGCGCATCTGGCACTGGGCTCCCTGGAAAATGGTGTTATCTATTCTGGCCATGGCTTTTGTACTGTCCTGCATCTGGACTGTGGTGAAGAATTTTAATTATTGGGAAATTTACCGCCATGGCTACCGGCCGGATGACTGGATCCAGTATTTCCGCCAAACCTCAGTTGGTTTTTATGTGATGCTCAGCTGGAGTGGTTTGTATTTTGGGATCCGTTATTACCAAACCTTGCAGCTGGAAAAACAAAAACTGCTGACAGCGTCGAATAAAGCCCACGAAGCGCAGCTGAAAATGCTGCGGTATCAGCTTAATCCGCATTTTTTATTTAATACGCTGAACGCAGTGTCAACGCTGGTGCTGATCAACGAAGCAGAAACGGCAAACAAAATGCTGAGCCGGCTCAGTGATTTTTTACGCTATTCACTTTATAAAGACCCTATCAATAAGGTTGCGCTGGCGCAGGAAATTTACGCCGCTAATTTGTATCTGGAAATCGAAAAAGTCCGGTTTTCCGAGCGCCTCAGTATTGAATTTGATATTGCCGAAAATACCCAGCAGGCGCTGGTGCCAAGCCTGATTTTGCAGCCTCTGGTTGAAAATGCCATTAAATATGCGGTGGCAAGACAAAGTAGTGGTGGACTGATCAGCATTAAGGCACGTAAGTTTGGTCATGATTTATTAATTGAAGTTGCCGATAACGGCCCTGGTATGCCCGAGCAACCCGACACAGCGCCTGATGGGGGTGGTGTCGGTCTGGTCAATACCCGTGAACGGCTGGCAGCTTTGTATGATAAAAACTTTTCGCTGGTGCTGACACCAAATCAGCCTAAAGGCGTAAAAGTGAATATCCGGATCCCGTTTGAGGTGGAACATAACGATGAAAAACTTGCTTAAAGTCGTAGTTGTAGATGATGAGCCCCTGGCCCGCAAAGGTATGCTGATGCGCCTGGCCGCTTTTGCCGAGCTGCAGGTGGTGGCTGAGTGTAATAACGGTTTATCTGCAGTTGAAGCAATCCGCGACTTAGCGCCGGATGTGGTGTTCCTGGATGTTGAAATGCCGGAGCTGGATGGTTTTGGTGTGTTAAAAATGCTGCAACAGCAAAACATTGAGCTGCCTTATATTATTTTTGTCACTGCTTTTGATCAGTACGCGTTAAACGCCTTTGAAGTCAGTGCGGTCGATTATGTGTTAAAGCCGGTAGAAGGCGAGCGTCTGGCGGCAGCAGTGGAAAAACTGCTGAAAGTCGTAGAAGCTAAAGACGATCATAAACATAAAGGTCAGCTGGCGCAGGCTGTGGCCAAACTGACTGGCGAAGATGCCACAGAAATACTGCAGCGTCTGGATCAGGAAGAGCCGGTGATGAACGACCGTTTCCCTGAAGCCATCAGCATTAAAGACAGTGGTGAAATTACCCGGGTGCCGGTACTCAATATCGATTGGGTGGACGCTGCCGGCGATTATATGTGTATTCACACCAAAGACGGCCAGACCCATATTTTACGCCGCACTATGAAAGAGCTGGAGCAGGAGTTAGACCCACGCCAGTTTGTGCGGGTGCATCGTTCGGCCATTGTGAATGTGAACACTATTGCCAAGTTACAGATGCTGGCTAATGGCGAGCACCAGTTAATGCTGACCAATGGCCAGGCGGTAAAAGTTAGCCGCAGCTATAAAGACAGGGTCAAAACTGTATTTAGCGCCTGAAAAAAGGGAGTAGATAACCTGCGGTAGCTGGTGGCTGATGCGGCCGCTACAGAGGAAAAAACCGGCTTTGATGCCGGTTTTTTTATTGCTTTTTTTATTTTAATCTTTGGCAGGGTAAAGCGCTGATATAAGCTATTGCATTGATATTATTGTGTTTTTACCTGGCCAAAGAGGTGTTTTTAGCTGCATCCGAAACGAACTACAGAAACAGCAACAAAAGCCTACCGGCTTTAACTTTGGGGTTCGCTTTGTTGCAGCATGCGCTGTTGCCATTGTAATAAATACGGATCGGCCCGTTTCTTTTTGTCACCGGTCAGTACCAGCGGATATAACACTGCCTGCCCAGCCTGTTCGCCCGCCATCATCATATGGGCATTGCCTTCAAGCAGTTGTTCAATGGCAAAGGCGCCAAGTTTGGTGGCTAAAATCCGGTCTGAACCCACCGGTCTGCCGCCACGTTGTAAGTGACCTAACACACAGGCGCGGCATTCAGTGCCGGAGCGGGCGGTTATTTCTGCCGCCAATGCCAGGGCGCCGGCCGGATACATAGTTTCTGCCATCACTATGATGTAACTGCCTGCGCCAAAATCCCGCTTTAGCCGACTGATGTCCTGTAATAAATCATCAAGGTCAACTTTATCACCATATTCAGGACAGATAATTTGTTCGGCACCACCGGCAATGCCAGCGGCAAGTGCCAGATAACCGGTATGGCGGCCCATCACTTCCACTAAAAATGTGCGTTCAAAGGCATCGGCGGTGTCACGGATTTTGTCGATGGCATCCAGTGCGGTATCGAGCGCAGTGGCAAAACCAATGGTAAAGTCGGTGCCATCCACATCATTGTCGATGGTGCCGGGAATACCAACAATCTGACCACGATAAAACGCCGAAATGGCCTGACAACCGCGGAAACTGCCATCACCACCAATGACGATCAGCGCATCAATACAGAGCTGATGCAAAATATCGGCTGCCTGCGCTGCGCCGTCAGGTTGTTGCAGCTGTTTACAGCGTGCACTTTTCAAAATGGTGCCCCCCAGCTGGATAATATGCAGCACATCGGCTTTTTCCAGCCTGATGTAGTCCTGTTGATAAATGCCATTAAAACCATGGCGAAAACCTATCACTTCAACGCCGGCAGCTTCGGCACTCAGCACCACGGCTCTTAATGCTGCATTCATACCGGGAGCGTCGCCGCCTGAAGTTAAAATGCCGATCCGTTTTATGTTTTGTGTCATATATTGCTCCAAAATGGGTGGGCAAAAGTGCTTGGTGATAAACAAGCATAGCTATTGATTATGCACCTATGTCAGCACAAGGTTATTGATGCAACACAAAAATCAGCAAGAAGTTAGTTAAGTTGTGTTTCAGCGCAAAGGCAGCGGCTTTGACGAAAAAGCCGCGACAGCACAGCAAAAAACAGCGAAAATAGCGCTCCTGCAGTTGTACCTGAATTCTTAGGATTAAGTTATGCATCAAGCATCGGGCAAAAGCCTGACCGGTTTTATTCTTGCGCTGACCACCGCAGTGTTATGGGGCATGTTACCCATAGCACTAAAAGTTGTGCTGACAGAACTTTCCGCCAATACCATTACCTGGGTGCGCTTTTTAGTGGCGGCCATTTTTGTGGTGCTGGTGCTGTGGAAACAACAGAATTTACCTAAGCTTGGCAAACTCAAAGGCAAAGCGCGCACCCTGATGCTGATCGCTGTTGCCGGTTTGTTGTCCAATTACATTTTATATTTGATGGGGCTTAATTTGTTGACCGCCGAGACGGCACAGGTGGTGATTCAGCTGGCGCCGTTTTTGATGATGCTGGGTGGTATTTTTATTTTCCGCGAACGTTTGTTGTTATGGCAAAAAATTGGTGCAGCCACTTTAGTTGCCGGTTTATTGTTGTTTTTTAATGACAGATTGTTGTTATTAGTTACAGAGCTTGGCCAGGACAGCTTTGGTATTTTGCTGGTGATCATCGCGGCTTTTACCTGGGCTGCTTATGCCTTAGCGCAAAAACAGTTATTGATGCACTTTAATTCCCAACAAATTATGGCCTTTATTTATGTGGCTGGCGCTTTGTGCTTTTTACCTGTCATTGATATTGCGCCCGTGTTTGAGTTGTCGTTATTACACTGGGCTTTGTTGTTGTTTTGTTGTTTAAATACCATAGTGGCCTACGGCGCTTTTGCTGAAGCGCTGGAACACTGGGAAGCGTCGAAAGTCAGTGCAGTGCTGGCAATTACACCTTTGTTAACCATTTTATTTGCCAATTTGGCCGCCTGGTTATGGCCGGAGGCACCTAAACCTGAGGCACTGAATTTGCTGGCGGTATTGGGTGCAGTGCTGGTGGTATTTGGCTCTGCAGTCACAGCGCTGGCACCGGTGTTAAAACAGTGGCGGCAGGACAGGGCAGCGGCATAACCGACTTAGCATTTTCTCTCCCTGGTTGTTGTTGTCTGGCGAAACCGGCAAAGTAAAGTGCACAATTTGCAGCTGAAAAAAAACCACCGCAAGCGGTGGTTTTTTACTATCAACAGTTGGTGTTATTTAACAGTTACTATTTTACAGGTGTTGGACGCACCTACGGTTTCCATTACATCGCCATGGGTTAAAATCACCAGATCACCGGTTTTTAAGCCCGCTGCTTTTTTCACGGCGGCAACTGCATCATCGGCCAGGTGATCGTTACTGATGCCGTGGCTGTCAAAAAACACCGGGTAAACACCACGGTAAAGTGCCATTTTATTCAGCGTTTTTACATGGCGCGATAAGGCATAAATAGCGTGCGCTGAGGTGATACGCGACATCAGCTTGGCGGTATAACCAGACTCAGTTAACGCAATAATGGCCTTGATGCCATCTAAATGATTGGCGGCATACATGGCCGACAGCGCAATAGTTTCGCTGATTTCAGTAAAAGTAACGTCCATCCGGTGTTTGGATGACAACACTTTTGGATGTTTTTCCGCACCATCACAAACCCGGCCCATGGCTTTTACGGTTTCAGTTGGATATTTACCGGCCGCAGTTTCTGCCGATAACATCACAGCGTCAGTACCATCTAACACAGCGTTGGCCACGTCCATCACTTCAGCACGGGTTGGCATCGGGCTTTCAATCATCGATTCCATCATCTGAGTTGCGGTGATCACCACACGGTTCAGCTGACGGGAGCGGGCGATAATACGTTTTTGCTGGCCAACCAGCTCAGCGTCACCAATTTCTACACCCAAATCACCACGCGCCACCATCACTGCGTCAGAGGCGCGGATAATGTCGTCCAAAGTAGCGTCATCAGCCACAGCCTCAGCTCGCTCGACTTTAGAGACGATTAAAGCTTCTGAGCCGGCATCACGCGCCAGCTGGCGTGCCAGACGCAAATCATCACCACAACGCGGAAAAGATACCGCCAGATAATCCACGTCAATTTTTGACGCCAGCGCGATATCTGCTTTGTCTTTGTCGGTGAGAGCCGGTGCCGACAAACCACCGCCTAACCTGTTAATACCTTTGTTGTTGGATAACTTACCTGCCACTGATACTTTGGTCAGAATGCGGCTACCTTGTACTTTATCAACAATCAGCTGAATACGACCGTCGTCTAATAACAACACGTCTGCAGGGCGTACATCACCTGGCAGCTCTTTATAGTCGATACCAACCTGAGTTTCATCGCCCAAACCTTTGCCAAGTTCGGCATCCAATACAAAGTCCTGACCTTCAGTTAGTTCTACACTGCCATTTTTAAAGGTGGAAACGCGGATTTTCGGGCCTTGTAAGTCACCTAAGATGGCAACATGGGCGTTGGTGGCGGCTGCAGCGGCACGAACCATCCGGGCACGCTGAATATGATCATCGGCACTGCCGTGCGAAAAGTTAAAACGAAAGACGGTGGCGCCTGCCAGGATCAGTTTTTCAATGGCGGCCTGGGTATTGGTGGCCGGGCCTAAGGTGGCAACTATTTTGGTTCTTCTTGGCATGTGCTGCTCCTGCCTGTTGATGTGCATGCCCGCCAGTGGACCCTGGCGGTGATGCTGACAGTGTAATGTAATTTAATTACAGAATATAGCGTGAATTTGGAGAAAACTTACAGGTAGGCGCAGTTGCCTGCGCCAGAGACCGGTTAAAAATCTTTCTTTTCAAAACGGGAACCGCGCAAACTGTCTTTTACTTTCTTTAAGTTTTCACGGAATTTTGTGCCGCGGCGTAAGGTAAAACCTGTGGCCAGAATATCAATCAGCACCAGCTGCGCTACGCGTGACGCCATCGGCATATACATATCAGTGTCTTCCGGAACATCCAGTGACAACACCAAAGTACATTCTTTGGCAAGCGGGCTGTCATAAGCGGTAATGCCTATCACAGTGGCGTCGTTCTCGCGTGCGATAGCGGCAATATCACAAAGGTTTTTGGTGCGGCCAGTGTGGGAAATACACACCACTACATCACCTTCGCTGCTGTTAATAGCGCTCATACGCTGCATCACGATGTCGTCAAAACATACCACGGGCACATTAAAACGGAAAAATTTGTTCTGGGCGTCATGGGCAACCGAAGCGGATGCTCCCAGGCCAAAAAAGGAGATCTTTTTCGCCTGGGTTAACACATCAACAGCACGGTTAATGGTATTAATATCAACGTTTTGGCGCGCAGCATCCAATGCTGCCATGGTCGATTCAAAAATTTTGGCTGTGTAAGCCTCAGGGCCGTCGTCTTCTTCGACATGACGGTTTACATAAGGCGTACCGTTGGCCAGGCTTTGTGCCAGATGCAGTTTAAAATCCGGAAAACCTTTGGTATCCAGCCGGCGGCAAAAGCGGTTGACGGTAGGTTCAGACACATCGGCCATTTTAGCCAAAGCCGCAATACTGCTATGAATAGTGGTTTGCGGATTGGCCAGAATGACATCTGCAACTTTACGCTCTGATTTACTGAAGCTGTTGACACTATTTACGATTTTTTCCAGCACATTCATCCGATATTTCCTGCTCTGACACAGACCCTGGCGGCCCTGGATTGATTTTGTAATTAATTTTGTAGCCCAACCGGGGCAGTAACAACAAAAGTGATAAACTTACAACGAATTTAATGATACATCGTAAAGACTGCCTTAAGATATAGGCTACGTCAAAACTTTAAGGAAGTTGTAATTTAATTACAACTTATCCGGTTTACAACCGCCAGACACTTCGCTAGTATGCGGTTAAGTGTTGTAAAATTACATCTAATCAAGGGTCAGCGCATGACAACAGCAGCACACTCGAATAAAGCCTGTGATCTTATTCTGTTCGGCACCAAAGGGGATTTAGCCCGTCGTAAACTTTTACCTGCTTTGTATCAGCTGGAAATGGCTGGACTTTTACATGCAGACAGCCGGATCACCGGTGTTGCCCGCGACGCGCTGACGCTGGATGCTTATATTGAAGTTGTTGAAACTAACTTACAGAAATTTGTAAAAGAGCCGCTGGTGCCTGAGGTTTGGGCAAGGTTAAAAGCCAAACTGCAATATGTACAAATTGATTTGTCGCAAGAGCAGGATTACATCAAGTTAAAAGCCGTGACCGACATTAAAAGCCGCATTCCGGTCAGTTATTTTGCCACCGCGCCTTCGTTATTTGGCCATATCTGTAAAGGCCTGGATTCCGCCGGTTTGTCCAAACAACCATCCCGCGTAGTGCTGGAAAAACCCATTGGTCATTGCCTTGAGTCGTCCAAAGTGATTAATGACGAAGTGGCCAAGTATTTTAAAGAATCGCAGATTTACCGCATTGACCATTACCTTGGTAAAGAAACAGTGCTGAACCTGCTGGCGTTGCGTTTTGCCAATGCCATTTTTGCCTCAAACTGGGACCACAACGCTATTGATCATGTGCAGATTTCCGTGGCCGAAGAAGTAGGTGTGGAAGGGCGCTGGGGTTATTACGACGACGCCGGTCAAATGCGCGACATGGTGCAAAACCACTTATTACAGGTGCTGTCTTTAATTGCGATGGAACCGCCAGCCAGTCTGGATGCTGACAGTATCCGCGACGAAAAATTAAAAGTACTAAAAGCGCTGCGGCCAATTAACTTGCAAAACGTGCAGGAAAAAACGGTGCGCGGGCAATACAGCGCTGGTTTTGTTGGCGGCAAAGCCGTGCCTGGTTATCTGGAAGAAGAAGACGCCAGACCGAACAGCAAAACCGAAACTTTTGTCGCTATTAAAGTGGATATCGACAACTGGCGCTGGGCCGGTGTGCCGTTTTACCTGCGTACCGGTAAACGGATGCCAAATAAAGTGTCAGAAGTGGTGATTTGTTTTAAACCTCAGCCACACAATATTTTCCATGAAACTTATAAACAGCTGCCGGCCAATAAACTCATTATCCGTTTGCAGCCGGACGAAGGCGTGGAAATTCAGATCATGAATAAAATTCCTGGCCTTGGCGAAACCATGCAGTTGCAACAAAGCAAACTGGATTTAAGTTTTGACGAAACCTTTAAAGCCCAGCGGATTGCCGATGCTTACGAGCGTTTGTTGCTCGAAGCTATGCTGGGCAATCAATACCTCTTTGTCCGTCGTGATGAAGTGGAACAAGCCTGGAAATGGGTGGACGGAATTCTGGACGCCTGGCGTGTCAATAACGAACCACCAAAATCTTATCAGGCCGGAACCTGGGGCCCTGTTGCTGCTATCTCATTATTAGCCCGCGATGACAGAAACTGGGACGAATAAGATGCAGCTGAATACTTTTACCAGTTCAGATGAGCTGAACCAACAATTTGCCAGGCGCCTTGTTGCCATTTTGTCGGATGCCATTGCCAATCGCGGCCATGCTTATTTAGTGGTGTCGGGTGGACGTACGCCACAGGCATTGTTTCAGCAGTTAAGTCAGGCTGAACTTGATTGGTCGAAAGTGACCATTACGTTAGCCGACGACAGATTTTTGCCGGATAGCGAAGCTGACAGTAATGAGCGGCTGGTGAAAGCCAGTTTGTTGCAACACAAGGCTGCAAAAGCAAGTTTTATCAGTTTGTACGCGCCTTTTGATCAAGCCGAGCAGGCTGTGCCGGAGCTTTTAACTAGAGTTGCTGATTTACCCACTTTTGATGCCGTGATTCTGGGCATGGGTGAAGATGGCCATACAGCGTCGTTATTCCCGTGCAGTAAAGAAGTACAAAAGGGAATGGCAGCAGATGCACCGGCGCTTCTGGCGGTGAATCCGACAACAGCGCCTTATCAGCGTATCTCTTTTAGTAAAACAAGATTACTTAACAGCCGTTTTTTGTTTTTGCACCTGGTGGGCGAGTCCAAGCTCAGAGTGCTGGAACAAGCCATGGCCAGCCGCGACGAATTGGCGATGCCAATCCGCGCTTTTTTACACCACACTGATCCGGACATATCAGTGATGTTCGCAGCCAAGTAGAGGTCAACATGCATCCGGTTATCCAGCAAGTTACAGACAGGATCATCGCCCGCAGTGAAAAATCACGGGCGATTTATCTGAGCCGAATTGAACAGGCCCGTGCCAAAGGTCCACACCGGGGAGCCCTGGCTTGTGGCAATCTGGCGCATGGTTTTGCCGCCTGTAACAAACAGGAAAAAGCGGATTTACGCAGTCTGACCAAAGCCAATATCGGCATTATTTCCAGCTACAACGACATGTTGTCGGCGCATCAGCCTTATGAAACTTATCCGGCTTTAATTAAAGAAGCGGTGGCGCAGGTTGGTTCAGTGGCGCAGTTTGCCGGTGGTGTGCCTGCCATGTGTGATGGTGTGACCCAGGGGCAGCCTGGTATGGAGCTGAGTTTATTAAGCCGCGACATTATTGCCATGTCGGCTGCTGTTGGCCTGTCACACAATATGTTTGACGGCGGTTTAATGCTGGGTATTTGCGACAAGATTGTGCCGGGTTTGTTAATGGCGGCACTAAGTTTTGGCCATCTGCCTTTTGTATTTGTACCTGCAGGTCCAATGCCATCCGGTATTCCAAACAAAGAAAAGGCGCGGGTGCGTCAGCTGTTTGCCGAAGGCAAAGTAGGCAAAGAAGAGCTGCTGGAATCAGAATCAGCCTCTTACCACAGCGCCGGCACCTGTACTTTTTATGGCACAGCAAACTCTAATCAGCTGGTGGTGGAAATGATGGGTCTGCATTTACCAGGCTCTTCTTTTGTCAATCCAGGCACGCCACTTCGGGATGAGCTGACCAAAGCTGCGGCCCGTCAGGTTACCCGTTTAACAGATTTAGGCGCGGACTATATGCCGATCGGTCATATTGTCGATGCCAAAGCTGTAGTAAACGGTATTGTGGGTTTATTGGCTACAGGTGGTTCAACCAACCACACCATGCACCTGGTGGCTGTAGCACGCTCTGCCGGTTTTATTGTGAACTGGGACGATTTTGCTGATTTATCCAATGCCACGCCTTTACTTACCAAAATTTATCCAAACGGTCAGGCTGATATCAACCACTTCCAGCAAGCCGGTGGTATGGCTTATCTGATGAAAGAGCTGCTGGACGCAGGACTACTGCATGAAGATGTCAACACAGTTGCCGGTTTTGGTCTGCGCCGTTACACCCAGGTGCCGGTATTACAGGACGGTCAGCTGGTCTGGGTTGATGGCCCAAGTGCCTCTTCTGATGAAACTGTACTGACGTCTGCCGCTAAACCATTTAAAGATCATGGTGGTTTACAGGTGCTGTCGGGCAACGTTGGCCGAGGTGTTATTAAAACCTCGGCGCTGCGCCCGGGTACTGAAGTGGTGAAAGCGCCTGCAGTGGTGTTTTCCAGTCAGCACGAACTGGACGCTGCTTTTAAAGCCGGCGAGTTAGATAAAGATTGTATTGTTGTAGTGCGTTTTCAGGGGCCAAAAGCCTGTGGTATGCCAGAGCTGCATAAACTGACACCGCCGCTTGGGGTGTTGCAGGACCGTGGCTATCACGTGGCGCTGGTTACAGACGGTCGGATGTCAGGTGCATCAGGCAAGGTACCTGCTGCTATTCATGTGACGCCTGAGGCCATTGAAGGCGGCATGATCGCCAAAATTCAGACCGGCGATATGATGCTGGTCGACGGTGAAACCGGTGTATTGCAGCTGTTGGTGTCAGACGAAGAGCTGGCCAAACGTGAATTTGCCACCCGCGATATGTCGGACAGTTATTACGGTATGGGCCGGGAGATTTTCGGTGGTCTGCGTACCGTGCTGACAGGCGCAGAGCAGGGCGCTTGCAGCCTCTTTACTACTGAGGAACATCTGCATGGTTAATTTTGCCATTGTCGCTGATATTGGCGGCACCAATGCCCGTTTTAGCCGGGTGAATTTGTCCACGCTGGAACTTGACCATGTAGTGGTGTACCCCTGCGCCGATTTTGCCAGCCTGACCCTGGCGCTCAGTTATTACCAGAGCACCCAGCAGTTACAGGATATTGCCCATGTGGCTGTGGCTATTGCTTGTCCGGTCAATGGCGACCTGGTGAAAATGACCAATTTTCACTGGCAATTCTCCATCAGCCAGATTAAAGCTGAGTTGGAACTTGCTGAATTTATTGTGTTAAACGACTTTACCGCAGTGGCCATGTCGCTGCCTGCGCTCAAAGACAACGAAAAAATTAAGTTTGGTGCAGGGGAAAGTGATGCCAATAAGCCTATGGCTGTTCTTGGCGCCGGCACCGGCCTTGGGGTTGGGCATTTAATTCCGACCGCTCATGGTTATATTCCGTTACCGGGTGAAGGTGGTCATACCGACTGGACAGCACAAAACGAGCAGGAATGGTTTATTCAGCGTTATCTCGCTGCTCATTATGGTCATGTGTCGCCAGAGCGGCTGTTATCTGGCCCTGGCATTGAAAGTTTGTATCTGGCCATTGCCGCTTACCGTGGTTTAACGGTTGAGCCAATGTCAGCCGCCGACATCAGCACCCATGCGCTTAATAACAGCAACGAACTTTGTGCTGCGGTTATAGAGCAGTTTTTTGCAAGTTTAGGCGCATTAGCCGGCGATTTAGCGCTGACGCTCAGCACCTTTGGTGGTGTGTATGTGGCCGGTGGCATAGTGCCCAAGTTATTACCTTTGCTGGAGCAGAGCGAGTTTCGCACCCGTTTTGAAGCAAAAGGCCGTTTTACCGACTTTAACCGGCGCATTGCCACTTATGTCGTCACTGCAGAGCAACCGGGTTTGCTGGGCTGCGCTGTCTACTTAAAACAAATTCTGGCGAGTTAAGCTTATGTCTTTTCAAAATTGGCAATTACAACCTGACACCCTGTTTGCACAAGGACCTGTGGTACCGGTCATTGTGATTAAAGATCTCGCCACCGCTGTGCCTCTGGCCAAAGCTTTATTGGCCGGTGGTATTAAAGTTCTGGAAGTGACTTTACGCACCCCTGTTGCGCTGGAAGCCATCAGCCTGTTAGCCAAAGAAGTACCGGACGCTATTGTGGGCGCCGGCACTGTCACCACGCCTGAGCAACTGCAAAAAGTAATTGAAGCCGGTGCCAAATTTGCCATCAGCCCGGGGCTGACCCGCGAATTACTGGCCGCAGGTAAAGAAGCACCTATTCCGCTGATCCCTGGCATTGCTTCTATTTCTGAATTGATGGAAGGTACAGGTTTAGGATATACCCATTTTAAATTTTTCCCGGCAGAAGCGGCCGGCGGTGTGAAAACTTTAAAGTCGATTCATGGGCCGTTTTCAGATATCCGCTTTTGCCCGACCGGCGGCATTAACGAGAAAAATTTCCTGGAATACCTGGCATTACCAAACGTGCTTTGTGTCGGCGGCTCCTGGATAGTGCCGGATGATGCTATTGTGGCTGGCGACTGGCAACGTATTACCGACTTATGTCTGGACGCTGTGGCCAAAGCCGGCGCTGTTGCCTGAAGAGTTATTTTGTCATGGATAAACAATGCGGCTGTTGTGGCCTGCATTGTTGTAATGGAGAACCCGGTTGTTGGAAGCCGGGTTTTTCTGTTTTAAGAGAGCGCTTATTTGTCGTCCGATTTTGCCAGATACAAAGGTTTATCACGTTGTTGTGTCACTGCAATCATGGCTAAAGCGGTGTCCAGCGCCGGCCAGAGTTTGGCGTTGAGGCACTGGGTTACATTCACCCGCATAAAATTGTCCGCATCCTGCTGCAGGCTAAAATGACTGCCTGGCGCCAGAATAATATGCTGGCGTTCTAAAAGTTCGGTGAGTTTTTTCGCGCTGACGCCCGCTGGCAACATCAGCCATAACAAATAGCCGCCATCCGGCTGGTGCCAGGGCCTGAAACCACGTTTGACAAATTGACGGCTGACCTGCGACATGGCGTCCTGCAGTTTTTTGCGCAGTGACTCCAGATGGCGACGATAAGCGCCACCGGTCAGAATTTGATACACAATACGCTCTACAGTTTGGGAGCTGGAACTGCCGGTGATGAGTTTTAAGTCCGTTAACGAAGCGATTTGCTCCGGGCTGGCGACGATATAACCCACCCGCAAATCAGCTGAAATGGTTTTTGACAAACTGCCCAAATAAATGCCGCTGCGAAGACCCGTCAAACTGGAATAGCGCAAACTGCTGTGCAGCTCAAAATCGGCATAAATATCATCTTCTATCAGCAGGCACTGATGTTCTTTTAAAAGCTCCAGTACAGCAAAAGCCTTTTGTGGGCTAACACAGGTGCCCACCGGATTCGACAGCACTGAATTGGTAATATAGGCTCTGGGTTTTTCTGTTTGCAACAGCGTTGTCATGGCCTGCAGATCCGGGCCGTCTTTGCAGCGCGGCAAGGGCACCACCTTTAAATGGTACAGCCTGAGCATGGCAAAAAAATTATAAAAGCCGGGGTCATCCACCAGCACCGCATCACCGGGTTTTAAATACAGCCGTAAACATAAATCCAGCGCATGGGTGGCGCTGGAGGTTAATAAAATTTGTTGTGGTTCGGTTGGAATATTCAGTTTAGCCAGATGCTCCGCCAGATAACGGCGCAGCGCAATATTGCCCTGCGCCGGACCGTAGTCAGTGAGGGATTGCCCCTGACGAGCCACTTCGCGCATTGCCTGACGAATGGCATCTGTCGGCAGCCATTCCGGTGTTAACCAGCCAGCTGCTGGTTTAATGACGGCCGACTCACGTTGCAACGTCTGGCGCATCAAAGCAACTTCATCCGCCAATAAACTCTGACCGGCCTGAGCTTCAGACAACAGCGCCACCGGCTGGCTTTTGGCGACATAAACGCCGCTACCTGGGCGGCTAACCACCAGCGACTGTGCCGCCAGTCGTTCGTACAGCTCTGCCACTGTGAACTTACTGACTTCAAGCCTGGTTGCCAGCTGGCGAATGGAAGGTAGTTTCATGCCCGCAGGCCAAAGCCCGCTGCTGATAGCGTTTTGCGATTGTTGCAATAATTGTTTTGACCAGGGTTCCGAGCTGCTTTTGTCCAGCTGCAGTTGAATTGTCATGGTTATTATTCCTATACAGTTTGGCCGAATAGCTGCCAACTGTCCTGATTGTCTGGTGCTTTTGTATTTTATAGTAGCGGCTCTGGTGGTGTTGTAAAGCGATGTTGTCCCCTGATGTTGCAGAGCAGGCGTTGTGCTTTTGTTGCCTTGCTCATGTGCTCATGTGCTCATGTGCTCATGTGCTCATGTGCTCATGTGCTGGTGTGCCGTTTTGCCTTGTTGGGGGCTGCGCTAAAAGCGTTTCACCGCCACACACCACCTTTGAGTGAATCAGTGCCTGAATCAGTGCCTGGATCAGTGCGTGAATCGTTAAGTGGATCAGTGCAGGAGCAAATTATGGCAAAGCTAAACACCCTTCAGGCCACAGCGCTCAATACGGACGCAGTAAGCAATATCGATGCAGCACTTAACACCGATGCAGCAAGTGCCAAGCTGTTATCGGCTCGCCGGCAATATTGGCAAGGGCTGGCCTGGGGCATGCTGGGCGTATTGATGTTTTCCGGTGGCATTCCGGCAACCAAACTGGCGGTTGCCGAGTTGCCTTCCATTTTTGTTGGCGCAGGACGGGCGCTGGTGGCGGCGCTGCTCAGTTTGTTGTTATTGCTGCTGCTGAATCAACCGCTGCCCAAACGCCAGCACTGGAATGGTCTGCTGGTGGTGGCTTTTGGTGCTGTATTTGCGTATCCGGTGTTATCAGCCATTGCCATGCAAACTGTGGATGCCAGTCATGGCACCCTGGTCAGCAGCATTATGCCGCTTTTTACCGCTATTTTTGGTGCCTGGCTCAGTGGTCAGTGGCCCAGAGCAGGTTTTTGGTTGTCGGCTTTGGCCGGTACTGCAGCTGTCATGTTGTATGCATCGGCACAAGCGCAGGGCAGTCTGGCATCCGGCGACCTCTGGTTATTATTGGCTTGTTTTTGTTGTGGTTTGAGTTATGCCAAAGGCGCTTTATTAGCGCGGCAGATGGGCAGCTGGCAGGTGATCTGCTGGGCTTTGGTGTTGTCATTGCCGATTTTGCTGCCCCTGTGTTGGTATACCAGGCCTGAGCAGCTGAATGTCAGTGCACAAGGCTGGTTTGGTTTTGCTTATCTATCGGTATTTAGCATGTTTCTGGGTTTTTTTGCCTGGTATAAGGGGCTTGCCATGGGCGGTGTGGCGCAAATCAGTCAGCTACAGCTGCTCACCCCATTTTTGGCGTTCAGCGCTGCCGCGCTCTGGCTTGGCGAAAGTATCAGTGCGCTGGAGTGGGCGCTGGCGGTTTTTGTGGTGGCGGCCATTGCAGTGGGTCGCAAACTAGCCTGAGGCGGTTATGCTGAGCATTTTACCGGCGCCTTTAACGGGAGCGGGCAGGCGCCTGCACGCTGGCTGAATGGACAGAACAGTGCAACTGATGACAATTGGGTGAATTTTGCGCAAAACCGGCGCTATTGTTTTGTAATTTCTGGCCAAAAAGCGTATAGTGGCGCGCCTTTTTTAAGGGCATCTGTTGGGTTTGAACAGTTCAACCCAAGCCATTTTTACCACGCTGCAGTTTGTACCTCAGCACCAAAGCCAGGCGAAATAATCCGTGATAGCTACCGCAAATATTACTATGCAATTTGGCGCTAAGCCGCTGTTTGAAAACATCTCCATCAAGTTTGGTTCAGGTAACCGTTATGGCCTGATTGGCGCCAACGGTTGCGGTAAATCTACTTTTATGAAGATTTTAAGCCGCGAGCTGGAACCCAGTGCCGGTAACGTGATGGTTGAGCCAAATATGCGTGTGGCCAAGCTGCATCAGGATCAGTTTGCTTTTGAACAATACAGTGTCATTGACACTGTGATCATGGGGCATGCGGAACTGTGGCAAGTTAAAGCTGAACGGGATCGTATTTATTCCAGCCCGGAAATGAGCGAAGAAGACGGCATGATAGTGGCCGACTTAGAAGTTGCTTTTGGTGAAATGGATGGTTACACCGCCGAATCCCGTGCCGGTGAACTGTTATTAGGTGTGGGTATTCCACTGGAGCAGCATTTTGGCCCTATGTCGGCTGTAGCGCCAGGCTGGAAACTGCGGGTATTACTGGCGCAGGTGCTGTTTGCCAATCCGGATATTATGTTGCTGGACGAACCGACCAACAACTTAGACATTCACACCATCCACTGGCTGGAAGATGTGTTGTCTGAGCGCAACTGCACCATGATTATTATTTCGCACGACCGTCACTTTTTAAACTCGGTCTGTACCCACATGGCCGATTTGGACTACGGTGAGCTGCGGGTTTATCCTGGCAACTATGATGAATATATGTTTGCGGCCACTCAGGCGCGCGAGCGTTTATTGGCCGACAATGCCAAGAAAAAAGCACAAATTGCTGAGCTGCAGACTTTCGTCAGCCGCTTCTCTGCCAATGCTTCTAAAGCGCGTCAGGCTACTTCACGTGCTAAACAAATTGACAAAATTCAGTTAGAAGAAGTCAAAGCATCGAGCCGCGTCAACCCCTTTATCCGTTTTGAGCAGCAAAAGCAGCTGTACCGGATGGCGTTAGAAGTTGAAGGTTTAAACAAGAGTTTTGGCGATCTGCATTTATTAAAAAACCTCAGCCTGAATATCGAAGTGGGCGAAAAGGTGGCCATTCTGGGTACCAACGGTATTGGTAAATCGACCTTGTTAAAATGTCTGGTAGGTGATTTAACGCCCGAAGCCGGCACTGTGAAATGGTCAGAAAACTGCAATATCGGTTATTACGCTCAGGATCATGAATACGAATTTGCTGAAGACATGACGGTATTTGACTGGATGGCGCAGCATAAACAGCCGTCAGACGATGAGCAGGCGGTACGTGGTATTTTAGGCCGTTTGTTGTTCTCTCAGGATGACATCAAGAAAAAAGTCAAAGTGTTATCCGGTGGTGAAAAAGGCCGGATGTTATTTGGCAAGCTGATGTTGCAAAGACCCAATATCCTGGTGATGGACGAACCAACCAACCATTTGGATATGGAATCTATTGAGTCACTCAATATGGCGCTGGAGATGTACAAAGGTACCCTGATTTTTGTCAGTCACGACCGCGAATTTGTATCTTCACTGGCCACCCGTATTATCGAAATTACTGACAAAGATACCCGCAACTTTGTGGGCTCTTATGATGATTATCTGGCGCAGACTTTAGCCCAGGGTTAATAGTTAACGCGCTGATGTAAAATTAAAAAAAAGCTGCTTTGGCAGCTTTTTTTATGCGTTTTAATCGTCGCCGAGGCCAGAGTTTTTGCCCTGATGTGAAATCCGGTCTATCACTATGACTGCGGCCAGCAATTGGGCTGTCCATTCGGGGGCATAAATTTCCACGCCATAGGTATCAGACCAGCTAAACCAGGCTTTGGACACAGAAGCCAATAACCGGCCTTGCTGGCGAATTTGATATTCGTGTTGCCATAAATTACCGCTGATTTCGAGCTCACCCGCAGGGCCATACACGCTAAAACGGGAGGTCCAGAAGGGCCAAAAGCGTTTTTTAATCAGCCACTCGCTGCCGTCGGCACATAACAAACGGCAGGCTGGCAATAAAGTTAAATATTTACGTTTAATTTTCAGAAGCTCGCGCCCCCGCATGTCGTACAGTGTCTGACTGCTGGAAATACTAAACAGCTTGCCTTTGGCCTGCAGCACCACGGTGCCACGTTCATCCTGAATATCAAAACTGTCGGTCAGGCTGAATATTTTTTGCCGGATCTGGTATTTCATCACGTCTCCTTGCGCGTTTTTTTGCACAATAAATCAATTAACATAAATAAGAAAGACAGGACGCACGCTGCAGGCTGGCCAGCCGTTGCCGTAAAAGTCTGTTGTTTTGCCCCAGTCTGCTTTGAAGCCGTGGCTTTTTTCCGCTAAGGTAAGCCTGTGATTTTTTTATATAAACTTCAGGGTGATCAGGATGAAAATTAATATTGGTATCGAAGAGCAAGACCGTAAAGCCATAGCCGCAGGTTTAGCTGTGCTGCTGGCAGACACTTATACCTTGTATTTAAAAACCCATAATTACCACTGGAACGTAACAGGGCCGATGTTTCAGGCGCTGCACACTTTATTTGAAACCCAATATACCGAACTGGCGCTGGCGGTAGATTTAATTGCTGAACGTATTCGCGCTCTGGGGGAATTTGCCCCTGGCTCTTATAAAGAATTTGCCAAACTGACCAGCATTAAAGAAGCCGACGGCCATCTAACTGCTGAAGAGATGATTAAAGATTTAGTCAAAGGTCAGGAAGCTATTGCTAAAACAGCCCGCTCTATTGTGCCGGTTGCTGATAAAGCCTCTGATGAGCCAACTTTAGATTTATTAACCCAGCGTATGCAGGCGCATGAAAAAAATGCCTGGATGCTCAGAAGTTTGGTCAGCTAAGCCTCTGTGCCCGGTGAAAAGGACTTCAGTTGAAGTCCTTTTTTTATGAAGGTGGTTTTGAAAGGTTGCTCAGCGCGCTGTTGCAATCTGTTCGGACTGTGGCGCAGCGGATATCCGGAACACTTTTCCTGCTCAAGCTGGCGCTGCTTTAGTTGCAAGCAAAAACGTCACTAGCTGCTTAGCTGCTTGATTGGTTCGCTGATTAGCTACGTGATGAGTGGTGTGAAGGCGATAGCGGTAAAGTTGCGGATAAATATTTTATATCCGGCTGAATTTAGTCTTTTTTTGCCCGATGCCTTGGCATAGGATGGAGTTTCGATGTTGAGCTCCAGGGGAGACTTATGATTTTTAACCGTGCGCTGAAAGAAGAAAACCAACAACTCAGGCAACAACTGAAAGAACTACAACAACAATATCAGGCCGAACAACAACAAAAAGACCATCAGCTGCAGCAATTGCATCAAGAGTTGCAGCAATTACAACAGCAACAGGCAAACCAGTCACAGTGGCAACAACAGTCTTTTGCCGGCGCCACAACACTTGCTATGGTGCAACAGACAGTCAACCAGCTGGCAGAAAGTCTGATTGATGAAAGAACTGCACTTGCCAGGCTTGAAGATATTTTCGGCCAAACCCAAAGTGCCATCCGCACCTTAGAAACCCGCTCTGTGCATATTACCGACCACGCCAACCAGAGCGCACAAACTGCTGCTGTGCTGGATGGTACAGCCAGTGCTATCACAGCGCTTATTTCCAGTATTCAGGAAATTTCAGACCAAACCAACTTACTGGCGCTGAACGCCGCCATTGAAGCGGCCAGGGCAGGTGAAGCTGGCCGTGGTTTTGCCGTGGTGGCCGATGAAGTCCGTACTCTGGCTGGTAAAGCCAATGAAGCCAGTAAACAAATTGAAAACCTGATCCGTAAAGTTATTGAACAAACCAACAATATCAAGGCTATGGTGCAACAGAGCCAGCAAAGCGCAGCCGATATTTCGGTGTCGAGCAGCCAGATTGATCAGGTGGTGAATGAAGTGATCAACCGCTCAGAGGCGATGAAAAAGCTTATCCGCACCACCACCACCTTAACTTACCTCAATGGTCTGAAACTGGATTATTTAACTTTTAAAGCTGAGCTTTACCAGGCGCTGCAACAGCACAAAACTTTGCCGGTGTCGCAAGCGGAGCAAAAATTCCAGAGTTGGTGTGGCGCTGGTGGTTATGGCCATAAACATTATGGCCAGCTCGGTAGCTTTAAAAGCTTAGAAAGGCCACACCGTGCTATGCATGAAGCTGCGCGTGAAGCACATAAAGCTGCGCTTGAACACAACGAAACCAGAATGAACAGCACGCTGGCGGACGTTGAATCGCAGTGTCTGCAGGTTGTTCAGGCCATCACACTGTTACAGCAGGATGTTGCTGCCGCCTGAAAACCTGCGTTTGATCTAAGACAAAAGTCGTGTTCAATATCTGATGCAAACTGGCCTAACATAGCATGTCAGGCCAGTGTGCACAGAGGTTTAAATGTTTTTCCGCAAGAAGTTACATCAAGAAATCAACCAACTGCAGCAGCAACTGGTGGAACACAAGCAGCAAGCAATTGCAGAACAACAGCGGCAGCAGCAAGATCTGGTTTTACACAAACACCAGCTTGATGAACAAAAGCAACTCTATATCCAGCAACAGCAACTATGTAGCTGTATGTTAAGTGGCAATGTGCTGTTGAGCGCCATCCGCCAGGATCTGGCCGATAATGCAACAACACTGGCAACAGAGCATCAGTCGTTACAGCAGCTTGACCAATTGTTTCAGCACACAAAATCAGCAGTGGCTGAACTCGACAGCAGGGCGCAGCAAATTACCCGGGATGCCGCACAAAGCGCTCAGGTGGCAGCCGTACTTGATGGCACAGCGGGTGCTATTAACCAACTGATTTCCAGTATTCAGGAAATATCTGATCAAACGAATTTACTGGCCCTCAATGCAGCAATTGAAGCCGCGAGAGCAGGTGAAGCAGGGCGTGGTTTTGCCGTAGTGGCGGATGAAGTCCGCACACTGGCAGGCAAGGCGCATCAGGCCAGCAGCCAAATTGAACAACTTATCCGGCAGGTGATGGATCAAACCAGCAACATCCGCCAGATGGTGGCACAAAGTCAACAAAGTGCCGATGCAGTGGCATCAAGCTCGCTTCAGATAGATAACGTGGTCAATCAGGTTATTCAGAGTTCTGACCATATGCAAAAAGTGATTGCTGGCTCCGCCACTATTGCCTTTTTAAACACTGTGAAACTTGATCATGCCGTCTGGAAAACACAAGTCTACAATCTTCTGCAACAACAGAGTTATCAACAAACTCTGACAACCCATACAGAATGCCGGTTAGGTCAGTGGTATTTTCAGGGGGAAGGTGCCCGTTTATACGGTAATTTACCTGCTTTTAAGCGACTGGACGGGCCGCACCAGGCAGTACACAAAGCAGGTCAGGCCGCATTGGAAGCGGCTTTGCGGGGCGATTTCCCGGGCCTGAGCCAGGCACTCCAGCTGATGGAGCAAAGCAGCATGCAAGTGACAAACGCACTGACAGCTTTACAACAGGATGTCATTTTTAATGAGCGGCAACATTGAGCTGACTGGCAAATCAGCGGGATAAAGCCTTCAGTGAGCTAAAGCCGGGTTCACGCGCAATACCGGCGTTTTCATCAGCCAAAACGCCGGCAACTTACCACATAACTTCAGCTTCAGAGCGCTGTCAGCACCTTAGCAAGCAAGGCTTGGGTGGACCAATCCAGCTGGTGATAAGCAAGATCCGGGCGGTAATAAACGCCTTTCTCCCTTGGCCTGTTCACATACATTTTGTTGGGGATCACCACCTTGGCAAGACCAGAAGGCAGTGGCTCAAATCGAACATCCATATAAGTCGAATCAGAACTGCTTTCGGTACCAAGCAGTCGGGTGTTGTTAAAGAGTTTAAAGATATCAATGGCATCCAGACAGGCGCTGGCACATTGGCCTGGTACTATCACATAAACCGGGGTTTTAATCTGCTGTGGCAGCTCTGTTGCTGCTGCGGTCGCTGCAGCAAGGTCCGTTTCATCTGCTTCCACAAAAAATGGCCGCTGCGCTTTTAGCGCTTGTGCCATGCCCTGACCAACCTGGCTGATCCAGGGTAACAATGACTCCTGTCCTTGTGATTGCATCACGCCATACAGCGATTTGACATAAGCGGTATTGCCGGCTGAGGCAAACCACCAGACTTCAGTGTTGGCAAACAAAGCTGTGGCTTTTTGCTGAACCAGGTCTTTCCCCCATAACAAACCGGCAACCTGAAAACTCCAGTATGAGGAACCGCCCTCATTACGGCGCAAGTCCAGCACTATGGCTTTGGCCTGTTGCAGCCTGGCTTTTTGTTGGTTAAGGCTGCTGAATAACGATTCGTATTGACTGATTTCAGCTTTGGACGGGTTAAAAGTCGGCATGGCAATCCAGGCCACTTCCGCTGTGTTGTTTTGCTGTTCAGCATCTGCGACGGCGGTATTTTTGCCGGCGGTTCCTGCCTGATGCCAGTACAGACCAACATCCAGTGGGTCACCATCATAAGCCGCCTGGGCATAAGGCTGCACTGCGTCTGGCCGCTCAGTCCAGCTCAGTGGTAGTTTCTGTATACTTCCGTCCGCGCTTTTAAAATCACAGTGCGCAAGTGGCGGGGTAAAAGGGTTGCCATCGTCGGTAAAGAGACTACCGCCAGAAGCCCACCAATGGCCGGGTTGGTCGACCTGACCTGAATATTGAAACACACGCTGCCGGATAAGAGTTTCAACCGTCACGCCATCACAGGCCACAATTTGCATGCCTTTGTTAAGCGCAGGTATCGCGCTGTGATACACCCATAAAGCATCACCGCGCCACACCGCAATAAAACCTGGCCAACGCCTTTTGGGGCGAACTTCATCGGGTAAGCTGGCAAAAGCACCGGCATGTCCGTCCTGTAGTGTGGTACTAAATCGTGCTATTGCAGCTTCATAGGCCATAGCACTGTCGACAAAAGGCAGCAGCGCCATGGCATTTTTTTGCGCTTGTTGCAGCAAAGCCGGAAAACCCGGATCCATAGGGTTGGCCATGCCGGGGTGATTGTCTGCCGTAAGCTGATAAGCGGCGGCAATATCTTGTTTTGCTGCCAGCGCCCAGTCTTTGGCGGTGGCAGGCAATGCTGGTGCAGCTGCGTTCGCAAGCAGCGGCGATGCTGCCATAAGCATCAGACCGCAGCCAAGGGTGGCAACGGCTTTTGGCAAAAACATCGTGAAGTTCATCTTAAGTGCTCGTTATTTTATTGTTAACTTTTTAAAATACTAACTGAAACAATAAGATGTGAGCAATCAACACTTGAGTTTTCTCTGACAGCAGTTTTATCCGGCAGCAGAGGGTGTGATGCTACTGCAGCCGCAGGGTTAAGGCTGTTTTACCCTGATGCTGTGGATCAGCACCGGCGTTTGGGGTCTGTGAAAGGCAACAGCTTTGCCCCCGGGATTATCCAGCCATTTTTCCGTTACTTTCACTGCGGCTATTTTATCCAGCACGGCTTCGCCTTCGATGAGCTGGCCAAAATGGCTGTATTTGCCGTCTAAATGGGCACGCCGTGTCAAACAAATATAAAACTCTGTGCTGCCACTATTGGGATCTTCATCCCTTGCCATGCCCAGGCTGCCTTTGATTTGTGGTTTATCGGGCGAGAATTCAGCGTCCAGCTGATATTTTTTATGGTCAGGGTGCAAATCGTCATTGATACCGGCCTGAATGACATGGCCTTTCACCACACGGTAAAATTCTTTGCCGTTATACCAGCCGCTTTTGGCCAGCTTGATAAATTGCGCCGTAGTTTTAGGGGTTATTTTGTCATCCAGTGCAAAAGTCATATCACCGAGATTAGTGCTGATCACCACTTGTGGTGACGACAGATGCACCTGTGGTGACTGCACTTGGGGCGACGACAGAGCTTCCTGGGAAGACGACGCGGCCAGCTGGGGTGATGCTGCAAACAGCAGGGGGCTTATCAACAGTAATGGAAAAAAACAAAGAAATTTTGGCAACATCTGATGGTCCTTGTTGCTGATTTTGCGTTGATTGTCTAAAAATCAGCCTAACAGGACAGAGCGCAGAATAACACCGGCAAGGAGATTTTTATGCTGTCAGCGTTAAAGCAGCCCGCTAAGGCCGCTTTAACCTCACTTTGCTGTTAATTTAACGGCAGAAGCATTGTCAGTTGCCGCATTAAAGTTTTAATACCGAAGCCTGTTGCGCCACTTCCTCTGTCAGTTGCTGCTGTCTTTTCGCCTGCACACTTAAGCTGAACATGGCTTCGTCTGTGCTGCTTGCGCTGCTGCTGATATGGTCAAGCGCACTGCCAATGCCCTGACTGCGCGTGGTTTCGGCGACACTGAGCTGATAAACGGCAGCTGTGGCTTGGGCAATGCGGCTGACTGCATCAAGGCTGATGGCCAGGGCCTGATCGGCCGCTTCTGCACTTTTTAAACATAATGCAGTGCTTTGTTGTTCGTGCTGCAGGCCAGTATTGGTTTGTTGCACCGACAAACTGAGCTGGTTCAGCATCTGCTGAATTTCCAGTGTGGCCTGTTGCGTGCTGCCTGATAAGCGCCGAACTTCATCGGCCACCACGGCAAACCCCCGGCCATGCTCACCGGCTCTGGCCGCTTCAATGGCGGCATTAAGCGCCAGCAAATTGGTTTGTTCAGCCACGCCTTTGATGGTATCGAGCACCTGCACTATGTTGGCGGCCGCTTGTTCCAGTGCCAGCATGCTGTCGCTGGAATTGCTGACCTGTGCTGATAACTGGCCGAGGCGTTGTTGCATTTCTTTGAGCTGCGCCATGCCGGCTGAAGACTGGCTTTCCGCTTCTGTTGCAGCCGAGCTGGCTTGTTGTAACTGTAGCTGCATACCCAAAAGTGCCTGCTGGCTTTGTCTGGCGTCCTGATGTAACTGTAATAACGCACTTTTTTGCGCAAAAACGGCCTGCTGACATTGGCCGCTGATTTCAAGCTGCGTTTTGGCCTGTTGCTGACTTTCTGCACCTGCACTCAGTAACTTCATCAGCACTTGCGACAAGTTGCTAAAAAGCTGATTCAGCGCATCGGCCATCGCCTGCAGTTCAGCGTCACCGCGCCGTTCAAAATGGGTTTGCAGGTTATGTTCAGCTGCGGCCTGACTGATAGCACCGGCAAAATACTCCAGTGGCGCTGCCATACTGCGACCGATACGCCAGGCCACAAATAACGACAACAGCGTTAACACAAATACGATAAGCACACTAAAAGCCAGGGTTTGCGATCTGAGATCATAAAGGAGGGCAAAAGCTTCGCTGCTGTCTTGCTGGGTTAATAACGCATAGGTGCTGTTGCCAATTTGCACTGGTTGATAATTAAGCAGCACCTCAACACCGCGGTAGTCCGTGGTTTCAGCCATGCCGGTTTTGCCGGCCAGCGCTGCCTGCACCTCTTTTGATGCCAGGGTGAGACGTCCGCTCAGGCCAAAGGCGCCTTGCTGCGCTGCAAGTTCAGGGTAGCGCTGTTTAAACTCTGTCGCTGAAGCCAGTTCAGGCCGAAGTGCCGTCACCAGCTTGCCATCAGGTGCTACCAGATAACTGTCTCCGCTTTGGCCTAAGCCAATTTGTTGCCAGTTTTGCTGTTGTGTCATTAAGGCGGTCAGTGCGCTGACCGGCAATTGCAGCACCAGCACCCCCTGAGTTTCCGGGTTAGCGCTCATCGGGCTTTGCACTTTGGCCAGTAAAAAAAGCACCGGCATCTGATAATAACCATCAAAAGCAGTGGGTTCGCTAATCAACCATTGTGGTTCTGTTGTGCTGGCGGCAGGCGTTTTCAGCAGGTTTTTTACTGCATCCGCCAGCGGGCTGGTGGCAAAAGCCCCGTCTTTGAGTGAACTGGCAAAAACCGGAGTTTTGTGTACTGAATACACCACATTCAGCTGTTTTGCGTCCACCAGATACAGCTCCTGTAAGCCATAACGGCGACTGACTTCGACAAAACTCTGATGAAATCTTTTGTGTTGCTGTGCATACACTGAGCCATCGGCGGCATCAATTAAACTGGAAAGATTGTCGGCCTCTGCCGGGTTCTGGCTGAAGTACCTGTGTTGTAACAACAAAGTTTCAGTGCGGCTTTGGTTCAGCCATTTCGCAAAATCCGGAACAAAAGCCTGATTTTGCGCTGTGGCAAATGGCAGGTATTTTTGTTGATACCAGGCCGTTAATCCGGCTTTTAACGTGTCATCACCCGGATTACTGACTTCATAACGGTAAGAAGAAAAAGGCCGTTCCAGTGCATATAAAGCTTCCTGTGTCAGCCGGTTGGCGGCCAGGCTTAATAACAAATCACGCTGTGCATTCAGATACAAACCCAGTGCCTGCTCGCGGCCTCGTGCCACAGCGGTAAACTGTTCGCTGACACTGCCGGTCAGCGCCTGCTGCGCTTTATGCTGCGACAATGCCGTGGTGGCCAACACCGCCAGTACCACCGCTGACACTGTGGCCGCAGCCATCACTGACATAAACTTTATTGCAATCTTCATACAACCCCGGATTAACTATCGCAACAGATGCGGGGCAGCTTAAGAGCTTGGTATGACAACTTTATGACAAAAGCCATTTGGATGGCTGTGAGTTTTAAAGATTGGCGTGCTAAAGCGCGGTCAGGGAAGGTTTGCCGCGAGCGGCAGCCTTGGGACTTTATCTTGAGGCGTAGGGATAGTTTTATATTGGGGCTGTGCTGTACAACCTGGCTGTTGTCAGACAGGGGGCTCAGCAATAGCGATTGTTATGCAATATGGGTATATCCTTAGCTCTTTTTGTTATAAATTAACTTTGTTATAGTTGCGCCAGCATCAGCACAGCCGCAGGCGCGGCAAACAACATCTGGCTGCAGACATTATCAAAACGCCGCGCTATCAAATCAGACAGCGCCGGCACAGGAGAGCGACAATGGCGTTGAGCGTAAAAGAGTTTTTTGACAATGATTCAAACACTTATAGTTATGTTGTTTGGTGTGATCAGCGTCTGCAAGCCGCTATTATCGACCCTGTGCTGAATTTTGATGCTGCTTCCGGCCGCACCAGTGTTCAGGCGGCCGATGCGCTCATCGCATTGGTGAAGGAGCTGGGACTGACGCTTTGTTATGTGCTGGAAACCCATGTGCATGCCGACCATTTATCGGCAGCACCTTATATCCGTCAGCAACTCGGCGGACAAACCGGCATTGGCAGCCGCATTGATAAAGTGCAGCAGGTATTTGCCGGTATTTTTCATACTGAAGAAGGCTTTAAAACTGACGGCAGTCAGTTTGATTTATTACTGGACGACGGTGCTGTATTGCCGCTTGGCGAGTTGCAGATCCGGGTGATCCATACCCCCGGCCATACACCAGCCTGCGTTTGTTATCAGATAGCGGATGCGGTTTTTGTTGGTGATACCTTATTTATGCCGGATTATGGCAGTGCCCGTTGTGATTTCCCGGGCGGCGACGCTGCGACTTTGTTCCGGTCAGTACAAAAATTATTTGCTTTACCGGATGATACCCGGATGTTTTTATGTCACGACTATAAAGCCACCGGGCGCAATGAATTTAGTTTTCAAACCACAGTAGGCGCGCAAAAACAGCAGAATATTCATTTGCGCCAGGGTGTCAGTCAGCAGGAATTTGTGGCACTTCGCACAGCGCGCGATGCCACCCTCAGCATGCCAAAACTGTTGTTGCCCTCGGTGCAGGTGAATATGAGAGCAGGGCAGTTACCTCCTGCTGAAGACAATGGTGTGGTGTATTTAAAACTGCCGCTGAATTTATTCTGAGTACAAAAGCGAAGTAAATCAACACGACAGTCGGATACCGAACTCAAGACAGTCATATCAAGACGGTATTCGCAAAACAGTATTAGTAGGGCAAAATCAGCAAGACAAAATCACAGCAGTAAAGAAGGTGTAAGGATGCGCAACAATCATCGTCAGCAGCTGCCACTGCTGGTGTGCAGTGATATTTTTGGCCTCACGCCGGCGTTACAGGCAATGTTTCGCCTCTGGCGCGGGCCTTTGTTGTGGTTATCGCCTTACCAGCAAAGCCATCAGTTTCAACATGACGAGCAGGCTTACCGCTATTTTCTGCAGCAAGGCGGGCTGGACAGCTACCGACAGAAGTTACAACAACTATTACAGAGCCATGCACAAAGCTCCTCAGCGCCCTTGCTGGCGGTTGGTTTTAGTGCAGGTGCTGCCGCGCTCTGGTGTGAGGCCGCTGATATTGAGCCAGGCCTGATTAAGCAGGCGTTTTGTTTTTATGGTGGGCAAATCCGTTTTTACCCAGAGCTGCAACCCAAGTGCCCAACGTCGATGATGTGGGCTAAAGAAAGCCATTTTGATGTGAAGGCGCTGGCACAAACTGTCGCCGCTACTGCCAATGTCAGCAGCAGCTTTTGCCAATATGGTCATGGTTTTATTAATCCAGCTTCAGCGCAGTATCACAAACAAGGCGCGGCTTTTTATCAGCGCTGGTTGCTGCAGCAGTTAACTTTGGCCTGCAATAGCTAAAGCTGCGCATTAAAGGCAGGCCTTTGTTGTTATCTTTCAAATGTCGCTTTTGTCGGAGCGGGCATTTTTTCGGCAAATAGCCACAAAGCAAAGCCGTGGGACTTGTCGGCGTTAAAATTACAGGTAACACTGGTTATCAGATTGTTTTCACTTAGTATTCAGGCTGCTTTGAAAGGTGTTGTGTTGATGCAGACAGAGTTACAGTTCCCGCAGCGTGGCGTTTTTGTAAGGCATTTTGCCCGCTATAAAAAGTCTAAAAACAACATCTGTACTGGCAGATGGTCCGGATGGCCCGCATGGCTAAGAGGGGCAAGAGGGCCAAGAGCGTCAAGTTGGCCTGGATGGATGAGCGCAGCAATGCTCGTGCTGCTCAGCGCCTGTAGTAGTGCACCAGCGCCGGTAGCCAAAGCGTCGCTGCCAGCAGAACCCTCTTTTCGAACTGCACCGGGGCCGGCGCCTTTTGTACACCCGGTGCCGGGCGCCCGTATCAGCTCTGCTTTTGCCAAATATATCGTCAAAAGTCGCAACAGACGCCATCACGGTGTTGATTTTGCCGCACCTAAAGGTACGCCTGTATATGCGGCAAGCTCAGGTGTGGTGCTCAACGCCGATATGGGCAGTATGAGTGATGCTTTTGGTATGGCGGTGCTGATTGAGCATGGTGATAAATTACAAAGCTTGTCGGCGCATTTATCCAGAATTGATGTTGAAATTGGCGACTTTGTGATGGCCGGTCAGCAAATTGGGCTGGTGGGCGCAACAGGCCGAGCCACAGGGCCACATTTACATTTTGAACTCTGGCGCAACGGCCATCCGCAGGACCCACTGCAGTATTTGCCGGCGGAGGCGCAGCGCCAGCGAATTAGTGCACCCTAATGTCGCTATTCAAATACAACAAAAAAAGCGCCCAAAGGCGCTTTTTTACTTTTAATCTAAAACACTGTTAACGGGCGTTAGTGCTTTCAAAAATCTTGTCGGCAGAAGCTGCCACAAAACCTGAGTATAAGCTACCGTCTGAAGTCGGGAAACGACGGGCAAATTCATAAAAACAGCTTGGGATCATGGCGTTGCCGTCAGTAAATTCCACCAGCGCTTCATCGGCCAGCGTTGATGATTGTTTTAACAATACATCTTTGCTGCCTTTAATTTCGCCACCTGAGGTATTCAGCGCAAAACCGGCGTTCTTCAGCGCCTGATTCACAGAATCCAAAGTTTCAAAGTTTTGTAACGCGTTCACCGACACTGTGAAGTGGTTGGCACGGAAGCCCCACACACTCATCCAGGCAGCGTATTCGCTTTCGGCCAGCAGAGTTTTGTAAGTGGTCTGATCAATAGCCCAGTGGCGGCCTGAATACAGGAAGTTATCTGCGGTTACAGCGGCCGGATCCATTTGAGCGACCAAGTCTTTGACGATTTTCTGTAACTGTTCCGAGCATTTTTCCAATAACAACTCAGAGATAAACACTTTCGGCTGGTTAGCGTCCGGGTGTTCATAGTGTTTGGCGTACAGTTTCTTCGACTCGAAGTGGTATTCACCTTTTTCAACATAACCCAGCGCCAGAAAGTGCGCTGCCAGTTTGTCCAGACCAATTTGTGGCAGGTTAAAGGTGCGCAGCGCGATATGATCGTTAATCACGTCGTTTTGCTGTGAAGAGCCGAGCAGAGCATGAATTTTCTGCGCTGAAGGCGTGACCGTCAGATAGTTTTCCCACAGTTTGGCAAATAATTCATTCACATTGGTATGCATGATAAATCCTATATTAAACAGCAATATGGCTACAATTTTTAAAAAGCGGGGCAGTGTAGCTGCCCCGCCTGGGTTTTGCTTTGATCCAGTTAAACTTTTGCGGTGGTTACTGGTTCAGTTGTTTGTTAAATCGCGTCGTTTACTCAATATAGTAATTTACTAAATACTGAGTCCGGGGCTTAAACTCGCTGGTAAAGTCACTGCCTGCGCTTCCACCGACGACACCGGATAAGCACAATAATCTGCCGCATAATAAGCCGATGCTCTGTGATTGCCGCTGGCACCTATACCCCCAAAAGGGGCTGCGCTGGAGGCGCCGGTAATAGGTTTGTTCCAGTTAACAATACCGGCACGGATGCGGGCAAAAAAGTGCTGATAATCGGCTTCATTGTCGGCCAGTAAACCGGCAGACAAACCAAAGGAGGTGTTATTGGCCTCAGCTATGGCAGCGTCGAAGTTGTCATAACGGTACACTTTAAGAAGTGGGCCAAAATGTTCTTCATCCGGCAATGCTTTGGCTTTAGTCACATCAATAATGCCCGGGCTTACAAAAGCAGCACCAGCCGGTAATTGTTTCAGTTCCAGCAAAGACACGCCACCAAGCGCCTGAATATCGGCCTGGGCTTTGACCATACCTGCTGCTGCTTTGGCGCTAATCATGGCGCCATAAAACGGCTGATTGTCAGCAAAAGGATCGGCGACCTGAATATTGGCGGCAGCGTTTAACAGTTTGGCCAGAATGGCATCACCATTGGCTGAGCGTTCAATAAACAAACGACGGGCACAGGTACAACGCTGACCGCTGCTGATAAAAGCTGACTGAATAATGTCATGCACTGCAGCGTCGATATTGGCCACATCTTTGACAATGAGCGGGTTATTGCCGCCCATTTCCAGCGCCAGAATTTTGCCCGGCTGACCGGCGTATTGCTGATGCAAATAATGACCTGTGCCTGAGCTGCCGGTAAAAAATAAACCGTCAATGCCAGGATGGCCTGCCAGCGCTTTGCCTGTGGCTACTTCACCTTGCACCAGGTTAATCACACCGGCTGGTAAACCGGCTTGTTGCCACAGTTGCACTGTGTATTCAGCGACTTTTGGTGTCAGCTCCGAAGGTTTAAACACCACAGTGTTACCGGCAATCAGTGCCGGCACTATATGGCCGTTCGGTAAGTGGCCAGGGAAGTTGTAAGGGCCAAATACCGCCACCACACCATGGGGTTTATGGCGGATAAAAGCACGGGCGCCAGGCATGGGGTTTTCTACTGTGCCGGTGCGCTCGTGGTAGGCTTTAATCGAAATGGCAATTTTGCCGGTCATGGCAGCCACTTCAGTGCGGCTTTCCCATAAGGCTTTACCGGTTTCGGTGGCAATCACGCGGGCCATTTGTTCGGTATTGGCTTTAAGCTGATCAGCAAAAGCTTCCACCACCGTAAGGCGTGCTTCCAGGCTTAACTGTGACCAGCGGTAAAATGCGTCGCGCGCGCTTTGAATAGCAGCATCAACCTGAGCGGCATCTGCACTCTGGCCTTGCCAAATCACGCTGTTATTGGCCGGATTGACTGAGCTGAATAAAGCGCCGGCACCTTGTTGCCACTCACCATTGATAAACTGTACAGCTGTATTCAACGCTGTTGCTTGAGATTGGGTAGGCTGGTTCATTTGGCACCTTTTTCCAGATTTAAATAACGAACAAAATCACCGTTTTGCACTTTCAGTACATCGGCCACTTCGCTGCTCACCAGCAGTACATTCTGCTCGGTGCAAAGTTTTACATCGTCACTGAAGGTGGCACGGAAATTTGCGCTTGAGGTGTTGCAAAGTGCCAGCACCACACCGCCATGGCGTTTTTCGGCATTTTCTTCAATCCGTACTTCAATTTTATGGCTTTGCCGTACCGATTTAATTTGCTTCAGCTGCGCTTCCACTGTCGGGCCAGCGTCAAATAAATCGACATAACCACGGTGGATAAAACCTTCATTTTCCAAAAGTTTTAACGCAGGTTTAGTGTTTTCATGCACTTCACCTATCACCTTTTGCGCCGATTCGGGCAGTAAGCTGACATAAATAGGATGGCGCGGCATTAAATCGGCAATAAAACCTTTATTACCAATACCAATTAAATGGTCGGCTGTTGGGAAGTCGATGCTGAAAAAATAGGTTTGTAACCATTGCCAGAACGGTGGCAGCGCGTTGTCGTCGGCTACTCCGCGCATTTCAGCAATCACCAGCTTGGCAAAACGTTTTGGCTGCTCGGCCATAAACAAAAAACGCACCTTAGATAAAAAGCGGCCATTCAGACCTGCGCGGTAAGGCTCACGCAAAAACAATGTACAAATTTCAGATACACCTGTGTAGTCGTTACACATGGTCAGAACTTCCACCGGATTAAACACATTCAGCTCGTTCGAGTGGTGGATGACGGTACTTTTATGAAAATGGTACAGCGGATTGGTTAAACCGACAGAAGCTTCAATACCTGAGGTGCCGAGAATTTCACCTGTGGTGGTGTCTTCCAGCACAAACAAATAACCCTGATTGCCGGGTTTATCGGTGTCGATGGCAAAACTATGTTCTGAGTGAGCGATTTTTTGTTTGAGTTTCTGCTCATTCACCGGCAGCGATGTAAAGCCAGCGCCTGATTCAATGGCAATTTGCATCAGTGCCGGGTAGTCCGATTGTTGGATCGGGCGGATCAATAACATCTTATGTTGTCCTCAACAGAGCCTGTGTTGCTCATTACAAAGATTTAAAGATAAAAATAAGGGCCGGCGGCTATACAATAAAGCCAAGGCATCAAACCCTGGCTTTAAACCCGATATCTCTGGCCCTTTTCGGATCAACCGGCGTTTTTCGCAGCAACCAGTTTGGCAATGGCCGCTTCAAATTTGGCCATACCTGCTTTGATGTCCGCTTCCGGAATAATTAACGAAGGCGCAAAACGCACCACGTTATAACCGGCCATCAGCACCAATAAGCCTTCTTCGGCAGCAGCCAGCATAAAGTCACGTGATTTGCCGGCGTAATCCGCATTTAATGCTGCACCCACCAATAAACCTTTACCGCGGATGTCGCTGAACACATGGTATTTTTCGTTGATGGCGTGCAGCGCATCTTTAAACAGTTTTTCGCGTGTTTTTACGCCGTTTAAAACTTCCGGAGTGTTCACTGTGTCAAAAGCCGCTAAACCAACAGCACAAGCCAGCGGGTTACCGCCATAAGTACTGCCGTGGGTACCAACTACCAAGTGTTTGGCAATTTCAGTGGTTGTCAGCATAGCGCCAATCGGGAAACCGCCGCCAAGGGCTTTGGCTGTGGTTAATACATCCGGCGTCACGCCTAAACCCATATAGGCATACAGCTCGCCGGTACGGCCCACACCAGATTGCACTTCATCAAATACCAACAGCGCATTGTGCTGGTTACAGAGCTCACGCACACCTTTGATAAATTCAACGGTCGGGCTGATGATACCGCCTTCACCTTGCAGCGGCTCTAATACCACGGCACAGGTTTTGTCTGAAATCAGCGCTTTAAGGCTGTCGAGGTTGTTGTATTCAGCATGATCAATATCAGCCGGCTTTGGACCAAAACCATCTGAATAAGCAGGTTGGCCACCTACAGATACGGTAAACAGCGTGCGGCCGTGGAAACCCTGTTTAAAAGCGATGATCTGGGTTTTTTCCGGGCCATAATTATTCAGTGCAACACGACGCACCAGCTTTAACGCTGCTTCGTTGGCTTCTGCACCGGAGTTGGCAAAATACACTTTTTCAGCAAAAGTGTTATCAACCAGACGTTTAGCCAGCAATAAGGCTGGTTCGTTGGTCATAGTGTTTGATAAGTGCCACAGTTTATTGGCTTGTTCGGTTAAGGCTTTCACTAACGCCGGGTGGCAGTGACCTAAACAGTTCACGGCGATACCACCGGCAAAATCGATAAATTCGCGGCCTTGCTGATCCCAGAGTTTAGAACCTTCACCACGCACCGGAATAATAGGTGACGGCGCATAGTTAGGAACCATTACTTCATCAAATAAACTTCTTGTGACCTGCATTTTTAACCTCTGGATTCAGTTGTAAACCGGTTGTGCCGGTATTCTTTGGGGTATCCCTTATTATATTGAGCAGAACCACCAAAATGCAGTAGCATTATTGACATATTTCATGTTTATTTAGTCAATTTAACGGCGGTGGTAATCAAAATGCTAAGCAAAGAAGACGAGCGGTTACTTTCTATTCTGCGTACCAACGCCAGAACCAGCGTGTCGGATTTAGCCAGATTGTTAAATTTGTCGCGTTCTACAGTGCAAACCCGCATTGCCAGACTGGAACAAACCGGCGTCATTAAAGGTTATGTGGTGGAATATGGTGACAAGTTTGTCAGCACTTTAGTGTCGGCTCATGTGTCTATTAAGGTAAAACAAAAACTCACCACTAAAACCAATGTGGAATTAAAACAAATTCCACAAATTTCAGAACTTTATGCCATCAGTGGTGAATACGATCTCATTGCTGTGGTGCAGGCACAAAGCACAGAGCAGCTGAGTCATTTATTAGATGATATTGGTAACCTGGATGGGGTAGAGCGCACCAATTCTGCGGTGGTACTGGAAACCAAATTTAAGCGTTAGACGTAATAAAACAACAATGTGAAGCAATTGTAGCGCTTTCAGGCAAAAGTCCGACCAGTTCAGTGAAATTTTACTACGAGGCGCTACAACAGGTAAACTCTCTACAATTTTCCGCCAGATGGCCACCAGATCAGGATTTTTATGCGTCAGTCAGAGCAAAATACCCCTTTGTATATTCATTACGCCGGACCGGCATTATTAGAAACACCTTTATTAAATAAAGGCAGTGCTTTTAGCCGTGAAGAGCGTGCTGCTTTTAACCTGACAGGTTTATTGCCACCGCGCTACGAAACTATCGAAGAGCAGGCGGCCCGCGCTTATATGCAATATTCATCTTTTGAAGAGCCGATTAATAAACATATTTATCTGCGCGTGGTGCAGGACAACAACGAAACGCTGTTTCACCGGTTATTGCAAAACCATTTAGAAGAAATGTTGCCCATTATCTATACGCCAACAGTGGGTGATGCCTGTGAGCGTTTTTCTGATATTTACCGCAGCGCCCGTGGTTTGTTTATTTCGTACAGCGACCGCGATCAACTCGATGATGTGCTCAGAAGCGCCACCAAGAAAAAAGTCAAAGTGATAGTGGTTACTGACGGCGAGCGGGTGCTGGGCCTTGGTGATCAGGGCATCGGTGGTATGGGCATTTCGATTGGTAAGTTGTCGCTGTACACAGCCTGTGGTGGCATCAGCCCGGCTTATACCTTACCAGTGTGCCTCGATGTAGGCACCAACAACGAAAAACTGCTGAACGACCCTTATTACATGGGCAACCGTCACCGCCGTATTACAGGTGACGAATACTATGAATTTGTTGATAAATTTATTAAAGCAGTGAAACGCCGCTGGCCCGAGGCTATGGTGCAGTTTGAAGATTTTGCTCAGCCCAATGCCATGCCGCTGTTAAAACGCTACCGCGACCAGATTTGCTGTTTTAACGATGATATTCAGGGCACCGCTGCTGTGACTGTGGGGACTCTACTGGCCGCCTGCCGCTCAAAAGGTCAGAAATTATCCAGCCAGAAAGTGGTCTTTGTCGGCGCAGGCTCTGCAGGTTGTGGTATTGCCGAGCAAGTCATCAGCCAAATGGTGTCTGAAGGCTTAACAGATCCCCAGGCGCGCAGTCAGGTCTATATGGTGGACCGTTTTGGTTTACTCACTGAAGGCATGAGCGATTTACGTGATTTTCAGCAAGCACTGGTGCAACAAAAAGACGCCATCGCTGATTGGTCTTTTAGTGGTGACTATGCCTCGTTGCGCGACGTGATGAACTGCGCCAAACCCGATATCTTGATTGGGGTGTCCGGTGTGGCAGGTTTGTTTACCGAAGCTGTGGTCAAAGCAATGAAAAAGCACTGTGAGCTGCCGATCATTATGCCACTCAGTAACCCTATTAAGCAGATTGAAGCCAGGCCGGAAAAAATTATTGAATGGACAGACGGTAAGGTGATTATCGCGACCGGTAGCCCGTTTAAACCTATTGAATATCAAGGCAAAATTTACCCGATAGCCCAGTGCAATAACAGCTACATCTTCCCTGGTATTGGTCTTGGTGTATTGGCGGTTAAAGCCAAACGCATCAGCGATGAAATGCTCAGAACGGCCAGTGAAACCCTGGCGGCAGCATCACCACTTGCCAACACTGGCGAGGGCGGTTTATTGCCACCACTGACCCAACTTGCTGAACTTTCTAAAAAAATTGCTTTTGAAGTAGCCAAGATTGCGATGCAGCAAGGTCATGCGCTGGAGTTGGATGATGAAAGTTTGCAGAAGAAAATAGACGCCAATTTCTGGAAACCAGAGTACCGCCAGTATAAAAGGGTCAGTAGTTAAGCAGTTATTGGCGATAAGCCGCTGCTTGGCAAAAGCTAAAACAAACTCATCATAGCCGGGTTCAGCCCGGCTCTTTTTTTTGTCAATCTGAACCAGCTGTCATATCGCTGTTTTTTTTTATTAGTGCAGCAGCGGAGCGATTCTCTTTACAAAATAAAGGCTTGTACACAGTACCTTCTAAATAAGGCTTTCTAACTAACGTCTTTTAAACAAAGCTTTTTCACCTGATTTTGACCTTGTTTCATTTGCTGATCGCAATGTGGTTGTGCGGTTTTATCAGTTTATAAAGAAAAAAAACAAACTTTTTCGCTGCGCTCTTCGACTATGTCGTTATGCAAACTTTTTGCAGATTTTTAGCCCAATGCGGAGCCTGTTATGAACAATTTACCCAAACATCTGAAATTTTTTGGTCCTTTGTTGGTTTTGACCATGCTGCAGCTAAGCGCCTGTAGTAACGCCACTGCTACTGCTGTGGCGGACCAATCAGGAATGGACAGTGCCGGAGCGAAGCCACAAAACTCAGGCCGCAGCGGCTATCAGTTGCAGGTTCTCAAAAACTGCAAAGTGTTGTCGGAGCGGGCTCTGAATGCACAGGAGCTGAAGTTATATCAGGAGCTGCAACTTGCCGAGCAGCGTATGAAACAGCTGGAAGCACCACTCAAACAAATGGAAGCGGAACTGGCAACACAAAGCAAAGCGCTTGAGCATGTGAGCCGCCAGATTGAACAGCAGGCCGGGCAGCGTCAGGGACCGGATCCAACACTTCTGCAGGCGCAGGCTGAATTTAGTAACAAAATCAGCGCTGTGGTAGACAGTCATCAGGCTGATATCGACGCACTGAGCTCACAAGGTCAGTACATTGCAACAGTGGCCACAGAATTTGAACAGCTGGTGATAAAACCCTTAGACAAAGGCAGTTATGACCAAATCAGGTTATACCCACAAAACGGTCAGGCGCCGGAGGATTGTCAGCAGGGTATGTTTTTTTCGGCCTCACGCTGATAAAAAACCACCTCCTCTGGAGGTGGTTTTGTTAAAACGAGGGTTCAATCGTCAAAGGTTTTATAACTCAACAGCTAAGTCGCAAAGCCTGCTCTGCAGCAGACTTTACGCACGGCTTAGCTGCAGCTTATCAAGCGACAACTGACGCGCCGGTACGTTTTTTACCTGATACCCGGCGCAGACTCAGCCATAACAGCGGGCAAAGCATTAACAGTGCTGATGGTGGTGCAGGGACTGCCGTTGGATCTGTCACCTGTATATTGATGCCGGCCCAGTTTGGGACCAGCATATTGCCACTTTGACCGAGCAGGCCAAGGTAGCTGTTATCAAGTTCCAGCACAAAATTGCCGGCTTTTTTCACGGTAAATTTAAAGGCGGCTAACACAAATCCTTGTTGCTGCTGCGCCATTAAAAGGTCCAAATCGGCCGCCCAGTCGGCATACTCTTCCAGCGATAACTTGCCGTTGATTAAATCGTGGGCGGAATAAGCATATGAGCCAAAACCATCGTCAAAGCCAGTGCCAAAAGTCCAGCTTTCTAACCAAAGCTGCGCCGGTTGATACTGCAGCGCCAGGAAAAAGCCTGTCAGGGTTTCAGTGGCGTTTTCAACACTAAGCCAGGCGGTTACTGTATCGCCGGTTTGATATTGCTGCTGATCGGTTTCAATACGGATCAGCGCAGCGTTGGACGAGGTGCTCAGAAACAGCAAACAAGCCGTGATGAGCTGACAAAATGTGGTTTTTAATACATTCATTTTTTAAGTTCCTGTTCTAAGTTCTTACACTGCAATAGCGCAGCGAGGTAAATCACAAAGTTTGCTCATGGCCGGCATATCACGCTGGTCCACAACCTTGTCGAGGTTAAAATCAAGATCGATGGTTAAATTGGTTTTACTGCGTAACCGCTGGTTAAACAGTTCAATATCGCGTTTATCAACGGCGCCGTTTTTATCCAGATCGGCAGGGCGGAACGAAACGCTCTGACAAATGCCCTGACCCGCAACAACACAGTCCAGCCATTGATGAAACTCAAGGTCAAAATTGCTGCCCCAGGTTTTCAGAATGTCCTGATAGGGCGTGTAAGGCGGTAGTTCAGGTAAATCAACTTTTTGCTGGCCACAGGTCCAGACCCAGTTACCTGAGCCCCAGGCGCTGTCGTCATATAACCAGCTCCAGTTATTGGCGATAGCGTCAGGTTTGTAACGCCAGCCCCATTCAAAGCTGCAGGCTTCGGTGGAAATCGCGTATTTGGCGGCGCGTAAAGTAGGCAGCAGCGGCTGGTCGATATCAGCGCGATGTTTTTCAAACATAAAACGTACTGCAAGGTAACCCCAGTGGTAAGTGCGGGCTGTATTGCTGTTGGCGTAAGTGGTTTGGAACAACTCACTGAGCTGATAGGTTTTATTCGGTGCAACAGCCAGAGCTTTGGCATTATTGGCCGGCTGCGACAGATATTCAGCTAAGCCTTCACCCCACCAGACTGAATTTTGGGGTTGGTCGCTAAAGCTGCCCCATTGGTTAAAACGACCGTCCAGATAATGGATGTACTCGTGCTCTAAGTTCCACACTACAAAAGAAGGCGCCAGCCAGGTGGCCTGATAGGCAATAAAGCGCGCCTGGTTAGCCGGATCTGACGGAGTTCCTTCCAGATACATTCCACCGTTGTTGGTGTCGATGCCAAAAAACTGACCGGCATAGTTCTGATAATCGCTGGAGGATTTAAAAATCACCATCTCAAGCGCAGTGTTGTTGTCGTTAGCCACCGGGCTGCTGGCATTGGTGTTAAAGGTTTGGTGGAACAGGTTTTCCTCAGCGGCCAGTTTGGTACAGATACCGGCCAGATTTTCATTGCTGATTTGCCCCTGGTACCTGAGTTTAAGGGTAGGGCCACAAGCGTGGCTGCCGGATAACACTGTGGACTCAAGATCAAACTGACAGGCATTGCCGTACATACTGCAATTGGCACTGTCGTAGGCTTTTACCATCCCTTGTGCATTCACCCAGGCTTGCGAGCCGGTGCCGCCATAGCTGTAGGTTGACAGCACATGCTGCAGCGCCGGACGCACTGTGTCGGCAACAGCACCACCCAGTTTGAGCATACGGCCAAGCTCAGACACCGCATCATTAAACTGATACTCGCGGGTATGACCCACCAGCCATAAGCCATCGTTTAATACAAAATCACGAAGCCTGGTGACAATTTGCGGATGGGCAGCCAGAGTTTGGTCGAGCTCAGCGCCGCCGATATTCACCGCATTAAAATAATGGGTCAGAATTTGGGTCATACCGTTTTCTTCATAGGCCACACCCCAGTCATTACTGCGGCTGACACTCTGCGCATAACCCTGCAGCGCTTCGCTGATCCTCGGCAAAAACTGCAAGGCTTCAGTGCCTGAACTTCGCACTAAAATCAGCATTTCGTAACGCAGGAAATAATTACGTGAACTGGTGCCGTTAAACTCGACAAAATGGTCGCCGGCAAAATACTGGCTCAGGGCTTGTTGCAGGGCAGCTTTATAATTGCTGGCAAAGCTTCGGCCGGTGGAGGATTCAGCCCAGTGCATGGCCCTTAAATAAGTCACCAGTTTTTCCAGTACCACAGCACCTGAAGCGTCCGAGCCATCAAAGCCCTGCAGTTGCTCGTTAATTGCATTGGCAATCGTCAAAATTTTGCTATCTGAAAAATGTGCGGTGCCTACCAGACCAACATCATAAAGTTTGTATAAACAACCGGTTAAACTGGCATTACTAACAGCGGCAACCAAATCGTTGCCATATAAATTCAGCAGATCGGCAGGGCTGCTACAACTGATGACTGCTGTTGTAGCATTGTCGTTTTGGGCAATTTTGTGTTGCGCTGTACTTGGCAGGTTTTGCCGGAAAAACTCCTGATCGGCCGCAGGACGCCAACGATTGCTAAGCTCAAGACCATGTTTTTCCGCGTAAATTTTGGCCTGAACTTTTTCAAATTCAGCTGGCGACATTAAACGGGGTGGTGCAACTGTGTTGCTTTGTGTGTGCTGCTGTTTTGCAGCAAGTTCAGACAGATGCTGGCGCTGTAAATCGACGCTGATTTGGCCTGGGTGTGTTAATTGCACCTGCTCCTGCGCCATAACCAAACAGCTGCTGAGTAAAAGCGGCAGCAGCTTCAGATGGGTTTTCATAAAGGCATGTTCCTTCCGGTGAGTGATCGTTATAATTGTGTTACCTGCGCAGGTGGGAATAAGTTAACACAATATATATTGTATACAATATATTCAACTTGGTTTATTTAGTTTTACCAGGTTGGTGTTTTTACTTCATTTGGTTATAAAAGCACCTGAAATAGGCAAATTAGTGCGATTACGGAAACAAAATTGCAAAACCAGCAACTCCCGGCTGTTGCTGTCATGTGTTCCGGTTGCTGTCTGCACAGCAGCAAAATGGGCACAGGCGGCGCACGGTAATACAATGCGGTAGCAAAAAAGGAAGAAAAAGTGCTTTATATTGTGATGTTAGGTGGCCGTCACGCGGCGGCAAAAATTGAAGTGCATGATGTTGTTTTTGCCTGTGGTGATAATTTGCAACAGATTTATCCACAATTGCGTGAGCAGTGGTTTGGCAGTGCCGAAGGTTTACATATAGATTCCTGGATGGCGGTAGACGGTGTTGGACAATACAAAGTGAGCTTCAGCCAACAAGCGCCAGCAGCAGGCGAACTCAGATTATTTTTTATTAATCTGGGCGGTTATCAGCCCGGACAGTTTGGTGAAGAACATCGCTATTTACTGGTGGTTGCCAAAGACAAAAGCAGCGCCAAACAAGAAGGCAAAACCATGCTGGCGGTACATTGGGAAAAGCCACATACGGACAATCTGTGGGATTTAGATGATTGTATTGCAATCGACAATATTGCCGGGCGTTATATCAAACTGACAGTGGAACCACACCTGGGTATCCAACAGCAAAACGATTATATTTTGCTGTGACAGAATAAAATCAGCCAATTGCAACGCGATATTTAAAACCAAGCAGCAACGCAGTTGGCCGCTGTGGCGGAGCATTCCTGAAAGACGAGGTGACTGATAATGCGTATGACGCATTTAAATATTAAAATACTGAATTTAACATAATATACATTATGGGATATTATTGATTTGCATACTGACCTACAAAACCTGCAGTTCCATACTCTTTTTAGGGTTTATTGGTGTAATACCTATTTTATATGCATGGCTTATACATTTTCTAAATAGAGCCATCGTTTTTATCAAAAATTACTTGTTACGTAACTGATGTTCTATACTTGGGCAAAATCGAAAAACTTGAGTTTTATATGGCACTTAGTAACGCAGAACGACAGCGTAATTATCGCAAAAGACGTAATGTCGAATTGGTAAATGCAAAAACATTACGTGATGAGCATGTCGGACTTGTGGCGGAACTTGAGAAGTTACGTAACGAAAATAATGTGTTAAAACAAGAGATCAAGACGCTTAATAAAAAAATTGCCGGGATGGAGCTTGATAGCAACAATACTATAGCTGCAACCACAGTTGCTTATGATGAACGTTTAGCTGTACTTCGGATCCCGCTGCAATATCACAAAGTGTATGCAACATCACAGCCGGATGCTGAATTTACCAGAATAACGCCCCAGCTTTGGGTACGATCCAAAGGTGTTCCTAATTATAAGTTTGCCTACCGATTGGTGCTGCTCCAAATAGGCAACAGATATTTGTTAGAGTTAAGGCCGCCGCTGGATAAAAAATCTGAAGAAAAACTACAGTCGTTTATCACCTGGCGGGAAATGGAGGATTATATCAAGGAGCGTGGGCTTTAGCTGTTAGCTCTGAACTTCGAAGTGCCACACCCAGATGCTATCTGGCAGCCCCTGCTCTGCCGGGTCCGCTGAAACAAAGTTCAGGCTGCTTTGATACCAACCTGCAAAATTTCGTCTTTGTCATTCAGTTGCCGTACTGTGAGTATCAGTTGGTCCAGTTGCAGGCTGTCGCCGACCACCACACGGCGATGGAAGCGATCTGTGATGTATTCTGATAATGACTGTTGTGGGTTTAACTCGCCAAAGTCTATGGTGTAAAACGCAGCAAGTTCTGCCAACAGGATCTGGCCATTTAAGACAAATTCACCAAAGAAGTCTTGCCTGTTTAGGGACGCTGTGGCGGCATAACTGGATAAAACATCGCTTAAATAAGCTGTATCGGCGGCTTTGGCCAGTACCATCAGAGTATCATTTGCTTTAAACAAGGCACAGTTTGTGCTTTGTATCCATTCGCCCTGACGAATGATGCCAAGAAACTGAACTGTGTCCGGCACCGGCAATTGCTGCCATTCGGTTTCAATCACAGAGGAGTCTGCGCCTACTTTATAAGCAATTAGCTGCAGTATATCGTTGCTCGGAACTGCCTCCAACGGCATCACATGATCGGGTTTTGGTGACTTTGGCACCTGCAGTTTTAACCAGCGCGCCACGGGCGCTATGGACCAGCCCTGGATCAACAAAGAAACGATCACCACAAAAAATGCCACGTTAAAATATAAATCGTGGTTTGGTACACCGGCCAGCCATGGGATCAGTGCAAGAATAATAGGCACTGCCCCTCTTAAGCCAACCCAGCTGATAAATATCTGATCATGTGCCGGAAATCTGAATGGCACCAGACTCAAAATTACGGCAAGCGGCCTTGCCAGAAAAATCATCACTAAAGCCAGCAACAAAGCCGGAACTGCGTATTGCAGCAGTTTTGCCGGTGCCACCAGTAAACCCAGCATCAGAAACATCACTATCTGACTGAGCCAGGCCAGACCATCGTGCATACGCAAAATAGATTGCAACTGAGCCAGCCGCGCACTGCCAATCAACACGCCGGCCAGATACACAGCCAGAAATCCGCTGCCACCGAACTGGTTGGTAACCGCAAATAGAAAAAGTGCATAAGAAACAGCAAATAACGGAAAAAAGGCAGCACCAAGCGCTAAACGCCGGCAAAGCCAGATAAAGGATTTGCCACCAAGATAACCCGCTAGAGCACCAACAACTGCCTGCTGCAAAAACGTCATCGCCAATTGCCAATCCAGACTGGCGTTACCTGCAACTACACTCACCAGAGTAAATGTCAGCATTACGGCCATGGGGTCATTACTACCAGACTCAATTTCAAGAGTGGAAGCCACCCGCTCTTTTATATTGAGCCCGGCCGACTGAAAGATGGAAAACACCGCTGCTGCATCGGTGGAACTCAGGATAGCCCCCAGTAACAATCCTTCTAATAAACTGAGGTTGAATAACCAGGTTGCAGCTACACCAAGTACGGCACAAGTGATTAATACACCCACACTAGCTAATGTTGCTGCCGGTGCTAAGACCACTTTGAATCTGTCCGGTGGTGTGCGCATCCCACCGTCAAACAGAATAATCACCAAGGCCACTGAGCCAATCAGCAAGGCCGTATCAGGAGATGAAAAACGGATGCCAAGCAGGCCATCTTCGCCTGCCAGCATGCCAATAACCAGGAAGATTAATAATAACGGCGCACCGAAGCGCGCCGAAATTAAAGTAGCGATAATACTAAGCGAAAACAGCGCGCCGGCAATCAGAATACTGAGGTTCACTGCATCCAATAGCACATCCTTTATTGCGGGAGTTGAATTTCCTGATAAATGGTTTGCAATGCGGCCAGTGGATCTGATGCTTTGGTAATGGGGCGCCCTATCACCATGTAATCAACGCCTGCAGCCAGCGCTTCTTTGGGACTCATCACCCGTTTTTGATCGTCAGCCGTGGCAAATGATGGTCTGATCCCCGGCGTCACCAAACAAAAATCCTGACCAAACTGTCGTTTTAGCATTTGAGCTTCCTGGGCTGAACACACCACACCATCAAGGCCAGTTTGTTTTGTTAAGCCTGCCAGATGCTCCACCTGTTCGGCCACACTGCGATTGATGCCGAGCTCAGTTAAATCTGTTTGTTCCATTGAAGTTAGCACAGTTACGGCAATTAACAGTGGCCGTTCAGCGCCATATCGCTGCAGCGCTTCACGGGCTGCAGCCATCATACGAGTGCCGCCGCTGGCATGCACATTCACCATCCATACGCCGAGATCGGCGGCGGCTTGTACGGCCTTGGCAACTGTGTTTGGAATATCGTGGAACTTTAAGTCCAGAAAGACTTCAAAACCGCGCTGATGTAATGTCTGAACAAAATCCGGACCAAAATGTGTGAACATTTCTTTGCCCACTTTTAACCGGCATAAAGATGGATCCAGCCGGCTGACCAGGTCCAGCGCTGCAGCTTTTTGTTCAAAATCAAGGGCCACAACTATCGGGCTTTGTGCCATGTATAATTTCCTCTTTTACTAACGGCCATCAATGCCGCTTAAAGGTTCAACAGTTTCCCATTGCTGGCATGATGGACATAACCAATAAGCTTGCCGCGTTTTAAAACCACAATTGCGGCAGCTAAACAAAATTTTAGTTTCCAGATAAGCGTTAACCATTTGTTCAATAGAATGCAGTGCAGCCCGATGCTCCGGCTCAGTGATTTGGCGAAGTTGCAGTAACCGCTGGAATAAACGGATGCTGGGTTGTTGCTGCAGCTTTTCCAATAGCAGTTGCTCCCCTGCTGCCGGCGAGCCGGTTTGCACCAACCAGTCGGCCAAATAGATAGTGGCAGTAATGTTTTTATGCTGATGCGCAAGCTGACTAAGAAGCTGATACCAATCTTGTGCCGGTAACTGGCATTGAATCAAGCCCGGCAACACTTCTGCCGACCATTGTGGTTTTTGTGTCAACACAGCCCTAAAAGCCACTGCGGCTTCGTCAAGTTGCTGCTGTTGTAACAACAATTGCGCCAGCTGCATTTTTGGCCGGATTGACTGCGGGTACTGTTGAGTTAACAGCCTCAAGGCAAAAGCATCCAGCGGTTTTTTAGTATCCTGACAACGCATATTGCTAATGGCAATACGGAGTGACTTCGAATCGGTTTTATCCACTTCATGGGCAAAAGATGCTGCTTTATGCCAGTCATGGGTTGCAATGAACAGGCTAAACAGTTGTTTTAGTGCTTTTTCACGTAGCGCATCAGTACTGACCAGTGCTGTTAATAACAGCTCTGCCCTGTCATACAAACCGGCGGAATAATAGTCGTTTGCCAGTTCCAGTTGAATTTGTTGTGCCTGATGTTTTGGCAACTTTAATTGATGTAGTTTTTCGTGAATGCGGATAGCTTTATCCCAGTCGCCCCTGCGGCGGAACAAATTCGCCAGCGCCAGATAAGTATCAATAGTTGCAGCTTCAATATCCAGCAGCTGCAATAATTGTTCTATCGCTTTATCTTCTTGATCGGTGAGAAGGAAATTAAGGCCGGACGACAGGTTTTTTGCAACACTTGCTTTGCCTTTTAACTCTTCACGGCGAAGACTGTTTCTGCCATAAAACCAACCGTAAGCGGCGGCAACAGGCAGTAACAGGAAAAGCAATTCAAGCATAGGGGTCAGGTCTTGCTGATAGCTTTAGAAAACCAGCGTTTGGTTTTGAGTTTTATCAGAATAGACAAAGATAAGCTTAAGCCTATGGCAAAGCCGAGTAACAGAAACAGCAGGGCAATATCCACAACCCGCAACTCAGCTTTGGCAATAAAATAGTTGAGTTCAGCTGCTTGCTGATTAATGGAACCAAAAAACAGGCCAACCACTACCAGAGCAACAAAACATAAAATGTAAATCAGTTTTCTCAAACCCAACTCCGTTTGTACTCAGCTTGCGCTGGTACCAAAACTTCCCTGATCAGGTGTTTTCTTTGACGCGGTCGCGTAACTCTTTACCTGGTTTAAAATGCGGAACATATTTACCGTCAAGTTCAACCTTGTCACCCGTTTTTGGGTTACGGCCAACACGTGGCGCGCGGTAATGCAGAGAAAAACTACCAAAACCACGGATTTCAATACGTTCATTTGCAGCTAAAGAACCGGCCATTTGTTCCAGAATTTCTTTGACTGAGGATTCAACATCTTTGACTTGGACGTGAGGAAAATCACTTGCGAGCTTTTCAATCAATTCAGATTTGGTCATAGACCCTCCGCTACAATGTGGTCTGGAGAATTCGGCTGGGGCTTACACCCCAACCGATTTACTTCAGCATTAATTAGTCAGCTTTCTGAGCTGCTTTGAATGCTTCAGCCATTGCATTGCCACCAAAGTCAGCATCATCTTGCTTCTTGATAGAATCCATAGCTTCTTTTTCTTCAGCTTCGAACTTGGCTTTGATTGACAGGCTGATTACGCGGTTTTTGCGATCAACACCCATCAGACGAGCTTCAACTTCTTCACCTACTTTCAGTACTGTTGATGCATCTTCGATACGCTCACGAGCGATGTCTGATACACGAACATAACCTTCAACGCCGCCTTCCAGCATTACTGTAGCGCCTTTAGCGTCAACAGCAGTTACGTTGCCTTTAACGATAGCACCTTTTTTGTTATCAGCAAGGTAGCCGTTGAACGGATCTTCGTCTAATTGCTTGATGCCTAAAGAGATACGCTCGCGCTCTGGGTCAACTTGCAGTACAACGGCAGAAACTTCGTCACCTTTCTTGAATTCGCGAACTGCGTCTTCACCGGTAGAGTTCCAGCTGATGTCTGATAAGTGAACCAGACCGTCGATACCACCGTCCAGACCGATAAAGATACCGAAGTCAGTGATTGACTTGATCTTGCCAGAAACGCGGTCACCCTTGTTGAAGCCCTTAGCGAACTCTTCCCATGGGTTAGCTTTACACTGTTTCAGACCTAAAGAAATACGACGACGTTCTTCGTCGATTTCCAGAACCATCACTTCCACTGAGTCACCTAAGTTAACAACTTTAGATGGGTGGATGTTTTTGTTGGTCCAGTCCATTTCTGAAACGTGTACTAAGCCTTCAACGCCTTCTTCGATTTCAACGAAGCAGCCGTAGTCAGTCAGGTTAGTTACACGACCAGTGATCTTCGCACCTTCTGGGTAACGAGATGCGATAGCTGCCCACGGATCTTCGCCCATCTGTTTCAGGCCCAGAGAAACACGCTGCTTCTCACGGTCGAATTTCAGAACTTTTACCGGGATCTCGTCGCCAACATTGACGATTTCGCTTGGGTGCTTCACGCGTTTCCAAGCCATGTCAGTGATGTGCAGTAAGCCGTCTACGCCACCTAAGTCAACGAATGCACCGTAGTCAGTCAGGTTCTTAACGATACCCTTAACTTCCATGCCTTCTTCCAGGTTTTGTAACAGCGTATCGCGCTCAGCACTGCTTTCAGATTCGATCACAGCACGACGTGAAACAACAACGTTGTTGCGCTTCTGGTCTAATTTGATAACTTTGAACTCAAGTTCTTTGTGTTCTAAGTGCAGAGTGTCGCGTACCGGACGTACATCGACTAATGAACCAGGCAGGAATGCACGGATACCGTCAACTTCGACAGTGAAACCGCCTTTAACTTTGCCAGTGATAACACCGATAACGGTAACTTTGTCTTCACAGGCTTTTTCCAGGCGTACCCAGGATTCGTGACGTTTGGCTTTCTCGCGAGACAGCAGAGTCTCACCGAAACCATCTTCAACTGCATCCAGAGCTACGTCGATGATATCACCAACGTTCACTTCAACTTCGCCAGCCAGGTTTTTGAATTGTTCAACCGGGATCGCAGCTTCAGATTTCAGACCGGCATCAACCAGTACTACGTCTTTATGGATAGCTACGATAGTGCCCTTAACGATTGAACCTGGGCGAGTTTCGATAGTCTTGAGGCTTTCCTCAAATAATTGTGCAAAATTTTCAGTCATTTTTCACTGTTTCAGTTAGTTGCACCACTTTGCATCCAAATAAAGTGGGGTTGCTTAATTTACCGTTAACATTCCTTGTCAGCGGCTGTCCAAAGTGAAGGCTCAGGCCTGGTTCAATTGCTTCTTTACAAAGCTCAGAACCTCTTCCAACACTTGATCAATGGTTTTGCTGGTCGAATCCAGTAAGTAGGCGTCGTCTGCCGGTTTTAACGGCGCGACTGCGCGATTCATATCGCGCTCATCTCTTGCCTGAATTTCGCTCAAAAGGTCGCCGATGTTAACATCAAGACCCTTTTGTTTCAACTCTAAATAACGCCGGTTGGCGCGCTCTTGAGGGGCGGCCGTCAGGAATATTTTCACTTCTGCACCAGGGAACACTACGGTGCCCATATCACGGCCATCGGCCACTAAACCCGGAGCTTCGCGAAAGGCGCGCTGACGGCGCAATAATGCTTCCCGCACCCTCGGTAAAGAGGCAATTTTAGACGCGACTGAGCCTACTTGCTCGGTGCGGATGGTATTGGTGACGTTTTCGCCTTCCAGCGTAATGCGTACGTTACATTGTTCGTCACAGTTAAACTGCACATCCAGATGAGCTGCCAGCGGTTGCAGTGCTTCTTCATCTTCAGGTGCAATATTGTGGTGAATGGCGGCAAGCGCTAAAACCCGGTAAATAGCGCCGCTGTCAAGCAAGTGCCAACCCAGCTTTTGCGCCACTAAACGGCAAATTGTGCCTTTGCCTGAACCACCAGGACCATCGATGGTAATTACCGGCGCATGCTGCATAGTGCCTCCATAAAATTCGCCACTTTTACTAAAGTGGCGGCATTATACAGACAATCGTGACAAAAAGCGCGGTTTTCCCAATAAATTACAAGGTGTTACCGCGTAACTTTTTGGGTTACGCGTTTTGTGAAGTTAATGCTGCAAACACTTCAAAATATTGAGGAAAGGTTTTGCGGGTACAGTCCGGATCTTCAATGGTTATGCCCGTTTTGGCAAAGGCCAGTAGCGAAAAACACATGGCCATCCGATGATCGTTATAGGTGGCAATACTGGCATGCTGAATTTCTGCTGGTGGCTCAATCCGGATATAATCCTGACCTTCTTCCACTATAGCGCCCACTTTGCGAAGTTCAGTTGCCATAGCCGCTAAACGGTCGGTTTCTTTAACCCGCCAGTTATATACATTGCTGATAAGCGTTGGCCCTTTGGCAAATAACGCCGTGGTGGCTATGGTCATGGCCGCATCCGGAATGGCGTTATAATCGCGGGAAATGCCGTTAAGCTGGTTTCGCGTAACCGAAATATAGTCAAAACCCCACTCAACTGTTGCCCCCATGGCTTCCAGTGCGTCGGCAAAATGAATATCCCCCTGCACGGCGTTTTTGCCAATGCCGGTGACTTTTACTGTACCACCGGCGATAGCGGCTGCTGCCAGGAAATAACTGGCAGATGATGCATCGCCCTCAACCAGAAAATCACCAGGTGACTGATATTGCTGCTTCCCGTACACAATAAAACGCTGGTAGTTGTCATTGTGCACTTCAACGCCAAAACGGCTCATCAGCGCCAGCGTAATATCAATATAAGGTTTGGATACCAGATCACCTTCAATCTCAATGACGGAGTCGCCCTGCAGTAACGGCGCCACCATCAAAACGGCTGTTAAAAACTGACTGGACACGCTGCCGTCAATTTTTACCGGGCCAGCCTTAAGTGCTTTGCCACGAATATGCAAAGGCGGATAATCTTTATTGCCCAGATATTCAATGTCACAGTGCCATTGTGCCAAAGCATCCACCAGATGGCCGATAGGACGCTCATACATCCGGGGTTCGCCTGTTAAAGTGACATCCACATCGGAAGCGGCTAATGCCGCTGTTAAAGGCCGCATGGCGGTGCCGGCATTGCCCAGATATAACTCATGTGGCGTATGCACAGAAAACAAAGCACCAAGCCCCTGCACCACACATTCAGTTTTCGTGTCAGACAGTTGGTAACTGACACCTAACTGCTTCAGAGCATTAAGCATATGTTCCACATCTTCACTGTGCAGTAAGTTGCTGATGCGGGTTTCGCCTTTGGCTAAAGCAGCCAGTAATAACACCCGGTTAGAAATGCTTTTTGAACCTGGTAAATGCACAGTGCCCTGAGCTTTGGTCACATGGGATAAAATTAAACTTTTCATCAGCCGTGTACCCGCTCAAACTCTTGCATAAAGGTGACCAGGGTTTGCACACCGGCAAGCGGCATAGCGTTATAAATGCTGGCGCGCATACCGCCCACCATCCGGTGGCCTTTCAGTGCCAATAAACCTGCGTTTTCAGCTTCGGAGACAAACAAATCATTCAGTCGCTCATCGGCCAGTAAAAACGGCACGTTCATCCAGGAGCGGTATTGTGGTGCTACGTCGTTGCGGTAAAAATCGCTCTGGTCAATATAACCATATAAGGTGTCGGCTTTTTTCTGGTTTAATTTCCCCATTGCCTCTACACCGCCCTGGCGTTTTAACCACTCAAACACCAGTCCGGCCAGATACCAGGCATAGGTTGGCGGGGTGTTAAACATAGAGTCGTTTTCCGCCGCTAAACGGTAATCCAGAATGGCCGGAATATTGCTGCCGGCTTTGGGTAATAAATCTTCACGCACTATGGCGACCGTCAGACCGGATGGGCCAATGTTTTTCTGCGCGCCGGCGTAAATCACGCCATAACGGCTGACATCCAGTGGTCTTGATAAAATGGTGGATGATAAATCGGCCACTAATGGCACTTCTGTCTGTGGTACGCCGGTAAACTCCAGGCCATCGACGGTTTCATTCGGGCAAAAATGCACAAAGCTGGCGTTCGGGTCGATCTGCCAGTCTTTTTCCGCTGTTAAAGTGCGGATGCCATCCACTTTGTGCTGAATCTGTTGTGTTTTTACAGCGCCAAATTTCAGTGCTTCTTCGGCGGCAGCCTTAGACCAGGCACCCGATACTATATAATCGGCCGTTTTACCAGCTTGCATTAAATTCAGTGGCACTGCAGCAAACTGACCCCGGCCACCCCCATGCATAAACAGCACTTTGTAATGCACGGGAATGTGCATTAAATCACGTAAATCCTGCTCCGCTTTGGCGGCCACCGCCATAAAGTCTTTGCCCCTATGGCTCATCTCCATAATGGAGCAGCCACGTCCATGCCAGTTAATAAACTCTTCCTGCGCCTGCAACATAACTTCAGTTGGCAACATAGCCGGGCCTGCGCAAAAATTATAAGTTGTCATGATGTCCTCTTTGAATGTACTGAAAATAAAAACGGGCCTGGCGTGGACCTGGCGCTATTGCCAATGCTTTTTTATGGCAGCACTGCAATAGTTAGTTGCCATCTGGATGGCTTCTTTTTTGAATAAACACTCTACCGCAAATTAGCAGAGCGGCAAACCAAAAATCTGCCTGTTGCAGCTGTTATTTTTTGGCTAAAAAAAACGAGCGCCGAAGCGCCCGTTTTTTAAGCTATTGCTTATTCTTCTGAATCGTCAGGTTCAACTTCAATGTCGACCTTATTTTGCTGATCCAGCACAGCCACTTCGGCTTCTGCTGCGGCCAGCTCTTCCTGATCCTGAATTTCGTCGATGCGCTGTACGCCCACCACTTTTTCGCCTTCCTGCGTGCGGATCAGAATAACACCGGCGGTATTACGGCCCACCTGCGACACTTCCTTGACGCGGGTGCGCACTAAAGTACCTTTGTTGGAAATCAGCATAATTTCGTCCAGCGCGTTTACCTGCACCGCACCCACCACTAAGCCGTTTCGCTCAGACACCTTAATTGACACTACACCCTGGGTGGCGCGGCTCTTCTCTGGATATTCAGCCAGTGAAGTACGTTTACCATAACCGTTTTCTGTCACTGTTAAGATAGCGCCGTCTGACTTAGGTACTATTAATGACACCACAGAGCCGTTTTCACGCAGTTTAATACCACGTACACCTGTAGCGCCACGACCCATAGGCCGCACCTGATCTTCTTTAAAGCGTACTACTTTACCGTCGTCCGAGAACAACATGATCTGGCTGCTGCCGTCGGTGATATCCACGCCAATCAGCTGATCGCCTTCATTCAGGTTCACGGCAATAATACCGTTGCTGCGTGGGCGCGAATATTCGGTCAGCGCTGTTTTCTTCACTGTGCCGTTGGCGGTCGCCATAAACACATATTTGCCTTCTTCATATTCACGCACCGGCAGAATAGCGGTGATCCGCTCGTTCTCTTCCAGCGGCAGCAGGTTGACGATAGGTTTACCGCGCGCCTGACGTGAAGCCAGTGGTAATTGATACACTTTCATCCAGTACAGACGGCCACGGTTAGAGAAACACAAAATGGTGTCGTGAGTGCTGGCGATTAACAGCTGGTCGACAAAATCTTCGTCTTTCACTGTAGTGGCGGCTTTACCACGGCCCCCACGGCGCTGCGCTTCGTAATCAGACAATGGCTGATACTTGGCATAACCCAGGTGCGACAGAGTGACCACCACGTCTTCTTCCGCGATCAGGTCTTCCATATTGATATCCAGTGCATTGTCCTGGATCTCAGTACGGCGGGCATCACCATACATGGCTTTGGCCGCTTCTAATTCTTCACAAATGACTTCCATCAAACGCTGCGGGCTCGCCAGAATGTGTAATAACTCAGCGATTAAATCCAGCAGCTCTTTGTATTCGCCAAGGATTTTCTCGTGTTCCAGGCCAGTCAGTTTATGCAGACGTAAATCAAGAATGGCCTGAGCCTGTTGTTCGGTCAGATAATAATAACCGTCACGAATACCAAAATGCTCTTCCAGCCACTCAGGACGGGCGGCGCCTTCACCTGAGCGCTCCAGCATTTCTTTGACGTTACCCAGCAACCAGCCACGCGCCACTAAACCCGCTTTAGCTTCCGCCGGGCTTGGTGAGTTTTTAATGAGTTCAATAATTTCGTCGATATTGGTCAGCGCAATGGCTAAACCTTCCAAAATATGGGCGCGGTCACGGGCTTTACGCAGATCGTACACAGTACGGCGGGTCACCACTTCGCGGCGGTGCAGCACAAAACATTCAAGGATTTCTTTTAATCCCAGCAGTTTTGGCTGACCCTGATCGAGCGCGACCATATTGATACCAAATACAGTTTGCATCTGCGTCTGGGTATACAACTGGTTCAGCATGACATCAGAAGATTCACCGCGTTTAAGTTCGATGACAATACGCATACCGTCTTTGTCAGACTCATCGCGCAAAGCTGAAATACCTTCAATGCGTTTTTCTTTGACCAGCTCGGCGATTTTTTCAATCAGACGGGCTTTGTTCACCTGATATGGAATTTCATCCACGATAATGGTCTCACGACCGGTTTTATCGTCGGTTTCGATATGGGTTTTGGCACGGATATACACCTTGCCACGACCGGTACGGTACGCTTCTTCAATACCACGGCGACCGTTGATAATTGCAGCTGTTGGGAAATCCGGACCTGGCAGATGTTCCATCAGCTCAGGAATGGTGATATCCGGATTGGCAATCAGCGCTAAACAAGCATCAATCACTTCACTGAGGTTGTGCGGCGGAATATTGGTGGCCATACCCACGGCAATACCGCTTGAACCATTGACCAGCAAGTTTGGAATTTTGGTCGGTAATACTGCCGGAATTTGTTCGGTGCCGTCGTAGTTCGGCACAAAATCGACCGTTTCTTTGTCTAAATCAGCCAGCAGTTCGGTGGTGATTTTGGCCATCCGTACTTCGGTATAACGCATGGCTGCTGCGGAGTCACCGTCAACCGAACCGAAGTTACCCTGGCCGTCCACCAGCATATAACGCAGTGAAAATGGCTGCGCCATCCGGACTATAGTGTCATATACTGCAGTGTCGCCGTGCGGGTGGTATTTACCAATCACGTCACCGACCACACGGGCAGATTTTTTATAAGCCCGGTTCCACTCGTTGCCGAGCTCTTTCATCGCGAACAAAACCCGGCGATGCACTGGCTTTAAACCGTCCCGAACATCGGGTAAGGCCCGGCCAACTATTACGCTCATGGCGTAATCGAGATAAGAATTTTTTAATTCTTCTTCAATATTAATGGGAACGATTTCTTTGGCCAGATTTGTCATAATAAAGCTTTTTTCCCTTAAAATCAGACAGATGACTCGCGTTTAGTTCTATTATCCGCGCGGCGAGAACCCGGGATTCTAACACAATAGTGCCGCCTTGCCATGGTTAAGACAAGATCCAATCACAAAGCGAAGCAGTTCTGTGCATTGTATGTTGATGGCAACTCCTTATAATGACGACAAAATTTTTTCAGCAAGAGAAAGCGCTTTATGTCCATGTCATCCACGAGCAATGTTGACGCCAGTGAAATTGCCAAGTTTAACGATATCGCTTCACGCTGGTGGGACCCAACCGGCGAATTTAAGCCATTGCACCAGCTCAACCCCACCCGGTTAAGTTATATCAGCGATCAGGTGCAGGGTTTATTTGGCAAAAAAGCGGTTGATGTGGGTTGTGGCGGCGGTATTCTGGCGGAGTCTATGGCCAAGGCCGGTGCCGTGGTGACAGGTATTGATATGGCAGCTGAAGCTTTAACAGTGGCAAAATTGCATGCGCTGGAAACTGGTACTCAAGTCAGTTATCAACAAAGCACCGCTGAGGATTTTGCCAAAGCCAATCCAGAGGCGTTTGAGCTGGTAACCTGTATGGAAATGCTGGAGCATGTGCCAGAGCCTGCTTCTGTGGTACAGGCTTGTGCTGATTTAGCAGCTCCAGGCGCCACTTTGGTGTTCTCTACCTTAAATAAAAACTGGAAAGCTTATCTGTTAGCCATAGTGGCTGCGGAAAAGCTGTTAAAGCTGGTACCCGATGGAACCCATGATTTTAATAAGTTTATCCGCCCTTCACAGCTGATGCGCTGGATAGAAAATGCCGGACTTGAGCTGGTCGACGCCACAGGCTTGCATTACAACCCGCTGCAACAAAGTTTTCGCACCGGCCCAGGTGTTGATGTGAATTATTTTGTTGTTGCCCGTAAACCTGTGTAGCAGAGGCCGTGATGAGTCTGACTGAATTACGGTTGCCGCATGGGTTGTTATTTGATTTAGACGGCACTTTGGTTGATACCGCCGATGATCTGGGCGCGGCATTAAACTATGTGCTGGCGCTGCATCGCATGCCACTCTGTCGTCCTGAGCAATACAGGCCAGTTGCTTCCCATGGTGCTAAAGGTTTGTTAGAGCTTGGTTTTGGCGAGGCGCTTGGTAACTTCGACTTCTTTGAACTGCGCAGCCTGTTATTGCAGTATTACGCTGCGCATATTTGCGACCACAGCCAGTTATTTGCCGGTGGCGCTGCATTAATTCAGGCGCTGAATAAACAGCAAATCCCCTGGGGAATTGTCACTAACAAACCTTATAAACTGGCCGCCAGTATGCTGCGTCAACTGCCCGGGCTTGCCGGTTGTGGCATTTTACTCGGCGGTGACAGTCTGGGGGTGCGTAAACCGGATCCAACGCCGCTGCTGATTGCTGCTCATCAGCTCAAAGTGCCGGCGAGACAATGCTGGTATGTGGGTGATGCCGAGCGTGATATCGAAGCTGGCCGTCGTGCCGGTATGACAACTGTGCTGGCCGGTTTTGGTTATATCGGCGCTTCGGATCAGCCAGAGTTATGGCAGGCCAACCTTCGTATTGAGCAGCTCAGTGAGCTAATCAACTACCTGCCTGATTAACAGTTATCTTCATTTTTATTGCATTCAAATAACAACACAGCTGTGCCCTGAAAAGCACAGCTGTTTGCTTTTTAAACAGCGCTGTTTTAAAAAATAGCCGGTCAAATTATTTAGTGAAAATGAAAAAAAACACTTGCTTCTAACGGGGTGTTTTCAGTTACGCGGCTCTCAAGTGAGTGGTTACTAACATAATAAAAATGTGGTTAATTTTCGGCGGCGTCAAGGGGTTGCAATTGGCTTTGATCCACTCTATCTTGTGATTCGTTTAAGGAAAAACCCTATATCTAGTGCAGCAACAAATGCTGACTTCACTAGAAGCGCAGACCTGCAATCCGCGTCTTTAAAGCAGCGTATTCGCGCTGACGGCAAGACTGCTTTTTTGGGTTTTTCTATAAAGATAATGCCAAGTGCACACAACTTATAACAACAATTGAAACGGAACTCTTCAGCAATGAATCAACCACTCTTTGTTACCAAACGTGATGGCGGACGGGAACCTCTGGATCTGGATAAAATCCACCGGGTGATCACCTGGGCTGCTGAAGGTTTACAAAACGTCTCCGTCTCTCAGGTTGAATTGCGCTCGCATATTCAGTTCTACGACGGCATTAAAACCGAAGATATTCACGAAACCATTATTAAAGCGGCTGCTGATCTGATTTCCAAAGAAACTCCAGATTATCAGTATATGGCTGCACGCCTCGCAGTATTTCATCTGCGCAAAAAAGCTTATGGCCAGTTTGAACCACCAAAGCTGTATGACCATGTTGTGAAGATGGTGGAAGATAAAAGATACGATGCGCATATTCTGGCTGACTACAGCAAAGAAGAAATTGAGCAAATCGACAGCTTTATCGACCACAGCCGCGATATGAATTTCAGCTACGCAGCCGTAAAGCAGCTGGAAGGTAAATATCTGGTGCAAAACCGCGTCACCGGCGAAATTTACGAAAGCGCCCAGTTTTTATACATTCTGGTGGCGGCCTGCTTATTTGCCAATTATCCAAAAAGCACGCGTCTTGATTACATCCGCCGTTTTTATGATGCCGTTTCTTTATTTAAAATTTCGTTGCCAACGCCCATTATGTCTGGCGTGCGCACCCCAACCCGTCAGTTCAGCTCTTGTGTGCTGATTGAATGTGGTGACAGCCTGGATTCGATTAACGCCACTTCCAGCGCCATTGTGAAGTACGTGTCACAACGTGCCGGTATTGGTATTAATGCTGGCCGTATCCGTGCGCTGGGTAGCCCAATCCGCAACGGCGAAGCTTTCCATACCGGTTGTATTCCATTTTACAAACACTTCCAGACTGCCGTAAAAAGCTGCTCTCAGGGCGGTGTGCGTGGTGGTGCTGCCACTTTGTTTTATCCGCTCTGGCATTTAGAAGTTGAATCACTGCTGGTGCTGAAAAACAACCGTGGTGTGGAAGAAAACCGCGTGCGGCATTTAGATTACGGCGTGCAGTTTAACCGCCTGATGTATAGCCGTTTGATTAAAGATGACTACATCACCCTGTTCAGCCCATCTGATGTGCCTGGGTTATATGATGCTTTCTTCCAGGACCAGGATTTGTTTGAGCAGCTGTATGTCAAATACGAAGCAGACAGCAATATCCGCAAAAAACGCATTAAAGCGCTGGAACTCTTTACGCTGTTTATGCAGGAACGCGCCAGCACTGGCCGTATTTATCTGCAAAACGTTGACCACTGCAACACGCACAGCCCGTTTGATCCTGCTGTGGCGCCGGTACGTCAGAGTAACCTTTGCCTTGAAATTGCATTGCCAACCAAACCATTAAACGATGTCAACGATCCAAATGGTGAAATTGCGCTTTGTACCCTGTCGGCCTTTAACTTAGGTGCTATTGATAACCTCGACGAGCTCGAAGAGCTGGCGGAACTGGCAGTGCGCGCACTGGATAGTCTGCTGGGTTATCAGGACTACCCTATTCCGGCGGCGTTTTCAGCCTCAATGGGCCGTCGCACTTTAGGTGTTGGCGTGATTAACTACGCTTATTACCTGGCGAAAAACGGTGTGAAATACTCTGACGGTTCGGCCAATGCATTAACGCACCGCACTTTTGAAGCCATTCAGTATTATCTGATGAAAGCGTCCAACAAACTGGCGCAGGAATTTGGCCCTTGCCCGCTGTTCCATGAAACCACCTATGCCAAAGGTGTGATGCCAATTGACAGCTACAAAAAAGATTTGGACAAAGTGTGCAACGAAGCGCTGCACTATGACTGGGAGCAACTGCGTCAGGATATCGTTAAACACGGTATGCGCAACTCCACCTTGTCTGCGTTGATGCCATCTGAAACTTCGTCGCAAATTTCCAATGCCACCAATGGTATTGAACCACCCCGTGGTCATGTCAGCGTGAAGGCAAGTAAAGACGGTATCCTGAAACAAGTGGTGCCTGATTATGACAAACTCAAAGACAGTTACGAGCTGCTCTGGGATATGCCAAGCAATGATGGTTATATTGCACTGGTTGCCATTATGCAGAAGTTTATCGACCAGACCATTTCTGCCAATACCAACTACGATCCGGCCAAATTTGATGGTGGTCGCGTTCCTATGAAGTTGTTATTAAAAGATATTCTGACAGCTTATAAACTTGGTGTAAAAACGCTGTATTACCATAACACCCGTGATGGTGCATCTGACGTGCAGGAAGATATCAAAGCTGAAGCGGCTGATGACGGCTGCGCCGGCGGTGCCTGTAAAATCTAGTCAATCCGGGGCTCAATGAGCCCCGTATTCTTGCTCAAGTGCAAAACCTATAACAAGAGAATGAACACAAATGGCGTATACCACTTTTAATCGTACCAATAACGATCAAATGAAAGAACCGATGTTTTTTGGGACTTCCGTCAATGTGTCGCGCTACGATCAGCAAAAGTACGTCATTTTCGAAAAGCTGATCGAAAAACAACTGAGTTTTTTCTGGCGCCCGGAAGAAGTAGATGTCAGTAAAGACCGCATCGACTTTCAGGGGTTGCCTGATCATGAAAAACACATTTTTGTCAGCAACCTGAAATATCAGACGCTGCTGGATTCAGTGCAGGGCCGCTCACCCAATGTGGCTTTGTTGCCTATTGTGTCTTTGCCTGAGCTGGAAACCTGGATTGAAACCTGGGCTTTTAGTGAAACTATTCACAGCCGCAGCTATACCCATATCGTACGTAATATCACCAACGAACCGCATAAAATTTTTGATGATATTCTGCTCAATGAAAAAATCATTGAGCGTGCTGACGACGTTACCCGCTATTACGATGATTTAATCAACTCGGTGAATCTGTATCACCTCTGTGGTGAAGGCACACATACCGTGAACGGTGTCAGCCACAGCATCAGCCTGCGCGATTTAAAGAAAAAACTCTATCTGTGCCTGATGTCGGTGAATGTGCTGGAAGCCATTCGCTTTTACGTCAGTTTTGCCTGTAGTTTTGCGTTTGCCGAGCGCGAGCTGATGGAAGGCAATGCCAAAATCATTAAGCTGATTGCCCGTGACGAAGCACTGCATCTGACCGGTACCCAGCATATGCTGAATATTATGGCGGCCGGTGAAGATGACCCTGTGATGGGAGAAATTGCCAGAGAATGTGAGCAGGAAGCTTATGCCATTTTCCGCAAAGCAGCAGAGCAGGAAAAAGAATGGGCCGAGTTTTTATTTAAAGACGGTTCTATGATTGGTCTGAATAAAGACATTTTGTGTCAGTACGTGGAATATATTACTAATGTGCGGATGCAAACCCTCGGCATGAAACCCATTTTTGCCACCACCCAAAACCCGATCCCCTGGATCAACGCCTGGCTGGTGTCAGACAACGTACAGGTAGCGCCGCAGGAATCCGAAATCAGCTCTTATCTGGTGGGTCAGATTGACAACGAAGTCGATGGCGCTGACTTTGGCGACTTCGATCTGTAAAGCGGATGTCTATTATCGGGTTGCCAGACGGCAGTCGCCTGACTTTTGATGGCAGCTGCCCCAACCTGCTCGAAACTTTAGAGCAGCACAAATACCAGCTGAACTACCATTGTCGTGCCGGTTTTTGTGGTGCTTGCCGCTGTAAACTCATCGAAGGGCAAATCAGCTATCTGCAGGAGCCTTTGGCTTTTGTGCGTAAAGGTGAATTTTTGCCCTGCTGCAGTGTGCCTGTTGGTGACATTAAAATTGAGATCCCAGGCTAAAGGCTTTTTTCCAACTGGTTTTGACAGACAATAAAAAAGGCAAATCATTGATTTGCCTTTTTTTGGTTTAACTTCAGTTTCAGTAGTACTGATGTAAGAAGTTCTAACAAAACTTACTGACGAATACCTTCTACCACTAAATCCAGCTGCACAGTTTCTGAGGCTGGCCCTAAGATATTTTTAATGCCGTAGTCTGATAAATTGATGCTGGTTTTACCTTCAAAACCTGCACGGTAACCGCCCCACGGATCTTTACCTTCGCCGGTTTTAGCTGCCGCAATGGTAATTTCTTTGGTCACGCCATTCAGCGTAAAGTTACCGACCACATCAAAATTGGCTCCGTCTTTTGGCACCATTTTGGTGCTGACAAAACTGGCTTTAGGTTGTTTGTCCACATTCAGAAAATCGGCGCTGCGTAAGTGTTTGTCACGCTCGGCATGGTTGGAATCAACACTTTTGGTGTCAATTTCCAGCGAAATTTTTGACGCAGCCAGATTTTTATCGTCATAACTGAAGTTACCGCTGAAGGTATTAAAGCGGCCATGTAACCAGCTGTAACCTAAATGGCTGACTTTAAACTGGATAAAGGCATGTGCGCCCTGAGTATCAATCACATAGTCGGCGGCCTGAACGGCAGGCATACTCAACAGGGTGCTTATTGCGGCTGCGATCACTAACTTTTTCATAAAATCTCCTTACAGGTTGCTAATTTTTATGCCACCACATGCGTTTTAGCGTGGCGTCTTTGTCAACAAAATGATGTTTAACTGCGCCGGCAGCATGCATAGCCACCAGAGCCATCAATACGTAGGCAAACCATTTGTGCAAAGCACCGGCAATATCGGCCTGCTCTGCAAATAACTCACCCAAAGCCGGCAACTCAAACCAGCTGAACACTTCAATGCCCCGCCCGTCTGCGGTTGAAATAAGATACCCGGTCAGCACAATGCTAAACAGCAGCAGATACAACAGCATATGTACTATGGCCGCCACTTGTTGCAGCTTCATGTTTTGGCTGGCTAGAGCTTCGGGTTTACCAGTTTTAAATCGCCAGAACAGCCGCAACAGCAGCAGAGCAAAGAGCAGAATGCCAATACTTTTGTGCCAGTAAGGTGCTGTTTTGTACCAGCTGCTGTAATAGGTCAAATCAACCATCCAAAAGCCCAGGGCAAATAACGCAACAACCATCAACGCCATCAGCCAGTGCAAACTGACACTCAGATTGTTGTAGTGCAAAGTTTTTGGTTTCGTCGCGTTATTCTGTTGTTCTGTTTGCATAAATCCTCCCGCAAATAAATTTACTTGCGATAACACTAAATAAAAACCATAAAAAAACGCAGTATTCTATCGATTAATTAGAATGTTTGGCCGGAATATTCCATTCGCTTTACTGAAAAACTGTTTTGTCAGACATCAGTATGATGTTGCCGGCATTTTCGACCTTTGTCCCTGATGTAAAAACACCCAATTTGTAAGCAGAAAAAAGCCAGGATGTTTCAGATTGCAGACGACTTTAAGCTTGTTCAGCATTCTTGATAAATGTCTGGTAAATAAAAGAAAAATTGTTTTTTAGATTTTAATTAAGTTTGTCAATCAAGCTTGACGCCCTCGCAATTTGCGTCAAGTATTAATCTACATCCGTAACAGCAGGTACGCTGGTACCGCATTGATTTAATTCATAACCTTGGACTTCTGATCTGTGATTACACCATCTTTTGCAAAATATCTGACGCTTGTGCTGCAGGCATTATTACTTGTTGTCGTTGGTTTGAGTGGTCTTTCACTTGGGCTGTCAATATTGTTTGCGTTGCTGCTGCTGGCAAGTGCCGCTGTGATTTATTGGCAATGGGCAGATACAACGCCGGAGATGACGCCGTCAACTACACAGGCGCTGCAACCGGACACAAGTTATCAGCATTTTTCGGCAAACTTGTTGTCGCTGGTACATCAGCTGATGCCACTTTGGAATAAACAGTCCACTCTGGTGAAAGAGCAAACCGAAGAGGCGGTGCTGAATTTAAATCAAAGATTTCAGCAACTTTTTGACTTATTAAATGACCCGCAACAGGCACAGTCTGGCCGGCAAAATCAGGACCTGATCCTGATGATTGAACAATCGGAAAGCAAACTGCTGGAAATGACACGCCAGCTCAATGAAGCCCAGCGCAACCGGCAAATGATGCTGGAAGAAATTCAACAGCTGACCAAGGTGACCGAAGCGCTGCAAAGCATGACGGCTGAAGTCGGAGACATTGCCGCCCAAACCAACTTATTGGCGTTAAATGCGGCAATTGAAGCAGCACGAGCCGGTGAAAGTGGCCGGGGTTTTGCTGTGGTTGCCACCGAAGTGCGCGCCCTGTCCAACCGCTCCGGCGAAGCGGGCCGGCGTATTCGCGAGCGGGTGGCTGATGTGACCAAGGCGCTGACCAAAGTGGTGCAGGACTCAGAAAGTCTGGTGGAAACCGAGCAGCAGGCTATCAGTCAGACTGAACAAACTATTCATGGGGTGATCACCGACTACGAACAAGCTGTGCGTGTCATCACCGACAATAACGACAGGCTTGAGCAACAGTCACGCCATGTTCAGCAGCAACTGTCTGATGTCATTGTTAATTTGCAGTTCCAGGACAGAGTCAGTCAGATCCTGAGCCATGTTATGTCGGATATGGACAAGCTGCGACAAAAGTGTACAGAAATGCTCAGTGATATACAGCAAGATAACCAGCCACAGCTGATTTCCACCGAGCAATGGTTAACAGAGCTGGAAAAAACCTACACCACGCTTGAGCAAGCCAGTGTGCATCGCGGCGGACAGAATAATAAAAATAAACAGCAGGACGATGAAATTACTTTCTTTTAATTGGGGATTTGTATGAAAACCATTTTAATAGTGGATGACTCCATCAGTATTCGTCAGGTGGTCGGCTTGACCTTAAGAGCAAATGGTTATGAGGTGATTGAAGCCTGTGACGGCAAAGATGCGTTGGCTAAACTGACTGGCCAGAAAATTAATCTAATCATTTCCGACGTGAATATGCCCAATATGGACGGCATTACGATGCTCAAGGAAATTAAACAACTCCCCGCTTACCGTTTTACCCCGGTGATTATGCTCACGACAGAAGGCTCAGAGCAGAAAAAAGAAGAAGGCAAAGCCGCTGGTGCCAAAGCCTGGGTAGTGAAACCGTTTAAACCGGAACAAATGTTACTTGCCGTCCAAAAATTGATCCTCGCCTGATAATTGCGCACAGAAGGACCTATGCATGCCGGTACAACTGAGTCATAAAGCTGATTTTCTGGTGGCAGAATTGCCTGCCGAACTCACCATATTTAACGTGCGTGAGGTGCATCAGGCACTGACCCCTTTCTGGCAAAGCGACAGCCTGAAACTGATTCTCGATGTGGCCAACCTCGAAGAGCTGGATTCGGCCGGTGTGCAGTTACTGCTGTGGTTGCTGTCAAAAATAGCCGCCCCCGCCCAGTGTATTGTCTCGGGTAGCGACAATGAAGTGTTTTCAAGGGTCAGTACTTTGTATGGCCTGCACTGGCCACAACATTTTGAACAATAAAGGAAGGCTCTGATGGATCTGACGCAGGCAAGATTATTGTTCATTGAAGAAGCCAACAGTCTATTGGCGGTGATGGAAAGCTGTTTGCTGGAAATCGAAAGTGGTGATGCCGAAGTTGCCGAGCATATTGATGCCATTTTCCGTGCCGCTCACACCATCAAAGGCTCGGCCGGCATGTTTGGTTTTGACCCTGTGGTGGTTTTTACCCACAACGTTGAAAGTGTGCTGGACAAAGTCCGCAGCAATGAGCTGGAAATGGACGCGGCGCTGATTAATCTGATGCTGGATTGTCAGGATCATATGGCAGCGATGATCCGACAGCTTGAAGATGAAACCGTCAGTATCGATTTGCAGCAAGGTGCTGCACTGATTGAGCAACTGCATCAGTATATTCAGCCACAAACCGAAAAGGCCGAGCCGGTCAAAGCCATGATTCATAATAGTCCGGCCTACTGGCAACTTGATATTCAATACGGTGACGATGTATTTCGTGACGGTATGGACCCTCTGTCGCAGCTGAACTTTCTGCAAACATTGGGCAGCATTGAAAACGTCACAGCGCTTTGGGCTTTTCCCGACAACTTTGACCCCGAATCCTGTTATCTGCACCTGAAGCTTGATTTTGCCTCAGAAGCCAGTAAACAACAGATTGAAGATGTATTTGAGTTTGTGCAGGACAGCAGCACAGTTGTGATCACGGCACCGCAGCAAATAGAGCAGTCGCTGCAGAATATTCCTCCTTCCGATGAAAAACTCGGCACCTTGCTGGTGAGTGTTGGCGCAGTTACCGAACGTGAATTGCAAAGTGCGTTGCAGGTGCAACAACAACTTCAGCAGCAAAGCCAGAAAGTACAGGCGCTGGGAGAAGTGTTGGTTGGTCAGGGCGCGGTATCGGCCGATGCTGTGGCGATGGCGCTGGATAAACAAAAAGCCACTGAGCACAAAAGACCGCCTGATTTTCAGTTTTTAAAAGTAGAAGCACGAAAGCTGGATGAACTGATCAACCTGGTTGGTGAGCTGGTGACAGCAGGCGCCAGTATCGACAGTCTGTTGCAGCAAATTGAACACGAGCCGCTGCAGGAAGCTTTTGGTGTGTTAACCGGCCTGCTTGAGCAAATTCGCGATGGTGCATTGGGCCTTCGCATGGTGCAGGTTGGCGAGTCTTTCAGTAGATTGCGCCGCATAGTAAGGGATGTTTCCAAAGAACTTGGCAAAGAAATCGAACTGGTTGTGTCCGGAGCCGACACTGAACTGGATAAAACCATGGTGGAAAAACTGTCGGATCCGCTGATGCATATAGTGCGAAACGCTGTTGATCATGGGATCGAAAGCAAAGAAATGCGGCTTTATAAAGGCAAGCCGGCCCAGGGCCAGTTAAAGCTGTCGGCCTGCCATGAGTCAGGCTCAGTCGTCATTGAAATCAGCGACGATGGTGCCGGGCTCAATATCGAAAGGATCCGGCAAAAAGCTATCGAAAAAGGCATTATTTCCGCCGACAGAGAGCTTGGCAAAGAAGAAATATTTAAGCTGATTTTTGCGCCTGGTTTTTCCACCGCCTCAGCGGTCACTAACTTGTCCGGCCGCGGCGTGGGCATGGATGTGGTGAAACGGAATATTGAAGAGTTGCGGGGGCAAATTCAGATTGATTCCATTCCTGACAAAGGCACCACTTTTAAAATCCGTCTGCCACTCACCCTTGCCATTATCGACGGATTCCTGGTGCGCATTGGCGACACCCATCTGGTGCTGCCGCTCAATATGGTACAGGAATGTATCGAGTTTGCAGATCTGCACGAAAACGAGCGCAACTATCTGGACCTGCGCGGTGAAGTCTTGCCTTTTATCAAACTTAAGCAGCTGTTTAACCTGAAATCCGACGCCAAAGCCAAAGAAAATATCGTGGTGGTGCAATATGGCAATCACAAAGCCGGTCTGGTGGTGGACCAACTGCAGGGTGAGTTGCAGGCCGTGATCAAGCCACTGAGCAGTATGTTTAAATCACTCAAAGGGATCGGGGGCTACACTATTCTCGGTTCCGGTAATGTTGGTTTTATTCTGGATATTCCGCAACTGGTGCAGTTTGCCAGTACTGCTGAGAATACCGCCTGTCATCCCATGTCTTAGCCCGGAGAGCACCAATGGATGAAAGTTTCGCTAAGGATCCACTGAGTCACCAGCATTTTCTGACCTTTGTGCTCAGGGATGAATGTTTTGGCATCAGTATCAGTGCGGTGAAAGAAATTATTGAATACGACAATGTCACCCCTATTCCGCTGATGCCCGAGTTTGTCAAAGGTGTGCTGAATCTGCGCGGTGAAGTGGTGCCTGTGATTGATTTGTCGGTGCGTTTTAATAAAGCGCCAACCGAAATTCAGAAACGCACCTGTATTGTCATTCTGGAAATCCCGTTTGAAGAACAAACCGTCACTATTGGCGCTGTGGTCGACAGTGTCAGTGAAGTGATGGAAATAAATATGGAAACGATAGAACCGGCCCCTACTTTTGGCGCCCGCATTCGTGCCCAGTTTATCCTTGGTGTTGTCAATACCGGAGACCAGTTTGTCATCTTGCTGCGCGGTGAGCGGGTGTTATCGGTCGAAGAAATGACTGCAGTAATTGAAAACGTTGTCGAAAAATAACCAACAGAGGTTTCCATGTTTAAAAAAATGAAAGTAGCAACCCGGATGGCTACCCTGGCCTCTTCGATGATTATCTTAATTCTGATTGTTGGGGTGCTTGGTATTTTTACTGCCCGTGATTCCAATACTGCCATGTCCAGTGTTTATAACGACCGTGTGGTACCACTGAAAGACTTAAAACTGATTGCAGATATGTATGCGGTTAATATTGTCGATACCGCACATAAAGTGCGTAACAAAGGCATGGATTGGGCACAGGGACTGGCCAATATCGAACAGGCCGACAAAATTATTCACGACACCTGGGCTGCTTATCTGGCCACTGAGATGGTTGCAGAAGAAACAGCTGTTGTGAACGAGATTAAAGATTTGCTGAAAGTGGCGGACAGCTCCACTGTGGAGCTGAAAGATATTTTGCGCAAACAAGACGCTGCAGCTTTGGATAGCTTTGTGCTCAGTAAATTGTATCCAAGTATAGAACCAGTGTCTGACCGCTTTGCCAAGCTGGTTGATGTGCAGTTAAAAGTGGCCGGTAGCGCCTACAACGATTCAACTGCCGCCTATGAACGCTCGTTTATTATTAATCTGGCTTGTATTGTGTTTAGTCTGGTACTGAGTATTGTGCTGGGTATTTTAATTACCCGCAGTCTGGTCACCCAACTGGGTGGTGAGCCGGCTTATGCTGAAGACATTATCAGTAAAGTGGCGGCCGGTGATTTGTCGGTTGAAGTGGAGCTCAAAGCTGGTGACAGCAGTAGTATGCTGGCGGCTATTGCCTCTATGGTGAAAAACCTGAGTAATATTATTCAGGAAGTGCGCTCTGCCGCTGACACTCTGTCGTCAGCTTCTGAACAAATGAATGCAACGGCCCAGTCGCTGAGTCAGTCGTCATCTGAGCAGGCGGCCAGTGTGGAAGAAACCAGTGCATCAATGGAAGAGATGTCGGCATCCATCGCCCAGAATACGGAAAACTCAAAAATTACCGAAGGTATTGCCAGCAAAAGTGCACAGGATGCGATTGATGGTGGCAAGGCGGTTCGGGAAACTGTGCTGGCGATGCGGCAAATTGCCCAGAAAATCAGCATTATTGACGATATTGCTTATCAGACCAACTTGCTGGCACTGAACGCCGCTATTGAAGCGGGCCGCGCCGGTGAGCATGGCCGTGGTTTTGCTGTGGTTGCGGCTGAAGTGCGTAAGCTGGCTGGTCGTAGTCAGACCGCAGCCAAAGAAATTGGCGAAATGGCCGGCAGTTCCGTCAGCATGGCCGAACAGGCAGGTACCTTACTGGAACAGATTGTGCCTTCTATTCAGCGCACTTCAGAGCTGGTGCAGGAAATTGCCGCCGCAAGTTCAGAACAATCTTCAGGTGCTCATGAAATTAACAGTGCCATTAGTCAGATAAGCCAGGCAACCCAGCAAAATGCGGCGGCCAGTGAAGAGTTATCCTCCACTTCTGAAGAGCTGACCACTCAGGCGATGCAATTGCAGCAGATGATGGAGTTCTTTACGCTGCAACAGCATAACGTGAGCCGCAGCCAGCATCCGGTGCATAACAGAGCGCAGCAAAGACCGGTGAAAGCAGCGCCTGTCTCAGCTCGTTCCGCTAAGCGCCATAACGAGGCCTCTGATGATTTTGAATACGAAAAATTCTGAGGTTATCCGCAAATCACAACAAGGCCCTGAACTCAGCGAAGCTGAGTTCAACGGCTTTCGAGACTGGTTATATCATCATACCGGCATTCATTTAAGTCCGATTAAAAAAGGCATGATCACCGGGCGTCTGCAAAAACGTTTGTATGCATTAAAACTCGGCAATTACAGCCAGTACCTGAAGCTGTTAAAAGATCCGGAACAATCGGCTGAAAAACAGTTGGCGCTGAACCTGCTCACCACCAATGAAACTTATTTTTTCCGTGAAGATAAACACTTTAGTTTCTTGCAGAATTTTGTGCGGCAACAAGGCTCGCGGCAAAATTTTCAGGTATGGAGTGCTGCGTCTTCATCCGGCGAAGAAGCATATAGTATTGCCATGCTGCTGGCCGACACCTTGGGGCTGCAATGCAACTGGCAAATTCTCGGCACCGATATTAATACAGCTGTGTTAAACACAGCCCGGCGGGCGGTATACCCAATTGCTGACACTGCAAAAATTCCCCCGGCATATTTGCAGCGGTATTGCCAAAAAGGTGTGGGCAAAGACCATGGCTGGTTCAGAATTGGTCAGGAACTACGGCAAAGGGTCAGTTTTGAGCAGGCTAACCTGTTTAAGCTGCCGCCCGGGCTCGCCAAATTTGATGTTATTTTTCTGCGTAACGTGCTGATTTATTTTGAATTAGAAGATAAAAAAATCATTGTCAAAAACATTTTGCGTCAGCTCAAACCTGGTGGTTTGTTACTGGTTGGCCACTCAGAAAGTATTCATGGCTACGATGATGCCTTAGAACAGTTACAGGCCAGTTGTTATCGTTATCAGCCAAAACATCTGCTCAACGCCAGCTTTGAGGCCAATACCCTATGAGTAAACGTCGCATCAAAGTACTGATTGTGGATGACTCCGCGCTGGTAAGGCAGGTGTTAACCCAGTTGCTGGACGGTATCGCCGATATTGAAGTCATTGCCGCGGCGCCGGATCCCATTTTTGCCATGGCAAAAATGAATAAAGAATGGCCTGATGTGATCACGCTGGATGTTGAAATGCCGCGCATGGACGGCATCACCTTCTTAAAACAAATTATGAGCACCAGGCCAACGCCTGTGTTGATTTGTTCTTCGTTAACTGAAAAAGGCGCCGCTACCACCCTGCAGGCGCTGCAGGCCGGTGCTGCCGGTATTTTCACTAAACCCCAACTCGGCGTGAAAGATTTTCTGCACGCCAGCAAACAACAATTTGCTGATGCGATTCGCGAAGCCGCCAAAGCCAATTTAAAAAACCTGCATGCGCTGCCAACGGCAAAACAGCACATCGCGATAACACCAGAGAATCCGCCTTTGGCCGCTATGGCCAAAACCACCGAAAAAGTAATTGCTATTGGTACTTCAACCGGCGGTACTCTGGCGCTTGAGTTTGTGTTGTCACAACTGAATCCAGTCAGTGAAGGCATAGTGATAGTGCAGCATATGCCGGAAAAATTTACCGCTGCTTTTGCTGAGCGGCTAAACAGCATTTGTGATATCGAAGTGCGCGAAGCCCGGCATGGTGATCGCATCAGACCTGGCCTTGCGTTGATTGCACCAGGTGGTCAACATTTAAGTATTACCAGAAATGGCGCTTATTATCAGGCCGTGGTGAAACCTGGTCCTGCGGTGAACCGGCACTGCCCTTCGGTCGATGTATTATTTCGCTCTGTGGCCAAAGTGGCCGGCGCCAATGCCATCGGTATTATTATGACTGGTATGGGCGATGATGGCGCCCGCGGTTTATTGGAGATGCAACAGGCCGGCGCCCGAACCTATGCCCAGGATGAAGCCAGTTGTGTGGTGTTTGGCATGCCCAAAGAAGCCATTAAACGTGGTGCAGCTGATCAGATCGTTCCGCTGTCACAGGTGCCCGGCATCATCATGAAATACAGTAGTAGCTGAGGAAAAGGATGAACACATTTTCAATATTGGTGGTTGAGGATAGCCCGAGTCAGCGTGAATATATGCGACAACTGTGCAGTGCTGCCGGCGTGCTTGATATCAGCGAAGCAGCCAATGGCCATATTGCGCTTGAGATGCTGCAAAAATGCGATAGACAATTTGACCTGATTATTTGTGATCTTGAAATGCCGGATATGGACGGTATTGAACTTTTACATCAGCTGGCATCGATGGACCTGGATTCGGCCATTGCTATTGTCAGCAGCAGAGAAGCAAATCTGATTGCCTCAGTGGAACTGATGGCCAAAGCCGACGGTTTAAATGTGATTGGCAGTATGGCCAAGCCTGTGATGCTGGCGGATTTACAGCGCTTACTACAGAATTCCGTGATTCCATGTAAAAAAGCAGTATCGCAGCAAAAGCATGCGCCGCTTGAGTTTGAACAACTGCAGCGTGCATTACTTGAACATCAGTTTGAGCTGCATTATCAGCCCAAACTCAATATGAGAACGCTGGAGCTGGCGGGGGTTGAAGCGCTGGTCAGGCTACGCCATCCAGAGCGCGGTCTGGTGTATCCAAACGATTTTATTCAGAGTTGTGAGCGTTATAACCTGATTGATGCATTGAGTTACGAAGTGCTGGTGATGGCGATAGCGCAACTGCAACTGTGGCAGCAACAGGGGTTTTCCAGCAAAATTTCGGTCAATCTGTCGGCAACATCCTTTGACAATAAGCAGTTTTTGCAGCAGGTAACCCAATTGCTCGCCAATTCAGGTATTACCCCGTCCAATCTGATTTTTGAAGTAACGGAAACGGCAGTGATCCGCAACATGGGTCAGGCGCTGGCCTTTTTAACCCGGCTGAGGTTACTGGGGTTTGGTTTGTCGATTGATGATTACGGCACGGGGTATTCGTCGGTAAAACAGCTGTCGCAAATTCCTTTTACCGAGCTGAAAATTGACCGCAGTTTAATTGATGGCATTCACAACAAAGCGCATTTACAGGTGATTTTTGAAAGTACCTTGCTGATGTGTGACAAGCTTGGCATTAATCTGGTAGCCGAAGGTGTGGAAACGGCCGCCGACTGGCGTTATCTGCAGCAGGCAAACTGTATGATGGCGCAGGGTTATTATCTGGCTAAACCAATGTCGGACAGCGATTTTATTTTCTGGGTGACTCAGGGTTGTAAAGCGGCCGGTGAATTGGCCTGATGCCTGTTTCATGCTTCAAGTCTGAGTGTCGGCTGGCACTGGTTTAACTGTAAGTACAGCCGGGTTCTTTTCAGGCGCTGATGTTTACGCCGTCACTTTGTGGCGCCCTCTTTAAGGAGAATCCAGCGCCACATACTTTAACCAGACCTGCCCGCTCCAGACATCGAACATCAGCTTACGGTAACCCACACCACCGGTATGCTCGGCTTTCAGCTCAAGCTGGTACTGTTCTAACAGCTGTTTTGCTGCAGCGACGTTTTTTCCGCCGATCTGATGATGGGCGCTTGCTGCTGGTTTTGGCATAGTACCACCGCCAAACAGCTTAAACTCAAAATCTTTGCTGTGAAGGCCTTGTTTGCGTATTTCTGAGAGCATCAACTCAAAGCCGGTATTGGCATAACGGCTATCCTGGCTGTTATCGGCGGCAATACTGGCATCGGGCAATAAAAAATGGCTTAAGCCCCCTACTTTATATTTGTTATGCCAGCAACTGACGGAAACACAGGAGCCGAGCAAAGTACTGATCCGGACATTGCCTTTGGCAAAATACATCTCACCAGGCTGCAAAAAGATTTCAACACTGCCCTGGGGCAATCCTGGTTTTACCATCAGTTTGCTCCTGAGGGCCAGAAACAGCCAGGCCTGATTTCACCGGCGAATACAAAGCGGAGAATTTGCCAGCGACACTTTGTTATCAACATAACAGCAGCTTCAGCACAAAATTTTACCAACGGCCTGCAGCAGCTGTGGCGCAGAAAAAGGTTTGACAATCCAGGCTTTGGCGCCAAGCAACTGCGCCTGCAGTTTTGGTCCTTCTGCCGCTTCGCGTGTTAATAACATGATGGGGGTAAAACGGTAGTTGTTTAGTGTTTTGATTTGCCTGATCAAGGCCAGACCATCCAGTTCTGGCATGTAGACATCTGTGATGATCAAATCAATTTTGCGTCCATCCAGTAGTTGCAGCGCCGTATTGCCGTCATCGGCTTCCAGTACCTGATAACCGGCTTCGGTCAGCAGCTGGCCGGCAATTAAACGTAAGGCGGCGGAGTCGTCCACCAGTAACACGGTTTTTTCTGCCATCCGAAGCTCCCCATTGCGGTTAGCGAAGCGCTAACCGCGTTCCAGAATCATGTTGTGGACTTAGTCTGGGTTAAGTTATGGGCTGGTGTAGCGTTAAAAGTCCAGCGTTAGAAAGTGTAGCGTTAAAAGTCAACCTTGCCGTCGCGGATGTGCTGCTCACCCCGTTGTTTAGCAAGTTCAATCTGCTTTTGCCGTTCGGTAAAAGATGCACGCTGCTCGTCGGTAATTTTGTCGTGACAATGCGGGCAGCTTAAGCCTTTGACATAAAGTGGAGATAACAGCTCTTGTTGTGATAGAGGCATACGGCAGGCATAACATTGATCGTAACTGCCTTGCTCTAAACCGTGTTTTACCGCAACGCGCTGATCAAACACAAAACACTCACCTTGCCATAAACTTTCCGGCTCTGGCACTTCTTCCAGATATTTCAGAATGCCGCCGTCGAGGTGGTAAACCTCGTCAAAACCCTGCTCTTTTAAAAAGGCCGTTGATTTTTCACAACGAATACCGCCAGTGCAGAACATGGCCACTTTTTTGTGTTTGGTTTTATCCAGATTTTCCGCAGCCCACTGCGGGAACTCTCGAAAACTGGTGGTGTTGGGGTTGATGGCGTTTTTAAAGGTGCCAATGGCCACTTCATAGTCGTTACGGGTGTCAATGACGATAGTGTCCGGGTCGCTTATAAGCTGATTCCAGGCTTCACCCTTCACATAAGTGCCGACAATATGCGCCGGATTAATACCTTCCACACCCATAGTGACAATTTCTTTTTTTAGTTTGACCTTGGTGCGGTAAAACGCTGGTTCATCGGCAAAAGATTCTTTATAAGACATGCCGTCAAAACGGCCATCGGCCTGCAGAAAACTGTAGACCGCATCAATGCCTTCACGGGTACCACAAATGGTGCCGTTAATGCCTTCTTCGGCTAATAATAAGGTGCCTTTGACTTTATTCAGCACCAGATGCTGATAGAGTTTGTCGCGAAGTGCAACATAATCAGACAGGTTCACAAATTTATATAAAGCAGCTACTACGTACATCTTTCACCTTTTTTGCCAGGTCCGGATCGCAAATCCGGCGCAATAAAAACCGGCGCGCATTATATGTCATCCGGAGTGCCGGGTAAATCAAAGCTCGCTTTAGTGATTGTTAGTGCAGCAGAGGATTGAGAATGGGGGCAACCTGCAATTCAAGTTGTTGCTGACCGTCGGTGATGATCAGTTGCTCCTGTTCACGCCAGACTGACAACTGCATGTGACCGCGGAGCATCTTACAAAAATCCTCCAGCTGCGCCGCCTCCAGGCAAAACAGCGCTACATTGGGCATACCGCGGATCAAGGCTTTGGCTTTGTTATGTTCGCTGGCGTCAGTCACCAGCAACACTTGGTTCGCCTGATGGCTGGCGCGTTGTAACTGTTTATCGCTGGGTAAATCAACCTGACACCAAAGCAAAAAATGTTGTTGCTGATCCTGCAGGTACAAATCCGGTTGCCGGCTTGATGGTGGTTGTTTTGCCAGCACAGGGTGTAGTTCGTACAGGCTTAAATAAGTGAGGATCCGTTTGGCAAAATGACTGGCGTCTTCATCCGGAAAAGGCGCCAGATAGCAGGTTTCTTTCAGATACTGATGTGATTGCTCCGAGCTGTAATTCAGATCCAGCCGGATCACCTTGCTCTGCATTCGCATAAGTCCCCCTTTGCTGTTTTGTCGGCAAAAGGCGCTATAAAGTTTAAAGAGTCTTTAATGCGCTATACAACAGATGCATGGCTAATGCCAACAGAACTATTCCCATCAAACGGTCAAACCAATAACCCTGATTTAGCAAAAAACTTCTTATTTTCTGCCGGGTTAATATAAAAGATAGCAAACTAAACCAAAGGGCGGTGGCAACAGCCATATAAACACCGTAAATAATTTTGAAACTCATCGGTGTTTCCGGCGAAATAATCACGGCAAATAACGCCAGAAAAAACAAGGTTGCTTTAGGATTCAGACCATTGGTCAGCAAGCCGGTACGAAACGACTGCCATAATCCTATGGCTGCGACTGGGTCAGCCTGATCAGGTCCGGATGCGACACCCGGACCACTTCTAAGTGCCTGAATGCCGATATAAGCAAGGTATGCTGCCGCGCAGAGGGAAAACAGTTGAAACAACCAGGGAGTCGTTTGTAACAATAAACCTATGCCAAGTAACGAATAAGCTACATGTAACAAAATGCCAAGACCAATACCAATACTGGCGGACAATGCGACTTTCACACCATAACGCACGGCATAACGTAAAATAATGGCAAAATCCGGCCCCGGACTTGCCACTGCAACAAAATGTACCGAAGCAACTAATAAAAACTCTGGCCAAAACGACATCACAGCCCAATCCCAACTGGCAATAAAAGCAACATTCTAATGCAGTCGGCTCTGGTAACAACAGTGCTTTGTGCTGTTGCACTCTGTTAAACGATAAAAAGCGCTTTTTGGTCGCGTCAGTGATCAGTCGGATAGATCAGGCCTTGTTTTTTGGCGCAGGCTTGCCGTAAAATGTTATAACATCACAATGTATGATCGAATATTTATCTGAAAACAAAGACGGGATCTCTTATGAATACTGTTCTACGCCTTGTTCCGGCGGTTCGTTATTTTAAGCCTGCTGCGCTGGCTTTATGCGTTGCCCTGTCCTGCCAGGCACAGGCTCAGACCAGCACAGTGACTGGTATTGTAATGAATGCCCAGGGACAACCGGTTGCCAATGCCAAAGTTCATGTGCATGGACGGCAACAATATGTCTATACCAATGATAAAGGTGAATTTCAGATCCAAAGCCCGGCCGATGCCAGGCTTCATATTGCGGCCAAAGGTTATGGTGATGAATTTGTTACTGTTAATCAGCAGCCGCTTGCTGTCACACTCAACAGCGGTGGCCTTGAGCGGATGACAGTGTCAGCCTCAGGTTTACATCATTATGATTTGGATATGGCACATCCGGTGTCTGTGATGTCAGGCGAAGATTTAAGCCGCCATACTGAAGCGACCATAGGTGAAACCTTAAAAACCTTGCCCGGTGTGCATAGCAATTATTATGGCCCTGTGGCGGCAAGTCCGGTGATCCGTGGTCTGGACGGCCCGCGTGTTAAGCTATTGAGCAACGGTATGGACACAGGTGATGTGTCCCGTGTTGGCCCGGATCATGCCATCAGTGCCGATGCTATTACCACAGAACAAATTGAAGTATTAAGAGGCCCTGCCACTTTGCTTTACGGTAGTGGCGCTATTGGTGGTGTGGTGAATATTGTCGATAACAGAGTGCCGCGCCAGTTACGCAGCCCACAAACCGTTGTGGATGCCAGATTTAATAACGTTGCCGACGAAAAAACCTATGCCTTGGCCCATGATGGTGCCATTGAACAATTTGCCTGGCATTTTGATGGTTTTGACCGCAGCAGCAACAACTATGAAGTTCCAGAGTTTGTCAATGATGAAGGTGAAAAACTAAAAGTTCTGGAAAACAGCGCTTTAGATAATCAGGCGTTGAATCTTGGCGCCAGCTGGGTGGGCAGTCAGGGTCTTTTTGGCGTTTCGATTGGTCATATCGACAGTCAATATGGCATTCCTGGACACCATGCGCATGACGAAGAGCACGAGCATGAAGATGAAGCGGCAGATGAACACGGCGCTGAATCAGGTGTTTATGCTGATCTGAAACAAGACAGACTTAGTTACACCGGCGAGTTATATAACCCGTTTAAGGGGATTGAAACCCTGAGTCTGAGCGGCGCATATACCGACTATCAACATATTGAAATGGACGCTGGCCTGCCAGGCACCACTTTTAAAAACAAATCTTTTGAAAACCGCTTCAGCGCCGAGCACAGTGACCTGCTGGGTTGGCACGGTCTGGTCGGTGTACATTACCAGCACAATGACTATAAAGCCTTTGGTGTCGAAGCATTTACTCCGGATGCCAAAACCAGCAGTCTGGCGCTTTTTGTACTGGAAGAGCGTACTTTTGGCGAGTTTTCCGCTCAGCTTGGTGCACGTTTAGAGCGCAGCAAACACGACGCCGGTGCATTAATGTTGGAACACTCCCATGAGGAAGAGCATGGCGAAGAAGAACACGAAGAAGATAGCGGCAATAGTTTTGCCAAATTTAATGCTTTGAGTGTTTCGGCAGGTCTGGTGTGGAACTTCCAGTCAGGTTATCAATGGGCTTTGAGTGTCAGTCGTTCACAGCGTGCGCCAAGTGCGGCTGAAATTTACGCCAACGGTGCCCATATTGCCACCCGCAGTTATGAACTGGGACTGGCTTATCAGCTGGATGACGACGGTGAAATTGGCTTTTATAATGGTAAAATGCAACGTGAAACCGCCAATAACATTGACCTTGGGTTTCGCAAAGTGGATGGTGACTTCACCTTCAGCTACAACTTCTTTTACAACCAGATTGATGACTACCTGTATCTCGCCAACACTGGCTTAGGTATGGACGATTTGGCTGCTCATGACGAGCTTGACCATGAAGAGCATGCCGGCGAAGCGCATGATGAACATAACCATGGTGATTTTGACGTTTATCAATATCAACAACAAGATGTGCGGATGTACGGCGCCGAGTTTGCTATGAGCTATCAACTTGATAGTGCACAGCAGTTGTCGTTATTTGCCGATACGGTGCGTGCAGAGCTGAAATCAGGTGGTGATTTACCGCGCATTCCGCCATTAAAAGCCGGTGTTGAATATCAGTATCAGGCGCAACAATGGAGCACTGTGCTGGGTGCCACCTACTATGCACGCCAGGATAAAGTGTCGGCTTATGAAACCGAAACCGCAGGCTACACCAGCTTTGATGCCAGCCTGAATTATTATTTTGATGTGCAGTCTGGTGATGTCACGGCCTTTTTAAAGGGTACAAACCTAAGCAATAAACTTGGTTATGTGCACAGCTCCTTTATCAAAGCCGACACCCCATTACCGGGCCGGGCTATTACGCTTGGAATCACTGCAAAGTTCTGAGTGGGACAAGCCTAAGAAGGCAAGCGGAACAAAGCCGGTATTCTTAAAAACCGGCTTTTTTAGCACTGTACCAAGCAATGCTGTACCAGACAGTTTGCCTTACCTGCAGCTAAACAGCAGAAAAACAAAAAGCCCGCTATGCGGGCTTTTTGTTATTTATATGGCGGAGAGAAAGAGATTCGAACTCTTGAAGGGCTATTAACCCTCGCCGGTTTTCAAGACCGGTGCATTAAACCACTCTGCCATCTCTCCAATGGCGCGTATCTTAATAAGTTGTGCCGCGAAAAGAAAGCATTTTTTTGCCATTTAACACATTGAATTGCATTATAAAGATCTGTTTGCACAAAAGCTGTGCTATCCGTGTGCAGGATTTAAACAACGCTGGGAATTTTAGCCAGAGCCTCAGGTCAAAGTTACTGACTTGTCGATTTGAAGCTTGTATAGTCGCAGAGTATTTACAACCACAGGAGTGATTATGTCTTATCAAAACCAACAGCTGATGACAGGCGCAGAAAGCCTCAGCATCAACAAAGTTCTTCGCAACACCTATATGCTGCTTGCCATGACCTTAACTTTTAGCGCTGTCACTGCGGCCATTGCCATGGCACTGGATTTTGGCTCTATGCTGGGTTTAGGTTTAAGTATTCTGGCGTTAGTGCTGGTGTTTGTAGTCATTAAAACAGCGGACAGTGCAGCTGGTTTATTCTGGGTATTTGCTTTTACCGGTGTGATGGGTGCTTCTATTGGCCCTATGCTGAATCGTTATGCAGGTATGCCAAATGGACCGGAAATAATTATGCAGGCTTTTGCCGCAACTGCGCTGATTTTCTTTAGTCTGTCGGCTTACACCCTGACCAGCAAAAAAGATTTCTCATTTATCGGTAACTTTTTATTTGTTGGTTTGATCATGGCCCTGGTGGCTGGTCTTGCCAATATTTTCTTTCAGGTTCCTGCTTTGCAGTTAGCCATCAGCGCTGTGATTGTGCTGCTGATGTCTGGTTTTATCCTGTTTGATACCAGTCGTATTGTGCAGGGCGGCGAAACCAACTATATCCGCGCTACCGTCAGCCTGTACCTGAACATCTTTAACCTGTTCACCGCACTGCTGCAGCTGCTTGGCTTTTTAAACAGTGATGAGTAATTCACAGACTGTGGTTGCACAGTGACTGATTTTCATTAAAATGCCCCGCTTGTCGGGGTATTTTTTTATTGCAGGTGTGCAGATGGCCAGTTTTGCCCTTTATGTGCAATCACCAGTTTATGGCTGCCAGACGCTCGTGTCCGTGCTTCGTTTTGCGCAAGCGGCCTGCGCTTTACAACATCAGATTGACCATATTTTCTTTTATCAGGATGCAGTGCTGGCGGTGGCCAGTGATACCGACTTACCTGCAGATGAACCTGATAATGCAGCCAGACTGTTAAGCTTTTGCCAGAAGCAGCAAATACCGCTGCTGTACTGTGTCACCGCTGCTGAAAAACGTGGCATTGCCACCGACAGCCGCCCTGCCCGTGCTGGTTTTACTGCAGCCGGTTTGGCTGAATTTGCGATGCGTTTGGATACAGTTGATCGTGTGGTGCAATTTTAATGAAAAAAATAGCGCTGATATTAACCCAAAGTGCATTTTCTCAAAGCAGTAGCCGCGAAGCACAAGATTTAGCGATGGCACTTGCTGCGGTTGAGCATCAGGTCACGCTGATTTACCTTGGCGCTGCCATCACACAATTATTGCCGCTGACAGCAACACAAAGCTTAGGTGTAAAAGATTTCACAGCCGCCCAGAAGTTATTTGCTTTATATGATATTGAGCAAGTGGTGGTAGCCACAGACGCTATGTTGTTGTATCAACTGACAGCAGATGAGCTGCGAATTGACGTCACTGAATTGAGCACAGCGGACATTTCGGCCTTGCTGTTGCAACAAGACCATATTCTGAGGTGCTGAGATGTTGTTGTATCAAATAACCACCCCTGAACCCAACGTGGTGTTTAGCCTGGCAGGCGCACAAGACGCGGTGTTATTGCGCCAGGATGCAGTCTATTTGCTTAAGCAACAACGCAACTGGCCCACGACTCAGCTATTTGTGCTGGAGCAAGACTTACAGCAACGTGGGGTGCCACTCAGTGCCGGTTTTCAGTCATTAAACGACGAGCAATGGGTACAACTGACTTTAACCGCTCATCAGGTGATTTTGTGCTGACAATGCAATTAGATGGACAGCAGGTGCCGCTGGATAAACACGGTTATCTGGCCGACTTGTCGCTCTGGAGTGAAGCTTTGGCCGCTGCATTTGCCAAAGCGGAGAACATCGAGCTGACGCCGGCACACTGGGAAGTGATCTGGTTTGTGCGGGATTTTTATCAGGAATATCAGACATCCCCCGCCATCCGGTTATTGGTGAAAGCCATGGCAGAAAAACTCGGCCCTGATAAAGGCAACAGTAAATATTTGTTTTTATTATTCCCTGAGGGCCCTGCCAAACAAGCCACCCGTATTGCAGGTTTGCCCAAACCTGCCCGCTGTCTGTAACACAATAAATAAAAAACGGCAGCTTTAATAAAGCTGCCGTTGCGCTGTCCCATATTAACCTGGTTAGCACCAGCCGTTGCTGTTAACGGCTATTGCTGTAATAAGTCCAGAAAGCCTCAAAGCTAATAAAACCAACCACTGCTATCACTGCAAAAACGATGATCCAATAAATAGCTCTGAGCGCAACTTTCAGCGCGCTGGTGCGTTTTTTGATACTGACTTTTTTGACCGCAGCTTGTTGCCGGACATGTTGGGTGGTGCTTGTCATTTTTTTACCCTGTTACCGCAGAATTCAACAGTGTGTTTTGATGATGCTTCAGAGTTAAAACATATAACTTGTGGTGTTTGGTTTGCGCCAAACACCACAAAGTTTGTTAAGCGCGGATCTCGGTTTTACCGCCCATATAAGGCTGCAATACCGCCGGAATACGGATAGAGCCGTCAGCTTGCTGATAGTTTTCTAAAATAGCCACTAAAGTGCGGCCTACGGCCAGACCTGAGCCATTTAAGGTATGCAGTAATTCTGGCTTTTTACCTTCTTCCGGACGGAAACGGGCTTGCATGCGACGCGCCTGGAAATCGCCCATATTGGAGCAAGACGAAATTTCGCGGAAGGTATTTTGGGCTGGCAGCCATACTTCTAAATCGTAAGTTTTGCTGGAGCCAAAACCCATATCGCCGGTGCACAGCAACATCACCCGATAAGGTAAGCCTAATAACTGCAACACTTTTTCGGCATGACCTGTCAGCTCTTCTAAAGCTGCCATTGAATGTTCCGGGTGCGTCAGCTGCACCAGCTCTACTTTGTCAAACTGGTGCTGGCGGATAAGACCCCGGGTGTCGCGGCCATAAGAGCCGGCTTCACTACGAAAACACGGAGTATGCGCCGTATATTTTTGTGGCAGTTCAGCTAAATCGAAAATACGGTCACGTGCCAGATTGGTCACCGGCACTTCAGCTGTTGGAATAAGGCTCATACCGACGCCTTCTTCAGTGGCTGGCTGGGTGTGGAATAAGTCCGCGCCAAATTTTGGCAGCTGACCCGTGCCATACAAAGAGTCTTTGTTCACCAGATAAGGCACGTACAGCTCGGTGTAACCATGCTGCTCTGTGTGTAAATCCAGCATAAACTGCGCTAAAGCACGGTGCAGGCGGGCGATCTGGCCTTTCATTACTACAAAACGTGAACCGGCAATTTTAACCGCGTTTTCAAAATCCAGACCACCGGCCAGCGCTTCGCCTAAAGCCACATGATCTTTTGGCTCAAAATCAAAACTTGGAATGTCGCCAAAACGACGCACTTCCAGATTACCGGTTTCATCTTTGCCAACAGGCACTGCTAAGTCCGGCAGGTTTGGAATGGACAACGCAATTTGATCAAGCTCAGCCAGTACTGCATCCAGTTTGATTTTGGCGGCGTCAAGCTCTGCACCTAAACCTTCAACTTCTGCCAGTAAAGGTGCGATATCTTCACCCCGGGCTTTGGCCTGGCCGATGTTTTTCGATTTGCTGTTACGCTGATTTTGCAGCTCCTGCGTGGCCACTTGTAATTCACGGCGCTGCTCTTCCAAAGCGCTGATTTGTGCCACATCCAGCACAAAACCACGGGTAGCCAACCGCTCGGCGGTTTGCGTTAATTCACTGCGTAAGTATTTGCTATCTAACATAAATTTTTACTTCATCGAGCCCAGCTTTAATCCAAGCCAGGCGAGGGTTAAACACAACACCAGGTTCAGCACGACATTGGCGATTGCTTTGAGCCAGTCGCCCTGCTGTAACAGCAACACAGTGTCCATTGAAAATGTTGAAAAAGTAGTAAAAGCGCCCAGCACACCAATGCCGATAAAAATCCGCCACGGATTTGGCGCTATTTGCTCGGTGACCAACAGGCCATACAACAGGCCTATGACAAAAGACCCGAGAATATTAACCAGCAAAGTGCCAAAAGGAAATGCTCTGCCAAAAAGATGTAGTGTCCATTCGTTTAACGCAAATCTTAAACAGGCGCCAATAGCACCGCCAATGGCAATCATACCGTAGGTGAAAATGGCATTAGTCACGGCATTTCCCCTGCAAACGCGCTTGTTCATCCAGCATTTGCAGATACTTTATTTTTTCCTGCAGCTGTTTTTCCAGGCCTCTGTCACTTGGCTGATAAAATTGCTGACCGGCAAGCTCGGCTGGCAAATAACGCTCGCCGGCGGCATAAGCACCAGCCTCGTTGTGGGCATAACGATAACCTTCGCCGTGGCCCATTTCTTTTAATAATTTAGTGGGCGCGTTACGCAGATGCAGCGGCACTTCATAAGCGGGTTGTTGTTGTACCAAAGTGCGCATCTGGTTAAAAGCGCTATACACCGCATTACTTTTTGGCGCTAACGCCAAATACACTGCAGCTTGAGCTATGGCTCTTTCGCCCTCTGCCGGTCCAACCCTGCTGTAGGTATCCCAGGCATCCAGCGCTATGGTGAGCGCCCTTGGATCGGCATTACCGATATCTTCGGAAGCAATGGCCAATAACCTTCTGGCTACATACAAAGGGTCTCCGCCCCCTTCCAGAATACGGCAGTACCAGTACAAAGCACCGTCAGCGCTGGAGCCCCGCACCGATTTATGAAAAGCCGAAATCAGGTCATAAAACATATCACCCTGATTATCAAAGCCCGGCAATTGCCTTGGCACCAGCTGTTTTAACAGAACTGCAGTTATCTGGTTTGACCCTTCGCTTTGCACAGCTTCACTGGCAAGTTCTAACAAATTCAGTAACTTGCGGGCATCACCATCGGCCAACGTCAGCAAAAATTGGGCGGCTTCTTCATCCAGCACGAGTTTTAACGCGCCAAGGCCAAGCTCGGTATCTGTTAAAGCACGTTCTAGTACTTTATTGAGCTCAGGCGCTTCAATTTTTTTTAAAATACAAACGCGGGCACGCGATAACAAAGCGTTATTCAGCGAAAAAGACGGGTTTTCGGTGGTGGCGCCAATAAAAATAATGGTGCCATCTTCAATATGAGGTAAAAAAGCGTCTTGTTGGCTTTTATTAAAACGATGTACTTCATCAACAAATAACAAGGTTCTTTGCTGATGGCTGTATAACCGAGCTTTTGCGGCGGCTATTTCGTCACGGATCTCTTTGACACCGGCAGTGACAGCAGAAATTTTCGCAAGACAGGCGTCGGCGTGTGCGGCAATCAGTTCGGCCAGCGTGGTTTTACCGGTGCCTGGAGGCCCCCATAAAATCAGCGACGTGACTTTACCACTTTCGATTGCACGTTTCAGCGGTGTACCAGGCCCCAGCAAATGCTGCTGGCCGACATAGTCGGCCAGTGTTAAGGGTCTGAGTCTGGCGGCGAGGGGCCGGACATCAGGCTGAAAATCAAAACTCAGGCTGTTCACTTGTTGCGTAAGTCGTCCACTTCAACCCCAGCCGGAACTTCAAACTTAAACAGGCTGCTGTCGATATTGATATTGTTCTGAATGGCTAAAAATTCAAAATCGGTTTTCTGGCCGTTGTTATCCAGCACCGCCATATGTGACAAACCTGTACCTGCAAAAGTCAGCACCAGCTGGCGCACCGGATTGTCTTTATCTTTTGGTGTGATAATAAACTGCTGGCCTTCACCACTAACCTCATATTGTGCCCACAGGCTGGCGTCGTTGGAAGTTAATAGCACGAAGGGCGTGCGGTTCACTTCTTTCTTGGCATCATAGAGGCTGACTTGTTCGAGCAGCTCGTTGTAATGCCATAAGGTTTTACCATCACCAATAAACAGGTTTGGCTCAGGGCTTAAGGTTTCAAACCGAAACTGTGAGGGTTGTTTTAAGGTTAATACCCCTTCACCTTGTTCCTGCACCGGCTGGTTTTTGGCATCGACCACAGTTTGCTGAAAACTGGCCTGATAACTGTAAAGCCTGGCCAGTTTGTTTTTTAGTTCTGCCGCCTGATTGGCGGCAAAGGCAGTTTGACTGAACAGCACTGTGTTGCTTAATAAAACTGTACCAAGCACAAATAATAACTTCTTCATTTAAAACCCTTTTGGCGGCGGAGGTGCCAACACTTCTCTGTTACCGTTATGGCCAGGGCCACTGACGATACCGACTTGTTCCATGGTTTCGACTAAACGGGCAGCGCGGTTATAACCAATACGGAAACGACGCTGCACACCGGATACCGACGCTTTACGGCTTTCCGTGACAAAAGCCACAGCCTGGTCAAACAGCGGATCGGACTCAGCATCTTCATCTTCCAGTGTTTCACCTGGTAACAGGTTTTCTTCACTGGTTTCGCCGCTTAAAATGTCCGGAATATAATTTGGCCGGCCACGTTTTTTCCAGTCTGCCACCACTGCATGCACTTCATGGTCGTCGACAAAAGCGCCATGCACCCGGTTAGGCACACCAGAGCCTGGTGGCAGATATAACATGTCACCCTGGCCTAATAAACTTTCTGCACCTTGTTGATCCAAAATGGTGCGCGAGTCAATTTTTGACGACACCTGGAAGGCAATGCGGGTTGGAATATTGGCTTTAATTAAACCTGTAATCACATCCACAGACGGCCTTTGTGTTGCCAGAATCAAATGAATACCGGCGGCGCGCGCTTTTTGCGCGATACGGGCAATCAGCTCTTCAACTTTTTTACCCACAATCATCATCATGTCGGCAAATTCATCGATGACCACGACAATAGAGGGTAATTTTTCTAACAACGGCGGCTCACCGCGCATATCGTCCGACGGGCGCCATAACGGGTCACGCAGAGGTTTACCTTCAGCAATGGCATCCGCTACTTTGACGTTGTAACCTTTTAGATTCCGCACCCCAAGCGCCGACATCAGCTTATAACGGCGCTCCATTTCACCCACACACCAGCGCAGGCCATTGGCCGCTTCTTTCATGTCAGTGACAACTTCGGTTAATAAGTGTGGAATGCCTTCATAAACGGACAGTTCCAGCATCTTAGGGTCAATCATCAGGAAACGTACATCGTCCGGCGTAGATTTGTAGAGCAAACTACAGATCATCACATTAACGCCAACTGACTTACCCGAACCCGTGGTACCTGCCACCAATAAATGCGGCATTTTGGCAAGATCGGCCACCACAGACTTACCGGCAATGTCTTTACCCAGCACCATGGTTAGCGGCGATTTTGACTGTTCAAAAATTTCATCGCCAATTACTTCCGACAACCGCACTATTTCGCGGTGCTGGTTGGGCAGCTCTAACCCTATATATGATTTACCCGGAATCACTTCCACCACCCGCACACTGATAGCCGATAAAGAGCGGGCTAAGTCCTTGGATAAACCGGTTATTTTGCTGACTTTCACGCCAGGTGCTAAATCAAGTTCAAAGCGGGTAACCACAGGGCCAGGGTATACACCCACCACTTTGGCATCGACGTTAAAGTCGAGCAATTTGGCTTCCACTAAACGCGAGACTTTTTCCAAATCTTCTTCAGAAATCGGATTGATGGTTTTGTTTGGCCGGTCGAGTAACTGGATAGAAGGCAATTCATCTTCTGATTTAACAACTGCTGCGCCAGTGCCAATATTGTCGTCTTCATCGTCAGCGTCAAATTCCGCAGCTGCAGCCGCGGCCACATTGCTGCTGGTAGTCGAAGCCTGATGATAAGGCACATAGTCTGTCAAAGCCGGATTCGCGCTTTGGGTATGCACAAAACTCTGTTGTAACTCAGCTTCGGCGTATCTGTCGTCGATAGCGCTGAAAGTTAAATCATCATCCGACAGGGCATCGACGCTGACAAAAGCATGTGCCTCTGTATTCACATCCAGTGGCGCAAAAGGCAAAGGCTCTACTTCTGCATCCGATGGCGGGAAAAAGGCGCGGCTTTGTAATTCAGGATGCACTTTGATGACAGCTGCCGGTGGCTCAATTGCCAGTTCTGCGCGCTCAACCTGAGGCATCAAAGCATGTTGCACCACAGGTACTGCAGAGACTGTGTCTTGTTTTGATGGTTTTGTGGCTTTTTGCAAATAAGCCTGAGTATCGAAGTCGGCACTATTGGCGGTCGTGCTGAAGTTGTGGTCCTGTTGCACCTGGTGCAAAGTATCAAAACTGAGCACAGGCTCGACCGGCTCATCTGTACGTAATGAAAAGGCAGGTTCAATCCGCTCTGCGGCGTCTTCAACACTGCTTTCATTGCCGACAACACTGCCTGCCAACTGAACCTCAGCTTCATCGTTGATAGTATGCGGACCAGACATTAAATCTGCGGTTAAATCTTTTGCTGTTTCATGCTGCTCAGGCTCAGCATAAGGCGCCACTTTCTGAGCAGAGCGGGCCACAGCTTTGGCGTGAATTGTCTCGTTGGTTATGGCGCTTTGTTGTGGTTCACGCCATTGACGGATACGTGCTGGCAGGTCATTGATAAAATACCAGCTTTCCACCACCAACCGGCCAAGCTCATCGGCAACAGTCAGCCAGGAAATTCCGGTCAATAAAGTTAAACCAATACAAAAACTACACAGCAGCAATAAGCTGCTGCCAACAAAATTTAAATTGGGTAATAACTTACTGGCAATGACATCCCCTACCACACCGCCGGATGAATAAATGTAAAAGTCGTCAAAGTTAATGCTGCTGATGGCGCAGGCTGAGATCACGGTCAGCAACAGGCCAAGCAAGCGCAGGCCGAGGATCATATAGTCCAGTGAAATCAGATCTTTAAAACGTTTAAACAACAGATAACCACAAAAAGCAAAAAACGGCGGAAACAAATACGACAGCCAGCCAAATACACAAAACAGAATGTCGGCCACTTCAGCACCAACGGGTCCGGCAAAATTCTGAATATCGGTTTGATAGCCGGTTTGTGACCAGCTTGGATCGGCAGGGTCAAAACTTAATAAAGCCAATAACATAAATGCGGCTGCGCCCGCAAAAAGGATCAGTCCAACTTCAACCAGACGCTGAACACCATTGAGTGAAAATACCGTTTTCGCTTGCAAGCCAGTTGCCCTATGAAAAAACAAAAAAATGCCTTGTTACGATACCAGAGAGCAGCTGCAAGTGCATCAGTTTAAAGGCTGCCTCCGGGCGCATTGTGATGCTATCTGCTTGTTATTTAACCAGCTACTGTGACAAAAGTGGTTTGTTTCACCTCTTCCATCACCACATAGGTCCGGCTTTCGCGCACACTGGGCAGCCTTAATAAGGTTTCGCCCAATAATTCACGATAGGCCGCCATATTGGCCACCCTGGTTTTTAATAAAAAGTCAAAACTGCCGGATACCAGGTGACACTCCAGAATTTCGTCCAGCTTTTGTACCGCTTTGCTGAATTCATCAAAATCCTCAGGTGAGGTTTTACTTAAGGTTATTTCGACAAACACCAAAAGCGCAGCACCAACCTTGCTCGGGTCAACCAAAGCGGTATAACCCAGAATAAATTCATCAGTTTCCAGCCTTTTTACGCGCTCCAGACAAGGGGTTGGACTCAGCCCCACCCTTTTGGCCAGTTCGACATTGGACAAGCGGCCGTCTTTTTGCAGCTCAAGCAAAATTTTACGGTCGATACGGTCGAGTTTTTTCAGCTCTTTATATTGCGGAAACATACCAGATAATAATTCTTTTAAAGTTCAATATTTAGCATTTTCCACTATTGAACATCACAAAAACAACCATTCATTCCACAAAAATCACATTATACTAGCGAAATATTTTTACCAACCCTACACAGGCAGAAAATCATGATTATTGGCGTGCCAAAAGAAATCAAAAACCACGAATACCGCGTCGGTATGACTCCAGCCAGCGTTCGCGAACTGGTTGCTCACGGTCACAAAGTTTATGTTGAACATAATGCCGGCAGCGGCATCGGTTTTGGTGATGCAGATTACACTGCAGCAGGTGCTGAAGTGCTGGCAACAGCAGCTGAAGTTTTTGCCAAAAGCGACATGATTGTAAAAGTAAAAGAGCCACAGGCTGTTGAGCGCGCTATGCTGCGTGAAGGCCAAATTCTGTTTACTTACCTGCACTTAGCACCGGATTTGCCACAAACTGAAGATTTGATCAAATCAAAAGCTATCTGTATTGCTTATGAAACTGTGACCGACAACCGTGGTGGTTTACCACTGTTGGCGCCTATGTCAGAAGTAGCAGGCCGTATGTCAATTCAGGCCGGTGCCCGCGCTTTGGAAAAATCCTGTGCTGGCCGCGGTATGTTGTTAGGTGGTGTGCCAGGTGTAGAACCTGCCAAAGTTGTAGTGATCGGTGGTGGTATGGTGGGTACCAACGCTGCACAAATGGCTTTGGGTTTAGGTGCTGACGTTGTGGTACTGGACCGCAGCGTTGACGTATTACGCCGTATTAATGCCCAGTTTAACGGTGCCGTCAAAGCGATTTATTCCACTGCTGACGCGCTGGAAAAACATGTACTGGAAGCCGATTTAGTGATTGGCGGTGTATTAATTCCAGGTGCCGCTGCACCTAAATTAGTGACCCGTGAACATGTTCGTAAAATGAAACCAGGCTCAGCTATCGTTGACGTGGCTATTGATCAGGGCGGTTGTGTGGAAACTTCTTATGCCACCACTCATGCTGAACCAACCTTTATCGTGGACGATGTGGTGCACTACTGTGTGGCCAACATGCCAGGTGCTGTGCCTTTAACTTCTACTTTTGCACTGAATAACGCCACTTTGCCTTTTATCATTAAACTGGCGAACAAAGGTTATAAAGCTGCGCTGTTAGAAGATCAGCATTTATTAAACGGTCTGAACGTGATCAACGGCCAGGTGGTGAATCAGCATGTTGCTGAAGCCTTAAACCTGACTTTTGTCGATCCGCGCCAGGCATTAAACGCGAACTAATTTATGGTTTGCAAAAAAAGCCAGCTTCATGCTGGCTTTTTTATTGCCCAAATCAGACCAACCGGCAAAACTGGGTCTTGTCATGGCTCGGGCAGCCGCGTTAGGATAAAAAACTGATAAAAAAGAGCAGCCTGCATGTTATCCCGAGCCACATTATTGTTCAGTATTCTAATGCTGTTAAGCCTCGCCGCTTGCCATGCTGCCGGCTTATCGGAAACATTCAGCCTGGTGCAGCTACAGGTAAAAGATCAGCAAATTCAGGTGCAGTTAGCTGATACGCCGGCTAAACGTAGTCAGGGACTTATGGGGCAATCACCGCTGAAACATGGCATGTTGCTGTTGTTGCAACAACCAGCAGAAATGGTGCTCTGGATGAAAAATACACCGGAGTCGCTGGATGTGGCTTTTATTGATAGCAACTGGCGTATTGTAGCCATCCGCTCGATGCAGGCCAATACCGAAACCCTGCATCCGTCTGAGCGCATTGTGCGCGCTGCACTGGAAATGCCGCCTGGGTGGTTTGACCAAGCCAAGATTAAAGTCGGTGATCAGCTGATTTACTGCCCCGAACAGCCGAAACTTTGCAAAAAGCACTCCGGCGGCGCTAAGCCCGATAGTCTTTTGGACGTGAAAAATTAAATAAGTGAGGCGCTTACGATAAGCTTTAGTTCAGGCTTGTTGGGGGCATGACAACAAGGGCAAGAACCCCGCTAGATCACAAGCACGTTTCACTGTCAGCGCTTAAAGTTCAGCGTCGTCTTTATGCAGATAAATGTCGCTAAAACCAAAGCGGATAAATTCTTTTTGCCGGAAGTCTTTAATGGCAGCGCTGCGTTTAGCAGTCATTGCCACCTGCTGTTCCATCTTTAAAAAAGCAGTTAAATCAATGCCTTCAGCTGCAGCCACTGCTTCATAAATGTCGCGGAATTTGTCGTAACTAAAGGCAATTTTACGCGGTTGACCTTTAAACTTATAAGTGATAGCTCTGGCCATTATTGTTTCGCCTCCGCTATTGTAGTCTTGGCTTTTTGCGCGTTTAAAAGCGGATTGGCGTACATCTGACGAAGATAAGGTTGCACTTCGGCTGGCAAAGCGTGAAGCCTCGCCATAAAAGCACCATTATCAGACTCTGCCGTGGTTTGTCCCGCAGCCTGATAATTGGCCGGATAGAAACGATAACCCTGATAAATTTCGCGGTCGATAGCTGCTGCCACGCTTTCCGGACTCTCTAAGTCTTCGTTTTTCTCCAGTACAGCACCAAAGTGCACATGCACCCTGCCTTTGTAGCCCACTATGCCTTTGATAATACTCTCAATATCTTCAAATTCTGTTTTTTGATAATTGCCTTCTGTTGCCAGCTGATAAAGCTCATTGGCTTTGGCGGCGTCACAAGGGTCGTATTCATAAGACAAACACACCGGCACTATCTGTAACGAGCGCATATAGTCAGTAAATTCTATTTGTTGCTGTTTGCCATTGATATAAAACATTTTCAGGATGGCCGGATCTGTTGCGTCATTGCCATCTTTAGCCCGGCCTTCTTTTTGCGCTATCCAGATATGATGACCAGTTTGCAGTGAATGGGCGATATAGGCAGACAGTTGTCCCAGCGCTTTAATCATCTCGCGTGGGCCTTTGGCGGAGCGGCGGACAATAAAACTTTTGTTCAGTTTCATCAGCTCAGTGGCGCAGGGCTTTTTCAGTAAATTGTCGCCAATGGCAATACGGGCGGTATCAAAACCCTGTTGATGCAAACACCAGTTCACCAGCGCCGGATCCATCGCAATATCCCGATGATTGGACACAAATAAATAAGACTTGGTTTTATCCAGCGCTTCCAGACCGCTAAAAGTAACTCCGGCCGTGGTTTTTTTCAGGCTTTTATTCAGATAGACAGCAACATAACCTTGTACTGCTTCTACCGACTTAAAACCAGACCAGTGCCGGCGTAAATACCAGCTGACCATTGGTGCCGCGATAAAATTCAGTAACTTAGATTGACTGCCAAGGCGATGCTGCACTATGGCACGGATAAACTCCGGATCGGCAATAATACGCTGTACTGCAGCCGCAACTTCGTTATCGTGGTATGGGCGGATATCGTCAAAATTTGCAATGGGATCGGTCACACTGTATTACCTGGAAAATAAAATCAGCGCTATTTTACCCATTCAGATCAAAGTGCCTAGCAGATTGTGGCAAAACAACAAAAAAACTTAGTGTCTGTGCTCAAATCAGGCGGATTTTGCCAGCTTGTGATTAGAGGCAGGTAGCCAGGGTTGTACCCTGTCGTTCAGCAGCATCAGCACTTCACCGGCATAAAGTGCCTTGCCCTGCAGACTGTGGCCATCTTCGAGCAACAACAGCTGACAGCAAGTGCCTTGTTGTTGGGTGACCAGCGCCAATAATGGCTGCTGGCCGCCGACCCAGACCAGTTCAGCACAAGCGGGCTGATAATCTGCGGATATCGCAGTAAACCACCAGCTTTTGTGGCCGGTCTGGCGCAAGTACTGCTGTGCCGCCAATGCATCTATAGCAGCGGCAAAACAAGCGGCGGCGGGATATTGGAGTTGCTCCAGCGCATGCCAGAACTGCCAGAACAATTCTGCCTGGGCCATCGTAAAATCTGGGCTGGGACTGCTGTTTAAATCAGTCAGCTGAAAAGGTGTGCGATGCAAAAACTGCCCGGTTTGCAATTGCAGCTGCCCGGTTTGGGTTTGCCACTGCCAGGAAGCTGAAGGTGTAAAAGCGCACATGCTGACAACCTTTGGAAAAAGTTTGGATGCCGCCGTTTTACACCTGTCAGATCAAGATGTTAAAGAATATTTTGGACTAACCTGCCCTGATCGCCACCGGATCGTTATAAGCTGTTGACGATCGAACGGATAAGCTGTGGTCCCTGATAAATAAAGCCGGTATAAATCTGTACTAACTGCGCGCCGGCATTGAGTTTTTCCTGAGCCGACTCGGCACTGTCAATACCACCTACGCCGATGATCGGCATATCAGGCCCAACAGCGGATCGAAGCTGCCGGATCACTTCAGTGCTTTTTAACCGCACCGGCGCCCCGCTTAAACCGCCACTTTCATTGGCATGCTTTAAACCGGCCACAGCACTACGCTCCAGTGTGGTGTTGGTGGCTATAGCACCATCCATTTTGCTCTGTAATAAAGTTTCAGCCACTTGTTGTACTGCAACTTCATCCATATCAGGGGCGATTTTGACAAAGACCGGCACATACTTGCCATGTTTGGCCGCTAAATCCAGTTGCTCGTTTTTCACAGCGTTCAGTAAATCCAGTAGCGCATCACCAAACTGCAAATCGCGCAGGCCTGGCGTATTGGGTGAGGAAATATTTACAGTGATATAACTGGCATATGGGTAAACTTTGCGCATGCAATGCACATAATCATCTTTACCCTGCTCGTTTGGCGTGTCTTTGTTTTTGCCAATATTGATACCAAGTACACCTTTGTATTGGGCTTTTTTTACGTTTTCAACCAGATAATCAACACCTTTATTATTAAAACCCATACGGTTAATAATAGCGTTTGCCTCTGGCAGGCGGAATAACCGCGGTTTGTCATTGCCGGCCTGTGGTCTTGGTGTGACTGTACCTACTTCAATAAAGCCAAAACCCATTTGGGCAAAGGCATCAATACAATCGGCATTTTTATCAAGGCCAGCTGCAAGTCCAACCGGATTATCAAAAGTGATACCGGCCACTGTCAGAGGTTTTGGCTGGATCTGCTGGCGCCATAACATCGACAACGGCGTATGCTGTAAAGCTTTTAAGCTGTCGAGGGCAAAATGATGCGATTTTTCCGCATCAGCACAAAACATCAGATCACGTGCAATTTTGTAAAACATAACCAGGCCTTTGTATTTAATGTAAAAAGATAACGCAGCACATTTTAAAAAAATGCCCCGGCAGTCGGGGCATTTCTGTTTGATGTCAAACTTTAGTTCACAACCGCGTTATTTCACGTTGTCGCAGTGGTGGCTTAATAACATCAGCTCACGCAAGGCAACAGAGAACTTGGCGAACTCGTGGCTCTTGGTGGTTTTAAACTCGGCCAGCATCATGCTCCAGCGCGACAGCACCAGTTCATTCGACTTCAGCCAGTTCTGGATCACTTCGTCTGACGAACAGGCGTTGTGACAGGTACGAACCACGACCTGAGACAGCGCACGTTGTTGCCAATCCAGCTCTTCGCGGTATGAAGCGCGCGCCAGAGCCTGCCAGTGGTTGCTGACCGGCTGTTGGGTGATTTGCTCCAGGAACCAGTGTAAGTCCAGCTTGTCACCGAGCTTAAAGTAAATTTCCGCAGCCAATAACAAGTCGGTTTTTTCCGCATCAGCGACCTGGGCAATATCCATCACCGAGAACACAGTGCTTAACTGTGCCAGATAACGTGCCACATTGACCGGCACCTGCTGTGCCACCAGGCTGTCCTGATGTTCCTGCAGTGCTGCCGCTTCTGCAGACGCCAATAATCTTGGTAACTGCTCAGAAATTTGCACAAAAGCTGGTTTGAAAAACGCCACAGTTTGCGCGATATCCATTGCTTTGTTGCGATGACGCAGGAACCAGCGTGTTACACGGCGCATAGTACGGCGTAACTGGAACAACAAGCGGGTTTGCAGATCAGCGGCAATGACGTTGTCTAAATCTTCCAGTTGATGCCAGATACTTTCCACATCAAACAGTTCACGGGCGATGGTGTAAGAAATAATGACTTCAGCCACAGTGGAGCCTGTTTCTTCCATCATCCGGTGCGCAAAATTGGCGCCCATATCGTTCACCAGCATATTGGCAAGCTTAGTGGCGATAATTTCGGCTTTCAGCGGATGGTTTTCCATTTGTGTTGCATAACGCTCCTGCAACACTTTCGGGAATGCACCAATCAGCTCTTGTTTAAAGAACGCATTGTCAGACACTTCAGGCGTCACCAGCTGCTCTTTTAACACCATTTTGCCGTAAGCGGTCAAAATGGCGAGCTCTGGACGGGTTAAACCAACACCTTTCACCATCCGCTCTGCCAGCATGTCGTCCGTTGGCAGGAATTCCAGCTCGCGGTTTAACTTGCCGTCTTTTTCCAGGGCATGGATAAAACGGGTGTATTCTTTGAGCTGCTCAGCACCTAACAACGAAGAGACTGAAATACTCTGGGTCTGACGGTAACAGTCGTTAATGACGATGTCCGCCACGTCATTGGTCATGTCGTACAGCAACTCGTTACGCTGTTTCAGCGTCATATCACCGCTGGCGACCATGGCGTTGAGCAGAATTTTGATGTTCACTTCGTTATCTGAACAGTCAACACCACCGACGTTATCGATAAAATCGGTATTAATACGGCCACCGTTTGCAGCGTATTCAATACGGCCACGTTGGGTGGTACCTAAGTTACCGCCTTCACCAATAATTTTGGCTTTGACTTCTTTACCGTTTACACGCAGCGGTTCAGAAGCACGATCGCCCACTTCGGCATGGCTTTCGTCCGTCGCTTTGACGTAAGTACCGATACCACCGTTCCAAATCAGGTCCACTTCCATCATTAATGCAGCGCGGATCAACTCATTCGGCGTTAATGAGGTTTTGTCAGTGCCAAGCATGGCCTGCATTTGCGGGCTCAGTTTAATGGCCTTGGCGCTACGCAGGAAGACACCGCCCCCTTCAGAAATCAGCTCTTTGTTGTAATCATCCCAGGTTGAAGTCGGCAGATTAAACAGGCGCTGACGTTCGGCAAACGAAGTGGCAGCGACCGGGTTTGGATCCACAAAAATATGCATATGGTTAAAGGCAACCTGCAGGCGGATATGCTCTGATAACAGCATGCCGTTACCAAAAACGTCACCGGCCATATCACCGATACCAACCACGGTAAAATCTGTGGTCTGACAGTCAATGCCCACTTCACGGAAGTGGCGTTTCACTGATTCCCAACCGCCGCGGGCAGTGATACCCATGCCTTTGTGGTCGTAACCGTTAGAGCCGCCCGACGCAAAGGCGTCACCTAACCAGTGGTTGTATTCCAATGAAATGCTGTTGGCGATATCAGAGAAAGTTGCAGTGCCTTTATCTGCTGCCACCACCAGGTACGGATCGTCTTCATCCAGGCGCACCACTTGTTTTGGCGGCACAATCTGGCCTTGCAGAATATTGTCGGTCACATCCAGTAAACCGCGGATAAAGGTGCGGTAACAGGCTTTACCTTCGTTTAACCAGGCTTCACGGCCACCGGTTTCAGGCAGTTTTTTACAAACAAAACCACCTTTGGCGCCTACAGGCACAATCACAGTGTTTTTCACTTGTTGTGCTTTCACCAGGCCCAGGACTTCAGTGCGGAAGTCTTCACGACGGTCAGACCAGCGTAAACCACCCCGTGCAACCTTACCAAAACGTAAGTGCACACCTTCCACCTTCGGTGAATACACAAAAATTTCGAAGAATGGCAGTGGCAATGGCATATCCGGGATCATGGCCGGACGTACTTTAAAGGAGATATAAGGTTTATCTGTGCCGTCAGCTGCTTTCTGGAAGTAGTTGGTGCGCACAATGGCCTGAATAATGGCCAGGAAACGACGGATAATGCGGTCGTCGTCCAGGTTTGCCACGTTCTCCAGCTGGGCCAGAATTTCAGTGTGCAGTTTATCGGCATCAGCCTGACTGTTGTTCTCAAGCGCAAACTTGGTGTTAAAAAGTTTCACCAGCAGATTGGCCAATAACGGATACCGGCCAAAAGTCGATTCAACATAAGCCTGGCTGAAAGTACCGCCGATTTGACGTTTGTATTTGGCAAAAGCACGTAACAACGATGCTTCACGGCCCGTTAAACCTGCACCCAGAATTAAACGGTTAAAACCATCGTCTTCTAAATCACCTTTCCAGACCTTGGCAAAAGATTCCTGGAACAGCTGCTGGGCAGCTTCAAAGTCTAGTGGCACCTTGCCGTTTAATTCCATACTGAAGTTTAAGATCCAGCTGACCGAACCTTCAGGGCAACGCACGGCATAAGGAGTTTCACCAATCACGCGCAGACCAAAGTTTTCCAGCATCGGCAACACGTCAGATAAATGGATTGGATGGTCTTTATGGAACAGGTTCAACCGCACTGCTTTAGACTCAGCGCTTTCTTCCTGTGGCCGGTAGAACAGCATTTCCAGCGTGTTGTCTTCGCTTAAGGCTTCCAGCTTGGCAATGTCTACCAAAGCATCATTTGGCAACATTTCTTCTTTATAGGCACGCGGGAAAGCGTTGACATATTTGCGGCTGAGCTCACGGCCACTCAGTTCACCAAAACGGCCAATCAGGGCTGTTTCCAGTTTATCTTCCCAGGTACGGGCCGCTTCAATCAGATTGTTTTCGATATCTTTCACATTGAACTCGATATTACTGTCGTTGATCCGGACAAAATAATGGGTCCGGGCCAGCACGGATTCAGAGAAATAGGTGGTAAATTCCACCGGTTCGGTACTGCCTAAAAACTGCTGCAGAATTTGCTGGGTTTCTTTACGCAGCTGTGTGTTGTAACGCTCGCGCGGCACATACACCATGGCGGAGACAAAACGGCCAAATGCGTCTTTGCGCATAAACAGCCTGGTCATGTCACGTTCCTGCATTTGCAGTACGCCAGTGGCAATTTCCAGCAGCTCATCGCTGTCTGCCTGAATCAGCTCATCACGCGGATAAGTTTCCAGAATATTCAACAGCGCTTTATAAGCATGGGTACCAACAGCAAAACCAGAACGGGCCATCACATTGGCCAGTTTGTTTTTCAGCAGTGGAATATCACCGGCGCTATTGTTGTATAACGATGAGGAGTACAAACCGATAAAACGGTCTTCACCCACCACATTGCCGTTGGCATCAAAACGTTTAATACCGATGTAATCGATATAAGCCGGTCTGTGCACCCTGGATTTGTTGTTGGTTTTGGTCAGGATCAAAAGATCTGTGCTTAACGCCTGTTTGCGCGCCACATCCGGTAAATCTGACAACATTAAATCGCGCGACACAGAACGGCGCATTAAACCGAGGGCTGTGTCGGCCTGACCGGCGATGCGATAGTCACCCTGCACCGGCACTATGCTGTACTGGCGGTAACCCAATAACGTGAAGTTATCTTTGGCCAGCCAGTTTAAAAATTCGGTTGCTTCGGCCAGTTGTTCTTTGCTGGCTTTACCACAATGGTTTGGCAGCTCGCGGATCACCTGCTCCAGCTTGGCACGGGTTGGCTGCCAGTCGCTGACAGCAAGCGACACGTCCTGCATCACTGAATCCAGCTCAGCAACCAGATTGTCGATAGCCGTTTTGTCAGTCATCCGGTCGATTTCAATATGGAACACCGTTTGTTGGGTGCTCGGGTTGGCTTTGGTACCCAGTTTGTTAAATTCGGTGATATTGCCTTTGTCATCACGGAAAGTCTGCAGCGGGTAATGCAGCAGTAAATGCGCTGTGATGTTGTGGCGGTTTAATGCAATACGCACCGAGTCAACCAGAAACGGCATGTCTTTGACCACAATCTCAACAATAGTGTGTTTGGATTCCCAGCCATGACGGGCGATTTCCGGATTAAACACCCGGATTTTGGCGGCATCCTCAGTGTGGGTGTTAAAAGTTTGCCACAGGCTTAAAGCTGCACCATATAAGTCGCTGTCATTGCGACCAAACATGTCTTCATTGGCAACATTGCCGTAAAGCGTGAAGGCGAATTTCTCGACCAGTTCGACCTGATCTTTAACTTTTTGGCGGATGAGTTTACTTACATTTTGTAGAAGTACAGATGGTTGACCGTCTATCAGTGCCATTTTTGTATCCTTGTTTTAATCTCTGCAGAGGGGAAGCAGGATTGTGCATTACATACAGAGCGTGTCAGGTGCGAAGTTTATTGCCTATTCCCGCGCTTTTCGAGCTTTATTTCCGCCTTTCAAACTGGTTGTACCAGAGCAAAAAAGCTGATTTGACAAGATATTCAGCCTTGTTAAATAAGAAAATGGCCCGCAGGCCATTTTCATTAGTTTTTTTGCATAAAGATGCTGGATGGGTACAGCAGACGGCAATACATCAAGCCGTCTGTATTTTGGCGTTTTTAGCGATTTTTTGGCCAGAAGAAGGCCGCAAGTGCCGGCAGTACAAAAACTGCGCCCAGCATATTGACGATAAACATAAAGGTTAACAGTATGCCCATGTCTACCTGGAACTTCAGTGCGGAGAACACCCAGGTGCTGACGCCGATGGCCAGAGTGACCGCAGTAAAGAGCACGGCACTACCGGTCGACTTTAAGGCTTGAAAATAAGCCTGACGCAGCGGCACACCCTGACTCAGTGGTTGGGTCATATTGGTCAGAATATAAATACCGTAATCCACACCAATACCTACACCCAATGCAATTACTGGTAAAGTTGACACCGTCAGGCCAATTTCCAGTAACGTCATTAAGGCGGTTGCCAGTACTGTCACGACATAAAGTGGCAGGATCACGGCTAAAGTGGCACGGGCTGAGCGGAAACTTAACAGACACAGCAGGATAACAGCACCATACACGTACCAGGTCATTGGGTCCTGTGCAGCCGCGACCGCCTCGTTGGTGGCAGCCATTACACCCACAGGGCCTGATGCCAGCATAAACTTCGTGGTATCTGTGCCAAGTTCGGCACCGATACGTTTGGCCTCTGCCACCACTTTTTCGATAGTTTCAGCTTTATGGTCATTCAGGAAAATAATCACCGGCATCACAGAGCAATCAGGGTTTAATAAACCTGTGCTGGTTTCAACCCGGGAAGAAGACTGAACCAGAGACTCTGTGGTGCGTGGCAAAATCCGCCATTTGACGTTGCCTTCGTTAAAAGCCGCGTTGATAGTTTTTGACACTGAAGGCAAAGACACCGCACTTTGTACACCAGCTACGTTTTCCATTTGCCACTGGAACTGGTCAATCTTTTCCATAATAGGATGGAAAGTACAACCATTGGCATCGGTTTCTACCATCACATTGATGTAGTCTACCGAAATGGCATAACGGTCTGTGATCAGGAAAGTATCCTGGTTATAGCGAGAATCTTCGTGTAGAGATGACGCGCCAGGATGCAGATCGCCAATTTTCAGCTCTTTACTCTGGATATAACCCAGCGTAAATAAGCCGGCCGTTAAAGCTAGAATGACAGCTGCGACTTTTGGCTCAGCGCAAGCCGACAGTTTGTACCAGAACTTGTCAGCGACAGGTGTGGGTTCCGATACTGCTTTGACGTAACTGGCTTTAAAACGCACATAAGACATCAACACCGGCAGCAGGATAAGGTTAGTCAGAATAATCACGCCAACACCTAAACTGGCGGTAATGGCCAGCTCACGAATGACGCCAATTTCGATAATCAGTAACGTGATAAAACCTACAGTGTCAGATAGCAGCGCCACACCGCCAGGTACTAACAATCGGCGAAAACTGGCCTGAGCCGCTGTTTTTGCATCAAGGCCTGCCGCCACGTTTTTGCCGGTGGCGTTGATCATCTGCACACCGTGGCTCACGCCAATGGCAAAGACCAAAAACGGTACCAGAATGGACATCGGATCGATACCAAAACCCATGACTGTTAATAACCCCATCTGCCAAATTACCGCTATCAGGGAACAGGCGATAGGCAACAAGGTTAAGGTGATAGATTTTGAGAATAAAAACACCATCACTGCGGTGATAAGAATTGCCACTGCAAAAAATGCCAGTACGCCTTTAGCGCCATTGGCAACATCACCGACCATTTTGGCAAAACCAATGATGTGTACGGTAATTTTGTCATTTTCAAACTGACCTCGTACATCTTTTTCCAGTTGATTGGCAAAAGCGATGGTGTCGAGTTTTTCGTTGGTGTCCGGGTTGATTTCCTGCAGTTGGGCTGTGACCATAGCGCAGCTATAATCGTCAGCCACCATTCGGCCAACAATGCCCGCTTTTTCGATATTTTGTTTGACGATGGCAAGGCCATTGGCGTCATTGACAAAATCCGCAGGGATCACAGGACCACCGGCAAAACCATCTTCCACCACTTCAACAAAGCGGGTACTTGGGCTAAACAGGGATTTTACCAAAACCCGGTCCACACCAGACATGTAATAAACCTGATCATGGATTTTGCGGAATGAATCAAAAAAGTCCGGGTTAAAAATATTGCCTGAGGCGTCACAAACTGAAATCAGAATATTATTGGCACCACCAAAATCTTTGGCGTGCTTCAGATAGGTCTGCATATATTCATGTTTGAGCGGAATATTTTTGGTAAAGGCAGCATCCAGTTTGATTTGGCTCGCCTTAAATAGCAAAAACAAGGTGACCAGCACAAAAGCGACCAGCACCAGACCGCGATGCCGGAACAGCGCATATTCACATTTATTAATAAAACGGTTCGCACTCATGGTTATTCAGTTTCTTTTGTAGGAATTGTTTTGATACCAACTTCGGTTGCCAGAACCAGGTTAGCGCCAATTTTGACCGCGTTCAGAATGGCTTTGCCGTCAGCTTCGTTCATCGCACTGAAGCTCTGGCCATCGTCTACACTGACCATTAAAGTACCGGCATTGCCCAGTAAATACACTTTACCATCGCTGGTGCTCAGTACACTGTTCAGCGTAGCCGGTGATGGCACCTGAATTTGCTGCCAGCTCTGGCCCTGATCGGTGCTACGGAATACGTGGCCGCGTAAGCCAACGGTGATTAAGCTCAGTTGTGCCGTTCTGGTGATACCAAATAGCGAACCATTATAAAATTCCGGCTGGCGCTGCCAGGTGGCGCCAAAGTCCAGACTCTTGGCAAAAAAGCCTGCTTCACCAACCAGATACAAGGTACTGCCGTCGGCATATAAACGATTAAAATGCGGTAATACTGACTCGGCTTCAATGGCATACGACTCGGGATCAGTTTCTTTTAATTCCGCAAGCAGCGCCTGATCGTCTTCACTGGCTAGTTCCGGGTGAAACTCACTCTGCCAGCTTTGGCCGCCATCTTTGCTGCGGTAAAACATCCCATAGGCACCTACAGCGATGCCCTCTTTGGCGTCTTTAAAAAATACATCAAATAAAGGTTTGTCGAGTTCTGGCAAAAATTGCTGAATCACCCAGCTTTGGCCACCATCGGCTGAATGTAAAATGCTGGCATCATGCCCAACCGCCCAGCCATGCAACTCATCGGCAAAATAAACCGAGTTCAGATTTGATTGCAGTGGCACCGGCATCTGTTGCCAGTTCGTACCGTCCTGACTCAGCAGTATGTGGCCTCTTTCACCTGCACTGACATAAAACTTACCCGCAACAGGTACTATGTCAGTCAGGACTGAATGCACAGCCTTTGGTAATAAATAAGCTGCCTGTGGCTGCACCTGTGCCGCTGCCATATGCGATGTCAGTAAACAACATACACTCAGACCAGAAAGTAGTTTTGAAATCATTAGAGCTATTACTCGAGGGTTAAACAGAAACAAAAACGGTTGGCAACAAGCCAACCGTTTTTGCCGGACTTTCAGATCAACGGGTTCCCTCACGGCGCAGCGCTGCCGGCGTGAAGTCGTTATCCGATAATTTCACTGAGAAATTATACATCTTATCTTCGTTATCTAAACCGATCGCAATATAACGACGTGAGTTCAGATCATGATAGACCTCGAGTGTACTCCAGTGAGTTGGCACTTCATAATAGTTCAGACCATGGGCTGTAGCGACACGGTATAACTCACCACGCGCATCATAAAGGTCCGCCACATGAATTTGCCAGCTGTCCTCGTCGATATAAAACACCCGTTTACCGTATACGTGGCGCATGCCGTCTTTTAACTTGGCTTCAACAACCCAAACACGGTGTTTTTCCCAGCGTACGTAGTCTGGGTTTAAATGACCAGCGGTTAACAGACTGGCGTATTTAGTGTCTTTGCTATGCAGTTTGTAGCTGTTGTATGGAATTAACATTTCCTGCTTGCCTTTGAGCTCCCAGGTGTAACGGTCTGGTGAACCGTTAAACATGTCAAAATCATCTGTGGTGCGCAGACCATCTGAAGCTGTACCTGGCGCGTCATAAGCCACATTTGGTGCACGGCGTACACGGCGCTGGCCAGTGTTGTAAGTCCAGGCCTGACGTGGTGTTTTCACCTGGTCCATGGTTTCATGGACTAACAGTGCAGTACCCGCCAGACGTGCCGGCGTCGTCACGCTTTGTTTAAAGCGGAACAGAATGTTTTCCGCCTGCAAAGCCTCTGCGGTTGCTTTTTGATCTGAATATTTGAACATAATTTGTTCATCAAAACCGATCAGGGTATAAGCACCTGTTGCCGTTGGAGCAGCCTGGCCACCGTTACGGGTTGCAGCCACACCACGGAAACGTACGATGTGGTTCCAAATCGCTTCCAGACCGTTGGCAGGAATTGGGAACGGAATACCGATAGCGGCATTAATAATACCGTTGCCACCTTGAACCAGTTCGGCTTTGCCGGCAATTTCCTTAGTTGCATCATACACATACTGTGGGTATGACGCTGAACGATGTGTTGGATACACGTTCATCTTAAAGGTTTCCGGATACAGGTTAAACAGCGCCAGCTGACCCGGTGACAATAACGATTTGTATTGTTCCAGATTGGCTTTGGTCACTGTGTACACCACTTTATCAGCGGCAAATGGATCCGGGTGATGATCGCCTGGCTTATAACCAGCAGGCGCCGACTGAATACCACCGGTCCAGGCCGGGATACTGCCGTCTTTGTTACCGGCTTTTTCCGCGCCAAGCGGTGTTAAATCAGCACCTAAACGGGCAACCTGGTCTGGTGCAACTTTGGCCATTGCGCCACAACTTAAAACCAGCGCAATCGCGGACGATAGCAGGGTGAGTTTTTTCATAAGACTGTCTCGTCCCTTATAATGAATATTTGATGTTAAAAGACACAAAATCACGGTCTTCAGTGTTATTGGTGGTGCCTACACCGTCGAAGAAGGCGTTGTAGGAAATTTCAGCTGACCATTGGTTCAGATAATCGAAGCTGACAGCATAGCTCAGCGATTTTTTATCTTCAGAGAACATAAACAACGGATCAGGTGTAATACCGTTTACGTCATGTGAGAAGGTCAGACGTTGTGACAGGTTCACACCAGCTAAAACGTTGTTGTAGTCGGCTTTGGCAACGACACGGTAACCCCATGCTGAAGCTGTTGGGAACGGGTTGGTTTCCGGGCCATTGGATAAACCAGTGTGTAAACCGGTTTTAATCACTAAAGGACCGCCTACACCATTGGTTCCCATCAGCGGATAACCGCTACGGTCAGTATTTGGACCGTTTAAACGCAGTATGTCCTGATGGGGCATATCTTTGATTTTAATACCACCAATTTCAGCCAGTAAGGTGAAGTTATCGGTGTTCAGCACAGGGCCGAATAAATGGGTAATAGTCACCTGTGCCTGAGTGGTATCTGCCAGGATATAACCCTGGGCAAATTCACCCGGCTGAACTTTTTTACCATCATAACGGCCAATTTGTGAAATACCGGCAAAACCGAGGAAGTTTGCCAGTGCCGGATTTGTTGCTGCGCCATTGGCCAGCTGCTCCGGCATACCGGCATACAGAATTTCTACGTCGTCGATTTGCAGTGGTTCATCCTGACGGTAGGCCAGTTCACCTGCGATAGAAGTACCTTCCAGTGTGGTGTTAAAGCTAAAACCATAAAGTTTGATATCTTCCGGATATTCAATCAGACCTTTTGACATGCCTTTGAGGTTCGACACGTTTTCTTTGGTCATATTACCGGCGTTGGCAACCAGATAACCGATATCAGCCTGCACTGCCGCAAGGCGGAAGTCAGAGGCAATACCCGAAATAACCGGCGTGCGGCTGTGGTAATTCATGTAATACAAAGCAAATTCAGTGTCGTTCAGTTCAGGCGCGAAATATTCTAACTTGGCACCATACTGACCACCGTCTTCCGGCTCAATTTCACCGGCATCGCCATAAGGACGCAGCGTAACTTTTGTTGGATAAGCCAGATAAGACGCTGATAAAGCGCTGATTGCAGCCTGAGCCTGTGCTTTTTGCGCGGCAGAAGCCTGTGGATTGGCAAGTACAGCGCTGGCCGCTTTGATATTGGTGCCGATGCTGTTTAAACCAGCCAGTAAGGTTGATAAATCAAGATCCGGGTTACCGGCAAAACCTAACTGAATATTCTGGTTGTAACCGCCTTTACCGGCAAAGTCGTTGGTGGAGAAATAAGTGCCTGGCACCGGCAGGTAGCTGTTTTGCCAATCGTACTGATAAAACACTTCAGCTGACAGCTGTTCAGTTAAACCTAAAGATGCTGAGATCATCCCTACCGGAATATAAGCTTCTTTTAAATCAGCACCTGGTAAACGGGCGATACCGACATCGATTGGTGTGATGTTGATACCGTGCTGAATTAACGTACTTTCACCCCAGCTTAATACCTGATTACCGACACGGATGGATAATGGGTTAGCACCATCATTCAGCGCAAAATTGGCAAATACATAAGCATCTAATAAACGCAGGTCACGACAGGCTAAATCACGGCCTTCATCATCGGCACATGGATCCACTCTGTTGCCTGAAACAGGATTGGTGTAAGCACCATCATTGTCCATCAGGGCGGCGTCATAAAAATACATAAAGCGGGTAAAGAGACCAAAATCACCTTTGGTCACTGATAATTCGTGAGTGCCTTTAAACAGCTCAGAGAACATGTCACCTTTGTCGTAGTTCAGGTTGCCGGCATCACCGTTTGATGAATAACCGCCTCTTTGTTGCCAGACTTGTGACGAGGTGTAGATAGTGTTACTTGCAGCGTTGTAACCAGTCCAGTTCAGCGCCGGATTGTTGGCTTTACTGATAGTGTCCCAGTTTCTGTCCTCAGCGCGCCAGCTGGCGCCATAAGAAAAGCTTGAGTCAAATACAACTTCTACGTCGTCGCCTAATGTATAACTGGCGGCTTGAATGGATGTTGCAGACAAGGCTAACAGCGCAGACGCGACACCTATTGCTAAAGGATTTTTAGCAAAGGCAAATGGCCTTTTGTTCATCTTGTGATCTCCCCCCCTGTCCCTGCAGGTCTATTTTGTTTTTGTAATGAATGAGCCGGTTCAACTGCTCTGATCTCTGCTCACTTGGGTAAAATAATTACATCATTTTATAAAGGGCGCAAGGCTTGCGATGTCGTAAATCTGTTGATTTGTCTTTAGTTTTTTCTGCGAACTGTCCGATTCTGTCAGTATTGGCCAGACCTCAGTTTAACTGGGTTTACAAAAAATGTACGAATAAGGGTTAAGTTGATGAAAACAAAAGGCAAATGACAAAATTTTCCAGCCTGCGTTTTAATCTGCCGTTTAAAGTAGCTACTCTAATTTATTTTTTTAAGCCCAATAAACTTACCCGTTGCTGTGGTCGTCAGTTCAAAATAACCATTTAAACCAAAATGACTGATATAAGGCCGGAAATGGTGGGCTGGCAGCTGCACTTTTTCGCCGCTGTCTGCCCACACTAACACTTGTGTAATAGCACCCTGATAATACGCGAGGCACTGCTCTGCACTGAGCACTGCGTGAAATCTATAGGTTTTGTTCATCACTGCAGACTTCGGCTGACCTTTTCATACAAATCATTGCTAAGTCCCGGTAACGCGAGCAGTTGCTGCAGTTGCTTTTGCATCAGCTGCTGCCGGTTTTGGTCAAAACGTTTCCAGGACAACAGCGGCGTGACCAGTCTGGCTGTCAGCTGCGGATTGACCGCATCAAGTTTTTGCAGGATTTGGGTCAGCAGCAGATACCCCCTACCGTCTGTGCGATGGAACTGCAGCGGGTTTTGCATGGCAAAAGCACCATACACAGCCCTGACTCTGTTGGGATTGGTCCAGCTAAATTGCGGGCACTCTGATAACGCGGCAAGACTGTCAAAGACAGCGGGCGATGGGCTGATTGCCTGCACACTGGCCCATTTATCAAACACCTGCGGGTTCTGCGCAAAACGCTGACCGAGATCGGCCAGCATAGTTGCAGCGGTATGACTTTCAGCAAAAACGGCAGCTTTAATAGCGGCCAAACGGTCCGTCATATTGTCCGACTGCTGATAATGCGAAAGTAACAGTTCATCATGGCCGCTCAGCGCCAGGTAAGACAAACATAATGCCTGCAGTTGCCTGCAGCCGGTTTGGGTCTGTGAATACTGATAAGGAGCGCGCGGTAATTTGTGGTAACAGGCCAGTAAGTCAGGCTGCAAAGCCAGGGCTATTTGTTGGCGGAAATCCTGTAAGCTTTGCAAAATTGCATCCACCGGGATCTCATCGTATTGTTCAGCCAGGGTGTCGTAACCAGGCAGCGTTAATAATTCTGCGGTAAAAGCCAAATCAGCGAGCGGCTGTTGCAGCAGTTGTTGCATACTGGCAATCAGCGCTTGTGGGATCATCACTGTTGATTGTGCTGAGGCTGATTTTTCTTGTTGCAGCCGCGCGGCTTGTTCAACGGACTGATGAACCAAAGCTGACCACAGTTGTTGCATCGCATCCCAGCGCGCGACCCCATCCTGCGCTTTGGCGGCAATCAGCAGCAACTCCTGCGTTTGATATTGCACCTGTAGCTTCACAGGCGCAGAAAAATCGGCCAGTAACACCGGCACCACATCGTCCGGCACATTGCTAAAACGCCACTCGGCACGTTCGTCGTTCAGTACCAGCAATTGCTGCTGATGATAATCAGTACCGGCACTGACAAGTTCAAAACGGACCGGTAGCACCAGTGGTAACTTGGCGCTGCCATCTGCTGTTGCCGGCGTATGTTGACTAAGGCTGAGATGCAGACATTTTTCAGTGCTGTTGTAACTGTAAGTTGCACTAAGCACCGGGGTACCGGCTTGCTGGTACCAGCGGCGGAACTGCTGAAGATCAACACCGCTCGCGTCCTGCATCGCCTGCACAAAATCATCACAGGTGACGGCCTGGCCATCATGCCGTGCAAAATACAGATCCATGCCTTTTCTGAAACCCTCAGCACCCAGCAAGCTGTGTTGCATCCTGATCACCTCAGCGCCTTTGTCGTACACTGTCACGGTATAAAAGTTATTCATCTCAAGCACTTGCTCAGGCCTTATCGGGTGCGCCATAGGGCCAGCGTCTTCGGCAAACTGGGCAGTGCGGATGGTTTTTATCGCATCAATGCGGCATAAAGTTGGCGAGCCCATATCGGCACTGAACTGCTGATCACGGAACACCGTCAGGCCCTCTTTTAAACTGAGCTGGAACCAGTCACGGCAAGTGACCCTGTTACCGGTCCAGTTATGGAAATACTCATGACCGATAATACTTTCAATATGGAAATAGTCAGTGTCGGTGGCGGACTCCGCATCAGCCAGCACGTATTTGCTGTTAAAAATATTCAGGCCTTTATTTTCCATGGCGCCCATATTAAAAAAGTCGACAGCCACCACCATATACACTTCAAGATCGTACTCCAGACCATAGGTGGTTTCGTCCCAGCGCATGGCTTTTTTCAGCGACTCCATGGCAAATTCGGCACGGCTTTTATTGCCTTTATCCACATAAAACGCCAGTTTGACCTCTCGGCCGCTGCGGGTTTGATAGCTGTCTTCGAGCACATCAAAATCACCTGCGACTAAGGCAAATAAATAACAAGGTTTAGGGAAAGGGTCGAACCAGCTGACACGACGTCTGCCATCGGCGAGTAACGCTGAGGCGGTTTGATTGCCATTTGATAACAGGTGCGGATACTTTGTGCTGTCAGCAATGATATGGGTGGTAAACACAGCAAGCATATCAGGGCGGTCCGGATAATAAGTGATACGGCGGAATCCTTCGGCTTCACACTGGGTGCAATAAGCACCATTGGAAAGGTATAAACCTTCCAATGCTGTGTTTGCGGCCGGGTTTAGCAGAGTCACTATTTTCAGTTCAAATACGTCAGGCAAGTCCTCTAATATCAGCTGTTCGTCATCAAGCTGGTAGTTTGTGACCAGGGTGCCGTTGAGCCAAACCCCCTCAAGTTGCAGATATTGACCATCCAATACCAGGGGCGTAACTTCGCCTGTTCTGCGCCATTGGCTGATGGCTGTGACCCGGGTTTGTTCCGGTGCTAAATCAAACTCAAGCTCAATGGTATCAATGGCATAAGATGGTGCCTGATAGTCAGCTAATCTTTTTGCCTGGCGGGTTTGACTCATAATTGCTCCGTTGATCGTTGCTGGTATTGTGCCTTGCTGCGGTTGTGGCAAGTGTACTGAAATCAGTGGCCTGTGCAACCTGCTTTGCTGGCACAGATATATCGGATGACATAAAAAAACCTGAGCTTGCTCAGGTTTTTAGTTTTAACGAAGGGCTAAGCGATATTACAGCGACCGCTGCAATGACATCAGCCTTTAATTGCCACCGGGTTTGGCACTGACGTTGGTGGTGTCAGTTTCAGGATCTTGATACCGCAGTACGCATAGATAATGGCTAAAACCGGATTAATCAGGTTGAAGAACGCATAAAAAATGTATTCCAGCGGGCTGACGTTGAGCACGCCATGCATATAGGCACCACAGGTATTCCAGGGCACCAGCGGACTGGTAATGGTGCCGCCGTCTTCCAGCGTGCGTGACAGATTCACTGGTGCCAGCCCTCTTCTGGCATATTCGTCTTTATACATTCTGCCCGGCATCACAATGGCCATATACTGATCAGCAGTCAGAATATTGGTGGCAATACAGGTCGCAATAGTACTGGTGATTAAAGAGCCTGTGCTATGCGCTTTGGCCAGAATCGCTTCCACAAAACGGCGCAATAAACCTGTGTGCTCAAGCACCGAACCAAAAACCATGGCCGACATAATCAGCCAGACAGTGTTCATCATTTTTGCCATACCACCGCCGGACAATAACTTATCCAGTTCAGCATTTCCGCTTTCGATCACAAAACCGCTATGTAATGTGCTCCAGATCACTTTGAGCAAGCCAAGCGCTGTCGGCAAAGTGTCATCCGCCATTTTATTCACCAGTTCAGGCTGGAACAGCAATGCCCAGACACCTCCGAGTAATGCACCGATAAACACTGTTGGGAAAGCAGGTACTTTTTTAATCGCCATGATCATCAGCACCAGCATAGGCACCAGGTTCAACAAGCCGATATTAAACTGCGCCTGTAAATCAGCGCTGAGTTTGACTATTTTTTCTGCGTCCGCGACAGCTCCACTGTTGAAGCCCAGAGCAGCAAAAATAACAATGGCAATAACCAGACTTGGAATTGTGGTCCAGGTCATATGGCGGATATGGTCAAACAGTTCAGCACCTGCCACGGCCGGCGCCAGATTGGTGGTGTCTGACAAAGGCGAAATTTTATCACCAAAATAAGCACCGCTGATAATTGCACCCGCAGTGATGACCGGTGACAAACCAAGCCCCACTGACACGCCAATCAACGCGACACCTATGGTTGCGGCTGTGGTCCATGAGCTGCCGATAGACATAGACACAATGGCGCATAAAATACAGGTAGCCGCATAAAACCAGGCTGGATCCAGCACTTGCAGCCCGTAATAGATTAAAGCCGGTACTGTACCTGCCAGTAACCAGGTGCCAATCAGTGCGCCTACGGCAAACAGAATCAGCACAGCGCCCAGCGACAATGAAATGCCATGGATCATGGCTTTTTCCATCTCAGCCCAGCTGTAACCATTTTTTAAGCCGATAATGACGGCGATAGCAGCCCCAACAAAAAGCGCGATTTGGTTTGGACCATAAGAGGAATCACTGCCGTAAAGGTATACCGACAGGCTTAACAGGATGATTAATACCACCAGTGGAATTAACGCATCCAGCAGACTGGGTCTTTTGATTTGATTTGTCATTATTGCTACTCAGTTGCCCTTAAGGGCGTTTTTTGTAATTGTCAGAGTACGCCAACCAGATTCAAAAACACTGCGACTATTGCCACAGGTGTGAACCAGCGGATACAGAAGCGCCAGATAGTATAAGCAAGTGGCGTTGTATTCAACTCTTCTTCGATGGCATGACGTTTCATCACCCAACCGGTAAATAATGCCACCGACAAGCCGCCCAGCGGTAGCAGAATATCTGAGGTCAGATGATCAATAAACTCAAAAAAGTTGTGAACGTCTTTGCCAATAAAATGAAAGTCAAACTGTGACCAGGCCGCACCACTAAAGGAGAATACCGTCAACAGACTTAAACTCCAGAGCACCACGCCGCCAAGCAAAGCAGCAGGTACCCGGTTAAATCCTTTAGATTCAACCAGCCATGCCACCACCGACTCCATCATGGCTATGGTGGAGGTAAAAGCAGCCAGCACCAGCATAATAAAAAATATTGGCCCGAGCACGGCTCCGCCCGGCATAGTGGTAAAAGCGACGGGTAAAGTGACAAAAATAAGGCCAGGCCCCTGACCTGCGTCTAATCCCTGACTGAACACTATCGGATAAATCACCATAGCGGCAATAAGCGCCACTGACGTATCAGCCAGTGCAATCCACACCGATGTGCGAACTATAGAAACGTTATTGGGTAAATAAGCGCCATAAATCATCATCACACCAGAGGCTAAACTCAGGCTGAAAAAGGCATGGCCCAAAGCTATCAGCACCCCATTCATCGTCAGTTTGGAAAAGTCCGGGTAAAACATAAAACGGGCTGCCTGTAAAAACTCACCGGTCAGACAGGCATATATTGCCATGCCAACTAAAAGTAAATACAAAGCCGGCATCATCCATTTTACGGCACGTTCCAGACCATTTTTGAGACCACGCGCAACCACGGCACAGGTGGTCACAATGACGACCGTGGTCCAGAGCAACAAATTACTGCTATCTGTTGAAAACTGACCGAACATCTGCCCAAGTTCGGTAGCGGATTTGCCGGCAAATTCCCCTGTGGCCGCTTTACCAACATAAGCAAAAGCCCAGCCGGCAATCACCGAATAAAATGACAAAATCAAAAATCCGGCAAAAAGACCAATCCAGCCAGTCAGTTGCCAATACGGATGGGCATTGGCTTCCAGCGCCAGTATACGTGCTGATAAACCAGGGCTTTGCCGCCCTCTTTTACCCATCAGTACTTCGGCCATCAGTACCGGCAAACCAATTAATAAAATTGCCAGCAGATAGACGAGCACAAAGGCGCCACCGCCGTTTTGCCCCATGATGTATGGGAACTTCCAGATATTGCCAAGACCAACGGCGGCACCTGTAGCGGCGATAATAAATGTAAAACGGCTGGACCATTGGCCATGAACAGAAGGACGGCGCTGTGACATGCGTAAAACCTAAAATAAACGACACAAAAAAACACAAAGGACTGAAACCAGTCCTTTGTCGGTCGAGCGTAAAGCGGCTGAACTATTTTTTCGCCAGTTTACTGCTCATGATCAGATCTGCAGTGATAAGCGCTGTCTCTTCCAGGAAAGGATCCAGTTTTTCCAGCACTTCAGGTGCGTCTTCCGCTTTTTTTACCGGAGGCAACTTTAATCTGGCCAGACGTTCATTGGTACGGGCCAGTTCACGGGCGGCCAATTCATCTTTTTTCGCGATACGTTCTTTTTCGTTCAGAGAAACAGTTTTTACATCTTTTTCTTTCTGATATTCAGCTATGTCTGCCAGCAGGAACTTAAACTCCGGCTCTTTGGCAATACGTTGCTGGTGTTTTTCCATCAGAATTGGTAAAGCCACTTTGATGTCGGTTGCACTGCTATAGCCGGCAGGTGCAATGGAGTCCCATGGCAAGGCGTTTTTCTCTTTGCTTTCGCCCCATTCAGCCGGATCTATCGGTGATGGGAAGGTGATATCAGGCACCACACCTTTGTGCTGGGTGCTGCCACCGTTGATACGGTAAAACTTCGCAATAGTGTATTGCACACTGCCAAGCTCACCGTCGAAGGTGTCATAAATCCGGCCCAGGCCACGGTGTTGCTGCACCGTGCCTTTACCGAAAGTGTGTTCACCCACAATCACAGCACGACCATAATCCTGCAGCGCAGCGGCAAAAATTTCCGACGCTGAAGCACTATAACGGTCCACCATCACGGTAAGCGGGCCTTCGTAAAATACACTGGCGTCGGTATCGTCATTTTGGGTAATGCGACCGTTACCTTCACGAATTTGCACCACCGGGCCTTTATCAATAAACAGACCCGTCAGCGTAATGGCTTCAGGTAATGAACCACCGCCGTTGCCACGTAAATCAACAATAATACCTTCGACTTTCTGCTCTTTGAGTGCAGCCAGCTCTTTGCGCACATCTTCTGTCAGGTTGTTGTAAAAACTCGGGATATTAATCACACCGATGTTTTTGCCATTCTGATGCAGCATCGACTTAAATACTTCGCCTTTGGCTGCTCTGTCTTCCAGACGGATCTTATCGCGGATAATTTCGATTTGTTGTGGCGTCGCCCCTGCCGTATCGCTGGCCGCCATCACCTGCAAACGGACTTTCGAGCCTTTAGGGCCTTTGATTAGGTCTACCACATCATCCAGACGCCAGCCGACCACATCAACAAAATCTTCATTGCCCTGTGCCACGCCAACAATACGGTCTTTTGGTTTCAGCTTTTTGGTTAAATCAGCCGGACCACCGGGCACCAGACTGGCAATGGTGGTGTAGTCATCGTCCAGCTGCAACACAGCACCAATACCTTCAAGGCTCAGGTTCATTTCCTGCTGGAAACGGTCAGCGTTACGTGGGGACAAATAAGAAGTGTGAGCTTCGATACTACGGGCATAAGAGTTCAGGACCAGCTGAAATACATCTTCACTTTCCGTTTGTGCCAGCCGTTTTTTTGCGCTCTTATAACGTTTTAATAAGATGTCTTTGATTTCAGTCTCGTTTTTACCAGCTAACTTCAGGTTTAACGCATCAAATTTTACCCGCTGACGCCATAACTCGTTGAGCTGCGCCATGTCCGCAGGCCAGGGAGCGCCTTCCCTTTCATATTCGTATTGATCGGCAGTGGTAAAATCGAAGGGCTTGTCCAGCAAAGAAATTGCGTAATCAAAACGTTCAGCACGACGTTGCAGACTCAGGTTAAACATCTGATAGGCAAAATCAAACTGGCCTTTTTGAATGGCATCGTCAAACTGAAACTTGTATTGGGCAAAACCGTCAATGTCACTTTTGAGCATCACGTTGTGGAAATAATCCAGACTATCCAGATAGCGTTCAAACACTTTGGCTGATAACTCGTCGTCAATCTGCACCTGCAGATAATGACCACGGGTAAAAATTGCCGCAACCCTTTTACTGGCGGTGAAATGCTGGTCCAACTGCGCCAGCTTTGGCATCACCACAGTATCGGAATTTACCGCTGCCAGTACCGTACTGCCTGAGATCAGCAGCAATGCTGCCGCTATACCGGATAATCTTTTCATCTGAGACTCTGCGTTGTTAAGCCTGATACAAACTGCCGCTATGCGTTTTGACCACCATACCAGAGGCTAACTGCACTACGACGTCCTGTTTAACCACTTCGACTACGGTAGCTGGCATTGGGTTCTGTCCTAGTTTGACTAAAACTTTAGCGCCCACCACCAACTTATCTGTCGCAACGGCCTGCAATTCTTTTTCAGCAGCCGGGGCTGGCTGAGCTTTCGGCCGTGGTTCTTTCAGAGTAGAACTTTTTGCTGCTGCAGCGGCAGACTTTGTTGCCGGTTTTTTGTAACCAGTTTTGTCAGTTTTACGCTCAGCACCGGCAACAGCAGCTGCTTTTGGTTTTTGCGCCTGCTGTTTGGCTTTTTGTTCAGCAATTTTTGCTTTACGAACTTCAGCTGCTTTTGCTTTGCTTTCAGTCAGGGTTTTTAATGCATGTTCAGCTTGCTGCTGGTCAATCAGCTCGCCCGCTGTGCCATCCAGATCGACCCTGGCCACCCCTTCTTTCACTGCGTCCAGATAACGCCAGCTGGAGGTGTAGACGCGCAGCGCCTGACGCAACTGAGTTTTGCTCAGCTGCGGATTGTCTTTTAAACGTTCAACCAAATCCTGGAAGATACCGATTTTCAGCGGTTTCGCTTCACCAGTCAGCGTGAAACACAGTGGAAACTGTTCACTTAATAAGGCTACGATTTCTTTCACGTTGTGTGGTTTAACTTGCGGTTCGACTTGGCTGGTCATGCATTAATACTCTTCATCTTCTTCGTCATCTACATCGGTATCGCTGTCGTCATCGTCAGCATCATCTTCATCGAGGGCTTTATCCAGAACTTTTCTGGTGTGAGCCAAAGCCCAGTCGATTAATTCGTATTCGTCGGCTTCAATCAGCACCAGACTGCCACGCAGCTGGTCCCAGATATCACGCATCAGTTTGTCTATCAGTGCAACTTCAGTGTCATCGGGAATTTGTTGCCATACCGCATGGTATATAGCATTGATCCGGTCTGCAACCAACTCTTCATCACCTTCCCAGTCGCCGACATCGCCAACGCCGAACAGGTAATCATGGATTGAAACCAAATCCTTCATAAAGTTTGTTCCAACCGATCTTCAAAAACAGCCACCAGCGCTGCCAATCCTTGTTGATCGGCGTCATCAAAACGGGCAAGCGATGGGCTGTCGATATCCAGAACAGCGATGATTTCATCGCGCAGTCTGACCGGCAACACGATTTCTGAATTGCTGGCTGCGTCACAGGCAATATGGCCAGGGAACTCGTGCACATCTTTCACCAGCTGGATTTCGCCTGTTGCCACTGCAGTACCACAAACGCCTTTGCCGACAGGAATGCGGACACAAGCAGGTTTACCCTGGAATGGGCCTAACACCAATTCACCTTGTCTTAAAATGTAAAAGCCTGACCAGTTCAGATCAGGCATTTCATTAAATAACAAAGCGCTCAGGTTGGCCATATTGGCAATCAGGTCGGTTTCATCTGCGATCAGCGCCTGTGCCTGCGCTGTTAATGTGCGGTAAAAGTCTAATTTTTCAGCAAACATGGGTGTTCAGTATCTGACTATCACAAAGGCCACTACCTTACTTGGTTTGGCTTTAAATTTAAACCTTTAGCCAGAACATTTATCAGGGCTTTGCCAGTTCAAACTGTATTGACAGCTCAGCACGTACCTGATTATTACCAAATTGCACTGTATCAGAGGCCATCATTGCCATTTTATGCATGGGCGCCGGTGAAGCGCCCTGCTCCTGAATTTGATGTACCTGCTTGATCTTCCGTCCGCTTAATCTGGCCAACTGCTGCGCTTTTTGCTCAGCATCGGCGTAAGCCAGTTGCAGCGCCTGCTGATACAAAGGTGCAGGTTCAGAGACAACAAGCTCAGCCGGCGCCAGTTGTGTAATGCCAAGTGCAGCGGCCTGCTCTAATAACGCCGGATATTTGCTTAAGTCACGCACCTGTACCGTCAGCTCGCGTTCAACCCGGTACATCTCAACCGCCTTTTGATCCTGCTGATATTCAGGGTAGATACGCAGCGGTGCATTATTAATGTCGCTGCTGGCAACACCCAGTTGTTGCACCATAGCGGTCAGTTGCGCAATTTTAGCGTCAACTTCTGTTTTGGCTTTACTCACCGACGTTTGCCTGCTGCCCACTGTCATTTGCAGTCTGGCCCTGTCCGGCGCCGCTTGTACAACACCCGAGCCCTGCACTGAGATGAGCGCTATTTGTTCCTGAGCCAGTGCCTGAGTGCTCAATAGCAGCGTCAACATGGTCAGAGGCAATATCATTTTCATTGATGTGTTCCTTTTGTGGTGTTTATGCAATCTTTCGCCAAAACATAAGCCTGCCAGCTGCCGATGAACTCTGGCTGAAATATCAGAGCCGCCATGTTAATGGCGGCTCTGAATAGAAACTGTTAAATGATGTTGCCGGTCGCTTTGGGGTTATTGCACGATTTTATCGACCTGCGCCTGGGTCAGCGGGTGATAACCCGGCCGTGCCTGTTGATAAACCTGTTTGGCAAAATCCTGCCAGTGTGGATTATGTGCCAGTGCCCGATACAGCGGCACCACAAACTTGGAACGCCCTACTTTTAATAAAAACTGCCGTAACGGCTGTTTTAAGGCTTCGTAATTGAGTGGCACCGCAAGCCGGCTCCATGCCACAAATAATTCCGCATTCTGGCTTTGACTAAAGCCAAATTGCTGATCAAGGTTGATTAGCTGTTGTCCCGACAACTGACGCGGTAACTTATCCAGTAAGTGCAGCCACTGGTGTACTGTCCACTGGCTTGTTTGCCACTGGGGTGTGCCGGCAACAAAAAGCGCAAGCTGCTTTTCTACGTCGCTAAAGGCATCGGATGGCCGTTTTGGATAAGTGTCCGGCAAGCCACCCTGAAATACCCATTGCTCAACTTCGGCCTTAGACACCACTTGCGGGTATTTATCTAACAGATTGGTTTGTAAAAACTGTAAAAACCGCGCTGTATCCATCGACCGAAAAGCAAAAGTTTTAAAATATAAAGACACAAACTGATCAAACCGCTCGCGGCCAAAGCGTTGTTCCAGAAAACTTAAAAACAGCTGACCTTTGACATAAGCGACAGGGCTAAATGCTTCATCCGGGTCGCGGCCCTGGAGCTTGAGCTTTAATGCCTGATCGGCTTGTGTTAAATCCGGCATAGTGCGGGTTAATTCGGCCACACTCAGGCTGTATTCCATATCGGCGCGGCCTTTGCCGTACACTTCCGCCATGAGTCTGTTTTCAAAAAAGTTGGTAAAACCTTCGTTTAACCACAAATCTTCCCAGTTGCTGTTGGTGATTAAATTACCCGACCAGGAATGCGCCAGCTCGTGGGCTATCAGACTGACCAGACTTTTATCGCCGGTGATCACTGTAGGGGTAATAAAAGACAAACGTGGATTTTCCATGCCACCAAAGGGAAAACTGGCCGGCAAAATTAATAAATCATAACGGCCCCATGGATACTGACCATATAGCTTAGACGCCACATCCATCATGGCCTGAGTGTCGGCAAACTCATTCACTGCTTTTTTCAGCCAGGTTTTTTCGGCATAAACGCCGGTTTGCGCTGACATGCTCTGAAAGTGCAAATCGCCTACAGCTAAAGCCAGCAGATAGGACGGCACAGGTTGTGGCATGTCAAAGTGATAATCGCCGTCACGTTCGGTATTTTTGCTGTTATCAGCACTCATTACTGCCAATAATTGTTTTGGGGTGCGGATGCGCGCCTGGTAACTCACCCTGACCGCCGGCGTGTCCTGCAGTGGGATCCAGCTTCTGGCATGAATTGCCTGAGATTGGCTAAACAAAAACGGCTGCTGTTTTTCACTGGTTTGCGCCGGGCTTAACCACTGCAAACCGCTGCTATCTGCTGTAGTGTGATAATACACCCGTACTTTCTGACTGCCTGGTGATAGCTGAATACTCAGGCTTTGGCCCAGAATGCCGGCCGCTTCGCCTAACTGAAAATAAGCGCTCGCCCACTGCCCGTCAGCTTTTTGCTGTAATACTTTTTCAATGACCAGAGCGCGACTATCAAGTACGAGGGTGTTGGCATCCTGCTGCTGTCGTTTCAGTTGATGTTCAACAAAACCACGCAGTTCAGACTTGTCAAAATCGACAGTAACATCCAATAACAGATGGCGGGAGCTGATTTGTTCAGGATTGGAAAAACTATGCTGGTCGCGCACCTGCGCCTGTAACTGTGCGCTGAAACTCACTGCCATCAACAGCAGGAAAAAATGAAACAGATAAAACATTTGTGGCATAACGGCCTCCGAAGTTAAGGCCGTTATCATAGGCGCAGCGCCAAATGAAAAAAAGCAGTTAAATGCTGTCAGAATAAAAACAACCTGTGTATTCAAGGTTTTTGCTGATTATTGAAGTCTTCAATACGACTTAATACAGCCTGACACAATTGCGGCCATTGGCTTTAGCCTGATACAAAGCGTGATCGGCAGCAGCAACCAGTTCATCCAGCGATTGTAAAGACAAGGAAAATCCGGCAATGCCGATACTGCTGGTCACTTGCTGGCCGGCAAGTTGCTCCGGATACCAGAGTGCAATTTTTTCGCGGATCCGCTCGGCAAGCGCCAGCGCAGATACCGCACTGGTGTCCGGCAACACTGCAATAAACTCTTCACCACCCAGACGCCCTAACTCATCCGGCTTACGCAACTCCGCGTTCACTCTGTCGACAAAACCACTTAAAATACAGTCACCTACGGCATGGCCAAAGGTGTCATTCACCTGCTTAAAATGGTCTAAATCAAAAACCAGCACCGCCAGATCCTGCTGGTATCTGCGGGCTTTTTTCAGATAAAGCCCGGCAATTTCCAGAATTTTTCGTCTGTTGTAGCACTCGGTCAGCACGTCATGATCAGCCATACTTTGTAACTGACGCTGTAAATCTTTGATTTTGCTAATGTCGGCTGCCACAAGACCAGTGGCAAATAATTTGCCTTCGGTGGAATAAATCGGGAATTTAATCGATAAAAAATCACGGTCTATACCGTCCACCGGCACCACTTCTTCCACACTGATTGGGGTATTGCTTTGTTGTGCCAAAAGATCGGCACGCCTGAACTGAGCTGCGGTTTCGGCCGGGAATAACTCACTGTCTTTGCGACCAACAAAGTCGCTGACCGGCCGCTGAAACAGCCGGCCGTATTGTTGGTTCACATACAGATATTCGCCATCCAGTGATTTGGCACCAATCACAGCCCCCGAGTTATCGGCGATAGCTTTAAAAATTTGCAGTTGTTGTGCTGACCAATCTTTTTCGTCACTCATAGCGATAACCAAAGTCCGTTATGGTTGCCCGCAAAAGCAGGTTATACCTCAAGTCAAAGGTAGCAGAGGCCAGAGAGGCCGGTGAAAAATATTACGAAAATCTGATATTAGCTTGATAAGCCACTACTTTGCTTCGGATTGGCCGGATAATAGCGGGCATTCTGTACTATCTGGTGTGGAAAAAAACGGGTGTCTTTGTGCGGCAATTTCATAAAACCACCTACACCTTCTCCGGCAATAAGCGGGATATTTTTGACGATATTCGCTAATAACGCACTGAACTCCTGCTCTTTTGCCGGATCAAGCAAATGAAAATAACTGTGAATTTTCATATAAAGTGTGGTTACTTCAAAAATTATACAGCCGCTGTGCCTGATAAGGTTCAGTTTGGCAATGTCCGCCATAATAGCGTCCGGTAACACCAGCTGTTCGTCCGGATCTTTCCCATCTTCAAAATACGAATGTTGTTTGCTGCTGTCATCCGGACTTAACGTAGATGCCACTTCATAAGGAATACAAGTACCAGCAGCGGCGGCAAAAGGATGTTCAGTGCTGGTTCTGGATAAATGAATCGTCTGACGGGCATTAAACAAACAGGCTTTAAAAATACCGACTTTGCCAATGGCCTGCGCCAGATAAACCACATTATTCACCGCCAGGCTAAATGCACTATAAAGCCCGGCGTCGTAGAGGTGCAGATTACAATCAATATAAACCCCCTGCTGTTGCCAGTGAATGGCAAGCCCTCCCACCACCGGATAACGTGCCAGCCGGCTTACCGCAGCAACAAAGGCTTTTTCCGTTTCGCCCATGCCTTCCAGATAGTTTTTGTAATAACGCTCCAGCTGGACATCGTCCACATACTGAATACCCGCTTCTTCGCTGTGCTCGCGTAAAAATGATTTACGCGACGAATACACCACTGTATCCAGTTCTTTTGTTTCATCGTTAGCGCGTACCGGCAACAAGGGATTGTCATCAAATAACCTGAGTTCAGGCAGTACCAGCTGCTTTAGCCTTGGCATCACTTTGAGGAAATAATCGCCGGCATCAGCGCGTAGCTGTGCGTCGTCGGCCAGCATACTGTCGAGGATAGTGGCAAATTCCATCGGTAAACCCAGGCTGCGGGCCGGAATGGCTTTACGGCCAAAACGACAGGACTGCCCCGACGCCAGCGCATATAAGGTACCGGCCACACCCTGTTCGTCAAATCTGGGGCTGGATAAAGCGCCAAGGCGCTGCTCGGTGCCGATAAAATACACATCCCCCAACCTGGCGTTGGACGTTTGTAAATCGGCTGACATCAGCTGCATCACATTATTGCTGATGTACTGGCCCTGCTCGTCCGTCTGGGCAAACACCGACGAGCCCCAGTCCACCAGGCTGATTTGACCGCTTTGTTCATCAAACACTATGTTGGAGGGTTTAATATCACCATGCACTATCGGGCAAAGTTCGCCGTCTTTGTGATGACTGCGCAGCACTTTTAATAATGCAGCCAGCTGAGCGGCAATATCAATGACCAGCCGCACCGGCAAGCGGCCATGGCGCAGGCTGTACTGTTCCAGATCCACCCCTTTGGCCCGGCCCATCATCAAAATGCCCTGCTTTTTGATCAGCTGATAAGTGATATAACGTGGCACATTGGCATGATTCAGTTGCGACAGCATAAAGGCTTCGTCGGCGAGCCTTTCCTGAATATGTTGTGGCAGATTAATACGGGAAAATTTAAACACACATTGTTCGTTGCGCTGATCAAGGCCGGCAAAAGCAAAACCATAAGCGCCTTTGCCCACCAGCTCAATGTCGCGATACCCCAGCTTTTGCAGCTCTTCAATACAAAGTGCCACCCAGTCTTTGAGTTTTTTAGCGTCGTTGGCATTGAGCAGATAAAAGGACTGTTCTTCCGGAATGTAGAAATTGCGAAGCTGGTGTTTTTCCATGCTGAACTCTGTTGCTACCGCTGAGAAAATTGCTGTGTTAAACATACTTTGTTAAACGACAGGACGTTACCACGTGATTTGCGTACGGTAAATCAGCCGTTGTCAAAGTTGTTGTTGCGGCCGTTGCGGCTGAAGTCGCCACATCAGCACCACAGCTATCCCCAATAACAGCGCTGAGAGCTGTAACATCAGCTGAAAATTGCCACTGTATTGCACTGCAACACCGGCAAGCCAGGGCGCGATGATTTGTGCCAGACCATAACTTAAGGTGAGTTTGCCCATGGCCGCTGCTGCATTGTGCTGATAACGCCGCCCGGCGAGCGTCAGCATCAGGCTGACAATACCAATAAAAGTGATGCCAAATAACAAAGCGCCCAACACGCCTGAGAGCGCGCTTTGGTTATATAGCGGCAATAACATTGCGATAATTTGCAAAACTAAGGCCTGTAACAAAGCGTTTTCAAGGCCAAAACGGCGCGCCAGAGCATCCCAGATAAAAGGTGCCGGCGTGGTCACAAGTCCAACACCAACCCAGATCCAGGCGCCAAGGTTTTGCAAGGACCGAATATTTTCAAGCTCAAGCAGGATAAAAGTGGTGCCGGTGGCAAAAGCAAAACCGGCGCAAAAATAAACCATCAGCATCGTCCTAAGCCACTGGCCGCGCTCTGGACTGTGGTTATTTCTGTTGCCAGATAATGGTTGTGGCGCAGGTAGCCAGCACCAGGCTGGAAACAGTAATAACAGGCTCAATGCTGCAAACACCCACCACAGCTGATCCCAGCGTAAGTTTTCTGCATAAAGGGAACAAACAAGACCAGATAACAAAATACCTGCGCCCATACCGATAAAATGGCCGCCCAGTTGCGGTTTAAAACCGCTTCTGGTGAGATAATTCAGTACAAAAGCTGACGCCAGTAATAAACCGGCAATGCTGGCAAAGCCGCCGGCAAAACGTAAAAAAGCCCAATAACTGAAGTCGGTGGTCAGTCCCATGCCAAAGGTGCTGAGTACCGACAACAGCAAAGCGACACGATACAGCCGTAATTTTGTGTTGTTGTTACTCAGCCAGGCCACAGTTAAGGCGCCTGTCAGATAACCGAGATAATTAAAGGTGGCCAGAAAGCTGCCCTGCGCTTTGCTCAGTTCAGTCTCTGCAAGCATCAGCGGCAGCATTGGGGTGTAAGCAAAACGCGATAAACCAACACTGAGAATTAAAGCTGCAATACCTGCCAGAATGACTTGCGTCGCTTTGGGTGTGAGCCGGCTTATTTCTCGCATAAAGAGCTCTTGAAAATAATCACTCAGGCTGATTAAGCCTGAAAAGTGCAGACGCTGCTATGCGACTTCCGTCGTAAAACACGCTGATGAAAAACAACAAACCCACCAAAATGGTGGGTTTGTTGTTCAAACTCTGTCTCGCGCTTTGGCTTAACGCATATTCACCAGCATACTGCTCGGCTCTTCCAGATACTGTTTCCACAGGTTGGTAAAGCGGGCAATAGTGCCGCCATCAATCACACGGTGATCACCAGACCAGCTGACCTGCATGATAGAGCGTGCAACCACATGGCCTTTGTTGTCAAAACGCGGCAGCTGCTGCACCTTGCCAAGGGCAACAATAGCCACTTCAGGTTTATTGATAATAGGCGTTGCTACTGTGCCGCCAATAGCACCAATGTTAGATATGGTGATAGTGCCACCTTTTAAGTCGCTTGGGCTAACACGGCCTTCACGGGCTGAATCGGTCAGTTTGGTTAAGTCCTTGGCAATTTCGACAATCGACTTATGCTGACAACCTTTCACATTCGGCACCAGCAAACCCACTTTAGAGTCTACGGCGATACCTATATTGTGATCGTCAAAATAAGTAATTTCAGAACAATCGCTGTTCACCTGGCTATTTAAAATCGGGAACTCATTTAATGCCAATGACATCGCTTTCATAAAGAACGGCATCATCGTGAGCTTGACGCCCTGCTTGGCAAGACCGTCTTTTAAGCTCAGCCGAAGCGCGATTAAGTCTGTTAAATCAATCTCTTCACAATAAGTAAAGTGTGGAATAGTCGACACCGACTCAGCCATTTGCCGTGCCATCGCCGCTTTAATGCCTTTAATAGGCTCGACACGACGACCGCCCGTGTTCACTGCAGAAGCAGCAACTGCTGCCGTTGTTGCTGATGTCACAGCAGCGGCTGTTTTTGCGGCGCAAACCGGCGCTGATGCGCCACCACTGACAAATTTCTGTACATCTTCTTTATAAACACGGCCTTTGGCGCCAGAGCCTGCCACCTGAGTTAAATCAACATTCAGTTCACGGGCTAAACGACGTACTGCAGGGCTTGCCACTGCTTTGCCGTTATTGGCTACCACTGTGGCAACCACTGTTGCCGACATTGCTGTTGGGGCATTTGTGACACTGGCAGCAACTGGCGTAGCAGCTGGCGCTGCTGAATGTGCTGCTACTGCCGCAGCTGCACCTTCCACCACTCTTTCGATGGCAAAAAGTGGCGCGTGCACTTTGGCAATCTGACCTTTAGCGGTATAAAGCTTTACCACTTTGCCGGCATATTTGGCCGGAATTTGTACTAAAGCTTTGTCGGTCATCACATCACAGACCGGCTGATCTTCGGCAATGACATCACCTTCTTTGACCAGCCAATCCACCACTTCACATTCAACAATACCTTCGCCGATATCCGGCAGCAGGAAGTCTTCAGTGATTTTGCCGGAAACCGCGGCGGTCTGAGTCGCAGCTGTTTGTGCCTGAGCCACTGGTGCTGAAGTTGGGGTGGCAGTTTCACCGGCAATTTGCATTTCAAATAAAGGTGCGTGCACTTTGGCAATATCACCTTTGTTGTAATACAACTTGCTGACCACGCCGTTAAACACCGATGGAATTTGCACCAGTGCTTTGTCGGTCATCACGTCACAAACCGGCTGATCTTCAACTATGGTGTCGCCTTCTTTCACCAGCCATTCGACCAGTTCACATTCGACAATACCTTCACCGATATCCGGCAGAATAAAATCTTTTTTCATTATCGCCTCTATCAGGTTTGGATCAGAACTTCACTGAAGCCACAATAGCTTCAAAAGTTTTTAAATGATCTGCCACGTATTCACGTTCCAGCGCCAGTGGATACGGTGTATCTAAACCACATACCCGTGCAATCGGGCTTTCCAGATGCAGGAAACAACGTTGCTGAATAGTCGCGGCAATTTCACCGGCAAAACCGCCTGTTAAAGGTGCTTCGTGGTTAATGACTAAACGGCCGGTTTTGGTCACCGACTTCACTACGGTTTCCACATCCCAGGGCAGAATGCTGCGAAGGTCAATCAGCTCACAGGAAATGCCTTGTGCCGCAGCCATTTCAATGGCTTTTTGGCAAATTTCAATTTGCGCGCCCCAGGCAAGCACTGTCACGTCTTTGCCTTCCTGCATCACTTCGGCCACGCCTAAAGGAATTTCGTAATACTCTTCCGGCACTTCGCCGGTGGAGGCACGGTACAGTTTTTTAGGTTCAAAGAAAATCACCGGATCTTCTGAAGCGATAGACGCCAGTAACAAACCTTTGGCCTGGTATGGGTCACGAGGTACCGCAATTTTTAAACCCGGGGTGTGGGCAAAATAAGCTTCAGGTGACTGGCTGTGGTAATGACCACCCGCGATACCACCGCCGTATGGCGTGCGAAACACCAAACCACCGACATTAAATTCATTGCCTGAGCGGTAACGGAACTTGGCGGTTTCGTTGACGATCTGGTCAAAGGCCGGAAAAATGTAGTCGGCAAACTGAATTTCAGCCACAGGCTTCATGCCCTGTGATGCCATGCCATTGGCAAAACCAGCAATACCCTGTTCAGTTAATGGGGTATTAAAACAGCGGTCTTTGCCGTATTTTTCCTGCAGTTTAGAGGTTGCACGGAACACACCACCAAAGTGGCCAACGTCTTCACCAAAACAAACTACGGTGCTGTCTTTGGCCATCGCCAGATCAAGGGCGTTATTAATGGCCTGCAACATATTCATCTTCGCCATTATGACATTCTCCCTGAAGTGATTGGATAAGCATCCGGATATTTACGGATGTGCGCTTTGAGTTCAGCCAGCTGACGCTCAAGTTCAGGGATAGGTTCGGCGTACACATCAGAAATCAAGTGTTCAATGCCAGGTTTTGCCACTTTTTCTGCCACTTTTAATGCATCCAGAATTTCAGCACGCAATGCTTCAATCTGTGCTTTGTCGGCTTCATCATCCAGCCAGCCTTTGGCCAATAACCATAAACGGAAACGCGAAATAGGGTCGTTTTTGCGCCAGTGTTCTTCTTCTTCCTTGCTGCGATAACCACTTGGGTCGTCAGACGATGAATGCGCGCCTAAACGGTAGGCGATAGACTCGAGCAACACCGGCTCGTTGGTCTCAAGCGCATATTCACGCGCCATTTTAGTCGCCTGGTACACGGCCAGAATGTCGGCGCCATCCACCCGGATGGCTTTCATGCCATAACCGACAGCACGACAGGCAATACCGTCACCTTTAAACTGCTCGTTAGCAGGGGTAGAAATGGCATAACCATTGTTACGGCAGAAAAACAGCACCGGCGCTTTGTGCACAGCGGCCATATTTAAACCGGCGTGGAAGTCACCTTCAGAGGCTGCGCCTTCCCCAAAATAACAAATGGTGACGTTGGATAAACCACGCAGTTTTTGCGCGTAGGCATAACCTGCTGCTTGCGGGATTTGGGTACCCAGCGGGCTTGAAATGGTCATGTAATAAATATCTTTTGAGCCGTAATGCACTGGCATCTGACGGCCTTTACCAAGGTCTTTTTCGTTGGAGAACAGCTGGTTCATAAACTGTTCCAGCGAAAAACCACGGTAACGTAAAGCACCCTGTTCACGGTATTGCGCCATGATCATGTCTTTGTCATCCAGCGCAGCTGCACTGCCGACTGTGGCGGCTTCTTCGCCTAAACACTGCATATAAAAGCTGATGCGGCCCTGACGCTGCGCAGCAAGCATACGCTCGTCCAGTACCCGGATAAAACTCATGCTGTGATACATTTTCAGCGCGGTTTCTTTGTCCAGTTCAGGTGCCACAGCACCAGGGTAAATAGTACCGTCGTCCTGCAGAATACGAAGAGTTGGGATCTGTAACGCGTGCCCACTGGTAAATCCGGCTGTATGCACAGTCGAAATGGTGGCGTTGTTAGGGTTGGTCATAGGTCTCTCTTTAGGTTTCGGGTAACGCGGACCTTGGTTGTTTGCCGGCATTACCTTGAATTGAACCAGACTGGCGGCGCACCATTGCTCTGTGGCAATTTGTGGCAGGCAAAACCAGCTTCTCCCCATGGTGCCGTTTAAGCTGGCGCTTCAGATAACGTTTTAACTGCCCTTGTTTTTAGTACTCACAGCAAGTACCCATCAGGGCTTTACGTCAACGTCAATCTGAGCTGCGCCTGCAGCACCCGCTATTCTTGTTTTTAGAATATGATCGATTTTCAGAATGCGCCGCAACTTTACCTTTACGTAAACTGCATTGCAACCGGATCAGCCATTAAAAATTAGCAGAAAGCCAAAACAAAGCGGCAAGAAATGTTGATCCGGCCCTTCTCAGCCGCATGTCGTGCATAGCGGCGCAGCACTTTGTGTTTCGAAGTTTAGTCACTGCTCTGACAAGACACCCAGGCATAAAAAAGCCACAACACATGTGGCTTTTTTGACAGTCCCGGTCACTCAGGCTGTTCGGCCTGCCACTGAAATGGGTTTCACCATCAGCATGGCTCTTTGGCCTATGGCTACTTTGGCATTGGGGAAAATGAGCGCTTCACCCGGCTGCTCTACCACATATTCAATACCTTCGTCCCTGGCCAGCACTGTGCCGGGCGCAAACTGGGTAAAGTTTTCGATATCTGCGGCAAAACAAAGCTCAAACGCCTCAGTTTTTTTGTTAATGGCGCGATATACCTCAAACAAATGAAAATCTTGTTCGGCAAAAGTTTTGCTGCTGATTTGAACGCCACTGATCAGATTTCGGAGCAGCAGTGCAACATCAGCAAAACGGCTATGGTCGTTTTGGCCAAAAGGCCGCGCTTTGCCAAGCTCCAGCGTAAAAGCATGGGCGTTGTGCTGCTGGGCGCCGTAATAACTAAAAGTGGTGGCCGGCGTTTGCATTAATAAAAAAGTGTTCACGCCACAGCTGGCCCATAAGGTCAGTTGTTGCTCAGACCAGGGTTTGCCGTGCAAATAAGGATACACCGCAAATTTTTCAAATTTGGAACCCCGAATGGCGGTGTGTAAATCGTATAAAGCACGGTTACGCCCTTCCGGCACTGCTTGATAAAAGCGGCTGACATATTGCTCTAAGCGTGCACAACGGAGTTTTTCAAAGGACAGCCCTGCCGCTTCCGCCTGCTGTTCAGACGGCGCCTCTGCCAACACCGCAGCGTCTATCTGATGAGCGCCGGAGAAAAACCTGTTCATATTGTCTTTTATTTCACGCACTCCGGCATTCATTGCCGGCGGATTGCCGAATAAAAACAACACCCGCTCTGACAGCTGCAGTTTTTGCAGCAGAATGTCTTTAACCAGCTCGGCACATATTTCAATGGGCGCTGTTTCGTTACCATGCACACCTGATGACAGCACTATGTCATTATTGCCATAACTGACAGGTGTAAAACAAATGACCCCGGTGTCCCAGATGTCGCACTTTGTGCCATTTTGCAGCACAAAACTTGTTGCCGGGTAAAAGTGTGGGTGTTTGAGGGTAAAAGCCAGAAAGTCGGCATCGCCAAGCACTTGAGGCAAAGCTGTAGGTAACGCAGATAACATAACTGGTCCTTGCAATGTTGAGCAAACAAACTGCCGGCGTCAGAGTTGCAACAGCCTGAACGGCAGAGCGTTATTGTAGCCAGCTCAGTGACGGCTTTGCAGCAAAAAAATGACGGCCAAAGGCCGTCATAGTGCAAAAAGCTTGTTTATACCGGCATCAGCGACTAAGCGCAGTTGTTGCCGCTGTCGCTTTACTGGCAGGAACTGCCATAAATTGAGCTGGCCCACTGCGGATTATCGATAAAGGGGTTGCGGTTTTTCTGTAGCTCGTAAATGCGGTTGTTACGGCGCTGCTCAAAACTGTCTACCGGATCGGCTAAATGCCAGGCGAGCAAAACACAAAGTTTCCCCATTTGTGGAGCTGTACTGCCGGTTGGCGCAATATTCGGAATAGATAAATCCGGGGTGCCACTGTCATCACCGCCCTGATAACGCACGTCCATATAAAACAACATCCTGGCCACGTCACCTTTAACCGCTGCACGAGGCTCAAAGCTGTCGCTGTCGGTTTTATTCAACGGCGCTTCGGCAACGGCTGTGCCGCCATTATCAAAGTCTTTATTGCCACGGGTAGAATTTAACGACACATCTTCCGGTCTTAAATGATGTAAGTCGGTATGGGCGTACTGGCTTTCATTCGGGAAACCATGGCTCTTGGCCCAAACGTGCTCGCGGTTCCAGGCATCCAGAGAGCTGCTGGTATTCACTCTGAAAGTTTTTGGCGTGCTGCGTCCGGCGTACAGCAGAATCACGTTGTTGGTATTGGCCGGATCTTCGTCGGTGTAGCTTATCGCATCCCAGACTTCGCTGTAGCTAAAACGCACATGACCACGCAAAATATTATTTAACGCAGTTTTCAGTGCCGGGCCTGTTAAGCCTGTGGTGCCAACATAATAAGTAGGTAAATTAACTGTGGTTGAATCGCCGCTGCCGCCGCCGTCACAAGCAGTGCTGAATACACCGGAACCCGGCGTGCCGGCATTGGTTGTCACCTGCCAGTCGGCCGCAGTATTGCTGTCTGGTACGTTTTTGCGCGCGATTGACTTATCAACCGCATTTAAACCCCAGCCGCTGACTGCATTTTCAAAAGCCACCAAGTCAATTTCGGTGCTGCCCTGGCGCAGCCGCACATAATCACCACTATTGCCCAGTGACAAAGTCATGCCTGACTGATTGGCAGTTTTTCCGGTCAGCGCCTGCAAGGCACTGCTGTTTTTTGCCACCACAAAATAACCACCGGCGCTGATGGTGCCGGTGAGATTAAAACTGCCACCGTTATCGGCCAGGCTATAACCTGTTAAGCTGACCGCAGCGCAGCTGTCGTTATAAATTTCGATATATTCTTCGGTACTGTCATTGTTCGGTGCATCATAAAGCACTTCCGACAACAGCAATTTAGCCTGTACTGGTTGCAAAATAAGGCAGCAACAAGCCGCCAGAATAAGACGTTTCATCAGTTCCCCACTTTATACTTATCTATTTATGTTGTTTCGTTAGCTGCAAAGAGCCAAGTTAGTTTGTCGATGCACCAGGCAACCCGTTCAGGCTTATCAAAAACGCGTAAAAACAAGTTTTTTGCATCAACAAGCATGATGGTTTTGGTATTGCGCCGGTGATTGACTGTCGTGAACTTTCAACACTTTGCTGTTAAAAAGCACGACAGCGCCACAGCATAAAGCAGGAATATGACAATTACCTTATTTAAAGTTAACTTATTAACAAATGTCTGACAGTTAGAAACTGCTGTCTCAATCATGGGGTTGAGCCACGGCAGGTAAAACTTCTCAGGCCCACATCACCAGAATGGCCGCCACTACTATTAACCCAAGCCCGAGATAATGCTGCTGTTTTAGCTTTTCCTTAAAGAAGAATGCAGAAATCATTAAGGTAAACAACACTTCTACCTGACCCAGAGTTTTTACCAGCGGTACTATTTCCAGGCTCATAGCAGTAAACCAGCCTAAAGAGCCAATACAGCTGCTGACACTGGTCAGTAAAGTCAGCCTTGGTTTTGCCCATAAGGCACTAAGGGTTTTAGCGTCACGCAGCGCCAGATAAAAAAGCAATAACAGCGTTTGTAAACTAATCACAAACAGTAGTACCCAGGCCGCACCATAAGGAAATGGCAAGCCAAGGGCTAAACTGGCCTCCCGTACCCAGAGCGACGTGAGCGCAAAGGCTAAGCCGGAAGCGCCGCCTATCAGCACTGTCGGCCAACTGATGGTGTTGATGCTGGTTAAACCACTTAATAAAAATACTGCAATGCCACCAAGCACAACCCCAAGCCAGCCCAGTGGGGTCAGTGTGCTGGCAAAAAATAATACCCCAAGCACAGCAGCAAAAATGGCTTCACTTTTGGCAAGCCCAACGCCTATGGCGTAATTTTTTTGCTTAAAAAGCACCACCATCAAGGCTGTGGCCAGAATTTGCATCAAAGACGCGGCCACCACATAAAATACAAAGTTGCCGTGAAATACCGGCATCAGAGCATCGGGCGATTGATACAAACCCCACAGATACAAAGCCGCTAACGGGCTGGCGTAAATAAAACGCGCCAGCGTTACCCCCAACACATTCACATCCACACTCAGTTGTTTTTGAAAGGCGTTGCGCCAGGCCTGCATAAATGCAGCTAATAAAGTAAATAAAATCCACATCTTATAAGTCTCGTTTCTGTGCTTTGCTGGCCGCGGCTGCGCTGAAGCTTCGGTAGTGGTTAAATCAGGAACAGAAAATTGCACTGCCGGATGGCCGGATGGATATGGCCAATGAGGTTAATGTAACGGATTTTATGCTTGCTGTTGCCGGAGATTCTGACAAAACAGGTTAAAAACCCAGCAGTTAAACCAGCTGCCCCAGACATTCCGTTGCAATCAGGAGGAAAAGTATTATGATAAGCCCCAACGTCGGTACGTAGCGCAGCTTGGTAGCGCACTGTCATGGGGTGTCAGGGGTCGGAGGTTCAAATCCTCTCGTACCGACCATTAATCTCCCGCTGTAAATTCTTGTTTTCTCTCTGATGTCTTTTCATCAACGACTTTTTAAAAACTGATGGCAATAACGCACTGCCGGATTGCGCAGCAGCATATGGTGACTGATCCAGCGTTGGCCGTCCGCCCATGCCAAATCGTTGTGATCAGCTGAAGTATAAAACTCAACTGTCTGTACCCTTTTGCACAAAAACTCACGCTGTAATAACAGATACAACAACAGACGGCCCGGTGAATAAGCCGAAAAGTCTTCATCGTAGGCGGTTTTTAACAAGATCAGCATTTGAGCTGATGCAATACAAAGCTCCATCGCCACCGGTTGATCATTCAGGCAAAGCTGATAAACACAGGCTTGCTCAGTTTTGGCAAAATTTTGCAACAGCTGAAGATAAAACTGCCCTTGCCTGTTGTTCAGATGCACTGCTGTGCCTATTTTTTCTTTCCAGCCTTTAGATTCCAGAGCGCCAAATTGCGTCAGTGCGTGTTCCATCTCGGCTGCTTTGGTGAAACAGTTCAGTGTTAAGTGCAAACCCACCTGTTGTACCTTATCAAAACGCCGCTGCAGATTTTGTCTGAATTTTTTACTGCGTCGTTGCAGGTAATCAGCAAAACTTCCTGCACTGACGTCGACATTAATGGTCAGTGCATGAGGCATTATTGTTGCTTGCAACGGGCTGCTATCAGAGTTTATCGGGCTATAAGCAGGGTCCTGACAGGGCAAATCCAGTCCCAATGTAAAACCAGGTAATAATGGCAATAACTGCGCCAAAATGGCAGGGTTTTGCAGCAACAACGGAGTCACCTGTGCCTGTGCCGGTAAAAATAACGACCATTTGGTGACCCCCTTGCGCTGCACTAACAGCATGCCGTCAATCACACCGCCACTTTGATGCACACAAAGCCAGACAGCGTCATGGGCAAAATACTGCAGCATGGCTTCGATAAATCTGCTGTCGAAATAAGGATGCTGCTGATACAAATCAGTATTGAGCTTGTCCCAGGCGCTTTTAAACAAACCAAGCCCCTGCTTTGCACAGTAAAGACACCAAGAGTCCATCCCAACCTCTTTATTACTCTGACAGCAGACGTTATGCCTGAAAAAGGCATAGTATTTTTATATAAAGTAGTAATTTGGTATTAATCTGTTTATAAACGCAGGCTTTTAATAAAGCCAGCTGCTTTGAACAACACCTTTGGTTGGTAAAGCAAAAAAACGTCCAGTACCGGAGCCAGTTTGATGTCAAAAAAAGTTTATTGTATCGCTCAGTTTTTACCCAAAGCCGGCCAGGAGCAGGCGCTGTTTCAGGTATTACAAAGCCTTGAAGCCAATACACTCAGAGAAGATGGCTGCCTGCAATACCGCGTGACACGGCAGATCAGCAGCCCCTTTGCCGAAGGTAAAAGTTTTCCGCTGGTGTTTAATGAAATCTGGGCTGATTTAGCCAGTTTTGAAGCGCATTGCCAGCGCCGCGAAATTCAGACCTTCTTCAGCCGTTATTGCCTGGCTGAAGACGGTCTGGCCGAAGACTGGAATGTTTGTATTTATTCTGATGAGCCGGTAGGTTATGACGCGCCGGAGTTCAAGCACAAAGCATAATGCTGCGTGCTATAAACCAGCGCCTGGCATTATATTAATAAAACCAGCTCAACCACTGCTGATAAAGCGGAATGCCCACCAGCACGTTCACCGGGAAGGTAACACCAAGGGCTGCCAGCATAGAAAGGCCAATATTAGCGCTGGGAATAGCTGCTTTAATGGCTGCAGGCGCGGCAATATAAGAGGCGCTGGCGCATAAAGTGGCCAGTACCAAAGCGCTGCCAAGTGGCAACTGCAGTGCCAACGCCGCCAGAATGCCGACCCATGCCAGTACAAAAGGCGCTGTGGCGGCAAAAGCCAGCAAACGCCAGTGTTGCAGTGGCAAGGGTGAACACACCCGTGCTGTACAAAGGCCCATTTCCAGTAAAAACATCGCCAGCATGGTTTTAAATCCGCCCAGCAGCACCGGCGACAGAGGCGCCAGTCCCTCCGGACCATAAAGCACACCAATCAACACACCGCCGCCTAACAACAACACACCCCGGCTGGTTAACGACTCGCGCAAAATGCCGCCTGCACTGCCCTTGCCGGTTAAACGCCGGTGTAACCATAACATCATCACAATGGCCGGCAGCTCAAGCAGCACCAAATAGAGGGTTGTTTCTGCATTGAGCGGTAACTCAGCCTTTTCGGTGAGCGCCAGCACCACAGCAAAGGTACCGGCACTGACAGAGCCATAATGGGCGGCCACACTGACAGCGTCATCCTGATTGAGCCTGACCAGGCTTCTGAGCACCGGATAACACAACAAGGGCAAAATAAAACCCAAAGCGGCAATGGTGAGAAGTTCAGGCACTATCTGCGCCGATAACTGGCCATGTAATGCCAGCCCGCCTTTGAGGCCAAGCACCAGCATTAATAAAATTGACAGGGTTTCATAAATCGACTGCGGAACTTTTAAATCCGACTTTAATAACCCGGCCACCAGACCCAGGGCAAAAAATGCGATGACAATATCCGGCACTGTGTACTCCCGTTTTTTATGAGGTTTTAGCCAGTTGCTTTACAACCATTACCAAAGCTCGCTACCTGAGCTTCGGTGATAACAGTTCGGGTAAAGCCGGCTGTTGAACAAAGCGCACAGGGATGTTTTTACTGTGCTCTGTTGCCGGGTGGCGATTTTGCCTGTGTTTGGGTATATTGAATAATTAAATATAAGCGACACACATATAGATAATCATCAATGGATATAAGGCATTTAACTTTTCGTTTGCTGCAGGTGTATGTACAGGTGGTACGCCTTGGGTCGGTTTCTGCTGCCGCACGCGCCTTGCATCTGACCCAACCCACAGTGTCCTTGCAACTGAAAAAACTCAGCGAAGAAATTGGTGCCCCTTTGTTCGAACTTCGCCAGCAACAGCTGCAGCCTACTCATGTGGGCCAACAGTTATATCAGGCCGCCTGCGATGTGCTGGGCCGTTTTGACGACTTTTCACTTAGCCTGACCGAAGCCGAACAAGGCACCAGTGGACATTTAAGTTTAGGTATAGTCACCACGGCCAGTTATGTGATGCCACAAATTCTGGGTGGTTTTTATCGTCAGTTTCCCAATATTAAAGTGACGCTGAATGTGGCGAACCGCGCCCAGATGTTAGCCAGGTTTGAACAACAACTGGATGATTTATATGTGTTTAGCCACCCACCTATCGGCCACACTGTGCAGGCAGCGCGCATTTTAAAAAACCCGTTAAGCCTGATAGCACCGGGCAGCCATCCGCTTTGCAACACAACCACGGCCCTGACAATCAACCAGCTGCGCCAGTACCGTTTTTTACTGCGCGAGCCTGGCTCTGCCACCCGGCTGATGTTTGAGTCCTGGCTGAGCAGTCAGGGCATCGAGCTTGGGGACACCATGCAAATTGAAAACAATGAAGCAATCCGGCTTGGTGTTGCCGCTGGTTTAGGCCTTGCCGTGGTATCGGCGCATAGTTTGCCGCGCCATCACAACGACAATATTAAAGTGCTTGAAGTGGCTGGATTTCCGCTTGACGGTCACTGGTATCTTGTAAGGCGTAAAGACAGGCGGCTGCCGCAAACCGGTGAGCAGTTGGTGCGTTATATCAGCCGGCATCTTGGCGACTGTGTCGAGTCCAGATGGATTGTCAGTGGTATTGAACAGCTGGGAACCGCCCTTGGCGCGCATCCGGTATGAATTGATGCGCAACGCCGGCTCGGGGCAGACGGTGCCTAAAGCCCTGCCAAACATTGAATGTTAGGTCCTTCACACAGCATCTGGAGCTTACAACACTGTTAGCTGACAGAAGCTTATAAAAACCAGATGGCGTCAGGTTGACGAATGCCGGACTCAGAGCGAGCGCAGCGTAGATTCAGAGGTGACTCAACCATGCCTTTAATACATCCGGCGCAGCCCGATATTGTTTTTGTTTTTTCTCTGGCAGAATGCCGTGTTGATTGGCTGCTTTGCTGTCTGACGAGGTTCCAGATCTGCAGACGCTCAGACACGCAGCCGCAACAGATTTATATGACCCCCACTTTGACCTTGCATAATACCGGCACAGGAACAGTTATGATTGATTTACGCAGCGATACCGTCACCCGTCCAACTGCGCTGATGCGCGAACTGATGGCCAAAGCAGAAGTGGGTGATGATGTCTTTGGCGACGATCCCAGTGTCAACCAGCTGCAGGCTTACGCTGCCGAATTACTGGGCTTTGAAGCAGCGTTATTTGCCCCCAGCGGCACCATGACCAACTTAATAGCACTGATGAGTCACTGTCAGCGCGGTGATGAAGCCATAGTTGGCCAGAACTGGCACACCTATAAATGGGAAGGCGGTGGCATGGCGGTGCTTGGCTCTATTCAGCCACAACCTCTGCCCCATCAAGCGGACGGTTCTATTGCTCTGACTGATATTGCCGGCGCTATTAAACCGGACGATCCACATTTTGCCCGTACCAGACTGATAGTGGTGGAAAACACCACGGGCGGTCAGGTGTTGTCGCTCGATTATATGCAGCAGGTGCAACAGCTTGCGAAGCAACAGGGCCTTGCCTGTCATATAGACGGTGCCCGTATTTTTAATGCCGCCACAGCCCTTGCTGCCAAAGACGGTTCGGATCTTTACCAGAAAGCACGGCAGCTGGTGGCGGGTTATGATTCGGTGTCGGTCTGTTTATCCAAAGGTTTGGGAGCACCCGTTGGTTCTTTGTTGTTAGGCAGTGCTGAATTTATCAAAAGAGCAATTCGGGTACGTAAAATGCTGGGCGGCGGTATGCGCCAGGCCGGCATTCTGGCAGCCGCCGGTTTATATGCATTGCAGCATCAGGTGCGGCGTCTGACTGATGATCACTATCATGCAGCTATATTGCAGCAAGGTTTGGCGGCGCAGGCCGCGCACTTCGGTCTGACGCAGCTGTTTGTGCCAGCACCAGTGCAAAGCAATATTCTGTTTTGTGATTTGGCAGCCGATTTTGCTGCCTTTTATCAGCAGCAGCTGCAGCAACAAGGTATTCTTTGCACCGGCGGCAGTTATCAGGCAGCTCAGGGGCCAAGAGTAAGGCTTCGGTTTGTCACCCATCTGGATATCAACCGGCAACAGATTGAGCAGGTGCTGGCAGTAAGTGAGCAAGCGATGCAGCTTTGGTGTTTAAAGCAATAAGTCATTGGGAAACAATCTGTTTCCGCTTCTGCTGCTGAGTTTGTTGTGATCTTTTGTTAGGGTCTTGTGGCTCCTCTGAACGGCCTGGCTTTTTATCGACCTTGCCGCTGTAACAGCTTTTGTGAATTAAGGTATTTATGCTGCGTTATTTTGAAAAACTAACCGAACCCTTCCCGGCGGCAGAGCCGGCTCAGCCGCCCCATGGCCTTTGGGCTTTTTGCCGGCATTATAGTCAGGGTATGGTGTTGCCACTGTTGGTGATGGCCTCTTTAACGGCGTTATTGGCCATGCTTGAGGTGTCGTTATTTGGTTTTATGGGTCAGCTGGTTGACTGGCTGATTGAAAAAGACCCGGCTACTTTATGGCAAACCGAAAAAGACACCCTGATCCGGATGGGGCTGCTAACCGCTATCGGTATTCCACTGCTGGTGTTATTGCACTCGGCGGTCATTCACCAGATGATCCTGGGTAATTTCCCGATGGCCATCCGCTGGCAGGCACACCGCTATTTGCTTAAACAAAGTGTCAGTTTTTATCAGAATGATTTTGCCGGCCGTATTGCCACCAAAGTGATGCAAACCGCCCTTGCCGTGCGTGAAACCGCCACCAAACTGCTGGATGTCATGGTGTATGTGCTGGTGTATTTTGGCTCTATGTTGTATCTGGTGGCAGATGCCGACTTTCGTTTGGTGTCGCCACTGTTGGTGTGGCTGTTGTGTTACATCTGCCTGAATATCTATTTTGTACCGCGGTTAAAAGCTGTGGCCAGCCGTCAGGCCGATGCCCGTTCGGAAATGACCGGCCGTATTGTCGATAGTTACACCAATATCAACACCATCAAGCTGTTTTCCCATACCAGCCGTGAAGCTGATTACGCCAAAGACAGCATGACGCAGTTTCTGGTGCCTGTGTATCAGCAGATGCGGCTGGTGACCTGGCTGACGTTTTCAGTGCAAACTTTAAATTACCTGTTGGTGTTTGCCGTTGGCAGTATGTCGATTTGGTTGTGGACTGAACAGGCCGTCACTATTGGTTCTATTGCTATTGCCGTCAGCCTGTCGTTGCGCTTAAACGGCATGTCACAGTGGATCATGTGGGAAGTCAGCAGCTTATTTGAAAATATCGGTACTGTTGCAGACGGCATGAATACCCTGGCCCAACCCCAGCAGGTGCAGGATGTGGCCAATGCTAAAGCTTTAACTGTTCAGGGCGGTGCTATTGAGTTTCGCGATTTAACCTTTAACTACAGCAAAGCTGTCAGTGCGCAAAAAGCGGCGGTGCTTGATCAGCTGTACCTTGTGATCAAACCCGGTGAAAAAGTAGGTTTAGTTGGCCGCTCCGGTGCTGGTAAATCAACGCTGGTGAATCTGTTATTGCGCTTTTACGATCTGGAACAAGGCAAAATTCTGATTGATGGTCAGGATATCAGCCAGGTGCAACAGGAAAGTTTAAGAGCTCAGATTGCCATGGTGACGCAGGACACTTCTTTACTGCACCGCTCGGTGCGCGACAACATTCTGTATGGCAAACCTTCGGCCACTAAAGCTGAATTACTGGCGGCGGTTCGCGCTGCAGAAGCTGACGTGTTTATCAATGATTTAACCGACCCAAAAGGCAACACTGGCCTTGATGCTCAGGTTGGTGAGCGTGGCGTAAAACTGTCCGGCGGTCAGCGCCAGCGTATTGCCATTGCCCGGGTGCTGTTAAAAAATGCACCAATTTTGATTCTGGATGAAGCCACCTCAGCACTCGATTCTGAAGTGGAAGCCGCTATTCAGCAAAGTCTGAATACCCTGATGGCCGGTAAAACCGTGATTGCTATTGCTCACCGGCTCTCAACCATAGCGGCGATGGACAGACTGATAGTGCTGGATCAGGGCCGGATTGTGGAGCAAGGCAGCCATCAGCAGCTCATTGCTCAAGGCGGCATTTATGCCCAGTTATGGGCCCATCAGACCGGCGGTTTTATCGGACTGGATTAGCGCCTGTCTGTTGCTGATAGCTGATGAACAATAAAAAAGCCCTATCCGGGCTTTTTTATTGTTCAATTTGTCACGAAACTTTTACCGCAATTTTTACCGCAACTCCGGGACTGGTTTTTCAGGACAACCTTGGGTCGCTTAATGCAATACCAGGATGATTTTTTGCCGCAGCAACAAAAGCATTCAGTGCGTTAAACGGGGTTAAATCGGTTAAATTGCGAAATGCAGCCCAATCCAGTAATGCATACAAACTCATCGCCAGATAGTTCCAGCGCTGGAATTCACCTTGCTGCGCCTTTTGTTCCAGTACAGTTAACACTGCATGGGTACGTTCGCGTTGCAGATTAAAAAACAGTTTGTTGTCGTTGGTATCAAACCCACTGCGCTGACACAATAAAATCTCCACCAGCGAATCATTCACAGCATTGATCAGTGTCAGGGTATTCTCTTCATCCCAACTCAGTGGCGCCCAGCTGAATTTTTGCGATAAATATCTGAAAATCACCCCTGAATCAAACACCACCTGCGCGCCGTCACTGAGCATCGGCACTTTGCGCGTCGGATTGAGTTTGATCAGCCGCTCTCTGTCGGCAGATTCAAAAATATTCATGCTGATAAATTCATGTGGATATTCAGCGAGCAGCAGACGTAAACGGCGAACATAAGGTGACGATTGTGAACCAAATAATTGCATATTGACTCCCTTTTAATAACAAGACGCCCGCAAAGCGGGCGTTTGATGCAGCATATTGTTATTCAATTTGACGATGTGATTCTATCGGCCTTTCCGCCTGTTGTTCAACCGGAGGCTGATACACAGGTTCTGGTTGTTGGTACACAGGTTCAGGCTGTTGATACACAGGCTCCGGCTGCTGATATACAGGTTCAGGCTGCTGGTACACCGGCTCTGGCTGTTGATACACAGGTTCAGGCTGCTGGTACACAGGCTCAGGCTGTTGATACACCGGCTCTGGCTGCTGATATACCGGCTCCGGCTGCTGATATACCGGCTCTGGTTGCTGATACACAGGCTCTGGCTGTTGATATACAGGCTCCGGCTGCTGATATACCGGCTCTGGTTGCTGATACACAGGCTCTGGCTGTTGATACACAGGCTCTGGTTGTTGGTATACAGGTTCAGGCTGCTGTTCTATTGGCCGGGGTTGCTCAACTTGTCTGAACATATCTCTGTTATGAGTACGTTCGAGCTCGGCCGGCACCTCTGCAGTTGGCAGCTGCCGATCGGCCGGTACACCTGAGTTTGTCTGGTCAGTGACATCAGGCACAGGCTGAGGTCTGATCTCCTGTTCAATTCCTGAGTCTTTCAGACTGTACTCTTTTCTGTCCTCAGAAACATTCAAAGCCGGGTTCAGTCTGTCCTCTGTGCGTTGGTCTGTACCTTGATCTGTACTTTGGCCCGCTGCCTGTTCCGGTTGAGTCTGATCTGGTTGCACAGCATCGGGCTGTTGCCCAATCTCAACGGGGTTACCGTCGTTATCCCGTACTATATCCCTGTCGCGTTGCCGGCGTTCGACATCACGGGCCGGATCTGAACGCATCACCTGCTCCTGCGCCGGTGCCGGATACTGGCGCTGAATATCCTGATCACCAGGCAAGGCTACATTCTGTTGCTGGCGCTGTTCAGCAGCCCAGCGCCGTCTTTCGCCAACATCGTCTTGCCGGTAATCAGCGCCACTGAACTCGCGGTTTGGCTGATAACTGGTGTGATATACCACACCATGGCGGTGCTGTGGGTTATGGCGCCAATGCCGGCGTTCTTCATGACGGATAATATCATCATAACGGTAATACTTTGTTGGTCTGTGGTAATGGTTGATCACCACCACTTCGCGTCTTGGCCAGTAAAAAGTGGAAAAATAAAAGCTGGTGGAGACTCTTGCCCCTGAACCCCAGTACACCACAGACGCATGATTGCCATAGACAGGATGTGGCCAGTGGATGGGCGGGTATTCGCGCCACCACCAGTCGCCATACACCACGCGGGTGTCATACACAGGTACATACACCACTTCACGTTGACGAGGCTCGATGATAATGACTTTTTCTTTTTCACGGCGCTGCACCGTGATGTGTTCCTGATCTTTCAGATTGCCAGCTGCATAGGCCTTTTCCCTCAGGCTCTGCACTGTGGCCATCACCTGTTGCTGTTGAATTAAAAAGGCATCACCAAGCTTTTGCGTCCATTCCAGCTCATTGTTCATCTTGGTGAGCAAGGGCGCAAAAGCAACCAGAGCCCGTACGCTTGGATCCCAGGGTTCGTTTTCGGCGGCTTTTAATGCTTGTTCGGACGTCATGCCTTTTTGTGCGCTGAGCCAGCGGGTGGCTTTTACAATTTCCAGCGGATAAGTGGCGGCAATGAGCACATGGGAAAGCACTGTATCCGGATATAACGCAACAGGGGCCAGCATTTGATCAAGCTCGGCCTGGCTGAATAGCTTCTGACCGGCGCTGGCTTTTTGCTGCTGTGGATTTGTGGTTGTAGCCTGCTTGCTGGCACCGGCAGAAATCGTTTTGGCCTGACGTTTTGTTGCGTCTGCCGTAGGTTCCGCCGCCATAGCCAGGGGTAAATGTAACGCCAGCGCAAGACTTAACGTCATGGTTGACAACCGTAACACTGAGCTTTTCATCAACAAACTCCTGCTGCCTGGGCAGCTTCTTGCTAAAACGACAGAAACAGGCATGGATGCACCGGTGATACGACATCCAGTTATCAAAGGTTATGACACAGCGGATCTGAACTGGTTCTGAATTAACCGCCGGCATTCATTTTTTAATTTTTAACGGGACTTGTGCCACAACTGCCGTGGACGAAACCCGGTAACCAGCGCTGTGCCTGTTAACACAGTCAAAGCCCCCACTGCGGTGTGCCAACCTACCTGCTCATGCAAAAATAACGCACCCCATAACACACCAAACACCGGGATCAAAAAAGTCACGGTCAGTGCGGGTGTGGCCCCAACTTCCTGCACCAGCTTAAAATACAACAGATAGGCCACACCGGTACAAACCACGCCAAGAACCAGCACTGCAAATGCAACCTGCAGGCTCAGCTCGATGGCTGGCCCTGGCAGCAAGGTTAACGGCAACAATACCAGCACAGCACCCCACATACTGCCCTGCGCATTGGCAAAAGGTTCAACGGCTTTGGCCCTTCGGGTGTAATGGGTGGCAATGCCATAACAGCAGGCAGCACTTGCCGCTGCGGCTACGGCCAGCAAAGCGCCGCTTTTAAGCAGTACAGGGTCAAACCCGACCAGAATGGCAACTCCACAAACGCCAAGCAGCAAACCTGCAACTACGGCAAACGATAACGGCTGGCGGAAAAACAAAATACCAATCAGCGCGCCCCAGATAGGTGCTGTTGCGTTTAACACCGACAATAACGACGCTGTGAGCACTGTTGCCGCATAAGCAAAGAGTAAAAATGGCAAGGCCGAGTTAATAAAACCCAGCTTCAGATAATGCAGCCAGTTTTGCCGCCAATGCAGTTTTTTATGCAACAGCAGGGCTATCACCGACAAAAAGAGTGCAGCAAATAGCACCCGGCCAGACATCAACAGTGAAGGACCCAGAGCCGGCACTGCAATGCGGATAAATAAAAACGAAGCGCCCCAGATAGCAGCCAGTAACAACAAACGCCCGATATTGATTAACGACATCCGTTAACTCCGTGACCAGCAGCTCCTCGATGCTCAGAGGCTGCGCAGTTTGTGGTAAATATGCAGTAAAACTGCAATCTTCTGCAAAAACCCACTTGCATGACTTCGCAGTTTTATTGCATAATCACCACGCTTCATTTTTGCTTTATTGCTTCCGCCCATGCATTTTTGCATGGGCTTTTTCATTTTGGCCTGGCGCTAAATAAACTCAGCGGCCGGTTTTATCATCCTGATTAATCCGACTGGCCACTGCACCGGTTTGTTGCTGATACTTGGCATCTGTTCTTTTGTTGTAAGGGCGGTCTGCTGCGCCCGTCATCAGCTCAAAATTCAATGCACCAATTTTCATACCAGGGCGCAGCGCCAGCGGTAAACGGCCGCTGTTATAAAATTCCAGCACTATATTGCCAGACCAACCCGGATCAATACGGTGTGCAGTGACATGCACCATTAAACCAAGCCGCGCCAGGCTGGAACGACCATCCAGCCAGCCCACAATATCCGCCGGTAAAGTGACAGACTCGAGCGTGACAGCCAGTGCCAGCTCACCGGGGTGCAGATAAAAGGCTTCATCGTCAGCAAGCACCAGTTCTTCACTCATCACTGAATCCAGTGCTTGTTGTACTTCTTCCCTCGGGCCGCTTAAATCAATAAAAGGTGCGGCGTAAGCGGTAAAACTTCTGAATTTATGGCCCAGGCGGATATCTACGCTCACCCCACTGATCATGTCGCGGGACGGCATAGGTTCAATACAAATTTTGCCTTCAGCCAGGTAGCGTTCAATGTCGCGGTCACACAGTCTCATGTTAATCGTCCGTTATAATAATTTGCGGTTGTTGGGCAATTTTGTGCTGGGCTTGCCAGTATAAAGCGAAGATCAGTTGCCTGGCTATTTTCTGATAAATTTCAGCACATTGTTCACTTTCATTCAGCACTATTGGCATACCTTCGTCACTGTGCTGCCGGATTTGTTTTTGCAGTGGCAACTGGCCAAGCACCGGCACCTGATAACGTTCTGCTAACGCAACACCACCTTGTGAGCCAAAAATATCGTCGATATGACCGCAGCTGCTGCACTGGTAATAACTCATATTTTCCACAAGGCCCAGTAGCGGAATATTCACCTGACGGAACATGGCTATGCCTTTTTGTGCATCAGCCAGCGCCACGTCCTGCGGTGTTGTCACTATCACAGCACCGGCCACCGGCAACTTTTGCGACAACGTCAGCTGAATATCGCCGGTGCCCGGCGGCATATCGACCACCAGATAATCAAGCTCAGGCCACAGGGTTTCATTTAAAAGTTGCAGCAGCGCCTGGCTGGCCATAGGACCACGCCAGACCGATGCGGCCTGTGGGTCAACCAGAAAACCGATAGATTGCATAAAAATGCCAAATTTATGCACGGGGGCTAAGTGTTTGTCATCAGGTGAGGTAGCTTTGGTGCCAACCAGTCCCAGCATAGTCGGAATGGAAGGACCATAAATATCGGCATCCAATAATCCTACTTTGGCGCCTTGTTGTGCCAGCGCTATGGCGAGGTTCACAGCGGTGGTGGATTTACCTACGCCACCCTTGCCGGACGCTATCAAAATCACCTGACGGATGTTACCAAGGCTTGCTGGTAAGGGGTTTTGATACTTCAGCACCACTTCCCCGCTAAAACCTGCCCCAGCCAACGCCTGCTGTAATGAAGGCAACATTGCATCGGCGGCAAAAGGTAACTGGATAATAAGACGGTTATTATCAAAGGCTATATCAGTGGCGAGCTGTGATAAGGCCACCGGCATTTCTTCGGTTTGAAAATTTTCCAGCACCTGTTGTTGGGCACTGCTGAGCTTTATTGTGTTTTTGTTTTTCCACCAACCAAACATCGGATACCTGCGTTTAAAAACCAGTTTATGCTCTGGAGTTTTTGCCTGTGCCACAGCTGTGACAGATAAAAACTAAAAATGCGACTTGCTGCCTGCAGAAAAGCCGGTAGAACTACCGCTGCGGGAGTGCGCTTTAACGGCCGTTATTGTATCATGTTGTCATCTCTTTTCAGTTATTTATGCATTCAGAGTTCTATTTGATGACACAACGTAAAATTTTGATCACAAGCGCCCTTCCATACGCCAACGGCCCTATCCATTTAGGCCACTTATTGGAATATATTCAGACCGACATCTGGTCGCGTTTTCAAAAGGCGCGCGGTCATCAGTGTTTTTACGTCTGTGCGGATGACGCTCATGGCACCCCTATTATGCTCAAAGCGCAGCAATTGGGTTTAACACCTGAGCAAATGATTGCACAAACTTCAGTAGAGCATCAGGCTGATTTTAAAGACTTTCTGATTGGTTTTGATAACTACCACAGCACCCACAGCGACGAAAACCGCACTTTTGCCAGTGAAATTTATCAAAAGCTGGACGCCGGTGGTTATATCAAACGTAAAACCATCAGCCAGCTGTTTGACCCGGAAAAACAAATGTTCCTGCCGGACCGTTTTGTCAAAGGCGACTGCCCAAAATGTGGTGCTGTGGATCAAAACGGTGACAGCTGTGATGCCTGTGGTGCGACGTACAGCCCGACTGAACTGAAAAACCCACGTTCTGTGGTATCAGGCGCCACACCGGTATTAAAAGACTCCGAACATTATTTCTTTGACTTACCGGCCTTTGAGCAAATGTTGCAGGACTGGACCCGCGGTGGTTCGCTGCAAAGTGAAATGGCCAACAAGTTACAGGAATGGTTCAAAGAAGGCCTGCAGCAGTGGGATATCAGCCGCGACGCGCCTTATTTTGGTTTTGAAATTCCAGGTGCGCCGGGCAAGTTTTTCTACGTTTGGTTAGATGCGCCTATTGGTTATCTGGCCAGCTTTAAAAACCTCTGTGATAAAACCGGTATCAACTTTGATGATTTCTGGAAACTCGATTCTGACGCCGAGGTCTATCACTTTATCGGCAAAGACATTATTTATTTCCACAGCCTGTTCTGGCCTGCCATGTTAGACGGTGCCGGTTACCGCAAACCAAGCAGCGTCTTTGCGCATGGTTTTGTTACCGTAAACGGCGCCAAAATGTCCAAATCGCGTGGCACTTTTATTAAAGCCCGCACTTACCTGGATAACTTAAACCCTGAGTATCTGCGTTATTATTTTGCGTCAAAACTCACCTCTGGCATTGTTGACCTGGATTTGAACCTCGAAGATTTTTCGCAAAAAGTGAACGCCGATTTAGTGGGCAAAGTGGTGAATATCGCCAGCCGCTGCGCCAGCTTTATCAGCAAAAAATTCGACAGCACCTTATCTACTGACATTGCCGAGCCTGAATTACTGGCTGACTTTGTGGCACAAGGTGAAAGCATTGCAGCTTCGTTTGAACAACGTGAATACGCCCGTGCCATTCGCGACATTATGGCGCTGGCTGACAAAGCCAATCAGTATATTGACGCTAAAGCACCCTGGGTGCTGGCCAAGGATGAAAGCAAACAGCTGGAAACCCATCAGGTTTGCTCTATGGGGATCAACCTGTTCCGCGTGTTGATGCATTATTTAAAACCTGTACTGCCGGCCATGGCCGCTGAAGTAGAGGCCTTTTTAAATATTGAACTGCGCTGGGATAATTATCAGGCAGCGCTTAAAAATCACCGGATCAATACTTTTAAAGCGCTGATGCAGCGGGTTGACCCGGTAAAAGTGCAGGCCATGGTGGATGCATCCAAAGAAAATTTACAAGCCGCTGAGCCTGAAAAAACCACAAGCAAAAATGCGGCAAAAGCCGATGCAGCAGTAACAGCGGCAGATGCAGCAGCTTATGAACCTTTAGCACCGATGATTCAGTTTGATGATTTTGCCAAACTCGACTTAAGGGTCGCACGAATTGTCAGCGCCGAACATGTCGAAGGTGCCGACAAACTGGTGAAACTGCAACTGGATTTAGGTTTTGAAAGCCGTCAGGTGTTTGCCGGTATTAAATCTGCTTATGACCCAGCCGATTTAGTCGGTCGCTTAACAGTGATGGTGGCCAATCTGGCGCCGCGCAAAATGCGTTTTGGTATGTCAGAAGGCATGGTGATGGCAGCAGGCCCTGGCGGCAGCGATATTTTCCTGCTGACGCCGGACGATGGTGCAACACCTGGCATGCAGGTAAAATAAATGAATCGGGGCGCTGCACAACACAGCGCCCTTTTTTATTAGCTTATTGTTGATTTTATTGATGTAAATTCAGTTCCCCAAATTTGTTTTTGTTAGAATAAGCAAATTCCGACAGGCTTAAGGACAGCAGATGTCTGCCACTATCCGCTCATTTTCTTCGTTATACCTCGCCACTTTACTGATGGTACTGGCGGCAGGTTTGTTAACCACTTATCTGGGTTTACGCCTGGCGGCTATTGATGTGTCCAAAATCTGGATAGGTGCCATGATGTCGGCTTATTACCTTGGTCTGGTAGCTGGCTCGAAAATTGGTCATCGCCTGATTGCCAGAGTGGGTCATATCCGCGCTTTTGTCGCCACCGCAGGCATAGTGACGGCCTCGGCGCTGGGTCACGCATTAATTGATGATTTAAACGTCTGGCTGCTGCTTCGGCTGATGGTCGGTATTTGTATGATGTGCCAGTACATGGTGCTGGAAAGTTGGCTGAACGAGCAGGCCGATAGCAAAAACCGCGGTACTGTGTTTGCAAGTTACATGATTGTGTCGTATCTCGGCCTGGTACTGGGTCAGGGCGCAATGAGTTTAAACCCGGAACTGACCATTAAACCCTTGTTACTGGTCGCTATTTGTTTTGCACTTTGTATTGTACCTTTGGCACTGACCCGCCGTATTCACCCGCAGCCAATGCGCCCTGCACCATTAAAAATTAAGACGTTCTGGCTGAAAGTGCCACAGTCCTTAACCACTATTGCGCTGGCCGGCATGATTGTTGGTTCTTTTTATGGCCTCGCACCGGCTTTTGCCGCAGCACAAGGCATGAATACGGAGCAAGTCGCAGCTTATATGGCAACCACAGTGGTTGCAGGCCTACTGGCGCAGTGGCCGATGGGTAAATTATCGGACAGAATACGCCGCTCGCGTCTAATCCGCACCAACACAGTGCTGCTGGGTATATTGGTACTGGCGATGGCCGCACTGCCGCTGTCAGGATACCTGCAGCTTGCTTTTACCTTCTGTTTTGGGGTGTTGGCTTTTACGCTATATCCGCTGGCGACTGCACTTGCAAATCAGAATATTGAGCAGGATGAACGGGTGGCGCTGTCGGCAACTATTTTGCTGACCTTTGGCCTTGGCGCCAGCACGGGCCCGCTGATTGCGTCTGCTTTTATGCAGTTTGGCGGCAGCCGCATGTTATATGCCTTTATGGCGTTGGTCGCTGCTTTGTTGTTCCTTCGCTTAACCCAGGTGAATTATCAGCAAAAACAACAGGAAAAATCCCAACCAAAAGATTATGTGATGGCATCGGGCGACTTAGTGTCGTCGCCGCTGGCGGCTGCTTTAGATCCAAGGGTTGATCAGGCCACAGCTCAGCAACAACTGATGGCTGACCCTGAGCTGGTGGTTGTTGAACCTGGTCAGGGCGTGCAGCAGGAGCTGGTATTTGAAACTGAGCCTGTTGCCGAAGCAGATGAACAGGTCCCGTCCCAGAGTGGACAAACAACAACATCTGTCGACAGCAAAATATCCTGAACCAGGCAGCGCACAATAAACCTCAGCCCTGCTGCGGGCTGAGACTTAATACCAGTTTACCAACCACCGCATTGCTGGCGAGTAACTGATGCGACTGCTCTGCCTGTTGCCAGTCCAATACCTGAGCTAATACGGGTTTGATGGTCCCGGAAGCCAAAGCTTCGCCAAACTGCTGGTGAAAGGCACGGCAAAGCGCGGTTTTATAATCGTCACTGCGGTTTCTGAGGGTTGAACACAAAAGCTGGCCACGCTTTTTAAACATCGGCGCCAGATCAAAAGCCGGCACCTGCCGCCCGCCCATCATCGCCAGCACTACAATACGGCCGTCCTGCGCTAACAGCTGCACATTTTTAGGAATGTAGTCACCTGCTACCGGGTCAATGATCACATCAAACCCCTGAGGCACAGCTGCTTTAAGCTCAGTAACAAAATCTGCTTTTTTATAATTGATACAAAAGTCTGCGCCAAGTTTATAACAAGCATCAGCCTTGTCGTCTGAACCAACCGTCACAGCAACAACGGCATTTTGCAGTTTTGCCAGCTGAATTGCAGCTGTGCCAACACCACTGGCACCGGCATGAATAAGTACACAACTCTGCGCTTGTGAACGTCCGTGCTCTGTTAAACCACCGAGCTCAAACATCGCCTGATAAGCAGTTAAAAAAACTTCGGCTGTTGCAGCCGCTTCTACTGTGCTCAAAGTTTCCGGACGTTTTAGTAAATGACCACTGTGAAGCAGCGCATATTCAGCATAACCGCCGCCCGGCACCAAACCAAACACCTCCTGCCCCAGCCAGTGCGCCAGGGTGCTATCGCCAACAGCCACTACAGTGCCGGCCACTTCCAGCCCCAAAATCGGACTTTCACCCGCTGGCGGCGGATAAATACCGGCGCGCTGGGCTAAATCGGCGCGGTTTACCCCTGCAGCCACAACTTTCACCAGCACCTGACTGGCACCCGGCACAGGCACCGGCAGTTCTTTAAAAACCAGCCTGCTGTCAGAGCCCTGATTTTCTACATCAATGGCGCGCATTAAGGCGCTGACTGCACTTTTCTCAATCTTTGGTTCAGAACTTAAAACGGACATCAGAACTCCCTGGTTCACACTGGTTTTTTGCAACAGCTTCAGACTGTTATTAATTAAAACTGATCGCTGTTTGTGCTGATATATGGCCTAACATAAGGCCAGAGTGAGCAAACACCAAGCGACATCAGCGCTACCTCATAAGTTTTACTTTAGCTTTGTGCTTTTCGTGCTTAAAATGCGCGTCTTTTCTTTTCAGCCGGAAGCACCATTATGACCGCCAGTATCATTTTACAAAACGATCGTGACAAATCGTTAAAACGCCGCCATCCCTGGGTGTTTTCACAAGCCGTCAAACAGGTGCATGGCACGCCTAATGCCGGCGATACTGTGGATATTCTGACTGCAGATGGTAAGTTTCTGGCCCGCGGTGCTTATTCGCCTAATTCACAAATCCGTGCCCGTGTCTGGACCTTTGACCAAAACGAGCAAATAGATGCGGATTTTTTCCTGCGCCGTATCGCTCAGGCCTGGGCGGTGCGTCAGCAACTGTTTGATTTAAGCCAAACCAACGGCATCCGGGTGGTCGCGGCTGAGTCAGATTCATTACCAGGAGTGACCATCGATTTATACGCCGATGTTCTGGTCTGCCAGCTGCTCAGTGCCGGCGCTGAACGTCAGCGCAAACATATAGTCGCTGCGTTAAAACAACTGTTTGATGGTTATAGCATTTACGAACGTTCCGACGTGGACGTGCGCAAAAAAGAAGGTTTGGAGCCGCGCACCGGCTGGTTACATTTACCACGCGACAGCGGCGAAGTCGTGATTAAAGAAAATGGTCTGAATATTCTGGTGGATGTGGTCAATGGCCATAAAACCGGTTTTTATCTTGATCAACGTGACAGCCGTGCCGCTGCCGGCCGTTATGCCAAAGGTAAAACTGTGCTGAACTGTTTTAGCTACACCGGAACCTTTGGTCTGGCAGCTTTAACAGGTGGCGCCGCTCATGTGACTAATGCCGATTTATCTGAGCTGGCGCTGGAAACTGCCCGTCGTAATATGGAGCTGAACCAGCTGGATTTATCCAAAGCGACTATGACCAAAGCCGATGTATTTAAATTGCTTCGCCAGTACAAAGATGAAGGTAAACAGTTTGATATGGTGATTTTAGACCCACCTAAATTTGCCGAAAACAAAAGCCAGCTGGTAGGCGCCTGCCGTGGTTATAAAGACATTAACCGGGTGGCGATGCAAATTGTGAGGCCAGGTGGTTTGTTATTAACCTTTTCCTGCTCAGGTTTGATGGAAGAAAGTTTATTCCAGAAAGTGGTCGCGGACGCTGCTCTTGATGCCAACCGTGGTTGTTTATTTATTGAACGCTTAAGTCAGGCCACAGATCACTCTATCGCCAGCTTTTACCCTGAGGGTCATTATTTAAAAGGTCTGGTTTGTATTATCCAGTAAGCAGCTTGTTCTGCTGTCAGTGAAGCTGGAGCGCGCAACCTGCCACTCCGGCTTTTTTATCTCAGCGGTGGGACCAGCCACTCTTCATCACAGCGCCAGCACTTCCTTACCTACCTTTGATCTATCCATCGCAACAAATTGTACAAAACGGCAATTTTACTGGTTGTTGGCGACTGACTTGGTTACCATCAGCCAGCAATTGTTTCATTCTTGCCGACACAGGCAATTTATCATCTGACAGGAGTTGTTATGCGCTTACTTATCGCCGCTATTGCCCTTTCCACCACTTTTGCAAGCCAGGCCGCCTGGCAGCTGGAGCCAGCTCAATCTCAGCTTCGTTTTGTCTCTGTTAAAAATGGCACTGTGGCTGAAGTGCATAAATTCAGTCAGCTGTCTGGCAGCTGGGCAGATGATGGCAAGGTTATGGTGCAAATTCCGGTAGCAACTTTGGATACGCTGATCCCTATCCGTAACGAGCGGATGCTGGAACATGTACTGAACGCCAAAAGTTTCCCAAACATCAGCGCCAGCGCGCAAATTGAACCGAAATTACTGTCAGATTTAACTGTTGGTGCCAGCATGCAACATCAGACAGAACTGAGCTTAACGCTGCTGGATAAAACCCAGACTTTACCAGTGCAACTGACGCTGACTAAACTCAGTAACAACAAAATTCAGGCCAGCACCACAGCACCTGTTCTGGTGAATAGTGCAGCTTTTCAGCTGGATGCCGGTGTACGTAAGTTGCAGGACATTGCCAAGTTAAACGATATCAGCCTGCTGGTGCCTGTGACCTTTAACGTTGAATTTAGCCGCAAATAACACAGCGTTCCGGCGCTGAAGTGCAAAAAAAGACAAGCTTTGCTTGTCTTTTTTTGCTGCGCTTATATAACAAGGTCAAAATAATAGATGCGCCATACCGGCAATCACCGGCAAGGTTACCAAAGTGCGCAGCAGGAAAATCAGTAATAAATCCAATAAGGTGACCGGTATTTTACTGCCCAGTAATAACGCGCCCACTTCTGACATATAAATCAGCTGAGTCACCGACAAAGCTGCGATCACAAAACGGGTCATTTCACTGGGGACTTCGGCAATCAGAATCGAAGGCACAAACATATCGGCAAAACCCACCATCACAGCCTTTGATGCGTCCACGGCAAAAGGGATTTGTAACAATTCAAATAAGGGCACAAAAGGTGCGCCCAGCCAGCTAAAGATAGGGGTGTATTCAGCCACAATTAAAGCGCAAGTACCCACCGCCATAATCACCGGCAATACCCCAAACAACATATCTAAAACCGTTTCCACCCCTTCTTTGGCAGTGGCTTTGACACCAGGCGCCATACTTGCGCGGTGTAAACCATGGGAAAAGGCACGGCTCCAGACCGAAGTGCGGCTAAAATGGCCACCTTCGGCTTTCATATGATCATAACCGTCGATAAAAGTATCGGGTTTGTGGCGAAGCGGCGGCAGATAAGGCAGCACTATGGCTGCGACCACACCGGCCAGACAAATAGTGCCGTAAAACTGCACAAACATATGCTCAAGTTTTACCTGCCCCAGTACCACTAAACAAAAGGTTACTGAAACGGCGGAAAAGGTCGTACCAATCACAGCAGCTTCGCGTGCGGTATAAAAACCGGCTTCATATTGTTTACTGGTCAGTAGAATACCCACACTGCCATCACCCAGCCAGGAGGCAATACAGTCCACCGCCGAACGCCCCGGCAAGCGGAATACCGGACGCATAATTTTGGTCATCAGAGTGCCTATCATTTCCAGCAGACCAAAATTCAGCAGTAAGGGTAAAAACAATCCGGCAAACACAAACACACATAAAAGCACCGGCAATAAGTCATGAAACACCAAACCGCCGGTAGCACTGCTATGAATAGCAGCTGGCCCTGTGGCAAAAAGCGCCAGTACTATAAACACAGCCCCCATTAAACGCACCCAAAGCCAGACAGGGGCGGGTTTAAATAATTTTTGCCACAGTGCATGTTGCATAAAAGCGGCTGGTTTTAGCCGGGTCCAAACAGTACATAAAGCAGACGTTGTGACAATAAAAGCCAAAACCCAGGGCATAGCACTGCCCAATGTGGTTTTTAACCAGTTGGCCATTACAGCGACCGGAATGGTCAGGCCTTTTTCCGCCGGAATAGGGGTCATAAATAAAAAAAGTCCAAGCGCTGAGGGAATCATAAGAATGGCGAGATGACGCCAGCTGAAATAATTGATGGCTTTGGACTCTGACATAAAGGTTCTGGTTAACTCGATTAAAATTGCGGCAAGGGTAAAGGCTTTCGGGCTGGCTGTCATCCATAAAACACGTTCTTAACGCACAACTGCTGATTTTTTAACAGCATCAGGTCAGCGGTTTTATCACAAATTGGCCGTACAAATGTGGGATGCACCCCCACAATCAGCCAGCCGAATCGCTAATTCAGTTCAATAAACAGTAAACCCAACAGGTATAAATCTTCACCTTCCTGAGCGCAACGCACCACTTTGGCATGAGCGTCGAGCGGCGCCACACTGGGGTTATTCGAATCCAGCCGTACATGCAACATCATGCCCATTTCCAGTGGCTCGTCGACTTCAACCGACATGCCGGTGGCGCTTAAATCACGGCAGATGCCGTCAAGTTCCCTGCCTGACTCCGGATCGTTGATCAGGATCTGTACATCACAATTAATCATCATCCTAAAATAATTGCGTTTGTCGTTTCTGCTCAGCATACAATCCTCGGGCTTTGCGTGGGCTCTGCATTGTTATAATGCCAATAGCAGATGCTGTAAAGGCAATATTCCGCCACCAGGGCGATGCAAATTCCCTGTGCGGTTTATTTCAGCTCCTGCACCGCCAGCAATACCCTTTTGCCGGAAATCGGATAAGGCGTGCCCAGTTGCTGGGCAAATAACGACACTTTCAGCTCTTCCAGCATCCAGCGAATGGCCTCTACTTCGACTGGCACTGGCTTACCGGCAAATTTACCCAGCAGATTTTTATAGGCGTCTTCTGCTTTTTGATACTCGTGCATCATTAACCTGTCGCGCTGCGGGTCAACCGGTAACTTTTCCAGTCGTTTTTGCAGCGCCTGCAAATAACGACGCACATCATCCAGCTTTGCCGCGCCATGGGCTGACACAAAACCTTTAAATAACAGCGTATCAAGCTGCTGTTTTATATCGGCATTGGCATAAGCCAGGGCTAAATCCAGCCGGCCACGTAATTTTTTTGAAATCTCATGACCTATGGTAAGAATTTGCTCTACTTTGAGTGCAATTTGCAGAACAGTATCGCCAATCTCGGCGCGCACTTTGTCGCGCAGCTGTAAAAACTGTTCGTTATTTTCCGGCCAGGGGTTATTGGCGATTAATAAATCCACACCGGCGGCGATACAGTCATCAATCAGCTCCAGTACCTTACCAAAAGGATTAAAATACAGCCCCAGTTTGGCTTTATTCGGCAGTGAGTCCTGCAGGTATTTCACCGGTGACGGGATATTCAGCAGCAATAAACGGCGAAGCCCGAGTTTTGACAAAGCCTGTGCTTGCTCGGGGTTATCCAGAAGTTTGATAGCCACACTGTCTTTTTCATCGACCAATGCCGGAAAGGCTTTGATCTGATAACCGCTTTGTACCTTGATATATTCGCGTGGCAGCTCGCCAAAACTCCATTCGGTCAGCCTGTCCTGCTCTATACCCTGCTCTGCCACCGCACTTAAAGTTTGTTGAACTTTGCCCTGCAGCTGTTGTTTTAACAAAGCCAGCGACCGGCCTTGTTTGAGCGTGTTGCCTTTATCATCCACCACTTTAAAGTTAAATTTTAAATGTGCGTCTAATAAGTTCAGCTCCCAACTTTCATCAGGAATGGTGACTCCGCTCATTCGTTTTAACCGCTGTGCCACCACTGTCAGCAAAGGGCCATCTTCCGGCTTGATACTTTGCAGCAAAGCGTCGGCGTAGTTTGGAGCCGGCACAAAATTACGGCGCAGGCTTTTGGGTAAAGATTTAATCAATGCGACCAAAAGTTCATGGCGAAGCCCTGGGATCAACCAATCAAACCCTTCGTCTTTCAGTTGATTGAGTAAAGTCAGCGGCACTATCAGGCTGACACCATCATCGGGCGCGCCAGGAGAAAAATGATACTCCAGCGGCAGGGTTAAATTGTCCTGGCGCCAGAACTCCGGATAACTGTCGGCGGTAATGCTGTCAGCGCTGTGTTTACGCAACTGCTCCGGGTCAAAATTCAGATACTTCGGATCTTTTTGTTTTTGGGTGCGCCACCACTTTTGAAAATCCACTCTGTTATTGGCCCAAAGCGGCACTTTGTCGGCATAAAAACCGGCCAGGGTTTCTTCGTCGACCAGAATGTCACGCCGGCGCGATTTATCTTCAAGCTCAGTGACTTCGTCAATTAAGCGGGCGTTGTAAGCTAAAAAGGCTTCATTAAGGCCAAGCTCCTGATTCACCAGCGCTTCACGGATAAACAGCTGATGACACAAAGCTTCATCAATTTTGCTGTACAGCACCGGCCTTTTGGCAACGATCACCAGACCATACAAAGTGACCTGTTCGTAGGCAATCACAGCACCACGCTTTTTCTCCCAGTGCGGCTCGGCATAACTGCGGTTCACCAGATGCTGCGCCAGCGGTTCTATCCATTCAGGCTCAATTTTGGCCAGAGTTCTGGCATATAAACGGCTGGTTTCCACCAGCTCAGCGCTCATCACCCATTTTGGCTTTTTCTTAAATAAAGCACTGCCCGGGAATACGTAAAACCGGCTTTGCCTTGGCCCCAGATAATCGGCTTCAGTGTCACGCTGGCCAATTTGTCCGAGTAAACCGGTCAGAATGGCGCTGTGAATGCTGTGATAATCGGCATTTTGGCTATTGAGTTTAAACTGCAGCTCCTGACACACCTGCGACAACTGGCCAAATAAATCCTGCCATTCCCGCACCCGCAGATAATTTAGCAGCTCCATTTTGCACATACGGCGGAACTGATTATTACTCAGCGTATCTTGCTGCGCCTGCAGGTAATCCCAGAGTTTCAGCATTGAGGCAAAATCAGAATCCGGCTCGGTAAAACGGCCGTGTAATTCATCGGCTTTTTGCTGTTTATCCAAAGGCCTTTCGCGTGGGTCCTGAATTGACAAGGCAGCCGTGATCACCAGTACTTCGCGCAATGCGCCGTTACCGGCTGCTGCCAACACCATCCTTGCCAGTTTAGGGTCGACCGGCAGGCGGCTGAGCTGCTGACCAAGCGGCGATAATGTCAGTTTACCCTGCTGTGCAGTTTTAAGAGCTCCCAGCTCTTCGAGTAAACGAATACCGTCGTTAATAAAACGACTGTCCGGCTTTTGTAAAAACGGAAACTGCTGAATATCACCAAGCCCAAGCGCCAGCATTTGCAAAATAACGGACGCCAGGTTGGTGCGCAGAATTTCCGGATCGGTAAACTCAGGCCGGCCTAAAAAGTCTTCTTCACTGTAAAGGCGGATACAAATACCGGCCGCCACCCGGCCACAACGGCCTTTACGCTGATTGGCGCTGGCCTGACTGATAGCTTCAATAGGCAACTGCTGCACTTTGGAGCGGTAGCTGTAGCGCGATAACCGTGCTGTGCCCGGGTCTATCACATAACGAATGCCAGGCACTGTCAGCGAGGTTTCAGCCACGTTGGTGGCCAGCACAATACGCCGGCCGGCGTGACTTTGGAAAATACGGTTTTGCTCAGTGGCGCTTAACCTGGCGTACAACGGCAACACTTCGGTGTGCGGTAGTTTCAGCTTTTCCAGCGCGTCGGCAGTGTCGCGGATTTCACGTTCACCGTTTAAAAAAATCAGAATATCGCCTGGCGGTTCGCGGTACAGCTCTTCTACGGCATCAAAAATGGCCTGCAGCTGATCGGCATCTTTGTCATCGTTATCCACCGGCGCTCTGTATCTGACTTCCACCGGATAAGTCCGGCCCGATACTTCAATCACAGGGGCGTTGTTAAAGTGTTTGGAGAAACGCTGTGGGTCAATAGTGGCCGAGGTAATGATCAGTTTTAAATCGGGGCGGCGCGGCAACAGCTGCTTTAAATACCCCAGCAGAAAGTCGATATTCAGGCTACGTTCGTGCGCTTCGTCGATGATGATGGTGTCGTATTGATTTAAAAATCTGTCCTGCTGAATTTCTGCCAGCAAAATACCGTCTGTCATCAGCTTGATATGTGAAAGTGGCGAGCTGTGATCGCCAAACCGCACTTTATAACCAACCTGATCACCTAGCTGGCAGTTAAGCTCGTCGGCAAGGCGTTGTGCCACACTGCGCGCCGCTAAGCGTCTTGGCTGGGTATGACCAATAAAGCCTTCCACACCACGGCCAAGCTCCAGGCAAATTTTCGGCAGCTGCGTGGTTTTGCCCGAGCCTGTTTCGCCGGCGATAATCACCACCTGATGGGCTGCTATCGCAGCTTTAATATCGTCCCTCTTACCAACCACCGGCAGCTCGGCCGGATAACTGATATTAGGCACAGTGGCAAGGCGTCTTAATTTAAGCGCAGCAGAGCGGTCTATGTCTGCGGCAATTTTTTCCAGCACTTTTGGCAACGCATCGGCGGCGAGTTTTTCAGCGCCATGCAAACGCTTTTTCAGACCAAAACGGTCTTTTGGCATACAAGCGGCTAATTGGGAAAATAAAGCAGATACAGTTACAGCAGCAGTCAAAACAACGCCCTCACGACAAAGAGGGCGTTATGCTAACAAGTTTTATCAAGGCAAATCCAGCAAACTCAGCCCCAGGCTGCAAGATAAGCGTTCAGCCAAAGCCGAAGTGCCGAAAAAGCAAACAACAGAGCTTAACTAACGGCACGATAATGCGAATGTAATTCTTGATCGATGGCCCTTAGTACGTCGGTGCGGCTAATGACGCCAAGCAATACACCATTATCATCCACCACAGGATAAATTTTTGGTTTAGCCCCCAGCATCTGCTGCGCTAAATCAATAATGCCGGTATAAGGTTTAACCGTCAGCACTTCAGTACGCATCACGTCGCTGACATGGGCGCTGACCTGATCGTGATAAGACGACAACAACATCCGCGCCAGACAATCCTGCTCAGATAAAAAACCAACCACTTTATGATTTTTGTCAATTACAGGGCCACCTAACTGGCCGGATGCGGCCAGCCGGTCTACTGCAGTTTCTAGCGTCATGTCGGCAGCGAAAGTGACGGGATGGTGATTCATCTGGTCTGCCACTTTTAATAAGTTCATGCTTCCCCCTCAATTACAACACCACTGGCTTTTTAACAGCAGCAATGATTGTGCTGCTGTTAAAAAGCGTAGTGCATAATCGAAAGTTCAGCCTTGCTATTGTGACTTTTTCGCAAGGTCCTGAAAAATAGCTACTTCTGCCGGCTGACCTGCAGTTCGTTTTGCCCGGTACATACCTTCAGTATTAAATGGCCAACTGATATTACCTTTGTTATCCATCACTATGACACCACCCGTGCCACCGGCTTTAACCAGCTCCTGATGGATCACCTGATGAGCTGCCTCTGCTGCACTGACTCCGCTATATTTCACCCTGGCACAAATATCTGCAGCAACACGGTAACGGATAAAAAACTCACCATGGCCGGTGGCAGAGACGGCACAGCTTTGGTTATCGGCAAAATTACCGGCGCCAATAATAGGCGCATCCCCAATACGGCCATATCTTTTGGCGGTCATACCGCCTGTTGAAGTTGCAGCGGCCAGGTTACCGCTTTTATCAAGCGCCACAGCGCCCACTGTGCCCATATTCCAGGCTGGGTTCCAGCCCGGCAACAGACGAATTGAGGCCTGATGCGGGGTTTTGGGCTGCGCTTTTTCCATTGCTGCTTTGGCTTTGAGCAGTGCTTCATATCTGAATTGGGTATCAAAATGACGGTTATCCACCAGGGTTAAGCCCTGCAGTTTGGCAAACTCTTCAGCGCCTTTGCCGGATAACATCACATGATCCGACTTTTCCATCACAGCCCGTGCCAATAACACCGGATTTTTCACTGTGGTGACACCGGCCACAGCCCCTGCCGCAAGATTGTCGCCACGCATAATAGATGCATCCAGGTCATGGCCACCTTCATAGGTATACACTGCCCCTTTGCCTGCATTAAACAGTGGCGAGTCTTCCATCACCAACACCGCTTTTGTGACCGCATCAAGGCTGCTACCACCCTGTTCCAGCACCTGATAACCGGCATTCACCGCTTCGGTGAGCGCAGCTTCATAAGCTTGTTGCTGGGAAGCTGTCAGCGCTGCTTTGTTAATAGTGCCGGCACCGCCGTGGATCACAATGGCGTAAGGAGCTTTCGCCATTACACAGCTACTGACAGCTAGAGCAGTCAACGACAACATCAAAGTACAAAAACGCATATTTTCACCCGGGAATTGGTTATCAATAGCGCAGTGATACCCTGAACCCGTTCACAATTGCAATCGACGCACAAGCTGTTGCGGTCAATCAGCAAAAGCTTGCGTTAAATCAAAACAGTGCCTAACCAGGTTGTTAGCATGATGTCAGTACAACATCAACAGGCAGCCAGCCTGAATTAAGGGGTAAACACATGACATTAGAAAAACATAGTCTGGTGCAGGAGTTTCCGGAATATCGTGAACGTATTCATCAGTTAAAAACCACAGACCATCATTTTGCGCGATTATTTGCTGAGTACCACGATGTTGATCACGAAGTATTTCGAATTGAGCAAGGCACTGAAGTGAGCTCAGATGATTATCTGGAAGAGCGTAAAAAGCTGCGACTGAAATTAAAAGATGATTTATTTAGCGCGATTCAGAGCTAAAGACCGGCGTTCGCAGTGGGAGCATCCTCCGCACTCTGGCCAGAAAAAGCAAAAGGCGTATAAAAACGCCTTTTACTTTTTTGTGTTATGTCCGATGAAAGACTAATCCATACGTTTTTGCCAACAGACTTTTGCTAGTCACAATTTTTTGCTTTACGAAATCCAGCAGCAAGCGCTTGTTGTTCGTCACTAAACCACCGCTGATTTTTGGCGCTGACCTGGCTAAAACCGGGGCAAGTGGACAAGTGGTAAATTTTGCTGTTCTGATTCCCAAGTACCTGACGCTGAATATCCAGATTGCCCTGCAAGCTATCCTCTGCAACCTGCTGTGTTAGCGCTGAACCTGTCGTGTTTGCTTGGTGCTGAGTCGAGAACTCAGGCGGCAAACCATAGCCTGTTGGCTGATAACCCGGCAGCCAGTTGCGGGCGCCGGTCACAAAATAATTCGGATGCCCCATGTGCTGGGCAATCCGGCGGTTGATAAGTAGCTCTCTATCATCCACAGGGTCTTCTTGATGCCAGCTGATCAATAACTGCTGCTGCGCTTTTGACAGATTGAGCTTGTATTTATCCGCCATATAAAAATAAATCCGCGCTATATCACCGCGCACTTCCGAACGTGGCTCTGCCAGCTGGCGTTTAAAATCGACTTTAAATGGACAATCGCCGTACTGTGACGCTTGCGAAGGCAATAGCGCAAAAGCGAAATTGGCCCTGTCGCCATTTACTTCGCCAATAGCCGGTTTTAAGTTAAATAAATCCGCTTCCATCAGACGGAACTGCTGATCTGACTGTTGGCACTGATCGCGTCCGCCTTGCTGCCAGCAGCTCAGGCTTTTACCAAAATGATGGGCAGGCACCACATGCTCCCATTCAATCCGGCTGGCCCTTGGGCCGTTTTTTCTGACCTCGTAACCACAGGCTTTTAAATCCGGTATACCTTTGCCACCTTGCCAGCGCAGCGGACAAGCACAATAAAAGGTTTCAGTTTCATCGGCATAAATGCGCTGGGCTATTTTTTTTGCTTCGCTAAAATCATCAGGGGCGGCCATTAAGGGTGCACAGAGCATCAAACCAAATACAACAAAGCATAACCGCAACAACATAATACCCACTCTTGTTCAATCACAGACGACAGTGTCTTGCTAAAAAGCCCCGTATTATGCCACAGCAGCACCGGGTCAACAAAATCAAGGCATTGCATTTGCGACTGCGGCACTTTGCCTTATACTGCCGCCAGTTTTGCCTGTTACCGGGGTGTATTTTGCCAGCTACTTTTTATTTTCACGATTATGAAACCTGGGGCGCGGATCCAAAAAAAGACCGGCCGGCGCAGTTTGCCGGTATTCGTACCGATCTTGAGCTAACCCCCTGTGCAGAACCACAAATGTGGTATTGCCAGCTGGCACCAGACTATTTACCCCATCCGGTAGCCGCGCTCATTACCGGTATCAGCCCGCAGCTCTGTCAGAAAAAAGGCCTGCCGGAAGTCCGCTTTATGCAGCACATTCTCACTGAATTCAGCACTGCCGAAACCTGTGTGGTGGGTTATAACAACCTGCGGTTTGATGACGAAGTCACGCGTTACAGTTTATGGCGTAACTTTTATGATCCCTACGGCCGTGAATGGCAACAGGGAAACAGCCGCTGGGATCTGATTGATGTGGTGCGCGCCTGTTACGCATTGCGACCAGACGGCATCAACTGGCCAATGCATGACAACGGCAGTCCGAGTTTCCGGCTCGAGGATTTAACCAAAGCCAATGGTCTGGCGCACGAGCAGGCACACGATGCGTTAAGTGACGTTTACGCCACTATTGCCATAGCGCGGCTTATAAAAGAAAAACAGCCAAAACTGTTCCAGTATTTGTATGAACTTCGCAAAAAAACACAGGTACAGGCGCTGATTGATGTGGCGGCCATCATGCCGCTGGTGCATGTTTCGTCCAAATTTCCGGCCTTGCAGGGGTGTTGCAGCTGGATAGTGCCGTTGGCTTATCATCCAAATAATAAAAATGCGGTGATTTGTTTTAATCTGCAGGCAGACCCAAGACCGCTGTTGGAATTGCCTGTAGCCGAGTTGCATCAACTGCTGTATCGCAAAACAGCAGATCTGGCACCAGATGAGCAGCGCCTTGGGTTAAAACTGGTACATCTGAATAAATGCCCTGTGCTTGCCAACGCCAAAACCTTATCTGAGCAAAGAGCGGCTGAACTTGGTATCGACCGGGCTGCTTGTCTTGCGCATCTGGAATGGTTGCGCCAGCACCGGCAACTTCAACAAAAAGTTGTGGAAATTTATCAGCTCGAAAGCGACTTTAAAGCAGAAACCAACCCTGATTACGCCCTCTATCAGGGTTTTTGCAGCGATCAGGACAAACAACTGATGCTATACCTGCATCAGCTGAGCCCGGAGCAGCTGGCGGTCACCCCACTGTTGTTTCAGGACGACAGGCTTAATCAGTTATTGTTCAGATTCCGGGCAAGGAATTATCCACACAGTCTGAACTATGACGAACTGCAAAAATGGCAGCGTTATTGTCACGACAAGTTAACTTTGGGTCTGGATAATCCGCCGTTAACGCTGGAAGAATTTACCATAGCGCTGGAAAATGCGGTTGAGCAGCATCAGGGCAACGAGAAAAAACTGCAACTGCTGCAGGCGCTGTATCGTTTTGTTGCTGCTGGTTAGGGAATCTAACAGCGTTCAACTGGACTCAGACGCAGATCAGGCGTACGATAACTGTCAATTCAGTTTACAAAGATAATGTTTTTTTTGCCGGAGTTGGCAAAAAACCTATATGCGACAACAGCATAATATAATGGCATGAATTATGCTTGATTCAGTGCTGTTGTATCAGGAGGAAGTTATGCAAGAGCAACCCGAAAACAAGTCAATCGAATCAACCGTTTCTCCGGTCTCTGCGCATGCCACAGGATCTGGCAAGTCGCGTCGCCAGTTTTTGACTAAAGCAACTGCAGGTTTAGTGATTGCAAGTCTGCCGGCGCGCTCAGTCTGGGCCAGTGGTGGCGGTGTTGCTCAGTCTATTGTTGCATCAGGTCATGGTTCCGACTTTGCAGGTGGTGATCCTATTGAGTTGTTATCACCAGGCTATTGGTCAAACCACGAGTTGCATCAGCATAAATACAATTTTTATAATATTTTCGGTGGTCGCGCCTTCACCAAGAGCGGTTTTCCATCTCTTAAAACCGGCCTGACTTTTGGTGATATTCTGGTTGGCGATCCTAAATTTAAAGGTTGTGGTAACTGTAACTTCCATATGGTCGGCATCTATCTGAACGCAATTAACCATGGTAAGTTTGGTATTAACTACCCTATCATTGGTTTTGGTCAGCCATTTGCGACCGCCAGTGACTTTGCCAAATATCTTTACAACAAAGCTTTGCTTGATCCAAATGGTGTTGGCAGCGAACTGAGTTCAATTATTGACAATTACCACGCTTAATCCTTAGTTGTCTGTAATGACAGAGTGGTTGGGGTCAGCAGTCGTTGTTCATCATTTTGCCGATAATTCCGGCACTGTTTTTTTCCATTTATACAGCGGCGAAACTTTAGCTTTAAGTTTGCCGCTTGTTGTTATTGCCCGGCAACTGCCAGATGCCAACTCCGAATTAAGACAAAATCCACTGGTTATGCAGCGCCTGAAGCTGTTTCTGTCAGAAACGGCGTTGAATTCCCTGAGTACTGCCGATGACATTTGACGTCAGATATCTGCATTTAGCGCCTTTTTGCTTTGAAATCCGCACCGATATCAATAAAGTTGCCAATAATTTGCAGCAAATTTATGGTGATTTGTTTTCCACAACCCCAGGGGTCCCCGATTATTATCTGACCTTGCGTTCAGGCAGCGGGCTGCGTAAATACCTGCGGCCACAAGCGCGATTTCTCGCCGATCAGCAGGAACCCTTTAAGCCAATTGACATCAATAATGGTTTTGCCTTGCTGGAATGGGGCATGAACTGGTGTATTGCCACCTCGGAAATGCGTTTTGTGATAGTGCATGCAGCCGTGCTGGCCAAAGATGGCAAAGCGGTGTTGTTCCCGGCGCCGCCAGGTTCAGGTAAAAGTACCCTCACCGCCTGGCTGGCGTTTAACGGCTGGCGTTTATTGTCGGATGAAATGGCGCTGCTTATTCCTGGCACCAATCAGGTGATCCCTTTTGTACGCCCTATTTGCCTGAAAAACCAATCGATTGATCTTGCCCGAAATTGGTTTCCACAAGCGCGGTTCTCGACAGTGGCTAAAAACACCCATAAAGGTGATGTGGTGCATTTATCTCCGCCGGCCCAAAGTTGGCAGCAAAATACTGAGCCTGCACAAGTGGTTGCCATTGTTTTCCCAAAATATCAAAAAGTGCAGCCACTTGAAGTAACAGCCTTAAACCAGGCCCAGGCCTTTATGGCGCTGGCGGAAAATGCCTTTAATTTTAGTCTTGCCGGTAGCGAAGGATTTCACACCATAGTACAGCTGGTAGAAAATTGTCAGAATTACGAAGTTACTTACGCTGATGTGGCAGAACTGGCGGATTTTTTAGAGCAGGATGTATTGCCTTATGCACATCCATAATCTGATTATTCAGCTGTTTTTGGGCAAAGTCTCTGGCCCAATCCCACTTGAGGATTGGGCGGACATTGTACGCATCCTGCGTGACCAACAATGTCTGGCCCGTGTCGGCTGGCGTCTGCAACGATATGGGCTTGGCTCAACACTGCCCCCTTTTGTACAAAATCATCTGAAAAATGCTGAGCTGATTGCACAAAAACAATACCATCAGGTGCAATACGAAGCCAAATTGCTGCAATCTTTGCTGCAACCTCTCACACAACACCTGCTGTTTTTAAAGGGCGCCGCCTATTCATTACAGGACAACGCAGATGTCGGCCGTGGCCGCACCTACAGTGACATTGACCTGTTGGTGGACAAACAAAGTTTGCCCCAGATCGAACGCGAACTGTGTTTGTATGGCTTTTTCGCCGAAGATCTCGATGAATATGACCAGAAATACTACCGTGAATGGTCACATGAAATTCCGCCACTGCGTCATGGCAGCCGCGGCACTTTGCTGGATGTGCACCATAATTTATTGCCACCTATGACAGGCAGAGCGCCGGATATTCAGCTGTTTTTCAGCCATACCCAACAAAACAGTGCTGGTTATACCGTATTCAGCCCGGCGGCGATGTTGTTACACAGCGCTATTCACTTAATGCTCAGTGAAGAAATTAAACATGGTTTTCGCGATCTGACCGACTTGTATTTAATTATTGAGCAATATCAAAGCTCTGAGTTCTGGCAAGAGTTGCTTGAGCTTGCAATCCAGACTGGTTTTGCCGGCGAGCTATTCCTTGCACTGCGCTATAACCAAATAATTCTGTTGTTGCCAGTGCCTGAGCATGTGCTAACGAGTCTGCAGCCTTATAAGCCAGGCCGGTTGCGCATGCGTCTGCTCGATTTTATTTTTATGCACAAGTTAGTGCCGCAACATCCGGCTTTTGCCAGTAGCGGCGATACCCTGGCTGATTTTTTGTTATTGCTGCGCGGCCATTACCTGAAAATGCCGTTGTGGTTGTTGTTAAAGCATCTTGGCCGTAAAGCTTACAGACAAACACTCAGCGCCTTTTTTGGCAGTAGTGTCCTTGACAAGAACACCGACCAGCATAACAAAAAGTAAATGTAGCTTGAATTTAACGTAACCAAATCATTATACTCAGCGCCACTTGTCGGAGTGCCCATTTGGGCTGAGACCGCGTAATGCGGGATCCGTTGAACCTGATCAGGCTAGAACCTGCGAAGGGAAACAAGGGTAATGTGCATTCATTTCAGAGTTGCCTTGGCTTTAAATAAAGTTTTTGGCACAGCTTTGTGCAGCGGCAGAGTTTTATCCACAGCCGTCATTACTCCAACTCACTCCAGATAAGCAATTTAATTTAACCCTTTTGGTTTATTAAGGATTGCTATGTCTAAACCACAAAACCGCCGCGCCGCCCGTGCACAAGCTCAGCAAAACATTCATACCCTGACACCTCATTTATTTAGTGGCTCCAGCCGGGTTTATCTCGATGCAGGGGACAATATTCAGGTGCCCTGCCGAGCTGTACAGCTTACCGATAAAGCAAAAAGCCAGGTGCTGCTGTACGATTGCAGTGGTGCTTTTGGTGATCCGGCACAAAGCCCGGACGTTCGCCGTGGTTTGCCACAACTGCGCAAAAAATGGTTAGAGGAACGTGCTGATACTGAGTTGGTCGAGCGCAGTTATCAGGACAACAGTATTGAACTGGATGCCTGGCCAACTGAATTTGACGTGCCTTGCCGCGTGGCCAAACAAGGCCGCAGGGTCACTCAGCTGCATTATGCACGCGCCGGTATTATCACGGCCGAAATGAAGTTTATTGCCTGTCGCGAAAATATGGCCCTTGCCGATTTAGCCCGGCAGCAGGACGAACGTTTAGCCCCGCAACATCCCGGTGAAAGTTTTGGCGCTGCTATTCCCAAACAAATTACCGCTGAGTTTGTTCGCGCAGAAGTGGCCGCAGGTCGCGCCATTATTCCAGTGAATATCAATCATCCTGAAGCTGAGCCGATGATCATTGGCCGAAACTTTCTGGTGAAAGTAAACGCCAATATCGGCAACTCAGCGGTGAGCTCCAGCATTGAAGAAGAAGTGGAAAAGCTGATTTGGTCGGTGCGCTGGGGTGCTGACACCATTATGGATTTATCAACGGGCCGGCGTATTCACCAAACCCGTGAATGGATCATCCGCAACAGCCCTGTGCCTGTGGGCACTGTGCCTATTTATCAGTGTTTAGAAAAAGTCGGCGGCAGGGTCAATGAGCTGAGCTGGGAGTTATTTAAAGAAACCCTGATAGAGCAAGCCGAACAAGGGGTGGATTATTTTACGATTCATGCCGGCGTGCTCCGGGCGTTTTTACCCCTTACCGCCAAAAGGTTAACCGGCATAGTCTCACGCGGCGGCGCTATTATGGCGCAGTGGTGTGAACTGCATCAGCAGGAAAACTTCGCTTACACTCACTTTGAAGAAATTTGCCAGCTTTGTGCCAAATACGATATTTCGTTGTCCCTTGGGGATGGCCTGCGCCCAGGCTCTATTGCCGATGCCAATGACGAAGCGCAGTTTGCTGAACTTCGCACCTTGGGCGAGCTGACTAAAATTGCCTGGGCTTATGATGTGCAGGTGATGATTGAAGGCCCGGGCCATGTGCCTTTGCATCTTATTCAGGCCAATATGACAGAGCAGCTTAAACACTGTCATGAAGCGCCTTTTTACACTTTAGGCCCTTTAACCACCGACATTGCACCGGGTTATGATCATATTACTTCGGGCATTGGCGCTGCGCTGATTGGCTGGTTTGGCTGCGCCATGCTTTGTTATGTCACCCCTAAAGAGCATCTGGGTTTACCTGATAAAGAAGATGTAAAACAAGGGCTTATTACCTACAAAATTGCAGCGCATGCTGCGGATTTAGCCAAAGGCCATCCGGCTGCACAGCTTCGCGACAATGCCTTGTCAGCGGCCCGTTATGATTTTCGCTGGCAGGATCAGTTTAATCTGGCGCTCGACCCCGACACAGCACGCAGTTATTACCAGCAAAGCAGTCCGCAAGCCGATGAACATGCCGAATTTTGCTCCATGTGTGGGCCAAAATTCTGCTCTATGAAACTCAATCAACAGTTGCGTGAGCTGTCGGTGCCGGTGGATGCAGTGCGGCCTGAAACTTCCACGACAGCAAACCAGACCAAAGCTGAAACGGAGCTTTTATGAACAGCGACAAAGCTATTGTCTGGTGTATTGGTGGCAGCGACAGCGGTGGTGGTGCCGGTATTCAGGCAGATTTATTAACGGTCAGTGATTTTGCTGCCCATGGTTGCACTGTGATCACTGCTGTAACCGCACAGAACAGCGTGGCGGTGGTCGATGTGTTTGCGCTGTCTGCCGAAGTGATGTGCAGCCAACTCAATGCCTTGTGGCAGGATTTACCGCCGGCCGCCATTAAAATTGGTTTACTGGCTGATGATTTACAGATTGAAGCTTTGGCGTTGTGGCTGGCGACACATCAACCGAAGTGTCCGGTGATCTGGGACCCTGTGTTGGTGGCAAGCACTGGCCGCTGTTTATCTGATATCAGCGCTCAGGCGTGCCTGGCGCTTTTGCAACAAGTGCAGCTGTTCACGCCAAACCTGCCGGAACTTGCGTATTTTGCCCGGAAAAACCAACAAGCCAGCGCTGCTGATACTGACGAAGCTAATGCACAGCTTAAAGCGCTCAGGGAAATTTATCAGGGAGCCATTTTATTAAAGGGTGGCCATGGCGCCGCGAATGAATACAACAACATCATCGACCTGTTTGTGCCAGCAACTGAGCAAGATAATGCAGTTCAGGGTGCAATAAAACTTTGCAGCAACAGACTTAATAACCCGCATCAACACGGAACAGGCTGCACCCTGGCATCAGCCATCGCTGCGCTATGGGCGCAAAACTACGATCTGACGGATGCAATAGTATTAGGCCGGGCATATTTACAGCAAAGCCTGCGCGCCGGTTATGCCACAGGTCAGGGCGCTGGCTCTCTGGCGCGATTGGGCTGGCCATTACAACAACAGGATTTTCCGGCGCTTTATACTGCCCCTGTGCCCCCCATAACGGATAACGCAGCCAGTTATACCAACAGCACCACGACCGGCATCACAACCAATTCAATACCGCAGGATAAAACGCCCACATTTGCGCGCTTAAGCCAAAGTATTGGCCTATACCCTGTGCTGGACGATATCAGCTGGCTCAAACGGTTATTACCCCTGGGTTTACAGACAGTGCAATTACGACTGAAAAACAAAACCGAACAAGAGCTCAGGGCGCAAATTTCGGCCGCTGTGGAATTTTGCCGTGATTATCAAATCCAGCTGTTTATTAATGACCACTGGCAGCTGGCTATTGAATATCAGGCTTATGGCGTGCATCTGGGACAGGAAGATTTACAGCAAGCCGATTTAGCGGCCATTGCCGGCGCGGGTCTGCGTTTAGGTGTGTCCACCCACGGTTATGCTGAGCTTGCTGCAGTGCTACCGCTAAAACCTTCTTATATTGCCCTTGGTCATATTTTCCCAACCCAAACCAAACAAATGCCGTCCAAACCCCAGGGGTTAAAACGTCTGGCTGATTACGTCTGGCTTTGTGACGATATTCCAACTGTGGCTATTGGCGGCATTGGCGAGCACAACATCAGTGCTGTGCTGCAAACCGGTGTACGCGGCGTGGCTGTGGTGTCGGCAATTACACAGGCAGCGCAACCTGAGCTGGCGCTCAAACAGTTGCATTCATACTGTCAGACCTTGTACCAGCCTTTTTCTGATGTACGTCATGGTGTTGCTGCTTATCCAGGGAGCTCATTATGTCGCTGAATAACAATACTGCCGGTATGCAGCAAAAAGCTGCAGGTACGCTCAAAGACGAAGAGTTTTTATATTACAGCCGCCAGCTGCTGTTGCCGGATTGGAGTGAAACGCAGCAGCTGTTATTAAAACAAAAAAAGCTGCTGGTGATTGGTTTGGGTGGCTTAGGCTGCCCTGCCGCTACTTATCTTTCTGGCGCTGGCGTTGGTGAGTTATGGCTTTGTGACGGCGATAAAGTGGAGCTGAGTAACCTGCCGCGCCAACCTTTGTATCGCCCCGCTGACGTTGGCCAGAATAAAGCAGAAGCCGCCAAAGCAGCCCTTCAGGCTTATAACCCCTATATACGGCTGACGGCGTTTGCTCAGTATGCTGACGAAGCCTTATTGCATCTGCTGTTACCCAAAGTGGACTTTGTGCTGGATTGCTCCGACAGTCAGGCAACAAAATTACTGCTTAACCTGTTGTGCCGGCAATATCAGAAAGCCTGGGCCGGCGCCTCTGTGGTCGCTTATCAGGGATATAGTTGGTTGATGCCACCAACGACAACAGGGGGAGCACAGAATACAGATCACAACATTCAACACAGCATTGCCCCCCCCACTGAAAACAAAGGCGCGGATCGTGCTGAAAATCAGCAGATTGCGCCTGTGATGGGTTGTCTGCTGTGTCTGGGCCAGGATCTACCTTTGACGCCTGGCGGCTGCGCCAGTCAGGGTGTTTTTGCGCCCCTGGTGGCAACGCTGGCAATGCAGCTCAGCAGTGGCGCTCTGCATTATTTGCGCGGTGCACAACAAAAAGGCTGGTTTTTACTGTATCAGCATCAGCAACAAAACTTTGTGCCTTTAACCATAACCGCAGATGAAAACTGTGCTGTTTGTCAGGGCGGCGCCCTACCAGCTTTGCCCGCTTACAGTTCTGCTGCTCAATCAAAAACACCTCAATCATCGCTGCCACCCCAAGCTTTTATCGCAGTGTGTCAACACACTGCTCAGATCACCAGGAGCTTCTGATGCACGGACATCAAATAATAGAACTCACCGTGAACCAACAACCTTTTGTGATTGATGCAAAGGCCACAGTGTCAGAGCTGTTAACAGCCTGGAGCGGCGAGCCTGACGGGCAGCTTCAAGTTGCGGTAGCGCTGAACCAGCAGGTAGTACCACGTAAAAAGTGGCCAACACAACAACTTCAGCATCAGGACGAGTTGCTGATATTTAATCTGGTGGCAGGAGGTTAAGATGTTTGAAATCGCACAACAACAATTTTCCAGCCGATTATTGCTGGGTAGTGGCAAGTTTGCCAGTGCACAACAGATGCTGGATGCAGTTCAGGCCAGTGGTACAGAGATGGTCACGCTGGCACTAAAACGGCTAAAGCCAGGCCAGGCTTCTGCTGATTTAGTGACGCCACTGCAGCAGGCAGGAGTGCGGTTATTACCCAATACTTCAGGCGCAGTAAATGCAAAAGAGGCGATTTTTGCTGCCGAACTTGCCCGTGAATTGCTGCAAACCAACTGGCTGAAACTGGAAATTCACCCTGATCCCCGTTATCTGTTGCCGGATCCCCACCAAACTTTGTTAGCGGCACAAGAGCTATGCAAAAGAGGTTTTATTGTCTTGCCTTATTGCAGCGCGGATCCGGTGCATTGTCAGGCATTACAGGATGCCGGTTGCGCCGCGGTAATGCCACTGGCATCCCCTATCGGCTCTAATCAGGGCCTGCAAAACCGCCTGATGCTGGACATTATTATCAGTCAGGCCAGGGTGCCGGTAATTATCGACGCCGGCATTGGTAAAGCCTCAGATGCCTGCGCCGCCATAGAAATGGGCGCAACCGCAGTGCTGGTCAATACCGCCATTGCTACAGCACAAAATCCGCTGCAGGCCGCCAGCGCCTTTAAACTGGCGGTTGAAGCCGGCGCCGCAGGGTTAACAGCGCGTTTTGCTCCGGCGCAGCATGGTGCCAGCGCCACCAGCCCGGTAGAAGCATTACTGGATTATTTAACATGAGTCATCATCAGGCTGAAACCGCAACTAACGGCACTGCAAGCACAACTTTTCATCATCCGCCATTTAGTGAAGTGCTGGCACACACTGATTTTGCCGCGCTGCAGTTAGTGACAGCCGATAAAACCAGAGTGTTGCAGGCGCTTTATGCCAAAACACCGGATCTGACCGATTTGGCCGTGCTGTTAAGCCCACAAGCCAAATTAATGTTGCCAGAGTTGATAGCACGCGCTGCAGAACTCACCCGGCAGCACTTTGGCGCTGCCCGGCAGTTATTTGCACCACTTTATATGTCGAACCTGTGCGCCAACGAATGCACTTATTGTGGTTTTTCGCTAAGCCAGGCGGTAAAGCGGCGGGTGTTAAACAGCGATGAGCTTATGCAGGAAGCCATGGCCGTCAAATCTCTTGGCCATGATCAGCTGCTATTGGTCACCGGCGAACATGAACGCAAAGTTGGCATGGCCTATTTTCGCCGGCAAATTCCGCTACTGCGACCCTTATTCAGCCGTCTGATGTTAGAAGTACAGCCGCTTTCAAGCATTGATTATCAGGAACTAAAACAGCTCGGCGTCGACACTGTGCTGGTTTATCAGGAAACGTATCAACCGCAGGCTTATCAGCTTTATCATTTAAAGGGCACTAAAACTGATATGCGTTGGCGGCTTGATTGCCCGGACCGGTTGGGTGCAGCCGGATTGGACAAGATTGGCCTCGGCATTTTATTAGGCCTTGCCGACTGGCGGCTAGATGCTTTAGCGCTTGGTTTACATTTGCGCCATTTACAGCAGCACTACTGGCGCAGTCAGTATAGTGTCGCCTTTCCAAGGTTAAGACCCTGCAACGGTGGCGTTGAGCCTGCGGTACTGGTGGGTGATGCCGAACTGGTGCAGCTGTATTGTGCTTTTCGTCTTTTTGCGCCTGAGCTTGAACTAATTTTATCCACCCGGGAAAACGCCAGACTGCGTGATTTGTTATTGCCGCTGGTGATCACCAGCCTGAGTGCCGGCTCCAAAACCCAGCCCGGCGGTTATCAGGTGGCACCAGAAGCACTGCAACAATTTAGTATTGATGATGAGCGAAGCCCGGCTGAGATGGCAAAGGTATTGACCAGCCTTGGTTTACAGCCAGTCTGGACCAACTGGCTGCCGGCTTTTGGCAGAAGTTGAATAAAAGCAAAGCTGCTGATGGAAAAACCTTTGGCTTGCCGCTTTGCCCGGCCACCGCAGTAATGGTAAGAACGCCCCACTCTGGCCGTTTAAGCCTTGCTGTGGTAGCCTGTCGGCCATATTTTATTCAATCAGATCAGGACTATTCGCGTGTTTGCATTCATTCGCCGATCACGGCAGCGTTCATGGATTTTTGCCATCAGCATATTATTGGCCGGTTGTGTTGCACCAGCACTGTTGTTGTCTCCTCAGGGACAGCTGATGTGGGCCTTGCTCAAGCCGCTGGTTGGGCTTGATCCCAATGAAATGAACCTGCTGGAGCAACCGCTGATCAAAAACCGGATGCAACCTTTGTTAGGCGAACATTATGACACCGCCGTCACCCTGTTAAAAACAGCCGATAAGTTACAGCAGGAAGGACCGTTATTTTATCTGGTGTCCAACCATACTCCGATACCACAACTGGCTGAAAAAGCTGGTTTTGTCTGGAACTCAGAAACCAACCAAATGGCGGTGATGCTGGTTTCCGGTGGCGCCCCGCAGATTTTTGCTGAGCAGCTGAATAATCAGGCCGCCAAGGTGGTGCCGAGCTGGCCGGCAGATTTAGCCGACTATGCGGATCCGGTGAAGCTAAAACAAAAAGCACTGCAAAAAGCCAGCAGCGAGGCTTCAGCCCAACTTGGCCTGAGCGTACAGCAACAACAGCTTGCAGGTGCCGTACTGGGCGGTGCCAGGGTGGAAGATGTTGCCAAAGCCCAGCTCGAACAGCAAAAACAACAGCTGATCAATACCGCAACAGAGCCTGTTGCTGCCAAAGTGAATGCAGTAAAACAGCAGGTGAACGTGGTAAAAACGCAGGTAAAAGCGGCAACTGATGTGCAGGCCGCCGTAAAAACCTCTCTGGAAACAAATGTAAAAACCCAACTGCAACAGGCAGTGCAACCTGCCTTAGAGGTGGAAACACAAGTAAAAGAACAGGCACAAAGCCAGCTCGAAACTTTGGCTGAGCCTGTGACTACCCTCAAAACAGAAGCTAAAGCTGCGGTAAATGCCCCAGTACAAACCGCGGCGCAACAAGGCCAGCAACTCAAAACTCAGGTTCAGGCCCAGCTGAAAGATGAGGCCCAAGCACAAACCAAAACGTTGACTGAACCTGTAACAGACATGAATACCCAGCTAAACACTGCTGTTGATACCAATGTAAAAACTGCTGTGCAAAGCGTGAATTCTCTCGAAGCCGCGCCTGCAACGGGGAATGCCGACGATAATGATTTGGCAGCAGAAATGGCGGCTGAACAGGCAAGTCTGTTACAGAGCACACAACAAACCGCAGTTGCAGATAAAGCCGCCCGGTTAGATGCAGTAAATGCAGCAGTCGCCAAAGCACAGGCCGAAGTACAGACCGCCGCTACACTGCTCTCACAAGCCAATAGCCCAGCCGAAGTTGCAGCAGCCAAAGCAAAACTGGATGCCGCCAGCAAAACACTGGCTCAAGCCAAAGCTTTGCAACAACAGCTCAGCCAACCTTAACCAAGGCCACCATCAGCAAAAAGCCCGCTATTGCGGGCTTTTTACCGATTTAAAGTAACTTTAACCAAAGCGTTTTTTTACTGCAATAAGCTTTAGCTTCAGGCTGCAACCAGGTTTAACGCTGCAGTCGCCACGTCCTGCGGTGCTTCTGCGTCAGTTTTTACATCAGTCTGTGTTTCATTTTGCTCAGTGATTTTATCTTTTTTAACTGTTTTTGCTTTGGCACCAAGAGCCTGTAACACTTCGTCTTTATGCTGCGCTAAATACAAGGCCAGTGTTTCCTGCATCTGTTCATCCTGCAGCAGCTGACTGGCGCCAAGTAATACAAACAAGTCATCGGCCATATCCAGCATTTTGTCATAAGCATCGGCTTCGTTTTTTGCAGCAAAAGTCATTTTTTCTACTCCGTTGCGTTCAACCACATATTTTACGATCACGGCCATGTTGTGTTGCCTCTTGTTGTAAGAACAGGGATATTTATCCGAACTATATCCGAATTAAACGGTACTGGTTATTTATACAGTATTTATAAAATCTTTGTCCAGCATTTTTTAAAAGACCTGAAACAACCCTTTGCCATGCACTGCAAACTTTCATTTAATCACTCAGTGTACTGCGCCATCCGGCTTCACTTGCAGCAGTCGCAAGCTGCTGAAAAATGACGTAGCATAAGGCACCTTTGCAGTACAGGAACTGATATGTCGGCATGGAATGAAAGACGCGAACCCAGTGCAACCCAAAGGCCACTGGATCATCGCAGTGCCTGGCAACGTGACAAAGCCAGAATTTTACACAGTGCGGCTTTTCGCAGGCTGCAAGCCAAAACTCAAATTATGGGGGTTGGTTTAAACGACTTTTATCGCACCCGTTTAACCCATTCACTGGAAGCTGCCCAAATTGGCACCGCTTTGGTTGCTCAGCTGAAATTAAACGCGCCCAACCAAATGCTGCAAGCCTTATTGCCGGAAGACAGTCTGATGGAAGCATTGTGTCTGGCACACGATATCGGCCACCCGCCTTTTGGTCATGGCGGTGAAACTGCATTAAATGCCGTAATGGCGGATTTTGGCGGTTTTGAAGGCAATGGCCAGACGCTGAGGATTGTCGGCAAACTCGAACCTTATACTGCAACTGGCGGCATGGATTTAGCGCGCCGTACTTTGTTGGGGTTATTAAAATACCCGCTGTTGCAGCCGGTGCGCATTGATAAACACAAACCCTGTAAAGCCATTTATCGCGAAGACGAAGATGTACTGAACTGGATCCTGGCTCCACTGACGGCATCTGACAGAGATTTATTTTGTCAGACTGAACAACTCAGTCAGGCGCCTTTTATCCGTTCGCGCTTTAAATCACTGGACGCTTCAACCATGGAGCTGGCTGACGATATTGCCTACGGTGTACATGATTTGGAAGATGCTGTAGTAACAGGCACAGTGCAACAGCATATCTGGCAACAGGAGCTGCCTGAGCTCTGTCGTGACTGGCCACCAGAAGCAGCGCAATTTTTACGGCAAGTCGGCGACAAGCTGTTTCATCAGGCGCATCACATTCGTAAAGATGCCATAGGTGCGCTTGTAAACCGGCTGATTACCCATGTGCAATGGGCAGAGGTGTTGCCTGACGCTCAAGAGCCATTAATTCGTTATAACGCCGTGCTGCCCAAAGTGGAACAGCAGATGCTCACCTTGTTAAAGTCATTTGTGTACCGCCATGTGATCCTGCACCCAAGCTTACAGCAGCTGGAATTTCGTGGTCAGCGTATCGTACAACAACTCTTTAGTGCTTTTCACAGCGATCCACTGCGGTTATTGCCCTTTAATACCCAGCAGCGCTGGCAACTGCAACAACAAAAAGGCTCAGGTGAGCGCGTGATTGCCGATTATATTGCCGGTATGACCGACGAATATGCCGAGCGGATGCATCAGCGATTATACGGCCGGATTTTATAGTCCGGTTTCATTTTTTGTTTTAGGCACAGTCATTTATACAACAGCAAGGAGTAGCTTTGGCTTCACCCCTTATTATAAAAGCAGGCCCGACCGCCCTTTTACACCTGCAGCAGCATGGTTTAACCAGCGACGCCGTTGAAGTATTGGTTGGCGCCAGCGGCGGCCCCAAATGGTTTAGCTTATTCGGACTTGATCAGTACCTTTGCAGCGAATTTTTTAAAGGCCGGCAAAAGCCATTACAGCTTTTAGGCAGCTCCGCCGGAGCCTGGCGTTTTGCCTGTTATGGTCAACAAGATCCGGCAGCCGCCTCCAGACGTTTTTGCGACGCTTACCGCAACCTGTGCTACCCGCCCAAAGCTGATATCCGCGAAGTCACGGCAATTTCTGCCACAGTGATGGATGCGGTATTTCCAACAGCCGGGCATGTGCGCCAGGTGGTGGAAAACCCGGTATTTCAGCTGAATTTTGTGGTGGCGCGCGCCAAAGGCATCAGCAAATTGCAGCCCAAAGCGGCCCAGCTTGGCGCTTTATCGCTGGTGGCAGCGGCTAACCTTGTGCACAGACGCAGCCTGGGGTTGTTTTATCAAAGATATTTGTTTCAGCACCCACACTCAGCTTCTGCTTTTGCCAGCCTCAACGATCTGCCCACCCAAAGGGTGCTGCTTGGCGAAGACAATCTAAAAACCGCATTGCTGGCTACGGGCGCCATACCGCTGGTGATAGCCCCGGTAACGCAGATAGCCAAAGCAGGCAGTGGTGTTTTTGTTGATGGTGGCATTCTGGATTATCACTTTGACTGGCCTTTTAGCGAGCAAGGCCTAGTGTTGTATCCGCATTTTTACCCGCATTTAAGCCCGGGCTGGTTTGATAAAAGCCTAAAGTGGCGCCGTGGTAACAAGCGTAATTTTCATAATCTGGTGTTGTTATGCCCAAGCGACAGCTGGGTGAAAAGTTTGCCTTATGGCAAAATTCCGGACAGAACCGACTTTAGCAAATTAACAGACGCTAATCGTATTGCTTATTGGCAAGAAGTCACAGAACGTTCTTTTGAATTGGCGCAGGCGCTGAAAACAGGCAACTATCAGCTGGAACCTTTATAAAAACGGGCTTTAGAGGGCGCTGCGCGCTCTTGTTTACGGCATTCGATTGTAAACGACCAATGCGCAGCTGATTTGTGAAGCGCCGTTCAACAGCAAAAAATCCAACCTGGTCTGAACAAAAAAAGGACAAGCCTTGGCTTGTCCTTTTTCCGATGCAGTCTATTTAACTTTGCTTAAAAACCTAAACTCAGCGTCAGACTGGCGGAACGTTCAGCCCCTAATAAATAGGCGCCTTCCTGGCCACCGGCAATATATCTTTTATCCGTCAGGTTATTGATGACAAAAGATAAATCCAGAGTTTGCGCAAAACCTGCCTGCGCCATTTCCGCATGATAGCCTGCATACAGGTTCAGCAAAGTGTGGGATGGAATATCGTCACGGTTCCAAAACGCAACTTTGTTAATTTCAGTGCGTTTTGCCGCGCCATAATATTCAGCTGTGTACTTGGCACCTAAACCTGCACGGTAGTTATCATGCTGGTATTTTAAAGTTGCGCTCAGCATTTGCTCCGGAATTGCAGCCACTTTATCACCCGCGCGATAACCGTTGACGTTCTGAGTGTACTCGGAATTATTCAGGGTTAACGACGAATTGAGGCTCAGACTGTCAGCAAAACGCCAGTCGATATTGGCTTCCAGACCTTTGGATTTCACACCACCGACGTTAACAAAGGTACCGTCCAGTTCTGTCAGATAATCCGGCGCGCCATCCACTTCCTGATACGCCAATAAGGTAATACGGTTATCAAAGTTGATTTGATATAAGGTGGCCGACGCATTGATGCTGTCGCCCTGATAACGCAGACCAAAGTCCATATTATCCGCAGTTTCCGGTTCTAACTTAGTAAAGTCCTGACCGACGGTGTTTAATAAAGTGTCTGGAATGGCTTTAAAATTCTTAGAAAAACCAGCAAAAACTTCAAGATTTTCGGTTAACGGATAAACAATACCCACACTTGGCAATAAATCAGAATCTGAATTGAGCTTGCCACTGTTGCTGCTGTTAAAGTTGTCAGTTCGCTCCACATCCACCAGGTATTGTTGTACACCCAGTGTCAGCTCCAAATCCCCCAGGCTGATTTTGTCCTGCAGATATAACTTCATTACATCGTTCTGGTAGTCGTCGTTAAACTGCACCCAGTAAGGTCTTTCATCAAAATAGTGATAGACCTTAGCGTCTAACACCTGATGCCAGTCGCGGCTTTGATTACGCTGTTGCTGTTCCAGCCAGATACCGGCGCGGATCAGCTGGCTGTCCAACTGCCAGTTCAGATTGGCCGTTACGCCAAAACGGTCTTTGTCATAGTGGGTATGACGATAAGACGACACTCTTTTTGCTTTACTGACATCGGCTTTTGGATCCAGAATTGGACGGCCCTGAGCATCGACGTAGTTAAAAGTGGTACGTTTAGCGCCATTGCCCTGACTAATTTGCTGGCCATTGGCATCTGTGGCATACACCTGATAAGGCGGTAACCAATCACCACGGCCTTCCTGCAAATGCAAATAGGGGCTGACATCCAGCTGCATACTGTCAGATAAAGTGAACTCAGCTTTGACATAAGCCAGAGTGTTTTCACGTAAGGTTGACCAGGCTTCAGCAAAGTTCTGATCAATATCCGGGTTGCCGGTCCAGACGTTGGTTAAACCATCAAATTTCGGGTTCTGTTTAAATTGTTCAAGGCTACGGTAGTCGTAGTTATCTTCATGGGCGTCATCGTATGAAAAACGCGCGGTAATGCGGGTATTTTCAAGCTCAGTCACAGACTTGGCTTCAGCGTGCAGACGATTGGAAAAACCGTTGCTGCCGCTGCCAATCCAGCGATTATTGTAGCTGTCTGACAAACTGAAATATGAAGTGGTGTTACCAAGTACTTCACCTGAGTCAAAACGGGCAAAATAACGGCGGGCATTAAAACTGCCGGTGCTGTAATCGAGTCTTGCCTGTTGTTCCGCCATTGGGTTGGCCGACACAAAGTTGATGGTACCGCCCAGCGCATCTAAAGATGCAGAGCTGATATCACCCGAGCCCTGACCGACTTCCACAAAAGCAGTGTTTTCACTGTCCAGATAACGGTTCGCTTTACTGCCGCCGGCATAAGCCGAACCGCCATTTGGCAGGCCGTCAATGGTAATGCCCAGTTGCTGATCTGCTCTGTCAATGACAAAACCACGCATACTGACTGTTGTTGTGTAGTCATCACTACCAAAAGCGTCACCCTGCGCTACATTCACCCCAGGTAATTTGTTGATTAAATCCAGCACATTGCTGATGGCAGCCTGCTGTAATTTCGCACTTTCGTCCGTGGCGTTATTGGCATAAGCCACTTTTTTGCCAGTGACCGAAATTTTTTCAATCGCGGCTTCAGCAGCAACATTGCTCGCCATTTCTTCAACCGGTACTGCAGCAGCTGCCGGTAACGCCAGTAATAAAGCCAGTGACAAAGGATGTAAAGGGGTTGATAACACGTCAAATCTCCCAAAGATTGCGCCTGAACATAAGATGCGCCTGAAATAGTTGTTTGTTTTCATCGTTGTAGTGGGTCGGAGCAGTGGCCGACGGCGGCTAATACTGAGGCTCAGAAATGACGGTGTTGTGAAAATAAAGTGACAAATTGAATATTTGTTATTACATCAAACGAGGGTGTTTTTGGTGTAGTGAAAACAACTGCTGGCAATAAAATAAATAAATTTTTACCGGTAAAACAACAACGCCTGCAATTGCAGGCGTTGTATTCAGTGTGATCTGATGACACTTTAAGGCGTAGTTAACAGCGGTTTTTCAGGTTCAGCCTGAGCCACCTTACTGCCAAAACGACGGCGCCAGCGGGCTTTGAGCTTACGCTTAAAGGTTTCCAGACTGTCATAGAAAGTCGGCACCACTAACAAGGTTAAAATGGTTGAAGTGATGGTACCGCCAATGACGGCAATACCCAGCGGCCGGTAGAAACCAGAACCTTCGCCGATACCGATAGCAACAGGCAACATACCGGCTACCAGTGCAAAAGTGGTCATCAGAATAGGACGCAAGCGTTCACGGCCTGCCGCGATTAACGACTCATCCAGCGATAAACCCTCTTCCAGTTCTTTTTTACGGGCGCAGTCAATCAGCAGGATAGCGTTTTTCACGACTATGCCCATCAGCATCACAACGCCAATCAGACTCATCAGGTTCAATGTTGAGTCAAATGCCAGGAGCGCCAGTACCACACCAATCAACGACAGCGGCAATGACATCATAATAGACACTGGTGCCATAAAACTATGGAACTGCAGTACCAGGATCAGATACATCAGCACGACGGCCAGACCCAGGGCACCAAAGATGCTGCCAAATACTTCGTTCTGATCGCGGCCTTCACCACCCACCACTAAGTCGTATCCCGGCGGGAAGTTAATTTGTTTCGCCAAATCCATAGCATCTTTAAAGACTTCACCAAAACTACGACCTTCGATATTGGCGCTGACCGCCATCATGGTTTCGCGATCCAGGTGTTCAATCAGCGCCGGGCCTTTGCCCAAGGTCACTGTGGCCACTTGCTCCAACGGGATCATGGCGCCGGTTTTACTGGATAACAGCGGTAATTGCTCTAAATCCTGCACTGTGGCGCGCTCTTCCGGACGGATCCGCACAAACACATTACGGGTTTCGCCCGTTGGGTCGACCCAGTCACCAATTTCTGCACCAGCAAAGGCAAGTCGCAGCGCACTGGCAGCGTCACTCATTGATAAGCCCAGGCTGGAGGCCAATCCCCGGTCAAATTCAACCTGCAATTCAGGTTTTGGATCCTGCGCCGACAAACCCACATCCACCGCACCAGGTACTTGTTTTAACTTAGCCAAATAGTCCATGACGATGCCTTCAAGCACGCGGGTTTCAGGGCCACGGAACTGAATTTGCAGTTTTTTACCGTCACCACCACCGCCGCCGCTTAAATCGGCTGACACAGTAAATTCAGCACCAATCAATGATTTGATCTTGGCCCGAACTTCAGTAGCAACTTCCTCGGCCGAGCGGCTGCGATCTTTTTCCGGCACCAGACGCACAAATACCTGGGCTCTGGTGATATTGCCCTGAGTACCTACTGTGGTTTGAGTGTAACGATGCTCTGGCAATTTTTGTGTAATTTCAGCCACCTGCGCCGCTTTTATCCGGGTGTACTCCAGACTGGATTCAGACGGCGTGCGGATACTGACGATAAAACCACCATTGTCTGTTTCCGGCATAAAACCAGAACCACCAAAAGCGCCCTGTAGGTAAATGGCACCAAAAAAGCTGCCAAAAGCAAGTGCCCACATAGACTTACGGTGCTTCAGTGCCCAGCCAATCAGTTTGGAATAACGTTCAGCCTGATGATCAAACCAGTTATTAAACTTCTGGAATACCAAACCTAAACCACGGCGTTTAGCGGTTTTGTCGTGATCCGGATCGTGCCAGTAGGCTGACATCATAGGGTCAATAGTAAATGAGATAAAAAGTGACACTAAAACAGAGCAGGCTACTGTTAAACCAAAAGGTTTAAACCACTGACCTGTCATACCGTCCAGGAAAGCAATAGGAATAAACACCGCCATAATCGACATGGTGGTGGCTGTGACCGCCATACCAATTTCTTTGGTACCGTCACGGGCCGCTGTCATATTGTCTTTACCCATTTCCATATGGCGCACGATGTTTTCCCGCACCACAATGGCATCATCAATCAATACGCCTATCGCCAGCGACAGGCCTAGTAACGACATAAAGTTCAGGGTAAAACCACAGGCCCAAACCGCAATAAACGAAGCCAGTACTGAGGTGGGTAATGCCAGTGAGGTAATTAAAGTCGAGCGCCAGGAGTTCAGGAAGACAAACACCACCACTATGGTGAGCAACGCGCCAAGACCAAGGGCTTCAGTCACATTGCGCATACTGGCGGCGACGTCTTCACCCTGATCCTGCACTATCACCAGCTCCACTTCTTTGGGCAGCTGTTTTCTGATCTCTTCGATTTCGGCTTTGATGGCGTCTGTCACACTGATGGTTGACGCTTCGCGGGCTTTGACGATATCGATACCCAGCGCTTTTTTGCCGTTAAAAAACGACAACCGGCGCTGCTCTGCACCTCCATCGACAATATCGGCAATCTGGCCTAACCGAATGGCCTGATCGCCATTCTGTTTTACCACCATCTGTTCAAATTCACTGATGTCTTTGAGCCTGCCTTGCAAACGAATACTTTGCTCCTGCAAACCATCCATCACCCGGCCAACAGGCGCCGCCAGGTTCTGACTGCGAAGGGCATTGGTTACATCCACCGCCGATACCTTGGCTTCACGCATGGCGTTGCTGTTGAGGAATATCGTCATTTCCCGTTCCAGCTCACCTTCAAGCGTGACTAAAGCAACACCAGGAATCGACCTTAATTTGCGACCAATATCCACATCAGCCAGACGCGAAATTTCCAGCGGGCTTAAGGTGTCTGAGGATAACGCCAGCGACATCACCGGCTGAGCATTAGGGTCTGCCCTGTTGATAAAAGGCTCTTTCATTTCGCTCGGCAGCTTGTCGCGCACCGTTGAAATACTGTCGCGCAGCTCTTGCGCCGCTGCAGTTAAATCTTTATCAAAATCAAAAATAACCACTATAGTTGCGCTGGAATCGCGTGCATAAGAGCGGATATCCCGAATACCCTGAATGGTCGACATCGAGTCTTCCACCCGGTTTAAAATTTCGCGCTCTACAGTTTCAGGGGAAGCGCCCGGATAAGGCACATTCACCACCAGCACTGGGGGCTGCACATCCGGAAACTGGTTGGTTTTGAGCTTGGTTAAGGCAAAATAGCCAAACAGCATCAGGGCAATGGTAACGACCACCACCACCATCGGTCTTTTAATACTGAAATCTGACAAAAACATAGTTAGTTCCCCACTACAGCTGTCTGAGCAGTCGCAGTTGCATCAGGTTTTTTGTCGATATCAGCGGTTCTGTTTAAAGTGACAGTGGCACCTTCTTTAATAGCGCCCAATGGCTGCAATAACAGCTCATCACCAATGTTTACACCCGACAGCAGCTGTACTGTGCCCCAACGTGGATCTTTGGCACCCACCTGCACTTTCACTTTATGCAGCGTATTGTTGGTCAGCTGCCAGACAAAATGGTTGTCACCTTCCTGTACCAGCACCGAAGGTGGCACCATCAGGCTCTGCTGATTGGCAACGGCAATATGGCCTTCGGCATACAAACCGGCCACCAGCGGTTCTTCACTGTTAATAGCCACAAACACCTGAACCTGACGGGTGGTTTCTGCGGCCTGCGGGTTGATACGTTCAATCACCCCATCAAAACGCTGGTTGCTGTAACCATTCACTTTAAAATTCACCGCCTGACCGACTTTGACCTGTCCAACCTGATCAGCCGCAATAAAACCTTCGAATCTCATGCTGGATGGGTCAATCACCACCATCAGCGCTTTACCGATTTGCGCTGTATCACCGGCAGAGGTTTTGCGAAGTGCCACCACACCATCAAAAGGTGCCCGTACTTCTGTGCGCTCGAGCTGCTGTCTTGCTTCTACCAGACGGGCTTTAGCTGATGCCAGTTCAGAATGCGCCTGATTGGCTTTAATTTCGGCAGACTCCAGCACCTCGGCAGTCACCAGATTCTGTTTATGCAAAGACTGCATGCGGCGTAATTGTTTTTGCGCCTGATCGGCTGTGACCAAAGCTGAACGTTCAGCTTCCTGCGCCGACATGAGCTTATCTCGAAAAGTGGTTTGATCAAGCTGCACTAAAAGCTCACCGGCTTTAACCAAATCGCCGTTGTCTTTTAAAACCTTAGTGACGATACCGGCGACTTCGGCATTTATTTCGGCTTTTATCACAGGTTGCAGTGAACCCGACACCATAGGGCCGCGCGCTAACTCACTGGCTTTTAGCTGCAGAATATCTGCACTGACCAGCGATAAGGGTTTTGTTTCGGGTTTTGTGTCTTCAGTGGATTCAGGTTTACCGCAGGCCGTTAAAAATGTTGCGAAAAGAGCAACATAAAACAAGTTTTTCTGGAATTTCATAAGCAGGTCCGTCAACTTTATACAATAAGGTTTTTTATATTGTTCTTAGTGTACTGTATTTGTTAACGGAGCTTCTGTGCAAAACAGTAACAAGTTATGACAGGTTTCAGAACTTGATACTTTTCAGATAATTAACGTCCATTTTTACATACCTCAGCACGGATTTTTACGGCGATATCAGGAAAATCAGTAAAAACACCCTGAATCCCCTGACGATAGATCCAGCTCAGTTCATCTTGCATCGACGTCTGTTGGCCTGATCCATCCCGCAGCAGATAGTCTGCTTCCGCCCGATAGGTATAAGGATGCACCACCAGAGCGGCTTTTGCGGCTTCTGCTAACAAAGGCAGAACACCGCCAATTTGTGGGTACAAGTCTTGCCGCCAGGGGCCTATGCCGTCGGCATAGCTTGCCACTGCACTCAGTCCCTCTGTTGTCTGCAGCAAGCCATAATGCGCCCTGCTGCCGGCAAGGGCTTTTAACCCGGATGGTAGTTCAGACAACTGAAGCTGACCCTGACTTGCTGCATAAAAATCATAAGGTTCGGAAAAACTGTCTTTTGGCTGCATAAACTGCTGGCGGCTGTCGCCAAGTAGCTGCACCAGCTTAACCCGTGTTAAGCCGACGTGAGGCAGCAACTGATGTTTCAGCCGCACCAGGTTACTGACTTCAAAGGACTGAATATACATCTGGCCCGGTAAAGCAGAGGTTTTGCCTAACTGCTGTACCAGTAAAGCGGTAATATCTGTCGCTATCGGCTTACCATCATGCCTTTTACCAATATGGGCAAAATAACTGGGGTGTTTGGTTTCAATATAAATGCCAACGTCACGACCGGTTTGTTGCTGATGCCGGCTCAGCAGCTCCAGAACCTCTGCCAGGGTAACAATGCTATAAACACCATCCTGCACTGCACTTTGCGGCCTGAGCCTGGGCATACTTTCTTTGAGTTTCAGCGTGCGAAGTTCGGCCAGAGTAAAATCTTCGCTAAACCAGCCTTGCTGCCAAATACCGTCAACCTGCTTTTTAGTATAAAGGTGGGCAAATTCGGCTCTTTTGGCCACGTCTGTACTATGACTTAACTCGTTTTCATGGCGTATTATCAGGACACCGTCACGGCTTGGCACCAAATCTACTTCAATAAAATCAGCGCCTTGCTCTAAAGCCAGTTGATAAGCGGCTAAGCTGTGTTCAGGCAAATAACCGCTGGCCCCACGATGAGCTATCACCAGAGGCCAATAGGGGCAAACTTCTGTGGCATGCGCCCGGGCGGTAAAACCCAGCACAATAGTCAAAATACCCAAGAGCACACGCATAAAAAACTCCGGCTGTTAAAAAGCCAGAGTGTAAAAAGCATCAATGATATTTTGATGACAGTGCAGCGGCTTACAGTGTTTTTGTCAGATACAAAGCTTGTTCACCATTATAACTGGCCAGGTTCTGCTGCTGTGTTGCAGTTAAAGAAGACAAAATTTCAAAACCACGCTGTTGCCAATAAGAAGCAGAATTTTGCACAGCCACTAACGCAAGCGTATTTAAACCTTGAGCCACGGCATATTGCTCTGCCGTTGTGAGCAGATGTTGTGCTACACCCTGCCCGCGCGCATCTGTGCTTACAGCCATATCGTGTAAGTACAAGCAATCAGGTGTTGTCACCTTGGCAAAATCAGCGGCCAACGCATTGATTTTGCCGAGCTGCCCGGGGTAACTAAACAGATAACCCCAGAGTTTATCCTGATAACAGGCGACCCAGCAGCTTTGTGGAAAGGCGGAAAAACGGCGTTTTAACAGTTCAGCAGGTTCAAATAACTCAGCGGAGTAACAGCGGTCTTGCAGTTTTACGACAGCAGGCAAATCAAAAGCCTGCATCTGGCGGATCATCAACATAAATAACAGCCCACCTGCTGGTGGGCTTTCCTTTTTGCGGTCGGAATTTATTCCAGATTTTTTAACAGGGTTTTGTCTAAACCATCGCCGGCCAACAACTTAATCACGGCCTGGCAATGCTCCAGCGTAAAATCACCTTCATTAATTTGTGCATTAAGCGCATTACGGCGTTTTTTCACCACGTCGCTGATCACGCTGGCATCAATACTGTTTTTGGTGCGGGCGTCTAATTTTTCCAGCCAGGGATATAACGACTGCTCTGCATCAAAAGCAGCTTTGCGTACCTGTGGGTGGAAATCTTCGCAGGCATTGAGGTTCAGCAGATAAAAATTCAGGTAACCGGCAACTGTAACTAACTTGTAATCCTGATCTGCAGCCTGCACTGAGCAACTCAGGCTGGCGGCAATCAGGCTGGTAAGCAACCATTTTTTCATTGTGTGATCCCGCTGTTTTGACCTTCGACTGTACCAATCTAAACAGAAATATTTTAATTTGCAATCAATGCAAAAAAAAAGGAAGCGCTGTACAAGCAATAAGTTAAGCCGATAGCACAAGCCCTATGACGGCTGCGGTGCCAGAAAAAAACAGTCCGTACAGCAATGACGACAACCTTGTACTTCTTGTACTTTTTTACTGACACCTCATTGAGAAGCACTGCAGTTAAGCTGGCACCCGAACCCACCCTTCCATAAGCACCCTGGCGCTTCGGCTCATAATGGCTTTTTTGACTTGCCATTGGCCATCCACCAAAGCAGCTTCTGCGCCCACTCTTAAAGTACCGGACGGATGGCCAAACCGCACTGCTGTGCGCTCTCCGCCGCCAGCGGCCTGATTGACTAAAGTACCGGGAATTGCCGCTGCTGTGCCGATAGCCACTGCAGCCGTGCCCATCATAGCGTGGTGTAACTTGCCCATCGACAGCGCCCGCACAGATAAATCAATGTCGCTCGCTGCAATAGATTTGCCACTGGATGATAAATAAGCAGCAGGTGGTGCCACAAACGCAATTTTGGGTGTGTGCTGACGGCTTTTGGCTTCATTCAGCTCACTAATTAACCCCATTTTAAGCGCGCCATAAGCACGGATAGTTTCAAATTTTTTCAGCGCTTTGGCATCGCCATTAATGGCGTCCTGCAGCTCGGTACCGCTATAACCAATATCGGCCGCATTCACAAATATGGTTGGGATACCGGCATTGATCATAGTGACAGCAAAAGTACCAATGCCTGGCACTTCTAAACTGTCCACCAGATTGCCGGTTGGGAACATAGCACCACCACCGCCGTCTTCGTCAGCGGCCGGGTCTAAAAATTCAATCACCACTTCAGCGGCGGGGAAAGTCACCCCATCCAGTTCAAAGTCGCCGGTTTCCTGAACTTCACCCTGAGTGATTGGCACATGGGCAATAATGGTTTTACCAATATTGGCCTGCCAAATCCGCACAGTGCAGATGCCGTTTTGTGGAACACGCGAAGCGTCCACTAAACCATTGCTGATGGCAAAAGAGCCCACTGCCGCTGTTAAGTTGCCGCAGTTGCCACTCCAGTCGATAAAGGCTTTATCGATGGCCACCTGACCAAACAGATAGTCCACATCGTGGTCTGCTTTTTGGCTTTTACTTAAGATCACCGTTTTACTGGTGCTTGAAGTAGCGCCGCCCATACCGTCTGTGTGTTTACCATATGGATCCGGGCTGCCAATCACCCTAAGCAGCAGCTTGTCGCGCGCGTCCCCAGGCTGCTGCGCAGCCAAAGGTAAATCGGTTAAATTAAAAAACACACCTTTACTGGTGCCACCACGCATATAAGTGGCGGCAATTTTGAGTTGTGGTGCAAAAGTCATGATTTCACCTTGTTAAAAAAGCCGGTTCTGCAATGCAGACACCGGCTTGTATTTAATTATTGCAGCTGTTAAACAGCACCACCCAAAAAGTCTTTGGCAAAACGCTGCAGTACACCGCCCGCGTCATAAATAGACACTTCTTCTGCGGTATCTAAGCGGCAAGTTACCGGCACCTGCAATGTTTCACCACTGCGGCGGTGGATCACCAAAGTTAAATCCGCTCTTGGTAAACGCTCACCAATGACGTCGTAACTTTCTGTGCCATCAAGCGCTAAGGTCTGGCGGTTGGTGCCGGCTTTAAATTCCAGCGGCAATACCCCCATACCCACTAAGTTTGTACGGTGAATACGCTCAAAACCTTCGGCAACAATGGCTTCCACACCGGCTAAACGCACGCCTTTTGCTGCCCAGTCACGCGATGAACCCTGACCATAATCAGCACCGGCAATAATAATCAGCGGCTGTTTACGTTCCATATAGGTTTCAATGGCTTCCCACATCCGGGTGACTTTACCTTCTGGCTCAATCCGGGTTAACGAGCCTTGTTTCACCTTGCCATCTACCACTGCCATCTCGTTAATCAGTTTAGGGTTGGCAAAAGTAGCGCGCTGCGCCGTTAAATGGTCGCCCCGGTGGGTGGCATATGAGTTAAAGTCTTCTTCCGGCAAGCCCATTTTATGCAGATATTCACCCGCGGCACTGTCCATCATAATGGCGTTGGACGGCGATAAATGGTCTGTGGTGATGTTGTCACCCAGCACAGCCAGCGGCAGCATGCCTTTGAGTGTACGCTCGCCGGCTAAAGCACCTTCCCAATAAGGCGGACGGCGGATATAGGTGCTCTGTGGCCGCCAGTCGTACAGTGGGCTGATTTTTTCGCCAAAATCAACCGACACCGCAAACATCGGCTCGTACACTTTGCGGTATTGCTCAGGTTTTACGCTCTGTGCAACAACAGCGTCAATTTCCGCGTCCGTTGGCCAAATGTCTTTTAACCGTATCTCTTTGCCATCGACCACACCCAGCACATCTTTTTCGATATCAAAACGGATGGTACCGGCAATGGCATAAGCCACGACTAAAGCAGGTGATGCTAAAAAGGCTTGTTTGGCATAAGGATGAATACGGCCGTCGAAGTTACGGTTACCGGACAGTACCGCAGTGGCGTATAAATCACGCTCTATCACTTCCTGCTGAATGATTGGATCTAAAGCGCCGCTCATACCATTACAGGTGGTACAGGCAAAACCGACAATACCAAAACCTAAAGCTTCTAAATCGGCCAGTAAATTAGCTTCTTTTAAATACAGTTCTACCGCTTTGGAACCAGGCGCCAATGAGCTTTTTACCCAGGGTTTGCGGCTTAAACCAAGTTTATGGGCGTTCCGGGCCAATAAACCGGCAGCAATCACATTACGCGGGTTGCTGGTATTGGTGCAGCTGGTGATGGCAGCAATAATCACAGCACCGTCCGGCATTAAACCAGGGGTATTTTCCACCACACCACTGATGCCTTTGGCCGCTAAGTCGGTGGTAGCAACACGGGCATGTGGGTTGGAAGGTCCGGCGATATTCCGAACAACTGTCGATAAATCAAACTTCAGCACCCGAGGGTACACTGCTGTGGTTAAACTGTCGGCCCAAAGCCCGGCGGTTTTAGCATAGGTTTCCACCAGTTTAACCTGCGCTGCATCACGTCCGGTTAAGGTTAAATAATCCAAAGTTTGCTGGTCGATATAAAACATCGCCGCAGTTGCGCCGTATTCCGGCGTCATATTGGAGATAGTTGCTCTGTCGCCAAGGCTTAAGCTGCTGGCGCCTTCACCAAAAAACTCTAAATAGCTCGACACCACTTTTTGTTTGCGTAAAAATTCCGTCAGCGCCAGGACGATGTCGGTGGCCTGAATACCAGGCTGGGCTTTACCTGTCAGCTCCACACCAATAATGTCTGGCAGACGCATCCAGGACGCACGGCCAAGCATCACACTTTCAGCCTCTAAACCACCCACACCTATGGCAATGACACCCAAAGCATCCACGTGCGGGGTATGGCTGTCGGTACCGACTAAAGTGTCAGGGAAAGCCACGCCGTCTATGGCATGAATAACAGGTGACATCCGCTCTAAATTGATTTGATGCATAATGCCGTTGCCAGGCGGTATCACATCAACGTTTTTAAAGGCTTTTTTAGTCCAGTTAATAAAGTGGAATCTGTCGTCGTTGCGCCTGTCTTCAATAGCACGGTTTTTATCAAAGGCGTCTTTTTCAAAACCGCCATGCTCAACCGCCAGTGAATGGTCAACAATCAGCTGGGTTGGCACCACAGGGTTTACTTTGGCAGGGTCGCCGCCCATTTGGGCGATGGCATCCCGCAGGCCGGCTAAATCAACCAGCGCAGTTTGGCCAAGAATGTCATGACAAACCACACGGGCCGGAAACCAGGGGAAATCAAGCTCTTGCTTGCGTTCAATCAGCTGGCTTAAGTAAGCATTTAACTGTGCAGGTTCAGCGCGGCGCACCAGGTTTTCCGCATGGACACGGCTGGTATAAGGTAAGGTATCCCAGGCGCCCGGGCTGATGTTATTCACCGCCTCACGGGCATCAAAATAATCTAACTGCGTGCCGGCAAGCGGCTTGCGATATTGAGTGTTCATTTTTAGCTTCCAGAGCAGCAACTGTTGCTACCCAAAAAATTGAGCGATAAGCAGCATCAAGCAAAAAGGACGCTTTGCGTCCCTTTATGGTTGATTAGCCGCGCTGTGCAATAGGCGTAACTTCACGCGGCTCCACACCGGTATATTCAGCACTCGGCCGGATAATACGGTTGTCAGCGCGCTGTTCCATCACGTGAGCGGCCCAGCCGGTTAAACGTGAGCAAACAAAAATCGGCGTAAACAACTTGGTTGGAATGCCCATGTAGTTGTAAGCCGAAGCGTGGAAAAAGTCGGCATTACAGAACAGCTTTTTCTCGCGCCACATCACCGCTTCACAACGCACTGACACGTCATACAGTTTGGTGTCGCCGTTGGCTGCTGCCAGTTTTTCTGACCAGGCTTTAATCACAGCATTGCGTGGGTCTGATTCTGCGTAAATCGCATGGCCAAAACCCATAATTTTATCTTTACGCGCCAGCATACCCATTAAGGTTTCTTCGGCATGATCCGGGTTGTGCATCTTTTCAATCAGTTCCATCGCGGCTTCATTGGCGCCGCCATGCAGCGGGCCGCGTAATGAACCAATAGCGCCAGTGATGCAGGAATGCATATCAGAAAGCGTTGATGCACAAACACGGGCGGTAAAAGTTGAGGCGTTAAATTCATGCTCTGCGTATAAAATCAGCGAAGCCTGCATCACCTGGGTATGCAGCGCCTGCGGTTTTTCACCATGTAAAGTCCAGAGGAACTGCTCAGCGATAGAATCAGCTGCAGTTTCCACTTCAATACGTTTGCCGTGGTGGCTGTAGTTGTACCAGTAGTTAATCAGGCCAGGGAAAATCGCCAGCATGCGATCTGTCGCGTCCTGCTGCTGTGCAAATGATTGTTCTGTTTCCAGGTTACCCAGCATTGAACAGCCGGTACGCATCACATCCATCGGATGGGCAGAAGCAGGAATACGTTCCAGCACTTCTTTGAGTGCCTGTGGCAGGCTGCGCATATCTTTCAGTTTGCTTTTATAAGCAGCAAGCTCTGCTTCTGTTGGTAACTCACCTTTTAAAATCAGATACGCCACTTCTTCAAATTCACAATGCGCCGCTAAATCTTTGACGTCATAACCGCGGTACGTCAGGCCTGAACCAGTTTTACCCACTGTGGATAAAGCGGTTTTCCCTGCGATTTGACCACGCAGACCTGCGCCTGTTAACTCTTTTGCATTTGCCATGGGTAACTCCCCTTTGAATGTTGATGCTTAAAATTTTTGAACTTGCACCGGCTGGTACAGAGATAAATTTATAACCTGCCGTCAATCTGGTTAATTGCTGCGAATAAACGCAACTTGCAGATATTTGCTGTTATTTGTTTTTATTTTCAGCAAACAGCGCATCAAGTTTTTGCTCGTAGCTGTGGTAGTTCAGAAAATCGTACAGCTCCATCCGCGTTTGCATGCTGTCGATCACCGCTTTTTGGTCGCCATCAGCCAGAATATGCTGATACACATTGAGTGCTGCTTTGTTCATCGCACGGAAGGCACTGAGCGGATATAACACCATCTTCACGCCCACATCGGCCAGCTCTTGTTTATTAAACAGCGGCGTCTGACCAAACTCAGTGATATTGGCAAGCACCGGCACTTTAATCACATCGGTAAAAGCCTTGTATTGCTCCAGCGTGTACACAGCTTCGGCAAAAATGGCATCAGCGCCTGCTTCAACACAAGCCTGGGCCCGTTCAATGGCCGCCTGTAAACCTTGCTGCTGCAGCGCATCAGTGCGCGCCATAATAAAGAAGTTTTCGTCGGTTCTGGCATCCACCGAAGCTTTCACCCGGTCAACCATTTCTTCTAACGACACAATTTCTTTGTTGGGTCTGTGGCCACAACGTTTTTGCATCACCTGATCTTCAATATGAAAACCGGCCGCGCCGGCACGGGTCATCTCTTTAACGGTACGGGCAATATTAAAAGCGCCCCCCCAACCTGTGTCGGCATCGACCAACAGGGGTAAAGATGTGGCGCCTGTGATGCGGCGAATGTCTTCGCAGACGTCGTTCAGCGATGTCATGCCTAAATCCGGCAAGCCAAAAGAGGCGTTTGCTACGCCGGCACCAGATAAATACAGGGCCTGGTGACCAACACGTTCGGCCATCATGGCGGTGTAAGCGTTAATAGTACCCACCAGTTGCAGTGGGTGATGTGCGGTAATGGCCTGACGAAGTTTCAGACCAGCGCTTGCTGTTGCCATGTTAATTCCCCTGTTGCTTAAAGTGATTTTCAATATTACGTCTGGATGCACCTATATGACGGCGCATCAATAAATCGGCCAATTCACCATCGCGGTTGGCAATGGCATTGATAATAGCCTTATGTTCATCAAATGCCCGCGACACACGCGGACCATTCATGCCCAGCTGCACCCGGTACATCCGCACCAGAAAATACAGCTCGTCACATAACAAATTGATTAAATACGGGTTTTTACTACCCAGAATAATCCGGTAGTGAAAGTCGACATCGCCGGCTTCCTGATAATAACTTTCGCCTTCACGTACCCTCTGTGTCGACAAATGCTGGTCGAGCAGCTCCTGCACCTGAGCAATTTCGTCATCCGACATATGTTCGGCCGCAAGACGGCAAGCCAGTCCTTCCAGCGTTTCGCGAAGCTGGTATAACGAAACCAAGCCCGCCACCGACAACTTCACCACTCTGGCACCAGCATTTGGTGTGCGTTCAATTAAATGGCAACGCTCCAGCCTGGCTAAGGCTTCGCGCAGCGGCGCCCGGCTCAAATCGTACCTTTTGGCGAGTTCAGGTTCGGAAATTTTGCTGCCCGGCGCTATCTGGCCTTCAACTATTGCTTTTTGAATTTCCAGCAGCACACGGTCTGCTGCGGTTACAGGATCACGCCATATCGGACTCTGCATGATATTGTCGACAATTTGTAATGAATGCTGCCTTTTTACCTGTGCAATAGATGCTAGTCAACATAATTGTCGACATAAAATGCAAAATACTGTTTGTTTGTGTAGTGAATAGCGGGAAGGATATGTAAAAAAATACTGCCGTTTTATCTGAGACCTAACTTTAAGAAAGTTTTTTTAGATTATTTTAGGCTAATAGTTAAGTAATCAATAACTATGCAATATAAATAATAAGACTTTGATTTGAGCCTTAAACAGGGACTATCGCGCCGTTATTGGCTTAGATTGAATAAGCTGGGGATAACCCTTGCATAAGTTGGTAGCAACTTTGGGGAAACTTACAAATTGTTCACCTTTTCAACGCTCTGTCGACGAATTCACCACTGAGCATTTTTTGCGCGCTTGGCTACACTGAAGCCTATGTCACACTGCAACATTGGCAGTGTTCCTCCGGTAGCGCACGGCTCAGTTAATGAGCCATTCCCCTAGGCCCAGAACAATGCGGATTGGTTCTGGGCTTCTTTTCTTTCAGAGCTAACTTATTCAGTTAATTAGGTTTTTTTGCCAGAGGAAACAAACGGTAGAAGTTTTCCGTCGTTTGATGGGCAAGCTGTTCCACACTCACGCCTTTCAGCTCTGCCACAGCAGCGCCTACGGCTGTCACATAAGCCGGCTGATTGGTTTTGCCGCGATAAGGCACAGGGGACAGGTAAGGAGAGTCAGTTTCAATCAATAGCCGGTCGAGCGGCACCTGCTTCACAACCTCACGCAGTGGATCGGCATTTTTAAAGGTCATAATGCCGGAGAACGAAATATAAAAACCAAGATCAAGCGCCGCTTTAGCCATCGCCCAGTCTTCAGTAAAACAATGCAACACCCCACCACAACGTTCAGCCTGATATTGCCGTAAGATGGCCAAAGTGTCAGCTTTGGCATCCCTGGTGTGCACAATCAGCGGTTTGTTGACCCTGTTGGCCACCTCAATGTGCCGGATAAAAGCATCCTGCTGCAGTTGTTTGGTATCCGGGCTGTAAAAATAATCAAGCCCCGTCTCGCCCACAGCCACAACCCGGGGATCTGCCGCCAATTGCGCCAAAAGCTCAGCGTCCAGCACGTCCGTTTGATGTAGCGGATGTTCACCACAAGAAATCGACACCTGGGGATAGTCCTGCACCAACGCCGCCATGGCCGAAAACTCCGCAAGGCTCACCGACACACAGAGCATATGTTCAACCCGCTGCGCCTTAGCTGTGGCAAGCACTGCAGGTAAGTCCATGCCTAACTTTTCCAGTTCCAGGCGATCCAGATGACAATGGGAATCAACAAACAAAACAATATCTCCGTGCGCTATGGGCAAAATAAAACAGACTGCAGATGTTATTCAAAAGAAACCAATATTCCGGCAGGTTTGATGATTTTAGGATGGCGGAACGGGCGCAATCTTAGCTGAAGAGGCGCCACGCTGTCACTGTTACAATGTGTAGGTAGGATCGGTTGATTCCTGCAAACCGCTGATCAGTTTTTCGATTTTGTCGCGAAGACCAAGTTTGTCGTCAATAAAAGCCACACCTATACCGGCCGGGCTGTTATTTTGCGCACCATGTGGTGTGAGCCAGGCTACTTTACCAGACACAGGCGTGGCTTCCAGCGCATCGGGTAAAGTGACCAACAGCGCCAGCGACTGACCAATTTTATATTGGCGTGCGGTACGGACAAACAACCCACCTTGTTTCAGAAACGGCATATAAGCACGATTCAGTTCTTTGATGTCTAAAAAGTCCAGTGGGATTTCTTCCATTTATTCCTCTCTCAGCGCAGTAATACGGGCAAGTCCAATAACAAGGCAGTGAGTGCTAAGTTCTTATTCTGCCCCAAAATTTGCTGTTCGTCACGGCACCATTGTGCCAGGCGTTCAAACAGTGCCTGCGGTTTTGCCAGTTGTGGCGCGGATAACAGCTGCTGGCGCACAAAGTAGCTGAATAACGCCGCGGTATCGCCAAACTGTTCCAGCCTTTTAACGAGCTCCGGCAATGGCTGTTCAGCACGAAGATAAGCGCTAAGCTGTTGGAGCAAGGCGGAAATTTCTGCTGCGCTACCCGACTCTAACAATTCAAGCGCTTTTAGCGGTGCTCCTTCACAAAAACTCAGTAAAAAATCAGGAACAGCTAAGTTAGTTTGCGCCGAAAGCCATTGCATGGCAACCGGCGCCGCCACTGGCGCTATCAGCCATTTTTGACAGCGACTTAAAATAGTGGGCAATAACTGCTGCTCATAAGCCGTTTGTAATAATAAAAAACTATTGGCGCCCGGCTCTTCCAACGTTTTTAATAATGCATTGGCCGCTGCTTCGGTCATTTTGTGTGCCTGTGGCAATAATACAACCCGTGCTCCACCTTGTTGCGGCGAACCCTGCATAAAATGGCTGAGTTCGCGCACCGCATCTACACCCAGACTGGTTTCACTTTGTAACTGCAGTAAATCCGGATGATGCCCGGCTTTCACCAGCAAACAGCTTTTACATTGGCCACAACCTCCTGCAGCCAATGGCTGATTGCAAAGCAGCTGCTGCGCCAGATGTGAAGCCAGCAGATGTTTTCCGACACCAGCAGCTCCGGTCAGCAACAGCGCATGATGTAATTGCCCTGCTAAAGCCAATGTGCCCAGCTGTAACTGTGTTGTTTCAAGCCAGGGCGGAAGCTGCCGGTTCACGCAAAATGCTCCGTGAGTGCCTGACGGATGGCTTGTTGTACCTGCTCCAGTGGTTGACTGGCATCAATCACACAAATATTGGCTTCAGTGCCGGCTATTTGCAGATATTTGGCTCTGGTGCGCTGAAAAAAAGCCAGTTGCTCAAGCTCAATCCGGTCAAGTTCACCCCGTGCTTTGGCTCTTGCAAGACCAAGTGCCGGGTCAATATCCAGATAAAGGGTAAAATCAGGCCTGGTGTTACCCAGCACCGCAGTACGGATTTGATTGATTAACTGTTCATCCAGCTGACGTCCGCCGCCCTGATAAGCACGGGAAGATAAATCATGTCTGTCCCCCAGTACCCAGTCGCCGCGCGCCAGTGCTGGCTTGATGACCTGACTGAGTAACTGCACTCTGGCGGCGTACATCAGCAGCAATTCGGTTTCCGGCGCCATGGGTTCCTGCTGCACCGATTTGACCAAAGTTCTGATCTGCTCGGCAAGCGGTGTGCCGCCGGGCTCACGGGTTTGTACCACTTTATGCCCTTGTGCGGTTAGCCACTGATACACCGTATTGACTGCTGTGGTTTTGCCAGCGCCTTCCAGACCTTCAATCACAACAAACTGGCCTCTGCTCATCATTTTTTCCCGAAAATATACTGCTGAACCGCCTTGTTATGGGCATCAAGACTGGCTGAAAACTGATGTGAACCATCACCTTTTGCCACAAAGTACAACATCTTGCTGACTTCTGGTTTGGCAGCTGCCTGCAACGAAGTTGCGCTGACCAGCGCTATAGGGCCAGGTGGCAAGCCAAAATGGACATAAGTGTTATAAGGATGTGGATCTTTTAAATGCGCTCTGGTGATGTCACCCTGATAACGCTCCTTTAAGCCATAAATAACGGTTGGATCCGTCTGCAACTTCATGTTAAGCCTGAGCCTGTTCACAAAAACCGAAGCAATTAATGGTTTTTCTGCCAAAACTCCGGTTTCTTTTTCAATAATAGACGCCAGGGTTAACAGCTCATAAGGCGTTTTCAGCGGTAATGACGGGTCACGCTGCACCCAGGCTTTTTCCAGCTGAGCTAATAACGCCTGATGTGCGCGCTGATAAATCGATGATGCTTTGCTGTGGGCATGGTAATAATAAGTTTCAGGGAAAAATAAAGCTTCCGCGTCCGAAGGTGCCGGGCCCCATTCCGCTGGCCAGCGCACCAGCGCCTGCAGCTCAGCCACTGACTGAATATCGTTTTGTATAAATTCTGCCTGACTTAACGCCTGCAAACTTTGTTGTAAAGTTTCGCCCTCGCGCAACATAAAACTAAACTGCGCCACTTTGCCACTTCGAAACAAAGCCAGTTGTGACAACAGCAAATCTGGGTCAACCCGGTAGACGCCGGCTTTAATATCACGCAGCTCTGAATGAAATACACTGAGCATTCTCAGCTGAGTACACTGAAAACGGCTTAATAAACCCTGCTGCTGCCAACTTTGGCATAACGCCGACAAAGAACTTCCGGCTTTCACTTCAAAATAAGGACCCGCGAGCGCCAGCCTGGTCTGACTAAACTGCTGCACCTGATTACGCAGGCCAAAAGCAACTACAGCGCCTAATAGCAGCAGTACCACAATTTTTTTAAACATCCTGCGTTAACAACCTTCTTCAGAATAATTAGCCAGCAACTGCTGCACCGGCCGCACCGGCGCAAGCGACAGTGGCCGCTGTAAATAATGATGAACCGGTACCACCCCCATCAGGGCGTTACAGGCAAACATAGCCTCACAATCAGCAATATCCCGGGCCATAAAACGACCCTCTGTCACTGCCAGTTGTTTCATTAAAAATGCCCGCATGACGCCGGCAACACCGGCTTGACTAAGTTCAGGCGTAAACCATTGGTCGTTTTGATAAAAAAACATATTGGCGGCACTAAATTCAATGGCAAAACCTTCACTGTCAAATGCCAGCAACTCGTCATAGCCGCTTTGTTCTACTTCGTTTTTATGCAGCACAGTCTCAAGCCTGCTGGTATGTTTAATACCGGCCAGCAGCGGCTGAATACCTAATCGCAAACTGGCATTGGCCACAATGATGCCCTGTTGTTGTTGCACACCGTAGTCTGGTAAAGGGCTGGCCGTACAATAAATATCAGGTGCGGCCAGTGTTTTGGTGCTGTAACCACGACCACCATGGCCACGGCTGACCAACACTTTCACCACCTGCTCTGGCGCGCTGATCTGCGCCTGTGCCTGTGCTTTTACCTCTGCTTCGGGCATCAAACCAAAGCCGAGGCGTTGCATCGACTGCTGCAATCTGAGCCAGTGCAAGGGCCAGAATTGCAAAGCGCCATTTTTCACTCTGATAGTGCTGAAAATGCCGTCGCCATACTGAAAACTCCGGTCAGAAACAGAGGGTTGCTGCACACGCATGGCTTCAAGATGCCTAAAAGCGGTTAAAACGGCAGTATGCCTGAAATTTTCCGGCCTGAAAATGACAAGACCGCCAAAGCGGCGGTCCTGAATTACATGCAAAGGGTCAGTTTGCAGTTTTTCTGTACTTTAGCGAAATCAGACCTTACGGAACAAAATAGAGCCGTTAGTACCGCCAAAACCAAAAGAGTTACACAGTGCATACTCCATGGAAACCTGACGTGCTTCGTGTGGTACATAATCCAGGTCGCAACCCTCACCCGGGTTATCCAGGTTGATGGTTGGCGTCACCAGTTGATCCTGCAATGACAGAATAGTGATAATGGATTCAACCGAACCTGCAGCACCCAATAAATGGCCAATCATCGACTTACTGGAGCTCACCATCAGTTTATCGAGCGAGCCGGCAAATACTTTTTTAATCGCCATAGTTTCGGCAATGTCGCCGGCAGGTGTTGAAGTGCCGTGGGCATTAATATAAGCCACCTGATCAGCTGAAACACCGGCATCACGCAGCGCGTTGGCCATGGCATTAGCACCACCCCGACCATCTTCCGGAGGTGATGTCATATGATAAGCATCACCACTCATGCCAAAACCAACCAGTTCAGCATAAATTTTTGCGCCACGGGCTTTAGCGTGTTCGTATTCTTCCAGCATCACCACACCGGCACCGTCACCCAGCACAAAACCGTCGCGGTCTTTGTCCCATGGCCGGCTGGCTTGTTGTGGAGCGTCATTGCGGGTAGACAATGCGCGGGCGGCACCAAAGCCACCCATACCCAAATGGGTTGAGGCTTTTTCAGCGCCACCGGCTAACATGGCATCGGCATCACCATAGGCAATCATCCGCGCTGCATGGCCGATATTGTGCACGCCGGTAGTACAGGCTGTGACAATACTGATATTCGGTCCTTGCAAACCCAACATAATTGACAGATGACCGGCAATCATATTGATGATGGTTGAAGGCACAAAAAACGGAGACAGTTTGCGGGGACCACTGGCCAGCAGCTTTTCGTGATTTTCTTCAATCAGACCCAAACCGCCGATGCCTGAACCAATAGCGGCGCCGATGCGGCCGGCATTTTGCTCTGTTACTTCAATACCGGAATCACGGAAGGCCTGAATGCCCGCTGCCACGCCATATTGAATAAATAAGTCCATTTTCCGCGCCTCTTTGGCCGGGAAAAACGACTCGACATCAAAATCTTTAATTAAACCAGCAAACTTGGTGCTGTAGGCTTCGGTATCAAAATGGGTAATATAACCAATGCCACTTTTGCCTTGTTGCAGGCCCTGCCAGGTAGAAGCGACATCATTGCCAAGTGGCGTCAGCATCCCCAATCCAGTTACAACGACTCGACGTTTAGTCACTATGTCCTCCGCAAGGAAATTATCTTTCTCTGCTTTACTGCTACAAACCGGTTTCAGATCATCGGTTTGCCTGTGCCAGAAATGAAAACGGGTAGCTTAGCTACCCGTCTGCATCGCGCTTTGCTTATTCAGCGTGCGCCTTGATGTAGTCGATAGCAGATTGTACCGTCGTGATTTTTTCTGCTTCTTCATCAGGAATTTCTGTATCGAATTCTTCTTCCAGCGCCATGACCAGTTCAACTGTGTCTAAAGAATCGGCACCCAGGTCATCAACAAAAGAAGCTTCGTGTTTTACGTCTTCTTCTTTAACGCCTAACTGCTCAATGATAATTTTCTTAACGCGTTCTTCGATGTTGCTCATCTTTTCTTCCTTTTTCTCATATAAATCGCAACAATTCGTGCAATTTTGGATGGCGGCTAGTTTAGTGGCAAGCGCGGTCTGATGCAAGCAATGAGCGTTTCATTTCCTGCTGGTCAAACCTGATTCGCTTACACCATGTACATGCCACCGTTTACGTGAATCGTTTCACCGGTGATATAAGCCGCCTGGCGGGATGCCAAAAACGCGACCGTTGCCGCAATTTCTTCAGGCTGACCGAGACGATTCGCCGGTACCTGACTAAAGATTGCTTGCTTTTGCTCATCTGACAGATCTTTGGTCATATCGGTGTCGATAAAACCAGGTGCAATAGCGTTGACAGTTATACCACGAGACGCCACTTCTTTCGCAAGAGATTTTGTAAAACCAAGTACACCGGCTTTAGCAGCTGAGTAGTTGGTCTGACCGGCGTTACCCATTGATCCTACTACAGATCCAATAGTGATAATACGGCCTTGACGTTTTTTCATCATGCTGCGAAGCACGGCTTTGCTCATGCGAAATACCGAAGTTAAGTTGGTTTGCATAATGTCAAACCACTCTTCATCTTTCATCCGCATTAATAGGTTGTCGCGGGTAATACCGGCGTTATTCACCAGAATATCAATGTCACCAAAGTTGGTTTTAATGCTTTCGAGGCATTGGTCGATAGATTCTGCGTTAGCTACATCCAATACCAAACCCTGACCTGCGCCTAAATAATCGGCAATGGCCTGAGCGCCTTTTTCAGTGGTGGCGGTGCCAATCACTTTGGCGCCCAGTGCAGCAAGCTGCTCAGCAATAGCACGGCCGATACCACGGCTGGCACCTGTCACCAACGCGACCTGGCCTTCTAATGAAATAAAAGCTGTCATTTATGAAAATTCCTTATTCTGCAGCCGGAGTTAAGGCCGCTTTTAAACTGGCAACATCGTTCACCGAAGTTGTCAGCAGATTTTTATCAATACGTTTAATCAAACCGGCCAGTACTTTGCCTGCCCCAAGTTCAATCACTTCGGTGACGCCCTGAGCGGCCAGCCATTCGATACTTTCTGTCCAGCGTACCGGGCTGAATAACTGACGCACCAGCGCATCTTTAATTGCTGCTGCGTCGTTGGTAACGGCAACATCAACATTATTCAGCACCGGGATGACAGGGCTGTGAAATGACAGCGCTGCTAAGTCAGCGGCCAGTTTATCCGCGGCCGGCTTCATCAGGGCACAATGTGACGGCACGCTGACCGGCAGTGGTAATGCTCTTTTTGCACCATAACTTTTGCAAAGTTCGCCAGCCCGTTCAACAGCGGCTTTATTGCCGGCAATCACCACCTGGCCTGGTGAATTAAAATTGACCGGTGACACTACTTCGCCCTGCGCTGCTTCTTCACAGGCTTTGGCAATCAGCGCATCATCCAGACCAATAATGGCTTGCATAGCGCCAGTGCCGGCAGGCACTGCTGTCTGCATATAATGGCCGCGGTTTTCTACCAGCTTTACCGCATCTTTCAGGCTTAACACTCCGGCACAAACCAAAGCTGAATATTCACCTAAAGAGTGACCCGCCAGATAAGCCGGCGTCTTACCGCCCTGCTGTTGCCATAAACGCCATACCGCCACCGATGCGGTAAGCAGTGCAGGTTGAGTGCGGAAAGTTTCATTTAATGCTTCTTCCGGGCCATTGGCGACCAGCGCCCATAAGTCGTAGCCCAAAGCTTCGGAAGCTTCGGTAAAAGTGTCACGAACCAGAGGAAATTCGGCATAAAGTTCAGCTAACATGCCAAGGCTTTGTGAACCCTGACCCGGGAATACCAATGCAAGTTTGTTGGTCATTATTTTGCTCGCTTTGTATTTGTATTGTTTGGATAGCACAGCGCACTGCGCAACAACGGCCAGCAAACGACTGTTGTGCAGCAGTACTTCTCAGGCTTTATGCCGCTGTTAATATTTCACCAGCGCCGAAGCCCAGGCAAAACCACCACCAAAAGCTTCCAGCAGCAGGGTTTGTCCACGTTTGATACGGCCATCGCGGACTGCTTCATCCAGCGCTGTTGGCACTGTTGCCGCTGAGGTATTGCCATAACGGTCCAGGTTGATTACCACCTGGTCCATCGACATCTCCAGTTTGCGGGCAACTGCGGAGATAATGCGTAAATTCGCTTGATGCGGCACCAGCCAGTCAATCTGAGATTTATCCAGATTATTGGCAGCCAGCGTTTGTTCTACTACTTCAGACAATTTAGTGACGGCCACTTTAAACACGTCATTGCCTTTCATAACACCCCAGCTGTTGTGGATAGAAGCTTCATCACCACGGCGCGGGTTGTTGACGTATAAAAGCTCTGAATATTTACCGTCAGAGTGAATATGAGTTGATAAAATGCCCGGCTCTTCGGAGGCTTCCAGTACCACAGCACCGGCAGCATCCCCAAATAAAATCACCATAGAGCGATCTTCCGGACTGACTAACTGCGATAAACAGTCAGCACCAATCACCAGCACCCTCTTTGCCATGCCACCTTTAATATATTGATCAGCAATACTTAAGGCATAACAAAAACCGGCACAGGCCGCAGAAATATCAAAGGCGGGAATATTCGGAATATCCAGTTCACGCTGTACTTCACAGGCTGAACTGGGTAAAGCGCGTGAACCACTGGTGGTGGCCAGCACTATCATATCAATAGAATTTTTATCAATACCTGCAGCTTCAATGGCTTTTAATGAAGCTTGTGTACTCATGGTGGCCACAGTTTCGTGTTCACCAATAATACGGCGTTCACGGATGCCGGTACGTTCAATAATCCACTCGTCGGTGGTTTCTACCATGCTTTCTAAATCGGCATTGGTACGGATTTGCGCCGGGAAATAACTGCCGGTGCCTATAATGCGTGAATACATGAGGACCTACGCTTTATCGATTAATACGTGTTCCAACCGGTCTTTTATTTTTGCGGGCACCTGGCGTTCAACCTCGCGCACCGCCTGCCGGATGGCACTGAGAAATGCTTCTTTTGTCGCATTTCCATGACTTTTCACTACAATTCCGCGCAATCCTATCAGACTTGCACCGTTATAGTGGTCGGGGTTCACGCCGGTTCCGATACTTTTTAACAAAGGTTTGATCATCCAGCCGAATAAATGCGCAGACATACTGTTTTTCAGCGCCTGTTCAAACCTTTTAATAATGAGTTTGGCCACACCTTCACAGGTTTTTAGTGCCACGTTGCCAACAAAACCATCACAGACAATGACGTCGGCTTTGCCGGAGAAGATATCATTGCCTTCGATATAACCTATGTAGTTAATATCAGCGCATTCAGACAATAATAAAGAAGTGCGTTTGATTTGATCCGAACCTTTTATTTCTTCTTCGCCCATATTCAACAGCGCTACTTTGGGCCGGTGAATACCTTCAACTTCTTCGGCCATCACAGCGCCCATCACGGCAAACTGAAACAAGGTGTCGGAATCACAGTTCACCGTAGCGCCTAAGTCCAGCATAAAGACCGGGCTGCCAACTGTGGTGGGTAAAGCACTAATCAAGGCAGGTCGTTCTACGCCACCCAGCATTTTTAAGACAAAATGCGCCATCGCAATTAAAGCACCGGTATTACCGGCACTGACACAGGCATGCACCTGTTGTTTTTCTGCTAAATCCAGGGCAACACGCATTGAAGAGTCGCGTTTATTTCGCAGCGCTACCGAGGGTTTATCGGTCATTAGCACCTGTTGGGATGCATGTTTTACAGAAAGTTGCGGATGGTTAGAGATGCCAGCTTCAAGCAATTGCTGCTCAAGCGTCGTGGCGTCACCACAAAGAATTAAATCAAGATTGGGAAATTCTTCTACAGCAGCTATGGCTGCAGGAATAGTAGACAGGGGGCCATGATCGCCCCCCATCATATCTAAAGCTATTTTAAGCCGTTCTGGTTGCAACGAGTGCACCGCGACTTATTTAACTTTACGGCCTTTGTAGAAACCGTCAGCAGTGATGTGGTGACGACGGTGCGTTTCACCAGTTGTTGCGTCTACAGACAGCGTTGGGCCTGTCAACGCATCATGAGAACGACGCATATCACGTCTTGCACGAGATTTTTTGTTCTGTTGTACAGCCATTGCTATTCTCCTAAATTCACTTTTTCTTCAATTCTTGCAATATTGCAAATGGGTTCGGTTTTTCTGGTTCCGGCTCTATATGCCCGAAGCTCGTTTGCAACTTCGCTGGATCACATTGATCAGCATCATGCATCGGGAACAACGGTAAAGCCAGAATTAATTCGTCCTCAACCAATTGCCTCAAGTTAACTTCGCCGTGTTCGTCTTTTTCGATCACGTCGTAGCGTTCCGGAATTTCATCGTGAGCCGAATCATCCCCTTTTACAGGGGTATATGCAAAACTGCTGTCAATCGTCAGCGACATTTCGTCACCACACCTTTCACAGGTCAGACTGACAGTACACTGGGCTTCACCTTTAATAAAGACCAAGCCTTGTTCGTCGGTTCCGCAATCGATGATTACAGCAACATCACCTTCCGTGCTCAGCAATGACTCAGTAAAACGCGTCAGCGTGTTCAGCGGAATGATCCCTTCGTAACTCAGCCTTTTTTGTGCAGTACGGGACGGATCTATAGTGATTGGGATTTTTACCTTTTGCATAAGGCGCGCATCATATAGATCAAGGCCTGCACTGTCAAAGGGTTGATCACACTTTTGTCAATTTTTCACGCGCAAATCGGTGAAAAAATAAGTATAGTGCCGCCATTCATTTGCTTCAGAGAGAAAACGGAGCTGTTTTATGCCACAAAACCTTTGGCTCGCCTCAACTTCAGTCTATCGTAAAGCCTTATTAGAAAAACTCACCCCCAATTTTCAAACCGCTAAACCAGAAGTAGACGAAACAGCCCTGCCCGGCGAAACAGCAGAGGCGCTGGTAGAGCGGCTCGCTATTGCCAAAGCACGCGCAATTGCAGATAAGCTTAATGCGGGTCTGGTGATAGGTTCAGATCAGGTTGCTTTATTTAATGGTGCCATTCTTGGCAAACCTCATACTGTGGAAAACGCCTATAAGCAGTTAAAAGCTTTTAGCGGTCATAAAGTTACTTTTTTGACCGGTCTTGCCGTAGTTAATGCCGCAACGGGTAACGTCAGTCACTGTGTTGAGCCTTTTTATGTGCATTTTCGCGAGCTGAGCGATGATGACATCCACACTTATATCAAACGCGAACAACCGCTGAACTGTGCCGGTAGTTTTAAAAGTGAAGGATTAGGCATTACGCTGTTTTCCAGACTGGAAGGTGATGATCCGAACAGCCTGATTGGTTTACCACTGATTAAACTGCATCAGTTGTTAAAACAACAGGGCCGCGATTTACTGCTGCAGCCCTAACCCACATCAGACTCAGGCACAATGCGCCAACAGCTCCGGCAGCGAGTGGATCACCGCTTTTGGGGCAAATGGCGCAAAATCCAAAGCACTATGCACACCATGAGTAATGCCAACTCTTGGCATATCAATAGCGTGCGCCATTGCCAAATCATGAGTGGTATCCCCCACCATCAACGCCTGGTCTGCCGGGCAAGCAAGCTCAGCGAGAATAAGTTGCAGCATTTGTGGATCTGGTTTGGACTTTGCTTCGTCAGCACAGCGACTGGTGGCAAAAAAATGTGCGGTATTGGTTTCTTCCAACATCCGGTTGAGACCAATTCTGGTTTTACCTGTTGCCACGGCCAATAAATAGTCCTGTTGCCTGAGCCTTTCAAAAAGCTCGACAGCACCGGTAAAAAGTGGCGTCGCTGTTTTATCCTGATGCAGATATATATCTTTATAAGCTTCACATAACAATAAAACTGTTGGCTTATCAACATTGGGAAACAGAGTGGCAAAAGCGGTTTCCAGGCTCAGACCAATAATCTGTTTGGCCTGATGATGGTCTGGCACCGGAATATTCAGCGCTTTGGCTGCGCCTTGCACACAATTGACAATCTTGCCAATAGAGTCCATCACTGTGCCATCCCAATCAAAAATCACGACTTTTTGTGACGACATTTATTGCTACTACCTTTTATGCGAATAAAAAGCCGGCCGAGGCCGGCTTTTTAATCATCTGAACAAATGAAGGGGCTTTATGCTGTGTCTGGTTATTTTTTGGTGAGTTTCTGCAGAATTCGCTCAAGCTCAGCATCAAGCGGCGCTTCACACTTCATCACCGCCCCGGTATTGGGGTGGGTAAAAGCCAAAGTTTTGGCATGCAGATACAGCCGTTTTAACCCCAGCGCATTCATCTGCGCGGTAAATTCGTTGTCACCATATTTATCATCACAGGCTATAGGATGGCCAACACAGGCTGTGTGAACCCTAATTTGGTGCGTACGGCCTGTGACCGGAAAAGCTTCCACCAGGGTGCCTTCCACATAACGCTGCAGAATTTTAAAACGGGTTTCTGAGGGCTTACCGTCTTTTTCATCCACCCTTACCACCCGCTCACCGGACTGCAGGGTATTTTTCTTTAAAGGCTCTGTGACTTTTTTATTGCGGGCATCCCACTGGCCAGCCACTAAAGCCCAGTATTTTTTCTCGACAGTTTTTAACCGCAGCTGCTCATGCAAATGCGTCAGCACCGAGCGTTTTTTGGCAATTAATAAACAGCCTGAGGTATCGCGGTCAAGCCGGTGCACCAGCTCTAAAAACTTGGCGGTTGGACGCAAAGCACGTAAGGCTTCAATCACACCAAACTGCAAACCACTGCCGCCATGAACTGCCATGCCGGTAGGTTTGTTAATCACAATTAAATCGTTGTCTTCAAACAAAATATGGCTTTCAAGATTCTTTACCAGTGACAACTTGGTTGAGACCTGATCTTTTTCAGCCGACACCACCAGAGGCGGCACCCGCACCTGGTCACCGGCCTGTAATTTGTATTCAGGTTTGATCCGGCCTTTGTTCACCCGAACCTCACCTTTACGCACCACCCGATAGATCACACTTTTAGGCACACCTTTGAGCCTGGCCAGCAAAAAATTATCCAGGCGCTGTCCTGCATATTCTTCATCCACATCAATAAATTGGATCGGGGTTTTTATTTCATCAGTCATGCGTATTTGCTGCTCTGCTACTTCGGGTTTTAACAATATTTTCGGTTGCTATTATTTACTGATTGATGGGATAATCAGCCCGCTAATTGTGCCAGTGGTTTGAACCACTTACGGCCATTAGGGCGCTCATCAAGACGTAAGAGAAGATGTGAGGCACCGGTCGGGAGACAGATCATACCTAATTCGTGGTGAAAACCAACGACTTTATCTATCCCGAACGACAATAACGCCAGATGCTTGAGGTAATGCTGCGTAATTTGTTACCAACACCAGCACAACACCGCTTCCGGTCAATGAGCAAAAAAATAAAAGTAAAACGCTATAACGCAGCGCTCAAAAGCGATGTGGATCAGAGCAAATTTGTAATACGGCGGGGGTTTCAATCCGGCCGGATAAACAAGATTGACAATAACAATTGATAAATAATTGATTATTCAAGCATTCCAGTCGGGAGACTGCACCAGAATATGTTTGACAACATCTGACACGCAAACGCATGTTCGCTGTCGTTGTGGCTGAATGGACGAGTCAGACACAATGAAAAGAATGCTCATTAACGCCACGCAGGAAGAAGAAATCCGCGTAGCACTGGTCGATGGCCAGAAATTATACGACCTGGATATTGAAAGCCCGGGCCATGAACAAAAAAAGGCCAATATTTATAAAGGCCGTATCACCCGCGTAGAGCCAAGCCTCGAAGCTGCTTTTGTTGATTATGGTGCTGAGCGCCATGGTTTCCTGCCACTCAAAGAAATCTCCCGTGAATATTTCCCGCAAGGTTATTCTTTTGACGGTCGCCCGAATATCAAAGAAGTGGTGCGTGAAGGTCAGGAAGTGATTATCCAGATTGATAAAGAAGAACGTGGCCAGAAAGGCGCTGCGCTGACGACTTTTATCAGTCTGGCAGGCTCTTACCTGGTACTGATGCCAAACAACCCACGTGCCGGCGGTATTTCACGCCGTATCGAAGGTGATGAACGTCAGGAACTCAAAGACTCTTTAGGTCAGCTGGAAATGCCGGATGGCATGGGTTTGATTGTGCGCACCGCTGGTGTTGGCAAATCATACGAAGAGCTGGATTACGACTTAAAAGCGCTGATGAAACACTGGTCAGCCATTACCACTGAAGCACAGAACCGCCCTGCGCCTTTCCTTATTCACCAGGAAAGCAACGTGGTGTTCCGTGCCATCCGTGATTACCTGCGCCGCGATGTGGGTGAAATCCTCATCGACAACACCCGTATTTTTGAAGAAGCAAAACTGTATATTCAGCAGTTCCGCCCGGATTTTGCCCATCGCGTCAAAATGTACCAGGGTGAAGTACCGCTGTTTATGCATTTCCAGATTGAAACCCAGATTGAAACGGCCTTCCGCCGTGAAGTGCGGTTACCATCAGGCGGTTCAATCGTTATCGACTCTACCGAAGCTTTAACGGCTATTGATATCAACTCATCAAAAGCCACCAAGGGCGGCGATATTGAAGAGACAGCCTTTAACACCAACTTAGAAGCAGCGGATGAAATTGCCCGCCAATTACGACTGCGCGACTTAGGTGGTTTGATTGTCATCGACTTTATTGATATGACGCCGGTACGGCATCAGCGTGAAGTGGAAAACCGCTTAAAAGAAGCAGTGAAACAAGACCGCGCCCGGGTACAGATTGGCCGCATTTCCCGTTTTGGTTTATTGGAAATGTCACGTCAGCGTCTGCGTCCATCTTTAGGTGAGTCCGCCACTCATGTGTGCCCACGTTGTCATGGCCGCGGCACTATCCGCAGTACAGAGTCATCAGCTTTATCGATTTTACGGTTAATCGAAGAAGAAGCCATTAAAGACAACACCAGCCAAATCCATGCTCAGGTGCCGGTATCAGTTGCTACCTACCTGATGAATGAAAAACGCGAATCTATCCGCCGTATCGAAAGCCGGTTAGGCGTGCGCGTTTACATCATTCCAAACGAGCATATGGAAACACCCCACTATGAAGTAACGCGCATTCGCTTTGATGAAGAAATCGAAGAATCCAGTTACAACATGGTCAAAGCACCGGCAGTACAAAATACGTTGTATCAACCAGTGTCTGATGCTGTGAAAGAAAAACCGGCCATTGCCGCTATTTCTTTGCAGGAAACAGCTCCTGCACCGGCACCTGTTGCAAAAGCACAACCACAGGTTCAGGTGGCCGCAGCGGTCGAAACTGGACTGGTTGCTAAAGTCACTGGTTTCTTTAAATCGCTGTTTGGCGCTGCCCCGGCCAAGGTTGAAGAGAAACCTGAGCAGCCACAACGCCGTGTTAACAACCGCGACAACAAAAACCGTCGTAACGGCCGTAACCAAAACCGTCGTAATGAAGGTCAGGAAGAACGTGCACCGCAGCAACAACGTGAAGACGGCAAACCAGCGCGTCCGCAGCAGGATCGCCAGTCTCGTAACGAACGCAACGAACGCGCTGAGCGCCCTGCCCGTGGCGATCGTAATGAACGCACTGAGCGCGCTGAGCGTCCGGAACGTGCTGAGCGTACCGAACGTTTAGATCGCAACGAAAGCAAAAAACCAGTGGCGGAAAAACCAGCCAAGGTTGTTGCCGTTGACAGCGACGATGAAGTACCAAGTTCAAGCAAAGTGGCTGAACGCCGTCAGCGTCGTAACATGCGTAAATCAGTACGTCTGGAAAAAGCAGTTGCGGCAGACCAGGTAATTACCGCTTTAGAAGCTGCACCACAAAACCAGCCAGTAGCGGATACTGAAAGTGCCGGAGTTGCCCATGTTGCTGCAGCTGTTATGGCAGAAACCGTCACTTTGGCTACCACGCCTGAGCCAGAAACTGAGGTGGTCATTGATTCTGTTGCCACAGCAGAATCGGCAGCGGCAGAGATTGCTGTTGACGCTCAGACAGAAGCAGCTGAAGCCCAGACAGGCGAAAGTGCGGAGAAAGACAACAGCGAAAATCGCAGCCGTTCACGTCGTTCACCACGTCATTTACGTGCTGCTGGCCAAAAACGCAAAAAAGAGCAACAAAACGGCGAAGCGGACGAATCTGTTGAAGCCCGTTATCCGGCCGATGATGTTCAGCTGTCAACAGAGCAGCAGCTGGATCTGCCAATTCTGCCGGAGACTGTGGCTGAACCTGTAGCAGAAACTCAGCTTGAAGCTGTGACAGTGGCAACTGACGCTGAACAAGCGCCGGAAGCTGCCGCTAAACCACGTAGCCGCAGCCGTGCCAAAGCCGCTGTCCAGGCTGACGTCACAGCAGAAACTCAGGCGACGCCAGAACCAGCTGCAGTTAACGTCGCAGTAGCGACTGAGCCAGCCACTGCTGAAGTGGTTGCGCAGGCTGAGGTTGTGGTCGCAGTCCCTGCGGTTGAAGTTGCACCAGCTCCTGTTGCCGCTCCAGCTTCAGCAGCTGCGGTTGCACAAGCTGAAGCCCCGGCGACTAAACCAGCCCCTGTTGAGTCTGCTGAGCCTGTTGTGGCAGTTGCACAAGCTGTTATTACGCCTGCACCTGTTGCAGCGCCGGCAGCAGCCAAAGGCAACCGCTACGGCAATATGGTGACCTCCACCATGACTAAACCAGTTGTGGTCGATGCTGAACCTGCATCTGAAGTGCCAACCGGCATGCCGGCAGCTGAACGTCCGGTAGTGGTATCCACACCACGCACCGCAGCACGTCAGGTCACAGCAGCGCCTATGACCAAACCAAAAGCTGTGGATGAATAAGCTGCAGCACAAAGCCGGGGTGAACCCCAGCTTGTAATCGATACAAAAAGCCAGACTTGAGTCTGGCTTTTTTATGCTTTGCAATAAAGTTGCGACAGCGGATATCAACTAAACCCGGCAGCTTAAAGCGCCAGTTGTTGCTGATAAAAACGCAAAATTTCGGTGAGAGCTGGCATACGATATCGATCGGCTTCAAATAAAATCTCGTGCCTTGCCCCCGCAATTTTCATCACAGCACCACCGTCACAATACCTTCCCAGTGTGTCGCAAAATAATTGCTGCGCCTCTGCGGTAACAGCTAAATCTTCACCTGCCTGCAGAATTTTGACCGGCACGCGAATTTGACTGGCAATGTCTGGCATTTGATCGGCAATAGCACAAGCCTCCCTCAGCCACTGCCAGCTGGGACCGCCCAGCTGCAAACCGGGTTGTTGCTTAAATAGTTGCCTAAAACGCCGATACCGCACTTCAGAGTGACTGTAGATATTATTGGCAAAAGCACTGTTCTGATAAGGACTGCTGGCAAAACCGGCGTAACAATCCGGGCAAGTCCAGCCAAGCAACTGTTGTAAATAACACCCATCTTTCGCGCCAAAAACCAGCTCGGTATTAGGCGCATGCATTGGCGCCGACAAAGCCGCAGCTTTAAAAACACCAGGATAGGTTGCCAGATAACTGCTGGCGACAGCGCCGCCCATCGAATGGGCTAATAACACTTTGTCTTTGGGTAATAATGGGCTCAGCTCTTTTTGCAGCAAATGCAAATCCTGCACATAGTCGGCAAAAGATGTTACGTGGCCAATTTGGGCATCCGCCAGCAAACGGCCGGATTGCCCTTGGCCACGATGATCATAACCAAGTACGGCATAACCTAAACGACCCAGTTCAAAAAACAGCTCCTGGTATTTAGCAATGGCTTCAGTTCGCCCTGTCACTATCAGGATGGTGGCTTTGGCCTCTGCAGGTTTGTGATAAGCATAAAAAAGTGGCGTGCCATCAGCCGCCTTCAAAAAACCTGTGACGACCTGCTGCTGCCAGAATTGCGCTAATTCAACGTCTTTTTGTGCAAGCTCCTGTTCAGTCAGCAACATAAATGGATTATCGGGGCCCGTATTCTGCTCTGTATTTGTATCGGCAGCTGCAAAACCAGCACCACTGAGCAGCATGGCAGACAGCAGCTTACTCAGTACTTTTGTCGTTTTTATCTTAGATAACTTCTGCAGCACCGGCTTACCCTTTCATTTTCTGACTGAGCAAGACCAATGCCTGCAGTTGCTGCACTATCAGTTTTTGTAAACGCTCGTCGGTTAATTCACCGGTCGCAGCATCAAAGCTACCGGAAAATGCATTGGCAAATACTTCTGGTTTATTGACAAAATGCAGATCTAAAAACACCCCTACCTGACGCAAATGATACTGCGCCCTTGAAGTGCCCATGCCGCCGCCGGCCCCCATTATGGCAGCGGCTTTGCCGGCAATCAGCCGGTTATCGGGTTCACGGGACGCCCAATCCAGCGCATTTTTTAACGCTGGCGCCAGCGAATAGTTATATTCAGGGCAACCAAACAAAAAGCCATCAGCTGCTTCACATTGCGCCAGCAGCTGCTTTACTGCGTCTGGTTTATCAGTGATATCGGCGTTGTAAAAAGGCACCTGGGATAAATCGGCAATGGTAATATTCATCCCGGCCGGCGCATGCGCCTTTGCATACTTAAGTAAGGTCAGATTATGGGATTTGGCCCTTAAACTACCGCAAATCGCCAGAATATTTAACTCAGACATCACAGCTCCTTATGATTTAAAACTCAGGGTTATTGAAAGCTCGGGGAGCATCAAAGGCTATTCATCAATAATTTCAGTTTCAGCATGGTGCGGATAACAACGGTTAAGCAGATAACCGGTCAAAAGCCCCAGCAGTGGCAAACATACCAGCGCAGTGACAGACACCCAAAGCGGATGCGGAATAAGATACACATTGGCAAGTGTCGCTAGCCACACCATGGCGGTGATCACGACCACAAAAAGCCGGCTTACTCTTTTCACCAGAAAAGTGGCGGCCGTTATACCCACCACAACACCACTAAACCAAGCCAGCAACACCAATAAATAAGCACCCACCGGCAGTGAGTGCATATAAGAGGCAACAGCAGAGGGGTCTTGCCAGTCAGGTTGTGAACCCAGTGGATACAACCAATGGCTGAATTGTTCCAACAACGCAATAGTGCCGATACTGACCATCAGACCGACTAACAACGCCAGAATTTTTTTCAGCGCGAGTGGCATCATGGCTCCTTGGCTGGTGAAGTGTAATTTTTGTACTGGCAGTATGGCCTGCCCGCGAAAAAAAAGGCAAGTGCAACAACCACTTTGCAGCTATTGCTTAGTGGCGTGACGCGCAGCGTTAACCTAGCGCCGGATAAGTTAAAGCCAGAAAATGCACCAGATTCACCGCAAAATGCCCGGCAACGGCAACGACAAGGCTGCCACTTCGCCAATACAGGTAACCGTAAAACAGACCTGCCAGACCCGCCAACATCGCGTACCATACACCACCCGCCAGATGTGCCAGCCCAAATAACAAAGCTACTAAAAATATCGCAACCAGAGGGCCGGTTTTTTGCCTGCATAAACGCTGCAGATACCCCCGGAAGAACGCTTCTTCCACCACAGAAGTAAACAGCAGGTTATTCAGCGCAAACAACCACCACCAATGCGGTAACTTCCATTCCAGTGCAACAAAACCCAAAGCTATCGCCAGGAGCGACAGTGCAACAATAGCAAGCAGACTTATCGATAAGAGTTGTGCGCTTGCGTTGAAGTTCAACTGATAACGCCCGGGTAAATCAGGCAGCAGCAATAACAGCAAAAAAAATACAATGGGTTTATCCAGATTCAGATACAAAGAAAAAGGCCGGCTTTGTTCACTGAGCTGAATGTGGTCAAGCTGTAACCAGTTTTCAAAACCTGGCAGCAGATGCAGGCTCAGTAAAAGCGACAACACTATCACCAGGCTATGGCGTGCCACCTGCTGCCAGCGCTGCCCACCATTTTTCAGCCAATAGAGCAGCGCAAAAGCAAACAGCAGCGTAGCAAAAGTCAAAGGCGCCAGCCGCTCAAACAATAAAGCTGCCACTAAAGCAGCCGCAAAACTGAACCAGGCCAGCTGACGAGTCCTCTGCTGGCTGATAAAGGCCGCAAACCAGTGGCAATAAAAAGCTTGTTGTGCCTGATGCCAAGGCTCTGGTTGTGGTTCTTGTTGTTGCAAAGGCCCCCTATCTGATGCCAAAGCCTGGCTCTGAACGCCAGTTATAAATACCAGCAGGATGGCAACAGCCAACAACAACCAAATCAGCAGCTGAGGTTGTAACAAATCCATTTGACCGGACTCCTTAATTTAAAGTTTTTTATGCAGTAAAATCACATCGTTGCCAATAAACTCAACGGCAAATCCATCCCGCTTGGCCAGAAATAAAAATGTCTCGCGGCTAAAAAAACACACATGTGTCGGGTCATTTTTATAATGCCAGCGGGCAAATTCATCCTGAGATGGCGCTAATTTGGTCATCAGCCCAAGCCAACCGCCAGCTTTGAGTAACTTCAGCCACAAGGTCCACTCTTTGGCTGGTTGATAAAAGTGTTCTATGGCTTCAGTACAACAAATAAAATCGTATTGTTGCTGCAGTACCTCGGGCTGATTGGCAAAATAAGGGTCGAACAGGGCCATTTGCTGCCCTGCTTCCTGCAGCATCAAAGATAAAGTTGGCCCGGGGCCACAACCAAAATCCAGCCCTGTTAATCCTTTGGTTTTAAGTCGCTCTAACAAAGGTGCTGCCAGTTTATTTAAAAAAGCACGGTAGCGTAGATCCTGCGGGTTGTTTTCATGCTGGCGGTAAATGGCCACTTCCGCATCGGCGGCTAAATGACTGCCGGGATCGGCAAATACCAGTGCACAGTGTGCGCACTGCCAATAGCTACGTTGTTTATCCTGCTGATAAAATCTGTTGTCACCGCCCACACATAAAGGGCAAGACGCCGGTGCAAGAACCTCAGCCATCACAGAATAAATCCTTATTTTGAATACAAAAAACGAACATGATACCAGAGCCATTTTATCTGTACCGCCAGATTCTGTTGTGGCCTGCTTTCTGTTAGACTGAGCCCCGCCTTTTTTCAGCAACAGAAGATGTGATTATGACTCTTGCAACCCAGGTTCTGGCGGTGAACGACGATCTGCCAATTCGTACCCATTTACCTGTACACTCCGGCAAAGTCCGCAGTGTGTACTGGCTGACCGAAGCGGACAGCGCGCGCCTTATCAAAGAGAAACACTATCCGGTTGCCGCCGACACCCCGCTGGCCATTATGGTGATCAGCGACCGTATTTCTGCATTTGATTGCATCTGGCAAGGTGAAAACGGCTTAAACGGCGTGCCTGGCAAGGGCGCGGCGCTTAATGCTATTTCTAATCACTGGTTCTCGTTGTTTAAACAACATGGCCTGGCCGACAGTCATATTCTGGATATTCCGCATCCGCTGGTATGGATAGTACAAAAAGCGCGGCCGGTAAAAATTGAAGCTATTGCCCGCCAGTACATCACAGGCTCTATGTGGCGTGCCTACAGCAAAGGTGAACGTGAGTTTTGTGGTATCACTTTACCGGAAGGCCTGAAAAAAGATCAAAAACTGCCGGAAATTCTCATTACCCCATCGACCAAAGGCATTCTGACCGGCCTTGCCGGTGTACCTGAAGCGGACGATGTCAATATTTCCCGCGCAGATATTGAACGTCATTACCAGGCTTTTGGTTTTGAACAGACATCAGACATTGATCTCTATGAAAAACTGTTAAAACAGGGCTTTGGTGTGATCAGTGACGCCTTAGCAGCCCTTGACCAGATGTTTGTTGATACCAAATTCGAGTTTGGTTATGTCAAAGGCGCTGACGGTGCCAGCAAGCTGATTTATATGGACGAAGTAGGCACACCAGACAGCTCACGGATTTGGGATGGTGCCGCCTGGCGTGAAGGTCAGATTGTGGAGCAGTCCAAAGAAGGTTTCCGTCAATGGTTATTAAACAACTTCCCTGATCCGGATATTCTGCTGAATAAAGACCGCATGCCGGAGCGCGAAGCACTGGCACGTGACAACAAACTGCCAACCGCTGTGATGATGGACATTTCCCGCACTTATTTAGGCATTGCCGAAAAAGTGATTGGCAAAGCCATTCAATTATCCGCCAATCCGAAAGCAGAAATTATTGAAGTCCTGAAACAACAATATGGCTTGATTGATTAATATTGTTCTTTGAGTGACTAAAAAGCCCGCTTTTAACGCGGGCTTTTTCTTATTCATTTTCACGCAACTTTGCTGGAACTGATTTAAATAACAAGCCGCAAACGCTTGTTATTACATCGAAATACCACCATCAATTTCCACCACACGGCCGGTGAAAAAGTCGTTTTCGAAAATATAACGGGCGGTATGAGCGATTTCACTGGCTTCACCCAACCGCCCTACCGGCTTCATTTTTTCCAGACGGTCGCGCGCTTCCGGTTTCATGGCGTCTGTCATGGCAGTACGAATCACACCAGGCGCAATAGCACCAACCCGAATGCCATAACGACCCAGCTCACGGGCCCAGGTCACTGTCATCGCAACTACACCGGCTTTGGACGCTGCGTAGTTGGTCTGGCCCATATTACCGGCACGCGCCACGCTGGACATATTAATAATCACACCTTTGCGGCCACGTTTGACCATGCTGGCAGCAGCTTCACGGCCACACAAAAATACACCGGTCAGGTTTACATCAATCACCGACTGAAATTGTTGTAATGACATTTTGCTTTGCAGCTCACCGTCTTTAAATTTCAGCAATAAACCGTCACGCAAAATGCCGGCGTTGTTGATCAGGCCATCAATACCATCAAAATCTGTATCAATAACAGCAAAAGTGGCTTCCACTTCAGTTTCATTGGCAACGTTTGCCAGATATGTACGCACTGTCACAGCAGAGCCCAGTTCAGCTTTTGCACTTTGCAGCTGCTGTTCATTCATATCAATCAGCGCAAGATTAGCGCCTTGTGAAGCACACATTTTGGCCATCTCCAGACCCAGGCCCTGAGCACCGCCTGTGATCACTATGGTTTTACCTTGTAAATTCATAACTAACCTTTCTTAAAACGCTTTGCAATACAAAGCCTTGCCGTCAAAATTTATGCTTCGAAGAGCCTGTATTATTTTTTTCCAAAGAGGCGGAAAATACTGGAGAAATCCAGTTTGCCATTGCCCTGACGCTGATGGGTCACATATAAATTACGCGCCAGCGAACCCATAGGCGTGGCGGATTGACTGAGCTGCGCACATTCAGCGGCCAGACCCAAATCTTTCGCCATTAAATCCACCATAAAACCACCCTGGTAATTGTTGCTCGATGGCACATTCGGCTGCACATCAGGGCAAGGGTTATACAACTCCAGCGTCCAGTTGCGGCCAGAGCTTTTCAGCATAATGTCTGACAATACTTTTGGATCCAGCCCGTTGTCGATGCCCAGCTGCAGGGCTTCGCTGGTGCCGGCCATTAAAATGGACAGCAGCATATTGTTACAGATTTTTGCCACCTGACCTGCGCCCACATCACCGGCGTGGAACAGGTTTTTACCCATGGCTTCCAGCACTGTTTTGGCACGTTCAAAATTCTGCGCCGATCCTCCGACAATAAAAGTCAGAGTACCGGCTTTGGCCCCGCCGACACCACCAGACACCGGCGCGTCGATAAAAGCAATGCCCTGTGCTGCCAAACCAGCCCCCACATTACGCGCCGTGGCTGCATCTATTGTGGAACAATCCAGCACCAGCGCATTTTTCTCAAGATGAGCAGCAACCCCCTGCTCGCCCAGATATAAACCAGCCACATGTTTACCGGCCGGCAGCATAGAGATAATAAATTCAGCGCCTTTAACGGCGTCCACAGCAGAAGCGGCCACTACTGCACCTTCAGCCTGCACCTGCGCCAGCGCGTCTTTTGATAAATCAAAAGCCTGCACCTGATGGCCGGCTTTAAGTAAATTGATGGCCATAGGGCCACCCATATTTCCTAAACCAATAAAAGCAACTAACGCCATGATATTTCCCCGTTTTCTCTGAACCGGCGGACTGCTTTAGCAGCTTCTGCAAACCGGTATTGTCTGGTTTTGGCAAAAACACTGCCAATGCTGATGTCTTGCTCAAAAGCGCCATCATTGACAGTGTGGGTATTACATACTGCGACTAAAAGTTGATGCTGCCTTGTAATGCTACAAGGCTGTATAAAACAACCTTTATCACTGATATTTATCTCTAATGTACTTTTCCAAGCTCACGCAGCGGATGTTCATTGTCTGGCCATGGGGAGCGGAATAATTCATCAATCACCGTCTGCGGCACTGCGGCCACATCCGGATACAACCACTGTGGTTTCTGATCTTTATCAATCAACAGCGCCCGCACCCCTTCGGTAAATTCACCCAATTTGCCACATTGCACACTTAAACCAAGTTCCAGCCGGAAACTGTCCGCCAGAATTTTGGACTGACCCAGCTGCAATAATCGGTACACAATATGGGCAGTAATAGGGCTGCCGTACTGTAATGACGCTTTTGCTTTACTCAGCCAATTGTCATCACCTTTGATGTCCAGAATGGCCTGCATGGCACTGGCTAAATCCGGCTGAGCATCCAACTCTGCAATGGCCGTCTGATGTAAGCGGATTTGACTCGCTGGCTGCTGGTTGCGGTACAGCTCTTCGATATTGTGCAGCACGTCGGATAATTTTTGATGATTCAGCGCTACTGTATTGCCCCAGCGAATCGCTTTAAGCTGCTCAATCACCTGCGTTTTTTGCTCATGTGGAATAAAATGGTCTGCTAAATCAATCAGCTTGGCGTCTGCTGCATTAATAGAAGCGCCGGTTAAACCTAAAAATAAACCACAACCTTTGGGCATCCGGTTTAAAAACCAGCTGCCGCCTACATCAGGATATAAACCAATTGCCATTTCCGGCATGGCAATACGGGAGGTGGCGGTCACAATACGGTGCGACGCGCCAGCCATTAAGCCAAGGCCACCACCCATCACTATGCCGTTGCCCCACACCAACACGGGTTTATCAAAGGTATGAATTAAATAATCCAGACTGTATTCTTTGGTGAAAAAATCCTGCACATAGTGCTGGTAAGTGCCTGGTTCACTTTTCATGCTGTGGTACAAGTCACGGATATCACCACCGGCGCAAAAGGCTTTATCGCCTGTGCCCTGCAGCAGGACCATGGCGATATTGTTATCCTCTTTCCAGGCCTGCATTTGTGGCAGCAACAGTTCTACCATTGGTAAACTCAGCGCATTCAGTGATTTTTCACTGTTGAGCGTCGCCACCGCAATCAGCTTGCCGTTGTCGGCGGCAATAGTGCTAAACAGCACCACTGCATCTGCAGTTGTTGTCATCTCTGTCATCAGCCGTTCACCCAGTTTGCTTTACGTTTTTGTAAAAATGCCGACACCCCTTCCACTTGATCTTTGGTGTCAAACAAACCGACAAATAACTCACGCTCAAGCGGCAGTGCCGCTGTAATGCTGCCGCTACGGCCTTGCTGAATAAGCTTTTTACAGGCAGTCACAGCTGGCGGGCTTTGTTCTGCAACTTTATCGGCCAGTAACAAAGCTGTTTCCAGCGCAAGACCGGTGGCAACCACTTCTTCTACCAAACCAATTTGCAAAGCTTTGGCAGCGCCGATGCGCTCACCACATAAAATCATCCGTTTTGCCCAACCTTCACCCACCAGCCAGGCCAGATTTTGGGTGCCACCGGCGCAAGGCAATAAACCTACTTTGGCTTCCGGCAACGCCATTTGCGCCTGCTCTTCGGCAATACGTAAGTCACAGGCCAAGGCCACTTCCAGACCGCCGCCCATGGCATAACCATTAATGGCAGCGATAGACACACCACGAAAGGCCGATAAAGTTTCAAAGGCTTCACCAAAAATACGCGACATCTCACTGGCCACCGCTTTATCACCTGAAGCAAACAGATTTAAATCGGCACCCGCTGAGAAAAACTTCTGACCTTCACCTGTGATCACCAGCGCATAAATATTTTTATCCTGCTCAAGCGACCTGACCGCATCACGCAGCTGTGTCAAAGTTTCGCGCGTCCAGGTATTGGCGGGAGGATTGCTGATGGTGATAAGAGCCGTGTGGCCACGTTTTTCCAGCTTCAGTTGTGACATGTTTTATCCTTTTTATTCTTCTGTGCCTGCGGCAGCAGCCTTAGCCGCTGCTACCTTTATTTCAGTGTGTTTGCGCTTGAGCTACGCCTTGTGACAACAAAGGCTTATAAAATATCGCTGGCTGCTGTGTCGAGTAAACGACGGCCAATGATTAAACGCATAATTTCGTTGGTGCCTTCTAAAATCTGGTGCACCCTTACATCACGGAAATGCCGCTCCAGCGGATATTCTTTGATATAACCATAACCACCATGAATTTGCAGTGCCTGGTCGCATACCTGAAAACCGATATCAGTGGCAAAACGTTTGGCCATAGCACAATAAGCTGTTTTTTCAGCGTCATCAGTGTCCAGTTTAAATGCTGCTAAGCGTACCAACTGTCTGGCTGCAACCAGTTCAGTTGCCATGTCAGCCAGTTTGAACTGTAATGCCTGAAAAGCAGCCAGTGGTTTGCCAAACTGCTCACGCTCCAGCATATAGTTGCGGGCTGTATTCAGCGCCTGCTGCGCAGTGCCTATAGAACAGGTGGCAATATTAATACGACCGCCGTCTAAGCCTTTCATAGCAAAAGTAAAACCTTCACCTTCATTGCCCAGCAGGTAATGCGCCGGAATACGCACATTGTCAAAAGTCACTAAGCGGGTTGGCTGCGCGTTCCAGCCCATTTTCTCTTCTGCTTTGCCGTAAATCACGCCGGCAGCATCAGCTGGCACCACAAAAGCCGAAATACCTTTTGGACCTGGCTCACCGGTACGGGCCATCACCACTAAAACTTCAGTAGAGCCGGCGCCAGAGATAAACATTTTTGAGCCGTTCAGCACATAAAAATCGCCGTCTTTTTTGGCGCTGGTACGAAGTGAAGCTGCATCAGAGCCTGAACCTGGTTCTGTTAAACAATAAGAAGCCAGCTTCTCGCCTGTCACCAGACTTGGGCACCACTCATTTTTAGCTTGTTCTGTGCCCCAGCTGGCAATCATCCAGGTAGCCATGTTGTGAATAGTTAACATGGCAGTGGTGGCGGTGCAGCCCATGGCCAGCTGCTCAAAAATAATCGAAGAATCAAGGCGCGACAAACCTAAACCACCGGCATCTTCCGGGGTATATAACGAACAAAAGCCCAACTCACCGGCTTTTTGTAATACTTCTTTTGGAAAATGATGGGTTCTGTCCCATTCAGCGGCAAAAGGCGCCAGTTCAGTTTCCGCAAACTGACGAGCCGTTTCGGCAAAAGCCTGTTGATCTTCGGTTAAATTGAAATTCATTGGATTACCTTTTTTGTACTGATAAGAGATGACTATCGATGATCTCGTGCAGCCATATTATTGGTTCTGGTAAAGCGGATAATTAAAAGCCGCGCATAAATAGCCCGGCGGGTCCGCGTGTCAGAGCCGGTCACACGGCTCTGACATCCAGTGCCACATTAACGCAGGTTAATCGACATATTGGGGCCTGTTGCGGCCATATCGTCTTCAAACCAACGGGCGGTAATGGTTTTGGTTTCAGTGTAAAAACGCACAGCCTGCTTACCGTAAGCATGTTGATCACCGTAGAATGAGCCTTTCCAGCCGGTGAAAGAGAAAAACGGCAGTGGTACCGGAATTGGAATATTAATGCCCACCTGACCAACTTCAATTTCATGTTGATATTTACGGGCGGCATGGCCACTGGCGGTAAAAATCGCGGTGCCATTGCCGTATGGGCTGGCGTTTACCAAAGCAATAGCTTCATCCAGTGAATTCACTGTCATGGTGTTGAGCACTGGGCCAAAAATTTCTTCTTTATAAATGGCCATGTCGGTAGTGACGTTGGAGAACACTGTCGGGCCTACCCAGTTGCCGTTTGGATAACCTTCTACCTCAATAGTGGAGCCGTCCACCAGGCAAGTCGCGCCTTCTTTTTTGCCTTGTTCAATCAGCGATAAGACGCGGGCACGCGCCTGAGGGCTGATTTGCGGGCCATATGCGGCGTTAGGATCGGTATAAACACCAGGGCGCACTTTGGCAATGGCAGCTGCCACTTCGGGGATCCACTCAGCGGCAGCACCAACAAACACAGCAACAGAAATCGCCATACAACGTTGACCTGCCGCGCCCACTGATGCACCAACCAGGGCGTTGACCACCTGATTTTTATTGGCATCAGGCATAATGACCATATGGTTTTTTGCGCCGGCAAAAGCCTGCACCCGTTTTAAATTGTCGGTGCCGGTTTTGTAGATGTACTGGCCAACATTGACTGAACCGACAAAAGAAATAGCTTTAATTTCTTTGTGATGCAGCAATACATCAACCTGTTCTTTATTACCGTGTACGACCTGCAGCACACCTTTTGGCGCGCCAGCTTCTGCAAACAGCTCAGCAATACGGTTCACCGTCATTGGATCTTGTTCAGAAGGCTTTAATACAAAGGTGTTACCACAGGCAATGGCCATCGGGAACATCCACAGCGGGATCATGGCCGGGAAGTTAAAGGGCGTAATACCGGCACAAACACCCAGTGGCTGAATGTAGCTATAAGTGTCGATGCTGCGCGCCACGTTTTCTACAGTTTCGCCCATCATCAGGGACGGAATATTGGCGGCTTGTTCTACGACTTCAATACCACGCCAGACGTCACCTTTGGCATCTTCCACTGTTTTGCCAAGCTCACGGCAAATAATGTCGGCGATATCCGCCTGATGTTCTTTTAACAGTGCCGCAAAGCGCATCATTAAACGGGCGCGCTCTGATACTGGCGTTTCTTTCCAGCTTAAAAAGGCTTCTTTGGCAGAGCGGATGGCATGCTCCATTTCGTCCATGGTGGCACAAGGCACCTGAGCGATCACTTCCTGCGTTGCAGGGTTGGTCACCGGGATAAACTTTTCACTTTTTGAGTGCACAAACTCGCCGTTGATAAACAGCTGAACCTGAGTGGTCATAACTTTTTCCCCGTTTGGAAGCAGCCACCTTCTGAGCGCTGCCCCGGATTTTCAGAAAAACCCGGAGCTGTTTGCTCCGGGCTTTGGATTTGTTGCGTGGTAGTTGCCACTGCTTATAATTTTTAGACTTCGTTTTTTGCTTAATAGTTTTGGTTTAGTTTGTTGGCTTTGCGTTTTGGCTGCCAAAACGGCTTTTTTTACTACAGCCTGTTGTGATCAACAGTTAAACAACTTCAACCGCCAAAGCCACAGCCTCACCACCACCAATACATAAAGAGGCGATACCACGTTTCAGGCCACGGGCTTTTAACGCGTGAATTAAAGTCACCAGAATACGGGCACCTGAAGCACCAATAGGATGGCCTAAAGCACAAGCACCACCATTGACGTTTACTTTCGTGCTGTCCAGGCCCATTTCTTTAATAGCCAGCATAGTGACCATGGCAAAAGCTTCGTTAATTTCCCACAGGTCTACATCGTTTTTGTCCCAACCTACATTCGCCAGCAGTTTGTTCATGGCACCAACAGGCGCGACAGTAAACAACGCCGGTTCCATTGAATGAGTGGCATGACCAACAACACGAGCCAGTGGCTTGGCGCCTTGCGCTTGTGCATCAGCTTCACGCATCAGCACCAGCGCCGCAGCGCCGTCTGAAATAGAGCTGGAGTTAGCGGCTGTAATAGTGCCGTCTTTGGCAAAAGCCGGACGCAGTGTTGGAATTTTATCAACTTTGGCATTGCCTGGTTGCTCGTCTGTGGCAAATACCACTTCACCTTTACGGCTTTGAATAGTCACAGGGGCAATTTCAGCAACAAAAGCACCATCAGCAATGGCTTGTTGTGCGCGGGTCAGCGACTGCACAGCAAAAGCGTCCATCGCCTCACGGCTAAAATCCTGCTCATTGGCCGTCTGCTGCGCAAAACAACCCATGGCTTTACCGTCGTAGGCGTTTTCAAGGCCATCGAGCATCATGTGATCTTTGACTTCACCATGGCCCATCCGCATACCTGAGCGCGCTTTTGGCAGAATATAAGGTGCGTTGGACATTGACTCCATACCACCGGCCACCACCACATCGGCGCTGCCGGCTTTTAATAAGTCAGAAGCCAGCATCACAGCTTTTAAACCTGAACCACAGACTTTATTAATAGTGGTGGCACCGGCTGATAACGGCAGACCGGCTTTTAACACTGCCTGACGCGCTGGCGCCTGACCGAGTCCGGCTGGCAACACACAGCCCATAATCACTTCACTGACTTTCTCCGCAGCTACACCGGATTGAGCCAAAGCTGCACTGATAGCAGTTGCGCCAAGATCGGTGGCACTTACATCCGCCAAACCACCAATAAAGCCGCCCATTGCTGTGCGTTTTGCCGCCACTATCACCACTTGATTCTGCTGCGCCATGAATTCTGCTCTCCGAAATTTGTTGGGGTTCAACCCTGCTGTTTGCAACTGTGCATGAGCCTACACCAAATTTACGTTTACGCCAACGTCAACCAGCCAAGACTTTGGTGTTATGCCGCTATTTTACCGTGTTCAATAGTCCCAAATTCCGGCCAATTTTTGGCAGTTAAAATTTACATCTGCCAAATACTCCCCTTTGAAGTCACGGCTGCACATACAAAATAAACGACGAATAATCGCGACGCAAAGCCGTGACCGCTGAAACAAACCAATGTAACATACTGAATAGTATTGATAATTAATCAGATGATCGGCTCAGCAGCGGTTATGCAGAGCTGCTGCAACCTTTCCCCACCTGAATACAACAACAACCCTTCAGCTTTACCTTTACGTAAACTTCACTTATAGTTACCGGCGATTTTTACGGTGGCCGAAATGACAGAAAAAGACGACAAAACCTATAGCATCAGCGAACTTGCCAAAGAGTTTGATATCACCACCCGCAGTATTCGTTTTTACGAAGATCAGGGTCTTATCACACCTTTGCGTCAGGGGCAGACCCGTATTTACAGTAAAAGAGACAGGGTCAGGCTGAAACTGATTTTACGCGGTAAACGTTTAGGTTTTAGCTTGTCGGAAACCGGCCAGCTGTTTGAACTTTATGACGCTGACAAATCCAGCGTCACCCAACTCACCATTATGCTGAAACTGATAGAGCAGAAAAAAGCCGAACTACATCAGCAAATGGACGACATTAAAGTGGTTCTGATGGAACTGGTGACAGTGGAGAAACGCTGCCGCGAGACGCTCACTGATGCCAAAGCCACAGAAGCCAAAACCAATAACCAATCCGCAAACGGGGAACTTTCATGATTAGCAGTTATAAATCGCTTAACTTCGACCTGGGTGAAATGGTCGATATGATCCGCGAACAGGTCAACGCCTTTGCCCGCGAAGAAATTGCCCCACGTGCCGCCCAAATTGATCATGACAACGCTTTTCCAAATGATTTATGGCGTAAATTCGGCGACTTAGGATTGCTTGGTGTCACTGTAGACGAAAAATACGGTGGTTCTGGTTTAGGGTATTTAGCCCATATTGTCGCGATGGAAGAAATCAGCCGTGCCTCAGCTTCTGTTGGTTTGTCTTATGGCGCCCACTCCAATCTCTGTGTGAACCAGATTTTCAAAAACGGCAACGAAGCACAGAAAATGAAATATCTGCCAAAACTGTGTTCTGGCGAGCATATTGGTGCTTTGGCCATGTCAGAACCGAACGCCGGCTCTGATGTGGTTTCGATGAAACTGCGCGCAGAAAAACGCGGTGATAAATACATTTTAAACGGCAATAAAATGTGGATCACCAATGGCCCGGATGCCGACACTTATGTGATTTATGCCAAAACCGACGTCAACGCAGGCTCAAAAGGCATTACTGCTTTTATCGTCGAACGTGGTTTTAAAGGTTTTTCTCAGGCGCAAAAACTCGACAAACTTGGCATGCGCGGTTCAAACACCTGTGAGCTGGTGTTTGAAGATTGTGAAGTGCCGGAAGAAAACGTGCTGGGCGCAGTCGGTTCTGGCGTTCGGGTATTAATGTCGGGTCTGGATTACGAACGTCTGGTGTTATCCGGCGGTCCGCTTGGCATTATGCAAGCTTGTATGGACATCGTTGTGCCATATATTCATGACCGCAAACAATTTGGTCAGGCCATTGGTGAGTTCCAGCTGGTACAGGGCAAAATCGCCGATATGTACACTCAGATGAATGCCGCCAAAGCTTACGCTTACACAGTTGCCAAGGCTTGTGATCGGGGTGAAACCACCCGTAAAGACGCTGCTGCGGTGATTTTATATACAGCGGAACTGGCCACCAAAATGGCGCTGGATGCCATTCAGCTGCTTGGTGGTAACGGTTATATCAACGAATACCCGACAGGCCGTTTATTACGTGACGCCAAGCTGTATGAAATTGGCGCCGGCACGTCGGAGATCCGTCGTATGCTGATAGGCCGGGAACTGTTTAACGAGTCGAATTAATTGCCTTTGCTGGCGACCCTGCCTTAGGCGGGTTGCCACTTACAGAACGCCGACACGCCCATTAACCCATCCCTGGGGGGCTCGGTTCGCGCCATCCATGGCGCTCAACGGTCGTCTTATCTGTAAGTGACACCCACCCTCTGGATATCCACCAGCAATCTGAAAGAAAACAGCAAAATCCGACTCCGGGGCTGCGCCCCTGCTTTCGTCGCGGTAAGAGCAACAAGCGCAGTTACAGACAAAGCGCGACTTCCAATAATTTCTAAAGGTGACTTCAGTGACCAGATTAAGCAGCAAAATTAACCCAAGAAGTGCGGAGTTTTTGCAAAACGCAGCAGCGATGCAAGCTTTGGTGGACGATCTCAACAGCAAGGTACAGCAAATTAAACTCGGTGGTGGTGAAGCCTTAATCGCCCGTCATACCAGCCGCGGTAAGTTGTTTGTGCGCGACCGTATTCAAAAGCTGCTGGACCCTGGCTCACCCTTTTTAGAAATTGGTCAGTTTGCCGCCTGGCAATGTTATGACGACTATGTACCAGCAGCCGGTGTGGTGGCAGGGATAGGCCGTGTCAGTGGTGTGGAATGTATGATTGTGGCCAATGACGCGACCGTCAAAGGCGGTACTTATTATCCGCTGACCGTGAAAAAACACTTACGTGCCCAGGAAATTGCTGAACGTTGCCAGCTGCCTTGTATTTATCTGGTCGATTCTGGTGGTGCTAACTTGCCGCGTCAGGACGATGTATTCCCCGACAAACTGCATTTTGGCCGCATTTTCTTTAACCAGGCCAATATGTCAGCCAAAGGTATTCCACAAATTGCCGTGGTGATGGGTCTTTGTACCGCAGGTGGTGCTTATGTACCTGCGATGGCGGACGAATCTATTATCGTCAAAGAACAAGGCACGATTTTCCTGGCTGGCCCGCCGCTGGTCAAAGCCGCCACAGGTGAAGAAGTGTCCGCCGAAGATTTAGGCGGTGCTGATGTGCATTGCCGTATCTCAGGCGTTGCCGATCACTATGCCCAAAACGATGAACATGCACTGCAACTGGCGCGTAACAGCATTTCCCGCTTAAACCGGGCAGCACCGCAGCTGAGGGATGTCAAACCTTCACAAGAACCTTTGTTTGATGCCAAAGAGTTATACGGCATTGTTGGCACTGATCTTAAAAAACCATTTGATGTACGTGAAGTTATAGCCCGTATTGTTGATGGCTCTGATTTTGATGAATTTAAACAGCTGTACGGCCCTACTTTAGTTTGTGGTTTTGCCCGTATTTTTGGCAATCCTGTAGGCATAGTTGCCAATAACGGTATTTTGTTTTCTGAGTCGGCGCAAAAAGGCGCGCATTTTATTGAGCTCTGCTGCCAGCGCAAAATTCCACTGTTGTTCCTGCAAAACATCACAGGTTTTATGGTTGGACAAAAGTACGAAGCCGAAGGTATTGCCAAACACGGCGCCAAAATGGTCACAGCCGTATCCTGCGCCAAGGTGCCTAAATTTACCGTGTTGATTGGCGGCTCTTATGGTGCCGGTAACTATGGTATGTGTGGCCGCGCTTACGACCCAACCATGATGTGGATGTGGCCCAATGCGCGGATTTCAGTCATGGGTGGTGAACAGGCCGCTGGCGTGATGGCGCAGGTGACCAAAGATGGTTTAGCCCGTAAAGGCGAAACTTTATCGGCGGACGCTGAAGCTGCTTTGAAAAAACCTATTATCGAGCAGTACGAGCAGCAGGGTCACCCTTATTACGCCTCAGGCCGGTTATGGGACGATGGCATTATCGACCCGGCGCAAACCCGCATGGTGGTAGGCCTGGCTTTAGCCGCTTCACTGAACGCGCCTATTGAAGATACACGCTTTGGCGTGTTCCGCATGTAACGGGAGCCTGATGATGCAAAATTTTAACTACATCAGCACGTCCATCGACCCGCGTGGCGTGGCGCAGCTGGTGTTAAACCGCCCTGAAGTGCATAACGCCTTTGACGACAAGATGATCAGCGAGCTGATTCAGGCACTGGATTTGTTTGCTGCAAACCCGGCTGTTCGGGTGTTATTGCTGCGCTCGAGCGGCAAAAACTTTAGCGCTGGCGCCGATTTAGGCTGGATGCGCTCCATGGCCGACAAAAACTATGCTGAAAATCTGCAGGACGCCGGTGAGCTTGCCAGGCTGATGCAAAAACTCGACAACTTCCCTGCCCCAACACTTGCCATAGTGCAAGGTGCGGCCTTTGGTGGTGCTGTCGGTTTAGTGGCTTGTTGTGATATTGCCATTGCCAGTGATAAAGCCAGCTTTTGTTTAAGCGAAGTGAAAATTGGTTTAATACCGGCTGTGATTAGCCCCTATGTGGTGCGTGCCATGGGCGAGCGCGCCAGCCGCCGGTATTTTTTAACGGCCGAGCGTTTTTTTGCTGCCGAAGCTTTGCATTTAGGTTTGCTGCATCAGCTGGTCAGCGAAGACGAATTACACGGTGTGTCGGATGCGATGGTGCAAACCCTGCTCGCCAACAGCCCGGCGGCGGTAAAAGCGGCAAAAGACTTAATTTTTACCGTGGCCAATCAGCCGACAACTCAGGCTTTAATTGACGAAACCAGCCGCCGTATTGCCCAAATTAGGGTATCCAGCGAAGGTCAGGAAGGTTTATCGGCCTTTTTACAAAAACGCACACCGGCCTGGCAACAAAGGCAGCATGCTGCAGACACTCAAGACACAGACAATAAAGGACAGGCTTAATATGTTTCAGAAAATTTTAATAGCCAACCGTGGTGAAATTGCCTGTCGAGTGATTAAAACCGCTCATCAGCTGGGTATTCGTTGTGTGGCGGTGTATTCCGAAGCAGACGCCAACGCCCGCCACGTGCAAATGGCCGACGAGGCTTATTTATTAGGCCCGGCACCGAGCAAAGAGTCGTATTTACGTGCCGACAAAATTCTGGAAATAGCGCAAAAATCCGGTGCCCAGGCTGTGCATCCGGGTTATGGTTTTTTATCAGAAAATGAAGAATTTGCCGAGGCATGCGCCAAAGCCGGTGTGGTCTTTATTGGCCCGCCGGTGCCTGCTATTGCCGCTATGGGCAGTAAAAGTGCCGCCAAAGAAATTATGAGTAAAGCCGGTGTACCGCTGGTACCTGGCTACCATGGTGATAATCAGGATGAAGCCTTTTTAGCGCAGGAAGCCGATAAAGTTGGTTATCCGCTGCTGCTCAAAGCCGCCTACGGTGGCGGTGGCAAAGGCATGAAAGTGGTATGGCAAAAATCCGAGTTTCTCGAGCAGCTGCAAAGTGCTAAACGCGAAGCGCTCAACGGTTTTGGTAACGATAAAATCCTGATGGAAAGATATCTGACCAAACCACGGCACGTGGAAATTCAGGTGTTTGCCGATAATTTTGGCAATGCAGTGTATTTACACGAACGCGACTGCTCCATTCAGCGCCGCCACCAAAAAGTGATTGAAGAAGCGCCGGCGCCGAACTTTAGCGCGGCGCAGCGTAAAGCCATGGGCGAAGCTGCGGTTAAAGCAGCGCAGGCCATTGGTTATGCCGGTGCCGGTACTGTGGAGTTCCTGTTTGACGAAGATGGTTCTTTCTATTTTATGGAAATGAACACCCGTTTGCAGGTGGAGCATCCGGTCACTGAAATGATCACAGGTCAGGATTTAGTGAAATGGCAGTTGTTGGTGGCCAGTAACCAACCGTTGCCGCTGACACAAGATGAAATTCCGCTGGATGGCCATGCCATTGAAGTACGGGTATATGCCGAAGATCCGGACAATAACTTTCTGCCCGCCACCGGCAAACTGACTTATTTACGCCAGCCGGACGCCAACCGCCATGTGCGCATTGACACTGGTGTGGTGGAAAATGACGAAGTATCCCCTTTTTATGACCCGATGATCGCCAAGCTTATTGTCTGGGATGAAAGCCGCGATCGTGCTATTGCCCGTATGCGCCGTGCGCTGGATGACTATCGTATTGCCGGGGTTAAAACCAACTTAAACTTTTTAACCCGTCTGGTTGAGCATCCGGCTTTTGCCAAAGCTGAACTTGACACTCACTTTATTGAACATCACCAAAAAGTGTTGTTCGCCCCTGAGCAACAGGAGCCCACCCAGGCGCTGATCCTGGCGGCTTTGTATTTATTGTTAAAACAGCAGCCGGAAAACACAGCCAGCTCACCATGGCAGACTGCTATTGGCTGGCGCATGAACGAAAACGCCAGTGTCAGCTTTGTACTGACTCAGGATGACGAAGCAAAAACTGTGCTGATCACCCAGTCCTCCGATGCTTTTGTGGTCTGTGTAGGTGATTTATGTTTAACCATAAAAGCCCAGCTGCAACAGGACGAATTGACGGCCAATATCAGCGGCCATCAGTGCAAAGTACGGGTTAGTCAGTACGGCGACACGGTTTCAGTGTTTATCAAACAACAACGTTTTGATTTTGATTACAAAACTACAGTTGAAGTGGCGACAAACGACGAAAGCGCCGGCAGTTTAAAAGCGCCAATGAATGGCACTGTTGTCGCTGTACTGGTCAGCGCTGGTCAGGAAGTTGAAGCAGGCCAGACGCTGCTGGTGATGGAAGCAATGAAAATGGAATATGCCATTAAAGCACCGGCTGCCGGTGTGGTGAATGCGCTGTTTTATGCCGCCGGTGACTTAGTCAAAGACGGCGCTGAGCTGGTGGATTTTGCCGCCCAAGCGGAGGCTTAAGATGAGCCAGCTCACTCACAACGCTTTTCCAAAGCAGGTGCAAATTGTTGAAGTTGGCCCACGCGACGGCTTGCAAAATGAAGTGGCAGTGCCACTTGATGCCAAAATAGCACTGGTGAATGCTTTGGCTGACGCCGGTTTAACCACCATCGAAACCGGCTCTTTTGTCAGTCCCAAATGGGTGCCACAAATGGCAGACTCAGCCGCCGTATTTGCCGGTATTCAGCGCAAAAAGGGCGTGACTTACACCGCCCTCACACCCAACTTACAGGGTTATCAGGCAGCTAAAGCAGCTGGTGCAGATGAGGTTGCTATTTTTGGTGCCGCTTCTGAAGCCTTCAGCCAGAAAAATATCAACTGCTCTATCAGCGAAAGCCTGGCGCGTTTTGAGCCTGTAGTTGCAGCGGCCAAAGCCGATGGACTTCGCGTACGCGGTTATGTGTCTTGTGTGGTGGGTTGCCCTTATCAGGGCGACGTAAACCCGACTGAGGTTGCGCGGGTGGCCAAAGCCTTACTGGATATGGGCTGTTATGAAATTTCGTTAGGCGACACTATCGGGGTCGGTACGCCGGCCAAAGTGCTGGCGATGCTGGATGCTGTACTTGAAGTGGTGCCTGTGAACAAAATTGCCGTACATTTTCACGACACTTATGGCCAGGCGTTAACAAATATTTACGCCGCGCTAAGCCGTGGTGTGGCTGTGGTCGACAGCGCAGTAGCCGGCCTTGGCGGTTGCCCTTATGCCGCCGGCGCGTCAGGCAATGTTGCCACTGAAGATGTGGTGTATTTACTAAGTGGCCTTGGCATCAGTCATGGTGTTGATTTAAATACGCTCGCCCGCGCGGGCTGGGCTATTGCAGAAGCTTTGGGGAAAACACCTAGTTCTAAAGTAGGATTGGCGCTCAAAGCCAAATGTCAGCAGAATTAAGCCGCTTTTGGGCATCGCAGCGGCAACACAGCATATAAAAATGAAGAGGACTTCAAATGGCAGGGTTTAATAAAGTTGTACACAGCTACGACGAAGCAATGGCAGGCCTGGAAAACGGCATGACAGTGATAGCCGGCGGTTTTGGCCTGTGTGGCATTCCGGAAGGTTTAATTGCACAAATCAAAAAGATGGGCACCCGCGATTTAACAGTTGTTTCCAACAACTGTGGTGTCGATGGTTTTGGTTTGGGTGTGCTTTTGGAAGATCGCCAAATCAAAAAAATGGTGGCTTCTTATGTTGGCGAAAATGCTTTATTTGAAAAACAACTATTAAGTGGCGAGTTAGAAGTAGAACTGACGCCACAGGGCACACTGGCAGAAAAAATCCGTGCTGGTGGTGCTGGTATTCCGGCCTTTTTTACCGCAACAGGCTACGGCACGCCAGTGGCTGAAGGCAAAGAAACCCGTGAAATTAACGGACGCAACTATGTGTTAGAGCCTTCTATTACCGGCGATTTTGCCATAGTGCGCGCCTGGAAAGCCGACCGTTACGGCAACTTAGTCTTCCGTCACACTGCGATGAACTTTAACCCTATGGTGGCGACAGCCGGTAAAATTACCGTGGCTGAAGTGGAAGAAATTGTCGAACCCGGCGAACTTGAGCCTTCACAAATTCACACCCCTGGCATTTATGTGCAAAGAGTGATTCAGGCCAAATTCGAAAAACGCATTGAACGTCGTATGGTTCGCCAAGGTTAAGGAGCAGAAAAATGGCATTATCCCGTGAACAGGTCGCAATGCGTGTAGCGCAGGAACTAAAAGACGGTTATTACGTAAATTTAGGTATTGGCATCCCTACTTTAGTGGCCAACTATGTACCAGCTGGCATTGAAGTGATGTTGCAATCAGAAAACGGTTTATTGGGTATGGGCCCTTATCCGACTGAAGCAGAGATTGACGCTGATATGATCAACGCTGGTAAAGAAACAGTCACCGCCATTAAAGGCGCGGCGATTTTCAGTTCAGCAGAAAGTTTTGCCATGATCCGCGGTGGCCATGTGGATTTAACGGTATTAGGTGCTTTTGAAGTAGACCAAAACGGCAATATCGCCAGCTGGATGATCCCGGGCAAACTGGTTAAAGGCATGGGCGGTGCTATGGATTTAGTGGCTGGCGCGCAGAATATTGTGGTGACTATGACGCACGCTGACAAATACGGCAGCTCTAAGCTCCTCGACGCCTGTACGCTACCGCTGACTGGTGTGGGTTGTGTGAAAAAAATCGTCACTGACTTAGCAGTGTTAGAAGTGAAAGACGGCGCTTTCCATTTACTGGAAAGAGCACCTGGTGTCAGCGTTGATGAAATTCAGCAAAAAACAGCCGGTAAACTGGTGATCAAAGGTGAAGTACCTGAGATGGTGTTTGCTTAAAACCAGCCTTCCGCTCTGAGTAAAAAAAAAGCCCGCAATGCGGGCTTTTTTTATCTGAACTATGTGAACTATGTGAACTATGTGAACTATTATTGCGCTTTTATTGAGCTGCAACTAAATCGCGCTGATGTATATTGCCGCCCACCAGCGCTGTAGTGCTTGGCGTGCTGACTAAGGTGATTTCAGCCGGGTTGCCAATCAGCATCACAAATGCCATTTTCCCATTGGCCAGCAAATACCAACCCACCTGATAATCGGGCAGATTAATGCCGTTAATGGCAACATCAGGCCTGTACTGCCCGAGTTCTTCCTGAGGGATCACGTCAATCACACTTTGCGGCAATGACAGATCTGTCACAGTGGCCTGATAAAAGCCTGCCTGCAACAACATACTGTTGTCGCCGATTTCAACCGAGTTACGGGTTAACCACCAGGCCGACCATAAAAATAATGAAGCGCAGGCAGGCACAGACCATAACAAAGGTTTTAACCAACGTTGATCCAGACGATACAAGATCAAGCCAATCATGGCGGGGATCCCGACCAGCAGGCTGAATAAAATCAGATACAGCTGCCAGCCTATATCAATAAAATTCATAATTTCACAACATAAACACATTAAGTTACAAAATTGTATCACAGCAAAATAAAAGTGCCCGTAAAAATAACAGAGTTTTATACACAAAAAGTTAACCGCACATTAAATATACACTTTTTCTTATTTAGCAAAGACCGGAACAACAAAAAGCCTTATCAGCAAGGCAAAAGGCCAGAAAAAAGGCCACTTAAGTGGCCTTGGCAGGTGATTTAAAGCGGGTAATAAGACTGGAGGTATCAAAACGCCCCCCGCCCTGAGCCTGCACTTCGGCGTAAAACTGATCAACCAGTGCGGTCAGCGGCAACTGAGCACCATTACGTCTGGCTTCCTGCAGCGTGATGCCAAGATCTTTGCGCATCCAATCCACGGCAAAACCAAAATTAAACTGGCCATCCACCATAGTGTAACCGCGGTTTTCCATTTGCCAGGATTGGGCCGCCCCTTTTGAAATGACATCGAGCACAGCTTTCACATCAAGCCCGGCCTGATCAGCAAAGTGGAGGGCTTCAGACAAGCCCTGTACCACACCGGCAATACAAATCTGATTGACCATTTTGGCCAGCTGGCCGGCACCGGCGCCCCCCAATAAACGACAGCTTTTGGCATAACTTTGCAGCACGTTTTCAGCTTTAGAAAAGTGTGCAGCTTCACCGCCCACCATAATAGTCAGTTGACCATTTTGCGCGCCGGCCTGACCACCGGACACCGGTGCATCAAGAAAGCCAATATTTTTTGTTTTGCATACTTCAGCCAGTTCGCGGGCTAAATCAGCTGATGCTGTGGTGTGGTCAATCAATAAAGCACCGGATTTCAGGCCAGACAACACGCCATTGTCGCCGTACACTACTGAACGTACATCGTCATCATTGCCAACACAGAGCATCACCATGTCGGCTTGCTTAGCTGCCTGCGCCGGTGTTGTAGCACTTTCACCGCCATACTGTGCCACCCAGGCCGCGGCTTTGTCGCTACTTCGGTTATAAACTGTCACCTGATAGCCTTTTTGCTGCAGGTGGCCAGCCATTGGAAATCCCATTACCCCAAGGCCGATAAAGGCCAATCTGAACTCTTTTGCTGCATTTGCCATATAACTGTCTTAATTCTGTGACACACTGAACTTTAGCTTACAAAGTTATGATACAAATAGCAAAAATGCCCGCGGCAGGAGAACTCATGGCCAATGTGCACCAGTTTAAAGTGAAAACAGCAACAGGCGAAATGATCGATCTCGGTCAGTTTCGCGACAAAGTACTACTGATTGTCAATACCGCCAGCCAGTGTGGCTTTACCCCACAGTATCAGGAACTGGAAGCCTTACATCAGCAATATAAAGATCAGGGTTTAGTGGTACTGGCTTTTCCCTGCAATCAGTTTGGTGGTCAGGAGCCCGCTTCAGATCAGGCCATTCAGCAGTTTTGCCAACTCAATTACGGCGTCAGTTTTCCGGTACTGGCAAAAATTAATGTAAATGGTCCGGAAGCAGAACCTTTGTTTGAATACCTGAAAGATCAGGCCAGAGGTTTGTTAAAAACCCGTGCCATTAAATGGAACTTCACCAAGTTTTTGGTGAACAAAGACGGTGTAGTGGTAAAACGTTATGCACCAAGAACCAAACCAGGCCAGTTTATCGACGCCATTCGGGAAGAGCTGGCGTTATTGCCAAAACAACAATAGCGCTTAAATAACTGTATCATCCCCTGATAAACTCAGTAAAACTGCGCCATGGAGATCAGGATGAAAGTTACAGTATTCAGCAGCCAGCCTTATGATGAGCGGGCTTTACGCCAGTACAGCCCGGATAATATCAACTGGCAATTTTTGCCGCAAAAACTGGATCTATTAAGTGTGGCAGCTGCTGCTGGCAGCGACGCTGTCTGTGTATTTGTGAATGATGATTTATCGGCAACAGTACTGCAAAAACTCTCTGAGCTTGGCATTTTTGCGGTGGCGCTGCGCTGTGCCGGTTTTAATAATGTCGACCTTACTGCCGCTAAAAAGCTCGGCGTAAAGGTGATGCGGGTGCCGGCCTATTCGCCGCAGGCTGTCGCTGAGCATACAGTGGGTATGATGCTTTGTTTAAGCCGCAAATTTCATAAAGCCTATAACAGAACCCGCGACAATAACTTCGATTTAAATGGCCTGCTCGGTTTTAACCTGTACCAAAAAACCGTAGGCTTAATTGGCACAGGTCGTATTGGTATAGCTACAGCCCGTATTTTACGGGGGTTTGGCTGTGAACTGCTTTGTGTTGATCCAATCGAAAACCCCGAATTACAACAACTTGGCGCCCGTTATGTCAGCCTTAGCGAGCTTTACCAACAAAGCGACATTATCAGTCTGCATTGCCCGCTGACACCACAAAGTCAGCATCTTATTAATGAAGAAACGCTCGCTCAGATGAAAAGCGGTGTGATGTTAATCAACACCAGCCGCGGTGCCCTGATTAACACCAAAGCAGTGATCCAGGCGCTGAAATCCGCAAAAATTGGTTACCTGGGCCTGGATGTCTATGAGCAGGAAGCGGATTTATTCTTTAAAGACCTGTCTGATCAGGTCATCTCTGATGAAGTATTCCAGCGCTTGTTAACCTTCCCCAATGTGCTGATCACCGGGCATCAGGCTTTTTTTACCAAAGAAGCTATGGCGCAAATCAGCCAGACCACTATCCATAATCTGCTTTCGTTTTCCCGACAGCAAAATTCAGGCAATGAATTGTAATCATCAGATTAAACCTCTTTTCAGCGAAAAAAACGGTCAGCATGCTGACCGTTTTTTTTCTGATAACTCCCCCCCCTTTTCCGGAGAATTATTTGCCCCTGTTTAACAAAGTGCGGTCAAAGAAGTTGGTAATGGTTTGATGTAAATGGGTTTGCACCTGCTGACCAAACATGGCGTGTTTACTGCCGGGATAGGTCATCATGTCAAAATTTTTGCCTTTATTCTGTAAATCAGAAAACAGTTTAGTGCTGTTGCTAAACAACACGTTGTCATCGGCCATACCGTGGTAAATCAGCAAATCCCCTTTTAAAGCATCACTATAAGGGAAAACCGAACTTGCCAGATAACCTTGGGCATTTTGCGCCGGATGACCTAAATAACGTTCGGTATAGTGAGTGTCGTATAAAGTCCAGTCGGTGACTGGGGCGCCTGACACACCGGCTGCAAAATAATCACCGGCCTTAAACATCGCCATAATCGCCATATAACCACCGTAACTGTGGCCGTATACCCCTATTCTGCTGCTGTCGACATAAGGTAAGGTGCGTAAATATTCCACACCGGTAATTTGATCTTCGACTTCAACCACACCCAGCTGTTTATAAATTGGATCTTCAAAGTTTTTACCGCGGTTTTCCGACCCCCTGTTATCCAGCTGAAAGACGATATAACCACGCTGCGCCATATAGTGGAAATATAAATCTTTGCCGCTCCAGCTATTGGTGACACGTTGTGCACCAGGCCCACCATAGACACTGACAATCACCGGATGTTTTTTGCCGTGATCGAGATTTTTAGGTTCAAACACACGGTAATGCAGGGTTTGGCCATCTTTGGCGGTTAAGGTACCAAAACGCGGCTGCACCAGTTCGGGCCAGTATGGCGTTAACGGATGGTCAGCGTTCAGTTCATTCGCTTCCAGCACCGTGAGGGTTTTGCCGGTATTATCGTTCAGTTGTACTTTAGGCAGGCTGTTTACCGCAGAATAACTGTCGAGGAACCCACTGCCATCTTTGGCCACTACTACAGCGTGGCTGGCGCCCGGTGTTGTCAGCCGGGCAATGTGTTGATTGTTCAGGTTTAAGCGGTATAAGTGGTTCTCGAGCACTGTATCTTTGCGGCCGGTAAAATAAAGTACGCCATTTTTTTCATCAACAGACTCAATTTTATTCACCACCCACTGCCCGGACGTCAGCTGCAACGGTGCTTTACCATCAAACTGATATAAATACAGGTGTTTAAAACCGTCACGCTCAGACGCCCAGATAAAACGTTTTTTATCTTTGAAAAAGTACAGGTCATCATGCAGGTTCAGCCAGGTATTGTTCTGTTCGGTCAGTAAAATCTGTTGTTGGGCACTGGTTAAATCCACCATTCTCAGCTCCAGCTTTTGCTGATCGCGGCTTTGCCACTGATAAGTCAGCTGATTAGGATTTTGTGTCCATTGCACTCTGGGTAAATAGAAGTCTTTTTCCTCCCCGAGATCCAGCCATTGCACCGCTGCTGATGACAGTGCCACAACCCCAAGTTTAATACTGACGTTATTGGCACCAGCATAAGGGTAACGCTGGTTATAAAGTTTGATTTCATTGGCATAAATTTCATTACGCAGTACTTCAGGCACAGCAGCGTCATCAAACTGGGTAAAGGCTATTTTGCTGTCATCAGGAGCCCACCAGTAGCCTGTCATCCGCGCCATTTCTTCCTGCGCCACAAACTCGGCCATACCGTTTTTTATCGTGCCCTTGCCATCTGTGGTCAGTTGCTGCTCTTTACCACTGATCAAATCCAGCACATAAATATTTTGTTCACGCACAAAAGACACATAACGCCCTTTAGGACTGATTTGCGCGTCGGTTTCAAATTCTTTGGTGTCGGTGAGTTTACGCGCCTTATTTTTTGCCAGATCGTAATAATACAAATCGCCGTTTAACGGGAATAACAAAGCTTTGCCATCTTTTGACCAGCTGTAACTGACGATACCACTGGCAAATAACCGCAGACGCTCCCGTCTGGCTTTTTCTTCATCGGACAATTCTTCCGGACCACTGAATAGGGTATATGAGTCAACCAACAAACTGTGTTTACGGCTTTTCAGCTGGTATTGCCACAGGTCAAGCCGGTTGGCGTCTGTCGTTTTGCCTTTGAGATAAGTCACACGGCTTCCATCCGGCGAATAACTCAGTGACTTGGGGGCCTGGCCACTTAAGGCCGGATCAGCAAACAAAGCTTTGAGTTCGAGTTGTTTGGCATTCACGGCCACGGAAAATGTTGCGGCGGCAACCAGAGTCAGACCTGTGGTCAAAGAAGGGTTCATAAAAAATCCTGAAAACAAAGAAGGACTTCCATCTAACGCCAGCCAATTAATTTTTTCAATCAAATCCGTCCAGTCCCGTATTAAAGCCGTTCAAAGGACCAAAACACCGCTGCAAGCCTTCGCTGGCGCGAAAATACCCAAATCAACAACGAGCGGCTATAAATATTCTGCAACAGTTTTGAGATAAATCGGGCATTTTACAGGTTGGACAAACGGACAAAATTGCCATAAGTTAGTTCACGAGCTCATACAAATAAAACGAGCCGTATAAAAACGATCCAGGATTAAAAGGCATAATTATGAAAAATAAGACAAAACTTGCGCCGCTTGCGGCGGGAATTAAGTTTGCGCTGACCGGTAGTGCCCTGTTGATGTTAAGTGGTACCAGCTTTGCCGCTGTAGCTCAGGATGCAGCCCAAGCGCAAAAAACGGAAGATGTTGAGAAAATCGTCGTTGTAGGTTCTCGCGGTGCGCCGCGCTCGGTGGGCGATTCGGCGGTACCTGTAGATGTCATCGGGGCCGATGAATTTGTTAAAGCCGGCCCAAGTGACATGATGACCCTGATGAGTTCCGCTGTTCCCTCCTTTAACGTTAACACCCAACCAATCAATGATGCTTCTACCTTAGTTCGCCCCGCTAACCTTCGTGGTTTACCACCAGACAGCACCTTGGTTTTAGTCAACGGTAAACGTCGTCACCGCTCAGCAGTAATTACATTCTTAGGCAGTGGCTTATCAGACGGTTCACAAGGTCCTGATATTTCTGTTATTCCATCTATTGCATTAAAGCAGGTTGAGATTCTGCGTGATGGTGCAGCGGCCCAATATGGCTCTGACGCTATTGCCGGTGTAATTAACTTCCGCTTAAAAGACGCCAGTGAAGGTGGTGCGGTAGAACTGAAAACCGGTCAACATTATGACGGCGACGGCGATTTACGTCAGGTTGCAGCCAATATCGGTTTACCTTTCACTGACAATGGTTTTGCTAACTTCAGTACTGAATTTAAGCAATCAGACCCAACCAGCCGCTCAGTACAACGCGGAGATGCGGCAGGTTTAGCTGCCAACGGCAACACACAAATTGCCGATCCGGCCCAGGTCTGGGGTTCACCTGAGTTTAAACGTGACTTCAAAGTTTTTGGTAACATCGGCTTAGAAGTTGCGAAGAACAAAGAGTTTTACGCTTTTGGTAACTTTGCTCAGCGTAATGTGGAAGGTGGTTTTTACTTCCGTAACCCACAAACCCGTGGTGGTGTGTATTCAAATGATGGTGGTGATTCCTTATTGGTTGGCAATCTCGATGCCAGTAAGGGGGCATGTAGCAATATTGATATTCAGGGCCTGAACTACAACCAGGTAACAGCTAAAGTAAATGCCCTGCCGTCTCACTGCTTTACCTTCTTCTCTATGCTGCCTGGCGGTTTTACGCCGAAGTTCGGTGGTATCGTCACTGATGGCGCCCTGGCCGGTGGTTTGAAAGGCGAAATGGACAATGGCTGGTTTTTTGATTTAAGCACCAGCTATGGCCGCAGCGAAGTGGAGTTTTATATTAAAAACACCATCAACGCGTCTATGGGGCCACGCACCCCACGTGACTTTAACGCTGGTAAATACGTACAGCAGGAACAAGCCATCAACTACGATATGAATAAACTGATTGAAGTTGATGCACTGCCATACCCGCTGGCTGTGGCCGGTGGTCTGGAATACCGTATTGATACCTTCGAAATCTATGCCGGTGACAAAAACTCCTTTGAAGTTGGCCCGCTGGCTTCACAAGGTTTTGGTATAGGTTCAAACGGTTTCCCGGGCTTTAAGCCTGATGATGCTGGTTCCTTTAACCGTTATAACTATGCAGCCTACACTGAATTTGGTGCGGAATTTTCTGACCGTTTCCGTTCAGACTTTGCCCTGCGTTACGAAAACTATGAAGATTTTGGCACCACCACCAATGCTAAATTAACAGGTCGTTTCCAGGCAACTGATGAAATGGCTTTACGTGGTGCGGTGAGCACAGGTTTCCGTGCACCAACCATTGGTCAATCCATGGTGCGTAACGTCACTACATCTTTTGCTGCAGGCCAGGGTTTAGTGGATAACGCCACTCTGCCGCCGACTCACCCTATTTCTGTGCTCAAAGGCGGTAAAGCCTTAACACCGGAAGAGTCGACTAACTATTCATTTGGTACTGTGGTTGAAGTGGATGATTTTTATGCCACCTTAGACTACTACCGTATTGAAGTAGAAGACCGTATCAGTCAGTCTTCATCTCAGACCTTAACACCTGCCGATATTCAGGCGCTGTTAAATCTGGGTGTGGCGGATGCAACCAGCTTCGCCGGTGTAAAATATTTCACCAACGACTTTGACACTACAACTCAGGGTGTTGATTTTGTTGCCAACTACGCTGCGGATTTAATGGGTGGCCGCACCACTTTTGCCCTGGCACTGAACTACAACAAAACAGAAGTGGACCGCATCACCGAAAGACCGGGTGTAGATGGTGACGGCAACCCTGTGATGCTGCGTAATATCAACGAAGCCAAAGTCAAACAAATTGAAGATGGTTTACCAAAAGTTCGTGGCAGCTTTACCGTGAGCCAGAACTGGGGCGAAATTGGTGGTTTTATCCGGTTAAATCACTATGGCTCTTATTTTGAAGACCATGCTGACTCTGGCGCGTTAAGAGTTGAGGATGACGGTTTACCACTGTTCTTAGGTGCAGAACAAACTGTTGATGTTGAGTTGAATTATAGCTTTAGCGACAATTACAACATCGCTGTAGGTGCTAATAACCTGTTTGATGAAGTACCGGACGAGAACCGCTGGGCTGACGTGCTGGGTGCGAAGTACCCAACCACCACAGTGATGGGTTTTAACGGCGGTTTCTACTACGCCCGTTTAACTTACAACTTCTGATCATGCAATAAACGGTTTATCTGAACCGGTATATTGTTCCAAAACACCCGAAGCAAAACTTCGGGTGTTTTTTATGTGTGATAGTACAGCTACTTCTTTGATTATCATTTTCTGTTGCCTGACCGGCAGAAGGTGCACAAGACCACAGGTTCCCGGCCACTGACCTGATCGCTGCTGGTTACGGACACGGCGCTAAGCTTCGCTTGCTGCTTTAGTTAAAACATGGCATGGTTTTATTAGAGCATTTACTTGAGATTTAAGCGTGCAACTTATTCCCTGGCATTATCAAAGCCGTTATGGTTTTACCCTGCGTGGCCATCACAGCATCCCAAGCGGCAAACCCGTATTACATTTGTTGCACGGCAATGGTTTTTGCAGTTTGATGTATCTGCCACTGCTACAACAGCTCGCGCCCTACTTTGATTTCTTTTTATCAGATGCCCAAGGCCACGGTGACAGCGACCATGGCGGCAAGTTTATTGGCTGGAATCAAAGTGCAGAACTTGCAACGGCGGCCTTAAAACTGCATTTACCCAAATTCGGTGATGTGGCTTTGTATGGTTGTGGTCACAGTTTTGGTGGTGTGTTAACAGCCTTGATGAATGCACAACCAGAACAGCTCTTTCACAAAGTTATCCTGCTGGATCCTGTGTTATTTCCACCACTGTTACTGCGCTCTATGCAGACGTTGGATTTGCTGGGTTTATACCGGCATAACCCGATGGCAAAAAAAGCGTTAAAACGCCGGCAGTTCTGGCCAGACAGGCTGGCAACGGAGCAGTATCTGACCAACAGAGGTATGTTCAGAGGCTGGCAACAGGACGCATTGCAGGCTTATATCGACCATGCGCTGCATCATCAGGACGGCAGCCGGCTGAAATGTAAACCGGAACGCGAAGCGGAAATTTTTGCATCTTACCCTAAAAATTTATGGCGGGAATTAAAACGGCCTTGCAGCGACACTCTGGTGATTTATGGTGACGATACTTATCCTTTTGTCAGTAAAGCAGTACACAAATGGCTGGGGTTGAACTCAGCTATCACTTCATTACAAACACAAGGTGGGCATTGTTTTATGCAGCAATATCCAAAACAGAGTGCAGAGCTGATGCTAAAACACTGGGAATTTATCTGACTGGCACCATACTGATCTACAACTGATAAAAAGCGGCTCGTCACTGTTACAAAAAAACCGCTGCCGCTCTTTTTACAGTTTCAGTATAATGGCGCCAATTTTGGTTATCCGGTAATAATTCAAGTGAAAAAAAGCAGTGTAGTACTGAGCGTATTATTGATATCCGCCTGTTCTGTGGTTCCTGAGCAAGCCGCCAAACCCGCGCCTGTACAGGAAATTAAAGAAGTGGAAGTCGCTCCCGAGCTGGTGCCTGACGAGGTGGTGCATTCTGATAATGCACAGCCGATTGCCACCGACTTTGGTTTAATTTTTATTGACCGCGACATGAGTTTTACCGGCACTTTGCCCTGCAAAAAATGCCCTGGTGTGAACTACCATATCAATCTGTATCAAAATGGTAAGTTTGAAGCCCGCCGCGAATTTATCGACCGTAATGTTGTAGAGCTGATTGAAGGCAGCTGGCAACTGGACGAACGGACCTTACACTTCACCACCCAACGTCAGCAAATGCCGTCTTTCCAGTTTGCCAGCAATCAACATCTGGTGATGCTGGACGTTGCCGGCAAGCCTATTGTGTCCGCAGACAATATGACACTGACGCGTCAGGCCACAGTACAGAAAATTGACAGTCGGTTACCGTTATTAGGTATGTATCAGCTCAAAGGCAACGAAGCGAGTTTTACCGACTGTCAGACCGGCGAAAGTCATCAAATTGCCATGACCCAACATCATTTGCCGATGATGCGCAGTTATCAGACTAACCCTGTCATAAATGGTAAATCTGTGGTCGCGACTATGACCGCCAGAAAGAGTCCGGACAATAATCAGGCGTTATTTGTTGATAAGTTCGACCAGTTTTGGCCTGGAGCCACCTGCCCTAATCAGGCAGCACCTGGTTCTGCCCAGGGTGTGGTCTGGCGGTTAAATTCAGTATCTCAGATTGGTGTACCACAAAAGCTGAATATCCGGATGATGTTTGCCGACAACAAGTTATATGGTTTTTCCGGCTGTAATAACTTTAATGCATCTTATGAGCAAAAAGACAATCAGTTAAAAGTGATGCCTGTGGTCAGCACACGCAAACATTGCGCTGACGCCAATTTTTACGAGCAACAATTTACCCGGCAGTTACAGCTGGCTGATCGGATTGAAGTGAATCAATCTAAACTGCAATTGTTTAAAGACAACGCCATTATTATGGAATTTACTGCTGCAGTGAATTAAGCCTTTAGGGCGATTGCAAATCAAACGCTATGAGATGGCTATTTAACTACACCTCCTTTGGAGGTGTTTTTTTAGCTGAAACGGATTCTTATCATGAAAAAATTACTGATCTACACTGCAAACCGGCTATGGCTCATTCTGGCGTTGTATGCAACCAGTTTATTATTTGGTGCTTTGTGTTTTTCACTGCTGGAAGCAAAATCATTTGCGGACGGTTTATGGTGGGCAACTGTCACTTCATTGACTATAGGTTATGGCGATCTGACCCCTGTCACTACTGCTGGCCGTATTATTGGCATCTTATTTGGCCATTTCTGGATCTTTGTGGTGATCCCAATGATAGTGGCCAATATCATTATGCATCTGGTTGAAGATAAACATTTATTCAGCGATGAAGAGCAACGCGAGCTGATGGATAAACTGACAAGAATTGAGTCACACCTGATACAGCAAGATAAGAAAAATTGATCCTTAGTTTCAGACAGCACAAAAACAAAAAGGCAGCCGGAGCTGCCTTTTTTACTACTTAAAAATTAAGCAGTTAAAGCTTGTTTCGCTTTGGCAACTAAAGCAGCAAATGCGCCTTTGTCGAATACAGCGATGTCAGCCAGAATTTTACGGTCGATTTCAACAGATGCTCTTTTCAGACCATCGATGAAACGGCTGTAAGATAAACCGTTTTGACGTGAAGCAGCGTTGATACGCGCGATCCACAGTTGACGGAATTGACGTTTACGTTGACGACGGTCACGGTAAGCGTATTGGCCGGCTTTGATAACTGCTTGGAAAGCTACACGATAAACACGGCTACGGGCACCGTAGTAACCTTTAGCCTGGTTTAATACCTTCTTATGACGCGCACGTGCGGTCACACCACGTTTTACTCTTGGCATTTCAGTCTCCTAAATATTATGCGTATGGCAAGCAGCGAGCGATACCAGCAACGTCAACTTTTGCAACTAACGTTTTTGGACCTAACTGACGCTTACGCTTAGAAGACTTCTTCGTCAGAATGTGGCGAAGATGTGATTGCTTACGTTTAAAACCACCAGAAGCGGTTTTTTTAAAGCGCTTTGCAGCACCTTTATTGGTTTTCATCTTAGGCATAGTTAAATAACTCGCATTGTTTAATTACAACGAATAATAAGGCGAAAAATCAAACACCACTGCGTTGCCGCAGTGGTGTACGACTTCTACTTGAATGCGCTTATTACTTCTTATTTGGGGCCAGCATCATGATCATCTGACGACCCTCAACACGGCTTGGGAAAGATTCGCAGATAGCAATATCTGACATATCTTCTTTAATCCGGTTAAGCATCTCAATACCGATGTCCAGATGCGCCATTTCACGACCACGATAGCGCAGCGTTACTTTAGCTTTGTCACCCTCTTCAATGAAGCGACGCAGGTTGCGTAGTTTTACCTGGTAATCGCCTTCATCAGTTCCAGGCCGGAATTTAATTTCCTTGATCTGGATCTGTTTTTGCTTCTTCTTCTGCTCTTTAGCAGCTTTGCCCTTTTCAAAAAGGAACTTACCATAGTCCATCAACTTACAAACAGGAGGTTCAGCTGTTGGACTGATTTCTACCAGATCACAACCACCTTCTTCTGCCAATTTAATGGCTTCAGCAATACCTACTACCCCTAATTGCTCACCTTCCAGACCAATCAAACGCACTTCGCGGACGCTGATTTCTTCGTTAATACGATTCGGTCTGTTCGTCGGTAACGGTTTCTTTCCTACTTTAATGGTATGTTCCTCCAAGGATTAATATCATCAGACCCGGTTTTTGATTTCTGTCGTCAGCTTGTCAACAAAAGCTGCAATAGTCATCTTACCGAGGTCTTCGCCTTTGCGTGTTCTCAGTGCTAAATCGCCGGCTTCAACTTCTTTGTCGCCAACAACCACTAAATACGGAACACGAGACAGCGTGTGCTCGCGGATTTTAAAGCCTATCTTCTCATTTCTCAAGTCAGAAGTTGCTCTAATACCGTGAGATTTGAAAGTTTTTACTAATTGCTGGGCATATTCGGCCTGATTGTCGGTAATATTCATCACCACAACCTGAGTTGGCGCTAACCATGCCGGCATAAAACCTGCGTATTCTTCAATTAAAATACCGATAAAACGCTCCAGCGAACCTAAAATGGCGCGATGGATCATCACCGGAATTTGTTTTTCGCCGTTTTCCGCCACATAAGAGGCGCCTAAACGGGCTGGCATTGAAAAATCGAGTTGCACGGTACCACATTGCCAGGCTCTGTCCAGACAATCGTGTAAGGTAAATTCGATTTTTGGACCATAAAACGCACCTTCACCAGGTAAGTACTGGAATTCAATGCCTTTACTGGTCAGAACGTCAGCCAGTGCTTTTTCGGCTTTGTCCCAGATTTCATCAGAACCTACGCGTTTTTCCGGCCGGGTCGACAATTTCACCACAATTTTATCAAAACCGAAGGTTTGATAAGTCTGATATACCATGTCGATACAAGCGCCCACTTCGGCTTCTATTTGCTCTTCAGTACAGAAAATGTGCGCGTCGTCCTGGGTAAAACCACGTACCCGCATTAAACCGTGTAACGAACCTGAAGGCTCATTACGATGACAACAACCAAACTCGGCCATCCGCAGCGGTAAATCGCGGTAAGACTTTAAGCCCTGGTTAAAAATCTGCACGTGACCCGGGCAGTTCATCGGTTTAATTGCGTATTCGCGTTTCTCTGACTCGGTGGTAAACATGGCACTGGAGTATTTATCCCAGTGACCTGACTTCTCCCACAAAGAGCGGTCCATCATCAGCGGGCCTTTGACTTCGTCATAATCAAATGAACGCAATTTCTCCCGGACAAATTTTTCCAGCTCAGTGTAAATAGTCCAGCCGTCGTTATGCCAGAACACCATACCCGGCGCTTCTTCCTGCCAGTGGAATAAATCCAGTGCTTTACCAATTTTACGGTGGTCGCGTTTTTCTGCTTCTTCTAACCGGGTCAAATAAGCAGCCAGCTGCTTTTTATCGGCCCATGCAGTGCCGTAAATACGTTGCAGCATTTTGTTTTTTGAGTCACCACGCCAGTATGCACCCGCCACTTTCATAATTTTGAAGTGTTGGCAAAAACGCATATTTGGCACGTGTGGACCACGGCACATATCGATGTATTCTTCGTGATGGTATAAACCCGGCTGGTCGTCTTTGGCGACATTCTGCTCGAGAATTTCCATTTTGTAGCTTTCGCCACGCGCTTTGAAGGTGTCGTAAGCCTGTTGCCAGCTCACTTTTTTCTTCACAACGTCATATTCAGTTTTGGCCAGCTGCAGCATACGCTCTTCGAGCGCTGCTAAGTCTTCAGCACTGATAGCCCGGTCTAAATCAACATCATAATAAAAGCCGTTGTCGATGACAGGACCAATCGCCATTTTGACATTTGGCCAGAGTTGTTTAATGGCATGTCCCAGCAAGTGGGCGCAAGAGTGGCGCAAAATTTCCAGGCCCTCTTCGTCTTTACTGGTGACAATAGACAGTTTGCTGTCACGGTCAATTATTTCGCAGGCGTCTACCAATACACCGTCAATTTTGCCGGCGATAGTGGCTTTGGCAAGACCAGGACCAATGTCTTTGGCAACGTCTAATACAGATAAAGGGGCTTCAAAAACGCGCTGACTTCCGTCAGGCAGAGTAATAACTGGCATGTCATTTTCCTTACAGTGGTGGCCCATACCAAGGGACACTTGTTTTATCAAATCTGAGTGGATGCCTGATGGTGTTCAACCATACGAACGGTTAAACCAACAATTGCCGGCACGTAGCTGGCAATTATCAGCCAAAAAGCGTCGTTATCTTACTGGCACAATGGCGCTCAGGCAAGGGTGTTGCTGCTGCGTATAACAACTCCACTTTGGCCAAATTTGCACCATACTACTGATATCCCCTGCTTTATTCCCAGACAACACCGGAGTTTATTCATGTGGCAAGCACTCGCAGAACAAATCAGCGCCGAATTACAGTGTGATTTTAAGGTTGAACAAAAACACCAGCTGTCCACCCACTCCGGCAATATGTTGTATCACCTCAAAGGTCAGGAGTTAGAGTTTTTTGTCAAACTGAATCAACGTGAGGTGCTGGACAGTTTTGACACCGAGGCGCTTAGCATTGGGGCACTGACACAGCGTCAATGTGTCCGCCTGCCCAAGGTGATCTGCGCTGGCCAAACCCTGGATAAATCCTTTCTGGTGCTGGAATATTTGCCTATGACCAATGCTCATCCTTATGGCTGGCAGGCACTTGGCCATCAACTGGCTTTTTTACATCAGGCAGACGATCAGGCCATGTATGGTTTTGATTGGGATAATTATTTAAGCGCCACCATGCAGCCGAACCAGTGGCAGGCCAATTGGTCGACTTTTTTTTCCGAGCAACGTATAGGCTGGTTATTACAACTTTTAGCCGAACAACATCAGGAATTTGGTGACATTGATAAAATAGTGGAACGGGTGCGCCAGCAATTGCATGGCCATCAGCCCAAACCTGCGCTGCTACATGGGGAACTGGTGCGCGGCAACATCGGCTTTTTATCGGAAGTACCGGTGTTATTTGACCCAGCCAGCTATTTTGGTGATCGGGAAACAGATTTGGCCTACAGCCAGATGTTCGACCCTTTGCCTGACAGTTTTTTTAATGCATACAATCAGGTGTACCCGCTCGACAGCAATTACGAAGACAGGAAAGATCTTTATAATCTGTATCATTTATTGCACCATGCGTATATCCGTGGCGGTCGTTACAGCTGGCAAGCCAGAGATTTGATCCGTCAACGTTTGTTGTAAGCTTTTTAAATTATGGATAACTGATGATCCAAGCTGTCATTTTTGATCTGGACGGCTTGTTGCTCGACTCAGAAAACTTCTGGCAACAAGCTGAATATACAATCTTTTCTTCCCTTGGCGTACCGCTCAAACCTGAAGACACTGCACAAACGCTGGGCTGGCGCTGTGATAATGTGGTGCAGCACTGGTATCAGCATTTTGCCTGGCAAGGCCCCACTCAGGCGGAAGTGGCCGATATGATTATTGAGCGGGTTATCGGCATGATCATCAGCAAAGGCAAACTGATGCCGGGCGCTCTTGATGCGCTGAAGTTGTGCCAGTCGCTCAAACTGCCGATGGCTCTGGCCACTTCATCAAACCACAAAATGATGCTGGCCATTTTGCAGCATTTTGATCTACAAAACTTTTTTCAGGCAACCTGCTCGGCTGAATTTTTACCACTGGCAAAACCTCATCCGCAGGTCTATCTCAATGCGGCCGCTGCTTTAAACGTACCGCCACAACAATGTCTGGCTCTGGAAGACAGTGTCACAGGTCTGATTGCTGCCAAAGCGGCCCGGATGCGCTGTATTGCAGTGCCGGATAGCGCACATCGCCATGCTCCGGGTTATGCCATTGCTGACCTGGTACTTCAATCGCTGACTGAACTACATCCGGAGCATTTGCGATAACACCGTCTTGCGCCTGACAAGTTTCACTGCAATATGGCTGCGATATGAGGGCGGGCTGACATAACAGCGAATTAGCGCCTACACTAGTGAGGATTGGCTAAGCCCGTGCATCAATGGCAACGGCAATATACAACAATACGTCTGGAGGATATGATGGACTTGATTAACAAAACCATTATCTGCCCGTTTTGTGGCCACCCGACCCATATCACGCTCGATGTCAGCGGTGAAGATCAGGACGATTTTGAAGATTGCAGCAACTGCTGCAACCCTATCCATATTAAAACGCACAAAGATGAAGCGCACCGCAGCGTGCAGGTGTTTATCGACGCCGATGACGAGCAGATTTATTAATAAAAGCTGCAAAGGTGCAGCAGCCTAAGTGCTGCCGCCTCTGCTTGCATGCGCCTGATAGTGATCGGATTAAATGTTACTGAATCAAACCGCGCTCAGCCAGCATACGTTCCACACTTTGCACTATGGTGTAACTTTGCTGGTCAATTTCGATATTCACCCAGTCACCACACTGACGTTTACCAAGATTAGTTACGGCTAAAGTTTCCGGTATTAAATGCAGCGAAAACACACAGCTTTGGTCGGCATTAAGTTGCAGCTGCCCTACTGTCAGGCTGATGCCGTCAATGGCAATAAAACCTTTGCTAAACACATAACTGCCAAAAGGCGCAGGCAACTGCAGCTGCATAGCACAATTGTTCTCTGTTTTGTTGATATCGATAATCTGCGCCGTGGTATGGATATGGCCCGATAAAATATGGCCACCCAGCTCTTTGCCAATAGTTAAAGAGCGCTCAAAATTAACCAAATCCCCGATTTTTAATAAGCCAAGGTTAGTCAGGCGCAGCGTTTCGTCAATCACATCAAAACTGACGTGACCTTCACTATCATTGGCAGTAAAACCCACCACGGTTAAACAAGTGCCGTTAATGGCAATACTGGCGCCCTGCTCCAGCAAAGTCAGATAAGGTGCTGCAACTTTAAGCTGTAACTGACGAAAACCTGGCTGGTCCTGGATTTTGTCGACAATGGCCTGAGTCTGAACTATTCCGGTAAACATCACTGCCCCTGTTTGTGCTAAATTAACCGCTGTTTCGCGCCGAAAAAATCGCGTCTAATCCGTCTGTTGTGAGTTGCCATGTTACCTTTTTCCCGCTTTGAAGCCAAAACCATTCTGAAACTGTCTGGCCCTATAGTACTGGCGCAGCTGACTCAAACCATGATGTATGTGGTGGACACCCTGATGGCGGGTCGGGTCAGCCCTGTGGATATGGCCGGTATTGCTGTGGCATCTGCGTTGTGGCTACCAATTATTCTGACGTTTCAGGGACTCTTGCTGGCGCTCACACCAATGATTGCGCAGCATTATGGTGCCAGCCATAAAAAAGAAGTGACAGCCGTGACTTTGCAGGGCGCTTATCTTGCTTTTGCACTGGCTTTGCTGGTGTTTTTCTTGATGCAGTTTATTGCAGTGCCGGTTGGCATGATGGAGATGGACGATACGCTCAGGCAAAAAGCGCTGGATTATATGGCCTATATTGCCTGGGGTGTGTTCCCCGCCGCCGGTTATATGGTGCTGCGTAATTTATTTGAAGGCATTGGTTATACCAAAGCCACCATGTGGATAAGCTTCGTTGGTATTTTAGTGAACATTCCGGCGAACTATATTTTTATCTATGGCAAGTTCGGCATGCCGGCGCTCGGAGGTGCCGGTTGTGGCGTGGCAACCTCTCTGGTGTTCCTGGCCCAGCTGCTGGCCATTAGTCTGTATGCGCTTAAAAGCGCCCGCACAGCGCCTTACCGACTGAAACTGCCTGACTACCAACCAAAAATCCGCGAGATTTGGCAAATCATCGCACTTGGCACCCCTATCGCTTTTGCCATGTTTTTTGAAGTCACTTTATTTGCCTGTATTCCGCTGATGATTGTGCATTTGGGCCCAACTGTGGTCGCGGCGCATCAGATTGCCAATAATTACAGTGCTTTAGTTTTTATGCTGCCACTCAGTATGGGCATGGCGACCACTATTCGGGTCGGTCATCTGGCTGGAGCTATGGACGTGCGCGAACTTCGTACAGCCATCAGTACCGCGATAGTACTGGCGGTGATCATGGCTTTTGCGATTGCCGGCTTTACTTTCTTAACCCGCAGCTGGGTGGCCTCTTTATACACAACAGATGCCACTGTGATCGCCATGGCAAGTTCTATTCTAATCCTCGCCTGTTTTTACCAGATTTCCGATGCGATTCAGGTAGTGTCAAGCTGTGCACTGCGCGGCTTAAAATATACCAAACCAATATTTTTTATTACGCTGATTGCTTACTGGCCTATAGGTTTTGGATTAGGCACAGTGCTTGGTCTGACCGACTGGCTCACCCCTAAAATGGGAGCGCACGGATTTTGGGTGGGCATTATCGTCGGATTGACCGTTGCGGCCGTATTACTGGCCATAATCCTGAAACAGCAACTGCACCGGATAGAACATGGCCAACAACAAAACAACACCACAAAATCAGCAGCACCTGACAGCGCAGCCTGATCTGCCGAGCGGGCAACTGTTTTACGCTTTGCTGCCGCTGTTGTTGTGTGTCACCCTCAATGGCTGCAGCAAGTCCGATGCCGAAGATTTATGGCTGGATTATCACAGCAGACTACAACGCATGTTGGCGCTGCCAGAGCTCGACGCTCAGCTTGCCGCAGTGCCTGAACTGCCACAGGTGCGAACGCTTTATAAGCCACTACCAGACTCAAAACTGAATTTACTTGATCTGGTGGTGCTACGCCGCTGTGGTTTGCAGCAACTGGTGGCCGAGCGCAACAACAGCCTTGGCAAAACCATGACGGTTGCCAATCAGCTTGGTTATGAACTGCAGTTAATCAGTCAGCTCAAACCCTGCCTGCAGCATCCGGAGCTGGATGCTGACTTACAACAAAAACTGCAGCAAATTTATCTGGAAAAACAACAACAACTACCCGGGGTGCTGGCCAATTTCCTGCTGACCGATCAGACATTACGCCAACAATTGCACGGCAGTCAGCGCGGCATAAAAAGCGGTGTCAGTATTACCACGACTTTGACGGCACTGGCGCAACTTGGCGACTTACAAGACAAGGTACAAAAAGCGGACCTGGCCGCTCTTACAACCACTGATGCTGCTTTTATTAATCAACAGGTTGGCGCGCTATATCAAAGTCAGATACTGGCCGACTGGCAATATAGCCTGAGAGTCAATAACAGCTGGCTCAGCGCACTGAATGCCCAACTTGATACTGTTGACCTTGACCTGTTTTGTAAACAACCTCAGGTCAAAGATAAAACAGAAATTCTCAACAACATTTTATTGCAGCAGTTTATTGGCAAAATTCAGCCCCGTTTGGCCGAACTGGATGGCATGAGTCAGCAATTGCAGCCCGCTTTAAACCGGATATATCAGCAAAGCCCGATAGCAACAGTTCTTTATCAGCGCACTGAAGCCCAGCATCAGGCGCTTAAACAACAACTCAGCCACCATGTCGCCTGGTGGCAACGTTTACAGCAGCATTGCCAGTTTAAAATTGCCGCTAAAACCGGGGAAAGCTGAGCAGAGCTTAGATTTCGCACAAAATAACAGCGCTTGGCGGGGCTTGCCAAAAAATCACTTGCAATAGCCTGGCCGCGAAAATACTATAGCGTCCGTTGTCAAAACCACCTGGCGGTGGAATTGCAAAATGCGTCCTTAGCTCAGTTGGTTAGAGCACCACCTTGACATGGTGGGGGTCGGTGGTTCGAGTCCACTAGGACGCACCAATTTTACAGCGCCCGCTGTAAAAATTGCGATAAAGTCTGACAATCACTGAAAAAATGCGTCCTTAGCTCAGTTGGTTAGAGCACCACCTTGACATGGTGGGGGTCGGTGGTTCGAGTCCACTAGGACG
>NZ_JAOBWS010000005.1 GCF_025245835.1 Rheinheimera sp. 4Y26
TCCCCAGGTTGGACTCGAACCAACGACCTACGGATTAACAGTCCGCCGCTCTAACCGGCTGAGCTACTGAGGAACTGTGTCTGCAACGGGGCGCCATACTAATGCGCCTATTTAAGGCTGTCAACAGTTAAACCAGCACAAATCTTTGATTCTGATTCACTTGCCGATTGTTTAGCCAAAGTGTCGAAAAAGTAACAAATGCCGCTGTTTTTTTGCTGTTTTTGTAGTGATCCAATAGCAGCAAAGATCTGATCTGGCGCCAGCCTATAGCTGGTAAGGGCTGGCGCAGGTTACTCACAGAATCTGTGGATATCTTTGTGGATGACTGGTGTCACTCCTGTGTGAAGCCAGCAATAATGCGGCTTAGCGCCAGATCAATATCTAAATTAAAAAATATATATCTTTTAAAAAACAATAACTTATTAAAAATGCTTTTTTATGGCGCGGCAAAGTGCTGCTTTTTCTGCTGCAGATGTCGGCAATATGGCAATTGTGAACTGTTTTTGTGCGATAGCCGGCTAAATTCTGCCCTTTTGATGTTTTGTTCCGGGATCTATGCCAGCTTTTATGCTGGATCCGCGCTCTGTTGAAGGCAGGGCTGCTGCTAAAGTTCAGGTGGTGGTGTTCTGCACCTGATCAAGCGTTTTATGGCTTTATCAACACAACAGATAAAAGTTGTGGCTGTTGATGGAGCTCGCTGCAACTTTTCACTACAATAGCGCACCCTTGCCTCAAGACTCCGCCTATGAGCAACACAGCTTTAAAAAAAACCGATATGACTCAGGGTGATATCCGAAGCACTTTAACCAACATGACGGTGCCTATGCTGTTTGGCATGATCACCTTAATGTCTTTTAATCTGGTCGACACTTTTTTTATCAGTATGCTGGGCACCAAAGAGCTGGCGGCAGTTAGTTTTACCTTTCCGGTGACTTTTACTGTGATTAGCCTGGCAATAGGTTTAAGTATCGGCACCTCGGCCCTGATAGCCAAAGCCCATGGCAGTGGCGATAGTTCTGCTGCGAAGGCCGATGGTCTGGCGGCGCTGTGGTTGTCTGCTTATCTGGTCGCGGCTTTATCTTTGGTCGGTTATCTCTGTATGGATCCGTTGTTTCGTCTTTTGGGGGCTAAAGACGATACCCTGCCTTTTATTCATGATTATATGAGCTGGTGGTTTGCCGGCGCGGTGTTGTTAATCACACCGATGATCGGCAATGCCGTGTTGCGTGCCGCCGGTGATACCAAAACGCCGAGTTTAATGATGGCCTGCTCTGGTCTGGTGAATGCGGTGCTGGATCCGATACTGATTTTTGGTTTTGGGCCAGTTCCTGCAATGGGCGTTGAAGGTGCGGCCATTGCCAGTTTGATTTCCTGGCTGGTGAGTTTCAGCCTGATTTTGTATCTGATCATTTACCGTCGCGGCCTGATTAACAGTGGCCATCAGCCGCTTGCTGAGTTTCTGGCGATTAGTAAACGTATTTTACATATAGGATTACCGGCAGCGGGCGCCAATATGCTGACACCGCTGGCGATGGCGATATTAACTGCTGTGATGGCAAGTTACGGCGCCCATGCAGTGGCCGCTTATGGTGTCGGCGCCCGGCTTGAAAGTATCGCCTGCTTAGTGGTGCTGGCGCTGTCGATGACTTTGCCACCTTTTGTCAGTCAGAATCTGGGAGCCGGAAAACTGGAAAGAGTGAAAACCGGTTATCAGCTTTGTATCCGTTTTGTGCTGGGCTGGCAGTTTGCGGTTTATTTGTTATTGGCTGCCGGCGCCTGGTGGATAGCGCTGTGGTTTTCTGATGATCCACAAGTGATTTCGCTGATCCGCAGTTTTATCTGGATCTTGCCTTTGGGTTACGGTTTACAAGGCATAGTGATTTTAACCAACTCCTCTTTTAATGCGCTGCATTTGCCGATGCGGGCGCTTGGCCTCAGTGTGGTGCGGCTTTTTGTGTTTTATGTGCCTATGGCCTGGCTTGGTGGCAAACTTTTTGGTGTGCTGGGCGTCTATAGTGGCGCTTTGCTGGCAAACTTTATCATTGCTGCCATTGCTTATTATTGGTTTCACAGCACCCTGGCCAATTTACAAAGGGCAAAAACGCTGTAGCAGTGCGAAGAATCCAAGGCCGTCCGGCCTTTGTGATTCAAGATATCAGGCTGGTTGCTTTTGCGTTTTTTACAGGGAAAGCTTATGTCACGCGATTTTAAACTTCATTCACCTTATCAGCCATCCGGCGATCAGCCCACCGCTATTGCGGCACTGGTAGATGGTTTAGAGGCGGGTCTGGCCCATCAGACTTTGCTTGGTGTTACCGGATCCGGCAAAACTTTTACCATGGCCAATGTGATTGCCAGGGTAAACCGGCCGACGCTCATTATGGCGCACAACAAAACGCTGGCAGCGCAACTTTATGGGGAAATGAAAGAGTTTTTCCCCGATAACGCCGTCGAATATTTTGTGTCTTATTACGACTATTACCAGCCGGAAGCTTATGTACCGGCCAGTGATACCTTTATCGAAAAAGATGCCTCCATTAACGAGCACATTGAGCAGATGCGACTGTCGGCCACCAAAGCGCTGATGGAGCGCCGTGACGTGGTGATTATCGCTTCAGTGTCCGCCATTTATGGTTTGGGTGACCCGGAATCTTATATGAAGATGCTGTTGCATCTGAAAGTGGGCGACATTGTTGATCAGCGTTTTATTCTGCGAAGGCTGGCGGAGCTGCAGTATCAGCGCAATGACATGGCGTTTGAACGTGCCACTTACCGGGTGCGTGGTGATGTGATTGATATTTTTCCGGCCGAGTCGGATGAGCTGGCGGTGCGGCTGGAACTGTTTGATGAAGAAATTGAACGTATCAGCCTGTTTGACCCATTAACAGGCGCAGTGGAAAAAGTCGTAGCGCGTTACACTATTTATCCAAAAACCCACTATGTGACGCCCAGGGAGAAGATCCTCGAAGCTGTCGACCGCATTAAAGTTGAACTGGCGGCACGGCGCGCTCAGCTGCTGGCGGAAAATAAGCTGATTGAAGAGCAGCGTATTGGCCAGCGCACCTTGTTTGATTTGGAAATGATGGTGGAGCTGGGGTACTGCTCGGGCATTGAAAACTATTCACGCTATTTATCCGGCCGCGCCGAAGGTGAACCCCCACCAACTTTGCTGGATTATTTCCCGGCCGATGGCTTGATGTTTATTGACGAATCCCATGTCACTATTTCACAAATCGGCGCCATGTATAAAGGGGATCGTTCCCGTAAAGAAAATCTGGTGAATTATGGTTTTCGCCTGCCGTCGGCACTGGATAACAGGCCGCTGAAATTTGATGAATTTGAAGCCATAGCACCACAACGTATTTATGTGTCGGCCACACCTGCAGCTTATGAGCTGGAAAAATCAGCCGGTGAAGTGGTGGAGCAGGTGGTGCGGCCAACAGGTCTGATTGACCCTGTGATTGAGATCCGTCCTGTGGCCACTCAGGTGGATGATTTATTATCTGAAGCTTATCGCTGCGCCAAACTGGGTGAGCGTATTCTGGTCACCACTTTAACCAAAAAAATGGCGGAAGATTTAACCGATTACCTGCACGAGCATAATGTCAAAGTACGTTACCTGCATTCGGATATCGACACTGTGGAGCGGGTGGAAATTATCCGCGATTTACGCCTTGGCGTTTTTGATGTGTTGGTAGGCATTAACCTGCTCCGGGAAGGTCTGGATATTCCGGAAGTGTCCCTGGTGGCTATTCTGGATGCCGATAAAGAAGGTTTTTTACGTTCTGAGCGTTCGCTTATTCAGACCATAGGCCGGGCGGCAAGGAATGTAAAAGGCAAAGCCATTTTGTATGCTGACCGCATGACGGGTTCGATGCAAAAAGCCATTGATGAAACCGAGCGGCGCCGTGCCAAACAAATGGCTTATAACGAGCAGCATGGCATTACGCCAACACAAATTTCGAAAAAAATCGGCGATGTGATGGACTTGGGCCAGGATGCAAAAAATAACCAGCCACAACAAAAAGTGGCGGAGCATCTGCAACTGGTGAAAGGCAAAACACCTTATCAGGTGCAGGCTGAGATTAAAAAATTGGAAGCGCAGATGCTGCAACATGCGAAAAATCTGGAGTTTGAACAGGCTGCAGTGCTACGTGATCAAGTTCATGCCTTAAAAGCAGGATTGCTGGAGATTTAGTAAGCTTTATTTTAGCTGAATCTGATGTTCAGCTTGTTTTTAACATAGATAAATGCAAGATATAAATTGTAAGTGGATGAATTTTAATTGTAATAAATTATATTTTGCATTTATCGGCATTATTTATTAAAAATTTTCTCTATTCAGTTTTAATTAATTTTTCTTTTGGTAAGCTTGCCCCCGTTATCTACAGCCGGAGGGCATTTTATGAAATCTTATCTTTTCCCTGTTCTTGTTCCTGCTTTGTTATCTTTGGCGTCTGCAACTGCTGTAGCCGGTTCTTATCAGTCACAAACTGATGTGAACTACGGCTGGGCCGATATCGAAGGTGCAGACTTATCTTCATGGAACCTGAAACAACGTTTTTATTTAGCACCGGTACAAACTGAAGGCGCAGTGCCTTTGGCTGAGGCGGCTTTTATGCAGCGTCAGGCCAGCCTGCACGGTACTTTCAGCCGCGACAGCGTTGAATATGGTGCTTTTGAAGCCAACAACAACAGCTGGTCTGTCGGTGGCGAGTATATGGACAGCCGTCACGACTTTTATGCATCTTTTGACTGGCGTTTTATTAACAACAGCAAAGAATATGAAGCCACCACCAAACTGGGCTTTTTTGTGCAAAACGACTGGTTAGTGACCGGTGATATTTACCATGTGAAAGATGTTGATGGCAGCACTTATCTGGAATACGGCGCCAGCACAAAAAAATTACTGGATTTAGATACCGGCGACTTTATCGCGATTACCGCCGGTATGCGTAATTTCCACCACTCAACCTGGACCGGCTACAACGTGGCTGCCGACTACTACTTTGGCAAAAACCTGTCGGTTGGCTTAGGTTATGAGTGGGATTCCAAAGGCATTTTCCAAACCGAAGCAGATGCTTATGAAGTCCGCAGTCAGTGGTTTGCCCTGCCAAACTTGGCGCTGAATGCGTCATTAAAACGTGTTGACTATCTGGATGATGAAGACGAAACCCTGTATCAGGTTGGCGCCAGCTACCGTTTCTGAGTCAGTGTGAAAAGCTTAGGTACCACAGCTCTGAGGGGAGTGGTGGTATCTGGCTGAGCTGAATGCAGACACTGCATCAAGCTAAGTGACCAATGTAGTTCCTTGCTGATTGCCCTGCTTTTGCAGGGCTTTTTTATGTAGAAGACAATGCAGCTGCAATTGCCGGTGATGTCCAGGGCAAGCGGACTGCAGAGCGCTTGATATACCGCTTAGCTGTGAACCTGCTGTTGTGATGTCCATTGTTGCCATAAAAAGTCGGCCACAGGGCCGAGCAACTGATCACGGTGTTTCACCAGATGCACTTCCCCCCGGATTGGCCCTGGCATCTCTTTGGTATAAAGCGGTAGCAGGCTGCCGTTTTCCAGCTCGGTCAGTACCTGATGCCGCGCCAGCATGCCCCAGCCTAAATCAGCCAGCAGTGCCTGTTTCATACTCTGACTGTTATTAATTTTCAGCCGCTGACTACTTTGCAGCGGCAGCAATTTACCACTGTCAAAATCAAGGGCGTTAGAGTCTGCCACCAGCTGCGGCAGCACATGCAGCTGCTGAATGCTCTGCAATGGTTCCTGCAGTCTGGCCAATAACCCCGGGCTTGCCACACATAACAGATCAAATTCGCCAATAGCCACAGGTTCAAACTGCCCCAGACTGATAAAAACCGGAAACCAGGGGCTGATAGCCAAATCGGTTTGCTGATGTTTCAGTTTTTCCAATGCCTGCAGCCGGTAATCAAAACTAATCGACAGTTCAGTCTGAGGAAATAGTTGCTGCGCCTGCAAAATAGCGGGCATTAAGGCCGAAGGTTCCACCGCTTCGTCAAAGGAAATGCGCAAACTGGCTTCAGCACCCCGGCTTAAATGTTTGGCCAGAGATTTGAGCTGTGCATGCTGATGCAGCAGCTGCTGTGCCTGCTGGTAAAAACGCTGGCCGGCTTCGGTGAGCCTTAAGCGATAGTGATTACGGTCGACTATAGTAAAGCCGCATTGCTGCTCGAGTTTTTTTAGCGCCATGCTAAGTGCAGGCTGGGTTTTGTGCAGTTGCAGTGCCGCCTGTTGCAGGCTGTCACTCTGGCTGATGGCTTGCAAAATCTGTAGGCTGGTCAGGTTCATAAGTTAATCTTATAAAGATGTGCAATAAATATAAATTTAATCTGGATGTGTTGGCTTGTATAGTGCCAGACCGAATTTGGCTGATGTTTTGATGGAGCAACCTTGCATGGGCAAAAACTTAAAGATCACCGCCTTTTTATTGGCATTGCCGTTATTGGGCTGCCAGAAAGCTGAGCAGCAACAAAGTTCAGAAGTGATCCGGCCGGTAAAATTACATCAGGTCAGTGATCTGCAGGCGCAGGCAATCCGGCAGTTTCCTGCTTTGGTGGAGCCCACCGAAAATGCCCGTCTGACCTTCAGAGTCAGCGGTAAACTAACCGAGCTTAAAGTACGGCCGGGCCAGCAGGTGAAAAAAGGTGAGTTGCTGGCAAGACTCGATGCCACTGATTTTAAATTAAAAGTTGAACAGGCGCAGGCGCGTTATCAATTATCCAAAGCGCAGTTTGACCGGGCCAATTCGTTGATTAGCCAGAAACTGGTGTCACAGGCTATGTTTGATGAAGCTAAAGCCCAGCTACAGGTGGCCGATGCTGACCTCAAAACCAGCCAGACCAATTTAAGTTACACCGAAATGTTGGCGCCTTTTAGCGGCACAGTGTCACGATCCTTAGTGGAAAACCATGAAAACGTGCAGGCACAACAGCCGGTGCTGGAGCTGCAACTGCGCGATATGGTGGATGTGGTCATTCAGGTACCGGAAGACGTGATAGCCCTGGTGAAAAAAGACGTTTCTTATCAGCCGGTGGTGGTGTTTGACTCTTACCCGGCCCATCAATACCGCGCCAGCATTAAAGAGTGGGATACCAGAGCCGACCCTGCCACCAACAGCTTTAAAGTGGTGTTCAGCATGCCAACGCCAAAAGAATTTAATGTGCTGTCTGGCATGACAGCCAATGTCATTGCTGATTTAAGCCAGTTAACCCATCAGCCGGATGCGGCGCTGTTGGTGCCGGCCACTGCGGTATTTGCCGCCAATGATGTGGCGCTTAAAGACAATCAGCGTTTTGTCTGGGTTTATCGGCCAGAAAGTCAGCAGGTAGAGCGCCGTGCTGTCACCACAGGTGAACTCACGGCCGAAGGTATTCAAATCCGCTCAGGCCTCTCTGTGGGTGAGCAAGTGGTGACTGCCGGTACCCAGCAGTTGCAGCAAGGACAAAAAGTGCGGCCATGGCAGCGTGAGCGGGGGCTGTAACAGATGGATGCTGCACATTATTTTATAAAAAATACCACCTCTTCCTGGCTGGTGGCGCTGATTTTATTAATTGGCGGCAGCTTAAGTTATCTCGGGCTTGGCCAGCTGGAGGACCCACAATTTACGCTGAAACAAGCCATGGTGATCACAAGTTACCCTGGCGCTTCGCCGCAGCAGGTGGAAGAAGAAGTCAGTTATCCGCTGGAAAATGCCATTCAGCAGTTGCCTTATGTTGACCATGTCACTTCGATTTCCACTGCCGGCACTTCACAAATTATGGTGGAGATGAAGGGCATTTACCGCAGCAAAGAGCTGAAGCAGATCTGGGATGAATTACGCCGTAAAGTGCATGATTTAACCCCACAATTGCCACCAGGCGTCAAACCGCCGATGGTCAATGATGACTTTGGTGACGTGTACGGCATGTTGTATGCCATCAGCGGCGATGGTTACAGCGATGATGAGCTGCGTGATTATGTGGACATTCTGCGCCGTGAGCTGGTGCTGGTGGACGGGGTTGGCAAAGTTTCAGTCGGTGGTGTACAGCAGGAGCAGGTGATTGTTGAAATTTCCCGCTCGCGGCTGGCGTCTTTAGGCATTCCACCGGCACAAATTGCCAGTTTATTGCAAACGCAGAATGTGGTGTCCAATGCCGGTTCGCTCAGAGTCGGGCCTGACAGTGTGCGGATTTACCCCAGTGGTGAGTTTCAGTCCGTCAAAGAGCTGGAGCAGCTGATTATCAGTAATCCGGCGGCCAAAGAGCTGATTTATCTGGGTGATGTGGCCAAAGTGTATCGCGCCAGTCAGGAAGTGCCGTCACACATAGTACGATTTGGCGGCAAACCGGCGTTAACGCTGGGCGTGTCATTCAGCAGTGGTGTCAATGTGGTGGATGTAGGACAGGCCGTAACGGCCCGTCTGGCTGAACTTGAGTACACCCGGCCTGTTGGCATGGACGTCAGCACTGTGTACAACCAGCCCTCAGAAGTGCAGGTGTCGGTCGATGGTTTTATCCTGAATCTGGTAGAAGCCGTGGTGATAGTGATCCTGGTGCTGCTGGTGTTTATGGGGCTCAAAAGTGGCTTTTTAATCGGCCTTATTTTGCTGCTGACTGTGCTGGGTACCTTTATTTTTATGCAGCAAATGCAGATTGAGCTGCAGCGTGTATCGCTGGGTGCGCTGATTATTGCGCTGGGTATGCTGGTCGATAACGCCATTGTGATTGTTGAAGGTATTCTGATTGGCATGCAAAAACGGCTGCCGCTGAGATCGGCCGCATCACAGATAGTGCGGCAAACCCAGTGGCCTTTGTTGGGCGCTACTGTGATTGCCGTGACTGCTTTTGCACCTATCGGGCTTTCCAGTGACGCCACGGGCGAATTTGCCGGCAGCTTGTTCTGGGTGTTATTAATCAGTCTGTTATTAAGCTGGGTCACTGCTATTACCCTGACGCCGTTTTTTGCCAGTTTATTGTTTAAACAGCCGCAAAGTGTCGACAGTCATACGCAGGAAGACGCTTTATACCGTGGCCTGATTTTCGACCTTTACCGGCGGTTATTAAGCCTGGTGCTGCGTTACAGAGTGGCCAGTTACGGCGTCATGTTATTGTTGTTGGTGTTGGCGATACTGGGCTTTGCCAAAGTAAAACAGGTGTTTTTCCCGGCCTCCAATACACCGATGTTTATGGTGGATTTATGGCAACCTGCCGGTACTGATATCCGCCAGTCGCTGGAAGATAACCAGCTGGTATCGGCCTTTTTACAGCAACAGCCGGAAGTGACAGCTGTGACTGCAACCATAGGCCGGGGCGCTGATCGTTTTATGCTGACCTACCAGCCGGAAAAAATTTACCCATCTTACAGCCAGCTGATAGTGCGGGTACAGGATAAAAGCCAGTTAGAGCCTGTGATGCTGAAGCTGCGTGACTTTATTTTGCAGCAGCACCCGAGGTTACAGCAAAAATTAAAACGGCTGGAAGTGGGGCCTTCAACAGCGGCCAAACTTGAAGCGAGATTCAGCGGGCCGGACCCGGATGTGCTGCGTGCGCTTGGTGAAGAAGCCAAAGCTGTGATGCAAAAAGACGCTGGCGCCACCAATATCCGTGATGACTGGCGTGAGCGGGTGAAGGTCATTCGGCCTGTGTTTAACGAAGCTGTGGCGCGCCGTGCCGGTATTACCAAGCAGGATATCGATGATGTGCTACTGACCCACGTCAGCGGCAAAACTGTGGGTATTTACCGCGACGGTACCCATTTATTGCCTATTATCAGCCGGCCACCGCTCAATGAACGCAGCAGTGTCGACAGCTTAAAAGATTTACAGATCTACAGCCCGAAAATTGGCCGTTATATTCCTATCAGTCAGGTAGTCAGCAGTTTTGAGTTGGTGTGGGAAGACCCACAAATTATGCGCCGGGATCGCAAACGCACCCTGACGCTGATGGCTGATCACGATATTTTAAGCAACGACACTGCAGCCAACTTATTAAAAAGGGTGAAACCACAGATTGAAGCCATTCCGTTGCCGACCGGCTACAGCTTAAGTTGGGGCGGCGAGCTGGAAGCCCAGACCAAAGCGCAAAAGGCCTTGTTTGGCTCTTTACCGCTGGGGTATCTGGTGATGTTTGTGATCACTGTGCTGCTGTTTAATTCCAGCCGCGATGCCCTGGTGATCTGGGCTTGTGTGCCGCTGGCCATTATTGGTGTAACCCTTGGTTTGTTGCTGATTGGTGTACCTTTTGGTTTTATGGCGCTGCTGGGCTTTTTAAGTTTATCCGGCATGCTGGTGAAAAACGGCATAGTGCTGGTGGATCAGATCCGGCTTGAGCTCAGTGAAGGCAGGGCAGCATTTGACGCAGTGTTCCATTCCGCTGTAAGCAGGGTGCGACCTGTGGCCATGGCGGCTATTACCACCATACTGGGTATGATCCCGTTGGTGGGCGATGACTTTTTTGCCAGTATGGCGGTGGTGATTATGTTTGGTTTGGGTTTTGCCACCATCTTAACTTTGTTGTTCTTACCGCTGTTGTATTGCTCTGTGTACCGCATCAAAACGCCGGCCTGAGTGCATACGATGGCGTGAGTGCAAACGTCGGCGTGAGTGCATACGATGGCGTGAGTGCAGCAAGATTGAGTCATTTGACCCGCTGATGCGCTGACATGAACAAGAGCCTGATCTCAGGCTCTTTTTTTACCTGATGTTTCAAAGACTGCGGGCTCATGTTGCCGGATAAAGCAGCAGACACTTTGCTAAATCAGTCTGTTTCCCAAAGGCGGCTATACATTTTTGTCGCCTTGCCTTAGGCTGAACATCCTGTCGTTCGATCGGTGAGCCTGATGAAGTTGTTGTCTTTGCCTTTTTGGCTGATCCCATTAGCAGTACTCTGGCTGCAGAGTGCTGCGGCTTCTGAGCAACCACTTACATTGGTGGTTGATAGTTATCCACCTTATATTGACGAGCTTGCAGAGCCACAAGGCGTGCTGACACATTTGGTGCAGCAGGCTTTTCAAAGCAGTGGTGTTGCCACCAAAGTACAATTTATGCCTTGGCAGAATGTACCAATAGCAGCGCAGCAGCCCAATACCGCTTCTTTTTTATGGTTTAAAACCAATCAACTGGAACAGGACTGGTTATTTTCCGATGCCCTGGTAGACATTAAACAACAACTGATAGGGCGGGTGGAGCAGGATTTTAGCCCTGAACGCTGGGATGAACTGCGCCCCTATCGTCTGGGGGTAACTGCCAACTATTTTTATGGGGCTGAATTTGATGCCATCAGAGGTGAAATAACGCTGGAAACTGCGGTGTCTGATTACATCAGTCTGCAGAATTTGTTGTCAGGCAAAGTGGATTTTGTGCTGATGGATCCGGTGGTGGCGCATCAACTGTTACAGCAGATGCCAACACCAACAGCAAAAGTTAGGTATCTGTCGAAACCAGCCTTGACAGTGCAGCGCGCTTATCTGGTATGTTCACGCAACTATTTGCCTTGCAGTGACATTATCCGCAAATTTAACCAGGGCCTTGCCAGACAGCGTAAGGCCGGTCTTGATCAAAAACTACTTGGTGCCGGAGTGACCTTTTCCCGATGAAAACTTTGTATTTAGCTGTGTTGGCGGCACTGGCATTGCCTGTGTTTGCTGACAACCATTTGCCACCTGTTGCCGCCTGGCAAGGAGCTTCAGAAAGTCTGATCCAGCCGGCTCATCCCTGGGTGACTCCGGCTGAACTGACGGGCCTGACCGACAGCCCGGATTATCAAAGCACCATGACTTATCTGAAAAAACTGGTGGAAAGCGCGCCTTCACTGCGCCTCGAAGTTCTGGGTCAAAGCCCGCAGGGGCGCGATATAGTGCTGGTCAAAGCCAGCCAGCAACCGGATTTAATTGGCCGCTCCGGCCGGCCTACCTTATTGGTGCAGGCCGGTATTCACAGCGGTGAAATTGACGGCAAAGACGCTGGCCTGATGTTGCTGCGGGACATAGTCCATGGTGACAAAGCGGCACTTTTAAACAACGTTGACTTGTTGTTTATTCCGATTTTGTCGGTGGATGCCCATGAAAGGCGTGGCAGTTTTAACCGGATGAATCAGCGTGGGCCTGCCATTCAGGGCTGGCGCAGTACAGCACAGAATCTGAATATCAACCGCGATTATGCCAAAATTGACAGCCCTGAAGTGCGGGCTGTACTCAAGGCCATTAATCAGTATCAGCCTGATTTATATCTGGATATTCATGTCACCGACGGTGAGGATTATCAATACGACATCACTTATGGTTTTAATGAACCTTTTGCCAGTTTAAGCCCGAACGGAGCCAGTTGGCTATCGCAGGTGTACCGCCCGGCTATTGATAAAGCGTTAAGCCGCCAGGGCCATATTCCCGGGCCTCTGGTGTTTGGTCTGGACCCGCAGGATTTCAGCAAGGGCCTATCCGGCTCGACTTCAACACCAAGGTTCTCCAATGGTTATGGTGATGTACGGCATTTGCCGACAGTGTTGGTGGAAAACCATAGTTTAAAACCCTATAAACAGCGGGTGCTGGGCACCTATGTGATGCTGGAACAAACGCTGAAGTTATTGCAGGAACAAGGCAAAGTTTTACAACTGGCGAAAAAAGCCGATGAAAATGCGCGGCCACAACAACAGGTGCTGGCATTTAAAGCAGCTGAGCAGCCTGATCTTATCCAGTTTAAAGGCATTCGTTATGAGCTGGTGCAAAGTGACATTCTCAAAGGCCCTTATGTAAAATGGACAGGAGAGCCTAAAGAATACAAAGACTTACCTGTATATTGGGAAAAAGTGCCGGCGCAGGAAGTGGAAGTGCCCAAAGCTTATTGGATCCCGCCGCAATATCAGGATGTGATAGAGCGCCTGGCGCTGCATGGCGTGAAAATGAGTAAAATCAGCAGTGCCAAAACGCTGGAGTTGCAGCAGCTGGTCGCTTCTGAACCCAGGTTTGCCGAAAAACCTTTTGAAGGCCGTTTTGGCGTCAGCGCCAGTTTCGACACACGCTGGCAGAATGTCAGTTTGCCGGCAGGTTCTGTGCGCGTCAGCACCGATCAGCCGTTAGGTGCACTGGCGGTGGCATTATTACAACCCCAGGCGCCAGACTCTTTTTTCAGCTGGGGTTTTTTCCACGGTATGTTTGAACGCACCGAATATTTTGAAACTTATGCTTTAATTCCGTGGATTGAACAGCAGTTAAAAACCGACACCAAGCTCAAACAAGCTTTTGCTGAGGCGGAAAAACAGGATGACAAACTGAAAAAAGATGGCCGGGCCAGACTGAACTGGTTTTATCAGCGTTCACCTTTTTATGATCAGAGTTACCTGAAATACCCGGTGCTGTTGGAGCGTTAAGCCAAAGCCGTATTTGTGGAATAGCCCGTAAAAAAGCCGCTTTTTAAAGCGGCTTTTTCTTTGTGTTTTTGCAGCGAAATAGAAATCCGGGCAGGCTTCTTTGCTGGCTTAAGGGGGCGGTGGCGAGTCGCGGCTCACCAGTTCCACCCGCTGGCCATTATTCAGCCCTTGCTGACCACGGACCACCAGCTGATCACCGGGCTTAATATCTGACTGAATAATATAATAATTGTCGGTACTACCCAGCACATCTACATCCAGCCTTTCAACAGTGCCGTTTTCTTTGACCCGCCAGCTGTGGTAAGTAATGCCTTCGAGTTCAATAGCATCAGACGGCACCTTGGCAATATTATTGGCCTTCACTGCCATGGTGATTTCCTGACGATAACCCACCAGTATGTCTCTTTTATCTTTGGCCGGATGGTCAAAATATAAAATCAGGTTATCTGAGGTGGCGTCCAGCTGCTGACTGACTTCCCGCAATTTTAAAGGTTTGCCATTAAAGTCGAATCTGTGGCCTTTCAGTGCCACCACATTCTGATAAGCCATCACTGGCAATTTACATTCCAGCTGTTTGTTCTGTGTCGACATCAGCTGCAAAATGGGCTGGCCTTCCGCCAGCTGAGCGCCGGGTTCTGAATTGACCGCAACCACCTGAGCGTCAAAAGGCGCATAGTGTTTAAGTCTTTTATGCCTTGCTTCGGCCAGTTTCAGCTCCAGCTCCAGCCGCTGCATTTTCAGGCTGGCGCTGTCCAGTTGTAATTTAAACTTGTTCATTTCCGCCGAAGATGCCAGGCCTTTTTTGCCCAGCATAGCGGCGCGGTTAAATTCGTCGGCGGCAAAAGCCTTTGCCACCCGCGCCGATTCAATGTCGGTGCGGATAAGCTCTATTTGTTGATTGAGATAAATATCGTCCTGGCGCGCCACCAGCTGGCCCTTTTTCACCGAAGTGCCCACCGGCAACAATTCCAGCAATTCAGCACTGGCGTGGCTGGCAATACGGTGGGTGACAGGGGCAGCCACCACACAAGGCAAAGTATGGGTCACGTCGCTGTTATGGTGTAAAGCCGGTTCAATCGATACTTTTTTGACCGTAGCCAACACCGCAAAACTCGGGCTGAGCCCAGAGGCCAACAAGGCGCATACAACAGCAGCTTTGGGCATTTTTAACAACATCCGGCAACTCCATAACGTCAGCAGCGCCCGGGCGCTGCTGCAAAAGTGGCCATTTTAACCGCTAATCAGGCTTTCGTCAGGCGGTTTTATCGCCTGACAAGGGGGTTCTGCCCTTTAAGCTGAAATGATTCAGCCCTGGGTTGCCGCTTTCATCGCTGCGACAAAACCGGCAAGCTCAGCCAGCAGAACTGCGGGCTCGCCCTGATGCTGCTCGATGATTTGCACTATGGCAGAGCCTGAGATAGCACCGGCGGCGCCAGCGGCCAGGGCGGCTTTCACATGCTCCGGTTTGGAAATACCAAATCCAAGCAAAGTGGGGGCTGCGTTAACGTCTTTGAGCTGTTGCACCAACTGTGCCGCCGGCATAGCTGCAGCCGTTTCAGTACCTGTAACACCAGCGCGGCTTAACAAATAGGTGTAACCACGGCCATAGCTTGCCAGTTCATTCAAACCGTCTCTGTCGATGTTCGGCGGTGCGATAAAAATCTGGGCTATATCATGTTGCTGCGCTGCCTTTCTGAACATCTGACTTTCATGCAGCGGCACGTCGGCAATCAATATTGAATCCACACCTGCTGTTTTGGCTTGCTGGTAAAAATGCTCTATACCACGGGCCATCACCAGGTTGCTGTACAGCAATAAACCAATAGGAATATCGGCATCATAAGCGCGGATTTTGGCAATGAGATCAAAACATTGTGCTGGCGTCACCCCGGCCGCCAAAGCACGGATATTGGCGTTTTGAATGGTCGGGCCATCTGCAATAGGGTCGGAAAACGGAATGCCCAGCTCTAAAGCGTCAGCGCCGTTGTCAATCAGCGTTTTGATAATGGCAAAAGACAATTCCAGCGAAGGGTCGCCGATAGTGACAAAAGGCACAAAAGCACCCTGACGGGCTTCTTTTAAACGTTTGAACATCAAATCATAACGTAACATATTCAATCCTTTCTTTATTTGCTCTGATGCAGGCGCTGTTATTTGCTCTGATGCTGACGCTTTTATTTGCTCTGATGCTGGCGCACAGCGGCCTGCTCATCCAGTTGTCTTTGGGCAATATCTGCCGCCTGATGCTCAGCCAGCACTGCCATCACATGGCCTAAATCTTTATCCCCCCGGCCGGATAAATTCACTAACAGCACAGTAGGCTCTGTGGCAGCTTCGGCCATTTTTAAGGCATGGGCCAAAGCGTGTGAGCTTTCCAGTGCCGGAATAATACCTTCTGTTTTAGCCAGCAACTGAAAGGCCGCCAAAGCTTCATCATCATTAATGGCAACATACTGGGCACGGCCAATAGAGGCTAAATAGGTATGTTGTGGGCCAACAGCCGGGTAATCTAAACCCGCTGAAATGGAATAAGACTCTTCAATCTGGCCGTCTGGAGTTTGCATAATCGCGGTATAGGCGCCGTGCAAAATACCAAAACTACCGGTTGAAAGTGCAGCACCATGCTGATGGGTGTTGATGCCCATGCCACCCGGCTCTACACCAATCAGTTTGACTTCTTCGTGCGGAATAAAATCGGCAAACATGCCGATAGCGTTGGAGCCACCACCAACACAAGCTAGCACTGCATCCGGCAATTTGCCTTCAGCTCGCAGAATTTGTTGTTTGGCTTCTTCGCCAATCATCTTCTGAAATTCGCGCACTATGGTCGGGAATGGATGCGGGCCGGCCGCGGTGCCGAGCAGATAATGGCTGGTGGCATAACTGGCCGACCAGTCGCGCATGGCTTCGTTTACTGCATCTTTTAATGTGCCTGAGCCAGCGGTAACCGGAATCACAGTGGCGCCCATCAGTTTCATCCGGAACACATTGGGTGCCTGACGTTCAATATCTTTGGCGCCCATATAAATTTTGCAGTTAAGGCCTAACAAGGCGCAGGCTAAAGCAGTGGCCACACCATGCTGACCTGCGCCGGTTTCGGCGATGATGTCTTTTTTGCCCATGCGTTTTGCCAAAAGCGCCTGACCCAGCACCTGATTGGTTTTATGCGCGCCGCCATGTAATAAATCTTCGCGTTTTAAATAAATTTTCACCAGCGGATTGGGACTGATATTGCGGCATAAAGTCAGCGGTGTCGGCCGGCCGGCGTAATGGGTTAGCAAATGCTGGAATTCAGCTAAAAATGCCGGATCCTTTTGCGCATCAACAAAAGCCTGCTCCAGCTGACGCAGCGCCGGTACCAATAATTGCGGTACAAACATACCGCCGTATTCACCAAAATAAGGGTTTAATAAAGGCTTAGTCATAACTGAATTCTCTGATCTGTTGAAAAGCAATGGCAATTTTGGCCGGATCTTTGACGCCAGGGGCGCTCTCCAGGCCTGAGTTCATATCAAGGCCGGCAACCGGCAAGGGCAGGGCTTCTGCCACATTGTCCGGGCTTAAACCACCGGCCAGCAGCAGTTTGTTGTCAAAATCCTGTGCGAACTGCTGTTGCAGCAGCGCCCAGTCAAAACGAACCCCGGTGCCACCTGGTAATCCCTGCTGGTAACTGTCCAGCACTATTTTGTCGGCAAGCTGGCTAAACACCGGCAGTTTGTCTTTTACTCTATAGGCTTTCCAGATGGCGGTGTGCGCCGGTAATAAAGTGCGAAGCGCGCGCAGGTAATCGTCATCTTCATCACCATGCAGTTGCACCGCGCTTAACTGCAGCTCTTTGGCAATCAGCGCCACTTGTTCGATGCTTTCAGTGACAAAAACACCAACAAAATTCAGTGGCGCCGCCGCAACTATAGCGGCCGCCTGTGCCAGAGTTACAGCACGGGGCGAGGCCGGATAAAAAATCAGTCCGCCATAATAAGCACCGGCCTGATATGCAGTTTTTGCCTGTTGTGCATTGGTTAAACCACAGACTTTGTGCGTGCCAAGCACCAAAGCACGCACCGCGTTTTCCAGGTCCGGCTCAGCCATTAAGGCGCTGCCGACCAAAAAGGCTTTGGCCACTTTACGCAGCTTTCGCACCTGAGGATTAAAATAAATACCGGATTCAGATACGACAGGGGTACCGGGCGGGATCAGCCTGGCAAGGCGGAAACTGGTGTCTAAGTTGGTGGTTAAAGTGCGTAAGTCGCGGTTATTAATGCCAATGAGCTCAGCTTTGAGTGCCACAGCACGCAAGGTTTCTTCTTCATTACTGACTTCCGTCAGCACCGTCATGCCAAGCTCGTGCGCAACTTTGGCCAGGCTCTGGTATTCCTCGTCTGATAACACCGACAACATCAGCAGCACTGCATCGGCACCATAAAACCGGCCTAAATAAATCTGATACGGGTCGATAATAAAATCTTTGTGCAAAAGCGGCTGGCTGACTTTTTGCCGCATGCTGGCAAAATAGCTGTAACTGCCCTGAAAAAACTTTTCGTCGGTCAGTACCGAAATACAATCCGCGTATTTGCCATACACAGCGGCAATTTCGTCTAAATCAAAATTGGCACGAATTAAACCTTTGGAAGGTGAGGCTTTTTTACATTCCAGAATAAAACGGGCTCCTGGCTGTAACAGCGCCTGTAAAAAGCTGCGGGATGTTGGTTTTACCTCGCTCATAAAAGTCGCAAGCGGCTGACTGATTTTGCGCTCACTGACTTCTAACCTTTTGTGGGCAATAATATTTTTTAACACGTTAGCCATAACTGGCCTCCTGTAACAACGCTAGGGGTCGCATGGCTGCGTCTGTTTGTAAAAGTGCTAAAACTTGCTGGCAATTGGCGGCTAAATCTTCGCCCCGGCCACAAATTTTCAGCATTGCGGCCACATTGGCGGCAATAGCGGCCTGATGCGCCTCTGGTGCTGAACCCTGTAAAATGGCCAGGCTGGCCGCAGCGTTATGGCTTGGGTCACCGCCTTTGAGTGCACTGAGTGGTTGTGGCGCCAGGCCAAAATCTGCTGCTGTTAAGCTAAATTCAAAAAGCTCGCCATCACGCACTTCACACACCTGAGTCACACCATGCAAAGCAATTTCATCACAACCGGCGCCATGCACCACCCAGGCGCGTTTAACGCCCAGCTGTTTAAGCGCTTGTGCCATCACTTTGCACAGTTTGGCGTCGTACACGCCAAGCAGCTGAAAATCCGGTGCGGCAGGGTTTAGTAAAGGCCCCAGCAGGTTAAATAAAGTGCGGGTTTTAAGGGCTGTGCGTACCGGCATGGCATGGCGGATGCCCGGGTGATACAAGGGTGCAAATAAAAAGCTGACACCGGCTTTATCCAAAGCAGTGGCTGCTTGCTGCGGGCTCATCTGAATATTCACGCCAAGTTTTTCAAATAAATCGGCCGAACCACTTTGCGATGACACACTGCGGTTGCCGTGTTTGCTGACGACAAGGCCCATAGCAGCAGCGACAATAGCGGCTGTGGTAGAGATATTAATAGTGTTGCTACCATCACCGCCTGTGCCGCAGCAGTCAATACTCTGGGTGTTAGTCAGCGGCAAGGCGGTTGCAGCGGCTCGAAAGGCCAGAGCTGCACCAGCAATTTCGTCGGCCGTTTCGCCTTTGAGTTTAAGCGCTACCAGCACTGCCGATAACAGTACAGGCTCCACTAAACCAGCGGCTACTGCAGCAAAAAAGGCTTCACTTTGGGCTTGTGTCAGCGCTTCGCCAGCCAGCAGCTGGTGCAAAAAGGGCTGGGCGTTAAAGTTGTTTTCCACTGCTGTAGCCTGAGTCTGGGCTGGCGCTTGAGTGATCGCTGTCATTCGCCACCTCCCAGATAAGCCAGGCTTTGCGCCAATAAAGGTTTACCCATAGTCGTTAAAATCGACTCCGGATGAAACTGAAACCCCAGTACCTTGTGCTCTGCATGGAAAATGGCCATCGGAATATGCTGATAGCGTGCAATCACCTGCAGGCTGTCTGGGACCTGAGTGGCCATTAATGAGTGATAACGTGCCACCGCAAAAGGCCTTGGCAGGTTATCAAACACCGGGTGTTCGTTAAGCTCAATCAGGGAGGTTTTACCATGTACAGTTTCACCGGCACGCCCAACGGTGCCACCATAATGCTCCACCAGCGCCTGATGACCCAGGCAAATGCCAAGCATCGGGAACACACCGGCGCAAAGCTGAATCAGCTCTGGCATAGAACCGGCTTCGGACGGCGCGCCTGGGCCAGGGGACAATAACAACAGTACTTTGTTGGTTTTGGCGTCTTGCTGCATTTTGGCAAAAATAAACTCAGCCGGTACCGTATTACGGTACAGCTTTAATTCACAATGAAGCTGCGCCAGTTCATCCACCAGGTTGTAGGTAAAAGAGTCTTTGTTATCCAGCAGATAGACGATGGTTTTGCTGGCCATTGTTGCTGTACTCATTGTGCACCTCCGGCAGCCAGAATTGCGGTCACGACCGCCTGGGCTTTACTGCGGGTTTCGTCGGCTTCGGCTTTGGCGATGGAGTCGTAAACCACACCGGCGCCGGCCTGAATATAAGCGGTGCCCGCTTCAACGTAGGCACTGCGAATCACAATACAGCTGTCAAAATCGCCGTTACCGGATAAATAACCTACAGCACCGCCATAACTGCCACGGCGTTTGCCTTCTACTTGCCGGATAAGCTCCGCCGCCCGCACTTTGGGCGCTCCCACTAAAGTACCCATATTCATACAGGCCTGATAAGCGTGCAGTGCATCCAGCTGTGGTTTTAAAGTGCCTACTACTCTGGACACCAAATGCATCACATAAGAATAACGGTCGACTTTCAATAGCTCTTTGACATAACGGCTGCCTGGTACACTGATCCGCGCCACGTCGTTACGGGCTAAATCCACCAGCATTAAATGTTCAGCTTTTTCTTTATCGTCTTGCCTGAGCTCCAGCTCAATGCGGCTGTCTAAATCGCGGTCAATCTGGCCTTGTGCATTAAAACCACGGCGTCTGGTGCCGGCGATAGGGTAAATTTCCACCTGACGGCTTTGGGCATCAAATTTCAGCGCAGACTCTGGCGAGGCACCAAAGAGGATAAATTCGCGGTCACGCAGGAAAAACATATAAGGGCTGGGATTTTGTTGTTTCAGTTTGGCGTAAGCGGCAAGCGGATTAGCACAAGGCAAGCTAAAACAGCGGCTTGGCACCACCTGAAACACATCACCTGCAACGATGTTTTCTTTCAGGTTTTCTACCTGAGCAATAAAAGCGGCATCGTCGATATCCACTTTGACCGCCGAAGTTTGTTGTAACTGGTGCTGCAACAGGTCCGGGGTTTTGTTTTGTGCTGCGGCAGTGTTTTGCTCTGTCAGCATCTGGCTCAGTTGCTCCAGCCTGTTACCCACCACAAAACAATTGGCCATGGCGCCTTCACCACAAAAAATATTGCCAATTAAGCGGCTTTGTTGTGCCTGATGGTCCAGCACTAACAAGGTTTCAGCCACATAAAATAAATAATCCGGGCAGCGGTTATCACCTGTTGGCACTTCGGGCAGCTGCTCCACAGTGGCCACCATGTCATAACCAATGACACCGCCTAAAAAGATGGCAAAAGGCTCATTGCTGTGGCTAAACAGTTCGTGCTGCAAAACCCGCAAAACATCAAAAGGGTTAGCAGCGATGAGTTTGCTGTCTTCATCCAGCAACGGGTCAGGGCGGTTAAACTGGCAAATCAGCGCAGAAGCATCGTCGGCCAGACGTAAGCTGGCTTTGCCTTGTAACTTGTGGTGTAAAAAGGGCAGCAGCAGTTTGCCGTTGTCGGTAATGGCCTCAACTGTCACTTGCCCGCCGTTACATTCAATACGCAGCGCGGCATCCAGTAACATCAGGCTTTTAAGATTGTCTTTGCTGTCAATTTCGGCAGATTCAAGCAGCAATGAATATCGGCTTTGCCCTGCTAAATGCTGGTAACAGGCCAGCGGGTCGGCCTGATAAGGCACTGTCTGGCTAATGCTGGCCACCTGGCCGGCTTGTTGGGTGATATGGCTGAAAATCATGGTCTTTCCTTACAAAACCCGCTGTGGCGGGCTGATCCGCGGCTGGTACCGCAAGGATCAATGGCTGTTAATTACAATAGTCCAAAGCAGGGCCTGTGCCCCCAACTGAAAATTGCCACCATCGCCAGGAAATTAACGCTACTAAGCTCATGTTTTTAATCCTAATTTATTTCGTTTATCGTTTTAACATCAAAAAAAAAGCCCGTTTGCTGAAAACGGGCTCTTGGGGTTTATTCAGGGTAAACAACACCAACACACGCCCGTTAAGGAGTATGCCACCACCAGTTGGTTAAGGTTGTTTGTAACATCATACTGAAGTACACCCTGTAAAAGTCTGCCCCTATCAAACCGCATAAGCTTAGGTTTCGTCAAGCTGGATTTGGCATAAAAACAAAATAAAACGTATAAAAGTCTGGACGGCTCTGCTTTGCGGCTTATCCGGCAACAACTGCGGGGGGCACTTGATGTTGCCAACAAACTGATGATGCTTGCTGAGGTACTATTTATGACGCTGTTCAGGCTGCTTTTGTGGCACAATGGCGGCCGTTTTAATCGAGACTCAATATGAAAATAGATTTACACAGCCACACTTTTTGCTCCGACGGCATTTTAAGCCCACAAGATTTAGTGGAGCGCGCTGTTGCGCAAAAAATAAATGTGCTGGCCATTACCGATCATGACACTGTGGCTGGCCTGGCGACAGCTGCTGCACATATTGCTTCGCAGCAACTGCCGCTGCAGCTGATTGATGGTGTGGAAATCTCCACCTCATGGTACGAATTTGAAATTCATATTGTCGGTTTGCACATCAACCCAAATGACAGCGAATTGTTGCTTAGGTTACAAAGCCAGCAACAACTCCGGCTGGAGCGCGCCACTGAAATGGCCAGGCGTTTAACCAAATTTCAGGTGCCGGATTGTCTACCAGCCGTGCTGGAGCTCGCCAATGGCGCAGCATTGACCCGCACCCATTTTGCCCGCCATCTGGTGAATATTGGCAAAGCCAGTTCAATGAATAATGTGTTTAAAAAATATCTGGCGCGTGGCAAAGCTGGTTATGTGCCGAATAACTGGGTGGATTTAGCCACAGCAGTAAAGTGGATCCACGACGCCGGTGGCGTGGCAGTGCTGGCGCATCCTTTAAAATACAATCTCAATGGCAAGTGGCTGACAAAACTGATGCGCGAATTTGCTTTGGCTGGCGGTGATGCTGCTGAAGTGGCGTCGCCGCAGCAAACGCCGGTGCAAAAACGCGAAATTTGGCGGCTTTGCCAGTTGTTTGAACTCAAAGCTTCAGTCGGCTCAGATTTCCATCAGCCAACGCAGTGGAATGAACTGGGTCGGGGTTTATATATGACCGACGATATTATTCCCATCTGGCAAGACTGGCAGTTGAAAACCTTGGGTCATGCCCTGGCCGATGCTGAGCTTGCAACTGACATCAATATCGATGAAACCGCTGAAGAATTTTTGCCTTTGCCGCAATAACAGCTGGCTTGAATATTAGCTAAATCCTTGCTATTGCTAATAAAACCGAAAAAAGTCCAGCGTGACGAACATTTAAAACAGCAACATTCACAACTTTTGGATGGTGCTGACAGGGAGTTTTATGAGTCAGTTTTTTTATGTGCATCCGGAAACACCCCAACAACGTTTAATTAAACAAGCAGTGCATATTATTAAACAGGGTGGGGTTGTGGTGTACCCAACCGACAGCGGTTATGCACTGGGTTGTCATATTGGTGATAAAGCGGCGATGGAGCGTATTTTACAAATCCGCCAGATCAGTGGTGACCATCATTTAACCCTGATGTGCCGCGATTTATCCGAATTGTCTATTTATGCCAAAGTGGAAAACACAGCCTTCCGGCTGATTAAAAACAACACCCCTGGCGCTTATACTTTTATTTTGCGCGGCACCAAAGAAGTGCCAAAACGTTTATTAAACGAAAAGAAAAAAACCGTCGGTTTGCGCATTCCTGATCACAAAATAGCGCTGGCATTGCTGGAAGAATTGGGTGAGCCGTTAATGTCGAGCAGTTTAATTCTGCCGGGCCAGGAATTTACCGAGTCTGATCCTGAGGATTTACGCGATCAGCTCGAGCGGCAGGTTGATTTAATTATGCACGGTGGTGTATTGCCTGGTAATCCAACCACAGTGGTGGATTTATCCGACGATGTAGCTGTGATAGTGCGTGAGGGCGCAGGCCCTGTTGCGCCTTTTTTATAATCTGCTGAGCACAACAAGTGGCTGATGTAACAGAACCACAACCAGAGCCAGCCGAATCAGCCGCTTTGCCACCGGCTGAATTAACGCCTTTAACCATTCAGCCACCGCTGCCTTTGGCATTTGTGCGTGGCGAAGCTGTGCTGGAGCGTCCGGAAGATTTATATATTCCGCCTGATGCACTGGAGGTGCTGCTGGAGGCTTTTGAAGGCCCGCTGGATTTTCTGTTGTATCTCATTCGCAAGAACAAGTTTGATATTGTTGATTTGCCGGTTAATGAAATTACGCAGCAATATATTGAATATATTGAACTAATGCAGGGCATGAATTTTGAGCTGGCGGCTGAATATCTGGTGATGGCGGCTATGCTGGCGGAAATAAAATCACGTTTGTTATTGCCGGTGCATGCCCATCAGAACGCAGAGGAAGCTGACCCCAGGGCAGAGCTGATTCGCCGTCTGCAGGAATACGAGCAGTTTAAACAGGCCGCTACAGATTTAGATGCACTACCGCGGGAAGAGCGCGACTTTTTTAAAGTGCAGGCTGAACTTGCCGATAATTTCGCCCCTTTAGTGATTTTGCCCGAAGTGTCGCTGGCCGACTTAGTGTCGGCTTTGGCCGATGTGGCGAAAAGAGTAAAAGATTTTCAGCATCATCATATTGCCAAAGAAAAATTATCCACCCGCGAGCGCATGAGTCAGATTTTACAGCTGCTCAAAGAAAAACAAGGTTATTTGCTGTTTGAGCAGTGTTTTCAATTAGAAGAAGGCAGAGCCGGGGTGGTGGTGAGTTTTTTAGCCATTTTAGAGCTCACCAAAGAAAAACTGGTGCAACTGACACAGGTGCAAGCCTATGGTCAGATCCATCTGAAATTGGCATAATGGCGGCGTTTTCCCGCCCGATCACTCCCACAGGATGTTCTATTGGCCAGCAAAATTAATGACAGTCAATTATTGCAATTACTGGAAGCAACTTTGTTTGCCAGCGAAAGGCCATTAACCACGGAAGATTTAACTGCCACTGTGCTGGCCGATTTTCAGCTGTCAAAAAAACGGCTGGCGGATGCATTAAAGCAGTTGCAACAGGATTATCAGGGCCGTGGTATTGAACTGGTGGAAACGGCAACAGGCTATCGTTTTCAGACCAAAAGTGAATGGAGCGACTATCTTGCCAGACTCTGGCCTGAACGGTCACCCCGTTATTCCCGTGCTGTACTGGAAACTCTGGCGCTGATTGCCTATCGTCAACCTATCACCCGAGGTGAAATTGAAGCAGTGCGTGGTGTGACTGTGAGTAGTCAGATCATCCGTACCTTGCTCGACCGCGGTTGGGTGAAAGTGGTGGGGCATAAAGACGTGCCGGGACGACCCGGTTTATATGCCACCACAGCGGAATTTTTAAACTACTTTGGCTTAAAGTCGCTTGCTGCATTGCCGGCTTTAACTGAATTTTCTGCACAGGCAGCTATGACGCTCGACAGCGCTGCTTTATTAAACACAGTCGCGATGACTGAGGAGACATCATGAGTGAAAAGTTACAAAAAGTGCTGGCCCGTTCCGGTGTAGGTTCACGCCGCGAAATGGAAAGCTGGATAAGCGCAGGCCGTGTCACTATCGATGGCAAGGTGGCGCAGCTCGGTGACAGGGTGATCCCAACGCAAATAGTGCGGGTAGATGGTCATCCGGTCAAACTGGCCGCTGAAGCCGAACAAATCTGCCGTGTTATTGCCTACCATAAACCTGAAGGTGAAATTTGTTCGCGCACTGACCCTGAAGGACGGCCAACGGTATTTGACCGTCTGCCAAAAATCCGCGGTTCCCGCTGGGTTGCGATAGGCCGTCTCGATATCAATACCTCAGGTTTGTTGTTGTTTACCACGGACGGCGAACTGGCCAACCGCTTAATGCACCCGAAATTTGAAGTTGAGCGTGAATACGCGGTGCGGGTGTTTGGTGAAGTAACAGATGCGATGATCCAAAAACTGCGCACCGGTGTTGAGCTCGAAGACGGTAAAGCCGCTTTTAAAAAGATTAAAGCCAGTGGTGGCGAAGGCATTAACAAGTGGTTTAACGTGACCCTGACCGAAGGCCGCAACCGTGAAGTGCGCCGGATGTGGGAATCACAGGGCGCTGTGGTCAACCGGTTAATTCGGGTGCGTTATGGCGATTTGTTATTACCAAAACATCTTCCGGCCGGTGGTTACACTGAATATGCGCTGGAAGAGGTGAACTACCTGCGTAAGCTGGTGCATATGGATTATGAAACTGAGTCTTTGGCCAAACCTGAAGACAAAGACGAGCGCCGCCGTCGTATGGCATCTATTAAAAGGGCAGTGCGTAAACATCAGATTGCACTGAAAAACCCGGAAAAAGCGCCAAAAGCAGAGAAAAAGCCACAGGCAGACAAACCGGCCCGTCCGGCCAAACCTGCGTTTAAAGGCAAAAAGCGAACCCGGGTGTAACGGGCTGCTTTGCTTCAGCATAAAAAAACGCCTGCAACTGCAGGCGTTTTTTTATGGTGGATGTGTACATTAATAATAAATATCAGTGGTTTGATGAATTTGAGGTTCGTCCTGCAGCTCTTCAAAACTCACTGCAAAATGTTTGTTGTTGTCGTGTAAATCAGATAAATACACAGCTCTGTCCTGCGCGTCTATCCAGCTGACCACACCCACACCTTTTTTGCTTTGACACAACATGCCGAGTTTCAGATCCTGTACGTTCATCAGCGCACCTCATTCAGTTGATATTCAATTAAGACTTATCAGGTTAGACGAAGAAAAACGCTTTGCAGATCTCCGACCAGTGGAAATGGTGGCTAAGTCGCCAATCTGACAGTAAATTTATTTTTCGAACAGCAGGTGGGTGTAATTAAAATCGGGATTAAAAGTGAGGCTGTGACAACAGCGACGCACAGCTGATGTCAGTACATCAGGTTTTGAGATCAATACGTTCGTGAATGTTTTCCCAATGCTCCGGAAATTTCCCCTGCAGTACATAAGAAAAAGCAATCAGCTCCGCAATCAATAAATACAGCTCCTTTGGAATTTGGTCGCCCAGCTCCATTTGTTTGAGCAGCTTGGTCAGCTCTTCATCTTCATGCACTAAAATGCCGTGTTCTTTGGCGAGCTGAATAATTTCATCGGCTAAATCACCATGGCCTTTGGCAATAATGGTTGGCGCTTTGCCCGGCGTTTTACCGTCGTAGTGCAGCGCAATGGCCGCTTTGTCCTGATTGGTTTTGCTCATGGCTACACCTTGTTTTCGCTACACTTTTCTCTTTCTACACCTTTACGGCCAATAAACTATTGCTGCGCTGATACAGCTGCGGCGGAATTTTCCCCAGTTGACACTGAGCTTCACTGACACTGAGCCCCTGTAGTTTCAGCCGGTCTTTAAACAGCGGCAAAAACTGCTGGGCTGTATTTACGACTTTTTCCTGCTCAGCATAAAACTGCAGGCTAACGTCCTGACCCGTTAACCTTACCTGCACCAACAAGGGGCCAAGTTCGGCCAGATCAAATTTCATCGTCAGTTGCCATTGCCTGGTTTTACCGCCGCCGTTTTTTCCATCAGCTTCGCGCTCACTGATGGCAAGTTCGGCAAAACGGCTGTCACCCGCCTGTTGTAGCGGCAGCTGAATAAAAAGTTGCTGGTGCTGCTGCGGTTGTTGCTGCTGCTCTACCGATGCCAGTTGTGATCCCTGCAGTGTGCTGGCATGGCTCGATAGCTGCCTGAGCAAATTACTGCTTTGTGTGTTATCAAGCTGGCCTATCAGCTGCTGCAGCTTGGCCGCCACCGGGGTTTTGGGCTCTGTGGTGCTCGCGCCTGCCAGCCTTCCCAATAACAGTTGCAGTGCAACGGCCAGGGTGCCGGCACTGCTGCTGGCCAGATTGGCAGGCGTTGGCTGTAGCGGGTTAAATTGCAGCGCTGCTGTTAACTGTGTCAGCAACTGGCTGCTTTGTACCGGCTTGGCTGCATCCAGGCTTTGTGCTTTAAGCTCGGTAAATACAGCGCTGAGCGCCGCCGGCAACTCCGGCAACACCCGCAGTGGATCGGCTTTGGCACTGGACAGTGGCAGCCATTGCCGCCACAGCTGGTTTATATCGACCGGTGTTTTCTGCGGGCTATCGGCAGGTGCAGCCTGCCAAATCAGTGGCCGGTTCAGCTGTTGTGGGCCAAGCTCCAGCACTGCGCCTTTTTGTGGTGTTGGGTTCACCTGTAATTGCCATTGTTGCGGCGCGGCTTTTTGGCTGGACGGGCTTAACTGCCAGTCGGCGCCTTGTTGCAACTGAGTGGGGATTTGTCTGGCCGTGGTCTGTTGTGCTGCGCTTAACTGATTGTTTAGCCATTGTTGTAATGCTTTGTTGTCTGAAGCTGCTTTGTTGTCGGATGCAAGCAGCGCAGGTTGCAGTGCTTTGGCAAGTAACGGCATTAGTTCACGGCTCTGCGCCTTGCTCAGGGTGACTGTTTTATCGCTAAAAGCTGCGGCTGGCAAAGTGTTGGTTGCTGGTGCATTTTCAAATTTTGTTGCTGTTCTGCCTTCATATACACCCTGTATTGTGCCGGTGCCAGTACCGGTCTGGGTTTTGGTCTGAGTTGTGCTGCTGTTTTGTTCGGCAGTTTTTGCCGCTTCCGCAGCTGAGTTTTTCAGCGGGGCAGCTAAAGCGGCGTCGGGTTTTAGTTTGATCTGTAGCTGCGCAGTGCTGGCGTCTAGCACCAGCAAGGCTTTGGTTTGAAATTGCTGTGGCCATTGATTGCTTTGTGGCAAAAAACTCAAGGGCAATTGCAGCTGGCGCTGATTTGGCAGTTGTAACAACAATTTTTCGCCGCTGCGGCTTAACTGCACTTCCAATTGCAATTGATTGCTGTGCTCTGGTGCGCCTAGTAGTTTGACCAGCGCAGCGCTACTGAAGCTGACGGCCGCCGGCGGATTGGCGCTGGTCTGTACCTGCAGCTGCAGCTGGCCCGATGGCAGCTGCTTAAGCGCCAGCTCAAGATTGATGGTGCCTGATGGCTGGCCTGGCTGCCGTGGATGAGCGCTTGTCTGAGTCTGAGCTGTAATAGCAGTGTTTGCTAAAGTTGTGGCGCTTGTTTGTTGTAAGCCTGATTGCAACAAGCGGGTTTGCTCCGGACTTAACTTAATCTGCACCGGGCCTTGTGCTGTGCTCATTTGTAATTGACTGCTGCCATCACGGCCAATATTCAGCAACCCCTGATACAGAGTGTCCGGGCTTAACTTCAGCGGTGCCAGCGCAGCAGTGCTTGTGGTTGATGGCTGGCTGCTGCCGATGTGCAACAGAGAATCAAGATTGATCTGGTTCATAATTTTGGCTGTTTAAGCGGCTATCAAGGTTATAGCGCATGCGTATTCTAACGCCAATATGTTAAGATGCGCGCTGTTTTTTTTGATGGCTGTTTCTCTGGTGTCGACAAACTTATTAACTGCTTTCGCCCTCTGTTGTGTCCGGCAAGACCGGGTGCTGTTTGATGCTGTTGACCTTGAGCTCGCAGCCGGCGAGTTATTGCATATCAGCGGTAAAAACGGCGCCGGTAAAAGCAGTTTGTTGCGAATTCTGGCGGGTTTAGCCACGCCTGATGAAGGGCAGGTGTTGTGGTGTGGCAAGCCGTTATCTGACCCTTCGTCAAACAGCACGTCACAAAGCGACTTTGCCAGTTCCTTGTGTTATATCGGCCATTTAAGTGGAGTGCAGCCCCAGCTCACCGCTCTGGAAAACCTGGAATTCTGGCAGGCGGCATTTGCGCTGAAAAACACCGATTATTATGCAGTGCTGGCAACCCTTGGTTTGGCTGGCCTTGAAGATATTCCCTGCCAGATGATGTCGGCAGGCCAGCAGCGTCGTGTGTCTTTAGCGCGTTTGTGGTTAACCCAGGCCAAACTCTGGATTTTAGACGAGCCTTTTACCGCGCTGGACCAAGGTGCCATCAAACTTTTGCAACAACGGTTTAAACAACATCTTGAGCAAGGCGGCGCTATTATTCTGACCACTCACCAGGCCATGGAACAACAATTCCCACAAAGCCGCACTCTGGAGCTGGTTTACCGATGGTAATGTTTAAAGCAGCTTTTGTGCGTGAATGGCGCTTACTCGCAAGACAAAAGGCCGACTGGCTGAATCCATTGATGTTTTTTGTCATAGTCCTCACCTTATTTCCGCTGGGTGTGGGCGCTAAACCTAATTTGCTGGCCGAAATTGCGCCCGGTATTGTCTGGATAGCAGCACTTTTGAGTGTGCTTTTGGGCGCTGAACGCTTGTTTAAAGAAGATTTTCGCCAGGGCACGCTGGAGCAGCTGGTGGCGGCAAGAGACCCGTTATTTCCTTATGTGCTGGCCAAAATCAGCAGCAGCTGGTGCAGCACCGCCTTACCGCTGTTATTGATATCACCGCTGATTGCCTTATTGCTTGGCCTGAGTACTGCAGCCTGGCAGGCGATAGTGCTGAGTTTGCTGCTGGGCACACCGTTATTAAATTTGCTGGCGGCACTTGGCGCAGCCCTTACTTTATCTGCCGATAAAGGCGGAATTCTGCTGGCCTTACTGATTTTACCTTTGTATATTCCGCTGCTGATTTTTGCCAGTGCCGCTGTGGACAATGCCACGCTGGGACTGGACTATTCGGCACAATTGGCCGTATTAGCGGCCATGTTGTGTCTGGCGGCAGCGCTGGTGCCGCTTGCGGTATTAAAAGCTTTAAGATTAAACGTGGGGTGATATGTTTAAGTGGCTTGATCCATATGCCAAACCTGAAACTTTATACCGCATTTGCGGCTTGTGGTTTCCATGGTTAATGACGCTGGCCGTGTTGACCTTGCTGCTGAGCACTGTCTGGGGCCTTGGTTTTACCCCGGCTGATTACCAGCAAGGTGACAGTTACCGCATTATTCATATTCATGTGCCAGCGGCGATTTGGTCGATGGGCGCATACAGCAGCATGGCTATTGCCGCTTTTATTGCACTGGTGTGGCAAATTAAAGTGGCACAGTGGGCTGTTGGCGCCATTGCGCCTATTGGCGCTGTGTATACGCTGATAGCACTCTTGACCGGCATGGCCTGGGGCAAACCTATGTGGGGCACCTGGTGGGTGTGGGATGCCAGACTCACTTCTGAACTGATTTTATTGTTTTTGTATTTAGGTGTGATTGCACTGTCCGGCGCTTTTGCCGATCGTCAGCTTGGCGCCAAAGCCTCAGCTTTATTGGCGGTGGTTGGGGTGGTGAATCTGCCGATTATTCACTTTTCTGTAGAATGGTGGAACACCCTGCATCAGGGCGCCACTATCACTAAATTTGCCAAACCTTCGATTGACCCTTCGATGCTGTGGCCTTTGTTGCTGGGGATTTTGGGTTTTGCCTTATTGCTGGCGGCGCTGACCTGTTTGCGCCTTCGCACCGCTATTTTGCTCAATGAACAGCACAGACCCTGGGTTCGCGCTTTGGCGCAGCAGTCTGTGCACAAAGGTAGCGTGCCGCAAACTAACGCAGGGCGGGGTGTCTGATGCCGGAATTTTATTTTGAGTCGTTAAGTGCCTTTTGGCAGATGGGCGGTTATGCGCTTTTTGTCTGGTTGTCTTTTGGCAGTACCTATGGGTTACTGGCCGCGCTCTGGTGGTTCAGCCAGCGCAGTCAGAGCCGGATTTTGCAGGACTTAGCCAAAAAACAACAGCGTGAACACAGAGTGCGTGCGCAGCAACAACTTGAGGAAGAAAACAATGAACCCAAGACGTAAACAGCGGCTGATGGCCGTCAGCGCCATTTTGTTGTTATTAAGTGGTGCTGTAGGCGCCATGTTGTATGCGCTGAATGAAAACGTTGATTTGTTTTATACCCCAAGTCAGTTGCTGAATGGTTTAGGCGAAGACAAAGTCAAACCTGTACCAGGCCAGCGTTTGCGTATTGGTGGTATGGTTGTGCCAGGTTCAGTGAAACGGGACGACAGCAGTTTAAAAGTCAGTTTTGCTTTAGCCGACACAGGCCCCACAGTGACAGTGCATTATGACGGTATACTGCCGGATTTATTCCGTGAAGGGCAGGGCATAGTGGCGCAAGGCACTTTAATCGACGCCACCAATATTCAGGCAACAGAAGTGCTGGCTAAACATGATGAAGAATATATGCCGCCGGAAGTGGCAGAGGCGGTGAAGGGCATCAAACATGTGGCGCCTAAATATACCTATCCGGCCGCTGCAGATGCTTCAGCCACCTCTGGTGCAGCCACAACTGAAACAAAACAAGCAGATAAACCAGCCACGGCAACAGAGGGCGGTAGCCAATAATGATTCCTGAAATTGGTCAGCTGTCGCTGATATTTGCTTTTGCTTTATCTTGTTTACTGGCGCTGGTGCCTATGTATGGCAGTTACAGCGGCAGTGTGCGGGCGTTATTGCTGGCCAAACCCCTGGCGATTGGCCTGTTTTTATTCAGCGGCACCGCCATGGCCTGCCTGATGTACGCTTTTTATCACAGCGACTTTACCGTGATTAACGTGGCCAGCAATTCGTCCAGCATGCTGCCCTGGTATTTTCAGCTGACCGCAAGTTTCGGCTCCCATGAAGGCTCGATGCTGCTTTGGGTGACCATTCTGGCGCTCTGGACTGCTTTGGTGGCGCTCTTTTCCAACTCTTTGCCGCTGTTGATGCAAGGCCGCATTTTGGGCGTGATGGGCTTTATCTGTGTTGGTTTTATTGCCTTTTCGCTGTTTATGTCCAACCCCTTCGAGCGCAGCCTGCCGTTTTTTCCGGTGGAAGGCCGTGATTTAAACCCGCTGCTGCAAGACTTTGGCATGATAGTGCACCCGCCGCTGTTGTATGTGGGTTATGTCGGTTTTGCTGTTTCTTTTGCTTTTGCCATTGCTGCTTTAATTGGCGGTAAGTTTGACAGTACCTGGGCACGCTGGGCGCGGCCATGGACCTTAGCTGCCTGGTTGTTTTTAACTCTGGGCATTATGCTCGGCAGCTGGTGGGCTTATAACGAACTGGGCTGGGGCGGCTGGTGGTTCTGGGATCCGGTTGAAAACGCGTCTTTTATGCCTTGGCTGGTTGGCACCGCATTGTTGCATTCGCTGGCGGTCACTGAAAAACGCGGCACCTTTAAATCCTGGACTGTGCTGCTGGCCATAGCGGCATTTTCGTTAAGTTTAATGGGCGCCTTTTTAGTGCGATCCGGCGTACTGGTGTCGGTGCACTCCTTTGCTTCTGATCCAAGCCGCGGTTTGTATTTACTGGCGTTTTTACTGCTGGTCGTGGGTGGATCGTTATTTTTGTATGCGCTGCGGATGAACGCTGTGCGCTCGCAGGCCCGTTATCAGCTGTTTAGCCGTGAAGTGTTGCTGTGGGGCAATAATGTATTTTTACTGACCGCCACTCTGGTGGTGTTTTTAGGCACTTTATACCCACTGTTTCACAAAGAATTAGGCTTAGGCTCTATTTCTATCGGCGAGCCGTTTTTTAATCAGCTGTTTTATTATCTGGTGATCCCTTTTAGTTTACTGCTGGGGCTTGGCCCCTGGGTACGCTGGAAACAGCAGCAGCTGCCGCCTTTATTAAAACCCTTAACCCTGGTTGCGCTGTTGGCGCTGACTTTAGCCATTGGTTATCTGGCGGCGACACAGTCGCTGGCGGCCAATCTGGCGTTATTGGGTTGTTTGCTCGGCGCCTGGGTTGGCATGTCGGCTATTGGCGAGGTGTATCAGCGTGCACAGCAGCTGGGTGGTTTCAGTCTTGGTTTCACTCGCTTGCAGGCCAGTCACTGGGGCATGACGCTGGCGCATATTGGTTTTGCCGTGCTGGTTGTCGGTGTGGCCATGACCAAAACCCTGAGTGTGGAAAAAGACGTGCGGATGAAAATTGGCGACACAGTGGAGCTGAACGGTTATCACTTTACGCTGACGGACGTGTATGCGCTAAATGGCCCGAACTATGGTGGTCAGGCGGCTGAGCTGGAAGTGTTCAGCAACGGTGAAAAAGTCACGCATCTGCACGCGGAAAAACGTTTTTATCCACTGCAAAAAACCGTGATGACCGAAGCCGCAGTACATGCCCGCTTAAGCCGCGATTTATACGTAGCTTTGGGTGAAGAGCTGAGCGGCCCGTCCTGGGCGATGCGGGTGTATGTCAAACCTTTTGTGCGCTGGATTTGGCTTGGTGGTGTATTGATGGCATTAGGTGCTTTGCTGGCACTGTTAGATAAACGTTATCGTCGTGCCCCTGCCCATGTTGATGTAAAAGTGCGTGAAACCACAGCTGCATTTAACGGAGCTGAGCATGCGTAAGTCATTATTTTTCATTCCTTTTGTGCTTTTTATTGCGCTGGCGGCTTTTTTATTCAGCGGTTTGTTTTCCGATCCGCGCCAGCATGGCTCGGCGCTTGTGAGTAAACCATTGCCGGCGTTTTTATTGCCGGATCTGATGGCTCCACAGCGGATGCTGAGTGCCGATGACCTCAAAGGCAAAGTCTATCTACTCAATGTGTGGGGTCTGTGGTGTCCAACCTGTAATGCCGAGCTTGGTTTTTTAACCGAACTGCGTCAGCAGGGCATTGAGATTGTGGGTTTGTATTATGTGCAGCCGCAAGACAGCGCTTTTGGTGAGACTTTTGATTTAGCAGCATTACAAAAGGATGTAGCAAAAAAACTGGCCGAGCAGGGCAATCCTTATCAGCTGAATATTCTGGATGAAAAACGCAGCCTGATTTTTGATTTGGGTGTCACAGGTGCGCCTGAAACCTTTTTAATTGACGCCCAGGGGCAAATCCGCGCCCACCATGTTGGCGATATTAACCCGCAAAACTGGCCAGCCTTAGCAGCGCAATATCAGGCGGTACTGCAGGAAGCCCAGGCTGCAGCAGCTTTGACACAACAAAGCATAGGAGCCACTAATGCGCCCTAAAATGCAGTTGTTTTCCAGAGCTTTTGCCCGCTTATTGCTGGCGCTTTGTTTATGTCCGGCTTTTGCCACTACTGCCGCAGAAGAACTGCTGCCGTTTAAAGATGCACAGCAACAAGCGCTGTACCGTGAGCTGACGGCTGAGCTGCGCTGCCCAAAGTGTCAGAACCAGAATATTGCCGATTCTAACGCTGTGGTGGCGGTGGATATGCGCGAAAAAACCTACCAGCTGGTGCAGCAAGGGCAAAACAAAGAGCAAGTCATTGATTATATGAAACAAAGATATGGTGACTTTGTTCATTACCAGCCGCCTGTGCAGTGGAGCACAATTTGGTTGTGGCTGGCTCCTTTGTTGTTATTGGCCGGTTTATTCTGGGTGATGCTGCAAAAACAACAAAAAGTGCAGCAACTGCAACAAACGGACGCTGTTGACCCTGAGCTTGAACAAAAACTGCAGGCGATGATTGAACAGGCCATGGCAGAAAAATCATCAAAGGAGCCGGATTAATGTTGATGCAATTAAGTGTAGCGGCGCTGTTGATGCTGGCTGTGGTGGTGCTGTTATTGTGGTGGCCGCGTAAAGCCGGCAGCGCCGAACAAACCCAGACCGAACTTTTTGCCGAGCGTCTGCATGCCCTGACCCAGGCCAGAGACAATGGCGAATTGGCGCCGGAAGATTTTTTAAGTGCAGCCAATGAGTTAAAAAGCCAGTTTATCGGACAGCGTCAGGCGGCCCTTGCAGGTAACAACACGCCCTGGCTGGCACCGCTGTCGCTGGTATTGGTGCTGCTGGTGGTCGGCATTGCCTATGGCCTCAGTGGTCATTACCGTGAACTCAGCGACTGGGAGCTGGCGCAGCAAAATTTGCCATCGTATGGTGAGCGGGCGCTGCTGAATAAAGGCGAGCCGTTAAGTGAAAAAGAAATCAGTTTATTTGCCTTAGCACTTCGCACCAAATTGGCCAATGAGGGGGATGACGCTGTGGCCTGGTATGTGCTTGGCCGCATCTGGTTTTCGCAAGGGCTGGTAGAGGATGCCATTGAAGCTTTTGAAAAAGCGCTGAAACTGACGCCGGAGCGCGCCAATGTGCTGCTTAGCTATGCTCAGGCGCTGCTGGTGACCGACAACGCCGACAATCTGCAAAAAGCAGCACAAAGCCTGGGGCTGGTGCTGAGTAAAGATCCAATGAATAAGGATGCCTTGTCGATGCTGGCGCTGATAGCACAGGAGCGGGGTGATTTGGTTGAGGCAAAGGCGGCCTGGGAAATGTTGTTGTCACAACTGGATAAAAATGACCCACGTTACAGCATGATTGAGCAGCAACTGGCCAAAGTTTCACAAGGTGCTGCCGGTGTTGCTGTTGCCGATACTAAAACAGAAGCTTCCAGCGGGGAAAGTGCTACTGCAGATCCGGCTGCACCTAAACGCCGTATTATGCTGACTTTACAGGTAAGCGAAGCCTTAGCTGCAAAATTTAAAGACGCCAGCTTATTTGTAGTGGCCAAAGCTGCAGAGGGCCCGCCGATGCCACTGGCGGTGCAAAAACTGGCAGTGTTTAGCGGCAGCCGTCAGATTGAACTGAACTCCAATATGGTGATGCAGCCAGGTTGGGGCCTGGATAATGTGGCGCAAGTGTTGGTATCGGCCCGTATCAGTCAGTCCGGTGCTGTGGCTAAAACCGCGGGCGATCCGGAAATAGTTTCAGAACTTATTGAATTAAAAGATGGTCAGCAGGAGCTGACACTTTCACTGGAGTAAATGGATGAATCCACTTTTTAAAATAACACTGGCCGCTTTATTGCTAACGCTGTCGGCTTGTAGCACTAAACCACAAACCGCAACAGCAGATGTGGCTGTGAACAATGCAGAAGCCGTAGCCACAGTACAGCCAGAGCCGATGACAGACGAGCGCGACCCTTTTGAGTCAGTCAACCGCAAAATGTGGACTTTTAACTACGACTATCTGGATGCTTATCTGCTTAAACCTGCCACCAAAGGTTATATGGCGGTGGTGCCCAAACCGGCCCGTACCGGTTTGTCGAATATGGTCAATAACTTAAATGAACCTGCCAACTTCTTAAACGGTTTGTTGCAAGGCAAACCCAGGAGTTCTGCTGTCAGCGCCGGCCGCTTTTTACTCAACAGCACTGTGGGTTTAGTGGGGTTATTTGATGTGGCGAGCAGCGCCGGCCTTGAAGTAAAAGAAGAAGATTTTGGCCAGACACTTGGGGTTTGGGGTGTGGGCCATGGCCCGTTTTTAATGATCCCGGCGCGCGGCCCTTCTACAGTTCGTAACCTGACCGGCGATTTAGTGGATAACCTGTATTTTCCAATGTCGGTATTAAACAGCCCACAAACCATCGCCAAATTTACTATTGGCGCTTTGTCGGCGCGCGAAGCGCTGATGCAGCAGGAGAAGCTGCTGAACGATTCGCTGGACCCTTACGCTTTTGTCAAAGATGCGTATTTCCAGCGGCAGGAATATCAGTTGTATGACGGCAATCCGCCGGCAGCTGAAGTGGACGAAGAGGCGCTGGAAGAATTTCTGGAGTGATCGGATCTGTGGTTAAAATAGCCTGAAACCGGTGTTTTAACCGGCAAAAAGGGGCAGGCAACGGCACTGCCCCTTTTCATTTTTGGCCTGGTACGGTATAAACGTCAGTCAACTAAAAACCAAACACCCTCAACCCGTAATTATCATTCACATAATTATTAGAAACAGGAAATCACCATGCTGAAAACCCTCAACAGCGCTTACACGCTGCGCTCAGCTATGCGCCTGCGACAAAACTTCGGAGTGTGCGTATGAGCCAAACCCAGACCATAACCCATCAGCCAGAGTTTGAAACTTTATGGGGACATCCAAAACCATTATGGATGTTGTTTATGGCGGAATTCTGGGAGCGTTTTGCGTTCTACGGTATTCGCTGGGCATTAACTTTATATATTGTGGCGCAGTTTTATGCCGGCAATGCCTCAGGTGAAGGTGATGCCAGCCGTTATTACGGTGCTTATCTGGCCTTAGTGTACGCCACCGCTATTTTTGGTGGTTATGTTGCCGACCGTATTATTGGTTACCAGCGTTCGATTTTGCTCGGCGCTGTGGTGATGTCCATAGGTCTTTTTATGATCATGGTGCCAAGTCTGGACGTGTTCTTATTGGGTCTGGCGGTTATTGTGGTTGGTAATGGCTTGTTTAAGCCGAATATTTCGTCTTTAGTGGGTCAGCTGTACAAACAGGGTGATGACCGTCGTGACCGTGGTTTTACCATTTTTTATATGGGTATTAACTTAGGCGGTATGTTGTCTCCGTTATTAACTGGCTGGCTTGCCAGTGAAATTTTTGGCACCCCACAACACCAGAACTATAAAGCAGTGTTTGGTGCCGCCGGTGTCGGTATGATTTTAAGTACCATCTGGTTTTATATCGGTCGCAAACAACTCAAAGGCATTGGCATGATGCCGGAAGATAAACCGGCAGGCAAAATGCTGGCTTATGTGATTGCCGGTGTGGTGGTCGCAGTGCCTGTGGTGTATTTCCTGATGGCAGGTATGGGCGCGCAGACGCTGGCCTGGGTGTTAGGTGTGCTCTTTGTGATTGTGGCCGGTATGCTGCTGCTTGAAGGCAAACAAAATGGTCGTATTCAGATGCACCGTGTTTGTGCGCTGCTGTTATTGTTTGGTTTTAACGTGACATTCTGGATGTTCTTTGAACAGGCAGGCAGCTCTTTTAACTTCCTGGCGCAAAATCTGGTGAACCGTGACATTTTTGCTGACGGCAGTTTTATCTTTCCAACAGGCTGGTTCCAGTCAGTGAACTCACTGGCCATTATCCTGTTTGCTCCTGTGATCAGCGCGATCTGGTATTTCACCAGCAAACGTAAAATGGAACCAACAATTCCGTTTAAGTTTGGTTTAGGTTTACTTGGCAACGCGCTGGGTTTCCTGGTGCTGATGTTTGCATTAACCCAGCTGGTTGACGGAAACGGTTTGATCCCACTGTGGCCGCTGGTACTTTGTTATGTGCTGCAGTCTATTGGTGAACTTTGTTTATCACCTATTGGTTTGTCGATGGTAACCAAGCTGGCGCCGGTACGTTATGTTGGCCTTGCCATGGGGGCCTGGTTCTTGTCGGTGGCGACCGGTAACAACCTGTCTGGTATTCTGGCCGGTGAAATTTCCGGTGAAACCGGTATGACCATTGAATCGGCGCTTGCTGGTTTTAGCTTCAGTTTTTACCTGCTGTTAGGTGCTGGTATTGTGTTGCTGGTGATTTCACCGCTGATCAATAAACTGATGCATGGCGTGAAATAAAGCGTGAAATAAAGCGTGATACAACAGCCTGTGATGCAGGCTGTTGTAGATAAAAAAACCACCTCAGCTGAGGTGGTTTTTTTTATTGTTATCAATGATTGGCGGACGGGTCTTTTACAGTTCAGACCCGGCTGGTTCGGCAGTTAAGATTTAGCCGCCAGATTGGCTCTGATTTTTGCGAGCGAAGGGCGTACCAGATAAAAAGTCAAAGGGCGGGTGATCAGTGGGTATAACAGCACCAGTGTCAGCACATAAAGCGCAGCAGTGGCGAGATCCGGTGCCCTGGCAATCAATAAAAATAACGGAATTAACACCGCCAGTTTTAACAGATTCAGCAGCAGCTTTTGTGGGGTTGGCAGGCTATCCGCGGCACTTCGCAGCACCTGCATACGTTCACGAAAATTAAGACCTGCAAGCTCAGGCAGGCTGCGGCTATTCCAGTACAACATGGACGCTCCTTTCACACTCAATAGCTGGTTTGGGTGTATTACGCGGCAACTGCCGATGCAGTTCTCGGCCAGCTACCAAATCAGCGTTGTGCTGATGTGACACCCGCAATGGCACTCTTAACAAAAAGCCCGAATACTGCAGGCAGCACTCGGGCTTGCGACTGCTGTGATTGGCTTATTTCAGCTGCTGCTGCAGCGTTGCCAGCACTTCGTCTAAATTCAACAACAGTTTTTCACCGGTACGGCGGTTTTTGTATTCCACCTTGCGCTCGTCGAGGTTGCGCTCGCCAATCACAATATGATGTGGCACACCCAAAAGCTCCATATCGGCAAACATGACACCAGGGCGCTCTTTACGGTCATCAAACAACACTTCAATACCAGCCGCCATCAGCTCTTTATAAAGCTGTTCAGTGGCTTCCTGAATGCGCACAGATTTATGCATATTCATTGGTACCAGTGCCACCTGGAATGGTGCTATAGCTGCAGGCCAGGTAATGCCGTATTCGTCGTGGTTTTGCTCAATGGCAGCGGCCACGATGCGCGACACACCCACACCATAACAACCCATGGTCATGATCTGGTGTTTGCCTTCTTCATTCAGTACACCGGCTTTCATCGCCGCGGCATATTTATCACCCAGCTGGAAAATATGGCCCACTTCAATACCACGTTTGATCACAAGTTTACCTTTGCCACATGGGCTTGGGTCACCTTCAACCACATTGCGTAAATCCGCCACTTCATAAGTTGGGATATCACGGTCAAAATTGACGCCGGTCAGGTGGAAACCGGTTTTATTGGCTCCACAAACAAAATCAGCCAGCACTGCAGCGCTGCGGTCCACTACCACCGGAATAGACAGGCCAACAGGGCCAATAGAACCCGCATTAGCGCCTGTGGCTGCCAGAATTTCCGCTTCGGTGGCAAAGGTCAGTGGAGAGGCAACCAATGGATGTTTGTCGGCTTTAATTTCATTGAGTTCATGGTCACCACGCAGCACCAGCGCCACTAATGTTTGCGGGGCTTTTTCATCAGCTTTGGCAGCATGCACCAGCAGGGTTTTGACAATCTGACAGGCATCCACTTTTAATAAAGCTGACACTTCAGCAATGGTACCTGCATTAGGTGTTGCCACTTCGGTTTTAGCAGCTGTTGCTGCAGGGCGGGCAGTGGTTGGTGCCAAAGCTTCGGCTTTTTCAATATTGGCGGCGTAATCACTTTCATCCGAAAACACAATAGCGTCTTCGCCTGAAGCGGCCAGTACGTGGAATTCGTGCGAAACAGCACCACCAATGGCGCCGGTGTCGGCAAGCACAGGGCGGAAATCCAGCCCTAAGCGGGTAAAAATATTACTATAAGCCTGGTACATGGTCTGGTAGGTTTTTTCCAGACATTCCTGACTTAAGTGAAACGAATAAGCATCTTTCATTAAAAATTCGCGCGCGCGCATCACGCCAAAACGTGGGCGGCGCTCGTCGCGGAATTTGGTCTGGATTTGGTACATATTGATCGGCAGCTGTTTGTAGCTGCTGATTTCTTTACGCACTAAATCGGTGATCACTTCTTCGTGGGTTGGGCCAAGCACAAAATCACGCTGGTGGCGGTCTTTAAAACGCAGAAGCTCAGCGTCCATTTGCTCCCAGCGGCCAGATTCCTGCCACAATTCAGCAGGTTGTACCATTGGCATCAGCACTTCCAGCGCACCTGCTTTATTCATTTCTTCGCGCACTATGGCTTCTACTTTACGCAACACACGCAGGCCTGTTGGCAACCAGGTGTACATGCCGGAAGCTTCACGGCGGATCATGCCAGCACGTAACATCAGCTGATGGCTGACAATTTCGGCATCGGATGGCGTTTCTTTTAAGGTTGATAATAAATACTGACTGCTGCGCATAACTGTTCCACTGAAAATGAGCCCTTTGACCTTATTCTAACAAGGCCTTTACTCGGGCAGAAGTTTAATCTGATGTTTTATCGCGGTATTACTCAGTTGCTGTCCCGCTAACATACCGCCAATGCTGAAAATTTCACCGTCTATCAGTACCAGGCTGCGTAAATCCATCACTGCGGTTTCACTGGGTGCCGCTTTGAGCCATCTTTGCTGCTTAAATGAATACAAATAAATGGCGCTGCTGGGTTCTATCGCTTTGCCATCATCGGTCAGGCCGTTCAAATGATAAGGCGTTTCACTGCCGCCAATAAAAGCCGCCATGGTTTCGCCATTGACCTCGACCGCAATAGCGCCCTGGCGGGTACGGGCTTTGCCACCGTGGTGCGCTATCTGGCGCCAGCTGATTTGGCTGGCATTTTTATCGGAAATTTTTCCAAGATAACAAGCGGCCTCTGGCACAAACTGAGTTGAGCCATCAGCGGCTGAAGTTGTTTTTACGCCATCACAAAACAAGATGTCATTACCAACCAAAACGCCGGCATGACCAAAAACGGCAGTACCCGTTAAAGGGGTGGCCTGACTCCATTTTTGTGTAAAGTTGTCAAAAAGCTGCACCAGATTGACTGCGCCGCTGTGATGAAAACCAGCCAGTAAATAGATGTATCTGTCTTTATGAGCAAAAGCGACACTTTCATCCACAGCTACCGGCATATCGGGCAACTTGCTGTAACTTTGGGTCACAGGACTAAAACGGTAACCGTCGGCCAGAGTGCCACTTTTGCCGTCACTGCTTTGGCCATAACCGCCCAGAATAAAAAAATGTTTATTGAGCTCAACGCCGGTGGCGGCAATACGGCCATTGACTCTGTTAGTGCCTGGCAAAGCCGCAATATTTTGCCAGTTCGATTGACCAAGGCTCAGTTGCCACACTTTATTGTGCATTGCAGCTGGCGTTTTAGCTGAACCCAAACCTGCAAAACTGGCCAGATAAGGCTGACCACGCACCGAGGCTTGCAGCACCAGCTGATTGCTGACAGGCTCAGGCAGCGTTGGAATCTCTGCAGCAGCAAGTGGAAAACTCGCTGCTACTGTCATGGCTAACAGACAGAAGAAGCCTGTGATTGCGCTTTTTTTAACTGCGGTGGGTTTTGATTTCACTAACATAATTGTGGTTGCCATCTACAGTCCATTTGATATTAAAGTTATATAAAGTCATGCCATAACTTTGTTGTTCCCCGCGCTGCTTCTTATAAGGCGGGCGAGGGTCCTGTTTCAGTACTTTTTCAATAAAAATCTGTAAATCCGGTAACTCTGTTTGTGCCTGGCAAAAAGCAACAGCCTGTTCACTGAAAGACACTGTCATATCAGTATGAGGTGCGGCATCGGCAAAACCGCCATTGGCTTTTGGCAGTGCATCGGCATAAGGCAGATAAGGTTTAATATCCAGTACCGGCGTGCCATCGAGTAAATCAATGCCACTTAAATTCAGCACCAGCTTCTCGCCTCTGCGCTCAACACCCTCGAGTTTTACGACAGATAAGCCAATTGGGTTTGGTCTGAAAGTGGCGCGGGTGGCAAATACACCTTTTTTATCGTTGCCACCTAAGCGTGGCGGGCGCACCAAAGGCGACCAACCTTTATCTGCCGTTTCGTGAAATACAAACACCAGCCAGAGGTGACTAAAACTTTCAATGCCACGCACTATAGCGTCATCGGCATAAGGCGGTGACAACACCAGAGCGCCTTTGGCTTCCGGGATCAAACCCGGCTGACGCGGAATCGCAAATTTTTGTTTATAGGGAGATTCAATTACACCAACAGCGTTTAATTCAAAAGGCTTCATTCGGGTCTCAGGCTTGTTTATTCGTCTTTGCACAGCGGCAACATTGGGCATTATGGCGAGCTAAGATGCAAACAACAAGCAAAGTGCATCATAACAGCCAGGCTTTGATTTGCTTGCTATCAGATGGATGGCCGTCTAAAGTGAAACTTCGCGCTTTTTCCTTGCCATAATCTTCTGATAACAAATGTTGTATTGAGTCAATGATGGAACAAAAAACTTTATTAATTGAATGCCCGGATTCAAAGGGGCTGATCGCACAAATTACCAATATCTGCTACAAGCACCAGCTAAATATTATCCGCAATACCGAATATGTGGATCCGGTTTCCGGTCAGTTTTATATGCGGACCCGGCTTGAAGGCATATTTAACGACCACACCTTCATGCTGGATTTAGACCGGGCATTACCTCAAGGCAGTGAAAGGCAGCTGGTCAGTGATCGCAATAAAAAAGTGGTGATCCTGGTGACCAAAGAAGCACACTGTATCGGTGATATTCTGATAAAAGTGTATGACGGTTCACTGAAGCTGGATATTGCCGCTATTGTTGGTAACCATCCGGAACTTGGTGCTTTGGCCGACAAGTTTGGTGTGCCTTATCATTTTGTCAGCCATCAGGATAAAAGCCGGGCCGAACACGAAAAACTGTTGCAGCAGCAGATTGACCTGTATCAGCCGGATTATCTGGTGCTGGCCAAATTTATGCGTATTTTAAGCCCTGAGTTTGTCGCGCTTTATCCAAACCGCATTATTAATATCCATCACAGTTTCCTGCCGGCTTTTATTGGCGCTAATCCTTATCATCAGGCGTTTAAACGTGGTGTGAAAATTATTGGCGCCACTGCCCATTTTGTCACTGATGATTTGGATGAAGGGCCTATTATTAAGCAGATGGTAACCAATGTAGACCACAATTACAGCGCCGAAGATATGGCCAGAGCAGGGCGTGATGTTGAAAAGAATGTGCTGAGTAAAGCGCTGGAGCTGGTGATTGAAGACCGGGTTTTTGTGCACGGTAATAAAACCGTGGTGTTATAACCAAAGGGAACAGACGAATGACGGACAAAATGCTGCATAAACGTACTGTGGAATTTCGTTTTCTGGCCGAGCCGACCCATGTCAATTTTGGTGGCAAAGTGCATGGCGGTATGGTGATGAAATGGATTGATCAGGCCGCTTATGCCTGTGCCGCACGCTGGAGTGGTTTGTATTGTGTCACAGTATCTGTGGGCACCATCCGCTTTCGCCGTCCTATTCTGGTAGGGCATCTGGTTGAGCTTGAAGCAAAAGTGGTGCACACCGGCCATTCCAGTATGCATATTTTTATTCAGGTGCGCTCAGGCGACACCCAAACTGAACAGCTGCCGGAAACCAATCATTGTATTATCACTTTTGTGGCGCTCGACGAGCAGGGCAATACTGCTGCTGTGCCCGCCTGGCAGGCGCAAACCGCAGAAGATCGCTTTTTAGAACAATACGCGATTCAGATGAAACAATTTTCGCAGCAGGTTGAACAGCAAATGTTGGATTTTTATCAGCAAAACAATCAGGGAGCACAAGTATGAAACTTATTTCAGCATTATTGATGTTGATATCCGTAACGGTATTTGTGCTGCCGGCAGCAGCGCAAAACGACACACTCGCACCTGAACTGGAAGTATTCCGGCCTTTTTTAAATAAAGTCTGGCGGGGGGAGTTGCAGGCACAGCAACAAGGAAAAACCAGTATTGATTATTCATTATGGCAGCGTGCGCTGAACGGTCAGGCTATTAAAGTGGTGCATTCGGTGAATAATGGCGAATACGGCGGTGAATCGATTATTTTCTGGGATAAAAGTAAAAAAAGCCTGGCCTATTATTATTTCACGACAGCAGGTTTTTATACCCATGGCACCATGCAATATGATGCTACAAGCGGTAAACTAACCGCAGAAGAAAAAGTAGAAAACAATGCCAATGGCATCACCATGGTGCGTTCTACCAGTGTATTAAAAGAACAGCAATTGTTGACAAGTTCCGAATATCTGCAAAAAGGGCAGTGGGTGAAAGGGCATGCGGCGACCTACACCGAAAGCAAAGATGGCAAAGTGGTTTTTCAATAACAATGGCAGTCTTTGTGTTTTGACCCGCAAAGACTGCAGCTTAATGTCTCGTCTTTACTTTTCGCTGGGCATATCGTCAGTTAAATCAAGCGTATAAATATTGTCGATAGTGGCTGTGCTGGAGTGACTTACCCTTAGGTCTTTTACCCGGCCATTACGCAGACTGTACACCCAGCCATGGACCGTCAGCGACTGTCCTCTGTCCCAGGCTTCCTGCACAAAACTGGTGTGACAGACGTTTTGCACCTGCTCAATCACGTTCAGTTCACACAGCCGGTTCAGTCTGTCCTGTTCATCGCTGATACTTTCAATTTCGTCACGGTGAATGGCATACACGTCTTTGATATTACGCAACCAGTTGTCGACAAACCCCACTTTTTGCTTGTTCATGGCGGCGTTAATACCACCGCAGCCATAATGGCCGCAGACAATAATATGTTTTACTTTGAGCACATCAATGGCGTATTGCAGTACAGACAAACAGTTGATATCAGAATGCAAAACCAGATTGGCTACATTACGATGGACAAAAAGTTCCCCGGGCAACAAACCAACAATGTCATTGGCCGGAACTCTGCTGTCTGAGCAGCCTATCCATAAATATTCGGGCGCCTGTTGTTCTGATAATTTTTTAAAAAAGCCCGGTGCTTCCAGCTCAATTCTGTCTGCCCATGCTTTGTTGTTCTGAAACAAATGTTTAATAGAACTCATACCGACTCCGGAAATTTGCTGCCGCTAAGATACCCTAAATTTGTGACAAACTCAGCACCGACCAGCTGAAAGCACAGAGCTGGTTAGCACCAGAGCATTAGCCATTTTATAAATGCTTATATAATTAACAGGGAAAATTGTTTCTTTCATTTTGTTTTGCCGCTATTATATTTTCACTATTATTAGGATCCCGATAAAGGAGCGAACGATGTCATTATTACTTGATAAACGTGAATTAAAAAAAGCAGCAAAAGAATTGACTGTTTTAAAATTACAGGAAGTGATTGACGTACTGACTTCAGTGCTGGATGAACGCCAGAAAGAATCTGAAGTATTGGCTAAAGTTCGCGAATTTGCTAAAGCTCAGGGTTTTACCCTGGAGCAACTGGGTTACAAATTAAATGCTGATGGTGTTGCAGTAGCGGTAGAAGCGGAAGAGCCGGCAGAAGGCGATCTGAAACGTCCAATCAAACCAAAATTCAAAACCATTAATAAAGAAAGTCAGTTTTTTTATGTTGAAAACGGCACTTTACAATTATTAAAAACCCATACAATGAAAAAGGGATTACAAGAGCGCGGCATTAATGTTGTGCCTTTTTCTAAAGTAGAGAAAAAATATATTAAACAAGTTGATGCTCTGTTAGAAGAAGCCAGCAAACAAGCGCTGACCAACTTTAACAGTAAAGTTGATGTGTGGAACGAGTGGGCTGCGCAGCACAATGAAGAAATTCTGGCCAAACGTTAAGTTGGCAACCAATAAAAAAACCGGCTGATGCCGGTTTTTTTATTGGTTAAATTCAAGCTCTGTTATTTAGGCTGGGCATCCAGCGACTGACCATTGACCCCAATACTGGCGTCTGACATCAGATATACATAAAGTGGCATGATGTCGGCCGGGGTTTTTAAGCTCAGCTGATTTTCACCCGGATAAGCCGCTGTGCGCATTTTGGTGCGGGTCGCGCCTGGGTTAATACAGTTGGTTCTGATGTTGCTGCCTTCATATTCATCGGCAATCAGTTGCATCAAACCTTCGGTGCCAAACTTTGAAACGCTGTAAGCGCCCCAATAAGCCCGGCCTTTGCGGCCAACGCCGGACGAGGTAAAAACTAAAGAGGCCTGAGGTGCCAGCGCCATCACAGGTAACAGTGCCTGTGTCATCAGCATGGCGGAGGTCAGATTGACCTGCAGAATTTTCTGCCAGGTATCTAAATCTATATGCTCAAAGGGAGTCAGCACGCCCAGCATGCCGGCGTTGTGTAATACACCATCGAGTTTGCCAAATTCGGCTTTAATGGTGCTGGCCATATCTTGATAATGTTTTTTGCTGGCGCCGTTTAAGTCCAGTGGTACTATGGCCGGCTCCGGACAACCCGCGGCTACAATGCTGTCGTACACAGCCTCAAGCTTTGCGGTTGTTTTTCCCAGTAGAATCACAGTGGCACCGTAGCGGGCGAAGGTAATGGCTGCTTCTTTACCTATGCCGTCACCGGCTCCTGTTACCAGTATTGTCTTGTTGGCCAGCGCTTGTGGAGCTGGCTGAAAATCTTGCATATAAATCAACCTGTAACCTGTTGAAAAATCGGCGCAGCATACTAGTTCTGCTGCGATTTTGCACCTTTCTTCACAGATATTTAGTTTAACCCTAGCGAAATTTTTTTGGTTAGGTTAACTTTAACTGGTCGTAGCTGTTGCTAGTTTACGAGACAGGAATTCAAAAACTAGAGCTTAAAGAAAGCTTTAGCAAAATAATAAAAAATCAGGACAGGGGAGAATATATGAAGAAGCTGTTAATAAGCCTGGCGGTGACCAGCGCGCTCGGGCTGACCGGATGCGGCGATTCACTCAGTGAGTTAAAACAAGAAGCGGTCGATAACGGTACTGTCGTTGTGCCGGTGAGCCGTGTGGTGTTTGACCCTTCAGCCGGTAAAGTATCTGTACCGAACGATTTGTTGTTCCAGGGCACGACAGATGGCACTCTGGTCATGCCGGGTGAAGCCGTCGCTGCGCCCAATTATGCCGACCCACAAACAGCCTTAGGTGCGCTGGATGGCTGGTCAACCCAAAACCCATTTAGTGTAGAACTTGCTTTTGCCGGTGGTGTTTCGTTAGATGCAAGCAGCGCGGCTCGTCCGGATGCGGTGCGTTTGATTGAAGTGCTGATGGGGGACCCGGCTTCAAGCGACCCGAATTGCCGCACAGTGCCTCGTGGTGTGGCCTGTAAAGCTGTGTCTCAGCTGACTTATGGTCAGGATTTTGTGACCAAAGCTGTAGGCAATAATGTTGCTGTTGTTCCGTTAAAACCATTAAAAGCGGCGACGACTTATTTGTTGGTGCTCACCAACAATCTGAAAGACAGTGCCGGTAATGCGGTTGCTCCTTCCACCACTTATGAGCTGGTGAAACAGGACTTAGCAACGTTGCCACTTGGCACAGATTCACAACGTGCATTACAGGGCCTGATTAACAGTTTCGAAAATGCCGCTGCCAGCATGTCAATTGCCAAAGACAGCATTATTTACACCGCAGCTATTACCACCCAATCAACCAGCAATGTACTGGGTACTGTCAAACAACTGATGTTACCAAGTGCATTAAATAACAATACCGCGCCTGTGCTGCAGGTTGCTGACACCGGTTTGCTGGTGTCTCAGGTGGTGAATCCGGATAAAACAATCCCGACTGACCCAAGTAACCAATATTTTATGTTTAATGCGGCCAAGTTATACAGCGGCACCATTAACCTGCCTTATTATTTGGGTGTTTCTACCGCTGACGCGCCAAAAGCAGCTTTATCCACCCGTTGGGTTGGCCGTTGTGACAGCGGCGCTATGTTAGCTGGTTTATCGGCGGCGCAAAAAGCAGCATTGGAAGGGGCTATTACCAGTCCTGCACAAATGCAGAACAATGCGGTTTGTAAAGCTGTCAGTGGCGGCGCTTTAATGGATTTAGGTGTAGATAAACAACGTCACCTGACCAAATTTAACGTGGTGCCGAAAGTAAACTCAGTGCAACAGCTGAAAGTTCAGATGACAGTGCCAAACAGTGCGCTGATTGGCAAAGCCAAGCCGGAAAAAGGCTGGCCTGTAGTGATACTGCAACACGGTATTACCTCCTGTAAAGAAAACATGCTGGCTGTAACTGCCGCTTTATCAGCGCAAGGTTTTGCCACTGTAGCTATTGACCATCCATTACACGGTAGCCGTGGTTTTGACTTAAATGGCGATGGTAAAGATGAAATTAACGCATCAGGCAGCAGCTGTGGTAAGAGCGGTGATGCCACTGTTTATATGAACCTGGCCGACCTGCTGGTTACCCGTGACAACCTGCGTCAGAGTATTGCTGATATGCTGGGTCTGCGTCTGGGCCTGAACTTCACTTCACAGCCAGGTTTACTGGATGGTTCTGATGTCCAGTTTTTAGGTCACTCTTTAGGTGCGATTACCGGTACTTCAATGGTGGCACTGGCAAATGCGCCAACAGGCAATGCCGCTGCAGATTCTCTGTACAAGTTAAAAGCAGCTTCGCTGGCAATGCCAGGCGGTGCTGTGGCCAACTTCCTGCTGGAATCGCCTGCTTTTGGTAATACCATCAAAGCCAGCATTATGCTGAGTTCAGCAACATTGGCTCCGGGCTTTAAAGCTTTTGTTGATGAGCAAAAAGTTTGTGTTGATGCCGCCACTTATGCCGGTTGTTCAGCTGCTTATGTCACTGACTATCTGGCCTATTTAACTAAAAATGGCCAGGTGGCTGCTTTAACTGCGATTAATGCAACGCTGACTCAGTTTGCATTTGCTGCTCAGACGGTGACAGATGCAGGTGACCCAAACAACTACGCTGCGACTTTGGTTGCCGGTAAGACTCCGGTTCACATCATTGAAGTTGTTGGCGATGGTGGTAACTTTAAACCGGATCAGGTGATCCCGAACCAGGCGGTCAACATGCCACTGGGCGGCACTGAACCATTAGCACGACTGTTAGGTGCGCAGACTCTGCCAGCCAAAGCAGGTGTGTATCAAGTGACAGGCACAGCGATTAGCCGTTTCCTGCAAGGTGATCACAGTGCTATTTTGAGTCCGGCAACCAGCCGTGCTGCGACCACTGAAATGCAGACCCAAACAGCATCATTTATGGTGACTCGTGGTGCTGCGTTGCAGGTAACGAATGCGGCAGTGATTAAAGGTTAAGTAAATTTTAGCCTGACGAAAAACCCGGTTCGCCGGGTTTTTTTATTGCCTGCAGTTGGTAACAAAACGGGCAAAACACAGTGTTGTACCGCCTTATACTTTGTCCGCTGGTGACAAAGCTGTACTCTGCTATTTTTGCCGATACAATGCAGGCAAAGATTTTAAAGAAGGATGAGGTTGTGGATTTTCTGCTTGAATACAGTATGTTTTTTCTAAAAGCGCTGACCATAGTACTGGCAATTGGCGCCGTCCTTTTGATGGGCGTGATGGCTGCGGTAAAGCCTGGTAACCGCAAAGGTGAGCTGACTTTTGACAATTTATCTGAAGAACATCAGGCGCTGGTGGAAGATTTACATCAGGGCATGCTGGATAAGAAGGCCTTTAAAAAATGGCAAAAACAACAAAAGGCCGTGGATAGTTCCAGCCAAAGCCGGCTTTTTGTGGTGGATTTTCATGGCAGCATGGACGCACATGAAGTGGAAGCTTTGCGCGAAGAAGTAACAGCCGTACTGGCGATGGCGACCAAAGATGATGAAGTGCTGGTGCGCCTCGAAAGTGGCGGCGGTGTGGTGCATGGTTATGGTCTGGCCGCTTCGCAGCTTGACCGTTTGCGTCAGCAGGAGATCCCGTTAACCGTGGCTGTTGATAAAGTGGCGGCCAGTGGTGGTTATATGATGGCTTGTATCGCTAACAAAATTATTGCGGCACCTTTTGCAATTGTCGGTTCTATTGGTGTGGTCGCGCAGTTGCCGAATTTTCATAAATTATTAAAGAAAAACCATGTTGATGTGGAAATGTTTACCGCCGGCGAATACAAACGCACTGTCACTGTTTTTGGCGAGAACACCGACAAAGGCCGCGCCAAGTTTCAGCATGAGCTGGAAGAAACCCATCTGTTGTTTAAAGATTTTGTGCAAAAACACCGCCCTGTGCTGGATATTGCGCAGGTAGCAACGGGCGAGCACTGGTTTGGTTATCAGGCCTTTGAGTTAAAGCTGGTGGACGAACTGCTGACCAGTGATGACTATGTATTAAAACAAATGCAGCAACGTCAGGTGTTTTTAGTGAAATACCAGCTGAAAAAACGTTTGTCGGAGCGGATGGGGCTGGCTGCAGCTGCAACCATAAATAGCTTATGGCAGCAGGCCAATCGTTTGATGGTGTGGCGTTAAATGGAACCCCAATTCTGGCAGCAGCGCTGGGAGCTCAATGAGCTGGGCTTTCAGCTTGATGCGGCGCATCCTTTGTTATGCGCTCAGCTGGCTGCTATGCCGCAGCAGTCAAAGGTTTTTGTGCCGCTTTGTGGCAAAAGTCCGGATATGCATGCGTTAGCGAGCCGTTATCAGGTGATAGGGGCTGAACTTGCAGAAATTGCCTGCCGTGACTTTTTTGCCGAGGCTGGGCTGACTGCTAGCACCAGTTCATTTGGTTTGCATCAGCTTTGGCAAAGTGGCGTGTATCAGTTGTGGCAAGGTGATTTTTTTGCCCTGCCACTGGAAGCAGTGGCAGGCACAGAGCTGATTTATGACAGAGCGGCGTTAATTGCATTGCCACCGCAGATGCGGCTGCAATATGCCGCTAAGTTACAGCAGCTGTTTCAAAAGGCGAAAATGCTGTTAATCACGCTTGAATACCCGGAAGGTGAAAAACAAGGTCCTCCTTTTGCGGTGTTTGCGGATGAACTGCCGTTATTGTTTCCAAATGCCAGCATTCAGCTCGCCGGTATTCGCAATCTGACAGGGCAGGGCTTTGCCAGGCGTAAGTTTTCGACCAGTCAGCTGGTGGAAAAAAGTTGGTGGATTTGCTGGTAATGGGAGTTTTGTTGGTAAGCGCAACAGAATCCGTACTCACATAGTTTGAAATCGAGAAACATAATAAAAAAACCGGCTTAGCCGGTTTTTTTATTATGTAAAAGTGCGTTGGCCCGGGTTGTTATAACTTGTCGCTTTTACCTGCATCCGGATCATTAAACACATTCATATCCATACATTTTTCACTTTTGCCTACCAGACAGGAAACCATGGCATCGCCTGTAATATTGACTGCAGTGCGGGTCATATCCAGTAAACGGTCTACACCAATAATCAGGGCAATACCTTCCACAGGTAAACCAACCTGTTGTAATACCATGGCCAGCATCACTAAACCCACACCCGGAACACCGGCAGTACCAATTGATGCCAGAGTGGCAGTTAATACCACCAGTACATAATCAGCTGCGGTCAGGTCAATATTGTAAACCTGGGCAATAAACACAGTAGCGACACCCTGCATGATAGCGGTGCCGTCCATGTTAATAGTGGCGCCAAGCGGAATGGTAAAAGAAGCAACCTTGTTATCAATGCCAAGCTTGCCAGTGGTGGTAGCCATATTACTGGCGATAGTGGCGTTACTGCTGGAGGTACTAAATGCAAATAAAGCTGTTTCTTTCATTTTGCGAAAGAACATGATTGGGTTTAAGCCACCAATCAGTTTAATAAAAGCGCCATACACCACTAAACCGTGGAAGAACAACACAAAAAGTACAACCAGGAAATATTTGCCGAGATTGGCCATATCATTCAGTTCAAGGGTGGTGAACAGTTTAGCCATCAGGAAAAACACACCATAAGGTGATAAATGCATCACAATATTCACCAGATGCATCACTACAGTGTTTAAATCTTCAAACATCTGACGTACACGTTGACCTGCTTCACCGCTTAACGCGATGGCAATGCCAAATAACACTGCAAAAATAATAATTTGCAACATTTCACCTTTGGCCATGGCTTCCACCGGGTTACTCGGGAACATGTTAATAAAAACCTGCGCCACTGAAGGTGCTTCTGCCACCTGATAGCTTTGTGCCAACGGCATATTAACGCCAACACCAGGGCTAAAAAGTAATGCAAAAAAGATGGCGATGGCGATGGCGATGGCAGTTGTCAGAATATATAAGCCCATGGATTTTGAACCTATACGGCCAAGGGTGCTGATATCCTTTAACGAGCTGGTACCGCAGATCAAAGAAACCAGTACCAGTGGCACCACCAGCATTTTTAAACTGGCCACAAATATTTGACCACCAACGTGGAAAATACCGTCAACGAACAACGCTTTGATACCAATAGTAAAACCAGCAAGCGAAACTTCTTTTTCCGCCGCGCCGCCCAGGATCCACTGGAAGAAGGAACCCACCAAAACACCCAGCGCCATGGCAATTAAAATCCGGCTGGTCAGATTAAATTTTGTATTTGTAGTCATCAGGGGAGTTGAGTTATAACTGTTGAAAATGGCGGTTAGCCTAACAGTTTCTGCCATAAAAGAAAAATTTACTGAAAATCCGAGAATTAGCGCTGCCGGTTTTTAAATTAATCGGCTAAGATGCAGAATTAACAAAATCTAAATATAAGAAACAGCTAGGGAGAGTTTTCATGCGAAACATCCGGCAACTTCTCGTTGCGTTTTTGATGAGTGCAGTAGTCGCTTGTGGTGGTGGTGGAACCATCGGTGATGATGGTACTACGGTAGTTCCAACTTACAGTTTGGCCGTTGCATTATCCGGTGAGGAAGTCGCCAAAGGTACTGATTTAGTCGTCACTGCAGAGCTTAAATCAAGCAGCAGTGCAGCAGTATCTGGCAAGCTGATTCGGTTTTCGCTTGATGACAGCGCTCTGGCAAGTTTTGACAATGGTGCTGCTACCTCAGTCACAGACGCAAACGGCAAAGCTACCATTGGTTTAAAAGTAGGCACCAAAAGCGGCGCCGGTATTATTACCGCAACTTTTGACAGCGGTTCAGCATCCAGCTCTGCCACTGTAGGTACAGTCAGCTTCAGGTCAAAAGGGGATGGTGGTGTGGTTGATACCACCCCGGTACGTTCCGTATTGTTATCTGCAGACAAACTTGAACTGGGCACAGGCGGTACTGACCGGGTTGAGCTTTTTGCCATTGTTAAAGATGACAACAATATTCTGATGAAAAATGTGCCGGTGCAATTTTCAGCAGACGGTAATGCAGATTTAGAAATTGTCTCCAGCGTTACTGGTGCTGATGGTATTGCCAAAGCTTATTTATCTTCAAAAACAGACTTTTCCAAACGTAGCATTAATGTAACTGCAACAGCAGGTGCTAACCAGGTATCGTCAAAAGCAACGATTAATGTGGTAGGTACTTCGATTGATGTGCTTGCCCCTGCCGCTGTGGTGTTAGGTGGCTCTACTAAACTGACCATCGCTTTATTAGATGCAACAGGAAAAGGCATTAAGAATACCCAGCTTGAAATCAGCTCTAGTCTGGGGAACAGCTTTAGCAACACCACACCAGTGACAGATGCAGCAACAGGCCGTGTTGTAGTTGACTATCAGGCAACCAATGGTGGTAGTGATATCATTACCGTAAGTGCTTTAGGTGTGACCAACAGATTCAGTATTTTTGTTGACCCGGATGCATTTGCGTTTGAACCCGCCAGCAATAATGTGGTGGAAATCCCGTTAAATACAGCGTCTTTACAAGGCATTAAATGGACGCGGAACAATTCACCTTTAGTAGGCAACGATGTTTCTTTTACTACAACTCGTGGTGAAATTGCGGCCGTGCCTGACGACGTCACTCCAGCAGTATTTGAAGGTAAGGTTGCTGTGACCAATAAAACGGATGATGCAGGGAAGTCCCGGGTTGCTGTGCGCTCAGACTATGCGGGCCTGACAAATATCTCAGCGAGCTCAACAACTAATGGCAGCAAAATCTCCACGAATAAATTAGTGGAATTTATAGCAACTGAATCCAATAAAATTGAAGTGCAGGCTTTCCCTGCGCAAATTGGTCCTGGTGAAAAAGCAACAGTACAAGCCATAGTACGGGATGCCAAAAATAACCCGGTAAAAAATCAGGTGATTGCGTTTTCACTGGCCCAGTCCGCCGGTGGCCAGTTAAGCCCGGCGACCAGCACTACTAACTCACAAGGTGTTGCGACAACCGAATTTACTGCAGACAGTAATACGGCTGGCTCTGGCACACCACAAGATCCTTCAGGTTTACGGATTAACGCTGTAGTGGTGTCAAATACGGCAGTAAAAGGGGATACCGGTATTTCCGTGGGCCGCAGAACCTTATTTTTCCGTTTTGGTACTGGCGGTGAAGTTCAGACAATAGGTCCTAATCTCACTTCGGTTCCTTACGCCATCATAGTTACTGATGCATCTGGTAACCCAGTCCCTAATCAGGAGCTTAATGTTGCGGTGACTCCTCGGCAGTATCTGAAAGGAGAAAAGTTGAGGGTTCCGGAAGTTGGTTCTTTCATTCGGTGGGATGTTCAGATTTATGCGACTTGTCCTTCTGAAGATGCAAACAGAAATGGTATTCTGGATGATGGTGAAGACACCAACCTGGACAAGTTAATTACACCTGGTAACGTTGCGACTATAAACCGTACTGTTGTTGCAGATGTTAACGGTATAGCTCAAGTGAATCTGATTTATCCTCGAGAGTATGCTCCATACACTATCGTCGATATTCAAGTGACAGCTACTGCTCAGGGCACCGAGAACATCAGTAGCCGAAGCGTCGCATTAACCAGATTAAATACAGATTACAATAGGGAAGAAAACCCACCTAAACCGAGTCCTTTTGGTATAGGAAATCTTTGTACAAATACAATTTAAAATAAATAAGCCAGCTTTCTTTAAGCTGGCTTATTTCTGATATAAGAGTTCTTGCTTTTGTCAGTGAAATGGATTTAAAAAAGGCTACCTAAGGTAGCCTTTGTCTTTTGCACTTATCACTAATTAAACTTAACGCTGGAACTGATACACCGACCCCAGTTGCAGAATTTGTGTTAGTTCATCCAAAGCAGTGCGTGACTCATTCAGCAGCAACGGATCTGCTAAATCAGCTTCAGAAATTTGATCGCGGTAATGGGTATTGACCCATAGATTCAGGCGGTTAAACAAAGCATCGTTCAGCAGTACATTGGGGTTGACCGCTTGTTTTTCCGCTTCGCTCATGGCGACGCGTAAACGCAGGCAAGCAGGACCACCGCCGTTTCTCATACTTTGTTTTACATCGTAATAATGCACCTGACGGATAGGGGTGCCGCGGCCGGTCAGTTGCTCCAGATAAGCCGACACCTGCGGATGGTCACGACATTCAGTAGGGGCAATAATGGCCATTTCACCTGAAGGCAGCGTAATCACCTGAGTGTTAAATAAATAGGTTTGGATGGCCTGTTGCACTGTCACTTCATGATCCAGCACTTCAATCAGATAAAGTTCTGATTTGTCACCAAATTTACGTTTTACTTCATCCAGTTTCTGCGCGCTGTCAACAAAAGCTTGCTGATGGTAAAACAGCACGTTTTGGTTGCCGACTGCAATAACGTCGTTATGGAACACACCCTGGTCAATCACTTCCGGGCTTTGCTGGATATACACCACTTTGTCATCAGATAAACCGTGTAAGCGGGCTACCGCCTCACAGGCTTCAAAGGTATGACGGGCCGGGAAGTTACGTGGCGCTGGTTTGTTGTAGTCAAAGGCATAACGGCCAAATACAAACAACTCAACGCCGGTTTCACCGTATTCGCTGCATAAGCGGGTATGGTTAGCCGCGCCTTCGTCACCGAAATGGTCATTATCCGGCAAGTGTTGGTGGTGGTGAAAATGGCGTTCATCCGAGAACATCGCCTTTAAAATCCGGCCTGTAGTTTCAGGTTCTAACGAACGGTGAAATTTGTTGGTCAGATTGGCAGGTGTAAAATGAATTTTGCCATCAGCGGTGTCTTTACTGGGGGAGATAGTGGCGGCGTTGGCTGTCCACATGCTGGATGCTGAACAGACGGCACGAAACACTGCCGGTGCCTGTTTGGCGGCTTTAGCAATAACTTCTGCATCTGTGCCGCTAAAACCAAGCCGGCGTAAAGTGTAAACATCAGGCCGCTCTTGTGGCGCCAATACACCCTGCACCATGCCTAAATCGGCCAGAGCTTTCATTTTTTGTAAGCCCTGTAACGCTGCTTGTTTTGGGCTTGAGGTATTTTTTGCGTTGTTAAGCGACGCCACGTTGCCGACAGATAAACCGGCATAGTTATGCGTTGGCCCAACTAAGCCATCAAAGTTTGCTTCAAAGTACTTCATTTTTGCTTTATTCCTTCAGTTGGGAAGGGGCACTGTTTTTATTGTTTTTGCGGCCGTTATTGGATTGCTTCATTTTTTATTTTGCTGATTTAACCAGCAAAATAGCCCTGTAAAGACAGAGTCAACCGAATAATAATGAGTTTATTCACTTGTCACAACTTGAGTTTGCGGATATACGTTAAAAAGACATGTAGAATGCCCACCAAAGTTTAGGGATCTCGGAACAACGATGGCGAAATCACTGGTAATAGTCGAATCACCGGCAAAAGCTAAAACGATTAATAAATATTTAGGTAATGATTTTATTGTAAAAAGTAGTGTGGGCCATATCCGCGATTTGCCTACCAGCAGCAATAAAGACAAAGAAAAAAGCAAAACCGACAAGAAGCTGGAAAAAGCAGAAAAAGAATATCTGGCGCTGGTTGATCGTATGGGTATTGACCCTGAAAACGGCTGGAAAGCCCGTTATGAAATTCTGCCGGGCAAAGAAAAGGTTGTGAAAGAACTCAAAGCCTTAGCCGAAAAAGCCGACACTGTTTATCTGGCAACGGACTTGGACCGCGAAGGAGAAGCTATTGCATGGCATTTGCAACAGATCATCGGCGGTGAAGAGCAAAAATTTAAACGGGTGGTGTTTAACGAGATCACTCAAAATGCCATTAAAAATGCTTTTGTTGAACCAGGTCAGGTGAATGTAGACCGGGTAAACGCCCAGCAAGCCCGCCGGTTTTTAGACCGGGTGGTGGGTTTTATGGTATCCCCGCTGCTCTGGAAAAAAGTGGCCCGTGGTTTATCAGCAGGCCGGGTGCAATCTGTTGCAGTACGGTTAGTGGTTGAGCGAGAACGTGAAATTAAAGCTTTTGTGCCGGAAGAATACTGGACAGTGGATGCACAAACGCTGTCGGCGTCCAAAGCTGCGTTAAACCTCGAAGTGGTGCGGCAAAACGGTAAAACCTTCAGACCGGAAAATAAAGCACAAACTGATGCTGCGGTTGCGCTTTTGCAACGCGCCAGTTATCAGGTGACAGAGCGCGAAGACAAACCGTCCAGCAGCAAACCACAGGCGCCATTTATTACGTCAACCTTGCAGCAGGCCGCCAGTACCAGGCTGGGTTATGGCGTGAAAAAAACCATGATGCTGGCGCAGCGTTTGTACGAAGCCGGTTACATCACTTATATGCGTACCGACTCGACCAACCTGTCGACCGAAGCTGTTGCTGCAGTGCGCGATTTTATTGAACAGCAATTTGGCAAAAAATATCTGCCGCCAGAGCCTTTAAGCTACGGCAGCAAAGCCAATGCTCAGGAAGCGCACGAAGCTATTCGTCCTTCAGATGTGAACATTCAGGCCAGCATGCTGGGGGATATGGAAGCTGACGCCAAAAAGCTGTACGAGCTGATTTGGCGCCAGTTTGTCGCTTGCCAGATGCCAAATGCTTTGTATGATGTCACCAATATTACAGTACAAGCCGGCGACTTTGAGCTTAAAGCCAAAGGCCGGGTATTGCGTTTTGACGGTTGGACCCGGGTGCAACCGGCGCAAAAACGCAAAGATGAAGAAGAAAAAGAATTACCTGATTTAAAAGTGGGTGAGCAGCTGTCGCTGGAACAGTTATTACCTGCGCAGCACTTTACCAAACCGCCGGCCCGTTTTAGCGAAGCCAGTCTGGTTAAGGAACTGGAAAAACGAGGTATTGGTCGTCCTTCCACTTATGCAGCCATTATTTCCACTATTCAGGAACGTGGTTATGTCAAGGTAGAGAACAAAAGGTTCTACGCCGAAAAAATGGGTGAAATAGTGACGGACCGGCTGGTGGAAAACTTCAGCGATCTGATGAACTACGATTTCACCGCCAATATGGAATTAAAACTGGATGATATTGCCCATGGCGAATTGTCCTGGCGTCAGGTGCTGGACCAGTTTTATGGCGATTTTTCCAGAAAGTTAAAAACAGCCGAAGCTGATGTTGAACATGGCGGCATGCGCACCAATCAGTTTGTGTTAACGGACATAGACTGCCCAAGCTGTGGCCGCAAAATGGGGATCCGCACCGCCAGTACAGGCGTGTTTTTAGGCTGTTCCGGTTATAACCTGCCACCCAAAGAACGTTGCACCACCACCATGAATTTAACGCCCGGTGATGAAGCAGTGTTAGTGGCCGACGAAGATGAGCTGGAAACCGAAGTATTGCGGCATAAAAAACGTTGTGCCAAATGTGGTACCGCCATGGATTCTTATCTGCTGGACGAGCAGCGCAAGCTGTATGTGTGTGGTAATAATCCGGGCTGTGATGGTTATCTGGTGGAAAGTGGCGCCTTTAAAATTAAAGGTTACGATGGCCCGCTGATCGAATGTGAAAAATGTGGCTCTGACATGCAGTTAAAGTCGGGGCGTTTTGGTAAGTATTTTGGCTGTACCAACAGCGACTGTAAAAATACCCGCAAACTGCTGAAAAACGGTGAAGCAGCGCCGCCAAAAGAAGATCCGGTACATTTACCTGAGCTGCCTTGTGAAAAGTCAGAAGCCTATTTTGTGCTGCGTGATGGTGCGGCCGGTTTGTTCCTGGCTGCCTCTACTTTCCCGCGCTCACGTGAAACCAGAGCTCCGTTAGTGGCTGAATTACAACGCTTTAAAGACAGATTAGTGCCGAAGTTTTTATATCTGACCCAGGCACCGGCCACAGATCCGGCCGGCAACCCAAGCATAGTGCGCTGGAGCCGCAAGACCAAACAGCAGTATGTGATGTCGGAAAAAGACGGCAAAGCAACAGGCTGGTCTTTATGGTTTAAAGACGGCAAATGGCAGGAAAGTAAAGCGGAAGCTTAAGCTGGCAAAGCACATAACAGCGACTTAAAAACAAAAAAACCACCTCCACAACAGGTGGTTTTTTTATTTGAGCAGCTTTTCTTTTGTGTTGCGAAGAACAGCCATAACGCCTTTTTGCTCAAATTGCCGATCATTTAAAGCAGAAAACGGCCTGCTGAACATCAGGCAGCAATATTCGTGAAAGTGCCGGGCTAACATAAAAAATGCCGCGTTAATTCAAATGAGCAGGGGGCAGAGGTGACGCAGAATAATAGGGCAGGTTTAGATTAAAACCGCCCTATGCTTGTTACCATTTGCGTTTAGGTGCAAATAACACATCGAGGTCGTTATTTTCCGCTTCGGCACGTTTTTGCCGGTCACGCAAATTACCTTCTTTGAGCTCTTCGGCAATTTCTGCTAATAACGAGGTCATTTCATTACGCCGTGCTGTGACATATTCATCAACATGACTGGCGTTGGATAAAGTGATCAGCGCTTTTTCATAACATTGACGTGCAGAACCGAGCATTTCACTGGCGCGGGCCTGATTGCCTCTTTTGATCTGGCTCTCAACATTAATCCGCAGTTGCAGGTTTTCCAGTCGTCTGTCTTCCTGCACCACCACCTGGGTATCAATATTGCCGCGGGCATGCTCAGCCCGCAAAATAGTCCTGAGCTTTTTAATGCCCTGGATCATGCCGATGATTTGTTTGTCGTTATCAGGCAGTGTGATATGTTCGCTGGGTGCTTGCATATTGCTGCCCATCTCTTCAAGCTTTTTTTCGGTGTCGGCCAGACGGCTTTTTAAATCGCGCGAACCTGGTTCCAGCTCCACCATGGCTTTGAGTGTGTAAGCAATACGTTTAAGCAGCATTTGAGAAGTGGCAGGGGTCAGAGGAACGTTTGCCGCGTTTAACAAAATTTCTTCGGTATCTTCCAGCATGCCACGCAACTTTGAGAACTCAGCACGTTTTAATGTAGCCAACCGCTCTTTATGTTGTTGTATGGCGTTCGAGATAACAGCAAAAACCACTAACGCTATTACCAGAACAATGATCATGGTCAAAACCATCTGAACCTCTGACTTGGTTTATCATCCGCATCTTAAACAGAAATTGGCAAAATTACCAATGTTCCGCTGCCCGTCAGGGCAGATACAACCGGAAAACTCCACCGCCAAACTGACCACCGTTGGCTAATTCAATCCGGCCGACCCGCCCTTGATTGCGGTGTGCTTTGGCAATTAAATGTGCAAAAAACAGGCCTAAACCCGTGCGTCCGGCCGATAAATTAAAGTGCATCATACTATTGTCGCTGTTTTCCAGCATATATTGCGGAAAACCTTCACCATCATCATGTAATTCAATACAAAGATAATCATCTACTACGCTGGCTTTGAGTAACAGCTGTGTGGTGCTGTAACGCAACGCATTGACAAACATATCATTAATCAGATTACCGACCAAATCGTTGTCAAAAAACCAACACAGATTGTGACTGGATTCCAGCTGCACCGCGATTTGTTTTTGTTGGCTGTACATCTCATTTTTGATCAGCACTTCTTCCAGTAAATCTTCAACAAAATATTCGTCCAGATGCAGTGGCAGTTGTTCTTTTTCAATACGGTATAACGACAATAACTGCATCAGGTTGCTGTTTAACCGCGAGGCTTCGTAGTGAATGCGTGCCAGTTCCTGACTGGCCGTTTCCGAGTGCGGAGCAAGATCCTGCTGTAATAAATCCATCGACTGGATCAGCATACAGAGTGAGTTTTTCATGTCATGTACGGCTGAAGCCAGCACAGTGGCAAAATCAATATCCGGTTGTTCCACGTTATTTAAAATCCTTCAGTGCTGCTTTGTCAGCATTGTCAGTAAAAAGAACTACTGCTTGGGCAGGTTTTTAGCTACTATTGGTTATACCAAACGCCAAAATTTGATTTGGCAGGAATAATCACATCATCCGCGCATATGGCTAATCATATGTCAATAACGGAAGCCTGACACATGAAATTACAACAGTTACGTTATATTGTCGAAGTGTTAAATCACAATCTTAACGTATCCGCGACAGCGGAAAGTTTGTACACCTCACAACCTGGCATCAGTAAACAAGTGCGGATGCTGGAGGATGAACTGGGTATTCAGGTGTTTGGCCGCAGTGGCAAACATTTAACCCACGTCACACCGGCCGGGCGGGATGTGATTGAAATAGCACAACAAATTCTGGCAAAAGTAGAAAGTATCAAAGCCGTTGCCAAAGAACACACCTTGCCGGATCAAGGTAAACTGAATATTGCCACCACCCATACCCAGGCCCGTTATGCACTGCCGGATGTGATTGGTGGTTTTATCAAGAAGTTTCCGAAAGTGTCGTTGCATATGCATCAGGGCACACCGCAACAAATTTCTGAAGCAGCGTCGCGTGGTGATGCTGACTTTGCCATTGCTACCGAAGCCATGCATTTGTTTTCTGATTTAGTGATGTTGCCTTGTTATCACTGGAACCGCAGTGTGATAGTGCGTCATGATCACCCGCTGGCGCAGCTGGATCACCGCATCGAAATTGAAGATGTGGCCAAACACCCGATAGTGACTTATGTATTTGGTTTTACCGGCCGTTCTGAGCTGGACCGCGCTTTTGGCGAAAAAGGCCTGGAGCCGAAAATTGTGTTTACCGCCACCGATGCCGACGTGATTAAAACCTATGTACGTCTGGGATTAGGTGTGGGTGTGATTGCGTCGATGGCGATGGATAAGGAGCTGGATAAAGATTTAGTGTCGATAGATGCCAGCCATTTATTTGCGGCCTCCACCACCAAAATCGGCTTTCGCAAAGGTTCATTCCTGCGTACTTATATGTATGATTTTATTGAACGTTTTGCACCTCACCTGACCAAGGAAGTGGTGGAAAAAGCCAATATGCTGCGAAATCAGGAAGAGATTGACCGGATGTTTGCCAAAATTGAATTGCCGGTTCGTTAAGCTGTTTTGCTGATAAAAAAAGACCGCCGCAGCGGTCTTTTTTTTGCGTATAAATAGAAGGGGCAACAGCCCGGACCTCTGCGAAGCAACAGGCTGCTGCAGTAACAGCCTGTGCCGGCAACAGACGCTTAAGCCAGTTCCTGCCTTAATTCACGGCAAGCCTGCACCATTTGGGCAAGAGCCGCTTCGGCTTCCTGCCAGCTGCGTGTTTTCAGGCCACAATCCGGATTCACCCACAACTGTTGTAGTGGCAGTTTGCCGGCCGCTTTATTAATCAACTGTTTGATCCAATCAAGCTGCGGCACATTGGGCGAGTGAATGTCATAAACACCGGGGCCTATCTGGTTTGGATAGGCAAAATCTTCAAAGGCCCCCAGCAGCTCCATGTTCGAACGTGAAGTTTCAATGGTGATCACATCAGCATCCATAGCGGCAATAGCGGCAATAATGTCGTTAAACTCGGAATAACACATATGGGTGTGAATTTGTGTACTGTGCTGCACTTTGCTGCTGCATCTTTTAAAGGCATCCACTGCCCAGTCAAGATACTGCTGCCACTGGCTTTGTTTTAACGGTAAACCTTCGCGAAAAGCCGGTTCGTCAATCTGAATGATCTGAATACCGGCCTGCTCCAGCGCTTTTACTTCATCCGCCAGTGCCAGACTAAGCTGTAGTGCAATATCAGCGCGGCTAAGATCTTCCCTTGGGAAAGACCAGGCCAGCATAGTGACAGGACCGGTCAGCATGCCTTTGACCGGCTTTTGGGTCAGCGACTGGGCGTAGCTTGTCCAGCTCACTGTCATATCCGCGCTGCGGCTGATATCCCCGATAATAATGGGCGGTTTGACACAGCGGCTGCCGTAACTTTGTACCCAGCCAAACTGACTGAACACATAACCTTGCAGTTGTTCGCCAAAATACTCCACCATGTCGTTGCGCTCAGCTTCACCATGCACCAGTACATCCAGCCCTAATTGTTCCTGCAGTGTGATGGCTTTGGCAATTTGCTGCTCGATCTGCTGCTGATACTGCTGCTCACTGATGCGGCCTGCTTTAAGGTCGAGCCTTAACTTCCTGATGTCGCTGCTTTGCGGGAAAGAGCCAATAGTGGTGGTGGGCAACAGGGGGAGTTGCAGCTGTTGTTGCTGTAGCTTAATACGTTTGGCAAAAGGCAAAGTCCGGTCCGCTTTTTCGGCTTTGGCGCGCTCACAGGCTTGTTGCACCGCTGAGTTATGCACCAAAGTCGAGTTTTTGCGATCTTTTAGCGGCAAGCAGTAGCTGGTAATGGCCTGGGTATCACCATTTTGCAGTGCTTGTTGTAATAACTTCAGCTCTTCACATTTTTGCCTGGCAAACGCGAACCAGCTTTTCACCTGCGGTTGCAGCTGTTGCTCCAGTGTTAAATCTACCGGGCAATGTAATAAAGAGCAGGAGGTGCCGAGCCAGAGTTTATCGCCTCTGCGATCAAACAAAGGTTTGAGCTGTTGATAGGCTTTGGTTAAATCGCCGCGCCAGATATTGCGGCCATTAATAATGCCGGCCGAAAGCACAAAGTGTGGTGGGATCAACAAATCAGCAGCTGCAAGGTCGCATGGCTCTGCGGATAAATCCAGATGAATACCATCCAGCGGTAAATCCACCAGCTGCGGTAAATAACCGGAAATATCGCCAAAATAGCTGGCAAGCAGTAGCTTGAGCTGGCCTTTTTGCAGGCTGCGGTAACTGGTCTGAATAGCCTTTTGCCAGGCTGGAGAAAGTTCCAGCGCCAGCACAGGTTCGTCGAGTTGCAACCACTGCACACCGGCGGCATTGAGCGCATCCAGCAGCTGCTGATACCCATTTAATAAAGCCGGCAGCAGGCTGAGTTTATCAACTCCTTCAGCCACTTTGCCACAATGCAGGTAAGTAACGGGGCCTGGCAGCACCAGTTTAAAATGAAGTCCCAGCGCTTTGGCTTCGTCAATCTGTTGGAACAAGCTCAGATCCGACAGTTGAAATTGCTGCTCTGCGTCAAATTCCGGCACCAGATAGTGATAATTGGTATTAAACCATTTGGTCATGTCGCTGGCAGCTGCCGCCGGGCCTGTAGGTGCGCGGCCGCGGCCAATGCGGAACTGACAGTCAAAATCTATCTTGCCATCGGCACTTTGATGCCGTTTTGGCACCACACCAAACAATAACGAGGTATTGAGGATATGATCGTAAAAAGCAAAGTCACCCACCGGCACTAAATCAATACCGGCTTGCTGTTGCAAGCGCCAATGTTCCGCTCTGAGTTTTTTGCCGGTTTGTTCAAGTTCTGACTGTGTGATATCTCCTTGCCAATATTGTTCTAAAGCACGTTTTAACTGGCGTTTATTGCCAATCCGCGGAAAACCAAGGCTATGTGTTGTTGACATATCTTCTCCTTATTTGGACGTCTGGATGTTGATATGTCTATTTTTGCCGGTTATGCTGTGGTGCCACAACTGAATAACGAGCCTCTGTTAATTGAGAAAAATTCATCATGATTGAGCTGAAACTACTGCGAACCCTCCAGGCATTACAACAAACCGGCTCCTTACAGGGCGCGGCCAGCCGGCTTTTTGTCACCCAATCTGCTTTGTCGCATCAACTCAAAGATGCCGAGCAGATGATGGGAGCCAGTTTGTTTGTGCGTAAGTCGCAGCCGGTGCAATTTAGCGCTCAGGGCAAATTATTGCTGGAATTAGCCGCCACTGTATTGCCGCAACTTGACGTGGCCTGGCAGCAGCTGAAAAGCGGTCAGTTACCGGCACAACAACTGCGTTTAACAGTGGAGTGTCATGCCTGCGTGCATTGGCTATTGCCAGCGTTAAAAGCATTTCGCCAGCAGTGGCCGCAGGTTCAGCTCAGCCTTGAAACCGATATTCAGCACCATGCTATTGAAGCCATGCTCCGGGATGAACTGGATTTAGTGCTGACCACTGACAGACGGCTGGAGCAGCAGGTGAGTTATCAGCCGTTATTTGAACTGGAGCTGTTTGCCTTTATGGCGCCTGAGCATTGTCTGGCGGCACGGCAGTTTGTGACTGCAGCTGATCTGGCCAAAGAAAAGTTGCTGGTTTACCCGATAGAACCTGAACGGCAGGATTTATTCCGCCATTTTTTGCAAAAAACGCCTTTTAGCGGTGAACTCAGGCAAGTGGCGCAGGCCAGTCAGATGTTGCAATTGGTGGCCGCTGGTGAGGGGATTGCAGTGCTGCCAGGCTGGCTGGCCGAGCCTTTTGTCAGCCAGGGGCTGATTGTAGTGAAAAAGCTCGGTGCCCATGGTTTGAAACGCCAGATGTATCTGGCAAGTCAACGTCATCAACACAGTTTGGCGCTCAAGGCTTTGTATCAGCAGCTGAGGCAGTATTCACCGGTCTCTGTGTCACAAACTCTGGCGGTGTAATGGTGCAGCAGGGGGGCAAGACGTTATCAAGAGGGTATCAAGCGTCGGCCAATAGTTCTGGCAGACGCTTAGGGCAGCAAGTACGGTTTTATTCGTAGGGCAGCGGATCTGTCACCTGATTTAATGCAAAAGCCTCCAGCCGTTCCTGACAGGAGCCACATTTGCCACAGGCTTTTTCGCGGCCGTTATAACAGGTCCAGGTTTTGCTGTAATCAAGACCCATCTGAAGACCGTCTTTGAGGATTTCAATTTTGGTCTGATGCAGGTAAGGGCTGATAATATCCACCGGCTCATAGTTGGCGATTTGGCAAACATCATGCATTTTTTGCACAAATTCAGGCCGGCAGTCCGGATAAATAAAGTGATCACCCGAATGTGCGCCGTAATACACCGCCTGTGCATCCAGCGACACCGCATAACCCACCGCCAGACTTAATAAAATCATATTGCGGTTTGGCACCACCGTTGATTTCATATTATCGGCAGCATAATGGCCTTCCGGTACTTCAATATCGTCGGTCAGAGATGAGCCGCCAATCAGTTGGTTAATGGCCGAGATATCAACAATTTTGTGATGAATGCCCAGCTCCTGACAGACGTTTTGTGCGCAAATCAGCTCTTTGACATGGCGCTGACCATAGTTAAAAGACAAGGCATACACTTGATGGCCGGCACGAATGGCATTGTGCAGCACGGTAAATGAATCCATGCCACCGGAATAAATCACAACAACTTTTTGCGGCATTCTTGCAGCTCCCGTTATAATGGTCAGCAATTTGGGGCGCGCATTGTACTGCATAATCGCCAAGGGCTAAAGGAAATCAACTCAGCGTGTATAAAGTTAACGAAATTTTTGAAACTATTCAGGGTGAAGGCAATTACACCGGCACACCATCCATTTTTCTGCGCTTGCAGGGTTGTCCTGTCGGTTGCTCCTGGTGTGATACCAAACATACCTGGGACATTCATCCTGATTTGTTAATACAGCTGGGCGAGACCACACAAAAAAAAGCCGATTCTGATCATTGGGCAAATACCGACGCCAAGGGCATTGTTGAGCTGTTTCGTGAGCGCGGTTACCGTGCGCGCCATGTGGTAATTACAGGCGGCGAGCCCTGTATGTATGACTTAAACCCGCTTTGCGAACTGTTGCATCAGCAAGGTTTCAGCACTCAGATTGAAACTTCCGGTACTTTTGAAATTCTGGCACCCGACAGCACCTGGGTGACTGTGTCACCCAAGGTGAATATGAAAGGGGGTTATCCGGTGTTAACCAGCTGCCTGGAGCGTGCCAACGAAATTAAACATCCTGTGGCGATGGAAAAACATGTCGAAGAGCTTAAAGAGCTGCTGCAGAACATCAACACCTCAGGCAAATATATTTATCTGCAGCCAATCAGCCAAAAAGCCAAAGCTACCAAACTCGCCATTGAAGCCTGTATGGCGAATAACTGGCGGTTAAGCGTGCAGGTGCATAAATACCTGGGTATTAACTAAGCACCTTTATTGTTTGCTGTGTAATCCTCAGCACAAGGTTCCAGCCATTGATGCAATGCCTCCAGTGTCGGGCTGGCATCCTCTGCAGCCATCAGCTGATATTTCAGTGGTGGTTGCATATTTAAAATTTCCAGCCAGCGCTGCGCCAGCCAGTTGCTGCAATGCCAGGCAGGTTCCGGGTATAAAGCTGCAAGTTGTGGGTTTTGCCGGAATACCGTTTGAAGCTCCGCAGCAATCAGGCTGTCTCTGTGCTGAAATGGCAACTCAGGCCAGACTGGCAATGTGCTGACTTTAGCCACATGCAGGCCATCCGGCTCCTGAAAACGCTGCTGGATCAACACGCGCTCTGTTCCAGTGATAGTGATCCCCAATAAACCATCTTCAAGCTGCTGAAAGTCGGTAACTTTCACTAAAGTTGCAACTTTAAAGATCCGATCCGGATGTTGCTGCGCCACATAAGGGTTTAGCAAAGCGCTGGCGAAGGGCCTGATGCCGGCACAAGCTTCTTTGACCAACCGGATATATCTGGCTTCAAATACCCGAAGTTGCATTTGCCCTTGCGGCAACACCACCTGACTTAATGGAAACAAGGCTATCTCAGACCACATTTTCAGACCACGTTGATTGTTCACGTTTTGATTGCTGTAACAGATTACGTGGCACCTTGCATTTCGGATTGAAAACTACTGTCACTGAAGGTGATTTTTGCTATGGTTAACCACAGGTTTGGCCTTTACAACAGCTGCCAGTGCTGGCTCCGTTGTGATGGTCTGTAGTCAGAGGTATATGCAGTTGATAAAAGCAATAGGGGTAAAAACAGCGTTGCTGTATGGTGCTGCATTGGCGCTGAGTTCATTGGCGCTGAGCCCACTGGTGCAGGCCAATGAAATTAAAGCCGTGGTGAGCGACACCAATCCTGTGCCCTATGCCATGTTTTCACAGGATGGCAAACTCAGTGGCGGTATCAGCAAACAACTGATTGATGAAGTTGGCAAAATCACCGCTCTGCCTGTGCTCTATCTGCCGTTAACCCGCGCCAGAGTAGAGCAGTGGATTGCATCAGGGAAGGCCGACCTTGGCTGTTTTATCAGCCCGGACTGGGTCAGCAAACCCGAAGATCTGCAGTGGGTTGGGCCTTTGTTTTATTCGGCGCAATATATAGTGCGGCGCAGCGACAGCAAACCCAACCGGCAACTCAGCGACTTATTTCACAAAAGAGTGGGTACCATCCGCGGTTTTGTCTATCCCGAGCTGGAACAGGCTTTTGCCGAAGAATTATTGGTGCGGGATGACGCCCATTCACTGGAAAGTAATTTAACCCGCCTGGCGCAGGGGCGGCTGGATGCAGTGATGACAGTGGATTTATCTTATGGTTATGTGATGGCGCGCCAGCAGTTTGGTGTGAGCTTAACCTACGATCCACTCTGGACCAAAGCTCCGGCTTTATATTGTGCGCTCAGTCCTAAATCCAGCCATTTGACGGCTATCAAACAAGCTTTTGAAAAGCTGCAACAGCAGCAGTTTATTGAAACTATTATGCGGCCCTACTTGCCTGCCGGCACATCGCCAAACGCATCATAAAACCAGCACAAGATTGATGTCAGAACAAAACGGCTTTATCAGCAATATAAAGTCGCTTAATAAAAAAGCTGTCCTACCTTGTTTTAAGCAGACTGTCAGACTGACATTTTACTGCATGCAACTGCACACAATCCCCATATGCCCGGCGGCAAGATGCAGACTGGGCTGATTATTGCCGTACCGGATCATCTTTCAGTTTCGGGATCTTTAACCCCAGTTCCTGACCACGATACTTAGCGTAATAGGTACAACCGGCAAACATCAGGCAGGCCGCCGCAAGCTCAGCAAGCGCCAGATAAAAAGTAGTGCCGCTGCTGATCCACAGGTGGGTCAGGCTGTGCACAAAATAAATCATCACAATAAAATTGGCCCAGGCAAAGGTGTAAGCCTTACCGCGTAAAATTCCCATCATGGGCAGCCATAATGGCCCCCATAACAGAGCTAACAATACTCTGCTACTGCCAAGTTCTGGCGGATCCAGCCATAACACCCAGGCGGGTATCAACAAAAATAACGCTAAAAAACCAGCTTGCCCTAACCGCAGATAACGGCGGGTGCGGGCGGCAAGCGGGATATGGGACGAAATCAACCAGGTCATTGTAATTTTCCGGCAACTAAAGCTAAACGTTTACCAAACTGAACAGCCAGTTGCTGTTCATGGGCTGTCAGGGCAGAGCTGTGTTCAGGGCCTGTAACATGGCTTGGGCCGTAGGGCGTACCGCCACTTTGGGTCTGATGCAACGCTGGTTGATCATAAGGCGTGCCGAGCAGCACCATGCCATGGTGTAACAGCGGCAGCATCATACCCAGTAAGGTGGCCTCATTGCCACCATGCATTGACGAAGAAGAGGTAAAAACGCCGGCAGCTTTGTCGATCAGCGTACCTTTTAACCAACAAGCGCTGGTGCTGTCCCAGAATGCTTTCATTTCGGCGCTCATCAGGCCAAACCGTACCGGGCTACCGACGGCCAGCGCATCCGCCTGTACCAGCTCTTCATTGCTGACCACCGGATGGCGGCTTAACTGAGGCGCAGGAGCAGCACCTTCCATTGCTGTGAAATGCAGCGCCGGTACTGTGCGCAGTAAGGCAGTGGCGCCTGCAGCTTCTACACCTATGGCAATTTTTTCAGCCAAAGCCGCCACAGAGCCGTGGCGGGAGTGATACAACACTAAAACAGTCACCGGCATTAAAACAGTTCCAGTAAACGGCTGGCCGGGCGGGCAATCACTGCTTTGTTGCCATGTACCACCACTGGGCGTTCAATCAGTTTTGGCTGGCTTAGCATCGCCTGAATAATGATATCGTCCGACAAATTTTCATTATCCAGCCCCATGCTTTTGTATTCGTCTTCTTTATTTCTGAGCAGTTCACGTGGTGACAATTGCAGCTGCTGCAACAAAGTGCGCAGTGCGGTTTCGTCCAGCGGTTCGTTCAGGTAATTCACCACCACAAAGGGGCGGCCCAGCTGTTCCAGCAGTGACAAGACTTCGCGGCTTTTGGAGCAACGGTTGTTGTGATAAATGGTCAGCATGGGCAAGTCCTCAGCTTAGTTTTAGTTTAATTTTTTCAATCGGCTAAATTCAGTGTGCAGCGCTTTTTTCTTGGCTTCAAGCCGGCGGTTTTCCAGTTGATCTTCCATTCCAAGCTCGTTGAGCGCCATATTAATATCGTCAATCGCTTTTTGATAATTGGCCATCTGGTAATACAGATCCGCACGGGCTTCATAATAACGCGCCATATCGCCCAAACCTTTGTAAGCCTGGGTCAGCATTTCATAGGCCAGAAAATTATCGTTTTTGTAATACAACAGGTTTTTCAGCAAGTGCAGCGCCAGCCGGTGGGAGTTGCCCTGCATCGCCGCGTTGGCGTAATTAAGGGTGATCACCTGATTATTGGGTCTGAGCAGGTATTGTTGCTCCAGCATTTCCAGCGCCTGTTTTACCCTGTTGGTGCTCAGATACACATCTGTCATGGCGTCTAAATAAAACAGGTTTTTGTCATCGCTGGCCCTGAGTTTGCTCAGCAACTGTTCGGCCCCCTGATAATCTTTACTGTCAAATAAAGCCAGTGCCAACCCATACTGATTGGCTTTGGTATTACCGCCAGGCTGTGCCAGTTTTTTCTGAAAATGGGCTATAGCAGCGGCGTTATCCAGTTGATATCTGGCCCAAATCCTTGCTTTGATATGGGCAAAGTCGGCGCTGTCCGGCACAAATTTTTGTTCAAACTGCTGCGCTCTGACTCTGGAATCGCTGATCCTTGCTCTGGACAACGGGTGGGTGTACAAAAACGCCAGCTGAGAGTTGGCAAATCGGGTTTTTTCACTGAGTTTATTAAAAAACTCCGGCATGGCATAAGGGTCATAACCTGCACTTGCCAAAAGCTGAATACCAATACGGTCGGCTTCCTGTTCATTACTGCGGGTAAAGTTAATGGCAGATTGTTGTGCCACCCCCTGTGACGCCATTAAACCCGCCATACCGGCCTCCGGATTGACCGCCGCCAGTAAAATAGAACCCAGTATTGATGCCATGGTCAGCGGTGCCGACTGTGAGCGGGCTTCAACAGAACGTGCAATATGACGTTGTGTCACGTGCACAATTTCATGCGACATCACGGAAGCAAATTCACTTTCGGTTTCGGCCACAGCCAGAGTACCGGTATTGGCCGCTATATGACCACCTAAAGTAGCAAAGGCGTTAATGTCCGGGTCATTGACCCAATAAAAATGGAATGGAAAACGAACACCTTCAGCTTTGGCAATCAGGCTCTGGCCAAGGTTGTTCAGGTATTCATCCAATAAAGGGTCGTTGACTATCGGCAATCTGGCGCGGGTCTGGCGCATCATCACATCGCCGATTTGTTTTTCTTTTTCCGGTGTTAAAGTTGAAAATGCGTTGCTGCCAAGATCAGGCAATTGAGTGTTATTGGCCAGGGCCGGAAAAGTTAACAGGGCTGTCAGGCTCAGAGCCTTCAGCCAACGGCAGTTTACACACATAAACTTCATTAATTCTCTGCTCTGATCGTACGGCTTTTTTCAGCCATTTTTACTGCATCTGTATCCGGTGCTGCTATCTGTTGTTGCGGCAAAAACCGGATGGATACGCCATTTACCTTGCACCTTTGCTGCTGTGGTTGCCACTTGACGGCAAAGGCAGCCCGCAACTGAAAGTTTCCCTGTCAGGCTTGGACAGGCCATGGCAGGGTAAATGTTGCCTTGGATCTGACCTGAATATCAAGCACAACCTTGTGATAGCCAGTTAACTGCTGCAAGTTACGGCAGCAGATTTATGGTGCAAGGTGTTTTCTTTGGCAGAGCTATGGTTGCGAAGTTCCATCTGAGAAGCAGAAGTCGGGAAAAAACAGTTTGATGGCTCAGGGGTGATTCAGACCGTACTTCACCCAGAGTGTGTCGAGCAGGCCTTGTCTGGCCTGTAATTGCAGTTCTGCCTCAAGCTGTTTTGCTATGGCAAAATTAGGCGACAATCTGGAAAACGCCAGGTAACCGTCAATATTCTGTTGCTGAAAATATGGTTGACGCTTCAGATCGGACACTTGTAAGCCTGCATCCTGAAAGGAGCCCAAGGCGGTTTTTTCCACGGTAATGGCATAATCCACCCGGCCCATTGCCACCATGTCCAAAGCCACACTTTCAGAGGGAACTTTCACCCTGGTAAAAATCTGGCTGTTATCAAAATCAGGGAAATACACAGCGTCACGCATCACGGCTACAGTCCGGCCTTTTAACTCAGCAAGTTGCGTCAGCTTAAATGGCGCTTGTGGGCGACTGTAAAACACAAAAGCCGAATGGAACTGCATCATAGGCGGAGATAAAAAATATAAAAACTTTTGCCGCTCCTGGTTATTGATTAAACCTGCCACTAAATCCAATTCCCCCTGTGCTGCCATTTTCAGGCAGCGCGGGAAAGGACAAGGCACCACTTCAAGCCGGTACCCCAGTGCGGCTACCACCGGCGTTAAAATATCCAGCGATAACCCTGCAGGCTTTTTCACATCTTCTGTGTGGTAATAAGGCGGTGAGTGGTACATACCAAGTTTGAGTACCCGCTGTTTCCGGGGTTGAGCGGGCGTGCTGCTGTTATCTGCCGCATAAGCAGGCGGCAGCAAGCAACAGAAGGTACTGAGCAACAACAAAAAAGAGGCTAACAACAATAAACTTTGTCTGAACTGCATTACAAAGCTCCGGCCGGAAGATGCCTTGGCTGCTGTTTATTCAGAGTCTGACTCAGCTGACTTAAAAAGCCAGCAGGCCATCACAACAGCAGCGCGCAGCATCACAACATCGCCCTAGTATAACGGGTACAGCTAATCTAACCTAGTCTGTCAGCAGTTGTACACGAAAACCGAGCTGAAATTGCCTTGGGGTACCGGGTTCAAAACTGCGGCCATTGGCCTGATTCACCACCACAGCGCCGGCATAATCCTGGTTGGTCAGGTTATCGATGGCCAGCCACCAGCTCCAGTTGCTTTGCCGCCAGTTGGTTTGCCAGCTGCTTTTGAGATCCAAAAGGGTGGTGCTGTCGGCCGCCATACTATTGTTATCATCAATCCAGAGTTTGCCACGGTAACTGAGTTGACTACTGAGCTGCCAGAAGGCGCTGGCAAAAGGGGCATAACTCAGACCAAGCTGATGTTGCACTCTGGCAACACCAGGCAGATTGTTACCTGCATTGCTGTCGGCTTTAAAACTGGCATCCAGTAAAGTGCTGCTCCATTGCAGTTCAAGCTTGTCACTAAAACGATGTAACAGCCAGACTTCAGCGCCTGTTCTTTGCATTTTGGCGGCATTACGATAACTGGTGCGCCCGCCCAGCGATTGCGCCACAACCAACTCGTCACGGCTTTGAATATAAAACCAGTCCAGTGATGCCTGGGTGTGTGGTTGCAGCCATTTCAGCCCCAAATCCAGCTGGCGGTTACGCGCCGGTTTTAACGCCAGATTTAAACCACTGCCATTGGGCTGATAGGCCATTTCGGTCAGGGTTGGTGTTTCAAAACCACGGCCGCTACTGACGTAAAAATGCAGCTGCTCAGTCAATGGATAAGAAGCGCCAAGCGCAAAAGCTGCCAGTTGTTCGCTGCTTTGGCCGCCATCATCCGGGTTGCCTGGCCGGATAAAATAATCGTCCACCTTAAACTTGATGCGGCTGAGTCTGGAACCCAGATGCAGTGCCCATAACAAGTCGGTCTGGTATTCACTTTGCCAGGCGATTTCGCTGTTTTGCACTTTACCGCTTTCGTCGCGGCGCAAGTCACCGGCAATGCCACGCAGATTGACATAACCCTGACGCTTGTCGGTATTTTCTTCCAGCTGGACCACAAACTGATGTTGCCAGTTGTTCCATTGCAGCAGCTGTTGGGCTTTGAGACCGCGATAGTGCCGGGTAAGCGCCACCACACCACCTGCCGCTGTCGGGCCATCCCCGCTAAAGGAAAGAAACTGGGTGATATCGCGCTCGCCTTGCCAGGCCGATAACTGCCAATTGTGATCATCAGGCGTTAACGTCATGCTGAGCTGGCGCTGTGCACTGCTTTTACGACTGTTAAACAAGGTGGCTACGGCTGCAGTCTGATTGGGATCCCGCTCAAACTCAGTTTTGGTCAGACCCAGTGGATCTTCCAGCAGCGGATCGTCGCTCCAGTCGTAACGCCAGTGCAGCACTATGTTGTCAAACTGGTAATTGCTGCGAAGAGCGGCCTGACGTTTTTCGGCGCTATTGTGCGCACGGTAACCGTCGTGATCCAGGGTTTTCAGATAAAGTTCGGTCTGACCGTCGCCGGCCTGCAGGCTGTGCTGGCGGTAATCACTGCTTTGCTGTGTCTGTAATGAAGCCCCCTCTATTGCGGCTTTGCTTTGCAGTGTTAACACCCCACCGGCGGCATTGCCATACAGCGCGGCAAAAGGGCCACGCAGCACTTCAACAGCGCTCAGTTGTTCAAATGGAATGCTGGAGGGTTGGCTTTGGCCATCGCTGGTTGACCAGGGAATGCCGTCAAACAACACTTCAATGCCGCGCACACCAAAGCTGCTGCGACTGCCAAACCCCCGCAGACTAATGCGGCTGTCCTGCGCAAAATTGGCGCGCTGATCGGCCTGCAGCCCCGGCATTTGTTTCAGTAAAGCCGCAATATCCAGTGCCGGGCTGGCGTCAAACTCAAGCCGGCTCACCGCAGCGACCGAACTTAACCAGGGTTTGGCCTGCTGCTGCACACTGACCACCAGCCGCTCCAGTTGCTCTTCCTCACTTGTTGTTGCAGTTTTGGCAGGCGCTTGCTGCTGGGCATGAAGCGTAAAACTGCAGCTTAGCGCGAGCAGAGGCAACAACGGCAACAAAATAGGGCAGCGCTTTGTGCGCGGGAACAGCGCCCTGGATAATGGGGTTTGGCGGGCAAGGTACATCAGATCCGTCCTCAATCAGGTTTTTAGGGTGTTGCAGCTGGAAGTTGGGTGCTGTCTGTTATTTTGGCGCTCTTTGCCGGCAAGGTGTTCACTCCACAACGGCTGCATAATAAAAAGCCGGTGCAGACACCGGCTTTTTAAAAGCCCCGCTTTATTATGGTTGCGGTGTCAGCCGTAAAATGGCACCGTTATCTTCATCCGTTAATAAATACACACTGCCATCAGGCGCCACTTCCACATCCCGTACTCTGCTGCCAATGCGGATACGCTCTTCGTGCACCACTTTGTCGTCTTTGATTTCAAGCCGTACCAGCTGACCAAATTTTAGTGAGCCCACCAGCAGGTTTTGCTGCCACTTGCTAAACAGAGGTTTGTGGTAAAAGGTCATGCCGCTTGGTGCAATGGAAGGCACCCAATAATGCAGCGGTTGCTCCAGCCCATCGGCTTTGGTTTTACCAATGACACCACCGCCATATTCTTCACCGTAAGTAATGAGCGGCCAGCCATAATTTTTAGCAGCCTGGGTGATATTTATTTCATCGCCGCCTTGTGGGCCATGTTCGTGGGTCCAGAGCCGGCCCTCTGTATCTAAAGTTGCGCCCTGAATATTACGGTGGCCGTTGGACCAAACTTCAGTTTTGGCGTTTTTATCCGCCAAAAACGGATTGCCAGGCGCTGCACTGCCATCCTGCATCACCCGCACCACTTTACCGATATGAGTGGACAGTGGCTGCACGTCTTCACGGCGACTGCCTCTGTCACCTAAAGTGATAAAAAGTGCACCACTGGCGTCTTGAACTAACCGGCCGCCAAAGTGGTATTTGCTGTTAAATTTCGGCTGCTGGCTAAACAATACTTTGCTGTCAGTCAGGCTGTTGCCCACCAGTTTGGCGCTCAGCACTGCAGTGCTGTTGGTGTCATCTTTGCCAGGTTCGGAAAAACTTAAATACAGTGTCTGGTTGCTGGCAAAATCTTTATCCAGCATCACGTCCAGCAAACCACCCTGGCCACCGACTGCCAGCGCCGGTAAACCTGTCACAGGCTCACCTAATTTGCCATTTGTGACGATACGCAGTTTGCCATCACGCTCAGTGACTAAGATGCGGCCATCGGGTAAAAACGCTATGCCCCAGGGGTGAGATAAACCTTCAGCCACAGTTTCAATTTTCAGATTGTGCTGCTCTGTTGGCAAAAATGACGGCTCAGCGCTCACCGCTGTAGTTGTGGTTAACAGCAAAGCCAGAGGTAAAGTTTGTCTGATTTTCATTGGTTATTCTCCATGCCTTAACAGGCCTTCTTCCTGCAATGCGTGACGCACCGCAGGGCGTTTGGCAATCCGCTCCAGATAAGCCTGAAGTTGGGGGTAAGGGGTTAAATCAAATTTCACCAGCCGTGCCCAGAGTGCCACGTTAAACAAATAGGCATCGGCCAGGGTAAATTGTTCACCGGTCAGAAACTGTGGGTTCACCAGCGTCTGCTCGAGCTGACCAAAACGCAGTTGCAGTTTTTGCACTGCCGATTGTTTGGTGGGCTCGGCTGCTGTTGGGTCGAATAAAGGTGAAAAGTTTTTATGCAGTTCAGTGGCAATAAAGTTCAGCATACTTTGTTGTTTATAACGGGCAAAACTACCATTGGCCGGCGCCAGATTGCTGGCAGGAGATTGATCGGCAATGTATTGCAAAATAGCCGGACATTCAGTCAGCACTTCGCCATTTTTTAACTGCAGCGCCGGCACATAACCCAGCGGGTTGATATCGGTAAAACTGCTGCCATCGGGCAATAGTTTGGTTTTTAAATCCACTTTAACGGGGGTGAATTTTAAACCTGCTTCAAACAAACAAATATGGGCGGCCAGTGAGCTGGCCCCCGGGGCATAATACAATTTCATCGGATAGAGCTCCTGACAGTTCGGCGGGTATACACCGGATTATGGCAGAGACTTTAGCACCACTTCATGATGATTGCTGGTTTTAAAGTCCTGATAAACCTGCACAATAACGCCATCTTGCCCAATGAGAAAACTGGTGCGATGAATACCATCGTACACTTTGCCCATAAACTTTTTTTCGCCCCATACACCAAAAGCTGCGGCAGTCTGATGTTCAGGATCGGACAGCAGGGTGAAATTCAGTGCATCACGCTCTGTAAATTTGGCCAGACTTTTTACCGCATCTGTACTGATGCCAACAATCTGCACCCCTTTGGCGGCGAAGTCTGCCTGATGGTCGCGCAGGTTGCAGGCCTGCACAGTGCAGCCTGGTGTCATGGCTTTAGGATAAAAATAAACCAGCACTGCGCCGGATTTTAATAGGTCAGACAGCACCACAGTGTTGCCATTCTGGTCCAGCAGTGAAAATTCAGGGGCCTTCTGGCCGGCAGTCAGCATATTCATCATGATTCCTTTTTATAAAAAACGTTTTCATAAAACCGGTTTATAAAAAAACCGGCGCAAAACAGAGTTGTGGCCGGTTTTTGCTGGATTGAACCTGAGTATGGGTTCACCAGAGCTTACCGCTGCTGCATAACAGCACGCAGGCATCGCTTGGGAAAGCTTAACTCTGCAATTCAAAACTACCTGTTAACGACATTTGCGCAAGCTTGTCCAGCACCAGACTGCGTACTGTCGCCGCATCAATAGAACCCGGCAGCTGCACTGTCATCTGGGTATGGGTGTGCGGTACACCGTCCAGCTGATGGGTTTCCGAGCGTAAAGCACCAATATAAATCTGATGGTCAGCCAATAAACTGGAAATCGCGCCCAGCGTGCCCACCTTATCGGGCCCTGTGTAAGAAAGCAGATAAGGCGCCGATAGCGGGGGCGGCTTGTGAGCAGATGTACGTTTGGTCATGGTGAGCAGATCAAGTTCAACACCGGAACTTGGCAGCAGATATTCGATTTTGCTGATGGCAGCCGCGTCGCCGGACAGCAACATAATAAAAGTAAATTCATTGCCAAAAATCGCCATTCTGCTGTCGACGATATTACAGTTGCAGTCACTGACCAGCCGGGACAGTTGACTGACGATACCGGTACGGTCGGCGCCTATTGCAGTCACCACCAGTTGTTGAGCCATCTTTACAAGCGACCTTGAACAGAAAAGGGGCGCCGAGTTTAGCACAGTTCGCCGAAAATTCATCAGCATAGTCAGCTGTTGCTTGTGTTTGTATGACGGCGTCATTACCATAGGCAGCCTGAAAATTACGGAGCAGTAGCCATGTTCAGAGGAAGTTACGTCGCCCTTATTACCCCGATGACAGAAACAGGTGAGGTGGATTACGCCAGCCTGCACACTCTGGTGGATTACCAGTTGCAAAACGGCACTGATGGTCTGGTCATTATGGGCACAACTGGCGAAGCAGCCACTATTCCTTTTAGCGAGCAGCTGGCCGTATTACAGGCCGTGATTGAACAGGTAGCCGGCCGTTGTCAGATTCTGGCGGGCAATGGCTCAAATTCAACAGCCGAAGCTATTGCCAAAACCGTGGCATTAAATGCTTATGCCATCGACGGTTTTTTGACCGTCACGCCTTATTACAACAAACCAACGCAAAAAGGCATGCTGGCACATTTTCAGGCCGTAGCTGCCGCCACCGACAAACCAGTGCTGCTTTACAATGTGCCGGGGCGCACCGGCGTTGACTTGCAAGCCGCTACAGTGGCTGAACTGAGTCAGGTGAAAAATATTGTCGGTATTAAAGAAGCGACTGGTTCGATGCTGCGGCTGGCAGAACTTAAAGCCAGCTGCAGTGCCGACTTTGATTTACTCAGTGGTGATGACGCCAGCGCCAAAGAATTTATTCTGCAGGGCGGCCATGGTGTGATTTCGGTCACCACCAATGTGGCGCCAGCAGGCATGACAGCAATGATAGCGGCGGCCCGTCAGGGTAATCGTCAGCAAGCGTCTGACATTGATGACTGCCTGCAAGCGCTGCATCGTGATTTATTTATTGAAAGTAACCCTATTCCAACTAAGTGGGCGCTCAAACGTATGGGGCTGATAGCCTCTGATTTTGCCCGTTTGCCGTTAACCCGGCTGGAACCAATTCATCAGGCTGTAATCGAACAAGCGCTACAACAAGCCAAAATTAATCTTTAGGAGTTTTTAGGTGCAATATTGGATCCCCGGCACTGTATTTGCCACCCTGCTGTTATCTGGCTGTTCGTTATGGACCGCACCCGAAACCACCAAGGCGCAAGCTGCGCCTACCGTTAAAGAACTGGCTGTTCCTGCCGGTTTAAAAGCGCCAAGAACACCGGCACAATATGATATTCCTGCCAGAGTGGCCGGTGGAGCCCGCGGCGAAGCCGTTGAGCTGCGCGCGCCTATGCAGGTGCTGGCGGTGGCTACCAACGCCCGGGTCGAAGAAGACGATAAAGAAGTGCGGGTGTTTTTTGAACGCACCGAATTTACCGGCGATCTGTTGCTGTTTTTAACCAGCAATATCACCGACTTTTTCACCGAACAGCAGATTGAACTGACAAAAACTTCAGACAACAGCTGGCAATCAGGCTGGGTGAGTGAATATGAGGAAACCGGCTGGTGGTGGTGGAAAGGGCAGAGTCTGACCCAACAAAGCCGTTTTAAAGTTGATTTTGAGCCGCGTCCCCATGGCCGTACCGTAGGGGTGAAGGTCCAGCTGACCGAGCATAAATATGCCGATTCTGCGGAAAGGATTACTCCTATAGCCCAGCGCCGTGAAGAAGTGCATTTTTTAAACCGCTTGATTGATAAAGTGGCCACTGTGGAGCTGGCGCGTATTCAGGAAGCCAAATCCAGACAGCCTGATGTGTTATTAACCCGTGCGACCAACGACAAAAACGAGGCTGTATTGTTAACCAGTCAACCTTTAGAAGTGGCATGGGCGCAGCTGGAATTATTGTTTGAACACTTATCTTTGGAAGTGACAGACTTAAACCGCACCGACTATGTGTATTACGTGACCTTCACTAAACCGGAAGCCGGCTTCTGGAGTGCGCTTTGGGGGGAAGAAGAGTTGCCGGTATTGCCTATCGCTGAAGGTGAATATCAGCTGGCGCTGAGTAAAACCGACAAAGGCACTGCGATTAAGTGGCGTGACAAAGAAGGCAATGCATTAGACCAGGCCACTATAGATGCGATTTACGAAGTGGTTGTTGCTGCTATCCGTAAGTCAAAAGTTGAGCTTTAATACCCGGCTCAGATAAAACCGGCACTTTGGCCTGATACCGTATGGCATTGGGTTAGAGCACGGCAGTACAAAGCCACCTGATGGTGGCTTTGTTATTTTGACAACCAGGATAAAAATCCTTGGCCATTCAGTAGGCCAAAGTCACTGATTAATAGTAGCAAGATGTTGAAATAAAACATTATTTTGTGATGATTGATTGCAGCTTTCAGGTTGTTGTTATTACACTAACCTCAGGTGAAATTATCAGCCTCTACAAAAGGCGGACAGCAAGGAAAACGCAGTGTTAGAAATCCAGGATTATCTGAAAATTTTTATCGGTATTCTCGCTATTCTGAACCCTTTGGGGGCGCTGCCGATGTATTTGTCACTGACGCAGCACCACAGCGAAACGGATAAAAAATATGTGGCCTTGACGGCAGCCAAAGGCGCCACTGTTATTTTGCTGGTGACGTTATTTTTTGGCGAAATGATCCTGAGTTTTTTTGGTATTTCGGTGAATTCATTCCGGGTGGGTGGTGGCATTCTGATTTTATTAATGGCCATTTCGATGTTACACGCCCAGACCAGTGGCGCTAAAAATACCGAAGCGGAAAGGTTAGAAGCCACCAAACGTGAGTCTATTGCCATAGTGCCACTGGCAATGCCGATGCTGGCAGGTCCTGGCGCCATTAGTTCTATTATTTTATACGGCAACAGAGCTGAAGGCTGGCAACATTATCTGATTGTTTCGGCAGAAATTATTGTTGTTGGCATAATTCTGGCCATTCTGATGCGGTTATCAGGTAAAATAGCCGGCAAACTTGGCCAAACCGGGATGAATATTATTACCCGGGTGATGGGCCTGATCCTGGCCGCCATTTCTATCGAATTTATTAGTCTCGGCCTTAAGGGCTTGTTCCCTGTGCTGGCCCGATGAGGACATAACCATGCGCTTTTTGCCTGCAGTTGTTTTGACTTTTATGATGTTGTTTCGCGGCGCGCCTCTGGCTGCAGCTGAATTAACGGATTTATATCAGGCCGAAGTGGACGCAAATCAAAGCCAGCAAGCCTGGCAGCAGGCGGCTTTTGCTGCAGTGCTACTGAAGCTGACCGGTAACGACGCTATTATGGCCAATGCTCAGGTACAGGCTGAGTTGAAACAGGCCGGCAACTATATCAAGCAGTATCAGATGGTGCAGCGTGAGGGCCGTCATCTGTTTGTGGTGAGTCTGGATCAGCAAAAAATCACCAGTTTATTGGCACAGCAACAAGTGCCAGTTTGGGGCAGTCGCCGTCCGGATGTGTTGTTATGGCTGAGCGAAAAAACGCTGTCAGAGCCTAAGTTTGTGCTGGAGCATCAACATCCGCTGCGTACAGCCCTGGCCGAGCAGGAGAAAAAGTACGGTTTAAGTTTTATTTATCCTTTTTATGATGTGGACGATTTGGCGCTGGTGAATGAAAGCAGCGTCTGGGCCGGTGACTGGACGTCACTTGGCAGTGCCTCGTTAAGATACAATGCCGAGCGTGTGCAAAACCTGCTGATTGAACAATTACAGGATGCCTCAGGCCAGTTGCAATACCGGCTGACCCGCCAGCAACAACAAAATGGCGAGATGGTGTTGCAGGAGTTTACTGCCGCTACCATGCCTGAACTGATGGCGCAATTTGCTAAAACCCTGGCGGGGGAGTTGTCGGCACAATATGCCATTAATTTACATCAGACCAGCAGCGCAGGCGGCGAAGCCGGACTGCAACTGACCATTTCCGGCGTGCAAAGCCTGACCGATCTGGTGCAGCTGCAGAAGATTTTTAGCTCTATGCTCACAGTACGCCAGCATCAGCTGGTGAGTTTTAGCCAGCAACAAGCGGTAATTGCGCTGCAACTGACTGCCACTGTGGATGATTTTTACCGGGCGCTGGCACTGGAAAAACAATTGCAGCCAGAACAGCCAGCAGATTTAAGTGCAACAAGCACAGCGCCTGCAGCGACGGATATTGCAGCGACAACGCCATCTGTTGCAGAGGTTACAGCGACAGAATCATCAGACAACGCAGACTCCGCCATCAGCGCTGCTGAGCTTGCGATGGAGCAAGCGCTGCAACAGGATGGTGCTGCCGCAGAGTTGCCAACAGATACAACCCTGGCGCTGCAAAATAACAGCGGCACTACATTGGCGCCCAAAAGCAGCCATTACCGTTATATCAAACCCTGATGCAGCCAACTCAATTTACCCTGGCGGTCACGCTGCCGGACGATGAAACATTGCAGAGTTTTTATGGTGCTGACAGCAGTCCGGCGGTGCAGTTTATTCGCCAGTATCTGAAGCCTCAGTCAGCAGCTTTGCCAGTGTATTTGTTCGGGGCCAGCGGCAGTGGTAAATCACATTTGTTATATGCAGCTTGCGTGCAGGCGCAGGAATTAGGCCTGACCAGTCAGCTGTTAGTACTGGATGATTTTCGCCAGTACAGCCCGCGTCTGTTTGATGGTTTAGAACAGCTGGATTTAGTCTGTCTTGATAATATTCAGGCCATTGCCGGGGACAGTCACTGGCAGGTTGCCTTGTTTGATTTATATAACCGTATGGTGGAGCAAGGCAAAAAACTGATTATTGTGGCCGATGAAGCGCCGACACAATTGGGCATCAGCTTGCCGGATCTGGTGTCGCGGCTGCAAGCCTGTACCAGTTTTCAGCTTAGGTTATTAAGCGACGACGATAAACAAAAGTTACTGCAACAAAAAGCCCGGCTGCGCGGCATAGAATTGCCGGATGAAGTGGCGCGTTATTTGTTTAACCGCCAGCAACGTGATTTACGTGCTTTGGTGGATATCCTCGATAAACTCGACAAAGCCTCGATGGTGCATCAGCGCAAACTGACCATTCCTTTTGTTAAAGATGTGCTGGCGGAATCGTCAGATTAATTTATTGTTGTCCTGCTGAGTCTGCACCTTGTCATCAACTTTGCCGGGCATTTTTTGTAGCCACCTGGCAAAAGCACGCCAAAGCTTCTGAAAAAGTCATTTCCCAAGAAAAAACCTCAGCAGAAACAGCCATTCTGCGCACTTTCTGGTGTATTATTGCCGGTTTAATCAAGTCACCATAATCAGGCTGGTCTGAGGATAACGATGAACCTAACTGCCATATTAGAAAACGCCTTAGCTGCCGTTGCTGCAGCGGCCGATGTACAAGCACTGGAAGATGTGCGTGTTGAATTTTTCGGTAAAAAAGGCAGCATTACTGAACTGTTAAAGTCGCTTGGCGCGATGGACGCTGAAACCCGCAAAGTGGCCGGTCAGCAAATTAACGATGTAAAACAACAGGTGCAGGATGCATTAAACGCCCGTCGTGATGCCATGCAACAAGCCGTGCTGGCGCAAAAGCTGGCGTCCGAGCAGATTGATATTTCTCTGCCCGGCCGCACGCTGGAAGCCGGCGGTTTACATCCGGTCACCCGCACTATCCGCCGTATTGAAAGCTTTTTTGGTGAACTTGGTTTTGAAGTCAAACATGGCCCGGAAATCGAAGATGATTTCCACAACTTTGATGCCCTGAACATTCCTGAGCATCATCCGGCCCGTGCTGATCACGACACTTTTTATTTTAACCCTAAGCTGATGCTACGCACCCAAACCTCTGGCGTGCAAATCCGCACTATGGAAACCCAACAACCGCCACTGCGGATTATTTCGCCGGGCCGGGTGTACCGTAATGACTACGATCAAACCCACACCCCGATGTTCCATCAGGTGGAAGGTTTGATGGTGGATAAAAACGTCAGCTTCACTGAACTTAAAGGTATTTTGCACGATTTTCTGAAAAACTATTTTGAAGAAGACTTGCAAATCCGTTTCCGCCCTTCGTTTTTCCCTTTTACCGAACCTTCAGCAGAAGTGGACGTGATGGGCAAAAACGGCAAATGGCTGGAAGTATTAGGTTGTGGCATGGTGCACCCGAACGTACTGCGCTCAGTGGGTATTGACCCTGAAGTGTACAGCGGTTTTGCATTTGGTATGGGCGTCGAGCGCTTAACCATGCTGCGTTACGGTGTGACAGATTTAAGATCATTTTTCGAGAACGACCTGCGTTTCTTGAAGCAATTTAAATAAGCGGGGAGTTTATTGATGAAATTCAGCGAATCCTGGTTACGTGAGTGGGTAAACCCACAATTATCCACATTGGAACTGTCTGAACAAATTTCGATGGCCGGTCTGGAAGTGGACGGCATCGACGCCATTGCTGGTGAGTTCAGCGGTGTGGTGGTGGGCCATGTGGTGGAATGTGGCCGCCATCCGGAAGCCGACAAATTACAAGTGACCAAAATAGACATTGGCACTGGCGAGTTACTGGACATCGTTTGTGGTGCTGCCAACTGCCGTCAGGGTTTAAAAGTGGCCGTTGCTACTGTTGGCGCTGTACTGCCGGGCGATTTTAAAATTAAAGCGGCCAAACTGCGCGGTCAGCCGTCCAATGGCATGCTCTGTTCTTTATCTGAGCTGGGTATGGCCGAAAGTTCTGATGGCATTATTGAATTGCCACAAGATGCACCACTCGGCGTCAATATCCGTGACTATTTAAAACTCGATGACAACGCCATTGAAGTGGATTTAACGCCAAACCGGGCTGACTGTTTAGGTTTAATGGGTCTGGCGCGTGAAGTAGGGGTGTTAAATCAACTGGACGTAAAAGTGCCGGTAATAAACCCTGTTGCCGCCACTATCAATGACAAACTGACGATTGAATTAGCAGCACCAAAAGCCTGTCCGCGTTATTTGGGTCGGGTCATTAAAAACATTAACCCGGCAGCCAGCACGCCGCTGTGGATGGTGGAAAAACTGCGTCGTAGTGGTATCCGCTCTATTGATCCTGTGGTTGATGTCACCAACTTTGTACTGCTCGAACTGGGTCATCCGATGCACGCCTTTGATTTAAGCAAAATTGAAGGTGGCATTGTGGTACGTCTGGCGAAACCTGAAGAAAAGCTGGTGCTGTTGGACGAAAGCGAAGTCACGCTGACGCCAGGCGCTTTAGTAATAGCCGACGAGAAAAAAGCACTGGCCATGGCCGGTATTTTTGGCGGCCTGCACAGTGGTGTGACCAATGCCAGCACCGATATTTTCCTGGAAAGTGCGTTTTTCTCTCCGGTGGAAATGGCGGGTAAAGCGCGTCAATACGGTTTACACACCGACGCCTCTCATCGCTACGAGCGTGGTGTTGACCCAGAGCTGCAACACAAAGCGATGGAGCGGGCAACCCAGTTACTGCTGGAGATTGTGGGGGGGGAAGCCGGCCCTGTGGTGGAAGCTAAGTCGGATGAACATTTACCAAAACCTGCCCATATCAGCCTGAGCCGGCAAAAGCTGGACCGTATTCTGGGTATTTCAATTGCCACTGAAACAGTGACAGAAATATTCCAGCGCCTGGGTTTTGCCGTGACTGCGGATAACAACAGCTGGCAGGTCACAGTGCCAACTTATCGTTTTGATATTCGTATTGGCGAAGATCTGATTGAAGAAGTGGCGCGGGTTTATGGTTACAACAACATCCCGAACGTGGCGCCCCAAGCCAGCTTAAAAATGCGCGACCATAAAGAAGCCGACATTTCAGTGCATAGCTTAAAAGATGTGCTGGTGGTGCGCGGTTATCAGGAAGCCATTACTTACAGTTTTGTTGACCCTAAAGTGCAACAGGCGTTATTCCCGGGTGTGGAAGCTTTAGTGCTGCCAAATCCAATTTCTGCCGATATGTCGGCGATGCGGTTAAATTTGTGGCCAGGCCTGTTACAGGCGGTGCAATACAATCAAAACCGTCAGCAAAACCGTATCCGTTTGTTCGAATTTGGTCTGAAGTTTGTACCTGATGCTGAAGCAGAAGGTGGCGTACGTCAGGTGCCGGTAATTGGTGGTGTGATTGTGGGTAGTTTTGGCAATGAACACTGGAGCATTGCCGAGCGTGCCGTTGATTTTTACGACATCAAAGGTGACGTTGAATCCTTAATTGCGATGACCTCAGCGAGCAGCGAATTCAACTTTGAAAAGGGCGAGCACAGTGCCTTACATCCGGGTCAGACTGCAGCTATCAGCCGCAATGGCCGTCAGGTGGGTCTGGTGGGTGCATTACACCCGGAAGCAGAGCGCAAACTCGGCATCAAAGGCAAAGCTTTCCTGTTTGAACTCGAACTTGAAGCTTTTGGCCCGAAACACATTGTTTTAGCTCAGGAAGTGTCAAAATATCCGGCAAACCGCCGCGATTTGGCAATAGTTGTAAAATCTGATGTGCGTTTTTCAGATATCCTTGCTACTATTAGAAAAGTTGGCGGAAATCAACTAGTTGACCTAAAGTTGTTTGATGTGTACACAGGGCAGGGCGTTGCTGAGGGCATGAAGTCTCTGGCAATTGCGCTGACGATGCAGGACAAGGCGCGGACGCTGGAAGATAAAGACATCCAACAGGTAGTTTCTTCAGTGGTGCAAGCGCTTGGTGATGAGTTCAACGCAACGTTGAGGGATTGAGAATGGCGCTTACCAAAGCCGATTTAGCAGAACGTTTATTTACCAAATTTGGCATCAGCAAACGCGACGCCAAAATGATAGTCGAAGCTTTTTTTGAAGAGATCCGAGTGGCTTTGGAAGCGGGCGACCAGGTGAAGCTGTCGGGCTTTGGTAATTTTGACCTGCGGGTTAAAAATCAGCGCCCGGGCCGTAACCCGAAAACCGGTGAAGATATTCCAATTTCCGCCCGTTGTGTGGTGACATTCCGCCCAGGCCAGAAACTCAAAAGCCGGGTTGAAGTAGGCACCGCCAAAAAATAAATTTCAGCCGATGCGCTGCAGCAGCTTGTTGCAGTGCTCTGCTGGCGCTGATGCCAATAGCCATGTCAGGCTGATTGCGTAAAGCAAAAAGGAGCAAACCTCAGGGAATGCTCCTTTTTTATTGGCTTATCGATTGACTTCCACAGCAGCTTATCTGCGAAAGCCAGACTCAGGCACGTTAACTTTGGTTTTACCCTGAGTTTTATTCAGACGTTTTATCTCAGTCTCAATGCAGCCAGATTCAGCATGTTTTTCTGCAATTCTCAGCTTCAGTATTTTTCAATAAATTTAATCAATCATTGATCCAAATTGCTGGTTAGACTGTAAAGCATTGTATCCGCGACAGTAATTAAAGAATCATTATGACTATTCAGATTGGCATCAGCGCCTGTGTACTGGGTGAAAAAGTGCGTTATGACGGCGGTCATAAAAATTCGCCATTTTGCTCCGATGTACTGGCCAACTTCGTATCTTATGTACCGGTATGTCCTGAGCTGGCGATAGGTCTTGGCTCACCAAGGCCAGCCATCCGCCTGATGCAAAAAGCGGATGGTGAAGTCCGCCTGGTGAACAATAAAGACAGCAGCATTGATTTTACTGAAAAAATGCACGCCTTCAGCGACGCTAAACTACCGTCTTTGCAGCAGCTGTCTGGTTATATTGTCTGTGCTAAGTCCCCCAGCTGTGGTATGGAGAGGGTGCGGTTGGTGAATGAAAAAGGTGAGTTACAGGGCAAAATTGCCACCGGATTATTTACCCGTCGTTTGATGCAGGCTTACCCCTGGTTGCCGGTGGAAGAAGATGGCAGGTTGCTGGACGTTGAGCTTAGAGAAAACTTTATCACCCGGGTTTATGCCATTCATGCCTGGCAACAGCAGATGCAGGATGGTTTTAGCATTGGTAAGCTGGTGAGTTTTCACAGCCAGTTTAAATTTTTGATCATGGCCCATCACCCGGGGGCTTACCGTGAGCTGGGCCGGTTGGTGGCCAATGCCAAACTATTCAGCCCGGATGAGCTGGCAAATCGTTATTTACTGGATTTTAGCCGGGCGCTGAAACAACAGGCTACGCGCAAACAACAAGCCAATGTACTAATGCACCTGCAGGGCTTTTTCAAACAGATGCTGTCAGCCGATGCCAAACAGGAATTGTTGCAGCTTATTCACCAGTACCGGCTGGGGCATGCACCTTTGCTGGCGCCACTGACTTTATTAAAACACCATCTGCGTCAGCATCCGCAGCCTTATCTGGCCGCGCAAAGATACCTGCAGCCGTTCCCGGCTGAGCTGGGTTTAAGAGCGTAACGTTATGTCTGGCTTTTCAATTTTATGGTTACGTAACGATTTACGTTGTTATGACAACGCCGCGCTGCACAGTGCTGTTGAGCTGGGACTACCGGTGCTTGCCGTTTTTATTGCCACGCCAAAAAGCTGGCAGCAACATCAGATGGCGCCGATCAAGCAGGATCTGATCCGACGCCGGGTAGAGGCGATGCAACAAGAGCTTGCCGCCTGTGGAGTGACTTTATGGGCGATTGAAGGCTCAGATTATCAGCACTGTGCCGGGCAGCTGGCCACTCTTGCCCGGCTTGGTGCTGTGGCTTTGTTTGCGCAAGCAGAATATGAACTGCGTGAACAGCAAAGAGATGCAGCTGTCAGTTCCAAACTGGCACAAATGGGGATCCCTTGTCATTTTGTTGATAGCCAGTGTTGTTTTGCGCCAGGCACAGTGCTGAGTAAAACTGCTGAAGTTTATAAAGTATTTACGCCTTTTAAGAAAACCTGGCTGCAAAAACTGCAGGCTGCGCCCGTGGTCTGTTTACCAAAACCCAAACACCTTGCCGCGCTGGCGCTGACTTTACCTTCCCCCCTTGCGCCTATGCTGCCTGGTGATAACAGCTCTGCTGCTTATCCGGTGCAGGAGCGGCAGGTGCTCGACATGCTCCGCAGTTTTTGTACTGAGCGGGTACAGGATTACCAGAAGCTTCGCGACTTTCCGGCTAAACCAGGCACTTCGGGTTTATCGCCTTATCTTGCTATTGGTGTGCTGTCGCCACGCCAGGCGGTCGCCAGATTGTTGCTGGAGCAAGGCGACAGCTGTTATCAGGAGGGCTCAGGTGCGGCTGTGTGGCTCAGTGAGTTGATTTGGCGCGAGTTTTATAAACATATTCTGGTCGCTTATCCAAAATTGATTAAACACCAGCCATTTCAGCAAGATACCGCAGCTATTGTTTGGGGCAACAATAAAAAATGGTTTCAGGCCTGGTGTGAGGGCCGCACTGGTTACCCTATTGTCGATGCGGCCATGCGCCAGTTGAATCAAACCGGCTGGATGCATAACAGGCTCAGGATGATAGTGGCCAGTTTTCTGGTAAAAGATTTACAAATCGACTGGCGCTGGGGCGAAGCTTATTTTATGTCCAGGCTGATTGATGGTGATTTTGCCGCTAATAATGGCGGCTGGCAGTGGGCCGCTTCCACCGGCACCGATGCTGCGCCTTATTTCCGTATTTTTAATCCGGTGACTCAAAGCGAAAAGTTTGATCCTAATGGCGATTTTATCCGTTGTTTTGTCCCTGAGCTGGCAAAGTGCAACAACAAAGAGGTGCACTGGCCTCATCCGTTGCCGAAGTCGGTCAATTACGTGAAACCTCTGGTGGACCATGCCAAAGCCAGGCTCAGAACCCTTGAGATCTTTAATGCGGTGAAAAAACCGGCAGGAGTGCTAAGCAGTGATTGATTTTGCCGAACATAACGCACAAAGCACGCAAACTTCGTTGCGTTTGCAGCAATTTGTCGATTTTTATAATGCGTTATCAGCCAATAATCTGAACCATTTAAGCCATTTGTATCATCAGGATGTAGTTTTTGTTGATCCTGTGCATCAGATTAAAGGGCTGCAGGGGCTGCGGAATTATTTTGAGCATGCTTATGAAAGGCTCAACAGCTGTCATTTTACGCCTGTGCAGCAAGCAGGCACGGTTGAGCATGGTTTTATCAGCTGGCGTATGAGTTTAAGTCATCCGGCTATCAATAAAGGCGAGCTGTTTGAAGTAGAAGGTTGCTCTCAGCTGCGCTGGCATCAGGATGGTCGCATTATTTACCATCGTGATTATTACGATTTAACCGACATGGTGTACCGGCATATTCCGCTGCTTGGCTGGCTGACAGCGAAAGTGAAACAAAAAATGGCGCAAGACTAAGGAACGAATTGATGCAAATTGCAGTAATAGGCGGCGGTATCGCCGGCATGATGAGTTGGTATTTATTAAAACCTGAGCATCAGGTGACCTTGTTTGAAGCCAATGATTACCTGGGCGGTCACACTGCCACTGTGGATGTGTGTGTTGGCGGAAGAGATTACGCGATAGACACTGGTTTTATCGTATTTAATAACTGGACTTACCCGCTATTTAACCGTTTCCTGGCAGCGCTGAAAGTACCGTTTCAGCCAACAGAAATGAGCTTTTCAGTAAAAAAACCAGCAGCAAATCTGGAATACAACGGCAATACCTTCTGGAGTTTATTTGCGCAAAAACGCAATCTGCTGCGCCCGTCGTTCTGGCGGATGCTCAGACATATTGTGCGTTTTAATAACACCTCCAAGCAGCTGCTGGCGGAAGATAGTCCGGATCTCGATTTAAAAATGGATGACTTTTTGCACAAATATGGTTTTGGTAAAGAGCTGAGGGATCATTATCTGTTACCGATGGGCGCAGCCATCTGGTCTTCAGGTCTGACCGAAATGCCGGAGTTTCCGCTCAGGTTTTTCCTGCAGTTCTTTAAAAACCATGGGCTACTGAATATCACAGACAGGCCACAGTGGGCGGTCATTAAAGGTGGTTCGCGCCGTTATGTCCAGGCCATGTTGCAGCAGCAAGGCTCGGACGGCATCAGGTTAAATAGCCCGGTGCGTGAAGTTCGTCGTTTTGAAGACAAAGTGGCTATTACGCTGGCAACGGGTGAAACCGAATATTTTGATCAGGTGATTTTTGCCTGTCACAGTGACCAGGCGTTAAAGCTGCTGGCAGATGCCAGCCTGGCTGAGCAGCAGGTACTGGGTGGCATTGCTTATCAGGACAATACTGTAGTGCTGCATACCGACAGCAGTATTTTGCCAAAACGCCGTGCCGCCTGGGCGTCTTGGAATTATCTGCTGGATGACAGTTCAAAGCAAAAAGCGACACTCAGCTACAATATGAATATATTGCAAGGCATTGAAAGTGAACATACTTTTGTTGTTTCACTGAATGCAGGCGATAAAATCGACGCAAAAAAAATACTGAGAACTTTCAGTTACGCCCATCCGGTGTATAACCATTTTACGATGCTGTCGCAGCAGCGCCGCCATGAAATCAATGGCCAGAACCGCAGTTATTTTTGTGGTGCTTATTGGTATAACGGTTTTCATGAAGATGGTGTGCGAAGTGCTGTCGATGTCGCTGCGATGCTCGGAGTGAAATTCTGATGCAGTCAGGGCACGCCTGGTATCAGGGCCGGGTTGGACATCAGCGTTATATGCCAAAATCACATGGTTTTGGCTATAACGTCAGCTATTTATGGCTTGATTTACAACAACTTGGCACATTGGCGGAGTTTGGGCGCTATTTAGGGCTGGAAAAGTTTGCGGCCTGGAGTTTCAGGCGCAGTGATTACCTGAAAGGTGCTGAGGATTTGGCGCAGGCGGTGAAGGACAAGGTGAAAGTGCTGGGCGGCGATAAAGAAGTGCAGCAGGTATTTTTGTTAAGTCCGCTGGCGAACTTTGGTGTTTTTTTTAGTCCTTTGACTTTGTATTACTGCTATGCTGATTCTAAGCCATTGTATTTACTTGCAGAAGTAAGTAATACCCCCTGGAACGAACGGCATTATTACCTGATCCCGTTAAATGATTCAGGTGATACCGAGTTTTGTCATGATAAAAACTTTCATGTGTCGCCCTTTAATCCGCTCGATATGCAGTACCAGTGGAAAATTGCCGCGCCTGATGTGGCCTGTCAGCTCGGTATCAGTAACTGGCGCCGCGGCGAGCGGGTGTTCAGTGCCTGGCTGGATTTGACCCGGCATGAGCTTAACCGCCGCAGTCTGCAACAGCAGCTGATCCGCACGCCATGGCAGAACGTACAAGTAGTGTTTCGAATATATTGGCATGCACTGAAGCTACTCGCAAAACGACTACCAGTGTATGACCACCCGCAGCCTAAGGAACCTTTGTTATGACATTATCAATTGCCGGATCCTCGGTACTGGCCAATCTGGGTATGCTGGATAAAATCTGCCGTAATCTGATGCTGAGTTATCTGGCCAGTCTGCAGCAGGGTTGTATTGAACTGGTTGAAGGCCACGACAAACAATTGCTGGGTGACCCTCATGCTGATTTACGCGTCACGCTCACTGTGGTTGATCCTGCTTTTTATCAAAAGCTGGTGCTGGGCGGCTCAGTAGGCGCAGGGGAATCTTATATTGAAGGGCACTGGCGCACCGATAATCTGACGGCGCTGGTGCAGATTTTTGCCCGCAATATGGCGTTGCTGGATAAGCTGGAGTCGGGCTGGGCCCGGCTCAGCAAACCGGCGCTGAAGTTATTAAACTGGCGTAACCGCAACTCAGTTGCGCAGTCAAAAAAGAATATTTCTGCCCATTATGATTTGGGTAACAGCATGTATCAGCTGTTTCTCGATAACAGCATGATGTATTCAAGCGCTGTGTACCCATCCCCTGAAGCCAGTCTGGCTGAAGCGCAGCAACACAAACTGAAGCTGATTTGCGACAAGTTACAGCTCAAAGCCTCGGATCATCTGATAGAAATTGGCACCGGCTGGGGCAGTCTGGCTATTTTTGCTGCCCGCAATTATGGCTGTAGGGTCACCACCACCACTATTTCACGTGAGCAGTTTGACTACGCCAAAAAACAAATTGAAGCGGCCGGTCTGTCTGAACAAATCACCTTGTTGTTTCAGGATTACCGTGAACTGAGTGGTCAGTACGACAAGCTGGTGTCGGTAGAAATGATTGAAGCCGTGGGCCACGAATACCTGGACGGTTATTTTGCCAAGTGTTCGTCTTTACTCAAACCAGAAGGTCTGATGGTACTGCAGGCCATTACCATTGCCGATCAGCGGTATGAGTTTTATCGTCGTGAAGTCGACTTTATTAAAAAGTTTGTGTTCCCGGGCGGATGTTTACCTTCGATGCTGCGGATGACTCAGGCCGCAGCTCAACATACCGATCTGGTGATCCGCCATGTGCAGGATATTGGTCTGGACTACGCCCGCACTTTAGCCGACTGGTGTAATAACTTTATGGCAGCCCGGGATGCAGTGCATCAGCTGGGCTATGACGACCGTTTTGTCAGGCTCTGGCACTTTTACCTGTGTTATTGTGAAGGTGGCTTTTTAGAGCGCGCCACCAGTGCAGTGCATCTGGTGTTGACCAAGCCGGGGCATCGTCAGCCGGTTTAAAACAGCTGATTTACCACTGGCGCTGAACTATGTTATAACTTTCTCAAGCTAAACAATTAGTTCGGTCCGGTGGGACCGTTACAGGTGGTTCTGTATTATGGATCCTGTACTATGACCCGCGCTATGGATGAGTGGTCTGCAGCCCAGCCTGCCGATGTAGCAGAGCTACAACAACAAAACAAAACCTTGTTGGCTCAACGCCATGAATTGTTGCAGCAAAACCTGCAGCTGCAACGTGAAACCTCTATTCTGCACCTGATCAACAAACTGGCGTTACAGCTCAATGAGTTGATGACTCCCGCCGATATTTATCCTTTTGTCGCGCAGCAAGTCGCCGCAGCCCTTGGTTTTGAAGATTGTGCTATTTTTGTCGCCGACGCCAAAAGCCGTACTCTGACCCGGGTGGCCGCTGTTGGGTCCAGAGACTTGCCGCATCATCAGGGCTTAGGCGTATTGTCTTATGGCCAGGGCATAGTCGGGCAGTGCGCGGTGCAGCAACAAAGTATTCTGGTGGCCGACACCAGACAGTGCCAGCATTATCTGAAGGATGTTTCAGAGCGGTTATCTGAGCTCGCCGTACCCGTACTGGAGCAAGGCGAATTATTGGCCGTGATTGACTGTGAGCAGTGGGACGCGCATTTTTTTAATGATCAGCATCAGCAGATCCTGGAGCATGTTGCCTCTATTCTCAGCAGCAGATTACGTAAATTGCAGGATTTGGCGGCCCTTGAGCTGTCCATTAAAAAGCTGGAATATGCTGAGCTGGTACAAAAGGCATTATTTAATATTGCCTCACTGAGTTACGACGCCGACGACTTTAATGCTTTTTACCAGCATATCCACCAGAACGTCAGTTCGTTAATTTACGCGCCAAATTTTTATATTGCTTTGTATGATGACAAAGACGAAGTGCTGCATTTTCCCTATTTTGTTGATACTACTGAACATATCAGCCCAACTACCATTTACCCCAAGGAAATTCTGGCCAATAGCCTGACCGGCTATGTGTTTCGCACCGATGAGCCGCTGTTGGCCGACAGGGCACTGCTGGAAGAGTTTGACCGCACTAAGGTGGTGACCGCCTATGGCTCAGCGCCCGAAAGTTGGCTGGGGGTGCCATTTCGCTCCGGCGACGCTGTGCGTGGTGTGGTGGTGGTACAAAGTTATGATCCCGGCATCAGTTATGATCAAAAAGATTTAGAGCTGCTGACCTTTGTGTCCCAGCATATTTCCAGTGCGCTGGAGCGGGCTTTTGTGCAGCAAAGACTGCGGCATCAGGCGCTGCATGACGCGCTGACTAATCTGCCAAACCGGCTGTTATTTATCGACAGAGTTAATCACGCTTTTAAACGGCGGTTTCGCTATCCGGATAAACTGGTGGCAGTGCTCTATCTGGATTTAGACAGATTTAAAATGGTCAACGACACTCTGGGTCATCAGGTTGGGGACGAGTTTTTAATCGCAGTGAGCGGAGCACTGAAAAGCTGTCTGCGGCAAAATGACACCCTGGCGCGCCTTGGCGGTGATGAGTTTGCCATTTTGCTGGAAGACGCCAAAACAGTGCCTGATGTGATTGAAGTGGCAGAGCGAATCGCAGCAAAATTGCAACAGCCCTTTGTGCTGAAGCAGCATCAGTTGCAAACCTCCACCAGCATTGGTATTGCGCTGGCGGATGTCACTACTGAGCAGATGGACACGGACGAGCTTATTCGCCGTGCGGACATTGCCATGTATCAGGCGAAACAGGATGGCCGGGGTATTTGGCGGCAATTTTGCAGTGAAATGGACTTTGCCACCACCGCCCACTATCAGCTGGAAACTGAACTCAAAGCTGCGCTGCAACAAAGCCAGTTTGTACTTTATTATCAGCCTATTATCGATTTATCCAGCGAAGAAACCTTAGGTTTTGAGGCGTTGATCCGCTGGCAACACCCGGAGCGGGGTCTGTTGTCGCCTGCCGACTTTGTGCCGCTGGCGGAAGAGCTTGGACTGTTAACCCAGATTGATTTATATGTTGTGCAGGCTGCGGTGAAACAGTTAAACGCATGGCGGCTTGATTTTGCCAACCCTTTTTATGTCAGTGTTAATGTGTCGGGTCGCAGTTTTTCCGATGCTGATTTTTCGCATAAGGTGCTGGATTTACTGGCGCAGGCAGGGGTGCAGCCGCATTATCTGGCGATTGAAATTACTGAAAGTGCGCTGATAGATAAAATGGCGCAGGCAAAAATCAGCATTGATTGTTTAAGAGAGGCCGGCGTGAAAGTGTTGCTGGATGACTTTGGCACCGGTTATTCCAGCTTAAGTTATCTGCACGAATTTCAGCTGGATGTGCTGAAAATTGACCGCAGTTTTATTGCCGGCATCCGCCCGAGAATTCAGGAAAATCCGGTCGTAAATACCATTATTACCCTGGCAAAAACCCTGTCACTGACCGTCATTGCCGAGGGCATTGAAACCAGCTTACAACGTAAATTGTTATCAGAACTTGGTTGTGACGCTGGTCAGGGTTATTGGTTTGCCAAAGCGCTGACGGCCAAAGAAGCCAGCAGCTGGCTGCGCTAATCAGTGGTTTCTGTTAAACATTTTTATCAATAAAAAAGGGCTGGGTTTTACCCGGCCCTTTTATGTAGATATTGCGCAAAACAGCCTTAAAAGCTTATTTTTTTCAATAGGATGCGGGTTGGCTCAATATCAATTTTGCCTTCTTTCATCAGGCCACCAATGGCTTGTTTAAACACTTTTTTACTAACGCCAAAAGCTGCATAAATGGCTTCAGGTTCACTTTTATCCGACAGGGGCAGTTCACCACCGGCGCTGCTCAGTTTTTCGATGATTTGCTCCGCAAAACTACTGGTTTTGGCATAACCGGGTTTGTCGAGCAACAAATCAATTTTGCCATCGTCCCGCACCTTGCCAATATAAGCTTTGCAGCGATAACCGCGGCGCAGTGGCTTAAACACCTGATCTTTATACAACACACCCCAATGAGCGTTATCCACCACGGCTTTGTAACCCAGATCTGTAGGTTCAGTGACGACAATCTCAACTTCATCACCACGCTGATAAGACGGCTGGGTTTTACCGATAAATTTATCCAGTTTGCTGGAGGCCACAATCCTGTTGCTGCGGTCGACATAACAGTACACCAGGTAGCTGTAATCCTGCTGCATCGGCACTGCCTGCTCGGAAAAAGGCACCAGTAAGTCTTTTTTCAGGCCCCAGTTTAAAAAGGCGCCCACTTTGGTGGTGGCCACGACTTTGAGCTGCGCCACCTGGCCCACCATCACCAGCGGTTTTTCAGTGGTGGCAATCAATTGATCTTCAGAGTCGAGGTATAAAAACACTTCCACTGAACTGCCTAAATCCAGATCTTTGGGCACATAACGGCGCGGCAGTAATATGTCGCCCCAGCTTTTGCCGTCCAGATACACGCCAAAATCAACCTGTTTTTTCATCACTAAGGTGTTGAGTTTGCCTAAAAACATAATTACTCCAGGGTAAAAAGAGGCGATGCTGCGGTTTTCAGCACGACGGGGTTGATCACCACAGATTGTTGATTGTCAGCAAACCACAGCTGACCTTCCTGAATGGTACATTGCAGCTGCATACTGCGCTGACAAAGTGTAGCAAGTGCGGCAGATTCATCCGCTTTGATGGCGACCACCGTCAGGTTACTGAGCTCCTGCGCACTTTTTTGTGCGTCTTTCCACCATTTATCCACCACAGTACCGCCATAAGCCAGCACCAAACCTTGTTTGGCTCTGTGGCTGGCGCGGCGCAGCAGTTTTTCATCCGGTAACCCGAGTTCAACCCAAAGCTCAATTTCGCCACTTAAGTTGTGCTGCCACAGATCCGGCTCGCTGTCCTCGGAAATGCCTTTGCCAAAGATCAGACGTTCATCAGCACAGAGGGTAAAAGCGACCAGCCGTAACATCATGCGCTCAATGGTTTCAGACGGATGTTGTGCCAGAGTCAGGCTGTGGGTTTGATAATAATGCCGTGTCATATCGGCAATCGCGAGTTCAGCTTTATAAATGGTTGCTTTGAGGGCCATGCGCCAGAAATCCTGCTTCCCGTGGCATCACGGGCTGGGTGTCGGAAAAAGGCGCTAGTGTAAACCTTTTTCAGCGCTGAAGGTATGGTATGTTGTAAATCAGAGCTGCGCGGCTGGCGTAAGTTTCTGTTGTTGCAGCCGCTGCCAGATTTTTTCGTGAAAAACATAACCTATGGTATTCACGGCAGGTTCCACCAACGCAATTAAACCGCCGATCAGCATGTCGCCGCTTAATAAATAAGCCACAGTGAAAGCAATGCTAAAGTGCATCAGGGCAAAAGTCAGGGTTTTTAGCATGGCAACAGCTCCGCTCAAAGTTGATAGGTAAATGCTAGTTATTCGCAATTAAAACCGCCAATGTGATTAATAACTTGTTGTTATCGGAAAAATTCATCAATGCCATTGGCGCGAGCGCTGTTAGTTATTAGTGCAGCTGCTTTGTTCTGTGCTGGCGTTCTAAGCGCAGGCTCGTGGCAAATAAAGCAGACAAAATCCGGGGCTTTGCCGAACGCCTGGGCATGGGCAGCAGCCTTTGCCGCAGGTAAACTAACGCAATAATGTGCAAGCAGGTGATAAATATGAGTATGGATTGCCGTGATTTTCTGGACGTAAAGCAGTATGAGTTTTTACTGAATTATTTTATGCGCCGGCAAAAAGAGCTGGGTCTGGCCGCTTTGGCGGAGCCTTTGTCGTATGATGGGGACAGTCAGTATGACCGGCTGGCGGCGCAGTTGATGGCTGAAGCAGCGCTGGCGTATAAAGAGCGTTTTGCCGAGGCTGCGCCGGCAATTGTATTTACCAATTTATTTCATCTGGCTGAGCTTGAATTAAGCGGCAAAAGGGTAGTCAGGCCCAAAGTCAGTAAAAACATGCAATAAAAAGCTGCAACTGCGGGCTGAGCCAACCTTTATTGCTGTTATTGTGAGGGCAAACGTTTCAGCGCATCAGTCAGCATCGGCACGTCGAGCCGCTGCTCCAGCCGCACAGCGGTACCGGCCGACCAGACGCTAAAACTGCCGTCTTCTTCTACCAGCAACATCTTGTCTTTACGGAAGCTATATAACTGATTATTGACAATATTCAGCTTGGTTTGGCTTTGTGGCTGCAACAAATTGTCGCCAGTCCAGTTTTGCTGGTTAAAACAGCCGAGTTCAGCCAGCAGGGTGGGTAAAATATCCAGATGCTGTGTCACGTCGCTGATGCGTTGATGCTGTAACTGTGGCCAGCGATACCAGAAAGCTGCTGCGCCCAACGCAAACTTGTCGCTGTGACCCGACAGCTCCAGCACCAACACTGTGCCTTCTGCTGCTTGCTGCACTCTGGTCGTCAGATCCGTGTCCTTATCCAGAAAATGCCAGTGTAACAGCGCCTTATTGTCTGAATAAGTGCTCAACCAGGGCAGCTGTTGTTGCCAGCTGGCCGTGGCTTCAAAGGCCACATAAGCCTCTGGTAACTGACTTAACCAGGTTGGTTGTTCTGCCGGTTTATTCGGAGCCATGTCGGCATATAACAAATTATTCAGTGCCTGGTCTGCGGCGACCGGAGCAAAATGAGTTTCCATCCTGCGCAGACCAAGCTGTTTCAGCTGCTGTTGTTGGACGCTGGTTAATGCGGGCAGCACCAACACATGCAACGGCGCTGTATTAGCCACTGCGGCGCAGCTTAATTGCACCGGCTTTTGACGCAGCGCGTCGGGTGCCAGCCAGTTTTGTTGTAACCCGCTGGCGGTAATTGCTGTGGCAGAATTATCCAGCAGATTATAACGCGCCAGCATAGTACGGGCTGTTGCCGGATAACTCAGCGGCAGAATATTGTCTTGCCGGGTAATGGTATCGTTCTGACTGGCATCTCCCCAGATATGCAACAGGTGGCTGAGCACAAAACAGCCAAGGAGGATCACCAGCGCCGGTTTGCCGCTACCCGAGTGGCTTAAGCGGGCGATTTTTTTCCAGCAAAAGTTACTGAGCACCAGTTGCACCGACAACAACAGCGTGCCCACTGCGGCTGTGATCAGCACAAAGTTGCGTAAATTAGTCACCACCTGCTGGCGTAATAAATCTAAGGTTTGTTCATAAGAGGCACTGCCTGCGTGATAACCCAGACTATGGTAGACGTAAGCATCAAAAATCAGAGCAACAAAACCACAGGTCGCCAGCACTGCGGCCAGGCCGCGGACATGGCGCTGATAAGGGAAAATCAGACTGACCGGAAAGATGGTGATAATAAAAAATAAAAAACATAAAAAGGCGGTATGACCCAGCCAGGTGACCAGCAGATAAGCCCAGCCTAACACCGACTGTGGCAGTGGATCGGCGAGGAAATAACTGCCGGTTACAACCAGCGCCAGCAATATATTAAAAAAGGTAAACCAGTGCCCCCAGCGTAACAAGCGGTCAATTTTATTGACGAGTGACAGGTTTTGCTCGAGCACCATAACGGCTTAGTGCGCCTTGCTGCTAACGGCGTCCTGTAACGCCTGGCTGAAGTGTCTGGCCACTTCACCCTGCTGCGCGGCAGGAACATTGGTTTTGATAATGTGGCTGATGGTATTGCCAAGGCACATCAGGCTTAATTCGGTGGTGGCGTTTTGTTGCCGCAAGGTTTCCAACAGAATGTTGACGAGGGTTTCGATTTGCTGGTTGGAATACTTGGATTGGATCGGCATGAATTACTCTGAAATTAACTGAATGAAACAGGTAGAATATTAACAGAAATCCATTTAAACAGGAAAACTTATGTCTGTCGATGTGCACTTGCTGGCCATTAATTATATCGAAGCCAATGAATCTGCTCAGTTAACCGCACATTTCCGTCAGGAACTGGTACCGGTCAGTCAGCATGTAGCTTTGTTAATTGAACAACTGCATTTGGCCTACAACGGCAAACCGGCCAAAGGTTATGCCGCCTTTAGCAGTGACAAAAATCCGGAGTTTTGTGAAGCCATTCATCAGTGGCAACAACAGGAACGAAATTTTGTCAGTCTGGCTGAACTGGCCACTGGTCAGCTGGTGGTTGAACTGACCAAACATCAAATTCCGGAAACCGGTTATTTTATGTTGTGCCATTACCGTTATCTGGCTAATGAGTATCTGTTTATTGCCCTGTTGGGTAGCAAAGAACATTTTTCGGTGTCGGCCGATTTACAACTGTCCAGTGCCAAACATCTGGATATTGCCCGCATGCAGCTGGCGGCACGGCTTGATTTAACGGAGTATCAACTGGCGCCTGAGCAGGGCAAATACATCAGTTTTATCCGCGGCAGAGCAGGACGCAAAGTTGCAGATTTTTTCCTCGACTTTTTAGGTTGTGAAGAAGGGGTGGACCCCAAACAAAGCAGCAAAATGGTGCTGGCGTCGGTGGAAGAGTATCTGGCCGAAGGCGACTATGACAGTGCGGAAAAACACGATGTACGCAAACAGGTGTACCAGTATTGTGAAGAACGCGCCAAACAAGGTCAGGATGTGACTTTGCAGGAGCTTTCTGCCACAGTTGACAGTTCAGACGACAACGCTTTTGCCCGTTATTGTGCTGAACGTGAACTGCCGGTGGCTGAGCAGTTCCCGGTGGATGTGAAAGAGTTAAAAACTCTGGTGAAATTCTCCGGTGCCGGTGCTGGTTTAAGTTTGAGTTTTGAGCAAAAACTGCTTGGCGACAGAGTGCAATATGACGCCGAACGTGATGTGCTGGTGATCAAAGGCACACCACCCAACCTGCGCGACCAGCTGCAGAAGTTTATCCGTGGTTATTCCAGTTTTGACCGCAATCAAAACCCATCTGAATAACAGAGGGGTTGAGCCTTGTAGCTGCTGTGGCTTTTTATCGCAGCAGCTTTACAACCTTTAGCTGTCGCCGCCGTCCGATCCGTCTGAGCTGTTCGCAGTGCTCTGCACGTCCTTGGATTTGGCCTCGTGATTTGTTTTGTCATTGTCATGGGTCACAGCAGGTGCCGTGCTGGCACTCGCCTGCACTTTTTGTTGCTGAGCCATGTTTTGCGCTTGTTTGGCGCGGGCTAACGGCCGTTGATTTTTTTTGCTGCCGTGTTTAAGTACAGCCAGATTGGCGGCGATTAATCCCACCACCAGCAATAACATGCCGATAAAAGTCCAGCTCACAGAGCCTCCTTATTGATGTTCAATACATAACGCTGAAAAATTTCCGGCAGATATTGCAGGACCAGCGCTTTTTCACAGAGTGAGCTGCCGGCAATAGCCTGCTGCAACATCTGTAGTTCAAATTGTTGCAGATACGCCTCTGCCAAAGGGCGGTAACTTAAATGCCAGGGTTCTGCGGCTACGCCACCCTGATAACTCCGGTAAGGCCGAAAAAAGCCAAAATCACCGGCATAACGGCTTAACCAGTGGCTCAGATGGGCAAAAGGGCCGCTGCTTTGATACTCAGTTTCCAACAGTTGCAGCTGATAATCAGCAGGCACAGCGGCGGCGTCAAACACATCCAGATCTGTACCCCAGTGATGCCGGCTGGCGCCTGGTAAAGCTGAATATAAAAGCACAGCTTCCAGTTTGGCAAAACCGCTGAGTTGTTTTATGTCGATCTGTTGTTGTGCCTGGTTATAAACGGCTCTTAAACCCTGCATTTTGCCATTCCAGATAACCGCCTGGCGGTCAAAATTGCGATAGGCCGAAACCGGCCTCAGTTCAATGCCATCCAGCCGTGCCGCCCGCTGCATCCTGATAAAAGCTGTGGCACTTTGCCGCTCGAGCTGCAGGCTATCAACAGCAACCAGATTTGGCTCAACGCGACCTGTCAGCAGCAGCGAGAGGTCCATCAGCACAACATCTCGTTGAGAATGGCTTCATACATATCCGTCAGAAGTTCCAGATCAGCCACGCTTACACATTCATTAATTTTATGAATGGTGCCGTTACAAGGGCCAAGTTCCAGCACCTGAGCACCTGTTGGCGCAATAAAACGCCCATCCGAAGTGCCGCCTGAAGTTTCCAGCGATGGGGTAAAACCCTGAATTTTCTCCACTGCATTGACGGTTGCAGCCACCAAAGCCCCGCTGTCGGTTAAAAACGGCAGGCCGTTCAGTACCCAGTCCAGTTGATAGCTCAGCTGGTGTTTATCCAGAATGGTCAACACTTGTTGTTGCAGCTGCTCCGCCGTCACTTCTGTGCTGTAGCGGAAGTTAAAAGTGAGGGTCATCTCACCAGGCACCACGTTTGTTGCCCCTGTACCGGCGTGAATATTCGAAATCTGAAAACTGGTAGCCGGGAAAAACGCATTACCATGATCCCAAACCTGCTGACTGAGTTCAGCCAGTGCCGGGGCGGCCAGATGAATAGGGTTTTTCACCAGATGCGGATAAGCCACATGGCCTTGCACACCTTTGATCGTCAGATAACCTGTTAATGAACCACGGCGACCGTTTTTAATCACATCACCCACAGCTTTGGTACTGGAAGGTTCACCGACCAGACACCAGCGGATTTTTTCCTGACGTGCTTCCAGCACTTCAATGACCCTTTTGGTGCCGTTGATAAAAGGACCTTCTTCATCACTGGTAATTAAAAAGGCGATATCGCCGCTAAGCTCTGGTTTTTTCGCCAGAAAGCGCTCAGTGGCCACTATCATGGCGGCCAGGCTGCCTTTCATATCAGCAGTGCCACGGCCATACATCATGCCGTCAATAATGGTGGGTTCAAATGGTGGGGTATGCCACTGCTCCAGCGGTCCTGTTGGCACTACATCAGTGTGGCCGGCAAAACAAAACAGCGGTTTGCCCTGGCCACGGCGTGCCCATAAATTTAAAGTGTCCTCAAAAAACATCGATTCAATCTGAAAACCGAGTTTGCTTAACCGCTGTGCCATCAGTTGCTGGCAGCCTTCGTCGGCGGGTGTGACTGAGGCACGGCGAATCAAATCGGCCGTCAGCGCCACGACCGGGCTCATTGTTGTTTCTGCTGTGCTCAAAGACGTCATTTTAAACCTGCCACAAGTTGCTGATATTGTTCGGCTTTAAAACCAAGATAAAAACGGCCATTGATATCCAGCAGCGGCCTTTTTATCAGTGCAGGCTGCGCCAGCATCAGCGCCATGGCTTTTTCAGCGGTCATATCGGCTTTTTGTTCATCCGGCAAAGCACGGTAGGTGGTGCCTTTGGTATTTAATAAAGCCTGCCAGCCAAGGTCAGCCACAAAATGTGCGAGTAGTTCCTGACTCAGACCATCGGCCCGGTAATCAATAAACTGATGCTCAACACCGGCCTGAGCTAAAAAAACGCGGGCTTTTTTCATGGTGTCGCAGTTTTTAATTCCATAAATTTTTATCATCGGTAGTCAGTATTCCGGGTTATACATCAACAAAAGCAGCTGCAGTAGCTTGCCCGCAGCGGGACGGTATGCAGCACAAGGTCAGGCGTTTTGGCCCTGACCTTGTACTGCCAGTTCAATAAAAAATAACGGGTCTTGCCCGGCCTGATGGTAACAACTGCGATACCAGATGGTGCCGAATCTGGCATGCTGTTTTAAGGTGATCAGGCAATACAAAGGTTGCACCCACTGACTAAGTAGCGCTGAGTCCACACAAAGCACGGGTTGTCCGGCTGCTACTTTGGCTATTTCATCAACAAGCCAATCAAATCCTTTGCCGTGCTGGTGGTAGCATTGTGGCGGAAAATGTATGTCCAGTTGCAGGCCATTGGCATGATGAAATCTCAGTTGTTGTCCGGCCTGATCCTGACGGCTACAAAGTCCGGCAAAGGGGGCAACCAGCTGATTTCCTTGCAAGTGCAGCAATACACCTTCACCAAGGTAACCGGCAGCAGCTGCAGGCTCCGGTGATTCGGACAATGGCAACACCAGACCGCTGGCCGGGCATTGGATCACAAGCCCTTTGCTGACAGGCAACACTGTGGTTTGTTGCATTCGGGAAAACGCCACCGGCATGTTGTTGTTTCTCCAACACAATAATGAAGCTGATAGTACCCAAACTCCGGGTGTAAAGGCTAGCGAACAATGGTGGTTTTTCGAAAGAAACAGCCACATAAAACAGCGCTGTAACTCAGACAAGCTGAGCATTGGCATTATTTTGCAGTTCTGAAAAAATGTAATTATGAGCATTTAGTGTGATTAATTCATGGTAGTCGGCATTTTTACCAGTCAACTTTCAGTGCCCTCCACTGTGGTGCCGGTTTTAATCAGAAAAAGTTGTCCACAGATTCTGTGGGTAACTTTGTGCATTTCTCTGTTTATGTTGTGTAAGTAATTGAAATTAAGGTATTAATGTGGATGGCATATTTTTTGTTATTTCGGCTCAGATGTAAAAGTGTGTGAAGAGGTTAAAAAATAACAATTTAGTCAGGTGTACAAAGGCAGCTGTGTATTTGTCCAGCTCTTTTCCGGCATGTAACCGCTGTTATTGTCGGGAAAACTTACATATCGTTGCAGTGCAGACTGTTTCCTTACAGCTTTTTTAGCCCTGAATGCACTGACAAACTGGCCGCAATCCCGGCAATTATGCTAAGGTAAAAGTCAGTACATCAGGTCGTGGGGTTCAGATGCAGCGCAGTTTAATTGCCACCCTGCAGCAGGGGGTTGTTTATAGTCAGACCTGGCCTTTGGTGAACGAGCTCAACAGTGTCTTTCCGGAAAATCAAATTATTCGTCTGACCAAAAGGGCGCAGCAGTTGTTGCCGGCCTTTAGTGTGATTTCGCTACTGGTACAGTTGCAATGGATGGGGCAAAGTTATCTGGCACCAGCCCTTGCCAGCACCTTATTTATGTTGTCATTACCGTTGCAAGGCTGGTACTGGCTGGGTAAAAGAGCCGATTCAGTGTTGCCGCCTGCCATGCTGCAATGGTATCTGGATATTGCCGATAAAATGCAGCAAAGCGGTGTTGCAGTGCCAAGACCTGCGGCCAAACCCTGTTATGCCGATCTGGCCACTTTGTTAAGCCTGGCTGTCAGGCAACTGGATAAAACTTTTATCCGTCAGTGTTTATAGTTACTTTAATCAGCAACTTGGTTTGTATAAAGAACCAGAGCGGTTTGCAGAACTGTCCGCTCTGTCAGCTGTGTTATTGTTCAGCATTCTGGCGATAAGTGGCTACCCATTCAGGGCGATATACCAGCAGCAGCGTGATGGCCATGCCATTTAAAATGGCTTCGGGCAGCGCCAATAAAGGCGATAACGCCAGATATTCACCAAGATCCAGTACAACATCTGGTTGCAATAGCCACAAAGCGCTGCTTTGCAGCAGCACAAAGCTGACTGTGCATAAAGCTGAGCCGATAAAAGCCGCGAGAAAAATATACACAAACAGGTGCTGACCAAATTGTCTGTGTACCAGATACAACTGCAGATAACTTTGTAAAGCAAGCACCGTCAGTACAGCCCAATCGGCCAGCCATAAAGTAGCTGAGCCCAGTTTAGCAGGGGCCACCAACCAGCTGGCGGCAACAGTGGTGAGTAATATTGCCGGGATCAGGCACAAACTAAGCCGAAGCCCAAGCAATAAGGTTACTGCTGTGATACCAAGAAAATGTAATGCCGGGCCTTGTGGCAGCTGAGCTTTCACCTGCCACAGTACCAGTAAACACAGGCCGCTCCCGGCAAACAGCTGACGCAAAAGCGGCTGTTGCCAGAGCTTCAGCAGCTTTTTATCCAGCGTTAAATAATAAAGCGGCAAAAGCCAGCACAACAGCCAAAGCATCCATCAGCTCCTGTAGTTATTTGCTGTGAAGCTGTGATCAGAATTCCGGCTGACGACACTGCGGTTGCAGTCACACTGGTGCACGTTGCTTGTCAGCGTTGCTTCAGAGGCTAAAGCTAGACCAAACCGGCGCATGATCCGAAGGTCTTTCCATGGCGCGCAGCTCATAATCAACATCCGACTCAACACATAAGGCGGCCAGCGGCGCTGTTGCCATCACCACGTCTATGCGCAGACCTCTGTTATCGTCAAAACCTTTGGAGCGGTAATCAAACCAGCTGTACCTTTCTGTACGCTCCGGGTGCAAAGCGCGGAAAGTATCCACCAGCCCCCAGTCTTTTAAACGTTGCAGCATGTCGCGCTCTTCTGGCAGGAATGAACATTTGCCTTCTTTTAACCAGCGTTTGCGGTTAGGTTCACCAATGCCGATATCCAGATCCAGCGGCGAAATGTTTATGTCACCTATCACTGCCAGTAGTTCGTCTGGTTTGTGGTTCTGTTCAAGATATTGCATTAAATCGGCATAAAACTTTTGCTTAGCCGGGAACTTGGTTGGGTGGTCGCGGTTTTCGCCCTGTGGGAAATAACCGTTTAATAACGTAAAGCTGCGGCCATCAGCCAGCGTCCAGCGACCAATCAGCATACGGCGCTGTGCGTCCGCTTCGTCGGTGGGAAAACCATACAACATAGTGTCGGCCGGAGATTTGCTCAGAATGGCCACGCCATAATGACCTTTCTGGCCAAAGTGATACACCGAATAACCCAGCGCTTTGACTTCATCCATTGGAAATTCATCGTCATGCACTTTAATTTCCTGCAGGCCAATAAAATCCGGCTGATGCGTTTGCACCAGAGCCGCCAATTGATGAGGGCGTGCACGTAGTCCGTTAATATTAAAAGAAATAATTTTCATAATGCCTGAGCCTGTCTGAAGTCAAAAATGCAATTGGCGCTCATCATAACATCAAGATTGCATGGCTGCTAAGGGGCAGTCTTGCCCGGATGAGGCTGCATCCGTTATGCTGCCGGGCCAAAAACAAGCCAGAGAATCCCATCCTTGTCTGAGATTTGCCAGTTTACCGCCATACCTTATCAGCTGAAGCCATCAGGGCGGCGGCGCAGTGTGGCACTTCAGATCCGCGATGGAAAACTGACAGTGCTGGCACCCACAGGTGTTGCCAAACAGCAGATCGATGGTTTTATATTACAAAAACAGCAATGGGTAGAGCGGCATTTACAGGTGCAGTTGCAGGCTGCTTTGCCGCCGGATTATTTATTGGCGGCTTTGTTACCGCTGCTTGATGAAAAACTGCAGTTAAAGGTGGTGAACGACAGCAGCAGTGCTGTGAGTCGTGATGGCCAGACCTTGTGGCTGCAATTATCTAACCGTGTGAGTACGGCAAGACGCCGGCAAAAACAGCTGGAGCTGCTAAGCGCCTGGTATCAGCAGCAGGCAGAGCTCTGGTTTGCAGCCAGAGTGACGTATTGGCAACAGCAAATGCAGGTTCAGGCCAGCGCAGTGCAAATCAAAAACTGGCAAAGTAAGTGGGGGAGTTGCACCAGCAAGGGGCAACTCAGTTTTAACTGGCGGCTGATGCTGGCACCTGGCTGGGTGGCCGATTATGTCGTGGTGCATGAACTGGCGCATTTAAGTCATATGGATCATTCCAGCGCCTTCTGGCAAAGGGTGGAGCGGTTTTACCCTGAGTTTAAACAGGCAAAACAATGGTTTAAACAGCATCAGCATTTGCTGCAGCTGGTGTAGCAACAAAAAAAGAGCTACAAAGGTTCATCCGTTTTATCTGCTGAAGTTTACTGCCTCCTTGGTGCCATCATGCAGTTGTCTGGGCTGTGGCGCAAATCTGGCGTGACGCCATCGCGCCATCCCTCCATCACGTCACCAAGCCGCCAGCAGGGTTATTTGTTGGTATTTCTGCGCTGCAGGGCTTTATTTGTGCCAACTATTTCTGCTTTAATCGCACACCCGACAAAGCGACTTAACAAGCCGGCACTCTTATAACAGCCAAAAGCCGGCCCGGATCCAGGACCTCTGCGATGACAAATCAACTCAAACTGCAGCAATTATTAAAGCTGCTCGATTTAACCCGTTTAACCGACAACGACAACAGCACTGAAATGGCCGCATGGTTGGCAGAGCACATGCTGAGCGCAAAATTGCCTGCTGCTTTTTGTGTGTATCCGGCGTTTTTAGGCCAGTGCCGTGCGCGGCTTGCGGAGCTTGGTGTACAAAGCACCCTGGCTACAGTGGTGAACTTTCCAACCGGCAATGCTGCGGCCGATATGGTGGTACAGGAAATTCAGCAGGCATTGGCACTTGGCGCCGATGAAATCGACTGCGTGCTGCCTTATCAGGCGTTGTTAGCCGGCGACACGGGCCGGGTAAAAAGCTTTTTGTATGATGTGCGTGAAGCCTGTGGTAAAGCTTGCCTGAAAATTATTATTGAATCTGGCGAGTTGGTCACTCCGCAACAAATTATTAAAGCCACTGAACTTGCTATTGAATGTGGGGCTGATTTTGTCAAATCGTCCACCGGCAAAGTACCGGTTGGTATTACCATGGAAGCGGCCCGTATTATGCTGACGGTGATAGCTGCGGCAAAACGTCCTGTTGGCTTTAAAGCCTCAGGTGGGGTTCGCACAGTGGCGCAGGCACTGGAGCTGATGGCGATGTATGAAGATATTACCGGTCGTCTGGCGCAGCCAGAGCTGATGCGTATTGGCGCCAGTGTGCTTTTTACTGAGTTATCTGCATTGTTGGCAGAGCCGCAAGCCTGATCTGCTTCGTTTAACATCAGCAATGGCGTTTTAGCTGCTTTGTTTTAATTCCTGACGGTAACCCTGATATTGCTGCTGTAACTCATTGTAACGCTGCTGGTGGTGTTCCATCAGTAGCGCCTGTTCGATGGTTCTAAACACCTGGCGGCAGCGTTGGTAAAGTGCCAGCGACTTATGTTTTTGCTGTGACTCCAGCACCTGTAGCATCGCCTGAATTAAGTTCAGTGCGGCGACCGTATTGGCGGGAGCCACCTGAAGTGCCTGCTCAAATAACTGCATCGCTTCCTGATATTTACCATCCTGATATCTATCCATTCCGGCTTTATTCAGCGTGCTCAGCTGCTGGCGTTTATCTTCAGATTGTTGCTGATGTTGCGCCAGCATATCGGCCAGCACCGGATCCGGCGTGGTGTGACTGCTGTATCTGGCAAAAAAATGGTCGGCGCCTTCAAATTCACCGATGTCCATTAGCAGCATCACCAGATCCGGCGTTTCGGCTTCAGTGCCTGTCATGGTGTCACACACCTTGTCGGCAGTTTTTTTCGCCTGATGAAAACGACCTTCAATGGCGTCCAGCCGCGCCATACAAAGTTGTTCAAAACGTTCAAAATCAACGTCTTTTAGTGCCAGTTCGTCTTTTTGACTGCGGTGCAATAACAGCAGGGTTTCCTGTTGTAATTTATTGCGTTTGGCTGGCTCATCCAGGCTACCGATGGCGTCGAGCATGGTTCTGATGTAATTGAGCAAATGCATCACATCTTGTTTGGCGGTGCGCCGGGTTAACTCGTAAATTTGTTTGCTGGCCTGTACCATATCCAGTGGGCTGGTGGCCTGACGGGCAACGCGCAGCAACAAATATTGGCGGCCAAGTTGAAAAGGTGCGATATCAATGGCCTGATTGATACTTTGCATGGCTCCGGCAGTATCGCCCTGTGCCAACTGACAATGGCATTTAATATCCAGCGCCTGGGCACAAAGCCGGTTGACCTCAATAATCTCATCACATAACTGAGTGCAGCTTTGATAATCCTGTTGTTGTAATCTGGCACGGGCGGAAAGTAGCAAGGCCCAGGTGGGGCGTCTTTGTTGCATGCTGTCGCCGAGCAGCTGCTCAAGTGCCGGGAAGTTTTGCTGATTTAATAAAGTTTCTGCCAGTACCCGCCGGCAATATTGTTCATAACGGCCATTGGCAGCAATTTCCTTCTCACATTCGGCAATCACATCCTCGCTTTGACGCTGATATAAAGCTTCATATAAAGCGGCTAAGTGCTGTTTTTTTTGTTGTAGTTTGAGCAGGCGGGTCTTGAGCAGGCTCTGTGAAAAAGGTTTGATTAAATAGTCGTCTGGTTCGGTTTCAACTGCACTCATCACCATGCTGACGGTGTTTTCACCTGTAACAATAATAAAAATGGCGCTGGGTTTGAGTAGTTGTTTTTCTCTTAAGTCTTCCAGTAACTGACGGCCGTTTTTACCGGCGCCAAGGTTATAGTCGACAAACAACAAATCAAATTCGGTTTGGCTGCATCTGTTTAGTGCCTGCTCGCCACTGTTGGCAAACTGGATGTTGGCCATGCCTAAACTTTTCAGAATACCTTTGAGCATCACCTGAAAAGGGCGCTGATCATCAACCACCAGTATATGAAGTCCAGACAGAGCTAATTTGTGCATGCGGCAAGCCGGCCAACTAAACCTGGTAAGATTGTGAGAAACAAAAGGTGAATTCGCAAGTTTGTAAACAGCTGAAATGTGTTGGTTTTATTTGTTTTGAACAGATGTAACTCAGAAGTGCTGAAGCAGCAGGAAGATGGTGGAGGGGGAAGGATTCGAACCTTCGAAGGCAGTGCCGGCAGATTTACAGTCTGATCCCTTTGGCCACTCGGGAACCCCTCCACGTGGCCGGCATCTTATCAAATCAAACGTCGATGTAAAGAAATAAACTCAAGAAAGCTGTTTAACTGCCGATAAAGTCAGCAGTTTTCATTAAAAATGCGTTTTTATGCTGCAGCTCGTCAACGAATGGCAATTACAGGGACAACTGAATCAGGCGCTATTACAGCATCAGCGCGCTGATTTTGCCTTGTGGCTGGCGATGTTATCGCCTGCTGTTGATGAAATGGCGGCTTTTTGTTTACCAACAGGTGAACCAGAGCCTGGCAAACAAAGTTTGTATCATCAGCTTGGCGTGCAACAACAGCGTGATTTTGCCATGCAGCAGCAAGATATCGGCTGTTTGACGGCACAGCATCAGGCGTTGATTCAGAGCGGTTTGGTCCAGTGCCGCTTGCAGCAACTACTGACTCCACCTCCTGCGGTAGTGCGTCACGACGCGAAAAAACTATCGGCCGAAGTGCTGGATAGTCTGGATTTTCATACCAGACGCCATCTGGCAAAACAAAAAGCCGATTTGATCACACCGGATCCGACGGCTTTATACGATATTTTGCAGGAAATGCACGCCTGAGTGAGTCAAGGTCGCTGATTAACTTTGTTGTGCGGACATCAGGTGCGGACGGCAAACTTTATATTTTTTGCCGCTGCCACAGGGGCAGGCATCATTTCGGTTAATTTTCTGACTGGCATGGGAAAATAAACAACCATCCAGATACCACCATTGCTGCTGCTCAAAGATAAATCTGGACTGTTCTTCCAGCTGTTGCAGTTTATCCTGCATGATAAAACGGGCGATAAAGTGCACATAATCGATACAGCCTTCAGCCGCAGCTGTTGTTGCTGTTTTGACGGTGTCGGGCGCGGCAAGGCTCAGTGTACCGGTGTAAGACTCCAGATAAGGGTTATCCGGCATCCGTTGTTGCAGCAGACTTTTATCGCTGATTGGCAAGACCGATAAACCCACAAAATGGGCCGAATCAGCAAAAGCGGCAATGTCTGTTTCAGCCTGATCAGATTGCTGGCTTGGATGATAGGTGTTTTTAATGTACTGAATATGGCCGGTGCAATAAGCGCTATATCTGGAACGCATCAGCTCTGGCGCAGTTTGTGGCAGTGCTGTGCCAATTAAAAAAGGCTGGCAGCAGCTGGCAAAAACCTGATCTGAGCCACAATAACACCCCATATTTTGCTCCTGTAGTTGCTGCAATTGCCGCTGTGTCAACAGCACGGGTCAGAGGCGGATAACAGGGGGCAGAGTGTAATGGGTTTTTCCAGGCGCCGGTAGTTGGTTTAGCTATCATCTTGCATAAAGACCGGGCTATGGAATAAAGCACAGCCTGCTTGCAGATTGCGATGAATGTTGAGCTCCAGGACGGCTCCTGGACGACTATCCAACAACCGCCAGCTAAAAGGTGACTTATTAATCGCTCGCTTATAAAACATCAGTGGTGTGGTTTGGGTCTCTTGCTGCCTTGCTCTTGCGGAAATCTGCGCAGCGGCTTTCAAATCAGTGCTATCTGGCGCAGGGCATATCCAGCTATTGGTGAACCATTAATGCGTCAGCTGCGGCAGTGCCATTGCATCTGTTGGCAGATTAACTAAGGGCGTGCCGTATTTAGCCGATAAATAACGATAATCTTCAAGTTCTTGCTGCTCGTCGGGTAAGAAGCTCACCACAGCACTGCAGGTAGAGCAGGTGAGCGCATCACGCATCAGGTTATCAAAACGGCCAATTTGTTTTTGTGGGATCAACAAAATGCGCTGGCTTTGAATACCGGCTTGTTCCAGCATTTGTTTGGTCAGCTGCCATGGTGGTGCAATCAATAATAACCAGCCATGTTGCAACCCTTGTTGTTGGGTAAGCGCAGCAAGAGTTGTTAATACAGCTTGTACATTCAGCTTTGTGGCTGTTTTTGCAGGCAAAGTAAAAGTCTTGCCAAAATGTACGCCGGATAAAGGTAACTGATAGCTGTGCTGGATCATAATAAAGCCCCTGACTGAACCAAATAACTGTGTCTATATACAGTGGATGTATATACAGTAATCAGGCTTCGTTTAAAAAGCAAGCGAAAACTGTGAAAATATACAGTGCTTTTGTGATTCCGGGCATTTTTGTGAAGATAAACAACAGCTAAGCCTTGTTATTGCTGTGCATACTGGTAAAACCATTGTATTGATACTGTTTTGTTACACTCCGCCTCTTGCGAACAGGATGAGAATTTTTGATGTTGTTACAGCCCTATGTAAATGTGCAGGGTGAAGAATTTAGTTTCAGCCGGGCACAGGCCAGCCAATTTGCCAAGCAAATTGCTTCAGACTTTAATCCGATCCACGATGAAGACAGCAAAAGATTTTGTGTGCCTGGCGATTTGTTGTTTGCTTTTTTGCTGCACAAATACGGTTTGTCTGAGCGTTTAAGCTGTACTTTTAATGGTATGGTTGGCTCTGATGTGTTGCTGCATTGCAGCGAAGAAGGCAACAGCGTTGAAGTGCTTGATCAGAACGATAAATCTTATCTGATGCTGGAGCAAAGCGGCAGCAAACAGCAGAATTGTCAGTTTATTGAAGCGCTGGTGCGAGATTATGTGCGTTTTTCCGGTCAGAACTTCCCGCATATTCTGCAGCCGTTGATGGAGCAGCATCAGGTGATGATTCACCCGCAGCGCCCGCTGGTGATTTATCAGAGTATGGCTTTGCAGTTCTTCCGTTTTAGTGACAATTGCCCGCAGTTAAAATTATCCGATTCGAGTCTGGAAATAGACGGTAAAAGAGGCAATGTGTTGCTGAAATTTGAATTGCTGGATGGTTCTGAAGTGATTGGTGCCGGTGAAAAACGCATGATCCTGAGTAATCTGGTGCCTTATGATGCGGAACAAATGCAGGGGCTGGTCGATATTTATAATGAACGTAAATTACGCCTGGGTGGCGACGTCACTGTCTGATCCCCTTTAATGATGCAAAGATAAGCAAAGCCAGCTCACCATGCTGGCTTTTTTTTACCCCGCAATGCCGCCTTGTCCTAAAGTCACAGCATTAAACTGTGGTATTGCACCAGGGCTCTGATGTCACCGGAGCTTTTATAAAAGCGGTTTGCCAGCCACAGAGCTGACACAGTGTGATGTGCAGAGTCAGGCGCAGTGCACAATGGAAAACAGGGCGGCTATCTGGTATCTTCGGCCAATAACTGAAGGGAAGTGCATGATGTATTACATGATTTATTCTGAAGACGTCGCTGATAGTCTGGCGCAGCGTAAAATCACCCGTCCGGCGCATTTAGCGCGTTTGGAGCAACTGGCCGCTGAAAACCGCTTGTTAGTGGCCGGCCCGTTACCTGCAGTGGATGCGGAAGATCCGGGCGAAGCCGGTTTTACCGGTTCATTGGTGGTGGCTGAATTTGCGTCACTTGAGGAGGCTCAGCAGTGGGCAGCGGCTGATCCTTATCTGGCTGCCGGTGTGTATAAACAAAGCACCGTCAAACCATTTCGCAAAGTATTGCCGTAAGGACACTCAGATGCCCGTTATTTTACTCACCGGCGGCGCCGGTTACATTGCCACTCATACAGCTATCTGCCTGCTTGAGGCTGGTTTTGAGGTGCTGGCACTGGATAATTTCAGCAATTCACAGCCGCAGGCGCTGGAGCGGGTGGCGCAAATTTGTGGTCGGCCAGTACCGCTGGTCAAAGCCGATATTCGTGATGAAGCAGCGCTGGAACAGGTGTTTTCTGAGCACAACATCAGTGCTGTAGTGCATTTTGCCGGTTTAAAGGCGGTGGGTGAATCAACAGAGCAGCCGCTGGCGTATTACGACAATAATGTGGCCGGTACTGTTACGTTGTGCCGGGTGATGGCGCGCCATGGTGTCAAACAGCTGGTGTTCAGCTCTTCGGCCACTGTGTATGGTGATGCACGGCAGATGCCGATCCGCGAGGATGCCCCACGCTCGGCCACCAATCCTTATGGTCAGAGCAAGCTGATGCTGGAATATATCCTTGCGGATCTGCAGGCCTCAGATCCTGCCTGGCGCATCGCGGTATTGCGTTATTTTAATCCGGTGGGAGCCCATCCCAGTGGCTTGATTGGGGAAAATCCCAATGGCGTGCCAAATAACTTAATGCCCTTTATCAGTCAGGTCGCTGTTGGCAAAAGAGCAAAGTTAGCGGTGTTTGGTGATGACTATGCAACTGCAGACGGCACCGGCGTGCGTGATTATATTCATGTGATGGATTTGGCATCCGGCCATTTAAAAGCGCTGCAGTATTTGCAGCAGCAACCAGGCTTAGTGGCGGTCAATCTTGGCACTGGCCGGGGTTACAGTGTGCTTGAAATGATCAAAGCTTTCAGTGACATTAATCAGGTGGCTGTGCCTTATCAGATAGTGGCAAGACGGCCAGGTGATATTGCAGAGTGTTATGCCGATCCGTCGCTGGCGCTTGAATTATTTGGCTGGAAAGCCGAGCGTGACCTGAAAGACATGGTGCGTGACGCCTGGCGCTGGCAACAACAAAACCCGGATGGTTACTGCAGTTAACAATCCGTTTTGGAGGTTTATTTGCGAAAACAACACCAAAGCGCCTGGTTATGGGCAAAGCACATCAAAAGCTGTTGGACTGGCATTGGTGTTTTGGTGTTGTGTACACAAAGTTTTCTGCTGCAGGCAGCAGATGCCCGGGCTTTTGATTCACTGATCCAGCGTCTGGATAACGGCGATCTGGTGTTTGCCGACCGCGCAGCCATTGACGATTATATGCAACAGCTCAAAGCGGCAGTACCGCCGGATGATGCCAAACGCCAGCGGCGGTTGCAGCGCGAGCAATGTTACGCCGACTTCTATGACAAGCCCGATCAGGGCATTGCTTACGCCAACCAGTTTTTACACCAGGTTGAAATGAATCAGGATCTGGTGAACCTGTCGCATTTTTATCTGTGCCGTGCTTATCACTATGGCAATAAAAACCAGCTGATAGAGCAGGATGCTGATCTGCAGCAGGCCGTTGCTTTGGCTGGTCGCAGTGAAGATCCGCTGACCAAAGCCCAGGCTTTGTCTTCATATGCCGAACTGCTTTCCAGTCGTGGGGACAACGGTGAAGCTCTGGTGCAGCTGTTTGAAGCCAATCAGTTATACAAAAAACTCGGTAACCGTTTTGGCATTGGCGACACAGTGGAAAGTATTGCCACGTCGCTGCGCCGCATGGGCGAGTACGACAAAGCGCTGGAATATCTGGAACTGTCTGAAAAGGAATTTGCCGCACCTGGTGATAAATACCGGCTCGGGTTTTTATGGCAGCAAAAAGCCTTTATTTATGGTGAAACCGGTAAACCGGAAATGGCCAGGCAAATGCTGGAACGCACCAAACAGTTGTATCTGCAAATTGGCGAACCATTATATGCCGCAGCGGCCGACGTGGACTTAATGTGGGTTGCCAATCAGCAGGAGCGTTTTGGCGAAAGCCTGGAAATTGCCGCCAAAGTTGAACAACAACTGCATCGTTATCAGCAGCAGGGCGGTGGTGAAAAGGTGGTCAATGCTGAGCTTTTTGTGTTGTATCAGGCCGAAGCGCTGGCAGGCACGGGCCAGATTGCGCCTGCACTTGAAAAATTCATCGAAGCAGAAAAGCTGATCACCGCACTTGAAAACCCACGTTATTCTATGTGGTTACATCGTTCCTGGTCCAAAGCCCTGGCGCAGGCCGGTGATTACAGCCGCGCTTATCAGCAGCTGGTGCAAGCGAATCTGCTGGAACAACAACTGAATTCACTGAGTAAAAAGCAGCGTGAGTCTTTATTGCGGTATCAGTTTGATACCGAATTAAAAGATGAAAAAAACAGTCAGCTGCAGGCGCAGAATCAGCTCACGTCTCAACAATTACAAGTGCTGGAGTCGGCACAGCGCTGGCAGTATATTGCAATAGCACTTTTTATTATTCTGGCGCTGATCGCGCTGTTTTATGCCATTTCACAAATTCAGCGCAACCGGCAGCTGCATCGTCTGGCCATGACAGACGAACTCACCAAAGTTGCCAACAGACGCAGTATTTTATGGTTTGCCGAAAATGTGCGTCAGCAGTCGCTGCAGCATCAGCAGCATTGGTGTTTGTTATTGATTGATATTGATTATTTTAAACAATGTAATGACAATTACGGCCACGATGCCGGCGACCAGGTGCTGGTGCAAACGGCGGCCATGTTAAAACAACAGCTCAGAGCGCAGGACAGGGTTGGCCGTACCGGTGGTGAAGAATTTCTGGTGGTGTTACCTCATACCGATTTGGCCGGCGCTACTGAAGTAGCCGAGCAGCTGCGTGTATCGGTACATGCGTTAAGTTTCAGCGGTTATCCTGGTATTCAAATCAGCATCAGTATTGGTGTAGCGCAGGCCGGAAGGCTGGAGGATGTGCGTGAAGTGATGAGCCGGGCTGACGCCGGGCTTTATCAGGCCAAGTCCAGCGGGCGGAACAGGGTGATTGTCAGTTAATCATTGTGTTTGTTGTGACAGCGGCAGCCGCGCTGTGATAAGTCGTTCTTTGCCAGATGCAGCGCCCAAAATTCAGTAGCCCAAAAACAGCGCCAGAAAATCAGCGTCAGCGCGCAAAAAAAGGACCTTCAGGTGAGCGCATTTTCCGACCAGCAAGCCCCGTTATTCACTGATGCCCCCCCACTGGAACCCGGATTTTTAGTGGTTCATGCCAATCAGCCGGAGCAACTGAGGGCTTTGGTGGTGCACTTTACCAAAGCTTATCCGCTTGGCGTGCTCGAAACTGAATTTGTGCTGGTGCAAAGTAACGGTATTGCGCAGTGGCTGAAACTGGCGCTTGCCGCCGACACTGACCCTGAGGATGGCAGTGAGGCGGGCCTTGGTATTGCCAGCTGCCTGAGTTTACAGATGCCCGGCCGTTTTATCTGGCAGCTGTATCGCAGTGTGCTGGGGGCTGAACATATTCCCGAACATTCAGTGTTTGATAAAGATGAGCTGTGCTGGCGGTTGTTTAAATTGCTGCCAGAACTTGCTGAGCAGGCCGAATTTCAAGCGCTGGCGGGTTATCTTGCCGATGATACTTTGCAGCGTAAACAACATCAGCTGGCGCTCAGGCTTGCCGACTTATTTGACCAATATCAGGTGTATCGCGCCGACTGGCTGCAAGCCTGGAGTGAAGGCAAAGATATACTGATTGACGCCAGAGGTGAGCAAAAAGCGCTGCCTGAGTCTGAACGCTGGCAAGCGGCGCTTTGGCGCGCTGTGCTTGCTGATGTGCCTGAAGCTGAAAAAACGTTAAGCCGCGCTTTATTGCATCACAAGTTTTTAGCTGCGGCCAAAAAGCTCAGTGCCCAAAGCAGACCCAAAGGCTTGCCGCGGCGGGTCATCGTCTTTGGTATTTCCAGTCTGCCGCAACAAATGCTGGAAGCCCTTGCCGCCATAGCGCCTTATACTCAGGTGCTGCTGGCGGTGCATAACCCTTGTCAGCATTATTGGGCCGACATAGTGGCCGACAAAGATTTGCTGCGCCGTGGCATTGGCCGGCAGCAGCCTAAACAAATGGCTTCAAACAGCACGCTGGCTGCAGACAGCCAAACAGCGCTGACACAACAGCAGCACGGCCATCCGCTATTGGCAGCCTGGGGTAAACAGGGTCGCGATTATATTGCGCTGCTCGACCAGTTTGACCAGACTCAGGCACATCGTCTGTTATTTGCCGGCCAAAGGGTGGATCTTTTTAGCAATGCGCCCGACAACACCCTGCTGGGTCAGCTGCAAAACGATATTCTGGAACTTCGGCCATTAGCCGAAACCAGGCAGCACTGGCCGGTATTAACCCTGCCACAGGCGCAAAGTATCTGTTTTGCCACAGCCCATAGTGCCATGCGTGAAATTGAAATTTTGCATGATGATTTACTGGCACAATTTTCCACGGATCCAGGTTTAAAACCTGCCGATGTGATGGTGATGGTGCCGGATATTAACCAGTATGCGGCTGCTATTGCCGCCGTGTTTGGCCGTTTTAGCCGGGATGATGCCCGTTATATTCCCTTTACCGTGGCCGATCAGAGTGCGCTGGCCAAAGAGCCTTTGCTGCAGGCGCTGCAAACCTTATTAAATCTGCAGCAGCAGCGTTTTACCGTCAGCACCTTGCTGGACTTATTACAGCTGCCAGCGCTACAACAAAAATTTGGCCTGACCGACGCCGATTTACCGCTGCTGCAACGCTGGATAGAAGCAGCTAATATCCGCTGGGGTTTGCATGAAAACCAGCGTGAAAGTCTGGGCTTACCGGGTGGGCTTTGGCAAAACAGCTGGCAATCCGGTGTACAGCGCATGTTATTAGGTTATGCGGTGGGCGACAGTGAAGCCTGGCTGCAGATAGCACCTTTACCTGAAGTGTCGGGGTTGTCGGCTGAACTTGCCGGTAAACTGGCCAGGCTGCTGGCGCTTTTGGAGCAATACTGGCAACAAAGTCAGTTGCAGCTTCCACCCAAAGACTGGGTATTGTGGCTTAAGCAGCTACTGGACGATTTTTTTCTGCCGGTGGATGAACATCAAAGCGAACTGCTGCTGAAGTTACAGCAAGGCTTGCATGACTGGCAGCAGCAGTGTCAGCGTAGTAGCCTGGATACCCCTTTGTGCCTGGCTGTGGTGGCAAAAAGCTGGCTGGACGGATTTGAGCGTCAGGGGCTGGCGCAGCGTTTTCTGGCTGGTGCCGTGAACTTTGCCACCTTAATGCCGATGCGCGCTATTCCATTTGCGCAAATTCATTTGCTTGGCATGAACGACGGTGATTTCCCGCGCAAAATGCTCCGGCAAGATTTTGATTTAATGGCCCATTCGTACCGTCCGGGCGATCGCTCGCGCCGGGACGATGACCGTTATTTGCTGCTTGAAGCGCTATTGTCAGCACGCAAGCGGCTTCGTATCAGTTGGGTGGGCCACAGTGTGCATGACAACAGCGAAAGGCCACCTTCGGTACTGATAGCGCAGCTTCGGGATCATCTGGCATCCGGCTGGCAGCTGCAGCTTGGGGACAACCCTGAGGACAGCATTGTCAGTGGTGATGCCTTGCTGGACGCTTTAACAGTACAGCATCCACTACAGGCATTTAGCCGCCGTTATTTGGGCTCTGCAACTTTAACAAGTTTTCAGCATGAATGGCTGGCGCTGCATCAGCCCAAAACCAGCGACACATCAACGCCGTCCGGCCAGGCTTATGCTGCTCTGGCGTTACCGGATGAACTGCCGGTGTGGGACATCGGCCGTTTAACGGCCTGGTTAAAAGAACCGGTGAAGTTCTTTTTCCGGCAACGACTGAAAATTCAGCTGGAATACGACGACAGCAGACTCAGTGGCAGTGAAGATTTTAGTCTGGATGCCTTGCAGCGCTGGCAGCTGCAACAGCGGTTGCAACAGCAGCTGATGCAGGCCATTGATGAAGGCAAAGCCTGGCAGCAGATATTGTCTTTGCAGCTGACCAGACTTTCGCAGGAAGGGCTGTTGCCGCTGGCCGGCGCCGGCGACATGCTCTGCCAGCAACTGGAAGAATTACTGACACCGCAGGCTGAGGCTTATCAACAGCTGTTGTTGAGTCAGCCTACCGAACTGATTGCGCCTTTGTATCTGGAGTTTGGCGCTGGTGGCCAGCAATGTGGCGACTGGCTGCGTGGCCTGCGCCGTACGCCCGATGGCCGCCTGCTGCAATATCAGTGGCTGGTGGGGGCTTTGTATAAAAACAAACAATTAAGATACAGCCAGTTGTTATCGCCCTGGTTGCAGCAGTTATTGTGTGCCGCCAATGGTTACCCGCTTTCTATTCAGCTGTTGGCGGTGGATGGACAAATTTGTTTGCCGCCACTGGAAAAAACAGTGGCCATTGCTGAGCTGACGCAGTTATTTCAGTGGCTAAGCCAGGCTTTATGCCGGCCTTTGCCGGTGGAGTTCAACACTGCGCTGTTGTATTTGCAGGCTGAGCTTGCCGCTGACAGCAGCCCCGATGCCAAACTGCTCGACAAACTCACCAGGTTATATCAGGGCGATGGTTTTAACAGTGGCCGTGTTGAGCAAAACCGTTATTTACAACGGGCTTATCCGGACTTTGCTGCTTTATGGCAACAAGGAGAAATGGCGGTGGTTGCCAAAGGGTTATACCAGGGGCTGAGGCAATATCTGAAAGACAATGGCATTTTGGAGCGTGGCTGATGACAGAGCTCAATAACAAGGCCGTGCCAATGACAGCTAATCAACAAATGACAGCTAGCCAGAAATTAAATTTATTCACTTTACCACTGCGTGGCAGTGCGCTGATTGAAGCCAGTGCCGGCACCGGCAAAACTTTTACCATCGCAGCTTTGTACTTGCGTGCTGTGCTTGGCCATAGCGGCGGTGAATATAAAGGCGCTGTTCAGGCTTTAGCGGGCATGGATGGGCAAAATGCTGATAGTGCTGATAGTGCCGATACTGGCGCTTTGCCGCCGTTATTGCCAAATGACATTCTGGTGGTGACTTTTACTGAAGCGGCCACGGCAGAGCTGACCGACCGCATCCGCGCCCGGCTGGCACATGCTGCCCGTTATTTTCGTGGTGAAGTCACAGAGGCTGATGCCATATTAACGGCGCTTGCGCAAAGTTTTGCAGCAGAAGCCTGGCCACAATGTGCCATGCGTCTGGAGCTTGCTAGTCAGTCGATGGACGAAGCTGCGGTGTCGACTATTCACAGCTGGTGTCAGCGTATGCTGGCAGAACATGCTTTTGATTCCGGTAGCAGTTTTGAGGAAAGTCTGAGCAGTGATCAGTCGGCGCTCTTGGCCGAAGTGGTGCAGGATTATTGGCGCAGTTTTGTTTATGCCTTAAATGAAAGCGAATTTTTCCGCTACCAGCAATGTTATGCCACCCCTGAGCAGCTACAAAAAGCGCTGCAGCAGGTATGGCAGGATGCCGGGATGCTGAGCTCAGAGCCTGCGACTGCCCGGCAAAACCCGGCGCAGCTTATCAAAACTGAACAGAAAGAGCGTCATGAAACACTGACGCGCCTCAAAGCCCCCTGGCCGGCCTGGCTTTTGGAACTTAGGCTGTTATTTGCAAAAGCGCGGCAGGAGAAACGCATTAACGGCAGTCAGCTGCGTGAAGATTATCTGCAAAACTGGCTGGGCGCGCTGGAGCGCTGGGCGACAGAGCCGCAGCTCATTCAACCTGAGCTCAGCGACAGTGCCTGGCACAGATTAAGCCCGGACGGCATCGCCCAGGCCAGTAAAGGCGAGGCGTTACAACATCCGGCTTTTGACGCTATTGCCAAACTTCAGGTTGAACTTGCCCGGATTGCCGACTGTCAGGAAGGGCTGCGCCAGCACGCCCTGTGCTGGTGCCGGCAGCGTTTTGCCAAAGCCCAGCTACAGCAGGGCGAATTTGGTTTTGACGATTTATTAAGCCGTTTTGCTGATGCACTTGAGGGCAGCAAGGGCGAACAATTGGCAGCGCGGGTGCGGGCGCAGTTTCCGCTGGCGCTGATTGATGAATTTCAGGACACAGATCCGGTGCAATACCGCATCTTCCGCCAGATTTATCAGCCGGAGCACAACCGGCAGGACAGTGCTTTGTTATTGATTGGCGACCCCAAGCAGGCCATTTACGCCTTTCGTGGTGCCGATATTTTTACCTATTTGCAGGCCAAACAAGCCACAGCGCCAAGGCATTATTCGCTGGACACCAATTTTCGTTCCACCAGCGCCATGGTACAGGTGGTCAATCAGCTGTTTTTGCAGCCGGAGCAGCGTGAAACGGGCGATGGCGCCTTTTTATTCAGACCCAGACAAAATCTGGTGGCCTTTAGCCCGGTGCAGGCGGCAGGTCGCAAGGAAATTTTTTATTGTGCACAAAAGCAGATGCCGGCGCTGCAGGTCTGTTATCTGGACGAGAGCGACAAAGCGCTCAGTAAAAGCAGTTATTTGGCGCAAATGGCGCGCGCCTGTGCCAATCAGATTTGCCGGTTATTAAATGCCGGGGCAACAGCGCAGGCCGGTTTTGTTATGCCCGGCAAGGATGAGCTAAAGCAGGAGCTCAGCCAGGAATTCAAACAAAAGCTCAGCCAAAACATCAGGCCACTGCAACCCGCCGATATCGCAGTGCTGGTGAATAATCAGCAGGAAGCGGATGAAATCCGCGGCGCTTTATTAGAAAGTGGCATTCGCAGTGTGTATTTGTCGGACAAAGGTTCGGTGTTTCAAACGGCTATTGCGCATGATTTATTGTTGTGGCTGGAGGCCTGCAGCGATCCTGGCCATGAGCTGAAACTGCGCTCGGCGCTTGGTGCCCAGAGCCTTGGCTGGAATTACGCTGAACTTGCCAGATTGCAGCAGGATGAATGGTTTTTTGCGCTGTGGCAGGACAAATTTATAGAGTTTTCAAAGTTGTGGCGCTCTCAGGGGGTATTACCTCTGGTGCGGCGTTTGCTGCAGGATTTTGATCTCGTCAGCCGTTTTGCAGGCAAAAAAGATGGTGAGCGCCAGCTGACCGACTTATTACATCTGGCCGAGCTGCTGCAACAGGCCAGTCGTGGTCTGGAGGGTGAACTGGCGCTGCTGCGTTATTTTAAAGATCATCTGGCCGGTGAGCTGGCGCTGGATGCCGATGCGCTGAAGCTGCGGCTGGAAAGTGACGAAGCGCTGGTGCGGGTCGTGACAATTCATAAGTCCAAAGGGCTGGAATACCCGCTGGTGTTTTTGCCTTTTATCGCAGCGGCTCGGCCGTTAGATCCGGCCAACTTGCCGTATCGCTACCACGACGATGCCGGCCAATTACAGCTTTGTTATCAAAAAGATGACACCATTTTTGCCAAAGCCGAACGCGAACGGCTGGGGGAAGATTTACGCAAACTTTATGTTGCGCTGACCAGGGCGCAGCATTATTGCTGGCTGGCGCTGGCGCCACTCAAAGACAGCTCGGCTATTGCGTATTTACTCGATGACAGTGCACTGTTGCCGCCCGGCGAGCTCACCAGGCTGCTCAGCCAATGGCAACATCCGGCCGTTGCACTGAGTGCCTTTGCCGATGAGCCTGCAGATTATTTTCAAGCAGCGGCAGAGCAGCCGGCGATACCAGCCCAGCCTTATGCCACTGTCAGTAAACGCAATTATCTGCCCTGGTGGACCGCCAGTTATAGTGCGCTTGCAGCCGGTGCAGGTGCTGGCGCTGATGATCACGAACATGCTCAGCCGGGCCCGAATGCAGTACAACAGAGCGCCAGCTTATTCCCCAGGTTTGATACCAGCGCCGATGGGCCTGAGCTTGCCAAAAATTCCGAGTTATACCGCGAGTTAAGCAAAGAGCAAGCAGACGGGGCAGCAGAAGCCGGGATCTATGCTTACGAATCTTACGGGCAGGCGCAGCAGCCTTCAGCTGCAACAATGCCGCTTATCAGCCAGCAGTTTTTACGAGGCGCTGCAGCCGGTACTTTTTTACACGATATGCTGGAATGGGCCGCGCTTGAGGGGTTTGCCACTGTGGCAGCTGCTCCTGAGCTGTTGACGGCGCAGCTGATAGTACAAAGCCAGAAGCTGCATTGGCTATGGCAGGATAAGCAAAGTTTGCGCTGGCAGCGGCGTTTACTGGTGACAGATGCGTTGGAGCAGCCGGAATTTCAATCCGCTGAAGAAGCGGTGGCTGAAGTTGCAAACTGGTTAAGCGGACTCTTGACTGCCAACTGGCGCTGCGGCAATGCCTTGTTGTCCCTTGCCAGCCTGACGCAGTATCAAAGCGAGCTGGAATTCTGGCTCAGCGCCCGTTTGGTGCAAACCAAAAACATTGATGCGCTGCTGCAGCAATATCTGTGGCCGGCTTTGGCGCGCCCTGCGTTACAGCCACAGCAACTGAACGGCATGCTCAAAGGTTTTATCGATTTAACTTTTAGTGCTGATGGCCGTTTTCATGTGGCTGATTATAAAAGTAATTATCTGCCGGATGGCCAGTATGACGAAAGCGCGTTGATCCACATCATGCTTGATCACAGGTACGACTTACAGGCCGCTCTGTATGGTCTGGCGCTGCACCGGCTGTTAGGCAGCCGTTTGCCCGGTTATCACATAGAGCAGCATCTGGGGCAGGCTTATTATTGGTTTGTGCGGGGTGGCGGCGATGGGCAGAGCGCCAATGCCGGCATGTTATGTTGTGAATTACCGCCTGCGCTGATCCTGGCGCTGGATAAGCTGTTTAGCGGTAACACCGCAGTGGAAGGAGCCGCACATGGAGTTTGTTAAGCCGGATCACAAGGCGTCAGATGACAAGGCGCTGTGGACAGAGCTGCAACTCTGGTTACAGCTGGGGCTTATCCGCCCGCTGGATTTGTCCCTGGTACAGATGCTCAAAGCGCAAATGCTCAAAGCGCAGATGTTTAAAGTGCAAATGTCAGAGCAAAAAGCACAGACGTTAAAACAAAAAACACCGGGGCCGCTCCCTGATAATGTCTGGCGCTGGCTGGCGCTTGGCAGTGCGCAGCTGGCGCAAGGCCATCTGTGTCTGGATCTGTCGCAGGTGCTGCAACAACCCGCGCTGCTGTTAAGTCCGGCGCAGTGCCACGGCAAAGCGCTGGCGCTGTTGCAGCAGTGGCTGTTGCCGCAACAGCTGGATGAAGTGCTGACACAGTTACGCCAGGCCGTGCCTGTGGTGGCCTCTATCGGCCAAAACGAGCAACAGCAGCAGAGCAGCCCTTATGTGCTGGAAGGTAACCGGCTGTATTTACGTCGTTACTGGCAGTATGAGCAGCAGATCAAAGCTTATTTACAGCAGAGTTTTCAGCGCACCACAGAACTTCGTCAGAGCTTGATTACCGCAGAGGTACAGCCGTTATTAAGCTGGCTCTTTCCGGGCACTGTGGCGCCAAATCCGGCGCAAGCTACAGCACAAAACAGTCCGGACTGGCAGATGCTGGGTTGTGCTATGGCCGCCGGCAGCAGTTTTAGTGTGATCACCGGTGGCCCCGGCACAGGCAAAACCACCACAGTGGTAAAACTGCTATTGTTATTGCAACAGTTGCAGCAACAACAGGGCAAAGCTTATCTGCAGATCCGGCTGGCGGCGCCGACAGGTAAAGCAGCGGCCAGACTCAGTGTGGCCATTACCGGCGCTTTAACCAAACTCACCCCCCAACTTGGTTTAACGCCGGAGTTATTAAAAGCAGTGCCAGCCCATGCCGAAACCCTGCACCGTTTGCTTGGGGTGCAGCCGCAACAGCAGGGTTTTAAATACCATGCCGGTTTTCCCCTGCCGCTGGATGTGCTGGTGGTGGATGAAGCCTCGATGGTTGATGTAGCGATGTTTACCGCCATGCTCAGTGCTTTACCGCCAGCGGCACGGCTGATTTTACTGGGTGATAAAGACCAGCTGGCGTCGGTCGAGGCTGGCGCTATTCTGGCCGAACTGTGTCGTGATGCCAGCAAGGGGGGGTACAGTGCGCAAACGGCAAAGTGGCTGGCGGCGATGAGCGGCCAACAGTTGCCTGAGGTGGTGCAAACAAATACACCTGGTGAGCTGGAGCAACAAATTCTGATGCTCAGAACCAGCCACAGGTTTGGTGCCGACAGCGGAATAGGGCAATTAGCGGCCGCAGTCAATGCCGGCGACGCTGCCACAGCTTTACAGCTGCTACAACAAGGCGGGCGGGCAGGATCAGAAGTTGCAGAAATAAGCTGGCTGGCACAAAGCCCGGTCAGTCAAAGTTTTCAGGCGCTGGTGCTGACCGGGCAGACGGCCGCTGAATCCGGCAAAGCCGTTGACGGTGGTTTTAGCCGTTATTTAAAACTAGTGCAACAAGGGCCGGCTGCAGATTTGGCCGCTGCTGCCACAGCTTATCCGGCGCAAGCACCCGTCGCAGCTAATTACGAGCAGTGGGGCGCAGCTGTGCTTGAGGCTTTTAGCGGTTTTGCGCTGTTATGTGCGCTGCGTCAGGGCGAATATGGTGTAGAGCAGCTGAATCAGCGTATCAGTCAGTTGTTGTATCAGGCAAGGCTAATTCAGCGCACCGACGGCTGGTATCCGGGGCGGCCTGTGATGATCACGCAAAACGACTATGCCACAGGGCTGATGAATGGTGATGTCGGTATTTGTCTGCCACGGCTGGAACATATTGATGGCCAGTTACAGCAGCGGCTACGGGTGGTATTTGCGCCGGCGCGTCATGGCGAGCCGCTGCGCTGGCTGATGCCAAGCCGGTTACCGGCACTGGAAACTGTCTATGCCATGACAGTGCATAAATCGCAGGGCTCGGAATTTCGTCATGCCGTGCTGGTGTTACCTGATAACCAAAGTGCCATTTTAAACCGGGAGCTGGTGTATACCGGCATCACCCGGGCGGTCAGTCAGTTTAGTTTAATCTGTCCGTCTGAGGCTGTGCTGTTGCAGGCTATCCAGAGTCGCACTGAACGCAGTGGGGGTTTGCGTTTATAACCAGGCCCAAAGCCAATCAAAAACAGCGCCGGATAAAAAACATGGCTTAGCCTGGTGTTTGTAATTCCACCAGCAGCGACGCTGCGGCCTGGGCCAGCAGCCACTGATTAAACACGGCAATTTCCTGACGGCTCAGTGAGTCCTGACGGTAATGCAGCTGATACTGGCCCCAGGGGAGCTGATAACGCCAGGGTGTCAGTGCTTTCAGTTGGCCCTGACGGATGGCGTCGCCGGCAATAAAACTGTTACTCAGCGCCAATCCACGGCCGCAGCTGACTGCTTTGGTGGCAAGTAATGCCAGGCTCACCTGCGACATTTCCACTTTGGCCGGCTCGCGCAGCTGCATTTGCTGGCGCCATAACTGCCAGTCTTCACCTTGCTCTGAGCTATACAGCGGATAGGCAAAAACCGATGCCGGGTTGGTTAAGTCCAACAGCTGATATTGTGCTGGGGCACAAACCGGAAACCACCATTCGGTGCGGATCCGCTGGCTGACAAAACCCGCAGGCGTGGGCCAGGTGCCTATCACCACATCAAAAGCGGCCGCATCCAGGCTGCTGGCGCTCGACTCCATATGCAATAAAGTCTGAATATGTGGATGTTGCTCAGTAAAAAGTGGCAGTCTGGGCGCCAGCCATTCCACCGCAATAGAGGTTTGCGCCACAATTTTTAACACTCTGTGGTTGGTTTTACGCAAATGATGGGTGACCGACTGCAGGCGGAAAAAACAATCGCCGACCACCGAATATAAGGTGGCGCCTGCTTCAGTCAGCGCTATGGGTTTATGCTGACGCAACAACAAAGGCATACCGATAAAATCTTCCAGAGCGCGGATTTGATGGCTGACAGCACTTTGGCTGACACAAAGCTCGTCGGCGGCACGGCTGAAACTGCACAGCCTTGCCGTGGCTTCAAAAGCCTGCAGCGCTTTGAGTGGTGGCAGTTGCACAGCGCTATGGCTAATAGCACTTTGGCTAAGAGTGCTTTGGCTAAGAACACTTTGGTTAAGCGTGCTGTGCCCCTGATCGCTTTGGCCTGAAGCGGTTTTCTCTGGCGCGGGCTTTGGCGGCTGTGTTGCGTCGGCCGGATCTAGTGTGTGATTTGCCATAAAAACCCTGTGGTGAGTCAGATTGATATGAATGTAATTCATCATTGTCTGAAATCATATCATTTTATTTCATGGTAATTGCGCGGGATACTCTCTGCATCAATCACTGGCAGTACATTGCTGAACAACAAATAGCCAAACAGGTTAAAGCCTAATAAGCAACACAAGGAGCTACAGATGACATTAGGTGTAGGCGGAAAAACGGCAGCAGAGGCGCTGGCCACTTTGTCGGATATGACAGCGGGTGTGCAGCCTATCGGCATTAAAGAGCATCAGGCACGTATTCAAAAAGCCTGCAGCCTGATGCAGCAACAGGGTATTGCCGCCATTTATTTAAATGCCGGTACCAGCTTAAAGTATTTTACCGGCACCGCCTGGTACGCTAGCGAGCGGCTGGTGGGTGCGTTGCTCACCGCTACAGGTGAGCTGCATTATCTGGCGCCGGTGTTTGAGCTTGGCACCTTAAAAGACTATTGGCTGATTGAAGGGCAGTTACATGGCTGGCAGGAAGATGAAAGCCCTTATGCATTATTTATCAGTGTGTTGCGCAAGCTTGGTATTAGCGACACCGACAAAGTGGGTCTGGATGAAAACACCGCATTTTTTATTGCCGATGGCTTAAAACAACAGGCGCCAACGCAGCAGTTTATCAATGCCAGCTGTATTACGGCTGCCTGTCGTCAGCAAAAATCAGCGGCTGAACTTGCGCTGATGCAACGCGCGATGGAGATGACACTTGCCGTACACCAGGCCACCGCCAGTATGTTGTATGAAGGCATCGACACCCGCGAGGTGGAAGCTTTTATTGCACAGGCGCATCAAAAAGTCGGCGCCAGTGGCTCTTATTTTGTCATAGTGCTGTTTGGTGTGGCCTCGAGTTTTCCGCATGGTGTGAAAGAGCCACAACAGCTGAAGAAAGGTGATGTGGTGCTGATCGATACCGGCTGTAAGCTGCATGAATATATCTCCGATATTACCCGCACCTATGTATTTGGCGAGCCCAACGAGCGTCAGCGCCATTTCTGGCAGCTGGAAAAGCAGGCACAAGCCGCCGCTTTTGCCAAAGCGCAGTTAGGTACTGCTTGTGGTGCTGTCGATGATGCGGCAAGAGCTGTATTAACAGCGGCCGGTCTTGGCCCGGATTATCAGCTGCCTGGTTTGCCACACCGCACTGGTCATGGCATTGGTTTGGATATTCACGAATGGCCTTATCTGGTACGTGGCAACAAACAGCCATTATTGCCTGGCATGTGTTTTAGCAATGAGCCGATGATTTGTGTGCCGGGGGAGTTTGGTATTCGTCTGGAAGATCACTTCTACATGACAGAGCAGGGCCCGCGCTGGTTTACAGAGCCTGCTTATAGCATTGACGATCCTTTTGGTTTAAATCGGGTTTAATGCTCTAAATCAGCTGTAAAACCTGCGCTCACAGCTCATATCAAAATAATGGCTTTGCCTTTGATGCCGGTTGCTGATGCAACCGGCATTATTTTTGGCTTTACTACATCTTTTCTGAAGGCGTGTTGCCAACAGCAACAGATACGACATTTCCCTTGCTTGTTGTCCAAAAGCCCCGATAATAACCGCCGTCTTGGTTTGTTGTTGGAGTGAACATGGATTGGTGGTTGTTATTTCAGGCTTTTATTCTGGGTATTGTTGAAGGTCTGACCGAGTTTTTACCTGTGTCCAGTACCGGGCATTTGATTGTGGTAGCCGATTTAATTGGTTTTCACAATGATGGCCGGGTGTTTGAAATTGCCATTCAGTTTGGGGCTATTTTGGCCATCGTCTTTGAATACCGACAGCGTTTTGTCGGTGTGGCTACCGGCATGTTTTCCGACAGCAAAGCGCAAAAGTTTATCCTGAATTTGTTGATTGCTTTTTTACCGGCCGCCATTATCGGTTTGTTGTTTATTAAAACCATCAAACTGTATTTATTTAACCCTATTACAGTGGCGGTGATGCTGGTGCTGGGTGGTTTGATTATTCTGTGGGCCGAGCGCCGTCAGCATCAGGTTCGGGTGCTGGATGTAGACGACATCAGCTGGAAAGACGCGTTAAAAATCGGTTGTGCCCAGGTGGTGTCTATGGTGCCTGGTACTTCACGTTCTGGCGCCACTATTATTGGTGGTTTGTTTATTGGTCTGGACCGCAAAGTTGCCGCCGAGTTTTCATTTTTCCTGGCGGTGCCAACCATGTTTGCCGCGACCTTCTACGATTTATTTAAACACCGCGATTTATTAGGGGCTGCCGATATTCCGATGTTTGCCGTGGGTTTTGTCACTGCTTTTGTGGCTGCACTGCTGGCGGTGCGCACATTAGTGAAGTTTGTGGCTAACCACAGTTATGAAATTTTTGCCTGGTATCGTATTGCCTTTGGTGGTTTTATTTTACTGAGCTGGCAATTAGGCTGGATTGATTGGGCCACTGCTGCCTTTTAATGCGCCGTGAAACCATCTTTTATATTGTGATGGTCAATAACCATAAAAAACCGAAGCCAGGCTTCGGTTTTTTTATGGTAAGGATAAATGGTACACCGGCGATGCAGCTGCAATAAGCCGGCGATACGCCTGCTGTGATTAACGCAGTGTGTCGTGTAGTTTTTGCCACATCAGCTGGTTTTTGGCTTTTAATGCCGCTGATCTCTCGGCAAGAACCGGCTGAATATTATTTTTTTCGGCCAGCAGCCGGGTGATTTTTTGCGTGAGCGTCAATGCCGATAACTCTTCAATACAATAATCGGCCATACCAAAGTCATCCATCATGGCGTGATATTTGTGACTCCAGCTGGTGGCAATACAAGGCACATTCTGGCTTAGTGCATTAATAGCGCCGTGAAAGCGGGAGCTGACACAAAGTTCGGCTTTGCCAATCAGGGCTTTCACTGCCAGAGGATCTTCAATGGTGATGATCTGGCAAGGCGTCAGTTTGGCAATTTCGGCACAAAGTGCGGCGTCTTCTTTGCCTTCATGATTGACCAGCACCACTTCCAGGCCAAGCTCGGTTAGTTGATTACCTGCTGCGGCAAAAGCCTCCACATAACGGGTGCGCTCAGCTTCAGCATTGGCGTGGTTAAATTTGGAAATCACTTTATTGTTGGGAATAAGGGCAGCAAAAGGGCCGTCAAATTCTGGCAGGGCAGTGCGGCTTTCACCTTTTAAACCCACGGTAAAATCCGGTGTTAAAATCACGTGCGAAGGCAGCTCCGCCATACAGGACTGCAAGTGGCCTAACGACACCGGGTCGCGCACAAAAATCAGTTTGGCGTGGTTGATAATATCGCGCATCGCTGCTTTGCTTTCTGCCGACTTAAATGGGCCAAAGGCTTGTGGCATAAAGATAAAAGCTTTGCCCGCTTCGCCAAAACGTTTTACTTCACGGGCGGTATTTTGCAAAAACAATAAAGGCCACTGGTCGCCATAAGCAAAACCTGAGGCTTCTAAAATCACATCCACTTCGCTTTCTGTCACTATGCCGTACCGGCGCAGGGTGTTCAGCATAAAGTTGGGCAATTTGCCAAACCAGGGGGTGAAGTCCAGACCTTTACGGCGCAACGACAATTTTTGCCAGGCACCGAGCATGGCGCGCTCGCGGTAGGGTAAATTCGGGCCTGGCGATAACACCAGTTCAAAAGGCCGGCCTAATTGCTCTAAACCTTTTAAACAGCCCAGCAACATCAGATAAGCGCCTTTGTTGCGAAACTGCACCCCTTTAATTTCTACTTTTAATGTGTGTTGCTTAGACATAACTCAGTAATCCGGCTGCGGTTTTTTTCTCGGAATGTGGGATCAAGGCTGTTGGCTCAGGGTATCCGACAGCAATCAGCATCACCACGCGTTCAAAAGGCTGAAGTTTCAAAAGCTTCGCTATTTTAATTTCGTAATTTTCAATATCAGGCCAGTTAATAGAGCAGGACGCCAATCCCATAGTTTCCAGCGCCAGCATCAGCTGCATATTGGCAAGGCTGGCATCGATATAAATCACGTGGCGGTCACGCTCAAAAGGGTAAGCACTTAAATCACCGACGACGGCCAGTACTGCAGGGAGTCCTTCAGCATAACCTACAGTGCCCATTGGCAAACTGGCCAGTTTACGCAGAGTTTCGCCCTGGGTGGCGGCAACATAGCGAAATGGCTGGCGGTTACAGGCACTGGGCGCCTGGGCTGCAGCGGCAACGGCACGCTGCAGTATTTCGGGCTCTACTGGTTTAGGCAAAAAGGTGCGCACCGAGCAGCGCTGCTGACAGAGTTTATAAAATTCATCATAACTAATGTCGGCTCTGGGCCTTTGCTGGTAAGGCGCTGGCGCTGCAGCGGCCTGCTGCTGTGTTTTGTTTAAAAGTGGCCGGATTTTGCCTGCTTGCTCAGCAAAAATACCAGGCTGAGTGGCCCCTTCAGGCCAGGTGGTCACGGCAAAATAACTCTCCAGCACATCATGGGCGTAATTGAGTAAAGTTAAATCCAGCTGATGGGCGGGCTCTTGCAGCATATTGTCAAAAGCTTTTAAGGTTTCGTCAATATAATCAAGCGCAAACAACGGTTTACGCGGCACCATCGACAGGCCTTTTTCCAGCCGGTGGATATTCCGGCGGATAATGACACTGGCAATAGTCGAGCTTTCTTCATGCAGCCGGTAATGCTGACGGCCAGATGCTGTTGCATGCATTTCACGGCGAAAATGCGGGTTAAAAAACGCATAATAAATGCCGGCAAATTTGCGGCTTTTGGCGGCATAAGGCAACAACCATAAATCCAGCCTGGCGTAGGTGGCTCGCAGCAGTTTTTTAATCACAACTAAGACTCCGGTTTGGCCGGTGGTTGTGGTGCCACCGCTTTTACTTTTAACAATTGCCAAAAATGCGCCCTGGTTTTGCCTGAGCAGAATAAAAAGAAAAATGACGCATAAGCATAAGAGATTAACGTGGCCCAGGCCGCGCCTTCAATGCCATAAATGGGTATTAGCCAAAGATTTAGCAGCACATTTAAAATAGCGCCGACACCATGACTTAATAAACTTAAGGGTTCATTACCGGTAATAATTAAATGTTGGCTGATCAGCGCCCGCACAAAAATAAAACAGCCGGCCCAGACATGAATTTGCAGTACAGTGGCAGAAGGCACAAATTTTTCGCCATAAGCCAGCCACATAATCCACTTCGCGCCCAAAGTCATAAAGATGGCAATGCCAAAGGCCATCAGAAAAAACTGCACACTGCGTTTTTTCAAAATGCAAAGGTAACTATCCCAGTTGTTGTTATAGGCTTTGAGTAAATCCGGGTAATAACGCGCTGCCAAAGTGACAGGAATGACATACCAAAGCTCGGATAACCGCGCCACCGCTGTGTATTGCCCTGTGGCCGCAACGCCAATCATCTGTTCAATCATAATGGTGTCGATTTTCAGATAAATCACCGACACCACACCGGATAACCAGAGCCAGCTTGAGCGTTTTAATAATTCTTTGCTGCTTTGCCAGCTGAAGTACTTAAAGCTAAGGCCTGGCTCGTCCGGTGCGTAACGGCGCTGCCAATAGTATTGCAAAGCGCCGGTCAGGAAAAATTCAATGCCTACCACCAACAGCAGCATATCGACATTTGCACCATAAATCAGCGCCACCACCCGGGCTGTCAGCGTCAGCATCGACACGACAATTTTTGACAGCGCTACTGCGCGAAAATGACCGCGGTAGTTTTGGTCGTATTCGCATAGCATCATGGCGCTGAAACTTTGCAGAATAAAAAGAGTACTGATGGCAACAGGGCCGATGGCAAAATAATGCGGGTAAAAAACAGCAAAACCCAAAATCATCAGCAGGGCAAAAAACAAACCGGCACTAAGCCGAAGCCACAGCGCGCTTTGTAAGATGGTTCTGCTTTGCTGCGGGTCGGTCTGACTGCTGGCCATTTTCTGCACCAGATTGTTCAGGCCCATGCTGCTGAGCGGCGTTAAAAATGCCGCCCAGACCATCACAACACCGTACACGCCGAGCGCTTCGTCGCCCAGCATGCGCGCCACCATAAAGGTGACAATGGCGCCTGCGCCCAAACGGAAAAAACGCTCCATCAGCATAATGATGGCGCGTGCTTCCAGCAGTTTACGGATTGTTTTTAGCACGTTGTTTTGCTTTATAACGTTTGATAAAACGGGTAATACGCCAGATATATTGCAAAGACAGTGAATAAAGACTGAATATCAGCAAAAACAACACCAGCATCACCAGATCAGGCACCATCAGATATTCACCGACAATACCAATGGTGGCGAGCATGCAGGATAAACTGGTAATAATCACCAGTGCCTGACGCGAGGTTAAGCCAAGACGCAGGAAGATATGGTGTAAGTGTTCGCGGTCGGCCATAAAAGGTGACTGACCTTTACGGATGCGGCGAATCATAATAGCCACCATATCCATCAAAGGCACAGCAATAACCCAAAGTGCGGTAACAGGGCGGAAGCTGGCGCTGTCGCTCTGGCTGCCGATTATCAGCAGCCAAATCACTGACAAGCCTATCAGCATACTGCCGGCATCCCCCATAAAAATTTTACCTTTGCCTTTGCCGATTAAATCCAGGTTAAACAGCAAATATGGGATCAGTGCAAACACCAGCACCATCGGCAGCACGGCATGCTCGAGCTGGCCGCCGATTCCCATCATCAGGGTTAAAGACACAAAACTGACACCGCTCAGCATACCCGCCAGACCGTCGATGCCGTCAATCATATTAAAAGCGTTAATAGCGGCAATGACGGCGATCAGTGTCAGCGGAATACCAACATAACCTAAGGTTACAGAGCCCAGGCCAAATAAGTTGCCCAGATCTTCAAGGTATAAACCCAGGCCATACACCATTACTGCGCCAATCAATAGCTGGGCGCACAGGCGTAGCTTCACACTTAAATCGAGGAAATCATCAAATACACCCAGCAGCACTATGCTGCCGCCACACAGCAGATAATACCAGTGGCTGTCCTGCGGTAAGCCAAAAATGGCCAGAGTGGCAGCAACACCGGTAAAAATGGAAATACCGCCAATTAATGGAATGGCGCCAACATGTTGTTTGCGGCCATGGGGCTTATCTACCAGGCCGATTTTATTGGCCACAGGGATAAGGATAAAAATAGCAATTAAGGTCAGGACAAAAGTGGTGGAAAACAACACAAAGTGTTCGCGCATAAAGGATCCGCTAAATCAATCAAGCTAATTATTGTTATAAAACAAAGGCGATTATAGGTGATGTTATGGTCAGTTACTATCCGCCCGCACAGAAAGCTGTTATTCCTGCTGATTTGTTGTGCAGTCTGTCCCCAGCGGCAAAAACACTGCATGTTACAGGGCGCAACCTGGGCAATTCAGCGCTTATTTTTCTGCTGGCTGGTTGTTGCGCTATGAAGTTCCAAAGTATGATCCGGCCACTTTGGCCAAAACAGGATGTGTCGTGAGTCAGCACAAAGCAAAAAAAGTATTGATAGTCACCAATATGGGACCTAAAGCCTCAGCACCTTTTCAGGGGCAATTTGTCAAAAATCAGGTGGATGCACTGTCATCTATTGCGCCTGCATATTGTTATATGCGCTGGCACAACAATAGTTTGCTGAATAAATTGCTGAAATATCCGGTACTGTGGCTGCAGTTTGTCTGGAACTTTGTGTTGAGCCGTACCCGTTACGACATTATTCACGTGCATTATTTTTACCCGACCATCTGGCTGGCGCTAACGTACCGCTGGCTTCGAAACCGCAAAGTTAAAATTGTGGTGACTTTTCATGGCAGTGACATTTATTTATATAAGCCAGAGCCAAAATTGTATAAATACGCAGCGAGGCAGGTGCAGCACTTTATTTTTACCAGCGAAAAGCTACAGCAGAAGTTTTTTGCAAAGCCTGCTGCTGCAGAAGTGTTGCCGGCTGGTATTCATCCGGCGTTTGCACAAACAGAATTAAAAGAGCGCACTGAAAAGCCGATTGATATTCTGTATGTTGGCAGCCTGGATTTGAATAAAGGCATGGACAGACTGCTGGCGATATTGCCCAAACTCAGTCAGTATCAGTTGACGGTGATTGGCCATGGGCCTTATCGGGAAAAGCTGGCACAGGCCGCAGCGCAATATCCGAATTTAACCTTGTGTGACCCTGCCAGTCCGGTGTTGCTCAAACAATTTTTTGAAAACAGTAAGTGTTTTATCAGCTTGTCGCGCAATGAGTCTTTTGGTTTGGTGATGACTGAAGCTATGGCTTGTTATACCCCGGTGATTGCCACTGAAACCGACGGCTCGCTGGCGCAAATTAAGCAAGGACAAAATGGTTTTTGTCTGTCGCAACAAGATGAGTCACAACTGCTGGATAGGCTGGTACAAACAATTCAGCAGTTATTAAGTTTGCCGGACGCAGAGTACCGCCAATTACAGCTGGTCGGACGAGAAATGGCCGAACCTTATCTGGTGGATAAAGTGGCGGATAGGCTGATACAGCTTTATCAGCGTTTATAACCAGCCCCGGGCTGAGCTATGCTGTAAGGCGATTTTGTCGCTTCACAATCAAAGATTTAACGAATTTAACAGGCAAGGTTCTTCATATATGGCGTTTCAACCAGATCAGGTGTCAGTCGGCGGTATCAAGGTAATGGCTTTTGCCAGTATGGCGCAGCTGGTCAATTTTATTATCCGGGATGATGGCTCTGTGTTTGCCGGTGCCGCTATTGCCATTAATCCGGAAAAAGTGATGAAAGCACAACAAGATCCGGCATTAATGCAAATTCTGAACAATGCCGAATTACGTTATGCCGACGGCATGGGCGTGGTGAAGGTGATGCAGAAAAAACTGCAAAAACCGGTAGAGCGGGTGCCTGGCTGTGAAACCTGGGAAGCCCTGATGCACAGAGCCGCTGAAAAAAAGGTACCGGTGTTTTTAATTGGAGCCAAACCTGAAGTGCTGCAGACGACCAAAAGCAAGCTGGAAGCGCTGGGCGTGCCCGTGGTTGGCGCCCAGGATGGTTATTTTAAAGATGAAGATGCGCTGATCTCGCAGCTGGTGCAAAGTGGCGCCAAAGTGATCACAGTTGCCATGGGCTCGCCCAAACAAGAATTGTTTATTGAAAAAGCAAAAAAACAGCTGCCGGACGCTTATTTTATGGGGGTAGGTGGTACTTATGATGTATTTACCGGCAACGTTAAACGGGCGCCTGAGCTTTGGTGCAAACTCAATCTGGAGTGGGCTTACCGTTTGTTGTCACAACCATCAAGAATTAAACGCCAGTGGAATCTGGTGGAATACCTCTGGTTGTATCTGCGCGGCAAGCTGTAACAGCAACACAGATGCGATATCGACTGTACTCAGTAAAAATAATATGACAAGAGACTGAAATTTTGGCCGAACATCAAATTGCCGGGCGCGACACTTACCCTCTGATCAGTGTGTACATGCCCACCTTTAACCGCAGTCAGATGATGCAACGTGCAGTTGCCTCAGTGCTGGCACAGGATTATCCGAATTTTGAATTATTGATTGTTGACGACTGTTCCAGTGACGACACCTGGGAAGTGCTGAACCGTCTTTATGGCGAAAACAGCCGGATCCGCTTGTTCCGGCAGGAAAAAGGTCAGGGCGCCTGTGCCGCCCGAAACCTGGCGATTAAAGCGGCGGCCGGTGATTTTGTCACCGGTATTGATGATGATGACGAGTTTTTACCCCACCGGCTGTCTGACATGATGGCAAATTATGACGATCAATACTCCTGCATCTGCACCAGTTATTTCTGGGACTATGGTTCAGTGCGTAAGCAATTGTATCCTGAACAAAAAATTGTCCGTTTACCCGAGCTGCTGGATGCCCATTGTTTGTCGAATCAGGCACTGGTACGCAAAAGCCGCATGCTGGCGCAGGGCGGTTTTGACGAACAGCTGGCGGCGTTTCAGGATTATGATATGTGGCTGCGGATGGTGGCGGCTTATGGTCCGGCATTACGTTTGTCCGATGCCAGCTATGTTGTGCATGTGGGGCATGAGCTGGGACGTATTACCACTTCGCCAAAACGGCTGAATGCGCAGGCGCAGTTTGTCGAAAAACACCGCGGTTTGATGAATGAGCGTAATCTGCATAATCAGGCTTTTTACCGGCGAACCATGCAAAACCTGCCGATGTCACTTGGTGAATTATTGTCGTCATGTCGTTATGGTCTGGTGGAAAGCAAAGTGCGTTATTACCTGAAGCACCGGCTGGCCTGGGCTATCAGATTGCGTAAACAAATTTTAAATAAAGGCATTAAAGGGCTGTTTGGGCACAAATGAATTCATCATTATTCAGTCAGGAACAGGATCTGGCCAATCAGATGCTGCTGGTATTACAGCGTTTTAAGTTATGGATCCTGGTAGCTGCCGCCGCTGGTGCTCTTGCTGCTGTGCTGTACAGCAAAACAGCGCCGAAATATGCCGAAGCGCGGGCAGTGTATACCCTGGCTCAGCACAAAGTGGCGCAGCTGGCTGCGGTCTACGACAAGTTACCGGCGCAAACGTCTCTGATGTTAGGCGCGCTGGAAGTCGATGAAATGGCGCGTTTTACTCTATTGCTGGATCATCCGCAGGTCTGGCAGCAGCTGTGGCAAGATGCCGCTTTGTGTCAGGCACAAAGCGCCTTATGTGCCGGTGGTGATACCAGCAAACAACAGCAGCTGACCGCAACCTGGCGCTCAAAATTTTCATATGATCATAAAAGACGGGGCAATCAGCTGACGGTAAAATGGCGCGCGCCAAAGTCCAGCGAAGCAGCGCTGTTGCTCAGCGCCATGATAAAAACTGCTGAAGCCGAGTACAAAGCTCAGGCAATAAGCCAGTATCAGGCGCGTCAGGCCGATTTGCAGCAGGCGCTGGACAAAGCGACCACAGTGGGAGAGCGCTCAGAACTGAGTGTGCAGCTCGATAAAATACAGGCAGAGCTGAATGTATTGCAGCATGGCCGTCAGATGGTGCTGCATGCAGTACAGCCTGTTACCGCAAAAGAGCCCGGACACAAACCCTTGCCCTTTATTGCTGTGGTTGGCGCGCTGTTGTCAGCCCTTGGCGCAACCTTGCTGGCTTTGGTGTTTAGCCGCCGATGAACGGACAAACTGCAGTTAAATTACCTTTGCTGGATCTTTTGATCATTCTGCTGGCCAAGTGGTATCTGCTGATTGATGCCGCCAATGGTGTGGTGCTGAGTCTGAGTGGTCAGAGTGTGCCACTTTCGGCGTTATATAAATCTGCGTTATTGCTGTTACTGTTTTGTGCTTTGTTGCGGGACCAGGTGCGTGGCTTGTTATTGCTGCTGGCCATGGTGTTGTTGTTATTGGCCGGGCCTTTTTACACTTTGCTGCAAACCGGTAACAACAGTGGATTTTCTTATGATGCCGGCATGGTGTTAAAACTGTTATCGCCTTTACTGGCCGCTTTGTACTTTTTCCATTTTGCCAAACGCTGGCCGGTGCTGGCGCGGCAGGCTTTACATCAAATCTTTTTATTTAGTTTTGCCATTCTGGTGGCGAATATGCTGCTCGGCCGCCTGGGTTTTGGTTTTAGTGCTTATTTACCCAATGATTATCTGCCGGATCTAAATCTGGGTACCAAAGGATATTTTAAAGCCACCAATGAGCTGTCGGCTTTATTGCTGGTGCTGAGCGGTTATTTACTGGCCTGTTATTGGCCTGTTGCCAAACTGAAGTTTGTGCTGGTACTTGGCCTGAGTTTATTTGCCGCCAGCTCCATGCTGACCAAAACCGGCATGGCCGGCGTGCTGCTGTTGGCCTTCCTGATCCCATTATTGCAGGAAAAAGACAGCTGGCTGAAGTATCGCCGGCAGTTGCTGGTTCTACCTGTGCTGCTGGTGATGGCTGTGCTGCTGTTGTGGTGGCAATGGCCGGTGCTGCTCGATAGCAGCGTCGGGCAAAAGCTGCAGTTGGTTTATCAGCAGCAGGGGCTACTAGGGGTGTTGTTGTCATCGCGCGACCAGTATGCAATTGATAACTGGCTCATCAGCAGCTGGTATTTTACCGACTGGCACCGGCTGGCCGGCATTGGCAACACCGGCCTTGAAATTTACAGCAGCAAAGCCCTGGCTGAAATTGACCCTGTGGATTTGCTGATGTGGTTTGGCATAGCGGGGCTTAGTTATTTTCTGCTGTGGTTTGCGCTTATTTTAAAACAAAGCTGGCATGTTTATCTGTTGGCGCCGCGTACTGCGGTGGCCGGCATTTTTGTGCTGAACCTGGTGTTGTTGCTGGTGGCCACTATGGCCGGCCATGTGCTGACATCCGGCATGCTTTGGATCCCATGGGGCATGCTAAACGGCGCTGTCTGGTTATATAGCCAAAATAGCCAGGAGCCACAGTCATGATCCGCAGTGATTTTGCCCGCAAAATGATGAGTAACAGTGTGGCGCAAGGGCTAAATTTTGGCTCGCGCTGGTTATTAAATCTGGCGCTGGCGCGGCATTTACTGGAAACAGAATTTGGCTTATTTAGTTTTGTTTATATGCTGGCCAATCTGTTTTTCCCGACCATTGCCTTTGGCGTGAATTTTTATTTGATTCATAATGCGGCAAAAGAGCGCAATATCAATACCTTAATCAGCAGTTTAACTATCAGTTTGCTGGTGTTTATACTGCTTTGTGCAGGCTTTTTTGGTTACAGCCTGCTGGCGTCTGATCCACTGCCTTACAGCCTTTATCTGTTAAGTCTGGCGATAGGGCTGGTGTGGGCGCTGAATCAGGCTATTTTCAGTTACCTCAAAGGGGCGCAGCAGTTTGCCATTGAAGTGAAAAGCCAGTTACTTGGCGCCAGCCTGATGCTGGTGCTGGTGGCTTTTGTCTGGTTTGAAGCCATTGATAACACGGCCACAGTACTTGGCTGGATCCTGCTTCTGAGTCTGGCGCCGCTGTGGGTTGGGCTTAGGGTGATCAAGCCGCAGTTACGCGAGGCGGCTTTGGTACCGGCGCAATTATGGCAGGCATTGTGGCAGGGCAAAACCTGGCGCGACAGATTCAGTTATGCCTGGCATGACGTTTTTGCTATTTACCTGACCAATATCCCTTTTATTTTTTTGGCGATGTTCAGTACCCTAACGGCGCTCGGCCAATTCCGTAAAGCTTTTATTTTGTTTATGCCGGTGACTTTATTGCCGGTGGTGTTTTCGCAGGTGTTGTTGTCGAAATTAAGTGCCAAAGCCGTATTGCAGGACAAAGTAGCGTTATTTAAACGTATTTTGCTGTTAAGCTTGCCGCTGTTGTCTGTGCCTTATCTATTGTTAATGTTGTTATATCCCTGGTTATATCCCTGGCTTTTGAATGAGCGGTTGACGCCTGATACTGATTTGGTGACTTTACTGGTGGTGATCACGCTGTGGCTAACGCTGGTGAAAACCTATTTTGAAGTCTGGATCACCGCAACAGGGCGCAGCGACTGGCGGGCAGCCAATGTCACCCTGGTGGCGTTGTTAAGTTCGCTGGCTTATTTATGGCTGAATAACGAGCTGGATTCTGTCAGCGCGGCCTGGGTTTTTATGTGGTCAAATTTGACTGCGGTGTTGTTTCTGCAGATTTTGTGTTGGCGCGGATATCAACAGGACAAAAAAGCTGTGATTAAAAAGAGCCCGACAGGCTAGGGCATCACGAGCGCATAATTAGACAGGGCTAAAGTCTGATGGGCCTGTTTCGATAAAAAAAGGAGCTGAATTCAGCTCCTTTTTTGTTGTGGTGTTTAGTCATTCTTATCAAAGAAAACTGCAAAAACCTTTATTCACCCACCACGTTAATCACTGTTTTACCGCTCAAATCAATGCCGTTGAAGGCTTTGTGTTTCACCAGGATCACAATAATATCCGCCGTTAAACCTTGCTCCAGGCTCACCAGTTCGGCATTGGCATGCAGTTTATTGGTGCTGTGAATATTTGGCTCTACCGCCATCACTTTACCGTTGTAGCTGTCGGCCAGCTTGTTGGTGATATGCAGCGCCGGGCTTTCGCGTAAGTCGTCGATATCCGGTTTAAAGGCCAGACCAAAACAAGCCACTGAAGGTTTGTTTAAGCTGTGGTTGGCGATGGTGGACAGTACTTTTTGCAGTACCCACTCAGGTTTAAAGTCGTTTACTTCACGGGCAGTGCGGATAATTTTGGCCTGCTCTGGCGCTGAGTGCACAATAAACCATGGATCTACCGCAATACAGTGGCCGCCCACGCCTGCACCCGGAGTCAGGATGTTGACGCGCGGGTGACGGTTGGCCATCCGGATCAGTTCCCACACATTGATGTTTAACTTGTCACAAATCAGCGACAGTTCATTGGCAAAAGCAATGTTGACATCACGGAAAGCATTTTCGGTCAGTTTGGACATTTCGGCAGTGCGGGCATCTGTTACCAGTAATTCACCGGCGACAAAAGTGTTGTACAGCGCTTTGGCTTTGGCCGAACAGGCGGCACTTAAACCACCGATAATACGGTCGTTTGAAATTAACTCATGTACCACTTTGCCTGGCAGCACACGCTCAGGGCAATAAGCCACGTGCAAATCCGGGGTGCTGGAGTCTGTTGGTAAAGTTAAATCCGGGCGGCTTTCTTTGATCCATTTACAGATGAGTTCTGTGGTGCCAACCGGGCTGGTAGATTCCAGCACCACCAGGTTGCCTTTGGCAAGCACAGGGGCAATAGATTTCACCGCAGCTTCAACGTAAGACAAGTCCGGTGATAAATCGTCAAAAAACGGCGTCGGTACCGCAATCATAAAAGCGTCAGCCGGTGCAGCTTTGGTTTGGGCCGACAAATAACCACCGGTTACAGCGGCATTAACCAGCAGATCAAGCTCTGGCTCGACAATATGAATTTTACCCTGATTGATGGTATCAACCGCGTGTTGATTGACATCAACACCAATCACTCTGAGTTTACGGGAGGCCAGCATGGCCGCTGTTGGCAAGCCGATATAACCCAATCCAATCACTGATACTGTTTGCAACATAGCGTCACTCCGATTGCTTGCTATTTTTGTGGCAGATAGTATCACAGCTTGCAACTAAGTAAGCGGGCGTCAAGCCCCGGCAATACAAAAATAGTTTGTGCTGGTATTTTTATTCTGGCTGGCGTCAGAACAAATGAGCTGTCATCATTGCGCATCTGCGGGAATTTTTAGTGCGGGCAGTTTAAGGAGTATGCTGTGAAAGATTTAATTGAGCCTTTTTTGTATCCTCACAATTTATTTTTATGGGGTCTGGTATTTGCGGCTGTCAGATATCGCAAAAAGGGGCTTTGGCTGTTGCTGTTATGGTTTTATGCTTTTGGCAATGGTTACCTTGGCAATCAGGTACGCGATTGGTATTACAACAACATCAGTGCCACAGCAGTGGCACCTGACTTTCAGGGCAACTACGTGGTGTTAGGTTGTGGCGGTAGCGAAAACAACTTACCCGATTGTGCCAAAAGCCGTTTGGAACAGCTCTCAGAAGTTTTGGCAGAGCGTCCGGCAGCAACAACAGTGCATATCACCACTTTATATTGTCAGCCTTATTTGGATTATTTACAGAAACAACTAAAACAGCAGGTAGAGCTGGATTGTTTCCATGGCGGTGCCACCACTTATCATGAGTTTTATCAGTTAAATAACCGGCTGGATAAAAGCGTCCCTTATATTTTTGTCAGCAGTGATTATCATGCGTTCAGAGTCAAACGCCTGGCTGAACAATATCAATTAAATGCCACAGTATTGTCGGCGCCCAGTTCAACTTTTAAACCTGTGAATTGTGGCACAGCCTGCTACCTGACGGTGAACTTATCGAATTTTGATTTATTCGCCAAACTGACCGCTGAGATCAGCAGTTATTATGTATATGCCATCACCAAAGGCTGGGTCAGCTGGTATAAAGAAACACAGCTTCAAAACTCGGAGCAGAAAATTGCAACACCCTGATTGTGTTGTGTTTTACCCTGCTTTTGCCGCTGCTATTCCGATATTTGCCAGCAACAAAAAACCGCAGCTCTAAGGCTGCGGTTTTTTGTTGCTGGCATTCAGTTGAATCTGATGATGTTGTTGCCTCCGATTCAGAGCGGCAGATAACGTTTTAAGAAAGTTTCCATTTCGGCAAATGCTTCGGTGCGCTCTTGCTCAGTATCAAAAAAGTGGGTGCCATCTTCCTGCTCCAGATAGCTTACCGGAATACCTTTGGCTTTTAATGCGCTATAAAGCTCTGCCGACTGTTTATAAGGCACCCGGGTGTCTTTTACACCGTGGATCAACAACAGTGGTTTTTTAATTTTATCCAGATGATGTATGGCTGACACCGCATCCAGAGTTTTAGCATCATTTTCATAATCGCCGATAGTGGCTATCTGAATAGCTTTTCTGGTGTCGTTGTTGGCACCGTCAGATCTGAGCATGGCTGTTAAGTCAGAAATGCCGGAGATCGAGACAAAACACTGAAATTTGTCGCTGTCTCGAAAACTGGCGACCAAAGCGGCATAACCACCATAACTGGCACCGACGATACAACTGCGTTTAGTGTCCAGATCCGGGTTGGCACTGACTGCTGCCAGCGCATCCATCAGATCATCCTGCATTTTTTGGCCCCATTGTTTGTAACCCGCAGTTTCAAACTGAGTGCCAAAACCGGCCGAACCGCGGAAATTCACCTGCAACACGGCGTAACCCATAGCACTGAAAAACTGCACAAAAGGGTCAAAGCTTTTGCTGTCACGGGAAATTGGGCCACCGTGCGGGAATAAAATCACCGGTGCAGCTTTTTCTTTTTGCAGTGGCATTGTCAGATAACCTTGCAACGGCAGGCCGTCTCTGCTGGTAAATGCAATAGAAGTAACCGAAGGTAAAGCTGTTTTTTCCAGATGTGGATACTGACTAAACCAAAAGGCGGCTTTTTTGGTATTAAAGTCCAGTGTCAGAAAACGACCTGGCTGATTGTCTTTTACGCTGTAAATGACCACCCGCTTGCCATCATCACTGTAGCTGGTGATGTAAGAATGCCTGTCGGGCATTAATGCTTTAATTTGCTGATTTTTCTCATGTTGATCTGAGTCGATAAACACCTGCTCATAAAAATCCTTAGTAAAACCATAACCAATCAGTTTACCGGCTTTGCTGTAGGTTGTGCTGATATCATGGCCTTCAACCTGATACACCGGGGCGCTGATTTCACCTGTTGCTAAATCAAAATAAGCCAGGTGGTTAAAGTTATTTTTGTAGTCGGTGTTCACCAGCACAGCTTTGCCATCCGCAGATAAACCCACAGGGAAAAAATCAATATCGCCTGTTAAATCAATAGTTTTTAGTTTTTTCCATGCTTGATCAGGGGCTGGTTTAAACTCGATACTGAGCAGCTGCTTATCAAGCACAGTAGAAAAAACAACATTGCCTTTGCGATCTGACACAAAGCCGGAGCGATCACCGGCAGCACTTTCAACTTTACTGAATTTGCTGTCATAAACATTGACTTTAAACACCGCATAACCCCGGTCACGCTCGTCATAAGCCCGCACTAACACATGTTCATCGTCTTCGGCTAAATCATTGAGCAGATGTGTACTTTGTAAACCTGCAACTCTGCTGTCTTCAGCTTTTTTATAAGTGGACTGGTTTCTGATTTCGAGCAGGTCTGAACCATCGCTATTCACCGCATACATGGTATGGATACGATAAAAGCGGCCGGCAATATATTTAGCGCGGCTGGCATTAATTAATAATCTTTTGTTGTTCACCCAATCGACCGATTCTATGCGGTCTGAGCTTGATTTTAAACTGACCAGAGCGGTGGTTTCATGTTGACCAAATGGGGCCGTCATCACAACGGCTTTGCCATCAATGTGAAAAGTGCCAGCCAGAGTTTCGCCGTCAGGCGATATCGACACATCCTGAACTAACGGCATTTTGCCAAACTTTTCGACAAGTTCAGAAGCTTGTAATGAAGGTTGCACAAAAATAACGAGCAGCAGGCTCAAGGCGCTGAGTGTTGGGAAATGTTTCATTTGGGTCATCCCTGATGTTGTGAATAAAGTCATAGTTCTGCTTCTGCAGACTCTGAAAATGTAGTATAAAAGTTAATTTATGTGATTTTTTTGTTTTATGTAGAGCTTTGTTGCACATTCAGTTTACAGCGTTTCAGGAATAAAAAAACCGCCATCTGGCGGTTTTTTTGACTAATTAACATACAGTTAATTGCGATAGATTATTTGCGACCGCGGGCAATAATTTCCTGCGCCATTAAGTCAGCAATAGCATTGGTTGGTTGTTGCTCGGCATCAGCACGTTGGAAGATATTCAGCAAAGTATGGTAAATCTCCATCACTTTTGCCGTAGATTCTGACTCGCTGTAACCTTCAGGACGCATTTCAAAAGAAACGTTAATGATACCACCGGCGTTAATTACATAATCCGGTGCATATAAAATGCCTTTTTGCCGTAATAACTCACCATGACGGGCTTCTTTAAGTTGGTTATTGGCACAACCTGCAATCACCTTACATTTGAATTGCTCAATGGTGTGGTCATTGATGGTGGCGCCTAAGGCACATGGTGCGTAGATATCGCAAGACTGGCTGTAAATTTCATCCAGACCAACAGCTGTGGCATTAAACTGAGCCACTGCGCGGCTGACTGCATCCTGATTAATATCAGTGACAATCAGTTTTGCGCCTTCTTTATGCAGGTATTCACACAGATAAAAACCAACACTGCCAAGGCCTTGTACTGCAACAGTTAAACCTTTTAATGAATCATTACCAAACTTGTGTTTAGCTGCCGCTTTTAAACCCTGATAAGAGCCAAGAGCGGTAAATGGCGCCGGGTTACCGCTTTTACCTTCCAGACCTGCGACATAAGGGGTTTCTTTATTGACAATAGAAATGTCTGCCGTGGTGATGTTCACGTCTTCTGCACTGACATAACTACCGCTTAAGCCATGGACAAACTTGCCGAACTTGCGGAATAAAGCTTCTGACTTAATGGTTTTGGCGTTGCCGATAATTACTGACTTGCCGCCGCCCAGCGGTAAACCTGCCATGGCGTTTTTGTAAGTCATACCGCGGGATAACCTTAATACATCAACCAGCGCATCTTCGTCAGCAACATAGTCCCACAGCCGGCAACCGCCAACCGCAGGGCCGAGTTTAGTGCTGTGGACGGCGATAATGGCTTTTAAGCCAGTTTCTTTATCGCTGCAAAATACGACTTGTTCATGGTTGTCAAATTCTGGGTGGTTAAATACTGCCACGTCTTATTCTCCGTTGTTATCAGCAGGTGCAAGGTTAAATTGCCGCCTGGCAGGGGACCGGTTTTTTCGCGGCGGAATGTACCACTTCAAACCGGTTTTCGCCATCAATCCCAAAAAATAATGTCTGGTCAGTCCAGCAGATTGTCGACAATTTATCTTGCTGCTTGTCAAAAAGCCTGCCCTGACTTAGAGTGCATTTTTTAGTTGTAGTGAAGAGAATCAGCATGACATCAAACAACCAGCAGCAAGCAACGGCCTTAACCGAAGACCAAACCAACGAATGGCTGCGTCAGCAATTTCAAAAAGCAAATTTGCATCTGGCCGAACAGGGCGTTGTGATGGACAACGTTGCGGTGAATGAATCCCGCTACGTGGCGCCTTATGTGGCGGTGTGGAAAATTAATGCATTAAACCGAAAAAGCTACTGGGTCATTTCCGGCGAAGTGCCGGTAGACTTTCTGGAGCTAAGTGCTGCTGCTGACGCCAGAGAGTCGTTACGCGCCTTTTCGTTGCGTTGGCAGATGAAAGCGCAGCAGCTGATTGATGCAGGTGTGCAGGATCAAACAGCTGCTGGTTACATCCAGTTGCTGGTCAATAGCGCCCATTCCTTATATGACCTGTTTGAAAGTGAAAAACTCTGGGGATCAGCCGTTTAAGATCTGCAGCAGATCAAAGCTGCCCTATGATTGCAGTCAGATTTCAGTCCTGCTGTGTGGTAACAGCAATAAAAAAAGCCACGGTTTATCGTGGCTTTTTTACAGCGGTTAATAACCGTTTATTCAATAAAATACCAATAACCCAGATTGATCAGCATGGTTAACAACTGCAGTTTTGCCGGATTGTCAGCAAAGCTGGCCGCAGTGGCCTGATCCAGTTGTACTTGTTCACAAAGTTGCTTAACTGTCGACAATTCTGTTGCCGGCAAGTTGATGGTATTGCCATTGATAAAAAGCAGAATGTCATCATTGGGCGATGGCTGAATATAACAACAACGTAAGCCACCCAGACGCGCCAATACCGAGCCTTCCTCTAAATATTCAGCAATTTCATCGGCCTGGTAATGTGGATCCGGCTCTGTAGCATCCAGTTCATGTTTGGCGTGAGTGATATAACTGCCAAAATAACGCGCCAGCAATTCAGGTTCATCAATCATTTGTTGCAGCAGGTTTTTTACCTTGCCAAGGTCTTTGGCACTGATTTCACCCACTGCGCTGGTGGCGGTGCGATCCGGATCAGTAAAACGGTCGCCACTGATTTCATTTTCAATCAGAAAATCAGCAAGGCCCGTGACTAAATCTTTTTGTGCCGGGGCGCGAAAACCAACCGAATAACTTAAACTGGCATCCACCGAAATACCGTCATGCGGACATCCTGGCGGAATATATAAAATATCACCAGGTTCAGTGATCACATCGATACAGTCGGTAAAAGGGCTCACCTGCAATAAACGCGGATGTGGGCAATGTTGTGTCAGGCTTTTGTCCGGCATACCTACACGCCAGTGCCGTTTCCCCATGCCCTGAATAATAAATACGTCGTATTGATCCAGATGAGGGCCGACACCACCACCTGGTGTGGAAAATGAAATCATTAAGTCGTCAATCCGCCAGTTGGGGATAAAACGAAAAGGTTCAATCAGCGCGGCAGACTCCGGATGCCAGTGGTCAACGGCTTGCACCAATAAGGTCCAGTTTTGTTCACCAAAGCTGCTGAAATCTTCAAAAGGGCCGGTTTCCAGCTGCCAATCGCCACCGGCATTACTGACAATACGGGATTCAATTTCTTCTTCACCGGCAAGACCAGCCAGCTCGTCAGGACTTATCGGATCAGCAAAGTTGGCAAAACCTTGTTTAATCAGCAGTGGTTTTTTTTGCCAGAACTCGGCCAGAAAACGCTCAATGGTTAAATCGTGCAGATTTAAAGTGTACATATCTGAATTCCTTCGTCAGAAAAAGGCACCGCCGGTAAAACCGGCGGTGCTGCGCTCTGAAGTGAGCCGCTGTTTTATGCCAGTGGCATAAGGCGCCACCGGTTGCTTCAAAAGTTCAGAGTCTGAGTTTAGTTCAGCGTATCGACCAGAGCGATAGCAGCACCGATATAGTTATCCGGCGTAAACTGTTTCATCTGGGCTTTGGCGTGCTCAGGCACATCCAGCGCGTCGATAAAACGGTGTAAATCAGCCGGTGTAATACGTTTGCCGCGCGTCAGCTCTTTTAATTTTTCGTAGGGTTTTTCCACACCATAACGGCGCATTACAGTTTGCACCGGCTCTGCCAGCAATTCCCAGTTCTGATCCAGCTCCTGCAGCAGGTTGGTTTCACTGACTTCCAGCTTGCTGATGCCTTTGAGCGTGGCATGGTAGGCAATTAAGGTATAACCAAAACCAATGCCAAGGTTACGCAGCACTGTAGAGTCGGTTAAATCACGCTGCCAGCGTGAAATAGGCAGTTTGCTGGCCAGATGCTGGAAAATAGCATTGGCAAGGCCAAGGTTGCCTTCTGAGTTTTCAAAGTCAATTGGATTGACTTTATGCGGCATGGTCGATGAACCAATTTCGCCGGCAATAGTGCGCTGTTTAAAGTGGCCTAAAGCTATATAACCCCAGACGTCACGGTCAAAATCGATCAGAATAGTGTTAAAGCGGGCGATGGCATCAAACAGCTCAGCAATATAATCATGCGGCTCAATTTGGGTGGTGAAAGGGTTCCAGTTTAAACCCAGGCTGGTCACAAATCGCTCAGAGATCTGATGCCAGTCTAAATCAGGATAGGCCGATAAATGCGCATTGTAGTTACCAACGGCACCATTAAATTTACCCAGCATCTGTACATTGGCAATTTGCTCACGCTGGCGCTGTAAGCGGATATAAACGTTCGCCATTTCCTTACCCAAAGTGGTAGGAGAGGCTGGTTGACCATGGGTGCGGGCCATCATTGGCACTGCTTTATAACGCACCGCCATGTCTTTTAACGCGCTTAACAGCTGATCGCACAGCGGTAACAGCACTTGATCACGGGCTGTTTTTAACATCAGACCGTGAGATAAGTTATTGATATCTTCAGAAGTACAGGCAAAGTGAATAAACTCGCTGACCGCAGCCAGTTCAGGCAGTACCGCCACTTTTTCTTTTAATAAATATTCAACCGCTTTTACATCGTGATTGGTGGTGCGTTCAATGTCTTTGACACGTTGTGCATCGGCCAGACTGAAATTGTCGACAATGTCGTTTAATAACTGATTGGCTGCTGCACTGAGCGCTGGAACCTCGGCAATGCCTGCAATACCGGCCATCTGTTGTAACCAGCGTACTTCGACGGTAACACGGTATTTGATCAAACCAAATTCACTGAAAATATCTCTCAGCTCATCAGTTCTGCTGCCATAACGGCCATCAACAGGGGAGATGGCTGTTAATGCGTTCAGTTCCATGGAAACTCCTATGCTTGCGCTAATTGTTGTAAAACAGTTTTGGCTTCCTGCAGCAGGGTTTTACGCTGCAGAATAAAATGATAACGACGACCACCGGCCTGACGCCACAATACCGCTGCGCGAATAGCACACAGCAATAAAGCGCGGATTTTGTTCTGTACTGCAGTTTGTTTTAGCTCGGCGGGTTTACCGGCAATCTGAATGCGGTTGCCCAGTGGGCTGATGTGCTCAACATAAATATCGGCGATGCTGGCGATGATAGTGTCGTCGCTGATTTGAAAATGCTGCAACTGCTGATTTAAACGCTCAATACGTTTACCAACTGCCTGCAAAGCCTGCGGATTTTTGCTCATTCTGCGTTCAAGCACCAGGACCGCCATGGCATAACGGGTGAGTTCCAGATCTTTTTGCGGATTGTCACCAAGCTGCGACAACAAAATATGATAACCCTGACTTAAATGTTCGAGTTTGCCGCCATAAATATCGATAGGTTCTTCTGCGTTTTGAATGGCCACACTTTGCAGCGCTATGGCAAGTTCTGAAGCTTCAGTGCTGTCGCCGCGGGCAATCTGCTGCACCAGGCGGATACTCTGACATAAAGCCGCCAGTGCTAAAGTTTGGGTCGTGTAAGAAAACTGCATAATTAACGTACCGCCCTGTCGATAATGCCGCCACCGAGGCAAACTTCATCCAGATAAAACACTGCAGACTGGCCCGGGGTCACCGCTTTTTGTGGTTCATCAAAGACTACAGTGACAGTACCGTCCTGATGTGGTGTTAAAGTGCAGGCGATATCCTGCTGACGATAGCGGGTTTTTACGGTGCAGCGCAGCACAGTTTGCGGTCCTTGACGATCAACCCAGTGCAGCTGGTCTGCAATCAGGCCTTTGGCAAACATACTGGGGTGGTCATGGCCTTGCGCGACAATTAAATGATTGTTCACTAAATCTTTTTCCACTACGTACCAGGGCTCATCAGCGCCATCTTTTAAGCCGCCGATACCAAGGCCTTTGCGCTGCCCCAAAGTGTGGTACATCAGGCCTTCATGGCGGCCAATCACATCACCATCCACAGTGACAATGTCGCCATGCTGAGCGGGCAGGTACTTTTGCAGGAAATCTTTAAATTTGCGCTCGCCGATAAAACAAATACCGGTACTGTCTTTTTTGGCGGCAGTGACCAGGCCTTGTTGTTCAGCAATAACACGCACCATAGGTTTTTCTAAATGGCCCACCGGGAATAAGGTTTGTGCCACATGCTCTGAGCTAATGGTGTAAAGGAAATAACTCTGGTCTTTGTTATTGTCTAAACCACGCAATAGCTGCCACTTACCGTCGACTTCACGGCGTTGTACATAATGGCCGGTGGCAATGTAGTCTGCGCCCAGCGCTTCGGCGGCAAATTCAAGGAAAGCTTTAAACTTAATTTCCTTGTTGCACATAATGTCGGGGTTTGGCGTGCGGCCAGCTTTGTATTCGGCCAGAAAATATTCAAAGACGTTGTCCCAATATTCCGCGGCAAAATTGACTTTGTGCAGTTTAATACCCAGAGTGTCGCACACTTGCTGTGCGTCTTTTAAGTCTTCGGCTGCAGCACAATATTCGTCGTTGTCATCTTCTTCCCAGTTTTTCATAAACAGGCCTTCAACCTGGTAACCTTGCTGAAGAAGTAAATAAGCCGACACTGACGAATCAACGCCGCCTGACATACCCACAATGACTTTTTTTCTGCTGTTATCCGACATTCTTGTAACTTCACGCCAAAAAAGAGGCGCGGATTATAGCACTTTATTTCTGAACTGGCACAGCACTGACCGGGCTTTTGATCAGCGACAACGCTAACTTGGGACCATGCAGAAAATCGTTGATGGCATCAAGCACCAGCTGACTACGCACCGGCAACGGGTGTTGCTGAAGTTCCGCAAGGCTTAGCCAGTGCAGCGCCAGAATATCTTTATCCAATGGTTGCTGCGGCTTTGGCTGTTCGACAAGGTCAAAATAAAAATTGGTTCTGACATAACGATGGCCATTGGCGGCCAGCAGCTGAGAAATACCAAGCCAGCCACAGGGACTGAGTTTGTGGCCTGTTTCTTCATAGAGTTCGCGGCACACCGCGCTATGTAAATCTTCATCTGCTTCGACATGGCCGGCAGGCTGGTTGAGCACTCGTTTGCCGCTTTGTTTGTCGATTTCTTCTACCAGCAGGAATTTGTCCTGATAACAAACCACAGCGGCAACTGTCAGGTGTAAATGGGATCGATCGGTCACTGTCGGCAACTCTCCATAGTCAGGTATGCCGATAGTACGTTGCTGCTGCCGTTTTGGTGTAGTTTTTTTCTGTTGTGGCAAAAATCAGCCCGAACTTTTGATTTTTGTCGCTTTTTTATCACTGGTCAGGCCACGAAAGGTTTTTCTCTGGTTTTGAAGTCTGTACTATGTGCAGGCTCAACAATCTGTCGTTAGTTCCAGAGCTAAAACCGGCACTCGAATATGTTGGTTTGAGTCTTGTGGTTGCGCCCCAGGCGCTATGGCCAGTGGAGCTAAACTGATAAACTTGTTCAACAATTCCGGCTGCGATCTGAATGTCACTGTGGTTTTTCATCACAGCTCACGCAGATGGTGGCGCCCTTGTTGCAGATCCAGGAAATTACATGACCACTTCAAAAATCATTTATACCCAAACAGACGAAGCACCGGCCCTTGCCACTTATTCTTTATTACCCATAGTGCAGACTTTTGCCAAAGCTGCCGGTGTGCAGGTAGAAACCCGTGATATCTCATTATCGGGCCGTATTATTGCCGCTTTCCCGGATTACCTGAAGCCAGAACAGCAACAATCAGATGCATTAGCTGAATTAGGTCAGCTGGCAACTCAGCCTGATGCCAACATTATCAAACTGCCAAATATCAGTGCGTCAGTGCCACAGTTAAAAGCGGCCATCAAAGAATTACAAGCCAAAGGTTATGCGCTGCCGGATTATCCGGAAGAAGCCGTAACTTCCGAAGAAAAAGACGTGAAAGGCCGTTATGACAAAATTAAGGGCAGTGCGGTAAACCCGGTACTGCGTGAAGGTAACTCAGACCGTCGTGCGCCTTTATCAGTGAAGCAATATGCCCGCAAAAACCCACATTCAATGGGAGCCTGGGCAAAAACTTCGTTATCTCATGTGGCTCATATGAGTGGCGGTGATTTTTACGGCAGTGAAAAGTCAGTGACAGTGCCAGCTGCAACTGCGGTGCGTATTGAACTGAAAAAAGCCGATGGTTCAGTACAGGTACTCAAAGAAAAAACCAGTCTGTCCGCTCTGGAAGTGATTGATGCTTCTGTGATGAGCGCGAAAGCGTTACGCGAATTTTTAGCCGCTGAGATCAAAAACGCCAAAGAGCAGGGCGTGCTGTTTTCTGTGCATTTAAAAGCCACCATGATGAAAGTGTCAGATCCGGTGATTTTTGGTCATGTGGTTACAGTGTTTTTTGCTGATGTGTTTGAAAAACATGCCGCTGTATTCAAAGATTTGGGTGTTGATGTCAATAACGGTTTTGGTGATTTACTGGCAAAAATTCAGCAGTTACCAGCTGAAAAACGCGCTGAAATTGAAGCCGATATTGCTGCAGTTTATGCCGCGCAGCCAGCTCTGGCTATGGTGAACTCAGATAAAGGTATTACCAACCTGCATGTGCCTAGCGATGTGATTATCGATGCCTCTATGCCTGCTGCTATCCGTACTTCAGGCCAGATGTGGGGCCCGGATGGCAAGTTAAAAGACACCAAGTTTGTGATCCCGGACCGTTGTTATGCCGGTGTTTACCAGGAAACTATCAACTTCTGTAAAGAACACGGCGCTTTTGACCCACGGACTATGGGTTCAGTACCAAACGTGGGTCTGATGGCACAAAAAGCAGAAGAGTACGGCTCACACGACAAAACGTTTGTTGTGCCTGCAGCAGGTGTTGTACAGGTTGTGGATGCTAGCGGTGCAGTGCTGATGTCTCATGAAGTGGAAGCCGGTGACATCTGGCGTATGTGTCAAACCAAGGACGCACCAATTCAGGATTGGGTAAAACTGGCGGTGAGCCGTGCCCGTCTGAGCAACACACCGGCAATTTTCTGGCTGGATTCTGCCCGTGCCCATGATGCTGAGCTGATTAAAAAGGTGAACACTTACCTGGCACAGCATGACACCGCGGGTTTAGATATCAAGATCATGACGCCTGAGCAGGCGACAAAAGTAAGTCTGGAACGCATTAAACAAGGCCTGGACACCATTTCTGTGACCGGCAACGTATTACGGGATTACCTGACCGACTTATTCCCGATTCTGGAATTAGGCACCAGTGCCAAGATGTTGTCTATCGTGCCTTTAATGAACGGTGGCGGTTTGTTTGAAACCGGCGCAGGTGGTTCGGCACCTAAACACGTTGAGCAGTTTGTTGAGGAAAACCACTTACGCTGGGATTCATTAGGTGAGTTCCTGGCGTTAGCGGCGTCGCTGGAGCACCTGAGTCAGGTTGCCGGTAACAAAGGTGCCAAAGTGCTGGCCGATACACTGGATCAGGCCACAGCCCGTTTCCTTGATAACGACAAATCACCCACCCGTAAACTGGGTCAGCTGGATAACCGCGGTAGCCATTTTTATCTGGCGCTGTACTGGGCAGAAGCGCTGGCAACACAAACTGCTGATGTGGCGTTACAACAGCGTTTTGCACCTTTAGCCAAAACACTGAGCGAAAACGAAGCCAAAATAGTGCAGGAGCTGAACACTGTTCAGGGGAAAGCAGTGGATATTGGTGGTTATTACCGTCCTGATGACAACCTGGCAAGTAAAGCCATGCGTCCAAGTGCTCTGTTTAATCAGGCGCTTGCTGCAGTTTAACTGCTGACATCGACAGCTTTTGTTACCTGCCAGGGGCTGAGCGAACAAAAGCGATGTTCATAAATATAGAAGGGGCTGAATTCAGCCCCTTTTTTCTGCTTTGACCCCGTGCTGGATAGCATTGACACTGTTTATTCTTCACTCTGGAGACTGTGTCCTGTCGTTCAAACTTCCCCTAAGTTTTGTTCGCTAACTTTTGCCGCAACCAGACCTTTTTTCATAACAAATTATTCCTGGAAAAAATCAGAATGATGACCTGATACAAATACTTATTTTGCCAGTACCTTCATTTGCAATGGGGTCTATTTGCTGGTCAGCGGCAGTCTGAATCTTTTTCTAAGCATTTAACAGAAAACAATAAAAGCAGATAAGAAGTAATAAAAGAAAAATTAATAAGAGTTTGGAACAGGTCCGTGAAATGAGTGTCAGGCAGGTCCCCCTGCATGGCTGCTGCCTGTCACTTCGATGATGCAGTGTTATTCGGTTTTGCCGTCTTCCGGCAGTGCGATATTCACAGCATGCAGGCCTTTTGGCCCTTCTGACAATTCAAAGGTCACATCCTGGCCGGCCTTCAGGGTACGGTAGCCGTCCATGTTAATGGTTGAGTAATGGGCAAAGATGTCTTCGTCACGACCATCTTCACGAATAAACCCAAATCCTTTGGCATTATTGAACCATTTTACTTTACCGGTAGCCATACTACATACTTCCTTCTCTTAGTTAGCTAATTTCTGTATTCTAAGCTTACAGCTTCAAAGCTTTTTCAAGCTCCATTAGTTACTGTAGATAATTTGTTCAGCTAGTCAAGTTTTTTACCGAACTAAACCTTATTGAAAAGCACTGAATTAACCTCCATATCCTTTGATGGATTAACCAGGCGTGACTATAGTTTATGAGCGGCAGCAAACAGACACAGGGACATGACGAAGGCTTGGCAGAACTGATCCGGCAACGGGTCGAACCTCCTCCAATGTACAAAGTGATTTTACATAACGACGATTACACGCCGATGGATTTTGTCATAGATGTGCTGACCCGGTTTTTTAATTTGCAATATGAAAAAGCCAGTGAAGTGATGTTAAAAGTCCATTATGAAGGTAAAGCCGTATGTGGTTTATTCACTGCAGAAATTGCAGAAACCAAAGTGCAACAGGTAACCACTTATGCCAAAGAGCACGAACATCCGCTGTTGTGTTCAATGGAAAGGGCTTAAGCCCAATGTGTCAGTAGGTAACTCAGGTGGATTAGGAGCAGTGCATGTTAAATAAAGATCTTGAGTTGACGCTGAATCTGGCATTTCGTTTTGCCAGGGAACGCCGCCATGAATATATGACTGTTGAACATTTGTTGCTGGCGCTGCTGGATAACCCGGCCGCCGGTGATGCATTGAAGTCCTGCGGGGCAAATATCGACAGACTGCGCATTGATTTATCAAGTTTTATTGATTCAACTACACCACTGATCCCAGACGGGGATTTAGACCGTGATACTCAGCCAACCCTCGGATTTCAGCGTGTGCTGCAAAGGGCGGTTTTTCATGTGCAGTCCTCAGGCAAGTCGGAAGTCACAGGTGCCAACGTGCTGGTTGCTATCTTCAGCGAGCAGGAATCACAAGCCGTTTATTTACTGAAGAAAATTGATATTAGCCGGCTTGATATTGTGAATTATATCTCGCATGGCGTGATTAAAGCCGACAAAATTGAGCCGAATGATGAGCAGCAGGATGACGTCGGAGATGTCGGCGTTGAAGACAACAAATATCTGGAAAATTTTACGGCCAATTTAAATGTGCTGGCGAAAAATGGTCAGATAGACCCTTTGGTTGGGCGTGACACTGAACTCGAACGCACCATTCAGGTATTGTGCCGGCGTAAAAAGAATAACCCGCTCCTTGTTGGCGAAGCCGGTGTTGGTAAAACTGCCATTGCTGAAGGCCTGGCTTACCGGATAGTGCAAAACCAGGTGCCGGAAGTTATTGCCAATGCCACTATTTATTCGCTTGATATGGGCGCTTTATTGGCCGGCACCAAGTACAGGGGCGATTTTGAAAAACGCTTAAAGTCACTGTTAAAAGAAATTGAAAAAGAAAAAGACGCAGTTCTTTTTATTGATGAAATTCATACTGTGATAGGAGCGGGTGCCGCTTCCGGCGGCGTGATGGATGCGTCTAACCTGATTAAACCGCTGCTGTCCAGTGGTCGTCTGCGTTGTATCGGCTCTACCACCTATCAGGAATTTAAAAGCATTTTTGAAAAAGACACTGCGTTAGTCAGACGTTTCCAGAAAATTGATATTACCGAGCCCAGCGTGGATGACACCACACAAATTTTGCTTGGCTTAAAAGAGCGTTACGAGCAGCACCACGGTGTGCGTTACACCAACAAAGCGCTGCGTGCTGCCGCTGAGCTGTCAGCTAAATATATCAACGAACGTCATTTGCCAGACAAAGCCATAGACGTTATTGATGAAGCGGGTGCCAGTCAACGGTTATTGCCGGTATCAAAACGTAAAAAAGTGATCAACGTGCCAGACATTGAGCATGTGATTGCCAAAATGGCGCGTATTCCGGAGCAGTCGGTTTCTGCTTCCGATAAAGATGTGCTGGCAAATCTCGACCGGAACTTAAAATTGGTGGTATTTGGTCAGAACGAGCCGATTGAAGTACTGACTTCTGCCATCCGGTTATCACGCTCAGGTCTTGGTAACGAGGAAAAACCGATCGGCAACTTTTTGTTTGCCGGCCCAACCGGAGTAGGTAAAACCGAAGTTACCAAACAACTGGCCAAAATTATGGGCGTTGAGCTGCTGCGCTTTGATATGTCTGAATATATGGAACGGCATTCCATCAGCCGGTTGATTGGTGCACCGCCGGGTTATGTCGGTTTTGATCAGGGTGGATTGTTAACAGATGCGGTGTCAAAACATCCATATTCAGTGGTGTTGCTGGATGAGATAGAAAAAGCGCATTCAGATATTTACAACATACTGCTGCAGGTGATGGATCACGGCACTTTAACCGACAACAATGGCCGTAAAATTGATTTCAGAAATGTGATTCTGGTAATGACAACCAACGCCGGTGTACAGGAAACTGTGCGTAAAACCATAGGGTTTAAGCAGCAGGATCACAGCCATGATGCCCTGGCTGAAATCAACCGGACATTTAGCCCGGAATTTCGCAACCGGTTGGATGGCATCATTTGGTTTAAACATTTATCACGCGACATTATTCTGCAAATCGTCGACAAATTTGTTTGTGACTTGCAGGTCCAGCTGGATAAAAAACAAGTGTCGCTGGAGCTCAGCGGTGCTGCACGGCAGTGGCTGGCTGACAAAGGTTATGATCAGGCCATGGGAGCAAGGCCAATGGGTCGGGTTATTCAGGAACAACTGAAAAAACCGCTAGCCAATGAAATTTTGTTTGGTCGCTTAACTCAGGGCGGTGATGTTCGTGTAGATCTGGTGGGTGACGAGCTGGTGTTTGACTACAGCGATGCCGCAGTGCCGGCTTGAACTATCAGGTTTAACCAAAAACAAAACCCGGTCTAACCGGGTTTTGTTTTATCAGGTGTTTCACCCTGCAGCAGACAACAATGTGATGTTGTACCGCTGATGCAACTTAACGTTGACGGAATACGATACGGCCTTTGGTCAGATCGTATGGCGTCATTTCTACAGTGACTTTATCGCCGGTTAGAATACGGATGTAGTTTTTCCGCATTTTTCCCGAAATGTGCGCGATAACCACGTGACCATTTTCGAGTTCGACCCGGAACATTGTATTTGGCAAGGTATCCAAAATTGTGCCTTGCATTTCAATCACGTCTTCTTTCGCCATGCAGCGTACGAGCCCCTTTAGAAAAAATTATTTAAACCGGAAAAAAAAGTGTGCAGATTGTGCCGAAATCACAAGGATAAGTAAAGCGACTCCGACCTTTTTAATCAAAAGACTGCCATTTACCGGCGATTAAACGCTGTTGCGGTCTGAATTTCGCTTTGTAAGCCATTTTTGTACAGTCTGCAATAAAATAGCCCAGATACAAAAATGGCAGCTGCTGTTGCTGACTATGAAACAATGTCGCAAGAATGGCGAGAGTCCCCAGCGCCAGTTCAGAGTGCGGCTTATAAAAACTGTAGACTGCAGAATAACCGTCCTGCATCGGGTCGAGCAAAATCACACCAACCAGTTCAGTCCCCAGATACTGCTCAATGACTGAGATATTGAGCCAGCTGCACTGCAATAACGAAGTAAGTTGTTCTTCAGAAGGCGGATACATCACACCATCAGTATGTATTTCACTGATGTACTGCTGATAAAGCGGATAATAAGTGGTAAGGGTACCAGGCGGGCAAAACTTCCAGTGCCATTTTGCTTTTTCAGCCTTTTTCAGCAGCTTACGTTGGCCGGTGCTGAGTTTAAATTGGTCAACCAGCACACGGCACGCCTGACAGGCCTGACACTGCAGGCAATATGGGCGGTACAGCTGATCGCCGGTACGGCGGAAATTATAATCCATCAGCTGCTGATATAAGTCAGTATCGAGCGGCTGCTCTGGCAGCGTAAACACCAACCGTTCCTGTTGCTGTGGCAAATAACTGCAAGGGTGCTCGGCGGTTAAGCCAAATAACAGTTGTTGTGGGCTCACAACTCAAACTCCAGAGCTTGCGCCAACCAGAACTGTGTCGGAACCTGTTGATATTTGAGCTGGTTTAGCAGCTGCAGATAATCGGCGCGAGGCAGCGGTTGTACACCCAGTTGCAGTAAAAAAGGGTTGGGCATCTGGCAATCAATCCAGCCGGCGCTATAACGCTGTAGCTGCTGTTGCAGCACAACCAATGCCAGCTTGGCGGTGTTGGCTTCGAGGTTAAACATCGACTCACCACAAAATAATCCACCTATGGTCAGACCGTATAAACCGCCCACCAGTTCGCTGTCCCGCCATACTTCGATACTTTGTGCTATACCGGCCTGATGCAGCGTCAGATAAGCCGCCTGCATCTGTGGCACTATCCAGGTACCTTGCTGGCTTGCCCTTGGTGCTGCACATAAACGCACCACATCGGCAAAGGCCTTGTTGCAGCTAAAATGATACTGCTGTTTTTTCAGATATTTTTTCAGACTACGGTTAAGTTGCAGCTGATGTGGTGCAAATACAGCACGGGTTGCCGGTGACCACCATAAAATGGGTTCATCTTCGCCAAACCAGGGGAAAATAGCCGATTGATAGGCAGCCACTAGCCGCTGCGGCGACAAATCGCCACCCATTGCCAGTAAACCATCAGGGTCGGTCAGGGCCTCTGAAAGCGGGGGGAACCAGCGTGGTTCCTCCCGCAATTCCGGCAGATAAATTGGCATTTAAGCCCGCTGATTATTTGCTTTGGGCATCAAGATAACGTTCTGCATCCAGTGCAGCCATACAGCCGGTACCGGCAGAAGTGATCGCCTGGCGATAAATGTGATCAGACACGTCACCGGCGGCAAACACACCTTCAATACTGGTTTGGGTGGCGTTGCCTTCGATACCACTTTTTACCACCAGATAGCCGTTTTTCATTTCCAGCTGTCCGGCAAAAATATCGGTGTTTGGCTTGTGACCAATCGCAATAAATACACCTTGCAGTTCCAGCTGCTCTTCCGGTTGACCATTGGTGGAACTTAACCGCACGCCGGTCACGCCCATATCGTCACCAAGCACTTCAGCCAGCTCACGGTGGGTATGCAGAATAATGTTGCCACTGGCGACTTTGGCATTTAAACGGTCAACCAGAATTTTTTCTGCTTTAAAGCTGTCGCGGCGGTGAATTAAATGTACTTCAGAAGCAATATTCGACAGATATAAAGCTTCCTCTACTGCAGTATTACCGCCACCAACAACTGCAACCTTTTGGTTACGATAGAAAAAACCATCACAGGTTGCACAGGCAGACACACCACGGCCACTGAATTTTTGTTCAGACTCAAGACCCAGATATTTGGCAGAAGCACCGGTTGCGATAATTAACGCATCACAGCTGTACACGCCGTTGTCACCGGTCAGGGTAAATGGACGGTTTTTCAGATCAACGGTATGAATATGGTCAAACACAATTTGGGTATTAAAAGTTTCAGCGTGTTCGCGCATCCGTTCCATCAAGGCTGGACCTGTCAAACCGTGTGGGTCGCCTGGCCAGTTTTCCACTTCAGTGGTGGTGGTCAGTTGACCGCCCTGTTGCATGCCGGTGATCAGAACAGGGTTCAGGTTGGCACGGGCGGCATAAACGGCTGCAGTATAACCGGCAGGACCAGAACCTAAGATCATTAAACGGCTATGTTGAGGATTTGACATAAAAACTCCGGTGGATTCAGCATAATAACAAGACATTGCTCATCGAGATGGGGGCGATTTTAGGGCATTGCAACTGCATCGCAAAGCGCTTTGGCGAAATTAATTCGCTTGCGCTGTAAACTGAGCTTTGCTGTGCTAAGGTGAAGGCGTTACCGCAGAAGCAGGTAGTGATTTGGAGCCGGAGGTTGTTCTGGAGCGCGGGTGGAGGAGTCGGCAACTGGCTGGCTGGTTAAGGATACTGATCTTATGCTGGGCTGCCGTCTGCAGCCACAGTGTGTTGAGCTATCACGACTTTAAACGTATTGGCGTCGATGACGGCTTGCCAAATGCCACTATTTACAGTGTGGCTCAGGACAAACATGGTTATATCTGGCTGACATCCACCAACTCTGGTTTGCTCAGATACGATGGTTATACCTTTACTGAATTTCCGCTGTTAGGTCCGGCCGAACACCAACAAGTTGGTAATCAGGATGTTGGTGTTTTATTAATTGGTCGCAACAACACGCTTTGGGCTGGCACCTGGGGTTATGGTTTAAGCCGCATCGACGGCGTCAGTGGCAAGTTGCGTCGTATCGTGGCTGATGAAAGTTCCGAAAACGCGCTGGCCGGTATGTATATTCAAACCCTGATGCAGGATAAAGACGGCGCTGTCTGGGTTGGCACTACGCTTGGCTTAAATAAAATAAATCCGGACGGCAGCATAATCCGCATTGGCAGCCCTACATCGGCGCAGCCTTTAATCAATCAGCGTATCTGGAGTCTGGCCCAGACTGAAGACGGCACTGTCTGGATAGGCACAGCGCAGGGGCTACACAGTTATCAGCAAAGTACGGGTTTAAGTCAGGCGTTTATGTTATACCCCGATGCTGATCCACAAAGCCGCGACAATGAAATCAGAGCCTTAACCACCCATAACAATGATTTATGGCTCGGCGGGCGCAATGCCTTGTTCCGGTTGCAACAAGGTAAACTGCAGAAAATTCCGTTTTTCCCGCAACAACAAACTCCCATTATTAACGTGCTGCGTTTTGATGCTGACAACAGATTGTTGGTCGGCACTTATAACGGCATGTTCAGGGTGGATCCTGAGCTATTGCAGTTCGTACCTTTTAGGGAACAACAGTCGTTATTGCCCAACGTCAATGTCAGAAGCATTTTTTTAGACAGAACCGGCGTGTTGTGGCTGGGGTCGCGAGAAAGCGGGTTATATTTTGCAAGGCACAACAAGTCTGCATTTTCTGCGTTAAAAAATCTGCTGCCCACTTTGCCGGCCGAACAGTTTAACTTTACCGTCACCAGCGTTTTTGCGGCAAATGGCATCATCTGGCTGGGTAGTGCCGACCATCTGTACCGGATTGACCGGCAGCAACAACAATTAAAGCGTTATGCCACAGGTGGCAGGGTAAACAGTATCAGGCTGGATCAACAAGGCCAGTTATATGCAGCCACTGATGTGGGTTTGTATCAGTACAATGCGAAGCTGGATGCCATCAGCAAGGTCACCACACCTTTTACGCTGGCAAAGAGCAGTGACGGCAACATCCGCGATTTACAGATCGAACACAATGGCCAGTTCTGGTTTGGTCTGTGGGGCGAAGGCGTACTGGCCTGGGATCCGGCATCGGACAAAGTGGTCAGTTATCTTAAAGAGGAAATGCGGCAAAAAGTTGGCGACGCAGTGCAGGCCATGCTGCTCAAAGACAAGATCCTCTGGGTGGGCAGTCGATATTCAGGTTTGTTGCGCATTGATACCAGCACAGGTGCAGTCCTGAAACAAGGTTTAGCCGGACTGAAACTGCCAAGCGACGACGTCCAGTGTGTGGAACCAGGCCCGGCAAACGCTGTGCTGCTTTGCACCTCAAAAGGACTGATTCTGTATCAGCCAGATAGTAAGACTCAGCAGCATTGGCACAGTGGCAATGGTTTGCCCAGTGACAATATTGTTGGTGCTTATACGGATCGCAGACAGAATATATGGCTGTTGTCGGCCAAAGGATTAACCTTAAGGCCAGCTGGCACGGAACGATTTATCACTTTCACCCGCCAGGATGGCATGGTGGCGACTGAACTGGCCTTTAAATCAATTTTTGAAGATCAGACTGGTCAGTTGCTGGTGGGCACCATCGGCGGTATAGCGCTGATTGAACCTGACCTGCTCTGGGTCAATGACAGAGTGCCGCAGGTGGCTATATCGCAGGTGCTGGTGAACAACAAAAGTTTACCGGCACGGCCCCATACCGCTCAATGGCCTCTGATTAAACTGACGCCTGCAGATAACAGCGTGGAATTTGTGTTTGCCAGCCTCGATTATCACGATGTCAGCCGTAATCAGTTTATGGTTAGGCTCAAAGGTTTTGACAAAGACTGGTTATTGCATTCGGGCAAAAACAGCGCTTATTACTCTAACTTACCTTCAGGCGAATATCTGTTTGAAGTGCGCGGTTCCAACAACCATGGTTTATTTAGTGCAGAGAACGCCACAGTGCGGCTGGTGGTTGAACCTCCGTGGTGGCAACACAGGCCGGTGCAGGGCGCTTTGTTATTCCTGGTTCTGATGATGATGCTCGGATTTCATCAGTACCGGCTGCGTCATATCAGGCAAATCAATAAGTTACTGCAAAACTCCGTACAGGAGCGGGCGAAAGCGCAGCTGATTCTGGAAACCAAAGTGGCGGAGCGCACCAAAGAGCTGGAGGACAGTTCACTAACCTTGTCGCTTCGCACTAAACAGCTGGAAAAAAGCTTGTTAGAGCTTGCCAAAACCAACAAAGAGTTAACCCGTCTCGACAAACTCAAAGATGAATTTATCTCCACAGTGTCGCATGAACTCAGAACCCCTCTGACTTCTATCCGCGGTGCTGTAGGCTTAATTGCGCAAAAAGTGGTGCAACCTGAATCTGAACCTTATCAGCTGTTGGTGCAGACGGCGCTGAATAATTGTGAGCGGTTATCAAATTTAATTAATGATTTGCTGGATGTACAAAAGTTTGATGCCGGCAAATTTGTGCTGCAACGGACCGAACTTGATTTGTTGGATGCAGTGCAACAAGCCGTCACCGCGATGAAAACCTACAGTGATAAATACCATGTCACCATGCTGGTTAACACAGATCAGCCAGCAGACGACGACTTTTCTGCAGCAACAGCAGCCGACAGCCGTTATCTGGTGATGGCTGATCCGCTTAGAATTCGTCAGGTGCTGGACAATTTATTATCCAATGCCATTAAGTTTTCCCATCCGGGTGGTCAGGTTGAAGTGATACTGTCCAGCAATGGCCGCGATGTCAGGGTGGCAGTGAAAGATGAAGGTGTGGGTATTCCGGCAGCTTTCCAGCACAGAGTTTTTGAAAAATTCAGTCAGGCTGATGCGTCAGACAGCAGGGCCAAAGAGGGTACAGGTCTTGGATTAACCATCTGCAAACGTATTATCGAAAGCCATGAAGGACAGATTGGTTTTCAGAGTGTTGAACAACAAGGCGCGACCTTCTGGTTTAGCCTGCCTGTCGCCAGCAAGAATGATTCGCTAATGTAATGTCGTCTAATGTATTGATTTCTAAAGTATCATTTTGTTGTCATTAAATTGTCAAAAAGATATCAGCGCCCCTGACTTGGAGGCGCAGACAGATGCCTTTAGTTTGATTTTTGCCCGTTGCACAGATTCACTGCGGCGGACATAACAACAATAAATCAACTATTTAAAGGCACTATCATGATGCAACCAATCCAAAAAATCCTGCCGCTGCTTTTTACCGTCACTGCACTGGCGCTGTCTGTGCAGCAAGCTGTTGCCAGCGACAATGAAGAGTTTATGCCGTTAAGCGGTGATGACACCCAGTACATGATCAAATTTAAACCAGGCTCAACGATTAAGGCATTAGGCCCAGAGGCCGACAGTTATTTATCGGCAGGCGAGCGTAAGCAGAAGTTTTCGCGTAAAGGTGCTATGGCGTTATTACGCCAGGCTCAGGTACAGGAAGCCAATCACCTGGATGCTTTTGGTGTCAGCGTGGCAAAACTAAACGCCCAGCAGCTGCAAGCGCTGAAAAATAATCCGATGGTGGATTATGTAGAAGAGGATCCAAAACGTTATTTACTCGCAGAGTCAGTGCCTTATGGTATTACCATGGTACAGGCACCTCAGGTCAGTGACGCTATGACTTCAAACATCAAAGCCTGTGTCATCGACACGGGTTACAACTATGGCCATCCGGATCTGCCAGGCAGCGGTGTCACAGGTTATGCTTTTAGCGGTCACGGCAGCTGGAGTACAGACGGCAACGGCCACGGTACCCATGTTGCCGGCACCATTGCTGCTATTGGCGGCAATAATATCGGGGTGGTCGGGGTAAACCGCTCAGCCAAGCTTGGCCTGCATATCGTCAAAATTTTTAACGACTCAGGCAAATGGACCACAGCCTCTAACCTGATTCAGGCCATTCAGAGCTGTAAAAATGCCGGTGCTTCTGTGGTGAATATGAGCCTTGGCGGCAGCAGCTCCAGTACCACTGAAAGTAATGCGATGACCAATTTTTATAATGGCGGCATGTTGTTAGTGGCTGCGGCCGGTAATGCTGGTACCAGCGCATTTTCTTACCCGGCATCGTACAGTGCCGTGATGTCGGTGGCAGCGGTGAACAGCAGTAAAGTGCGGGCCAGCTTCTCGCAATACAACAGTCAGGTTGAGATCTCAGGTCCTGGTGTCAGCGTAAACTCCACCTATAAAAACAGCACTTACGCCAGCTTAAGCGGCACTTCCATGGCATCTCCCCATGTGGCCGGTGTTGCAGCACTGGTCTGGAGTCAGCACCGCACCTGCAGTGCTGCCAAAATCCGGGCCGCGCTCAATGCCACCGCAGAAGACAGAGGCACTGCAGGCCGGGATACCCAGTATGGCTGGGGGATAGTGCGGGCAAAAGCGGCGGTGGATTATCTGAATGTCAACCGCTGCTAATCAAATCCGGCTGTTATAACGCATAAAAAACGCCCCAATCCGGGGCGTTTTGTTTTTGGCTGATGTTGTCATTACAACACAAAATAATATACCGAAATAAAGTGGCAGCTGCTGCCAGCCACCACCCACAGATGCCAGATTGCATGGTGAAATTTTAGCGCGTGCCAGACATAAAAAATCACACCAAAGGAATAACATAAACCGCCGGCCAGCAGCCACCACAAACCGGCCTCAGGCACATGCGCCAGCATAGGTTGAATGGCAATCAGTGCCAGCCAGCCCATCGCCAGATAAAGCACCAGACTGGTTTTTTTAAATTTCAGATGGGCGGCAAACTCGAGAATAATACCGGCAAAAGCAATGCCCCAGACCACAGCCAGCAACCAGAAGCCCCAGCTGTCACGCATGCTGATGAGGGTAAAAGGGGTGTAACTGCCGGCAATGAGCAGATAAATAGCGGCATGATCCAGCTTGCGCCAAAAGGCTTTGTGACGGGGATTTTTACTACCGTGGTACAAACTTGAACACAGATACAATAAAAACAAACTGACACCAAATGCCAGCGCAGCCAGTGTGACTTGCCAGTCATTTTGCTGCAGGCTTTTTTCCAGTAACAACAAACAACCCAGCAGGCTCAAAAGTGCCGCAAACGCATGGCTCAGCCAATGTAACAACTCTTCGGTTGGGTGATAAGGGGCCTTCACTTTGGTCATAACAGGTCCAACAACAAAATATCGGCACTCATCATACCACTAAAAAAGTGCGGTGCTGCAACAGCGGCAGACAAGGTTTGGCGCCTTACCGGATCAGGGTTACAATAACGGCCGTTTTTTCGGAGGTGCAGATGGCGTTATTAGTGGTATTGGGATACGTCTGGCCGGAGCCGGCCTCGTCTGCTGCCGGCTGGCGGATGTTAAGTTTGCTGGAAATGTATCGCGCTCAGGGCTGGCAGGTGATTTTTGCCAGTGCCGCTGAGCGCGGGCCACACCGTGCTGATTTAACAGCCCTTGGTATCCGCGAAGTGAATATTGCGCTCAATTGCAGCAGCTTCGACCACTGGATAGCAGAGCTGCAGCCCGATGTGGTGCTGTTTGACCGTTTTATGCTCGAAGAGCAGTTTGGTTGGCGGGTGGAAGCCGCTTGCCCCAATGCCTTAAGGCTGCTCGATAGTGAAGATTTGCATTTTTTGCGGGCAGCACGGCAACAGGCCTTTAAAGAAAAAAGGCAACTGCAACCTTTAGATCTTCATTCAGAGCTTGCGATGCGGGAAATTGCGGCCATTTTGCGCTCAGATCTGACACTCACCATTTCCGAATATGAAATGACGTTATTGCAGCAACAATTTCAGCTGCCCGCCAGCCAGTTGTTGTATTGCCCCTTTTTATTAACGCAGCAGGCAACCTTGGACCTGCCGGATTTTGATGAGCGAAAACATTTTGTTTTTATTGGAAATTTTCGCCATGAACCCAACTGGCAGGCGGTGTTATGGTTACAACAAATCTGGCCTGTGATCAGGCAGCAACTGCCGGGCGCTGAGCTGCATATTTATGGCGCTTATCCGCCGCCCAAAGCCACGGCGCTTCACAACAGCAAACAAGGTTTTTTCATCAAAGGCTGGGCCGATGATGCCCACAAGGTGCTGCGCGAGGCCAGAGTTTGTCTGGCACCTTTACCTTTTGGTGCCGGCCTTAAGGGCAAATTTATTGATGCGATGCAAAATGGCACCCCTTGTGTCACCACCGCCATTGGCGCTGAAGGGATGTGTTGGCATGGCGAGTTTGCCGGCCTGGTGGCAGAAGATAGCCAGTCTATCGCTCAGGCAGCGGTGCGGCTTTATCAGGATGAGATACTCTGGCGGGCATCACAGCAGCAGGGTTTTACTATTTTGCAGCAAAAGTTTGCTTACGAGGCACTGCAGCCCGGAGTCTGGCAACAACTGGAGCAGGTCAGGGCAAATCTGAGCTGGCACAGAGCACAACATTTTATGGGGGCCATGCTCAGACAACATCAATTTCGTAGCAGCAAGTTTATGGGCCAATGGATCGAAGCCAAAACCAAACTGGCCGCACTTGAACAATTATCCGGAGCAGCACCACAATGACGCAGCGAACACAGAGTATCAGCAGGCAACAACTGCAGCAATTGCTGGAGGAAAAACTGGGGGCCAGCCGTATCAAAGACTATTGCCCCAATGGTTTGCAGGTAGAGGGCAAAAGTCAGATCCAAAAAGTGGTCACAGGGGTCACCGCGTCACAAAAACTGCTGGATGCTGCAGTAGCAGCCGGAGCGGACGCCATTCTGGTGCACCATGGTTATTTCTGGAAAGGCGAAGATTATGTGGTGACAGGCATGAAAAAACGCCGGCTGCAAACCCTGCTGAACCACGATATCAATTTGTTGGCTTATCATTTGCCGCTTGATATTCAGCCCGAGCTTGGTAATAACGCCCGCCTTGGCCAGTTGCTGCAGCTTGAAAATGTGCGGCCTTTGACTGTAGCTGAGCCTTTGGGCGTTGTGATGCTGGGTGATGTGCCATCTTGCCATCAAAGCCGAAGTGCCAAAGACTGGGCCGCTGTTCTTGAGACCCTGTTACAGCGTCAGCCACTGGTGCACCCTGCCGGGCCTGCCACTATTAACACTATCGGCTGGTGCAGTGGTGGCGGGCAGGGTTATATCGAAGTTGCGGCACAAGCCGGTGCCGATTTATTTTTCAGTGGTGAAGTGTCAGAGCAAACCATTCATAGTGCAGACGAGTTAGGCATTCATTTTATTGCCGCCGGCCATCACGCCACCGAACGTTATGGCATACAAGCGCTGGGGCAGTGGCTTGCAGCACAAACCGGCATTGAAGTTGAGTTTATTGATTTGCCTAATCCGGCCTGAGCCGGTTTTGCGGATCAGATGAGCGCTTGTCCGGGCAGCTTTGTGGCCATCCGGTATTTTATTCCGGCTTGGTTAAATCTGCGTCCGGGCTGCCTTGTGCTACTGCCGAAGCTGTGTCGGCCGACATCTGCCATTGCTGCAGTACCAGCCCCAGATATTCGTAATGCACATAACTCAGCGCACTAAGAGCAGTGACAGTCGGAATAAAATGGCCAGGTTTAAGCTCGTGGTTTAACCGCCGGACGCTAAAGTCGGTAGGCGCCGCTATGATAAGTCCCCGTTTTGTTTGCTGTTGCTGATAAAAAGCCACCCAGCGCATGGTTCTTGGCATATGCATGGCAGATGTCACCAGCGCAACATTGTCCTGGCCGGTTGCGGCCAGCAGGCTTTGGATCTCTTCGCGGGTGTTGTGCGGCTGTTGATGCAAACGAATTTGCTCAGGCGCAACACCCATAGCGATGGCATAACGGCGCGCCACTTCGCTGTGTTCATTGATTCTGTCGTCGATTCGGCCGCTAAAATGCAGCAGCGCCGTTGGCTGCTGATGCCAAAGCCGGATCCCTTCACTGACTCTGGCCAGTGAACAAGGTGCCAGCTGGCTGGTCAAGGGTAAAAAGGGGCTGTCCTGATGATTACAGCCCAGCACCCAGATATGCTGCAGCGGCGCGGCGTTGGTTGTGTTGTTATAAGCCGGATATTGCAGCTCAAGCGGCGCGGCCAGCTGATCGACCAATGGTTTGGTGGTGCCTCCCCAAATCAACAGCAACAACAAAATGCTGCCGGCTTTGGCGGCGCCAGGGCGCAATTGATGTAACATAACCAGCAGCAGTGCCAGCAACAGCAGGATCACAGCGGGCGAGGCCAGAATTTTAACGGGAAATTCCATAACACCATGACAAAGAAAAAATCGGACCGCAATTTTGACAGTATCGCGGCGAAATTCCAGCAGAATATCTACCAAACCACCAAAGGCCGCTTAAGGCAGCTGGTGTTGCAGCGCGATCTAGCTGAGTGTGAGGCGTTACAACAGCCAAGCCGGGTGCTGGATGTGGGGGCAGGTCAGGGCCAGCTGGCGTTATGGCTGGCATCAATGGGCCATCAGTTGCTGCTGACCGATTTATCGGCTGAAATGCTGGCCATGGCCGCAGAAAGCGCCAAAGCGCAGGGGCTGTCTGAGCAAATCAATATATCAAACACCGGTCTTGCTGAACTTGCAGCTGGCGGGCAGCAATATCCTGTGGTGCTCTGTCATGCCGTGCTGGAATGGCTGGCAGAGCCTGAGCTGGCGATAGGGCAGTTGTGGCAGCTGCTGGAGCCGGGCGGCACTTTATCGCTGATGTTTTACAACCTGGACGCTAAAAGGTTTTCCAATATTGTCTATGGCAATTTTAATTATGTGCTGCGCGATTTGGCCTATAAGAAAAAAGTCAGTTTAAGCCCGCAACATCCGCTAAACCCGCTGGATGTAATGCGCTGGTGTCAGGCACAGGGATTTGAATTATTGAGTAAAACCGGGGTGCGTTGTTTCCACGATTATTTGCGCGACCGCTCAGAGCAGGAAACAGAGTTTGATAAATTGCTGGAAGTCGAGCTCAGATACAACCGCACCGAACCTTATGCATCGTTAGGGCGTTATCAGCATTTGTTGTTAAAAAAGCCACTGTAAGTACAAAATAAGACCAGCTACGGCTGGTCTTTTTTGCCGGGATGATGCTGATTTTTGTAGGTGTCTGTTTGTTAATGATCTTCGCTTAATCAAATTCAACTTTATACAACAGATCCACTGAGGTATTGACGCTTTTAACTGCCTCTAAATACAGCTTTTTCATCAGGCGGTAGCGCAGGGTAAATTCACCAAAGGGGGTAAAAATGCCCACTCCATACTTCACCTGCAATTTGGGTGATAAATAACCGCTCACCGTCACTTTGGAGTCAGTACCACTGCCGGCGGTGTCAAGGCTCAGCTCTTTTAAACCAAAAACTTCACCTAACTGGCCCACCAATTTACCGCTGCTGGCAATGCCAATACCAATCAGGCTGGTGGTCATGCTTTTATCTGAGCTGTTGCTGTTTAAATCCCGTCCCATTAGCAAATAGGCCAGCGCGTTGGCCTGGGGTTTGGCCGGTGTGGAAAAAACTTCCACCACAGGACTGTCGGCTAAACCACTGACTCTTAAACCGGCAATCACACCATCTTCGGTTTTTTCCGGATTGCGGATGGCTTCTATCGCCATCAGAGGCTCATCGGCCGGACCGTTAAAATTCAGCCGGCCTTTGCGCAGTTGTAAATCCTGACCGTAAGCACGGAAAGTACCGTTTTGCAGGTTTACCTGGCCATGTACTGTCGGTTGTTTGCCGTTTTGCCTTACTCTTAATTCCCCTTCCAGCCGGGTTTTTAAGCCAAAAGCGGCCAGCCGTACATCGTCGCCCAGCAGCACTTTTACATCAGAGCTCAGCTGCCATTGTTCAGCCGCCACATAATCCAGATCCTGGGTATTAATCAGAATTTCATCATCCGATACTTTAGTGGCATTTTGCGGCAGGTCATCCACCTCAATGTTGCCTTGTGGAACATGCACAACACCTGTTAAACGGCCGCCACCGGCATCGGCATTAAATTGTAAATCCGGTGATAAAGTCAGTGTGGTGTTGGGCAAATGCACACTGACCTGTTCGCCTTTGAGCGCCAGTTTGGCGTACCAGAGCGCTGATTGTTGCCAGTCGGCGTTCCCTGTCATCTTGAGTTGACCTGAAGGTGTCACCAGCTCTCCGGCGAGATTGCCTTCGAAACCATCGAGGCTTAGTTGCAGCCTGGCTTGCTGAATATCCATCGGGGCCTGCCGGCCGGTTAATGTCAAATTCTCAAGGGCCAGAGAGCCTCGTAGCTCAGGATGTTCAAGGGCGCCGGTGGCGCTGATATCGCCATTCAGCTCAGCCTGAAACTGGCTGTAGTCATTGAGTAAAGGCCGTAAAAACGACAAATCCATTGCGCTCAGCTGAAATCTGGCATCCATGGTTTTATCTTTACTATCAAGCTGTTGCAACCTGAGTGCGAGTCTGGCATCACTTTTTTCGGAGAAAATCAGCCGAAACTCAGATTGCAGTTCGTTGTTTTGTAAGCTTGCACTGAGGCTCAGCTGTTGCCAGGGCACTTCTAATAAACTGGTGCTCTGGTAATTAAATTGGCCGGCGCCACCTTGCAGACGCAGGGTAAAGCTGGGCAGTTGTTTCTGCTGCCAGCCTAAAGTGACGGCGCCATCCACCCGGCCATTCAGGCTTTGATGCTGCTCCAGCAGGGCACTGAGTGCCGCCAAATCAAGTTGTGTCAGCTCGGCGCTGATAGCGCCCGCTGTGGCTGATAGGGCTTGATCTGCCTTCAGGCAAAGCTTCGCTTGATTGTCATGCCAGCAGGAGGGGCTTAAGGTCAGCGTCTGTTGTTGCCGCTGCCAGCTTGTTTGCATGCTCTGCTGCAGCTGCCAGTCGCCCATATCTGATTTCAATCTGGCTTCCTGCCAGTTAACTTGCCAGCTTTGGCTATCGAGGCTGCCTTCCATTGCTATTGCCGCCTGCAGCTGATGACTGTCCAGCTGCAGATGGCTCTGATGTTGTTGGGCGGTGCCGGTCAGTTGCCAGTCCAGCTGTTGCAGCTGAATGCCAGGTGCCTGACCTTCTTTGGCACTGAACGACAATGAAGAGTTTTGCTGACCCAAAGCCGCCAGAGTGCCGCGCAGCGCAAAAGTGGCCAGCGCATAATCGTCCTGATAATTCAACTGTTCACCTGTTAGCTCCAGTTGTAAGTTTGGGTTTTTGGCGGCGCCTGTCAGCCTGATCACACCGCTGAGACGGCCTTCACTTTGCGCCACACTTTGTGACAGATCCGGTACTTGTAGCACCACTTCTGCATCCCACTGTTCGGTCAGCAGGCCTTTGGCCGACAGCTGATTCGGACCGTGGCTCAGTGTCAGCACCGGGCTTTGCAGCGCCCAAAATTCATTTTGTTGCTCAAGGCTTAAACGGCCTTTTAGTTGCAGCGGCAGATCGCGTAAATCACCCTGTAGTTCAATCACCGGCAAATCGAATTTGACTGCAGCGGGTTGCATATTGGCATTGAGGCTAAGTTTGCCCGACAAGCTGCCCGGATAATCCGCCCAGAATAAACCGGGTTGCAGTTGATGCAGCAGTAACTCTGTTTGTAGCTGCTGCCTGGCTAAATCCACAGTGGCAGTTGCCTGCAGATCGCCGCCTAAGGTTTGGATATCAAGCTGCTTAATTTTTACAGTGCCTGGTGTTGCCTGATAACGGGCGGCGAATTTCAGTTTGGCTGTGGGTAAATCCGGCAGCTGCAGCTGACTGTCAGCCAATAAATCAACAGCTGCAGTGGAGCCCTTGAGGTGCAGCTGCAGATTGCCAAGGCGATATGTTTTTGATTCTGTCGCCCCGGCTTTGGCTTTTGCATCCGTGTTTTGTGCCGGCGGCACGGTATATTGCAGTGCATCTGAGCGCAGTTTGAGATCAAATTCAGGCTGGGTTTTGCTGATATCCAAAGTACCGCTCAGTGTTGCCTGTTGCGGCCCCAACAGCTTTGCATCAAGCGCAAGTGATGCAAGCGGCCCTTGCAGACTCAGTTCAAGCTGTTGTTCCAAAAGCCAGGGTTGTTTGCTGATCTCTAGCTGCAACTGAATCGCTTGCTGCTGTTTGGGTTTGATATCCAGTTCACTGCGAAACCGGAATAAAGGCGTTTTTGCGTCAAAGTCCGCAATAGCCAGTTGCCAGCGCTGGTGGCTGAAATTAGCCTGTAACTGCGCTTTGCTCAGTTGCAGCTGGGGTTGGTCAGCGTCCAGCAGCTCGATGTTATCAAGCGTCAGGCTTTTAACACTCAGCTGCAGGGGCAGCTGAATGCTGCTCAGGTCCGGCAATGCCGGCACAGGCGGCAGTTGCCAGCCTTGGGTGGCGGCGATGCTGGTTTTGGCTTTAGGTTTTAGTTTGGTATTTTGCGTCGCAGGCAGTTGCTGCGCTGTATGTTTCTGCACTGTATGTTGCTGCGCTGTATGTTTCTGCACTGTATGTTGCTGCGCTTTAAATTGGCGGATCAGGCTATCGCCAAGTGCCAGCTTGTCCTGTTGCCAGCTGAGGCTGCTTTGCAGTACGCCCAGTTGCAGCTGAAGGTGCGGCTGTTGCAGATGGACGTTTTGAAGCGAAATCTCATCAATGCGGATGGGGAAGGGCGCAGCAGGCACTGTGACTACAGTGTTTGCCTCGTTCTTTTCCGGTGCCGCTTCGATCTGAATGGCTGCACCTTCCAGCTTCAGATAATGCAGGCAAAGCGCGGAATGGCTAAAACAGCGCCAGTCGAGCCTGCCTTGCAGACTTTGTAGTTTGAGCTGTTGCTGTTCGTCCTGATAGTGCACATCGTGTAGGCTGAAACCACGCCACAAGTCGCCGTTGATGCTGCCAATACTTAAAGATGGCAGGTACCACTGTGCAACCAAAGCGCCCAGTTGCAAACTTAAGTTGGTGCCAACAAGCGCGAGGCTGATCAGTAAAATGGCCAGCAGGCTTAATAAAAATCTTTTAAGCAGATACCAGCTGAGCTTCATAATTCGGGCCCAAGGGTAAAGTGAATACGAAAGTCGGTGCCGGGTTTGGAATCGAGGCCAAAAGCAAAATCAAGCCGCACCGGGCCAATAGGTGATGCCCAGCGAATACCTGCGCCAACGCCTCTTTGCCAGTCCGGGTTTTGGTTCCAGACACTGCCGTAGTCGGTAAATACCGCCAACCACCAGTCGCCTTTGACTCTGTGCTGATATTCCATCGTGGCAACCGCCATATGCAGGCCGCCAATATAAAGGCCTTGCGCATCCTGGGGCGCTACAGTGCGATATTGATAACCGCGCAGGCTGTTATCGCCGCCGGCAAAAAAACGTAATGAGGACGGAATACTCTCAATGCTTTCCTGCAAGATAGTGCCGGCGTCCAGACGCAGCAGCCAGCGCTCGTCCACACTCCAGCTGCCAATCCAGCCTGCCCGGCCACGTAAGCGGATAAAGTCTGTGTCGGAGCCCCAGCTTTGGTCGGCAATTTCTGCACCAATCAAATAATAATCAGCCTGTTGCGGCATGCTGCCACCGCTGTTGCTGCCTTTACTAAAACTAATGCCTGGCATTAAAAGGGTCGAGGTCGCCTGTTGGCTACCCTGCAAATAATCTTCATATAAAAAACGCATGGAAAGGTTGCGGTTCCAACCGTTTTTCAGTAACCAGTTGCGCTCAGCCAAAAGGTTAAATTCCTGACTGACGGTATTGAGTTTATCGAGGTTCTTATAACCCAGCACAAACTGGTAATAGTCGTTCGTCACATCCCGCAGTGGCATTTTGTAGCGGGTTTCCAGTAGTTGTTCCGGGTTGGATAAAGCTAAGTCTGCGCCCAGACTATGGCCTTTGTCGTTCAGCCAGGGTTTTTCCCATTTGGCTTTAAGCCGGCCATGTACGTCAGTTTCATAACCCACACCGGCCTCGACGTTATTTTTCAGTGCTGGTGTGAGTTCGATGCGAAGTGGCAATTCACCGTTTTTACGGTTGTCGACATCGGCTTCGAGGTTAATGCTGCTAAACCAGTTGGTAGTGGCAAGTGATTGATTGAGCTCGCCAAGCAGGCGGGCAGAATAATGGTCGCCTTTGCGGAATTTTAATAGGGATTTCAGTCGGGCTTGTCTGATTTGCGAGCCATGAAAACTGATGTCGCCAAATTTGTATCTTTGGCCCGAATCAAAATACAACCTTACTGTGCCACGCCTGTCGCCGGGTTTGACATAAAGTTCGGTGCGGGTGAATTTGGCGTCAAAAAAACCTTTGCGGTTGGCCAGGCTCATTAACTCACTTTTGAAGTTTTCATATTTGCCATGGTGCATCCTTTCGCCTTTTTTGGGAGCGGCGTTTTTCAAAAGCTGCAAAAACTGGGTGTCGTTGGCGGCGCCACCATAAATGCGCAAATCATTGGTTTGAATATACACATACTTATTGGCAGTAATTTTGGCGGTGAGGATATAATCATTGCCGTCTTTTTTATCAATAAAATCAACAACAACCTGATAGTAACCTAAACCTCTGAGCGCTTTTTTAATGTCGCGGCTGACCCGGTTTTTAAAGCGGGCTGAGCTGTTAATTTCAGCTTCTGCAATAGAAGACAGATAAAGCTCAATATTTTCCTTGCGCTCGCCTGTGACCCCAACAAGCTCAATCCGATTGGCAGCATCAGCCTGAGCCGGTGTGAGACCAAGCCACAACAGCATCAGCAGCAGAAAGACAGTGTGAAAACTCAGTCCGCGAATGACCCAACTCCTTGTCCGGATAAAAAAACAACCGCCGCCAGCTTTGGTTAAAGCGCCTGCTGCGGTGTGTTGGCTCTGAGTAAAACTACAGCGATAAGTTCAGCGGCAACAACTTAACTGTCTGATTTTTCATCAGAACAGCAGTTGTTGCCACCAGCTGCCCGCAAAGTCTGAGAAAGTTGCAACCAGGGCTTAGCCAGCCAGCTCAGCCTCGTCATTGACTTGATCTTTTGTTAACAAAGGCTCAGTACTGCCAATTTGTTCACAAAGGATCCAGTCTTTTTCATCCACCCAGTTTTGCGCACCATTTTTCACAGTGCGGATAGGCACTATATAACGGCAGCTGGTTTGTGGTTTGACCGAGGCAAAAATTGGGACAAAACCAAAATTCAGTGCAGTTTCAATCAAAGCCTGCTGGTTATGCGGGTCAATGTCGGCCGCTTCGTCGATATAAATAGGAATACGGTATTTACCCCGTTCCCGTTCAGCCAATAATTGACGAATAAACAACATGCCACACAATAACTTAATGGTAATACGGGTGCCGTTGGAACCTGCTGAGTCTATTTTGTCAAAATACTCCACTTCACCGGCGCGATTCACCACTTTAAACCGGATATCAAATAAATCCGACAGCGTCAGGCCCGATTTTTCGCTGGCGGCCTGAATAAGATAATCTTTGGCCGCATTAATTTCGCGCTCATCTGTGGTGACACCCGGCGCTAATAAATCCAGCGTATCGCCTTGCTGATAAGCGTCTGAGGTGGTCAGAATGGTATCGATATGGCCGACCAGCAGTTTGCGGTCGACAATCTCAATTTTAAAATCCTGCAAATTAGAGATTTGATGACGCCAGATGCCGCGGTTAAAGCTATTGAGTTCACGGTGCAGGCGGTCTAAGTCTGATCTTAAGCCTTTGAGTGTGGATGCTACTTCGGTCAGTGCCACCCGGGCACGGCGTTCAATGGCTTCACGCTCTTTATCCAGATGGTGAAAGGCCTGAATAAGCTTCTGGTATTTAGCGTCTTCATCAGTTTCAGCTTCAAACTTGCTGATACCGGCATTAAAAATAAACAAATAGGTATTTTTAATGTTGATATCTAAAAGCTTCAGCTCCTGACAATGTTTATTGTAAGAGCGCAGCTCGTCGGCCAGATTGTCATATTCAAGGTTTATCTCAATTGGATAAGGTGTAATACGGCCGCTGTAAAAATCGAGCTGGAAATCTATCCGCTCTTTTTTCTCGTGTTCAATACGTTCAAGCTGACGTTTCAGTTGATCCTGCTTGTTGGTGACCAGATTACGCCGATCCGACAAACTGCTGGCTTTGTGCTGCACTTCAGATAGTTGCTCGTGCAGAATTTCTTCTTCACGGTCGAGCTCGTCCACTAAATCCTGCTGCTGCTCGCGCAAATCCCGCATTTGCTCAAAACGGGCAAAACGTTTTAAATCTTCTTCGGCTTGCAGCATATCGGCGTATAACCGCTCTTTCTCGCGGGTTTTGCCGGCTAAATCCTGAGCAACTTCTTCTTGTTGCTCCAACGTCGCCAAAGTTAACTGCAAAGCTTCAATCTGTTCTTTCAGCTGAATTTTGCCTTCAACACCCGTCATATCGGGCGCAGATAAATGCGCTAAATCAATGACAGCGCCTTTGAGGTGCAATTTACCCTGACGGAAACAATCAGCCAGCGCACTTAATTGCTCGCCAAAAGCATCGTCATCTGTAATGTGTACATCACCGCCTGTTGCGGTCGACAGTGACAATAAGTCCGGGTTCAGCGCTTTAATCAGCTGCTGCACTTCAGGTAAAGACAAATCTTCGCGCAAACGGGAATACAGGTTATATTCCAGGTTTTTCAGCTGCAGCTTTAAGCTTTTCAGCTGCTTCTGCGTTTGTGCCTGCTGATGCGCCAAAGTCGTTGGGTTTAAGTTGGCGGCACCTTGCAGGCTGTGGCTTAACGACTCATAACTCTGGCGGATATTGGCAAGATTGGATTGCAGCGTGGCTAAGTTGGTCAGGCCAAAACGCAGTGCCAGAGTGTCGTGCTCACTAAACCATTGTTGCAGCTCAATTTTACGGCCAGACAACTCTTTGATTTGCCCCACATATAAACGCTGTTTTTCTTCCAGCTGACTTTTTTCGCGGTGCAGCTCTTCGAGGTTATTCGAAAGCTCGCCCTGTTGATCTTCTAAATAACTCTGAAATTCCACCAAAGCTTTATCGAGTTTGGGTGCATAAGCGCCCAACCTGCCTTTGAGTACAGCGCGGTTATCCAGCAGGTTTTCCAGTGCTTCCACCGCTTGCTGCTGGTTTTCTAAAGCTTTTAGTTCACGCCTGTCGCGGTTTACTTTTTCAAAAGCATTGTGCCAGACAGTGTAAAAATCGACTTTTGGGTCGCTTAAATGGCGGGCAAACACCGGCAACAATAACCGTTTGACGTCCTGCGCTGTTAAACGGTGCAGGTTTAAAATACGGCGGAAAATGTCTTTATAGACAGGCGCATCGCTCACGTTGGTCAGCGGGATCATGCGCAGGTTTATTTTGCTGTCATAAGGGGTGGCGCCGCCGGTTAAAAGGGCATTGAGCTCAGCAGGTTTTAGCTCCAGCGGGTCAAAACCCAGCTCACGCAGGTGATGATCCAGCTTGTTGTATTTCACAATGCTGTTATTGACCAGGTAATGATCCAGGTTCAGCTTGCCGTTGTAGCAAAAATACTGGTACTGATAACCGGCAATTTTGCCAAGACCTGCCACACCAATGACCACGGGGCCGTTCGGTAAGTTGGCTTCCAGCAGAATATAACTCTGGTCGGTGCCAAAATAAAACTTCCGGGTTTCGTCTAAATCGTGGCCGTCCCATTCGGTTAAGCGTAAATCGTTAATCAGTGGAAACTGTAAAGCGTTGATGACCGAACTTTTACCTGTGTTATTCGGCGCGCAGATAGAGGCGGCATCATCGAGCGGGATCACACACTTGGCGTAACCTGCGGTATTTAATAAAGCGAGCTTGGTTAAGCCGTATAACTCAGACATCGGCCTGCTCCTCTGTGTTAGTTTCTTCGGCCAGCTGGTCGACTGCCATTAAGGCGTCCAGGTAACGGTAGATGGGGGAGAGCAGCTTAAATTGTTCACCCTGGGCTTTGGCAAAACCGTAACGTAACATGCGGTTCATCACTTCACGTTTGAGGTCGGTGGCCGAATACACTTCGAGCTGTTCAAATAGGTGATATTGCTGCTGCAAAATGCTGGCAAGAATTTCGTGGCTGATTTCTTCGTCAAATAAAGCCCGCAGTGGATCCTGGCCTTTGTCTGCAAAAAACTCCACCAGAGCATAAGTGGTGAGCGCAAATAACCGGGAAATTTTGCCCATATTGACGGTGGCATCGTCCACTTCAAAATGGAAAAAACCACGGCTGTCACGTTTCAGTTGATTACCCAGAGCGGTAAATAACGCGCTGTAGGCCTCTTCGTTGTTGTCGAGCTCCTGCCAGAGGGCAAAATCCTGCTCGCTGATATGAAAACCAGTGCTGAGTTTTTTATAAATGTCAGCCAGTTGGCTCAGTTGTTCCAGTTCAATCTGCATCAGTTAATTTCCTGACTGTGCTGTAGGGGCAAAAGGGTGAAGCGTCAGGCGGTAACCATTGACTTCAAGCTCGGTGAGCTGCTCTAAATGTTGCAGTTTCAAACTTGGAGCGCGGCTTAGTTCCTGATACAAAAATAACATTTCATCTACCGGCAACTGCGGATAACTCTTCGCAAGCCAGAGTGATAAATCGGTATTGGCTTTTTGTGTGCGGGCAAATTTGAGCACATCAGCAAGCTCAGGCACGCGGATATTGTGATGCGCGGCCTGGTCGACCTGCTGTGGCATCTGATACAGCTCGTCCTGATAGTCCACCAGTTCTGCCATATAACTGGTGATTTGGTTGGCCGAGCCCAGGCTGAATTTTTGATGATCTGAGCTGAATTTGGGCACTAATTGCTCCAGCGTTGGCTCCAGACCTTTTTTGCGCAACAGCGCCAATAAAGCGCTGGCGTTGCGAGACAACAAAGTGTTTTTCCGAAGCTCTTCACGCAGTGGCATCAGCACGTCTGTGCTGCGGATCAGCGACTCGCGGCCCAGCTGGTTCATTTCCAGCAAACGGGTGCGCAGCTGCACTAAAGGCTCTTTTTCACCCTGTAAAAAACCGGTTTGTTCAATATGGATAATTAAGTCGCTGAGCAGCAATTCCAACGCAGCAATGCTGTGCTGGAAAGGGCCATTGATATCAATCATCTGCAGCACTGGCTCGATGTATTCATCAAAAGCTTCCATCACAGCGCTGTATCTTTTGGCCAGGCTTAATTTGCTTTCGTCGGCTTTGGCTTGTTCCACCAAATGCAAAATGGCACTTTCGTTTTTACGGAAGTGTTTCACCACTTCGCGCACCCGTTCATCCATTAGGCGGATAAAACGGCGCATCTCGCTGACATCTTTGCCATCGGCGGCGGTTTTTAGTTTGCCACGCAGCCGGTCTAAATCTTCAATCCGGCTTTGAATATCACCAACAGTGCCTAGCTGATGCTCCTGCGTCAGGAACTGAATAAACTCAAGCACAGCACGGTTCAGTTCCAGCTGACTGGATTTGGCCAGTGGGATCAGCACTTCCTGTTGCAATAACCTTTGGGCTTCACGAAACACCTGCTCGCTGCCAAAACCAGGCGAGTGGCGCTGGATCAGTGCCTGCACATCCTGAAAACTGAAACTGCCAAGGGCACTGCGGCTTGCCAGTGTTTCCAGAACAGGCCAGTGGTCGTCGAGGCACTTAATGATTTTTTTTGCTGATAGCATGAACTCGTAACTTTTTGTTAAAAAATTAAGGGGTATAGACCAATGTATGCCCAGTTGTGGATGGTGATAACTGCCTGACGATGCTAGAATGCCGCCCCGCAAATTGGTCACTTCCACTGTCTACAATCTGGTGAAAATATATGTTAACAGCCGTAATACTGGGCCTGGTTGCCCTAGCTTTTGTGCTCATCGTTATAGAGGATATTATCCACGTAAACAAGGCAAAAACGACACTTTTTTTCGGTACTCTGTGCTGGATTTTAGCATTTATTTTTCCAATGCATGGTGCTACAAGTGCCGAAGTTAGCGAGCAGTTAAACCATAACCTGTTAGAAATAGCCACTTTGTGGTTGTTTTTGATGTCAACTATGACTTTTGTCGCTTATCTCAATAGCAAAGGTTTTATTTCGCAAATGGTGCAGCGCATGTTGCCGTCCGAGTTATCGGAACGTCGGTTGATGTTTATCATCGCCGCTTTTGCCTTTGTGTTTTCATCTTTTGCCGACAACGTCACGGCCACTCTGGTGTCAATTGCGGTGATTGCCAGTTTAAAAATGGATGTGAAAAAACGCATCAAATACGCCACCCTGATTATTTTTGCGGTGAACAGTGGTGGTGTGTCGCTTATTACCGGTGATGTGACCACGCTGATGTTTTTCCTGGCCGGAAAAGTGACTATCGGACATTTATTATTGCTGGTTATACCGGCATTTTTTGCTGTTGCCGTGCTGGCCATTTTGTTATCGCGCGGCATGAAAGACCGGATTGTCATTGAAAAATCAACCAAACCTATTGAAAAAGCCGATGCCATTATTGCCGGTATTTTTGCCGCCACCATCGGCTCAACCTTGCTGTTTAATATTCTGTTCCAAATCCCACCGGTATTAACCTTCTTGTTTGGCCTTGGCATTATGTTCTTAAGTGCACAGTATTTATTACGCAAAAAAGCCACTCAGAGCATTCTGAATTATGTGCGGGAAGTGGAGTTTGAAACTCTGTTGTTTTTCTTGGGTGTGTTGTTGCTCGTTGGTATTTTAAAAGAAGTCGGTTTCCTGGCTAACTTTACTAACCTGTACAACGTATTACCGCCACTGCAGGCCAACTATCTGATGGGCATATCGTCTGCACTGATTGATAACGTGCCGCTGACGGCTGCGTTGTTAAAAGCCGATTTAACCATGAATACCTCTGAGTGGTTGCTGTTAACCTATGCCACAGGTGTGGGGGGGTCTATGTTAATTATCGGCTCTGCCGCCGGTATTATTGCTATGAGCAAAATTAAAGAACTGACTTTTGGCAGCTACTTTAAAATGGCTGGTTATCTGCTGTTTGCTTATTCACTCGGTTATAGCGGCGTTTATATTTTTGGCCAGTTCGCCAATTAAAACTCACACCAAAAAAACGGAGCTGATGCTCCGTTTTTTTTGCGCTTTTTATTTAAAAACAGGGAGTGACAGCGGTTTAGATTGGACAGAAACAAAGGCTTGCAGTGCGGGTTACTCCGCGTGGGTTAGATATAGACATCTAAAAGTCTGTTGCCTTTTGTAACAAACTGCAGTATCTTGGCCGCGTCAATCATATTCGATAGACCAGAAGAGGAGCGTTCACCAGGTAGTTCAGGCTAGGTAGCTATAAACCTTAACCTGAATAATGGGGATGAACGCCGAGGATAAGCTGCCATAGCAACAGCTTGTCCGGTCAAAAGGGTTGAATCCCTGCGACTGTCACCTGCAACCCGGTGGAGAGCTTCTGGCCTTTGTTCGTCTGTTATCAGGCTGCAACACATAGCTTTTGGCTGTGGTCGCAGCCTGGTGATCATGCTGCAAATGCCATGCTCTGCTTATGTTTTTTATAAGGAGAGAAACCTTGTTAAATCCGCAAAATACCTCTGCAGCAGCCGCTGCGCCAGTCGTAAACCCTGACGCTTTTATCGTTGCCAAATTCGGTGGCACCAGCGTGGCCGATTTTACTGCCATGTCGCGTTGTGCAGACATTATTCTGGCTGATCCTAATATCAAACTGATAGTGGTCAGCGCCAGCTCAGGCGTCACCAACTTATTGGTTGATATTGCCAAAACATCCGACATCGGCCTTCGGCTTGCGCATTACAGTGGCATAGAACGTATTACCTACAATGTGCTGCGCCAGTTACAGCAACAACATCTGGTGGGCGCAGCCATCGAACAACTGCTGCTGGAGTTAAAAACTCTGCTGCAGTTTGAGCGTGAATTCAGCGATGCCGAAAAAGACTTATTGTTGTCTTTTGGTGAGCGGTTAAGTTCTGTGTTGTTTGCCCAGGTGCTGGCCGAACGCGGCGCAGCGGTCAGCAGTTTTGATGTACGCCGGGTGATGCGTACCGATTCGCGTTTTGGTAAAGCCGAACCACAGATTGAAGCCATTGCCGGCTTAACAGTCCAATATCTGTTGCCGCTGTTAAAACAACAGCTGATTGTAACCCAGGGGTTTATTGGTGCTGATGGCAGCGGTCAGACCACCACTTTAGGCCGGGGTGGCTCAGATTATAGTGCCGCTATTTTAGGTGAAGCCGTGGGAGCGCGGGTGGTGCAAATCTGGACTGATGTGGTGGGTATTTTTACCACAGATCCAAGACTCACAAGTGCTGCCCGTTGTATTCCGGAAATCAGCTTTGATGAAGCAGCCGAAATGGCAACTTTTGGCGCCAAAGTATTGCACCCGGCCACTCTTATTCCGGCAATGCGACAGAATATTCCGGTGTTTGTTGGCTCCAGCCGCGAGCCAGAGGCGGGGGGAACCTGGATCTCCAAACAGGTTGATACCAAACCTTCCTACCGTGCTATTGCTCTACGTAAAGCCCAGACTTTGATCACGGTAAAAAGCCCTGCCATGCTGCATGCAGCCGGTTTCCTGGCGCGGGTGTTTGATATTTTAAGTCGCCACCAGATCTCGGTGGATTTAGTCACCACCTCAGAAATCAGTGTGGCCTTAACCCTGGACGATGCGCCGGGCAGTGCTTTTAGCCATTCGATTGAACCGGCTTTGGCCGAGCTGAAAACTTTTTCAGAAGTGACGGTGGAGCAGGATTTAAGCCTGATTGCAGTGATTGGTAACCATCTGCACAGCACCCGTGGTGTCACAGGCTCGCTATTTCAGGCACTGGAAAAAATTAATATGCGGCTGATTTGCCACGGTGCCAGCCGGCATAATTTGTGTTTTCTGGTGGAAGATAAAGAAGCGGCCACTGTGGTGAAAGAGCTGCATCAGGCACTGTTTTAAACCAAATAAAAAACCGCCGGTTGGCGGTTTTTTTATCACTACTTTTTGTAAAGCGAACTTTCTTAAGCAAACTTTTATTAAGCAAACTTTTTTTAGGCAAATAATGTTTTGATTTCGTTAAACCGTGCCACAAAATCCGGTGAGCGGTAGAAATCGGTCGAAGGGATCAACCCAAGTTCAACATAAGGTTTCAGCAGTTGTGCTGTTTCACCTTCACCATGGAAGCGGTTTTGTTTTATGGCAGAGATACGGATAAAGTCCACGTATGAAGGGTGGGCTGGCTGATAGGCCGGCACATCCCACTGCTCAGCCACTTCAATCAGTTCGTTCGGGAAACCCCAGGTGCGCAAAATAGTCGCGCCGATTTTGCCGGAAATATTGGTGATAGCACCTTTGATAAAGTTCTCATCACCAAAAATATCCAGCTGTCTTTCCGCCTCGGTCAGAATGGGTAAAGCACCGATATTGTGCACTAAACCGGCCAGTGTCATGGTGTCGAAGTTTAATGCCGGGTTTTTAAAATTGGCATTATGTTGTGCCATGGCGGTCAGGGCAAAAGCGGTTAGCTCCAGAGTTTCAGACCAAACCACATCCATTTGTTTTTTGATAAATGCAGTTTTTGATACAAACAGTTGTTCCATTGCCATGGCTGTCACCACGTTTTTGATATAACGCAGCCCGATACGGGTGGTGGCCTGATGCAAAGAATTCACATGGATACCACGGCCGACAAAAGCGCTGTTGGCAATTTTCATAATACGCGCCGACAACGCCGGATCATGGGAAATCATGTCGGCCATCTGGTTCAGATTTACATTCGGATCATCCGCCATCTTGCGGATTTTTAACGCAATTTCCGGAAGGCTGGGTAAGACTAAACTATCGTTGCGGATTTTTTCGACGAGAATGGTTAATAAAGCATTTTGCGCAGTCATATCAGAACCCTGTAACAGCTTGTTGTTATTGGAAAGAGACTTAGTGTTGTTTGATTATTGTCTATTCTTTCTTGCTTTCACAGCAGGATGATTAAAAAAACAGCCTGGCTAAAAAAATATTTTTATATTCAGGAACAGAGAGTTAGCTTTGATATGTTAAATTTACTTTTGTCCCTGAAATGGCTTTTCCAACTTAGAATTTATCCAGCAGGCTACGCTGATATTGGCCAGGGTCCAGTTTCAGGCCTGCCTGACGGATCTTATCTTCCAACTGAATCAACTCCAGCTCCAGTTCCTGCAAATTCAGTACGTTATCATCCAGCTGCCATAACTGTCTGGAGCCATGGTAGTTGTATAACATAATAATCATGGCATCGACATTGCCGCTGTTGCAGGCCTGCTTCAGGTGGGTCAGCTTACGGTTAATCAGATTCAGCTCTTGTTTTAAATCCCACACATAAGCCACTTCATAAAAATAAGGGGTGTGTTTTAACTTTTTTAAGCAGGCGGCGGCAATAAAACCACCAATGCTGACTCCCAGCAGGTTCCAGATAAAGTTGTCACCTTGCGGCCCGCCAAAATAGTGGATCAGCAAACTGGAGATACCAACGCCGAGCGCTGCAAAAACCGCTATAGCCGCCACAATAATGACATTCAGGTGACTGCGGTAAGTATCTTTGTTGATGTCTTTAATTTGCATAACAGATGTACATCCAAAGCTCAGTTGTTGTTCTGACTGCGAGGTGTCAAGCCAAGCGCAAAAATGATGCAACGAGACAGTAGCTTGTTGTCAGCCATGGGCTTCGCGCCGGGCTTGAGGTTTTGGCTTAAAGGCCAACAACCTGACAACATGCGGTGTTCCTTCACTGCTGATAAGGTGTTTCATTTTTGCTTAACTACCGGCCGTTGTAAAGCAATGCTTTGGTGATTAATTTTTAAAAACAATACTTTGCAACCAGCTGTCAGGCTGTTGTTGTACTGCCTTTTGTTGTACCGGGCTGGGTCTGGATTTCTGCATTGCCAACCGAACTTAACTGAAATAATTTATCCCTCAGTCGCCAGAAACGGCCGTCTTTACGCGCTATCACTGCTGCAGGTGGTTGTAATCTGTGTTGCTGCGCCAGAATAGCTTTGACTGAGCTGGTATCAAAAGGCCGGTGGCGATCGGTTAAATGGGGCGGCACAAAAATGCGGCCAAAACGCTGACGCTGTGCTTTGCTCGCAAGAGGCCAGAACTCATGCAGCTGTTGTCCCTGTGTATCAACATAACTGACTTTTAATCTGGTGTGGCCTTTGTTGTCCTGTTGGGCACTGAGCGTCATTTGCTGCGGATACAGGATCAACGCATCTTTGAGCTTTAATGCTTCCTGCAGTTTTTTATCCGGATCAACCAGCACTGTCTGGCACTGATTGCAAAACCTGGCGGCAATATCCTGGTCGGCGCCACATTCAGGGCAAAATTTGGCTTTAAAACGATAACCACAAGGCTGAATATGTTGTAAGTCGCTGCGATCAAAACCCTGACAACGGCGGCCATAATGTTCCAGTACCAGGCCGTTGACATCGGTTTTGCCCCAGAAGGTATTGGCAAAATTGCACAGCGGGCAGGGCACTGTGACCAGTTCGGCGCCAGCGACCGGCGGCGGTGTGCCTACTTCAGGCAAATGCAAATCATACATATTGCCGGCATAATCCAGCACCAGACAATCGGTTTTGCCGGGCGCTAAACGTAAGCCCCTGCCCACGATTTGCTGATACAGGCTGACCGACTCGGTTGGGCGCAAAATGGCAATCAGATCAACATGAGGCGCATCAAAACCTGTGGTCAAAACCGCCACATTCACCAGATATTTCAGCTGTTGCTGTTTAAAAGCCTGAATAATAGCCTGGCGTTCACTGGCGGGGGTTGACGCTAAAATAAGCGCCGCCTGATCTGCAGGCAAATACGACAACACTTCACGGGCATGCTGACTGGTGGCGGCAAAAATCATCACACCATTGCGCTCTTTGGCGTAATGTTTCACCTGTTCAATAATTTGTGGTGTGACTCTTTTGGCGCTGTTGATCACTGCCGCCAGTTCGTCTTCCCGAAAATAACCGGCAGCTGTTGGTTTTAACTCGGAAAAGTCGTAACTCAAAAGCGGCGCATCCAGCACAGTTGCAGGCGTTAAATACTGCTGCTCCAGCAAATAGCGTAAAGGCAGTTCAAAAATACAAAACTTAAAAAAACGCGGTTCTTCAGTGCGCACCAAACCACGGCTATGATACTGATAAATAAAACCCTGCCCGAGGCGATAGGGCGTTGCTGTTAAACCGAGAATTTTAATGCCCGGGTTTTGTTCACGCAGGTGGCTAATCACCTGACGGTAACTGCTGTTGTCGTCGTCCGGCACTCTGTGACATTCGTCGATGACCAGCAGGCTAAAACTGGCACAAAAGTCGTTGAGGTTACGCGCCACTGACTGAATAGAGGCAAACACCACCTGACTGCTGGTTTCTTTACGACCCAGACCTGCGGCGTAGATACTGGCGGTCAGGCCATATTGTTGGTATTTCTGATGATTTTGCTCAACCAGCTCTTTGACATGAGCCAGCACCAGTACCCGTCCACGGGCAATACGCGCCAGCTCAGCAATCACCAGACTTTTGCCGGCTCCTGTGGGTAGCACCACCACGGCGGGCTCGGCATGGGCGCGAAAATAGTGCAGCACCGCCTGTACTGTTTGTTGCTGATAATCCCGCAGCTGATACATCACAACCCTGATTATTTGCTGGTTTTGATACAAAAGGGGCCGGTAAGGCCCCGGTTGTGGACAAGTCTGGTTTGATAAACGATCGTGCCGTTGACGTCTGTTAGTTCAGACCTTTATGGCTAAATAACATGGCTTTTTCCGCCAGAAAAGCCGCTTTGATTTGTTTTTTGTCATCGCCCCACAGACAGGTGCGGGTACCCAGTGCTTCTTCACAGCTCTCAGGCTCACCAATAATGGCGGTGACTTCGTTATAACTCATACCGGTTTTTAATTGCTGGTAGTTGTCCATTGATAATTTACTGCAGGCAACCAGTGTCAACAGCAGCGCGGCGGTGATTATTTTTTTCATTAAAACTCCTTAAAGCAACATTTATCGGCTGGCAAGCGGCGTCATTGCCGTGTCAGCCAGAGGGGGCGTAAAACGACGGATCTGCAGCACCAGTCCAAGATGCGGATGATCCAGATAATGAATATTGCCAATCAGCAAGCGGCTTTGATCTTTGCTGTAAAAAGTCTGCAGCCTTTGGCCATCAGCCGACATTTTGCGCAGGTTAAATTCAGTTTCAGCAAACAACATACGTTCACTGTAAAGCCGCACTAAACCATCCAGTTGCCAGACCGCGCCAGGCATTGATGGCAGGCTGTTGTCCTCAGCCAGTGGCAGCTTAGGCCCGGCGATCAGCTGTTGCTCCAATTTTGTGATATCAGCGAGCAGACGCTGCTCGGGGCTTTGGCTCAAATCAGGCTGGCTGCTGGCTTGACGGCCGGCATAATCAAAAGCCGGTGCAAAGTTGCGACCACCAAACCAGCGGCTTGGCACCGACTGACGTTTGCTGCCAAGCTGCTGGCGCCACACAGTGTGCAACAGCAGCTGATGACCGGCACGGTGTTTGAGCTGATAGGCAAGGTCGGTCAGCGCCAATGCGGTTTCAGGCGCCAGATAAGGGCTGCTCTGATGTTGCTCACTACCGGCCGGCGTTAAAGGCACAGCCTGTGGGGATGCCAACAGTGGTGCGCTCATCAGCTGATAATCCGGTTTTTTTACTGTGGTTGCAGCAAGAGGCTGCTGCGTCAGTGGGCAAAGCTGTGGTAACAACGCCGGATGAAAATCAAAAGCGCTGAGGCTCTGGCGAAAGCTGTATTCAGCAAGTTGCGCCTGTTCAGCCATAAAAACAGGAGTGGTAAAAACGGCAAGATCAATTTGCAGCTCAGGCGCTTTGCTCAGAGCTGGCGCTGTAGCAAAAGCCGGTTGCATATCAGCTGCAAAACCTGCTTTTAAGCCTGCTGCTGCGCTGCTGCAGCCTGGTAAAGCCAAGGCCAGTGCGGTTAAATCGGGCTGATATACCGGGCTTAATAAATCCAGCGCTCCGGCGAAGCTTATCGGGGTCACTTTGGCCGGAAATTTTTCCAGTAACGGCTGGATATCACCCCGGCTAAAGGCCAGCAGCTCAATTTCAAACCATGAGCTTTCAATACTCTGGGCTTTAGATGCAGGCGTTGTCAGCGCGAAGCTCAGCAACACAGAGCTAAAAAGCACAAGTTTTTTCATGAATTTAGTGTCCACTTCAGATTGTTTGGTAAGTCTGGCGCCGGCATCTGCAAACATCCGGCGCCATATTTATTCGCTTGCAAAGGCTGGCCTTTAACGGCCTGTTGCCTGAGTGCCTTTGAGCTGCATATCCGCAAGCATGGCCCTGACCAGCTCCAGCCGTTCCTGACTGTTGTTGCTGGCAATACTGAATTTCAGTTTATTGCCACCTTCAAGCTTATAAATCCGCGACTGGCTTTGGATAAGGCCAATAATATAACCAGGCTGCACCAGGGTTCGTTCGGCAAATTCTATGCTGCCGCCTTTCGGGTTGACCTCCAGCCGTTTAATACCAAGCGCCTGTGCCTGCTGTTTAAAGCCGGTAATGGCCACCAGATTTTTTGCAGCGTCCGGTAATAAACCAAAACGGTCAATCAGTTCCACCTGGATTTCGTCCAGCTCGTCGAGGTCGCGGCTGCTGGCCAGTCGTTTGTAGAATGATAACCTTAAGCTGACATCCGGAATATAACTATCCGGCAGTAAAGCCGGAATTTTCAGATCAAGTTCTGCCTGACTGCTCAGCATACTATCCAGGCTTGGCTCGCGGCCTTCTTTCAGTGCCTGCACTGCTTCTTCCAGCATTTCCATATACAAAGTAAAACCTATGGATTCAATCTGGCCACTTTGATCATCGCCCAGCAACTCACCGGCACCGCGGATCTCCAGGTCGTGACTGGCCAGTGCAAAACCAGCGCCTAAATCTTCCAGTGCTGAAATGGCTTCCAGCCGTTTTTGTGCATCCGGGGTGAGTCTTTTTGGCGGTGGTGTTAATAAATAAGCGTAAGCCTGATGATGCGAACGGCCGACCCGGCCCCGTAACTGGTGTAACTGTGCCAGACCAAAGTTATCTGCCCGCTGAATAATAATGGTATTGGCAGTAGGTACGTCGATGCCGGTTTCAATAATGGTTGAGCAAAGCAGCAGGTTAAAACGCTGATGGTAAAAATCTGCCATGATGCGTTCGAGCTCCCGCTCCGGCATCTGACCGTGGGCTATGCCTATCAAAGCTTCCGGCAATAACTCTGCTAAATCGGCCGCAGTTTTTTCAATACTGGCCACATCATTGTGCAGATAATACACCTGACCACCGCGCATAATTTCCCTAAGTACCGCTTCGCGGATCAGGCCTGGTTCGTTTTCGCGCACAAAGGTTTTCACCGCCAGCCGTTTGGCTGGTGGCGTAGCAATAATGGATAAATCCCGCATGCCGGATAACGACATATTTAAGGTGCGTGGGATAGGGGTGGCGGTGAGCGTCAAAATATCGATGTTGGCTCTGAGCGCCTTGATTTTTTCTTTCTGGCGTACGCCAAATCTGTGTTCTTCGTCCACAATCAGCAGCCCAAGCTCGCGGAATTTAATATCGTCTTGCAAGAGCTTATGGGTACCAATCAGAATGTCCACTTTGCCCGCTTCCACATCGGCCAGAATGGCTTTTTGCTCTTTGGCGCTGATAAAACGCGACAACACTTCGACCCGAACCGGCCAGTTGGCAAAACGGTCGCGGAAGTTGTCAAAATGCTGTTGTGCCAACAGCGTGGTCGGCACCAGAATCGCCACCTGATGGCCATCATCTACGGCCACAAAAGCGGCTCGCATCGCCACTTCGGTTTTACCAAAACCCACATCACCACAAACCAGCCGGTCCATCGCCTGCGGCTCTTGCATATCTTTCAGTACTGCGGCTATTGCATCCTGCTGATCGGCAGTTTCTTCAAAGGGGAAACCATCGGCGAATTTCTGATAACTTTCTTCATTAATTTGAAAGGCATAACCTTTTTGTGCGGCGCGCATGGCGTACACATCTAACAGTTCTGCCGCCACATCACGGATTTTTTCTGCCGCTTTGCGCCGCGCTTTTTCCCACTGGTCGTTGCCGAGTTTATGTAAAGGCGCGTGTTCAGCATCGGCGCCTGAGTAGCGGCTTAGTAAATGTAAACTGGACACTGGCACATAAAGTTTGCTGCCACCGGCATATTCGATGGTGACAAACTCGGCGCTGATGCCGGCCGCTTCGAGCACCTGTAACCCCTGATAACGGCCGACGCCATGCTGCAGGTGCACCACAGGGCCGCCCGGATTTAATTCGGCAAGGTTACGGATAATGGTATCGCTCGATACCTGCTGGCTGTGTTTGCGCCTTCTGCGCTGGCGGATTTTTTGGCCAAATAACTCGTTTTCACTGATGATGGCAACATTAACGCCATCTTTGAGCCAAACGCCTTGCTCCAGAGCGCCAATGGCGATGGCAACATCTTCGTTACTGCCAAGAAACTCAGAAAAACCGGCCACCTGCGGCAGCCGGATGCCGGCTTTTTGCAGCAGCTGCAATAAACTTTCGCGCCGGCCTTCAGATTCGACCCAAAACAGGCAGCGGCCCTGCTGCTGTTTTTGCGCCAGCACAAAATTGCGCAGCAAAGCCAAAGGCTCTGCCTGCTGATGATTCACCGTTAAATCAGGCAGCAGTTCGGCTTTTAGGTTACTGACACCGGCTTTGGCCGGCAAAAATGCTGCCGATAAGCGCAGTCTGGGCCTGGATTTAAGCTCGGCAAACAGCGCATCGACCGGGAAATATAACTGAGTGGGTTTTAAGATAGGACGCAATAAATCGATGGCTCTGTCCTGATAACGCCGCTCCACGTCTTGCCAGAAACGCTGTGCCGCCGCTTCAATATCCCCAAATTGTAAAACCACTGTGCCGGGCTGAAAATAACTCAAAAGCGATACAGTTTCGGCGGCAAACAGTGGCAGATAATATTCGATACCTGCAGGTAATAAACCCTGACTAACCTGCTGATATAAAGACTCTTTTTCATTTCGTGCCGGAAACAGCTCGCGGTATCTGCTTCTGAAACGTTCAATGGCGGTTTTATCGAGCGGAAACTCGTGTGCCGGTAATAGTTCTACCTGGCTAACTTTGTCGACAGTTCTTTGATTGTCGGGGTCGAAGGTGCGTAAACCGTCAATTTCATCATCAAGAAAATCAATACGATAAGGCAAAGTGCTGCCCATAGGGTAAAGATCAAGCAAGGAACCGCGCACCGAAAACTCGCCATGCTCCATCACCTGATCCACGGTACGGTAACCCACCTGGGCCAGCTGACGTTTTAATGCTGTTAAATCCAGTTGTTGACCTTGTTTGAGTACCAGACTGTTTTGTTGCAGATGGCTTTGTTCACAAAGCCGTAGCATTAAAGTGCTGACCGGCACTATCACCAACCCCTGTTTTAACGAGGGCAGCTGATACAGAGTGCGCAGGCGCTGGGAAATAATATCCTGATGCGGTGAAAACACATCGTAGGGCAGAGTTTCCCAGTCGGGGAAGGTGTAAAGCTGACTGCTGTCAGCTAAAAATACCGCCAGTTCCTGCTCTATCCGAAGCGCCGTTGGCGTGTCGGGCACCAGCAACAAATAGAGGCCCCTGTGCTGCTGTAACAGTTCAGCCAGCACCAGCGGTAACGCAGCCCCACACAAATTACCCAGTTGTTTGATGTCCTGTGGGCCGGCAGGCAAAGGTAAGGATAAATTCAAACGCATAACAAACCCCGCGGCAACTGCAGCATGGCTGCAGAAAAAATGCCGTATTGATAACTTTGAGCAAGGCAATTAATGCCTTGCCGCTGATAGTTTGGAAAAGTGAGCACTGCAGTTTCAGCTGCAATCCTATCTGTGAATAACCCCTTGCAGCCTGCCTGATGTGGTAGGGAAAAAAGCAGGGCATCCTGCTGCGTCCTTGCGACAGGCAGAGCATACGGCGACAATTAACGCTTTCCTTCCAGAGTGCGTTGTTGTTCCCGTTCTTGTGCTTTGCGCTTTAACTGCCTGGATTGTTCATGCAAAGTGGCGCGTACCAACACTTCTCTGTCTTCATCCCGAATACGGCTGACCGCTGCCCGTACCAGATAAGCCGGCGATTGTGTTGCTGACGGCTGGTGCTGTGCCGCAATGGCCGAAACCTCAATATCCGGTTCTGCAGATTGATAAACTTCGTTTTCAAGCACAGTTGCCAGGAAATACACTGCACCATCAGCGCCAGTTAAAAACAATTTCACTTCCAGCGTCTGACCTTCCGGCAGCGGTGCTGTGGATATAAAATTCAGCGCAGAACCGCCAAAACTATGAGTATGCTGACGGTAGTTGGCATCGTCTTGTTGCATCAGCACGTAACGCATCATCATATCGAGTTTTTTTGCCTGGGTTTTGAGGTAAGCCGCCAGTTCTTCAGCCAGCTCCCCAAGCTTAGACAGTGCTTTGAGTGCTGAACGATCCAACACCGCCTGTTCACTGGCCATTAAAAAAGGCTCGGGGATCATCTGCAAAAATTCCTGTTCGTCTGGCAGTGACTGTGACAGTGGCCTGATATTGGCCAGCACCGACTGCTCTATCGAAAAATAGTCGTGGTATTGCACACGCAGCTGCTCAAGTTGGGCCTTGTCCATCTTTAACCTCGGCAGGTGGCTTGTAAGCGCCACTGTTTATCTCTATGATCCCGCTACTTTATCATTATCATTCAATGAAGTCCTGAGAAAAGGATGCAGCTACCAATCCCACTTTTTATTGGTTTACGTTATAGCCAAAGCCGCAAAGGTCATGCCTTTTTATCTTTTATTACGTTGTTTTCAGTCACCGGGATCTTTTTAGGGGTGATGGCGCTGACGCTGGTGAGCTCGGTGATGAACGGTTTTGAAGGTGAGCTGAAAAAACGTATTCTGGGTGTACTGCCGCATCTGGTGGTGTCAACCGACAAAACAAAGCCGGAGTCCTGGCCAGAACTGTTACAAGCTCAGGATGAACGGGTGCTGCAGGTCAGTCCCTTTGCCCAGTCTGAAGCCCTGATCCAATCCAGTAAACAATTAAGCGGTGCCTTATTACAAGGGGTGTCGGTCGATGCTTTACCGCAATTTTTAAAAGATTCATTACAAATTGGCGACTGGCAGGATTTTGGCCAGAGCCGTTATCAGGTGATGTTAGGTGCAGCTCTTGCAGACAAACTGCGGGTGCAGGTGGGGCAGAAAGTACGGCTGTTATTGCCATCGGGTGGCAGTTATACGCCGATGGGCTGGATGCCACGGCAACGGGTTTTTACTGTGGCCGGTATTTTTAACAGTGGCTCTGAAGTGGACAAAGTGGTGGCTGTGGTGCTTTTGGGCGATTTACAAAAGCTGGCCCCTAAACCTGAGCTCGAGTGGCGCATCAGCTTAAGTGATGCTTTTAGCTCAGTGGCGATAGCGCCAAAACTGGCGGCGCTACCGGGCGTTACTCAGGTGGTGGACTGGCGGGTGAGCCATGGCAAGTTGTTTTCCGCTGTGGCGATGGAAAAAGCCATGATGTGGCTGATGTTGCTGCTGATAGTGGCAGTGGCGGCTTTTAATATAGTGTCAGCGCTGGTGATGATGGTGACCGACAAACAGCGGGAAGTCGCCATTTTAAAAACCCAGGGCATGACCAACAGCCAGCTGTTTCTGGTGTTTGCAGTGCAGGGCATGAGCCATGGTGTGGTTGGCGCTTTTGCCGGTGCTCTGGTGGGTGTATTGCTGTGCTGGCAGTTAAATCCTTTGATGGCGTTGCTTGGCCTGCAGCTGTTGCCTGGCATGGCCTTGCCTATTGACTTACAGCCACTGCAGCTGCTTTTTATTGTATTGTCGGCTTTAGCGTTAACGGCGCTGGCGGTGATTTATCCGGCCTGGCGTGCGGTGCAAATTGAACCTGCCGAAATTTTACGGGATGAATAACTGATGTTGCGTTGTATTGATATTTGTAAAAGTTACCGTGACGGTGCTCATGTCACACCAGTGCTGCATCAGGTGAATTTGTCGCTGCCAAGCCATCAGATGCTGGCCATTGTTGGCAGCTCAGGCTCGGGTAAAAGTACTTTATTACATATTCTCGGCACTTTAGATCAGCCCGACAGCGGCGAATTGTGGCTGGCCAATCAGAATGTCGCCACGTTATCTTCGGCAGAAAAAGCCAAACTTCGTAATCAGCAGCTTGGCTTTATTTATCAGTTTCACCATCTGCTGATGGATTTTACCGCTGTTGAAAACGTGATGATGCCGCTGCTTATTCGTGGTGAAAACAGTAAAAATGCCAAAAGCCAGGCCGAACAAATGCTGGTACGGGTGGGGCTTGGGCACAGAACCAGTCACAGACCGGGTGAGCTTAGCGGTGGTGAACGGCAAAGGGTGGCTATTGCCCGGGCTATGGTGGGCAAACCTGCGCTGGTGCTGGCCGACGAGCCGACCGGTAATCTGGATCATCAAACTGCAGAAAGCATTTATCAGCTGATGCGTGAGCTGAATCAGGAGCTTGGCACCAGCTTTGTGGTGGTGACGCACGATCAGCAACTGGCAAGCAGGTTAGACCGGCAGCTTTTTATGCAGGATGGCCGTTTGGGTGAGCCGCAAACAAAAGTTCTGAGTCTTTAGTATGTTGCACAAACTTCCTATTTTCACCGCAAGTTTGTCCTGGCAACTGGCGCGCCGTTATCGCCATACCCGCAACAGCAGCGCTTTTATCCGTTTTATTTCGGCGTCTTCCACCTGGGGCATAGGCCTTGGTGTGGCCATTCTGATTTTGGCTTTGTCGGTAATGAATGGCTTTGAAGCGGCGCTGAAAAACAAATTATTGTCGGTGATCCCGCATGTGGAATTGCTGGCGGTGGATAAGCCTATCAGTCACTGGCAACCCAAGCTGCAACAACTGGTCAAAACACCGGGTGTGGCGGCGGGAGCGCCTTTTATTCAGTCCGACGGCATGTTGCGTTTGGGCAGCAAAGTAAAAGCTGCCTCGGTGCGCGGTATTCATCCGCAATTTGAACATGGCATCAGCCGGCTCGGCGATTTTATTCAGCAAGGCGAGTTCAGTCGGCTTGGCGCCAGTCAGATAGTGCTGGGGCAGGGTATTGCCACTGAACTGTCAGCCAAAGTGGGTGACACAGTGCAGCTGATGTTGCCGCAGTTATCTGAACAAGGCGAGCTCGCCAGTCAGAAAAACGTCAGTTTGGAAGTGGTGGCCATTGCCGGTATCGGCGGCCAGCTGGATTATCAACAAGTCTGGGTGGACCTGGATGCACTGGGCGAATGGTTAAGCTTATCGCCCGGGCAAGTGGAAGGATTTGCTTTTAAAATTCAGGATATTTTTCAGGCCGGTAATATAGCGCGTGAGCTTGGCAATCAGGCTGAAGATTATGTCTATATGCTCGATTGGTTTCGCACTCAGGGCCACTTGTATCAGGACATTCAGATGGTCCGCAGCATTTTGTATCTGGTGCTGGCGCTGGTCATCGCTGTGGCCTGTTTTAATATAGTGGCCACTTTGGTGATGGCGGTGCGGGAAAAAGAAAGTGACATTGCCATTTTGCTGACTATGGGCACTGAGCCCGGGGTGATAGTGCGCGCTTTTATGTGGTTGGGCTGGCTTAATGGCGTCAAAGGTACGCTGGTGGGCGCTTTGGTTGGTCTGGTTCTGGCCTGGCAAATTGAACACATCTACGCTGTGGCCGGAAAGTTGTTTGGTTTACAGCTCTTGGACCCGACCATTTATTTTATTGATTATCTGCCCTCCGAGCTGCATGCACAGGATGTTCTGTTGACTGTTGGTATCGCCTTGTTGTTAAGCCTGATTGCCACTTTATATCCGGCATCGCGTGCTGCTTATGTCGATCCTGCCCGGGTATTGGGGCAACGTTAACCATGCCGGCGGGGACGCCGGCAGTTGATTCCCGGCAATAGGTCTGAACCATCAACCGCAACAAAAGACTCGTCAGACTTGCTTTGCCATGATGATTTCATGACTGTGCGCTTTGTTTCATAGCTATCGGCTTTGGCTTAATGTCTGCGGGCTCTTGCCGCCCAGCGCCTTTTTAAACCTAAACGCCAGCAAAAATCCAGCAGCAATGCGCCCGTTAATCCAAGCAATAAGCCCAGACTGACACTACCAAGCAACAGTGGCAGGCCAATGTCGGCCAGCTGTGTCCATAACCATTCTGTACTGAGTTCAAATTGAATGTCTTTGGGGCTGGTCCCCAGCATCCAGCTGCCAAGCTTGTAACCTGCATAAAAAATTGGCGCTATGGTAATGGGGTTATTCAGCCACACCAGCGCAATAGTGAGCGGCAGATGGCCGCGCAGCCAAATGGCTAAAAACGCCGCTAATAACATCTGTACCGGAATAGGCAGCATGGCGCAGAATAAACCCACAGCAACGGCAGCGCGGGCTGAACGTCTGGACAACTGCCATAACGATGGATGTTGCAACGCCGGGCCAAATCGCTGTAGTGACGGATGTTGCTGCAGTGTGCTGCTGTCGGGAATAAAAGATTTATACCAGGGTTTTGCCATCAACAGGCTCTTTAACTGCAATGCTGCAGTGGATGTTCATACAAGCAGGCGCCTGGCCTGCTTTGGTTAGGTCTTCAGGATTTATCTGTTTTATCTGCGCTTTTTCCTAAACGCTGTTCAGCTCTTTTACGCCAGGCTCTGGCCACACCGAGGCGCCACAACGTATCAATAGTGAACCAGGACAAGGCTGAGACAAAAGCTGCAAAAATCAGACTGCCAATCAAAAAAGGTTTGCCGACAGTATTGATACTTTCAATCAGCCATTCGGTGGTCACTTCAAAATGAATGTCGTGCGGCGGTTGACCCAGTACAAATGTTCCAATGTTGTAACAGATGTAAAAAATTGGTGCCATAGTAAAGGGGTTGGTTACCCAGCACAGCGCCACGGCAATAGGGATATTCACCCGGAATAAGATGGCCAGTGCGGCAGCCAGCACTGTTTGGCCCGGCATTGGCATCAGGGCGGCAAATAAACCAGCGGCAAAGGCTCCCCGTGCTGAGCGGCGGTGCAGGTGCCATAAATTACCGTCGTGCAGCAGCTTGCCAAAAATCTGCATCGATTGATGATTTTTGATCGAGTCCGGATCTGGTAAGTATTTTTTTATAAAGTTTTTAGCCATTACAACTTTGTTACCAAATTAGTTACCAACTATGAAGATGGAATCATGCTGTGTTGGGATCCTGGCAGGAAGCCTTATTACTTTGTTGTTACCTGCAATCCCTGACTGGTACTGGCCCTTGAGCCTGTTATTCATTTGCATCCCGCTTCGTTGCTGGTTTGGGGCCGGCCTGTGCCTTTTTCTTACCAGTCTGAGTATCCAGCTGCAGCAGTACAGCACGACCAGTCAGCAGGTGCTGGCGCAGCATAGCACAATAGTGGCCGGAACTGTTGTCAGTATTCCACAGCACTATGACGGTGGCAGCAGGTTTATATTACAGCTCAGTGAAACTGTAAAGGATAAAGCACAGCCTGGTGCTGGCGCTTTACTGCTGGTGCGCTGGTTTCAGGCACCGGTGAAGCTACAGCAAGGTCAGCATTGGCAGCTTCCGGTAAAACTTAAAGTGATCAGAGGTTTAGCTAACCCTGGAAGCGGCTGGGCCGAAGCTCAGGCTCTGGTATCAGGCCTGGTGGCGCAGGCAACGGTGCAATCTTCGGATGCATTGGCGGAACTGAAGTTACTCGGTGCCGACATTACTTTGCGCCAGCAGCTGTTTAATCAGCTGGATGTTGCGCTTGGCGATTTTCAAAGCAAGGCGTTGATGCTGGCGCTGACGCTGGGCGAGCGGCCTTTTAGCGATGAGTTATGGCTTGGGCTGCAGGCCACAGGTCTTGGTCATCTGATTTCAATCTCCGGTATGCATATAGCGCTGGTGTTTGGTTGGGTGTTGCTGAGTCAGCATGGCTGGGCATTGCTGACGAAGCGCTGGTGGTGGCGTTTTAGCCTGGCGCTTGGCACAGCGCTCATGGCAGCCTGGCTTTATAGTGCCATGGCCGGTTATGCGGTGCCGACAGTACGTGCTTTACTGGCGCTGGTGCTTTTGGTGTTGCTGAAATTATGCTGGCGGCGCAGTTCCGGTCGTCAGTTTTGTCTGCTGGTGGCGGCACTGTTGTTATTGCTGCAACCATTCTGGTTGTTAAGTTTAAGCTTCTGGCTGTCGGTGCTGGCGGTGGCGCTGGTGTTTTATCTGGGCTGGCGTTATCCGCCGGCAAAAGGCATGCGCTCCATGTTGCTGGGTTTTTTGCGCTACCAGCTGATTTTTTCCTTATTGATGCTGCCGCTTGGCTTATTGTTTTTTCAGGGCATAGCGCCGCTTTCTTTGTTGTCGAACCTGCTGTTTGTGCCCTGGTGCAGCGTGCTGGTGATCCCGCTGTTGTTGCTGGTGTTTTTTTTACAGTCTTTCAGCCCCTGGCCACTCACCCTGTTATGGCAGCTGGTTGATGGGCTGCTGCAACCTTTGCTGCTTTGGTTATATTATTGTGCAGAAGCGAACTGGTGGTGGACTGTGCCGCAATCAGGAGTTGTATTCACCTTGCTGTTGATGGCCGCTCTGTTGTTATTGTTGTTACCGGAAAGACGCCGCAGCCTGCCGCTGTTGATGGTGTTGTCTTTGCCTTTGTTATTCACCACCAACCTCAAACCACCAGCGCAGCTGCATCTGATAGATGTCGGGCAGGGCACAGCCCTTTTATTGCAGCAGGGCGAGCATGGCTTGCTGTATGATTTTGGCCCGCGTTATGGCAGTTACAGTGCCACTGAAGCAGCGGTACTGCCATATTTACGCTATCAGGGCGTGCGGCAGCTGGATTATCTGATCCTCAGCCACAATGACAGTGACCACAGCGGACATCTGGCGTTATTACGCCGCGCTTATCCAGGCGCCAGGCTGGTGACAGACGTGGGTGCAGTTATGCCTGAACTCAATTGCCGGCAGCTGCCAGCTGTGTGGCAGCAGTTTTCACTGCAGGTGCTGTGGCCGCCCGGGCCCGCGGTATCTGATGTAAAAAATGACCAGTCCTGTGTACTGAAGCTGGAAATTGAGGGCTGGTCAGTGCTGCTGACCGGCGATATCAGTAGCGCCATAGAGCAGCAACTACTGGCCCTCAACCCTTTTCTTGGTACCGATGTGCTGCTGCTTTCCCACCATGGCAGCAAAAGCTCCAATCAGTTGAGGTTTTTACAGCAGCTTGCACCCAGGCTTGCCCTTAACAGTGCCGGTTTTGCCAACCCTTATCAGCATCCATCAAAAGAAGTGCAAGCCCGGTTGTCGTTATTACAGGTTCCGCTTTATAACAGCGCCGACATGGGCGCAATGCAGCTTCGTTTTAGCAAAGAACAGTTAGAGCTTCGGGCCGTCAGGCCAGCAAGGCTGGTAAAATGGCTGGAAAATCTACCCTTTGGTGCTGAAACCGCTGCAACAACAAGGTAGAATGCAATTGTCTTTCATTGTCAGGATGTTATTTTGTCTACTCATCAGAGCTCTGCTTCGACCTTCCGGCGTCTGCTTGGTTATTTAAAACATTATCGGTTTGGCTTTTTGGTCGCCATTTTGGGCATGATTGGTTATGCCTCAGTTGATGTATTTTTCCTGTCACAATTTGACCAGTTTATTGACCGTGGTATTACGCAGCGGGATATGGATTATCTGGCGCTGGCACCTGTAGCCGTAATAGTGCTGTTTTTATTGCGCGGTGTGTTTCATTTTATTGCCAGTTATTGTCTGAATTGGTCGGGTACCCATATAGTCAAAGACTTACGCCAGCAGCTGTTCGAAAAAATGCTGGCTTTACCTGTCAGTTACCATGATCAGCACTCCACCGGCGAGCTGATTTCCCGTATTACCTACGATGCCGAACAAATTAAACAAGCGTCCAGTAAAGCGCTGGTGGTGCTGATCCACGAAGGTGCTTTTGTCATCGGTCTGCTGGCTTTGATGTTTTATAACAGCTGGCAGTTATCGGCGATTTTTCTGGTGATAGCCCCTGTGATAGCGCTGATTGTGTCGCATGTGTCGCGCCGTTTTCGTCAGATCAGTAACAATATGCAAGGTGCCATGGGGCAGGTGACGTCCAGTGCCGAGCAGATGCTGAACGGCCATAAAGTTATTTTATCTTTTGGCGGCAAAAGCTTAGAAGCCAAACGTTTTGAAGAAGTGAATAACTCCAACCGCCGGCTGGATGTGAAACTGGAGGCCACCCGGGCGCTCAGTGTGTCGGTGATTCAGGTGATCGCCTCTTTTGCGCTGGCTTTTGTGATTTATCTGGCCAGCTTTCCGGAAATGCTCGATACCTTAACGCCTGGCATGTTTACCGAAATTATCACTTCGATGATGCTGCTATTAAAACCGTTAAAACAGCTCACCACGGTCAACAGTGATTTCCAAAAAGGCATGGCGGCAGCGGCGACAGTGTTTTCTGTGCTGGATGAAACGCCGGAGCGCGACACCGGAACCAAGGTGCTGGACAGAGTGCAGGGCAATATTGAGTTTCGCCACCTGAGTTTTAACTATCCTGGCCATGACAAACAGGTGCTCAAAGACATCAATTTCAGTGTGACCGCAGGCCAGACGGTGGCGCTGGTTGGCCGCTCCGGCAGTGGCAAAACCACTATTTCCAGTTTGTTGCCGCGTTTTTATGAAGTCGAGCAAGGTGAAATTCTGCTCGATGGCATCAACACCAAAGACTGCACTTTAGATTCGTTGCGCCGCCAGATAGCGGTGGTGTCGCAGCATGTAGTGCTGTTTAACGACACTATCGCCAATAACATTGCTTACGGTTTTCAGGGTGAATTAACGAAAGAACGTTTACTGGACGTGGCGGAAAAAGCGCATGTGATGGAGTTTGCCGGTCAGATGCCCAAAGGGCTGGACACTGAAATTGGCGAAAATGGCGTGACTTTATCCGGTGGTCAGCGCCAGCGTATTGCCATTGCCCGTGCTTTATTGCGCCAGTCACCTGTACTGGTGCTGGATGAAGCCACTTCGGCTTTGGATACCGAGTCGGAGCGCAAAATTCAGGCGGCGCTGGATGAATTACTGAAAAACCGCACCAATCTGGTAATCGCGCACCGGTTATCCACCATCGAAAATGCCGATCTGATTCTGGTGATGGATCAGGGCCAGATTGTGGAGCGTGGTAATCACAGTGAACTTCTGGCACAAAATGGCTATTACGCCAGCCTGTATAAAATGCAGTTTGGAGAAAGTGCATGACAGCACTAGAGCGCAGCTGGTATCAGCCTTATGGCTGGAGCTGGTTGTTATGGCCTTTGAGTGTGCTGTTTGCGCTGATTAGCGCGCTTCGCCGTCAGCTGTTTAAAACCGGTGTGCTCAAAACCAGTAAATTGCCGGTGCCAGTGGTGGTGGTTGGTAATATTTCGGTGGGAGGTACCGGCAAAACGCCGGTGACTTTGTGGTTGTGTGACTACCTGCGCCAAAAGGGCTGGAAACCCGGTATTGTCAGCCGCGGTTATGGCGTCACAATTAAAGCGCCAAAGCTGGTGGATGTACAACATGACAATCCGTCCACTGTGGGGGATGAACCTTATTTACTGGCGAGCAGAAGCAGCTGCCCTGTGGTGGTATGCCCCGACAGAGTGGCGGCAGCACATTATTTGCTGGCGCAAACTGACTGCAACATTATTGTGTCGGATGATGGCCTGCAGCATTATGCGCTTTATCGTGACTTAGAAATTATTCTGCTGGACGGCAGCCGTGGTTTGGGCAATGGCTTGTTATTGCCGGCCGGGCCTTTACGCGAAGGTGCCTGGCGGTTAAAGAACGCAGATCTGGTGTTGTCAAACGCTTTGCCCAACAGCCACACTCCTTATACTTTTGAGTTGCAGCCAGCACAGGCCAGGGCTTTGCTGGATGAACAACAGAAACTTTTGCCAGGTGCTCAAGTGACCCTGGTAAGTGGTATCGGTAATCCGCGCCGTTTTACCCGAAGTGCCGCACAAATGGGTTATCACACTGACAAAGCACATTTTTTTCCCGATCATCATGCCTTTAGCGCTGATGATCTGGCAGATCTTACCGGACCCTTATTAATGACGGAAAAAGATGCGGTGAAATGCCGGCCTTTTGCCAAAACCGATTGGTTTTATTTACCGGTGAGTGCCCGTGTCCCTCAGGCAGCGCAGGATTTGCTTGCCGCCAAACTATCACAGCTGTGGAGTCGTTATGGCCTTTAATATTGCATTGTTAGACATTATTGCCTGTCCTTTATGTAAAGGCAGACTGAAGCTGGACAAAACCAATCAGCAGCTGATTTGCACCTTTGACCGGCTGGCTTATCCGATCAAACAGGATATTCCGGTGTTATTAAGTTCAGAAAGCCGCGAACTCAGTGCCGCAGAGGTGGAACCATGGCTTTTGTAGTGGTGATCCCGGCGCGTTTTGCCAGTAGCAGATTACCGGGCAAACCACTGGCCGATATCGGCGGTAAACCGATGGTCCAGTGGGTATGGCAACAGGCGCAGCAAAGTGGCGCCGCCAAAGTGGTGATTGCCACTGATCATCCGCAGGTGGCGGACGTTGCCCGTGCTTTTGGCGCAGAAGTGCTGATGACCCGCGAGAGTCATAATTCAGGCACTGAACGTTTGGCCGAAGTGGTGGAGTTACTGCAACTGAGCCCGGATACTGTGGTGGTGAATGTGCAGGGCGATGAGCCCTTTATTCCGCCAGAAATTATCCATCAGGTCGCGACCAATCTGGCGCAGCAAACAAAAGCGCGGATGGCCACTTTGTCGGTGCCCATCAGTGCGCAGCACGAAGTGGATAACCCCAATGTGGTGAAAGTGGTCACAGATAAAAACGGTTATGCGCTGTATTTCAGCCGCAGTGTGATGCCTTTTGACCGTGATGGTGCCTACAGCGCTAAAACGGCACAAATTTACCGCCGCCATATTGGTATTTATGCTTATCGCGCTGGTTTTATTCAGGATTATGTGCGCTGGCCTGTGTCAGAGCTGGAGCAGATTGAATGCCTGGAACAGCTGAGGGTGTTGTGGCAGGGCGAAGCCATCCATGTCGCACAAGCAAGCGCAGTGCCGCCTGTTGGCGTGGACACTCCGGCTGATTTGGCTCATGCCAATTTGCATGCAAAAGAGCTTTTGGCGTGACAGGAAATTCAGCCCCCTTTGTGACTGCAGCCAATAACGCAGCCACGCATAACGCAGCCGCGCATAGCACAGCAGAGGCTGCGCCTGCTTTTACCCTGGTGTTTAACCATGATGATTTTGTGGTGCTGAATAAAGCACCCGGCGTCAGCTTTCACTCAGAGCAGGGCGCGGGTTTGGTGGTGCAGGCCGAACAAGCGCTGGGCTTTGCACTTTACCCGGTGCACCGGTTGGATAAAGTCACTTCAGGGCTGATTTTATTTGCCAAAACTGCAAAAGTGGCGGCCCGCTTATCTGCGTTATTTCAACAGCAGCAAATTCAGAAATTTTATCTGGCGCTTAGCGCCGGTAAAGCACAAAAAAAACAAGGCTGGGTGAAAGGCGATATGGCGCCGGCGCGGCGTGGTGCTTATAAACTGCTCAGTAGTCAGCAGAATCCGGCGGTCAGTTATTTTATCTCAGCAGGTTTTGATGCTGCTCAGAGCAAAGTTGCTGAAACTCAAGAGCTAAACGAACAGGCTAATGCCTTGCCAGCCGGACTCCGGCTCTATCTGATTAAACCCTTTAGCGGCAAAACCCATCAAATCAGGGTGGCGCTCAAGTCGGTGTCTGCGCCCATATTAGGTGACGAGTTGTACCAGGCCGTTGCTGCCGACCGGGTGTATCTGCATGCGTATGCTTTGTGTTTTAAAGATGGCGGCAGCGAGTGGCAATTTGTGCAAAAGCCCGATGCCGGGCAGTATTTTTTAACCCAAGCCGTGCAACAGCAGTTGGCAATTTGGGGTAAACCCTGGCGGTTAAGCTGGCCACAGTATCAAATGCCGGCAGTAAAAAAGCTCTCCGGCATAGAAAGTCATTTATTCAGTCAGCCGGATTGTTGTTCTGAAAACAACGCTCTGGATGAAGGTTAACCGTAACAACAAGCCGAATTTTTAAGGTGTAAAACACAACAGATGTCAGATTATTTATTACGTTTTGCCGGTATCGGCCGTTTATATGGTGTCAAGGCGCTGGATGCTTTTGCCAAAGCCCATGTTTGTGTGGTTGGCATTGGTGGTGTGGGCAGCTGGGCGGCAGAAGCGCTGGCGCGCTCAGGCATTGGTGAAATTACCTTAATTGATTTAGATGATATCTGTATCAGTAACGTCAATCGTCAGCTGCATGCACTCACAGAGACCATAGGGCAGGATAAAGTGGCAGTGATGGCACAGCGTATTTTGCAAATTAATCCAGCTTGTGTGGTGCATCAGGTGACGGATTTTGTTGCCGCCGACAATATGTTTGAATTAATGACAACAGATTTTAGTTATGTCATTGATGCCATTGATGCGATCAAAGCTAAAACGGCGCTGATTGCCCATTGTAAACGCAATAAAATTCCGCTGGTCACCATAGGCGGCGCCGGTGGTCAGACAGATCCAACCCAAATTCAGCTGGCTGATTTAAGTCAGACCATCAATGATCCGCTGCTTGCCAAAGTACGCAATAACCTGCGCCGTGACTACAAATACAGCCGCAACGTAAAACGGCGTTTTGGTATTGATGCGGTGTATTCCACCGAGCAGCTGACTTATCCGGCAGCCGATGGCACAGTTTGTTTGGCCAAACCCGAAGTGACGGGTGAACAACCAACAGCCATGCGGCTCGACTGCAGTGGTGGTTTTGGTGCTGTGACTGTGGTAACCGCCAGTTTTGCCTTTGTCGCTGTGTCCAGAGTGCTGAGAAAGCTGGCTGATAAAGCTAACCTGGCGGCAAAAGAAGCAGCTTTGGCTGCCAAAGCACAATAGCGAAGCCTAAAAAATTAGGCCTGAAAGCGAAAGCTGCAATACAAAACCAATAAAATATTGGCAGGGCACAGTCTGATGCCGTGCTGCTGCTTTTGCTGTTGTGGGCTAGCCCGTAGCCTTGATTTGACTTGCCATTTTATCAAGTACAGCCTGTAAACCACTTTGTCTGGACGGGCTGATATTCTGATAAAGACCAAGTGGCTTGAGCAAAACCGTGAAATCCAGTTGCGCTAACTCGTTGTTAGACAAACCGTTTAACTGGCAAATGGCCAGTGCAACCAAACCTTTAACCACCCTGGCTTCACTGTCAAAGGCCCAATAATGTTTTTGTGTGATGCCATCGTATTGATGTAATAACCAGGCTTTGCTGTCACAGCCGGCAATTAAAAACTCGTCACGTTGAAGATCGTTGCTGAAAACCGGCAGTTGTTTACCCAGATTCATCAAAATACGGTATTTGTTTTGCCAGTCGCTGCTTGCCGCAATGGCGGGCAGTTCCTGCGCTGCAATGGCGGTGTAGGGCGCTTTACTTTGTAAAATAAGCTCATGGGCGGTCATTGTAATAACTCCACTGTCTGTTCAAGTGCCTGCAGCGTGCGCTGAATGTCATGGTCGTTGTTGTAGGCTGCCAGCGATAAACGCACGGCGCCTGGCAGTTGCAGTGCCTGAAACAGCGGCATAGCGCAGTGGGTACCGGCGCGCAGCGCAATTTTTTGCTCATTCAAAAGCGCAGCTACATCTGTTGGATGTTCAGCATTGATATTCAGCGAGAGAATGCCGGCGTTTTGTGTGGCAGGAGACAGCAGAGTGATGCCTGAAATCGCCTTACAGCCTTGATAAAGCGCCTGAAAAAGTTGTTGTTTGTGTGATTTCAGAGCTGCGCTGTCAAACTCTGCTAACCAGTTAAAAGCAGCGGCAAGGCCGATGGCGCCGGCAATATTCGGCGTGCCTGCTTCAAGACGGTACGGCAGCTGGTTTAAGGTTGTACCGGCAAAACTCACTGCTTTTATCATTTCGCCGCCATAACGCAGCGGCCTGAGGTTGTTAAGCAGTTCGTAACGGCCGTACAGCACACCAATGCCGGTAGGACCGTACAGTTTATGGCCGGAAAATACGTAAAAATCTGCATCCAGTGCCTGCATATCCGGCCGCTGCCAGACGATACCCTGGGCACCGTCAATCACAGTAATAGCGCCAGCTGCTTTGGCCAGTTTTACCAGCTGCGCTATCGGCGCAATAGTGCCAAGTACGTTGGACACTTCAGCCATCGCCACTACTTTGGGTTTAAGCTCAAGCAGCTGTTGAAATACTGCGATATCGAGCTCAAGTTCAGTCGTCAGTGGCACTACATCAATAAACACGCCGTGCTGCTGACAATAAAATTGCCAGGGCACAATATTGGCGTGATGTTCAAGGCAGGTTAACAGAATGCGATCGCCCGGTTCTAACACTGTGCCCATCAGGCCGGCAGCCACAAGATTAAGCGCCTCTGTGGCGCCGCTGGTCCAGATAATTTCTTCCCTGCGTCTGACATTGAGCGCTAAAGCGACTGCGTCGCGGGCCTTTTCAAATAACCGGGTTGCCTGTTGGCTTAACTGATGGGCGCCACGATGGACGTTGCTGTTATGCTGTTGATAAAATTCAACTTCAGCTTTGATCACCGCATCAGGTTTATGCATAGTCGCGGCGCTGTCCAGATAAACCCAATCCGGATGCTGTTGAAAAAACGAAAATTCGGCGCGAAAGGCCTCTACATCAAAACTCAAAACACACCTGACAAGCCGTTATGCAAAGGCGGATTTTGCCTTGTTTTGCCTGATGCGGCAAGCTTGCTGCTGGGGATAACGAGCTTTGAGAACGGACACAATGATGTGACGACACAGCTTTAAAAAATCACAGACATAAAAAAAGCGCCCGCAGGCGCTTTTTCCAAAAACCAAACTTAACGCTTGGTAATATCGACAAAATCACGGCTGGTATAACCGGTATACAGCTGACGTGGACGGCCGATTTTGTGGCCTTTGTCGGATAACATTTCATCCCAGTGCGAAATCCAGCCAACAGTACGGCTCATCGCAAAAATCACGGTGAACATGCTGGTTGGAATGCCAATGGCTTTTAAGATAATGCCAGAGTAGAAGTCGACGTTCGGATACAGTTTCTTCTCAATGAAGTACGGGTCTGACAGCGCAATACGCTCCAGCTCCATTGCTACATCCAGCAGTGGATCTTTGATATTCAGCTCTTTTAACACTTCGTGGCAGGTTTCGCGCATCACTTTGGCGCGTGGGTCAAAGTTTTTATAAACACGGTGACCAAAACCCATCAGGCGGAAAGAGTCGTTTTTATCTTTAGCACGGGCAACAAACTCAGGAATACGGTCAACAGAGCCGATTTCCTGCAGCATCACTAAACAGGCTTCGTTGGCGCCGCCATGAGCCGGGCCCCATAAAGAAGCAATACCAGCAGCAATACAGGCATAAGGGTTTGCGCCTGAAGAACCGGCTAAACGTACTGTTGAAGTTGAAGCGTTTTGTTCATGGTCTGCATGCAGCATAAAAATGCGATCCATGGCTTTAGCCAGGATAGGGCTGACTTTGTATTCTTCGGCTGGCACAGAAAACATCATATGCAGGAAGTTTTCGGCGTAGCTTAAGTCGTTACGCGGATACACAAAAGGCTGACCAATGGTGTATTTGTAAGCCATGGCTGCAATAGTCGGCAGTTTGGCAATTAAACGATGAGCAGAACGTTTACGTTGCTCAGGGTCGTTGACGTTTAAATCTGAGTGGTAAAAGGACGACATAGCGCCAACCACACCACACAACATCGCCATTGGGTGCGCGTCTACGCGGAAACCCTGGAAGAATGACGCCAGTTTTTCGTGCACCATAGTGTGACGGGTGATCACGTGAGTGAAGTTGTCATACTGAGCTTTGGTTGGCAGCTCGCCTTCCAATAACAAATAACAGGTTTCCAGATAGTCCGACTTCACCGCCAGCTGCTCAATCGGGTAACCACGGTGTAATAACACGCCGTTGTCGCCGTCGATATAAGTGATTTTTGATTCACAAGAGCCTGTGGACATAAAGCCCGGATCGAAGGTGAAGTAACCATGCTGACCCAAGGCGCGTACGTCGATCACATCTGTGCCTGCCGTGCCCGAGTAAATTGGCAGTTCGATAGGCGCCAGGCCTTCGATATGCACGACAGCTTTTTTATCTGCCATTGGATTTCTCCTGTGTTGTTATTGGTTTAACCGGTAGGAATTCTTATTCTACCCGCAACTGGGGCATAAAAGTCAATTTTAATGCTTAACTGCACAATAAGTATTCGACTCTAGTCGTATTGCCAATTCTGTCAAAAGAGATACCGTGACTGCGGTGGATTTTCTTCAACAAAATTAAACATAAATTGTAATCCCGACTCGTGAAATATATACTGTCGCGGGTTCTGAATCAGTTCACCGACCGATAGATAAAAAATTGGGCTGAACCACTCCACGCTGTAGCCTGTATATCCATTGGGTGTTGACTGTTTATGCAGCAACGTATAATGACAACAAAGCTCAGAATAGGGCGTCGATAGGCAAGAAACTGTGAAAAAGCAAAGACCTGTAAATCTTGATCTAACCACTATATCCATGCCGGTAACGGCAACTGCATCCATCCTGCATCGTGTAACCGGCGTCGCAATGTTTTTTGCGCTGATTTTCGTGATCTGGGCTTGGGCTGTATCTCTGTCTTCTGCCGAGGGTTTTGCACTGGTTAAAGAAGTGATGACTTCTTTTATCGCCAAGTTCATTGCCTGGGGTACCATCACAGTGCTGATTTATCACCTGGTCGGCGGCTTGCGCCACCTGATCATGGATATGGGCCATTGGGAAGAATTAGAGTCGGGCAAACTCAGCGCTAAAGTTGCTTTAGCTCTGTGGGTTGTATTGGCCGTATTAGCTGGAGTCTGGTTATGGTTCTGAATCAAGCATCGTTAAAACGTGATGGCGTACAAGATTATGTGTCATTGCGCGCTACAGCAGTCATTTTAACGCTGTACACCTTTTTTATCCTTGGTTATTTCCTTTGCACCCCGGAAATTACCTATGAAGGCTGGAAGGCCTTGTTTTCTAATGTTCTGGTGAAAGCCTTCACCTTACTGGCACTGGTTTGTATTGCTGTTCACACCAAAATTGGTCTGTGGCAGGTGCTGACTGACTATGTAAAATCATCGACATTACGTGCTGTGCTGCAATTTGTGCTGTACACCATCGCTTTTGGTTATGTCGCTGTTGGCCTGTTTGTTCTGTGGGGTGCTTAATTGAATATTCCAGTTCGCGAATTTGATGCCGTGGTAATCGGCGCTGGTGGTGCAGGTATGCGCGCTGCTCTGCAAATTACTGAATCAGGTTTAACCTGTGCTTTGTTATCCAAAGTGTTCCCAACCCGTTCTCACACTGTATCTGCGCAAGGTGGTATTACTGTCGCGTTAGGTAACTCTCACCCGGACAACTGGGAATGGCACATGTTTGATACCGTGAAAGGTTCCGACTATATCGGTGACCAGGATGCTATCGAATATATGTGTAAAACCGGCCCTGAAGCCATCACTGAACTGGAGAACATGGGTTTACCATTCTCCCGTTTTGAAAACGGCCGTGTGTATCAGCGTCCTTTTGGTGGTCAGTCGAAGAATTTTGGTGGTGAACAGGCCGCCCGTACTGCAGCTGCTGCAGACCGTACCGGTCACGCTTTATTGCACCTGCTGTATCAGCAAAACGTAAAAAACAAAACTCAGGTTTTCTCTGAGTGGTATGCCCTTGATCTGGTGAAAAACCAGGATGGTGCTGTGGTTGGTTGTACTGCCATTGACATCGAAAGCGGCGAAATTGTTTATTTCAAATCCCGTGCTGTAGTGCTGGCTACCGGTGGTGCAGGCCGTATTTTTGCGTCCACCACCAACGCGCACATTAACACCGGTGACGGTGTAGGTATGGCGCTGCGTGCCGGTGTGCCACTGCAGGATATGGAAATGTGGCAATTCCACCCGACAGGTATTGCCGGTGCCGGTGTACTGGTAACCGAAGGTTGTCGTGGTGAAGGTGGTTACCTGCTGAATAAAGACGGCGAGCGTTTTATGGAGCGTTATGCACCAAACGCCAAAGACTTGGCAGGCCGCGACGTGGTTGCCCGTTCTATGATGACGGAAATCCGTGAAGGCCGTGGTTGTGATGGTCCATGGGGCCCGCATATCAAGTTGAAACTGGACCACTTAGGTGAAGAAGTTTTAGAAAGCCGTTTACCTGGTATCTGTGAGTTGTCCCGTACTTTCGCTCACGTTGATCCGGTAAAAGAGCCAATTCCGGTGATCCCAACCTGTCACTATATGATGGGTGGTATTCCTACCAACGTACATGGCCAGGTGATTCATCCAAAACCGGATGGCTCTGAGGCTGTAGTACCAGGTTTATTTGCCTGTGGTGAAATTGCCTGTGTATCTGTACACGGTGCCAACCGTTTAGGTGGTAACTCCTTATTAGACTTAGTTGTATTCGGTCGCGCTACAGGTTTACACCTGGGCGAAGCACTGGCTGCAACTTCTGAATACCGCGACGCTTCTGACTCCGATCTGCAAGCTGCTTTAGCCCGTACTCAACGTTGGGAAGATAGCAAAGCAGGCCAGGGTGAAGATCCGGCGCAAATCAAAAAAGACTTACAGCAATGTATGCAACTGAACTTCTCGGTATTCCGTGAAGGTAAGGCAATGGCTGAAGGCTTAGAGCAGTTAAAAGTGATCCGTGAGCGGCTGAAATATGCCCGTCTGGACGACAAGAGTGCTGAGTTTAACACCCAGCGTATCGAGTGTCTGGAACTGGACAACCTGATGGAAACCGCATTCTCAACTGCAGTTGCTGCCAACTACAGAACTGAGAGCCGTGGCGCCCACGCTCGCTTTGACTTCCCGGACCGTGATGACGACAACTGGTTATGCCACAGCGTCTACTCACCGGACACTGAGTCTATGTTTAAGCGGAAAGTGAATATGGAACCTAAGTTCCGTCCGGCTTTCCCACCTAAAGCCCGTACTTACTAAGAGGGATACAGAATGACGAAGTTAGAATTCTCTATCTACCGTTACAACCCTGATGTCGATAAAGCGCCACGGATGCAGGACTATGTGCTGGATAATCCGGAAGGCCGCGACATGATGGTGTTAGACGCACTGTTGAAATTAAAAGAGCAAGACCCAACCTTATCTTTCCGTCGCAGCTGCCGTGAAGGTGTTTGTGGTTCAGATGGTCTGAACATGAACGGTAAAAATGGTCTGGCTTGTATCACACCTTTATCTGCCTTAGGCAAAGGTAAAGGCGGTAAGTTGGTGATCCGTCCGCTGCCAGGTTTACCTGTAGTGCGTGATTTAGTGGTTGATATGTCTCAGTTTTACACTCAGTACGAGAAAGTAAAACCTTACTTAATCAACGACGATTTACCACCTGCCGGTGAATACCTGCAGTCACCGGAAGAGCGCGCCAAGCTCGACGGTTTATACGAATGTATTCTGTGTGCCTGCTGTTCAACGTCGTGCCCATCATTCTGGTGGAACCCTGACAAGTTCATCGGCCCGGCTGGTTTGTTACACGCATACCGCTTCCTGGCGGACAGCCGTGACACAGCAACAGAACAACGGTTAAACGATTTGGACGATGCATTTAGCGTATTCCGCTGCCACGGTATTATGAACTGTGTCAACGTATGTCCAAAAGGGTTAAACCCGACCAAAGCCATTGGTCAAATCAAATCGATGTTATTAAACCGGGCGCTGTAAAGCGCCCCTTTTCTGACAGCTGATGTAACACAATGAACGGCGGCCAGCTCAGTCAGTGACCGCCAACCAGGAAAAAATAGCCATCAAACCTGTTCCATGGCTATTTTTTTGCTACTTTTTTCCAGGTGCTTCGAGATAAGGGAAAGTAAATGCACGAAGGTGTAATGAAGGCGTGGTTGGAGTCTTCTCATCTTGGCGGTGGCAACATGGCCTATGTAGATGAACTCTATGAATCCTACTTAGCTGAACCTACCAGTGTTGGTGATGAATGGCGCGAGTTCTTCGCAAAATTACCAAAAATTGATGGTGTAGAACTGGAATCCCGGCATTCCGAGATCCGTCAGCAGTTTGCTGAACTTGCCAAAAATAAACACCGCGAAGTGGTGGTGGCAACAGGTGGCGGTGACAGCCGTCAGGTTAAGGTTCTGCAACTGATTAATGCTTTCCGTTTCCGTGGCCACCAACATGCCAAACTGGATCCGCTGGAGCTGTGGAAACGTCCACGGGTGCGCGATTTAGAATTATCTTTCCATGATTTAAGCCAGGATGACTTTGACACCGAGTTTAATGTCGGCTCTTTTGTTGCCGGCTCTGAAACGATGAAACTGGGTGAACTGGTGAAAGCGCTGGAAACTACTTATTGTGGTTCTATCGGTGCTGAATATATGCATATTGTTTCCACTGATGAAAAACGTTGGATCCAACAACGTTTAGAGTCGGTGCGTTCAACGCCAAATTATGACAAAGCGACCAAAGCACAGATCTTAAAAGGTTTGGTGGCCGCGGACGGTTTAGAGCGTTATTTATCTGCCAAATTCCCGGGTGCCAAACGTTTTGGTCTGGAAGGCGGCGACGCTATGGTGCCGATGATCAAAGCGATGATCCACCGTGCCGGTGAGCAGGGCGCTAAAGACTGTATTATTGGTATGGCACACCGCGGTCGTTTAAATACCTTAGTTAACGTGTTAGGTAAAAACCCAAGCAAGCTGTTTGATGAGTTTGCCGGTAAATATGAAGTGGTTGGTGCCGGCGACGTAAAATACCATATGGGTTTTTCGTCTGACTTTGCCACCAAGGGCGGTGATGTGCATTTAGCGCTGGCCTTTAACCCTTCGCATTTAGAAATTGTTAACCCTGTGGTGATGGGCTCAGTGCGTGCCCGTCTGGATCGTCGTGGTTGTACCGATGGTTCTTTGGCGCTGCCAATTACCATTCACGGTGACTCAGCTTTTGCCGGTCAGGGCGTAGTGGCTGAAACCTTTAACATTTCCCAAACCCGCGCCTTTAAAGTGGGTGGTTCTATCCGTCTGGTGATCAACAACCAGGTGGGTTTCACCACTTCTAATCCGGAAGACACGCGTTCAACCGAATATTGTACTGACATCGCAAAAATGGTGCAGGCGCCCATTTTCCATGTGAACGGTGATGACCCTGAAGCTGTGGTTTTTGTAGCCCAGCTGGCAGTGGATTACCGCAACACCTTTAAGCGTGACGTGGTGATTGATCTGGTGTGTTACCGTCGTAACGGTCACAACGAAGCGGATGAGCCGAATGCAACGCAGCCGCTGATGTACCAGAAGATCAAAAAACACCCGACACCACGTGAAATTTACGCTGACAAGCTGATCAAAGCCGGTTTATTTACCGCTGCTGAAGTTCAGGCAATGGTTGACGACTATCGCAACGCGCTGGACAAAGGCGACTGTGTGGTTGAAGAGTGGCGTCCAATGAGTGAAGTGGCTGTTGACTGGACACCTTTCTTAGGTCACGACTGGACTACAGCTTACGATGCCAGCATGAGTGTTGCCGACTTAATTGCGCTGGGTGAAAAAGCCATTCAGGTACCGGCCGAACATACCTTGCAACGTCAGGTTGGCAAAGTGTATGAAGACCGCGCTTTAATGCTCAAAGGCGAGAAAAAAATCGACTGGGGCTTTGCCGAAATTCTGGCTTATGCTGCAACAGTGGGTTCTGGTGCCCGTATCCGTATTGTTGGTCAGGACTCTGGCCGTGGTACTTTCTTCCACCGTCATGCGGTATTACACAACCAGAACGACGCCAGCACTTATACACCGCTGGAACACTTAAGCCCTACACAAGGCCCGTTCCAGGTATACGACTCTGCTTTATCTGAAGAAGCGGTGCTTGCCTTTGAATATGGTTATGCCACAGCTGAACCACGCGCTTTAGTGATTTGGGAAGGCCAGTTTGGTGACTTCGCCAACGGTGCTCAGGTAGTGATTGACCAGTTCTTAAGTTCAGGCGAACAAAAGTGGGGCCGTCTCTGTGGTCTGACACTGTTACTGCCACACGGTTATGAAGGTCAGGGCCCTGAACACTCTTCAGCCCGTTTAGAGCGTTTCCTGCAACTTTGTGCTGATCACAATATGCAGGTGGTGGTGCCAACCACACCAGCTCAGGTGTTTAACATGATCCGCCGTCAGATGGTGCGCCCAATGCGCCGTCCGCTGATTGTGATGTCACCAAAATCCTTGTTGCGTCATCCGCTGGCCACATCAACGTTGGAAGAGCTGGCGTCAGGTCAGTTCCACAACGTCATTGGTGAAATTGATGATATCAATGCCAAAGACGTCAAACGTGTGGTGTTCTGTAGCGGTAAAGTATATTTCGACCTGCTGGAAGAGCGTCGCAAACGTGGCCTGAACAACATCGCTATTGTGCGTGTGGAACAGTTGTATCCATTCCCGCAGGAAGAGATGGCCAAAGTATTGGCGCAATATCAGCACGTGACCGATTTTGTCTGGTGTCAGGAAGAACCACAAAACCAGGGCGCCTGGTACTGCAGCCAGCATAATTTCTGGGCAGCTATTCCAAATGGCGCCAAATTAACTTACGCCGGTCGTGATGCTTCATCATCACCAGCTGTTGGTTATTTATCGGTACACAACAAGCAGCAGCAGGCGTTAGTTAATGCCGCGCTGACGCTGGGGTAAACAGACAAAACCTAAATACCCATCATCGTCGAGGATGTTGGGTATTGAACGATTTTTTATGGTCAGTGTGGGTTTATACCCAAAATCATTGAAGTTGCAGGTAGGCGCCGAGTGAGTGAGACCCCAGGAGCATAGTTGTCTATGTGACTGGGGCGAGCGAATGAAGGCAACACCCCTGTAACTTCAAGGATGAAGGGTATAACGACACTGGCTTTGGCTTTGTAAGACTGAACACAAACGCAGACCAATCTGTAAAAAGGTGACAAAGTGGAAATTAAAGTCCCAGTACTACCCGAATCTGTTGCTGATGCAACTATCGCTACCTGGCATGTAAAAACAGGTGAAGCCGTCAGCCGCGACCAGGTTCTGGTTGATATCGAAACTGACAAAGTTGTTTTAGAAGTTGTGGCACAAGCTGATGGCGTGATGGGCGAAATCATCCACGCTGAAGGTGCAACTGTGCTGGCCGAGCAGGTGATTGGTCATCTGAACGCCGGCGCAACTGCTGCTGCAGCCCCAGCTGCTGCCGCTGCTCCTGTTGCTGCAGCCCCGGCTGCCGCCAGCGACGCTGATGAAGTGTTAACACCTTCTGTACGTCGTATGATTGCTGAAAAAGGCTTAGATGCCAGCAAAATCCAGGGTTCAGGCAAAAACGGCCGAGTGACCAAAGAAGACGTGGAAAAATTCCTGTCTGGCGCGCCGGCAGCTCCTGCTGCTAAAGCCGCCCCTGCCGTTGCAGCACCAGTTGCTGTGGTCGGTGACCGTTCACAAAAACGTGTGCCTATGACACGTCTGCGTAAAACTATCGCTAACCGTCTGCTGGAAGCGAAAAACTCTACAGCCATGCTGACCACTTTTAACGAAGTGAACATGAAGCCAATTATGGATCTGCGTAAACAATACGCTGATGTGTTTGAGAAAAAACACGGTATCCGTTTAGGTTTTATGTCGTTTTATGTAAAAGCCGTGACCGAAGCGCTGAAACGTTACCCTGAAGTGAATGCTGCTATTGATGGCGACGATATTGTGTATCACAACTTTTTCGACGTTAGTATTGCAGTGTCAACTCCACGTGGTCTGGTCACCCCGGTGCTGCGCGATTGCGACAAAATGAATCTGGCTGAAATTGAAAAAGCTATCAAAGATTTAGCCATCAAAGGCCGTGACGGCAAACTGGCGATGGACGACCTGATGGGCGGTAACTTCACTATCACCAACGGTGGTGTGTTCGGCTCTCTGATGTCAACGCCAATTATCAACCCGCCACAATCGGCAATTCTGGGTATGCATAAGATCCAGGACCGTGTGATGGTGGTTGATGGCAAGATGGAAATCCTGCCAATGATGTATTTAGCACTGTCTTATGATCACCGTATCATCGACGGTAAAGAATCTGTGGGCTTCCTGGTCACAGTGAAAGAATTATTAGAAGATCCAACCCGTATTTTGTTGGATATCTGATATTACCCTAAGCCACTGAAAACCCGGCCAGACAACACAAAGTTCTGGCCAGGTCTGAAGTTGCAACCGGGAAAATAGAGCGGAAGGGCTGCGTTAAAGCAGCCTTTTAAATCATCTGGATATAGCCACAAGGCATTATCCAATGGGTCAGGCCGCACCGAAAGGGCGGCTACAATCAATAGAAAAACGGAAAGAAGCCATGAATTTGCACGAATATCAGGCAAAACAGCTTTTTCGCGAATACGGTTTACCTGTATCTGAAGGTTATGCGGAAGAAACTCCACAGGCCGCAGCAGAAGCAGCAGATCGTATTGGTGGAAACAAGTGGGTAGTGAAAGCTCAGGTTCACGCTGGTGGTCGCGGTAAAGCGGGCGGTGTGAAATTAGTTTCTTCTAAAGAAGAAATCCGTAACTTTGCTCAAAATTGGTTGGGTAAAAATCTGGTTACGTACCAAACTGACGAAAAAGGTCAGCCTGTCAGCAAGATCCTGGTTGAAACCTGTACAGATATCGAAAAAGAGCTGTATCTGGGTGCCGTGGTAGACCGTTCAAGCCGTCGCATTGTATTTATGGCGTCGACTGAAGGTGGTGTGGACATCGAGAAAGTCGCTGAAGAAACACCAGAAAAAATTATCAAGATGGCGATTGACCCGCTGGTAGGCGCTCAGCCGTTCCAGGCGCGTGAAATCGGCTTCAAGCTGGGCTTAAACGCCACGCAAATCAAACAGTTCACTAACATCTACCTGGGCCTTGCCAAGATGTTTGTTGATCTGGACATCGCGCTGATCGAAGTAAACCCTCTGGTGATCACTTCTCAGGGCAACCTGCACTGCTTAGACGCCAAACTGGTTGCTGACAGTAATGCACTGTACCGCCAGCCAAAACTGCGCGCTTTCCATGACCCATCACAGGAAGACGAGCGTGAAGCCCGTGCTGCCCAGTGGGAACTGAACTATGTTGCTTTAGAAGGTAACATCGGTTGTATGGTAAACGGTGCCGGTTTAGCAATGGGTACTATGGACATCGTGAAATTAAGCGGTGGCCAGCCAGCAAACTTCCTGGACGTTGGCGGTGGCGCAACCAAAGAGCGCGTAACCGAAGCATTCAAAATCATCCTGTCTGACTCAGCTGTAAAAGCCGTATTCGTCAATATCTTCGGTGGTATCGTGCGTTGTGACATGATCGCTGAAGGTATCATCGGTGCCGTTGAAGAAGTGGGCGTGAGCGTGCCAGTTGTGGTTCGTTTAGAAGGTAACAACGCTGAATTAGGTGCTCAGAAGCTGCAAAGCTCTGGCCTGAACATCATCGCTGCCACTTCATTATCAGAAGCTGCTAAAGCTGTAGTGAAAGCCGCGGAGGGCAAATAATGTCTATTATCATCAACAAAGACACTAAGGTCATCTGTCAGGGTTTCACCGGTAGCCAGGGTACTTTCCACTCAACTCAGGCGCTGGAATACGGCACCAAAATGGTTGGTGGTGTAAGCCCGGGTAAAGGCGGCACTACGCACATTGGTTTACCAGTGTTCAACACAGTAAAAGAAGCTGTTGCCGCCACTGGCGCAACTGCCACTGTGATTTATGTTCCGGCACCATTCTGTAAAGATGCAATCATCGAAGCTGCTGATGCAGGTTTAGAGCTGATTGTATGTATCACTGAAGGTATCCCGACTATCGATATGCTGTTTGCCAAAGAATACGTAGACCGTAAAGGCGTACGTATGATTGGTCCAAACTGCCCTGGCGTTATTACTCCAGGCGAATGCAAAATCGGTATCATGCCAGGCCATATCCACAAGCCAGGTAAAGTAGGTATCGTATCGCGTTCAGGTACTCTGACTTATGAAGCTGTAAAACAAACTACAGACGAAGGTTTTGGTCAGTCTACTTGTGTTGGTATCGGTGGTGACCCGATCCCTGGTTCTAACTTCATCGACATCCTGAAATTATTCCAGGAAGATCCACAGACTGAAGCCATCATCATGATCGGTGAAATCGGTGGTACTGCTGAAGAAGAAGCTGCTGCTTATATCAAAGCTCACGTGACTAAGCCTGTGGTTTCTTACATTGCCGGTGTAACTGCACCAGCTGGTAAGCGCATGGGCCACGCCGGCGCCATCATCTCTGGTGGTAAAGGTACAGCTGATGACAAATTCCGTGCTCTGGAAGATGCTGGTGTTAAAACTGTGCGTTCTCTGGCCGACATCGGTAAAGCACTGCGTGAACTGACTGGCTGGTAATAGCTTTTTAGTTTTGAGTGTGTAAAAAACCCGCCTTGTGCGGGTTTTTTTATCGGTATACAGAGCCTTGTATGAAAAGGTTGTAGTGCAAGTGCGATCCTATTGAAGCGCCGCAGGATTTAAGTCTGGTCCGGCCCGCGCTTGGGATCCGTTGTCGCCAATAGTTGATTGGGTAAACGGCACACCAGCGCAAAACCTGAACTGACGGCAAGGGCCTCAATTTCTCCTTCCAGTGCAACTGTGACCAGGTTATACACCAGATTTAAACCCAAACCCGTGTGGCCGCTGTGCCGGCTGGTGGTATAAAAAGGCTCAAACACTTTGTCGGGCGATGAGGCTGAAAAACCAACGCCGTTGTCTTCATAATGCAGCTCCCAGTGCTCGGGCAGGCGTTTGACCCAAAGCCGGATCTGGCCGGTTTTGCCTTCGGGAAAGGCGTGCAAAATGGCGTTATCAATCAGTTCAACCAGCAGCAGCTGAAAACTCTGTGCATCGGCATATAACATCAGCTCTGTCTGCTGATAGTCGATACTAAGCTGTTGCCGGTCAAAGCGGGACGACAATAACGACATCACATCGCTGACTAACTGCAGCAGGTTAAAGCTGCTGTAGTGGTCACTGCGCTGCACAGCCAGTTGTTTAAAATGTTGCACTAAACGGGCACAACGTTCGACATTTTGTGCCGATAATTGTTGTGCTTCACGGCTGTTGTCCAGATAAAGCTGCAGATCCTGTTTGGTCAGGCCTGTGGCCAGTTTTTGCTGGAACTCGCTGGTTTTTTCCTGTAATAAACTCACTGCCGTGGTCAGTATGCCAAGCGGCGTATTCAGCTCATGCGCCAAACCAGCCACCATGCCCGCTGTTGCAGTCATTTTTTCTGAAGCAATTAAATGCCGTTGGGTCAGTTGTAGTTGTTGATAAGAGGCGGCTAATTGTTTGGAATAAAGTTCGGATTGCTGGCGTTTTTTCTGTTGCAACCTGACAAGGAATAACAGCAGCAGAATAATGGCCAAAGCAGCGCAGCCACTTAACCAAAGTGTACGGCGCTGATGGCTGGTTTTAAGGTTTCTGACTGTCAGCTCTTGCTCTAAATTTTTGATTTGTTGCTGTTTTCTTAAGTTTTCTATCTGGTTCTGCAATTGCAGTAACTGCTGCTGAGCCTCTTCATTGTGGTACTGCTTGTAATAGAGTAAATGTTGTTGCATGGCTTCCAATGCGGAGGCACTTTGCTGCTGTTGTTGCAGCAGCTTGCTTTTTAATAAATAAGCATCAGAGAGTTGGCGCGTCAGCTGCTGCGCGGCGGCCAGGGTTAAGGCCTGCTCCAGATAATGCTGTGCCTGCTGAAGATGTTGCTGATGCTGCGCTATCTCTGCCAGCATCAATAACACCACACTCTGATAATAGGGATCTTCGCGCTGCTGATAACCCAAAAGTGCAGCTTCGGCATAAGGCAGAGCGGTATCATGTTGTTTCAGCGCCAGATAACAGCGTGCCAGACTCATTTTGACATAAATTAAATCAGCTTCCTCGTAGGCCGGATTGTCAAGCGCAGCCAATAAACCGGTAAGAGCTTGCTGGTACTGGCCCATTTCTATCAGCAAGTTACTTATATTGCTCTGAATATTCACTGTTAAATAATCAAACTTATATTGCTCATTGAGGGCGCGGGCAGCCAGGAACAATTCCAGTGCAGTTTGATTTTGTCCGGTGTGCACTGCCTGAATAGCGGTATAAATCCGGCTGGTGATCTGGCGCTCCGGCTGGTGGTGCTCTGTCGAGAGTTGCAGCGCTTGCGCCAGTAAATTGCTGGCTTTGATATGGTCACCACGGCGCATGGCGATATAACCGAGAATTTCCAGTGCTCTGGTGGTTCTGGCCGGGTGCTGTTGCTGCACTTCAGTAAGCCAGGCGTCCAGCAGCTGCACCGACGCATCATTTTCTGACAACACCATCAGATTAAAGGCTTTGGTGGTGATAAGCTTTTCGCGTAATTCAAGATCCTCTGCTGGAACTATGGCTAGCCACCGATCAATGTCGGTGTTGGCCTCACGCGGTTTGGATTTACTCTTGAGATTTATTTGCTCAAATCTGTCGGCGTTGTTTTGTTGCTGCTCCTGCTCCTGCTCCTGCTCCTTTTGGCCTGCAGAATTGCCTGTGTTGTTGCTTTCAGCGCAACAGGGGCTGACCCACAACAACAGAAAAAACATCATCCGTGGAAGCCAAGTTGTTTGCCCTGACATCATGCTGTTCCACCTCTAACTACCCAGAGCTGAGTATGACTTATCTGTGACAGGACATAGCTGTCAGCCTGCAGTTTTAGCAAATAAATGAGCAAAATCTGAAGCAGTGCCAGCGCTGCACAGTTAAACACTTTAGCAATACCCCACAAATTTTCTGACTTAAGGTTGTTTTAAGTATCAGCGGCCAGAATCACTACCATAGCCTCAAAGCAGGAGTTGATGATGGTGGCACTGCAGTTTCAGTTGAGTTCCGAGTTAAGTCCTGAGTTAAGCAGACCACAGGGGCAGGTTTTGCAGCCGCGCCTGTCAGATCAAACCACAACAGGCTCAGGTAATGACAAAGCAGCGCAACTCTTGTTACTGAACAAGGATGCTGCGCAGCGCCATTCGTTACAGCAGTTTATTGCCGATGGTTTTCACCAGGCTTACGGCGCCAATGTGCAGACTTTTATGCCGGATCTCCTGGCGGTGCAGGCCAGAGGTCAGTGGCAGGCCGTCCTTGGCGTGCGCAGTGGCCAGAATCAGTCCTTGTTTGTTGAGCAGTATCTGGATGCTGATATTTGCACTGTATTGCGCTCGGCCGGTATTCAATGCAGCAGAGATAGCCTGGTTGAAATTGGCAATCTGTATTCGGCCAATCGCCAATACACTCTATTGCTGTTTGTGGTGCTGGCTTATGCGTTGTATCAGCTGGGTTATCGCCAGCTGGTATGTTGCGCCACCACTCAGGTGCAGGATTTATTACAGCGCCATGGTCTGGAGCTGACGTTTCTGGCCGAAGGTGACGCCAGTCGCCTTGGTGACAGCGCACTTTCCTGGGGCAGTTATTATCAGAGTCATCCTAAAGTCTGTGCGCTGGATTTAACCCAGGCCATGGCGCTTATCAGCAGCTCGCCAAGGCTACTGGCTTTACCCCATCAATACTGGCCATCTTTGCACGCCACTGTAACTGGCCTCAGCCTTGAACAAAAATCTGCAGCCCCGGTAACAACAACGCCGGTGCATGATCTTTCAACTATCAGCAAAGGCAAATGTGCATGAAACTGAATTTCCCAGCCACGGCCAAACTAACCGACGCCATCAGTGGTGAAAGTCTGGATTTGAATCAGTTGAGCGCCAGAGTGACAGAGTGGCAACAACAACTGCAGGCATTCGCTGCCAAAAGAGTATTGTTGCTAAGCCCCGGCAATCTGGAATGGGCACTACTGGATTTAGCTTGCCTGGATAGCAACACCTTGCTGGTGCCAGTGCCCACTTATTTAAGTGAGGCGCAGCTGCAGCATATTCTGAATTCCGTAAAACCTGATTTGATTTTCAGCAGTAACGAGCTTTTCCTTGATGGTTTCCGGCAGGTGGGCAAATTCCATAATTTATATGCTTATCAGTATCAGAAGGCCTTGCAGCCACTGCAGTTGCCAGCTGATTGCCAGAAAATCACCTTTACCTCAGGCTCTACCGGTACACCAAAAGGAGTGTGCTTATCGGCTGCTACCCAGCTGCAGGTAGCACAAAGCCTGGTGGAGCGTATTGCCATCAAAGCGCCGCGTCATTTGTGTTTACTACCATTGAGTACCTTACTGGAAAATATCGCCGGAATTTATGCACCTTTGCTGGCTGGTGGCGAAGTACTGCTGAGCGATGAATTCCAGCGTGGTTTTCATGGCAGCAGCCTGGCAGAGCCGAAAAAATTATTAGACCTGATCAGCAGTACCCAACCACAAACGCTGATTTTAGTGCCAGAGCTGTTACAGCTGTTAGTGCAGGCTTGTCAGCAAGGCTGGCAGCCGCCGGCAAGCCTGTTATTTATTGCAGTGGGCGGTGCTGTGGTGGCGCCACAACTGCTGGCTCTGGCTGCCAAAGCCGGTTTGCCGGTGTATCAGGGTTATGGCTTAAGTGAATGTGGCTCTGTGGTTGCCTTATCAGAAGTCAATGCTGCAACGGCCAGCCTGGAAGATTTGGCCAGTGTGGGCAAGCCGTTATCGCACCTGCAGGTAAAACTTGTTGCCGGCGAACTTTGGGTCAAAACGCCGTTTTTAGGTTATTTGTCGGACTTTACCGGACAGACGGATGCTCAGCCTGATGTTTTGCCAGGGGAGCAGCCACAAGCCCGGCAACAAGCAATGGCCGCAGATGAAACACAAGGCTGGGTAGCCACAGGTGATTTGGCCCTGATGCTGTCTGATGGCCGCTTGCAAATTAAAGGCCGCAAGAAAAATCTGCTGATTTCAAGTTTGGGCCGCAATATCAATCCGGAATGGGTGGAAGCCGAATTGTTAAAAAATGGCTTGTTGCAACAAGCGGTGCTGGTCGGCGACGCCCGGCCTTATTGCAGTGCTTTGTTGTATTGTGCAAACCCTGCCATCAACAACAGTCAGATAAAAAACTGGCTGGCCCAGGTGAATGAAACTTTGCCTGATTATGCCCGGGTGCAGCGTTTTTACCGCCTCAGCACGCCTTTATCTGAAACAAACGGCACCTTAACTGCCAATCAAAGACCAAAACGTTCCCAAATTGCCGAACTGTATCAAGCGCAAATTGCCGCGCTTTATACCAATGATGCTGTTACCGACAGCGTTCAATCCGATTTAGTTGCGCCAGCATCAGCTGCTTGTTGAACCCAGGAGTTGTTTATGAGTTTTCATCAGAAGTTAATTGAAGCCACTGCCACAGAACGTGACTATTTACTCAGTGCTCCTATTATCCACCGCTGTTTTTATGGCGACATCACACATGATGATTATGTGGCCTTTTTGCAGCAGGCTTATCACCATGTTAAACACACTATTCCGCTTTTGATGTCAGTGGGCGCTTTATTGCCCGAATCCAAAGAATGGTTGCGTGAAGCAGTGGCCGAATATATTGAAGAAGAGCTGGGGCATCAGGAATGGATCTTAAACGACATCGCCCGTTGTGGTTATGACAAAGAACAGGCGCGTGGTAGCAAGCCGTCTTTTGCCACTGAAATGATGGTGGCTTATGCCTACGACTCAGTGCGCCGCATTCATCCACTGTGTTTTTTTGGCATGGTGCTGGTGCTGGAAGGCACGTCCACTGCACTTGCCGACCAGGCTGCCGGTGTAATTGCTGAAAAGCTGCAACTGCCGAAAAAAGCCTTTAGTTATTTAAGCTCGCACGGCGCTTTGGATCAGGAGCACATTAAGTTTTTCAAAAGTCTGATGGACAAAATTGATGATGAACAGGAGCAGCAGCTGATCATCCATGCCGCTAAAAGGTTTTACCGCCTTTATGGCGACATTTTCTTCAGTCTGGACGCCAATCACGGCATCAGCAAAATGCCACAAGCGCAAGCGGCGGAGCTTTGAAGATGAATATTCAGGATAAAACCATAGTCCTCACAGGCGCCACCGGCGGCATTGGCCGTGCCATTGCTGCACAGCTTGCCGCCAGGGGCGCCAGATTGATTCTGGTCAGCCGTGACAGTGAAGCGCTGCTTCGGCTGCGTCAGCAACTGCCGGGCCAGCACAGAGTGTTCAGCGCTGATGTCACGGACTTGCAGGCGCTGCAAAAACTGCAGCATTTTTGCCAGCAGCAGGGCGCTGTGCATGGCCTGATTAACAATGCCGGTATCAGCCAGTTTGCACTTTGTGCTGAGCAGGATTATGCCGCGCAAATCAAACTGAACCTGCTGGCACCTATGCAGCTGTGCCAGCTGTTATTGCCGCAGCTGAAACAACAAAACGACGCTTTTATTGTGAATGTCGGCTCAGCTTTTGGCAGCATAGGTTACCCGGGTTATTCAGGTTATTGCGCCAGCAAATTTGGCCTGCGGGGTTTTACCGAAGCGCTTAGGCGGGAGCTTGGCGCAACAAAGGTGAAGGTGCTGTATTTTGCCCCCAGAGCCACCAATACCGCTATTAACAGTGCGGCAGTGGTAGCGATGAATCAACAACTGGGTAATCAGATGGACAGCCCTGAGCTGGTGGCCAAAGCCTTGTTAAAACAGCTGGAAACAGCACAAAGCCGGCGTTTTTTAGGCTGGCCCGAGCAACTTTTTGTCAGGCTGAATGCAATTTTCCCGGCGCTGGTTGATAAAGCGCTGCAGAAAAAACTCGCGGTGATTGAAAAGTACGCCAGCGGCCGGACTTAACCGCAGAGCCAGATACTTGCATACAACAGATTTTAACTGGTTTTAACAAGGCTCAATGACTGGGCAAAGAGGTAACAATGAATACTGTAAACAACAAAAGCCGGGTGAATTCCCTGTATGGTCGTTTGAATAAAGGTTTAAGTGCGCTGTTGTTGGTGGCATCTGTGCTGGGAAGTCCGGCGCTTTGGGCTGATGTGCTGAGCGATATTGCACCTTTGCAGCAACGCTGGGCCGAAATTAACTATCAGCTGGATGAAGACAAACGCGAAAAAGCTTTTACTGAGTTAGTGGCTAGTGCCGACCAGGTGGTGGCTGCCAATGCCGATAAAGCCGAAGCTTATATCTGGCGTGGCATTATTAAATCCAGTCTGGCCGGTGCCAAAGGTGGCCTTGGCGCTTTAGGCGTGGCCGAAGAGTCTAAAGCCGACTTTGAAAAAGCGCTGGCGCTGGACGCCAATGCGTTACAGGGCTCGGCTTATACCAGTTTAGGTGTGTTGTATTTTAAAGTGCCAGGCTGGCCTATTGGTTTTGGCAGCAATAAAAAAGCGGCGGAGCTTTTAAATAAAGCATTAACAATTAACCCGCAAGGTATTGATCCAAATTACTTTTATGCGGAATTATTAGCAGATAAACGCGACTATTCCAAAGCAATGCGCTATCTTGAACAGGCTAAACAGGCACCAAAACGGCCGGGCCGTGAGAGTGCCGATGCCGGTCGTCAGCAGGAAATTGCCGCACTGATGGCCAAGGTGGCGAAAAAAATAAAACACTAAAAGTTGTAAGGTAAAGTTGATGCGGATATTGCTGGTTGAAGATGACATGGATTTAGCGCAGGGCCTGCAACTTGCGCTGCGTGAGCAGGGCTTTACCGTCAATCAGGTGTCACTGGGCCAGCAGGCGCTGGCCTCTATCCGCAGTCAGGACTGTGATGCCGTGGTGCTGGATTTAGGTTTGCCCGATATCGACGGCCTGGATGTATTAAAAATCACCCGGCAAAAATACGCCAAGTTGCCGGTTTTGGTACTCACAGCGCGCGATGGCGTGGATGACAGGATCCGCGGCCTGGATTTAGGCGCCGATGATTATCTGGTAAAACCCTTTGCCATGTCTGAGCTTTTTGCCCGCCTCAGAGTCATTGAGCGGCGGTTAGGCACGGCCAGCTCGCACCTTATCCGTTTGCAAAACGTCGAGCTTGACGCCACAGCCCATCAGGTCGCGGTGGATGGCGCTGTGCTCAGTTTATCCAGACGCGAATATATGCTGCTCAAAGTGCTGATGGAATCGGCCGGTCGCATTAAAACCCGCGAACAACTCGAAGCCAGTTTGTATGCCTGGGGCGAAGAAGTGGCCAGCAATGCACTTGAAGTGCATATCTCCAACCTGCGGAAAAAACTGCCCAAAGACTTTATTAAAACTGTACGTGGTGTGGGTTATAGCGTGAGTCCGGCATGAGTTCGATTCGCCGTTATCTGGTGACTATGTTGATTGCGATGCTGACGCTGACCAGTTTTATGGCGGCGCTGCATAGTTATCGCGAAAGTATCAGCCGGGCGGACCAATTATTTGATGATGATTTACAAATGCTGGCGGCGAGCCTGTTGCCATCTTTTGCCGATACCACCACTGATAGGGGGCAGCCTGAAACACAGGTCAGCAGTGTGGTGCAAATCTGGCGTGGCAATACACTTTTGTACCGCTCTGCCAATGCGCCCGAATACAAAATTCAGGCCCCTGAAGGTTACAGCGAACAAAATTTTTCCGGTCAACGCTGGCGCACCTATCTGCAGCTGGTACAAAACGCCGCTAGCCCGGAAGCCGCTGCCGGTGCCGGAGTCTCTGCAACAGCCCTGACTGCGACTGAGCCCCTGACGGTGTTGGTGGCACAGCCGCTCAAACAGCGCCAGCAACTGGCAGAAGAAGTGGTGCTGGCGTCTATTTATCCGGTAGTGCTGAGTTTACCGCTGCAGGCACTGTTGATTTGGTTGGCGGTCAGCAAAGGTTTGTCACCGCTGTTAAAATTTGCCGAGCAGCTATCGGGTAAAAAAGCTGACGATTTAACGCCGGTACAACTGGCGCAAGTGCCAGCTGAACTGTCGCAGGTGCTTGGTACCACCAATCAGCTGCTGGTCAAACTCAGTGATGCATTTGCCCGGGAAAAACGTTTTGCCTCTGATGTGGCGCATGAGCTGCGTACACCGCTCAGTGTATTGCAGGTAAACCTGCACAATGCCATTGCACAGTGGCAACAGGCCGGTGTTGCTGATCCACAAGGTTTAATGCCGGCGCTCCAGGATGGTGTGCAGCGCATGAGTCAGCTGATTGAACAAATTATGTTGCTCAACAGAACCAATCCGGAGCATTTTAAAGCCAAGCTGCAAAGGATGGATTTGGCGGCCTTATGCCGTGAGGTCATTGCCGAGCTTTATCCACAAATTCTGCAAAAAAATCAGCAGGTGGAACTTTGTGGTGAGGTTCATGTGCCATTGATGGCTGACACTTTTGCACTGCGCTTAATGCTGGTGAATCTGCTGGGCAATGCCATTAAATACACACCTGCCGAAGGCGAGATCAAGCTGACGCTGGCAACAGAGCACAGGCTGGTAAGACTCACCCTGGAAGATTCCGGCCCTGGCATAGATCCAAGTGAATATCAGCGCGTATTTGATCGTTTCTACCGGGTAGGCGGCGACCGGCATCAGTCTGGACAACCAGGCTCAGGTTTGGGGCTGGCTATTGTGAAAGAAATTGTGGCATTGCATGCTGGCAGCTTAACCCTTGGACCGTCGGATTTTGCTTCAGGACTTAAAATAACAGTGGAATTGCCTCAGTGAAGCCAGAGCGTAAAAGCTTAGTGCACAAACTTTATCTATTCGGGCTTTATTCGCTCGCCATATTCGGCTTGCCTGTTTATGCCGAACTTTTGGTATTGCAACTGCAGCTTAAAGATCATCTGTTTAGTCCCACCACCCTTTATGTGCCAGAGGGCGAGAAGGTCAAACTGGTGATCCATAACCAGGACAGTACGCCGGAAGAATTTGAAAGTTTTAGCCTCAACAGGGAAAAAGTCATTTTAGGCAACAGCAAAGGTGTGGTGTTTATCGGCCCGCTGCAACCGGGTGAACATGCTTTTGTCGGTGAATATCACCCCGACAGTGCCCGCGGCACCCTGATTGTGCTACCCAAAGCACAATGGCAGGCGCAGCAACAGGTCAAGGAGAGCGGCGGTGCTGATTAACACTGTGGTGATGTTTTTACAGGAGTTGCTGCCGGCCTTGTTATTGCTGAGCACATTGTTGGTGTGGCAGGGCGCAAGGTTAAGGTTTTTATTGCCAGTGCTGCTGGTGGCAACTCTGTTTGGTTTGCTGCTGATTGCCAGCCAGTTTAGCCGCATTTCAGATTTTGCCTCGGGCTCAGGCCTGGAGCTTTTATATATCTGCTGTTATCTGCTGACTTTTTTCCTGTTGCTGCTCAGTGTGGCTTGTGCAGAAAAACCACATTGGTCGGCACGGCTGGCAGGTTTGGCTGTGGCGAGTTTGCTTTGGGTCAACGGCAGTAATCTGGTGTTGTTTTTATTTGTCTACGAGCAAAACCTGTTTGCCTCGCCGGCGCTGTTGCTGGGAGCCGCCCTGGGGCTTGGTATTGGCCTGAGTGTGGCCGTGCTTTGGTATCAGCTGCAGTTTGAACTGGCAGGGCGCTGGCGTGTTTTTTACCAGCTGAGTTTATCCTTGCTGGCTGCCCGGCAAATCAGCATGGCGGTGATGTTGCTGGTGCAAACAGATTGGCTACGCAGTGGGCCGCAACTTTGGAATAGCGAATGGTTGCTGTCTGAGGAGTCGGAGTATGGCCACTTTTTTAATGCGTTATTGGGATATGAAGCAACACCCGGCCTGATGCAACTGGCGGGATTTGTGGCTGCTTTTTTGCTGCTGTTGTGGCAAAGCCGTCACCTGGAGGTACAAAAATGAGACTGGGACTGGGATTACTGTTGCTCCTTTGCGCCGTGCCGGCCTGGGCTGATGGTCGGGTGGTCGACAAAGTGTATCATCCTTATGTGCAGCCGCTGGAACGCGAATTTGAATACAGATTTGCCTATCAGAAACAAGCTGAACATCCGGACAATAACGCCATGGCACAAAAACTTGGTTATGGTTTTTCCATCGCTGAACGGATGGCGTTTGAGTTTTATGTGATTGCCGACCGGGTAAGCCCGGAAGATTACAAGCTCAGCGGTTATGAACTTGAATTGCGCTGGATGCTGACAGAGCAGGGCCAATACAGTGCGGATTGGGGCATGTTGTTTGAGCTGGAGCGGCAAAATAACTCGGATAATTATGAATTTACCAGCGGCTTGTTGATGGAAAAAGAGTTTGGCCCTACCAGCTTGACGCTCAATGGTTTACTCGTGTACGAATGGGGGCAGAGCTTAGAGTCTGAGCTTGAGACCGAATTTCGTTTGCAGTATCGCTACCGCTGGTTGCCGGCTGTGCAGCCTGCCATCGAATTTTATGCCGGCGAAAATTACCGGGGGGCGGGCCCATCGATGATGGGGGTACACAAATTCAGTGGTTTAGAGCAGTTAAAATGGGAATTTGCGGTGATTTTTGCCATTGATGCTTCCACTGTGAATAACACTTTGCGTTTTGCGCTGGAGTACGAGTTTTGAGAAAAACCCTACCCGGATCTAACCTTGTGCAGCCTTAAGAAATTGTTAAGGTAAAACACGCAAACTCCAAAAATAATAAAAATATCGGGGTTGTTATCTTGTCTGAGTTGTTATCTGCCGGCGCGGCTGCGCCTGGTGCCGTCGCTTTATCCAACACTGCTTTAGCCGCAGCACATCCATCTTTATCCTTCTGGCAGCGTGTTATCGGGCCTTACCTTTTGTATCTGAGATTTATCTTGCTGGCGCTGGCGTTTTTATCTTTGAGCCGGCTGGTGCTTTTTGCCTGGCAATGGCAGCGGGTTGAACAAAGCGGCGCGCCACTGTGGTTATTGTTGCAGGGGCTGCGGGCTGATTTGATTTTGCTCGGGCTGATGCTGGTTGTGCCAATATTGCTGGCGCCTGTGCTGGCGCGTAAGCAATGGCAGGGACTGTGGCAAGGTTTTAGTTTGTGGTGGCTGATGCTGATGCTAAGCCTGCTGCTTTTTGTGGAACTCTCCACGCCGGCTTTTTTGCTGCAATATGATGTCAGGCCAAACCGGCTTTATCTGGAATATCTGAAATACCCCAAAGAAGTGTTCTCAACCCTGTGGTATGGCTTTCGCGCACCGCTGCTGCTGGGCGTCAGTGCCACAGCAGTGCTGTTATATGGTGGCTACCGTTATTTACGCTCTGGTCTTGGCAGCACAAAGTGCTCCTGCAACAAAACCTTGTGGTTAAGCTGGCCTTTGGTGGTATTGCTGGTATTTATTGCCATTCGTTCCACCACCCAGCACAGGCCGGCCAATCCGGCCATGTTCGCCATCACAGGCGATGCTATGGTCAATTCGCTGGTGATAAGCTCGCCCTATTCGGTACTTTATGCCGCTTACAGCATGCGCCATGAAGCCAGCTCCAGCGCGATTTATGGTCAGTTAACCACAGATGAGATGCTCAGGCGTGCGCTTGGCTGGCCCTGGCATCAACAGTTGCAGTTTCACGATGCCACACTTCCAACCTTACATCAGCAGCAGGCCACGGCAATCCGGCAAAAACCGCTGAATATTGTCATCGTACTGCAGGAAAGTATGGGCGCCACTTTTGTTCAATCCTTAGGCGGCGAGCCGGTGACGCCAGAGCTTGAGCAACTGAAAGCGCAGGGCATCTGGTTTGAACAAATGTACGCCACAGGCACCCGCTCGGTGCGGGGCATTGAAGCCGTAGTAGCTGGTTTTGTGCCCACACCGGCACAAAGCACAGTCAAACTGTCCAATAGCCAGCATAATTTCAGTACCCTGGCCTCTGTGTTAAAAAAACAGGGGTACCACACTCAATTTATTTATGGTGGCGAGGCGCATTTTGACAATATGCGCAGTTTTTTCACTGGCAATGGTTTTAGCGACATTGTCGATTTTTCCAGAATCAACAAACCACAATTTGTTGGCAGTTGGGGCGCCAGTGATGAAGATTTATTCCGCAGCGCGCATCAGCAGTTGCAGCAGTTACACCAGCAAGGCAAACCCTTTTTCAGCCTGATTTTTACCTCGAGTAATCATGAGCCTTTTGAGTTTCCGGATGGCCGTATAACCTTGCATCAGCAGCCTAAAGCGCAGGTGAATAACGCAGTCAAATATGCTGACTGGGCCATGGGGCAGTTTTTTCAAGCCGCGCGGCAATCTGACTATTGGCAGGATACGTTGTTTTTAGTGGTGGCCGATCATGACAACAGGGTGTATGGCAATAACCTGGTGCCAGTAGAGAAATTCCGTATTCCGGCGTTGATTTTAGGTGGGGCAGTAAAGCCTGAGCAAATTCAGCCGCTGGCCAGTCAGATTGATTTGGCGCCCACTTTGCTGTCGCTTGCTGGCGTGTCGGCTTGTCATCCATTCACCGGACGTGATTTTAGCCGTGACAGCCAAAGTCCTGGCCGCGCTTTATTGCAGTTTGATCAATATTTTGCCCTGCTGGAGCAAGATAAAGTGGTGGTACTGAAACCGAATCAGCAGGCGGTCAAAGGCCGTTATGATGCCAGCAATAAAAGGTTGGAGCTGGTGAGTGACGCTGTGACTATTGATGAGAAAAACCGCGCTCTGGCTGAGGTGCAACTGGCATCTTATTTGTACCGGGAACAAAAATATCAGGACAAACTAAGCTGCAATAAAGGTTAAACCGCGCCATCCGACCTGTTTTGCAGCAGATAGTCTCAACTCTTTTGTTGTTCCCGGTAAACTTCAGTTAAATAACAAGCTGATGACCCAAGGGCCCGGTGCTAAGCCGGGAGAACAACAAACCAGAGATAGATCCCGGACTCAGATGAAAACAAAACTTTTAATATTAAGCGCTTGCTGGTTTTTGGCGCTGCCGGCAACGGCTAAAAGCGAAAGTGCTGCCAGCAACGATCGGCAAATTGCCGCCGATGAAGTGGTGGTGACCCAACATAAAACCACAGTGAATGACAATTCTTTTCCTTACAGCGCCACCACAGGCACCCAGCCGGTGTGGAATGACGAGGGCAAAGCCGTCGCTACTGTGTTTTACACTTATTACCAGCGCACTGACATTAAAGATAAAAGCAAAAGGCCGTTATTAATTTCCTTTAATGGTGGCCCGGGCTCAGCCTCGGTCTGGATGCAGATTGCTTACACCGGCCCTAAAGCGCTGAATGTCGATAGCGAAGGTTATCCGCTGCAGCCTTATGGCACCAAACAAAACCCTTATTCTGTGCTGGATACTGCCGACATCGTGTTTGTGAATCCGGTGAATACCGCTTATTCACGGGTGTTGCCAGGTAAAGACGGCAAGATGATGAGTAAAGACGAGCAGGCCAAAATGTTTTTTGGTGTGAATGCCGACGTCAAATATCTGGCTGAGTGGATCAATACTTTTGTCACCCGCAACGAGCGCTGGCAGTCACCTAAGTATCTGATTGGTGAAAGCTACGGCACCACGCGGGTTTCTGGCCTGGCACTGGCGCTGCAAAATATGCAGTGGATGTATTTAAACGGTGTGGTGCTGGTCTCCCCAACCGAAATTGGTATTAAACGTGAAGGTCCGGTGGATGTGGCCAACCGTTTACCTTATTTTGCCGCCACCGCCTGGTATCACAAAAAGCTTAGCCCTGAGCTGCAGCAGCTGGATTTAATGGATTTACTGCCGAAGGTTGAAGATTTCACCATCAATCAGTATCTGCCAGCCCTGGCTAAAGGTGCTTTTATCAGCGCTGAAGAAAAAGACCAGATTGCCCGTCAGGTAGCGCAATATGCCGGTTTATCACTGCAAGCTGTGCTGCAGAATAATCTGGATATTCCAAACGACTTTTTCTGGAAAGAGCTGCTGCGTGACCGCGGTCAAACTGTTGGCCGGTTAGATTCACGTTATATCGGCATCGACAAACGTGATGCAGGGGATAGTCCGGACTTTAATGCGGAGCTGACATCCTGGCTGCACTCTTTTACCCCGGCCATAAACCATTACCTGCGCACTGAGCTCAATTATAAAACCGACGTCAAATACAATATGTTTGGCCCGGTAAGGCCATGGGATAACAGCGACGACAACACAGGTGAGAACTTACGTCAGGCCATGGCACAAAACCCTTACCTGAATGTGATGATCCAGTCGGGTTATTACGACGGCGCCACCAACTATTTTGACGCCAAATACAGCATGTGGCAGTTAGACCCTAGCGGTAAAATGAAAAACCGCCTGAGTTTTAAAGGTTATCGCAGCGGCCATATGATGTATCTGCGTTATGAAGATTTAAAACAGTCGAATCAGGATTTACGCGACTTTATTAACGCCACTTTGCCGGCCCCTGATCAAGCAGCAAAATATTAAGCCACTTTAATTGGCTGAATAGACCAGGGCTGCCATTCGGGCAGCCCTTTTTATTTGCTGCAGCTGTAAACTGTGCTAACAAAAAACGGCAAAGGCCAATACGCTACTGGTCAGCGCTTTTGTTGCTGTTATAATGCGGCCAACTGATTTTTTTCTTCCTTTATTTTTGTCGACACACAAGGATCTGATTTATATGGCGGACATCGAAACACGCCCCACCAATTTTATCCGGCAAATTATTGATGCCGATTTAGCTTCCGGCAAACACAACACAGTGCAAACCCGCTTTCCGCCTGAGCCAAATGGTTATCTGCACATTGGTCATGCCAAGTCGATTTGTTTAAATTTTGGTATTGCTGAAGATTATCAGGGCAAGTGTAACCTGCGTTTTGACGACACCAACCCGGAAAAAGAAAACATCGATTTTGTAAACTCTATTCAGAACGACGTGAACTGGCTGGGTTTTCAGTGGGATGGCGTAGTACGTTATTCTTCTGATTATTTTGACGCTTTGTATGGTTATGCCGTTGAGCTGATTAATAAGGGTCTGGCTTATGTCTGTTTTTTAAATGCCGAAGAAATGCGCCAGTACCGTGGCAGCTTAACTGAGCCAGGCAAACACAGCCCATACCGAGACACTTCACCTGCTGAAAACCTGGCGCTGTTTGAAAAAATGCGGGATGGTGGTTTTAAAGAAGGTGAGTGTTCGCTGCGCGCCAAAATTGATATGACATCACCATTTATCTGTATGCGCGACCCGGTGATTTACCGCGTCAAGTTTGCCCATCACCACCAGACTGGTGACAAGTGGTGCATTTACCCTATGTACGACTTCACGCACTGTATTTCGGATGCGCTTGAAGGCATTACCCATTCACTTTGTACACTGGAGTTCCAGGACAACCGCCGTTTATACGACTGGATTTTGGACAACATCACCATTAACTGCCACCCGCAGCAAATTGAGTTTTCCCGTCTGAACCTGGAATATCAGGTGATGAGTAAACGTAAGCTGCACACCCTGGTAGACGGCGGTCATGTGTCTGGTTGGGACGACCCGCGCATGCCAACCATTGCCGGTTTACGCCGCCGTGGTTATACACCTGCGTCTTTACGTGAATTTGCCAAACGTATTGGTATCACCAAACAAGACAATATGATTGAAGCCAGTGCGCTCGATGCCTGTATCCGTGAAGACTTAGATGCGCATGCGCCACGTGCTATGGCGGTGATTGACCCGCTGAAAATTACTTTAAGCAACTATCCGGCCGACAAGATTGAATGGCTGGAAGTGCACAATCACCCGAAAGAAGAAGCCATGGGCAGCCGCAAGGTACCCTTTGGCAAAGTGATTTATATCGACCGTGCTGATTTCAGAGAAGAAGCCAACAAAAAGTACAAACGGATGGTGACAGGCGGCGAAGTGCGTTTGCGTGGTGCTTATGTAGTGCGGGCAGACGAAGTGATTAAAGATGAAGCCGGCAATATTGTTGAGCTGATTTGTAGTTACGACCCGGACACTTTAGGCGTGAACCCGGCCGATGGCCGTAAAGTACGGGGTGTGATTCACTGGGTGGAAGCAAGCCAGGCCAAGCCGGCAGAGTTTCGCGTCTACGATAAACTCTTTACCGTGCCCAATCCTGCGGCGGAAGAGGACTTTATCAGTGTAATTAACCCGGCGTCTCTGACCATCAAACATGGTTTTGTCGAGCCAAGTCTGGTTGATGCCAAGCCAGAGCAGGCCTATCAGTTTGAGCGGGAAGGTTATTATTGCGCCGACAATAAAGACTTCAGCAAAGACAAGCTGGTGTTTAACCGCACTGTAGCACTGCGTGATACCTTCTTCGAAGATTAAAGCGCACAGCTAAACCTGATAAAAAAACCAGCGTATTGCTGGTTTTTTTATGCCTTTGCTCTGAAGAAGCCGTCGGCGCTGCACTGTAGCAACATGTGCTGGGGATTTTAGGGCCGAAGCACAGTGGCTTGCTGAATAATGCGTGTAAGATACCGGCAAACCTTGCCAATCGCCGCTGGCGGGCATTACCATGGCTGTCTCAGGCAGAACCATAAGAGCGCATCAGGTGGACGTATTTTTTGCCGTGTTATTTTTTGCTTTTTCCAGCACCATCACCCCAGGGCCCAATAACATCATGATGATGAGCTCCGGCGTTAACTATGGTGTGAAAGCCAGTTTGCCGCATTTATTTGGCATCTGTATTGGTTTTCCGCTGATGGTGCTGATGATTGGGCTGGGTTTTGGTGTGGTGCTGAGCAATCAGCCCTGGTTACATCTGACGATTAAAGTGCTCGGCGTGTTGTATCTGTGCTGGCTGGCCTGGAAAATTGCCAGCAGTAAACCCACTTCACTTGAAGGTAGCAATAGCAAACCTTTTAGTTTCCTGCAGGCGGCCGCTTTTCAGTGGGTCAATGGCAAAGCCTGGGTGATGGCATCGGGGGCAGTGGCGGCTTTTACCACCATGCAGGGCCAGTTTTATCAGGATGTGATGCAAATCACCCTGGCTTTTTTACTGATGAGCCTGCCTTGCGTGGGCAGCTGGTTATTATTTGGTGCTTTGCTCAGGCGCTGGCTGAACCAACCAACCACACAACGCGGTTTTAATATTTGTATGGCGTTATTGTTATTGGGCTCAGTCTGGCCTGTGCTGCTGGAAATAGTGCAGCAGCTCAACTCGAATTAAGCCGTCACTGAGCAGACTTTTTAACAAACAACTTTTTGGAGCATCAAATGGATAAATTATGGGTTCAAACATCGGGTCGGGCTTTGGTGATGCCGGCACTGTTTTTCAGTTCAGCTTTACTGGCCGGGCAGGCCGCGGCGGCACAGCCTGAGGCAAAAGCACAAACTGAGCAACAACAAACAGTTACAGCAGAAAAAGCCGGCACTGCCATCTGGATAGATGTGCGCACTGCGGATGAGTTTAACGCCGGTCATCTGGCCGGAGCCCTGCATATTCCGCATGAACAAATTGCGGCCAGGATTGCTGCTGTGACAGAGGATAAAAACGCTGAAATTTATCTGTATTGCCGCAGTGGCCGTCGCTCTGGCCTGGCACTTGAAGCTTTGCAGGCCATGGGCTACAGCAAGGTCACTAATGCCGGCGGTTATGAAGCGCTGAAACAGCAGGCTGCGCAGGCAAAATAGCCGAAGTTCTCATCATGTTGGTCAGATAAACCGGCGTGCCCCGGATTTTATCTGTTTTGACTGACTTGGTTTGAACCGGAGTTTTTGTCAAAAAAACCGCGAAGGAGCAGTACGACAATGCACGGGCAGCAGTTAGAAAAAATTAAGCTTGAGCATGATGCCGCCCGGCTATTTATGCGGTTATATGAGCAGAAGTACCAACTGCCGATGCGGCATATCTGGCATAACGAGCCGGCCAAACCTGATGTGTCCTGCTATCTGGCGGATGAACGGCTGGATCTGGAAATCGCCCACTTATACGGCAGCGAAGCCGAAGCCATGCAGATCTTAGGCAGATCGTTAAGTTTGCAAACACATCAGGAATTGCTGGCTTTGCAGCAGGTGCCGGCAGAAGACCGGCTACTGGAAGCACTGAACCGGCTGATTGCACAAAAAGGCCGCAAAAGTTATGACAGCAGCAGGGTGTGGCTGGTGATCCGTAATGCCAACCCACACTGGCGCAGTCAGGATCTGCAACAGCACAGGCCACGTTTATTGTTACCCAGTCAGCATCCTTTTGAACAAATCTGGTTGGTCGGCGATTTATTTGGCTTATCCGGCATAGTGCCGTTATTCCCGCAACAATTGTGGCAACAGGCCCGGAGCCCCGGTTGATCGGCTTTTACCGCCGTTATTTGCAGTTTTTGCAGCGTATCGCACAGCGCCGGCTCTGGTCTTCATTGCTCTGGTGGGGGCTGCTGGTGCTGATGGTACTGCTCAGTGCCCTGCAACTGGGGCAGCAAGTTCCGGACACCTTGTTATTGTTACCGGTGTTAGTGCTGCTTTGGCTGTTGTTATATCTGTTGATCCGCGCCGGTTTTACCGTCCGGACCCCGCAGCGAAAAGGCCAGCCGTTTCGTGATAAACTGCGCGCCTTTGTGTTTGGCCTCAGGCTACATAGCCTGGCACTGGCCACCTTGCTGCTGCTGGCCATCAGCCTTTATGCAACAGTCAAGCTGTTGTCGGTTGTAGCCAGAACGCTTTTCTAAATAGGAATTTTTTCATGACGTCCGCGATTGAGCGCTGCGATATTTTTTGCAGTGTGATTGATAATTTTGGTGATATTGGTATTTGCTGGCGGCTGTCGCGGCAATTGGTGGCAGAGCATCAGCTGGATATCACCTTGTGGGTGGACGACCTGCACAGTTTTGCCAGAATTTGCCCGCAAGTTCAGCCGGACAATACAAGTCAGCGGATTGAAGGGGTGCTGGTGCGCTATTGGAGCTCGCCGCTGCCTGAGCTTGAGGCGAAAGAGTATCCGCAGCTTGTGATTGAAGCTTTGGCTTGTACTATTCCCACGGCTTATTTACAGGCGCTGGCACAGCACCAACCACAAGCGCTCTGGCTGAATCTGGAGTATTTGTCGGCCGAAGATTGGGTGCATGGCTGTCATGGCCTGGCGTCGCCACAGCAGGGGCTGGCACTTCACAAATACTTTTTTTTCCCGGGTTTTACCGGCCAAACCGGCGCTTTGTTAAGAGAGCGCAATCTGGTGGCCACACTGGATGCTTTTGCCACTGACACAAAAGCGCAGCAACAATTCTGGTTGCAGTTGGGCCTGTCTCATGTGCCAGAGTTTGATATCAAAGTATCGTTATTTGCGTACGATCAGCCTGCTATCGGCAGCTGGTTAGAGCAGCTGAGTCAGGCTCACACCAGCACAGTGTTGCTGGTGCCTGAAGGTGTGCTTGCCAACAGGTTAAAAACGCTGTGGCCTGAACTTAGCAGTCAGAGTTATGCACAGCGCGGAAATCTTCGCATTGATATTTTGCCTTTTATGCCGCAGCAGCAATACGACTATCTGCTTGCTGCCTGTGATATTAACTTTGTCCGCGGTGAAGATTCTGTGATCCGTGCGCACTGGGCTGGCAAAACATTTATCTGGCAAATTTACCGCCAGCATGAGCAGGCGCATCAGGTAAAGCTGGACGCCTTTTTAACGAAGTATCTGCAGCAGGCGCCGGCGCCTTTGCAGCAACTGTTACTTGAAGTGCACCGGCGTTGGGATCTGGAGTTACCTCTTGCGGAACTCTGGCCGTTATTGCTTGAAAATAAACAAGAAATTGCGCTTTATAACAAGGCGTGGCGCGCATTTTTAATGACACACGAAGATCTTGCCAGCAACCTCGTGCGTTTTGCTGAAAATAAATGTAAAATGCCCCGCAATTTTTCCTAACAAGAAGATATTTCAATTATGATGAAGACTGCTCAAGAAGTACGCGCTGGCCAGGTGATCATGGTCAACAACGAGCCAATGGTTGTTCAGAAAGCTGAATTCAACAAATCTGGCCGTAACGCTGCTGTAGTAAAAATGAAGTTAAAAGGCCTGTTGTCTGGTCAGGGTTCAGAAACTGTATACCGTGCTGACGACAAGTTTGAACAAGTCATGTTAGACACTAAAGAAGTGACTTACTCTTACTACGCCGACCCAATGTACGTATTCATGGATGCTGAGTACAACCAGTACGAAATCGAAGCTGAAAACATGACTGACGCACTGAAATACTTAGTGCCGGATATGCAGTGTTCAGTTGTTTTCTACGGTGAGCGCGCTATTTCTGTTGACCTGCCAACTATCGTTGTACGTGAAGTTGTGTACTCAGAACCAGCTGCCCGTGGTGACACTTCAGGTAAAGTAATGAAACCAGCTAAACTGGACACCGGCTTCGAGCTGATGGTTCCTGCTTTTGTTGAAACTGGTGACATGATTGAAATCGACACCCGTACTGACGAATACCGTGGCCGTGCTAAATAATTTTTAGCCGTACCCAGTGTTAAAAAAGCCAGTCATTGACTGGCTTTTTTGCATTTTAGCTGTAGTGAAATTCTCGTGTTGAGTGGAGCGAACAGCAAAGTAATGCTGATTGTTCTGCCAGGGGTTGTTAACCCCGGCTGAGTGCGGTCAGCTCGCCCAGCGTCATCTGGTGATCCCGGCTTTTTTTCAGCTGGCTAAGCAGCAATAAAGCGCAGCTAAAGGCATCTTCTAACGCATGATGATGCTGATTGTGTGGCAGATGGTGGCGGCTCAGGCAGGCTGGTAAACGCAGGTCGCGTTGATGCACGACTTTGCCGCGATTTAATAACCTTTGCCACTCCAGTTGCATAGTGTCGATAAACTTAAATTTGGGTGAGCGGCCATACAAACGCTGACAAGCCATGGTTAAAAACTTCTGCTCAATGCTGGCATGATGGGCAACAAAAACGGCGCCGGCGTAATGCTGCAACAGCTCTGTCATCACATCGGCTAAATCCTGCGCCCTGGATAAATCCTTGTCATGTAAACCATGAAACACTGCACTTTGCCCGACGCTCACCGGCGGTTTTACCAGCAGGTGCCGTGCTTTGGCCAGATTGATTTCCTGCTGTTCAATCACCACCCAGCCAAGGCTGACGATATGGTCATTTTTGGCGTCAAGGCCTGTGGTCTCAAGATCGATCACCAGAAACCGGCACTGCGACACAGGTGTGTCGAAGCTTGGCCAGGCCACAGCTTCAAACTGCTGCACTATGGCGTTCACCGGCTCTTTGTGCAGTTTTAACCAGCCAAACATCTACAGCTCCCGGCTAAAACGGTAGCGCATCGACGACTGCGCTTCATTGATGACGGCAAAACAGTCTTTGAGCTGATGACGTTGCAGTGCCGACAGCTGCGCCGGATCTAACAGGTTGGTTACATCATGGCCTTGTTGTAGTTCCTGCAGATGTTTATCCCAGCGTAATTGCGCCAGCACATCAAAAGCGTCCAGCAAATTCTGCACATCACGGCTGTCCATCACCTGTGCCTCGGCTAAGGCCTTGAGTCGCAGTCTGGTATTAACCTCACTGATGCCAGCCGATAGCGCATAAACCCGTGTCAGATCAGTAATGAGGCTAATACCGCGCTTTTTCAGATCCAAACCTTTTTTGTGTTTGCCATCCTGCTCCAGAATAAAATTTTTCAAAAAACCAAGCGGGGCAGTGCGCTCCTGCGCAGTTTTTGATAAATGCAGTAAAAACAGATCGTTATTTGCAGTTTTGGCCAGAATGTCCTGTTGCAGTGCATTAAATAAACCGCGGCTGCCTTCAATCACACGCAGGTCAAAATAGATGCTGGCGTTCAGCAGCGCCTGGGGGGTTGGTGTGGTGATCCAACGGGCAAAACGACCGGACCAACCTTTTAAACTAAGGCGAAGCTCCGGATTGCTGGCCATAATATTGCCCGGGCAGAGTTTGATACCACAAAGTGCCAGCCCCTGGCAGACAAAATCGGCCAGCGCAGCAAAATAGGTTTCAATCTCACCAACCGGCTCTTTTTCCAGCAGCAGCGCGTTGTCCTGATCAGCATTTAAGCTTTGATCCATCCGTGCCTGTGAGCCAAAAGCCAGCCAGGAAAACACACAAGGTGGATCGCCCAATTGCTGAATAGCCAGTTTGATCAGGCGTTGTGTCAGGGCGTCCGTGATGGTGGTAATAATGTGACCGGCTTCATGGGCCGGTACCTGCTGTTTGCCCAGGGTTTGCGCCAGCTCCTGAATATGCAGACTGCATTGCTCCAGCCCATCCACCGATTGCTGGCGGTGAATTTCGCCAATCAGATAGACCGGGTGATCCTGCTGTGCGCGGATAATATCGGTGGCGGTGATCATGCTAAAACATACACCCTGCTCGGTCACCGGCAAATGATGGATATTAAAACGGCTCATCAGCTGTACTGCTTCGTACAAATAGGCATTTTTGTCGATGGTGTGCGGCTGGCGCGTCATAATGGCGGCAACCTCAGTGTTCGCCGGCAGCGCCTGGGCCAGTACTCTGCTGCGCAAATCGCGGTCTGTCACTATGCCAACCAGTTTTTGTTCCTGCTCAACCAACAACGACGACACCCGTTTTTCCGTCATCAGCAAAGCGGCCTGTTGTACTGTCTGCTGTGGCGTAATGGAAATTTTATGCGCCTGCACCACATCATGCAGTTTCAGGGTAAAACGGGAATTTTGTTGTTGTTCTTTGTACTGGTGCAACCGGCGGCTGAATAAACGCTGGAAAAACAAATCGACGTTTTTAAATTGATGGCGCAGCTGATGAAACATCTGAGCGTCCAGCCAATACACCAGACCATCTTCTTCACAGGTTAAAATGTCGGCGTCGGTTAAATCAGTTAATAACTGCTGATAACCATAAAAATCACCTTCCTGCAGTTTGGCCAATAATTGCTGCTGGTCGCTGTAGAGGGCAAAAACGCCGGTACGGACTATCAGTAAACGGCGGCCATTGATGGGGACCTTGTCCTCAGCCTGGTAATAATAGACCGCAATATGTTTGCACAGCTGGTTGAGTTCGGCCGTCGACAAATGGTTAAAGGGTGTGGTTTTGGCAAGAAATTTAATTACTTCGCTGATTTCCATCACTGCTCCTTTGCAGCTTCAGTGCAGTTGTGAGAAGGGCATCAACAGCACTGCAACTGTAGCAACAGCGATGGGAGGGCGAAAGTCTACTTTAGTCGGTAGTTAGCCCTGAGCTTATGCCAAAGGCTTGAGCTGGAGCCGCAGAATTGCTCAGGTTTTGTTTTCTGCAGTGCAGACTTGCAGCAAGGCATTCTCATCGGCTGCGATGGCGATAAATTCTGTACCTGGCATTTCGCCCCGTGCGGGCAGTACCAGCTGTTCGGTAAAATTGGCTCTTTGTTGACTCGGGCAGTGCACCACCAGCTTCACATTAATGGCGGCCTGACGACGTTCAAACAAATACAGATTGGCTAATACCAAGTCCGGATTATTGCTGTTGGCTGCTGAGTTATTTACATCCAGCGCCATAAAACGGGTGATTTGGGGTTTAACGAAAGTCCAGGGCCGCCAGCTGATTTTTTCTTCCACCGCTTTGACTACCACAACGCCCTGGGGTAACAGACTCAGCTGATGGGGGTACCAGTTGTATTCGCTGTGGATTTGAAAGCCCAGCATACCGACACCGGCGAACACCGGCACCAGATAGCGGGGTAATTTTTGTGCTGATAATTTTCGGAGCATTAAGGCAATACCAGCAGCACCTAAACCTGCAAAAACTGTGGCAACAAGTTCCCAGAACATCATATTTTCCTTGAAATAAAACGGGCTTTAGCATCAACCATCGCTAAAGCCCGTGAGTTAAAAGTGGCTTAAGGTCAGAGCCTTATGCTACTTAATGATCAACCGCAGTACCAGCGCCACGTGGGAAACGTACGCTTTCTACCAGATCCTGAATATGCACTGGTGGTTTTTCGGTAACAGCCGACACCGCAAAGGCCACGGTAAAGTTAATCATCGCACCCACAGCACCAAAAGACAGCGGGGAGATGCCGAAGAACCAGTTGGCCGGAATATTTTCATAAGAAGCAGTGCCCGGGATAAAGAACCAACCCAGGAACAGGAAAATATACACAGTGGTTGAGATTAAACCCGCCAGCATGCCGCAAATTGCGCCTTTGCTGTTAATCCGTTTGGAGAAAATGCCCATCATCAGTGCCGGGAAGATGGACGCTGCCGCTATACCAAAGGCTAGTGCGACCGTTTGAGCGGCAAAACCAGGCGGATTCATACCCAGGTAGGTAGCCACCACAATCGCCACTGCCATCGAAATCCGCGCAGCGCGTAGTTCGCCTTTTTCACTGATATTGGGGTTAATGGAGCCTTTGATCAGGTCGTGACTGACCGCGGACGAAATGGCCAATAACAAACCTGCTGCTGTAGATAATGCCGCAGCCAGACCGCCGGCAGCAATTAAACCTACAACCCAGCCCGGCAGATTGGCAATTTCAGGATTTGCCAGTACCAGAATGTCATTGTTCACCGTCAGCTCATTGCCTTTCCAGCCACGCTCAGCCGCTTTTTCAGCAAACTGTGGGGTGTGGTTGTACAGCTGAATACGACCGTCGCCATTTAAATCTTCAAACTTAATCAGACCGGTTTTTTCCCAGTTTTTGATCCAGTCCGGACGCTCAGCATACTGAATGGCGTCAGCGGTTGGGCCTGCAGGGTAAATGGTGGTCATCAGGTTTAACCGGGCCATTGAAGCAACAGCAGGCGCAGTCAGATATAAAATGGCAATAAACACCAGGGCCCAGCCAGCCGACCAACGGGCATCAGCAACTTTTGGTACTGTGAAAAAACGGATAATAACGTGTGGTAAACCGGCAGTACCGATCATCAGTGACAGGGTGAATAACACCATATTCAGTTTGTTATCAACATCAGCGGTGTAATCAACAAAACCAAGTTCACGCACCACTTCGTCAAGTTTTTGCAGTAGCGGCACACCAGATTGGGTATGTTCAGAAAACAGACCAACAGGAGGTAATAAAGTGTCAGTTAACTGCAGGGAAATAAACACAGCCGGAATGGTATAAGCCACAATCAACACGACGTATTGAGCGACCTGAGTGTAGGTGATGCCTTTCATGCCGCCTAATACCGCGTACATAAAGACCACTACAGCGGCGATAATTAAACCCATATCGCTGCTGACTTCTAAAAAGCGCGAGAAGGCCACACCGGCACCTGTCATCTGACCGATAACATAAGTCACAGAAGCGATAATTAAACAGGCCACCGCCACTAAACGGGCGCCGGAGCTGTAAAAACGGTCACCGATAAAGTCTGGCACTGTAAACTTACCAAATTTGCGTAAGTAGGGTGCCAGTAACATCGCCAGCAGCACATAACCGCCAGTCCAGCCCATCAGGTAAGTTGAGTTGGCATAACCGCCCACCGAAATTAAACCAGCCATCGAAATAAAAGAAGCCGCAGACATCCAGTCGGCGGCCGTTGCCATACCGTTCATCACAGGGTGTACACCACCACCGGCCACGTAAAACTCTTTGGTGGAACCTGCTCTGGCCCAAATCGCAATTGCGATATAAAGCGCAAAAGAGCCGACCACAAAGATCATATTAATTGCAAACTGACTCATCTGAGTTACTCCTCGTCCACGCCATATTCTTTATCGAGCTTATTCATTCTCCAGGCGTAGAAGAAAATCAGCGCGATGTAAGTCAGAATTGAGCCTTGTTGTGCAAACCAAAAACCCAAGTCAGTGCCGCCGACTTCAATACCTGCCAGCAAAGGTCTTAATAAAATGCCAAAGCCATAGGACACGACGGTCCAGATGACGAGGCTGATGATGATCAGGCGCAAGTTGGCTTGCCAATAGGCCTGAGCGTTGTGTTTGTCGTCCGCCATAGTTGTTTCCTCTAGTTATTTTTCTCGAGCCAACTTAATCTAGCAGTTGCCTTGTCAAGCGATAGCCCGACTTTAGTCGAAGAGAAAGGCACCTGGCTTGACTTCAGGGCCTTGCCTGCGAAGATGGGTATCAATGTATTGAAGTGGTTTTTAAGGAGAAGGGCGTGGCAGCGTGGATTGTAGCGGTATTAGCACTGCTGTACGTCGGTGGTTTATTCAGTATTGCCAACTGGGCCGAGCGTCATGCTTCTGATCAGCTACTACGAAAGTATGGGGGGCTGATCTACAGCCTGGCGCTGGCGGTGTATTGTACCTCCTGGACTTACTACGGCGCCGTCGGCTCTGCCATCAGTTCCGGCTGGGACTATGTGCCTATTTACCTTGGGCCTTTACTGGTATTTGTGTTTGGCCAGCGCGTACTTCGTAAGCTGCTGCATGTGGCAAAAAAACATAACGTCACCTCTATTACCGACTTTATCAGCGCCCGTTATGGTAAACGTCACACTATTGCCACGCTGACCGCCTTGTTATGTTTAGTTGTGGTGGTGCCTTATATCGCATTGCAGCTCAAAGCTGTAGCTGTGTCTTATCAGGTGCTGCTTGGGCGCAGCGAAGATGCAATGCAGATTTGGTGGCAGGATTCAGCGCTGTTAAGTGCACTGGCCATGACATTATTTGCCATTTTATTTGGTACCCGTAAAGTTTACCTGACCGAGCAAAACCGTGGTGTGATGGTGGCCATTGCTTTTGAATCGGTGATTAAACTGGCCGCTTTATTAACCCTGGCTTTGGCGGTCAGCTGGTTTGTGCTGGATAAACCCTGGCAGATGGTGACAGATTTTACCCTTTATGCCCAAAGTCACAGCGAAAGTGATTCGGGTTCGCTGCTGGCTTTTATCACCAAAACCGTGCTGGCCATGGCTGCCATTTTTCTGTTGCCCAGACAGTTTCACGTCACCTTTGTTGAAAACACCCATATTGAACATTTAAAACAGGCTAAACGCTGGTTTGGCAGTTATCTGCTGCTGGTGACGTTGGTGGTGCTGCCTATTGCGCTGGCTGGTTTACAACTGTTCCCGGACAAACTGGCACTTGCCGATAGTTTTGTATTGTTGCTGCCGGCCAGTCAGGGCTGGGAAAGTATCAGTGCCCTGGTGTTTATTGGTGGTTTTTCCGCCGCTACTTCGATGATTATTATCGCCACTCTGGCGCTCAGTAACATGCTCAGTAACGACGTGGTGATGCCCACTTTATTACGCGGCCGCACTGTGGAGCAGCTGGAAAAAGACTACAGCCCGTTAATTTTACGGGTACGCCGGTTAATGATTGTCGCTGTAATGGCGCTTTCTTACGGCTATTACAGTTTATTTGCCCGTAACTATGAGCTGGCAGAAACCGGATTGCTGGCCTTTGCGCTTATTATCCAGCTGGCGCCTGCTGTGCTCGGTGGTTTGTACTGGCGCCGTGGTCATGCTTTGGGTGTTTATGCCGGTGTCAGTGTAGGTTTTGCCTTGTGGTTTTATTGTTTGATGCTGCCGCAGCTGGTCAGTGTTGGTGTGCTGGGGCACGAGTGGCTGCAGTCCGGCGCCTTTGGCCTGAGTTGGCTTAAACCTACCGCTTTGTTTGGTTTAGAGCTTGATCAGCTCAGCCACGGCGTGTTCTGGTCTTTGGGGCTCAATATCCTGTTTTATGTGGGGATTTCGTTGCTGCATAAAGCCGACTTGCATGACAGATTACAGGCGGTCGCTTTTGTAAAACCCAATTTGCCGCTCGATGAAGATAAATCCATTCGCCGCACCCGGGTTTATGGTCAGGATTTAAAAACCTTACTGGAACGTTTTGTCGGCACCCAGCGCGCCAGAGAATCTCTGGCGGAGTTCAGCCGCCGCCAGCCGCAGCCGTTGCAGTTGGATGAAACGCCGGTGCCTGCGCTGGTGCGTCATGTCGAGCGTGAACTGGCCGGTGTCATTGGCTCCTCCAGCGCCGCAGCTATGGTGAACGCAGTGCTGGATGGCCGTCAGCTGGCCTTTGAAGATGTGGTGACGCTGTTTGACGATACCCGCCAGGCCATTCAGTTCTCGCGCAAAATTTTGTTTTCCACCCTGGAAAACTTAAGTCAGGGCGTCAGTGTGGTGGATAGAGACTTGCAGCTGGTGGCCTGGAATAAACAATATCTGGAAATGTTTCAGTATCCCGAAGGCATGGTGCGGGTTGGCCGTGCCATTGCCGACATAGTGCGTTTTAATGCCGAACGTGGCTTGTGTGGACAAGGCAGCGCCGATGAGCATGTGCAAAAACGGCTACAACATATGCAACGTGGCACCGCCCATGTGTTTCAGCGGGTGCGCCCTGACGGCACTGTGATTGAGATGCGCGGCAATCCGATACCGGGCGGCGGTTTTGTCACCAGTTTTACCGATATCACCGAGCACGTGCGTGCTGTACAACAACTGGCTGAAGCCAAACAACATCTGGAGCAGCGGGTGCTGGAGCGCACCGCAAAGATAAGTCAAATCAACGAAGAGCTCAGAGATGAAATTGAGCTTCGCCGTACCACAGAACAGCAATTGCTGCTGGCAAAAGCAGAAGCTGAAGCGGCTAATGCCTCAAAAACCCGTTTTCTGGCGCTGGCAAGCCACGATATTTTGCAGCCGTTAAATGCTGCCCGGTTATTTACCGCCGCGTTGCAGGAACAAACTGAACCTGCCAGACAGCAGGAAACGATTCGCCAGCTGGACAGTTCACTCAAAGCCACGGAAGAGCTGATTTCTACCTTGCTGGAAATTGCCAAACTGGATGACGGTAAAATGGAGCCGGAAATCAGTACTTTGCAACTGGCGCCAATGCTGGCGCAGCTGGGTGACGAATTTGCGCTTTTGGCCAGTCAGAAACAGCTGAAACTTAAAGTGCGGCAGGCGCCTTATCTGGTGCGCAGTAACCCCACGTATTTAAGGCGGATTTTGCAGAATATGCTGTCCAACGCCATTAAATATACCCAAGCTGGTCAGGTACTGCTTGGTTGCAGGCGCAGAGGCAGTCAGCTGCTGATTGAAGTCTGGGACACAGGCCCTGGCATCAATGATGCCGATGTACAGCATATTTTTGACGATTTTTACCGGGTGGACGCGACTTCACGGGGCCAGCAGGGCGTTGGTCTTGGCCTTGGCGTTGTGCAGCGGATGGCCAAAAGTCTGGGCCATCAGGTTAGTGTGAGCTCAAGGCCAGGTCGGGGCACGGTATTTCGGTTAACAGTGCCTTTTGTGGCGCTACAACAGCCGTCTCACGGCGACACTGCTGCTATGCCTATACAAACTGAAGCCGGACCTTTTGCTGATTTTTCAATATTTTGTGTAGATGACAATAGTACCAATCTGGCGGCGCTAACTACTTTATTGGCGCAGTGGCAGGTGGGGCGGGTGCAAAGCGCCGACAACACGCAAGAGACTCTGGCTTATGCCGCCAGCCATCCGGCACCGGATCTGCTGATTGTGGATTATCAGTTGAGCAATCAGCAGGATGGCCTGAGTTTGTACCTTGAGTTACAGCAGTATTGGCCTCAGGTGCCGGCCATTTTAGTGTCGGCGGCGCCTGAGCCGGATTTGCCGGCCAAAGCCCGGGCGCTTGGTCTGATCTTTCTGGCTAAACCTATTAAAGCGGCGGCACTTAGGGCCTGTTTAAATTCGGTGAAACTGGCCAGAGGCCGGGGTTAACTGCATCGGACCAGGCAACTAGTGCGCAAATGACAGAGTTACAGTGCAGCGAGCCTGGTTTATTGTGGGGCGACGGCCTAATCCCCGGCAGAATGGCGCGCGTCGTGGTAGGCTAACAAGAGTTTAAACAAGGAGATAGCTACAATGCGGGCACAGCTCGAACGGCGTTTTTTTCTGATCTTACTGGTGGCTGTCACCATTGCTTTTGGTCTGGTGCTGGAGCCCTTCTGGGGAGCGATTTTCTGGGCCTGTGCCCTGACGGTTATTTTTTATCCGCTGCAAAGCCTGCTAACACAAAAACTGGGTGACAAACCCAACCGCATAGCGCTGCTCACCTTGCTGATTTGTATGGTGATGGTGGTGTTGCCTATTCTGGCCATTGGCTTTTCTTTTGCGCAGGAAGGTGTGGCTTTTTACCAGCGTATTCAAAACGGTGAGCTGAACCCGGCCGCCACTCTGGATAAAATTCGCGGTGCCTTTCCAACTGTTTCTGCCACTTTGCATGAGTTTGGCGTCAATACCGACAATCTGCGCCAGCAGTTATCTGACGCTGCAGTGGAAGGCAGCCGTTTGCTCGCCCGTGAAACTCTGGCGATTGGCCAGAATGCCGCAGGTTTATTTTTAAATATTGGTTTAATGCTGTATCTGGCGTTTTTCCTGCTGCGGGACGGTGCCAAACTGGTGGAGCTGCTGGTAAAAGCGCTGCCGCTTGGGGATGCTCGGGAGCGGTTATTATTTGCCAAATTTGCCGAAGTGACCCGTGCCACGGTAAAAGGCAATATGGTAGTGGCTGTGGTACAGGGCACTTTAGGTGGTTTTATTCTGTGGGTGTTAGATATTCCGGCGCCGGTGCTTTGGGGGGTGGTGATGACCTTTTTAAGTTTATTACCGGCCATAGGCGCAGCTCTGGTCTGGTTTCCGGTGGCGTTATACCTTTATGCCAGCGGCCAGTGGTGGCAGGCGACAGTGCTGATTGCTTATGGGGCGCTGGTGATTGGTCTTGCCGACAATATTCTGCGGCCGTTATTGGTTGGGCGCGACACTAAACTACCGGATTATATTGTGCTCTTTTCTACCTTAGGTGGCATTACCTTGCTTGGCATTAATGGTTTTGTGCTGGGGCCTTTAGTGGCTGCGTTATTTATGGCGTTCTGGCAGATATTTATGACTGAATTTAACCAGCATAAGCTGCTTGAAGATGATGAGTTACAACAGCCTGCTCAGCCGGATGCACCAGATCAGGCACCGATCGTCCAGGCCAGGATGTCATCAGGCGCCATGACAGATGACAACAGCCAACCTTGATGTATTAAATGCGCTGCTGTCGCAGCTGGAGTTAAAGTCTTTGCCCGCTGTGATTGGCATCAGCGGCGCTCAGGGCTCGGGCAAATCCACGCTGGCGGCACTTTTAGTGGCGCATTTTGCAGCAACGGGTTTAAAAGCAGCGACAGTGTCGCTGGATGATTATTATTTGTCTGGTGCAAAAAGGGCACAATTGGCAGCTGATGTGCATTCGCTGCTGCGCCAGCGTGGTGTGCCGGGCACCCATGATATTCAGGCCGCAATTGATGATGCCACTGCAGTGCTGGCTGGCCGGCCAGTGGCTTTGCCGCGTTTTGACAAAGCCCTGGATGAACCCACAGCATCTTTGCCATCGCAGCAGCTTGATGTGCTGGTGGTTGAAGGCTGGTGTGTTGGGCTTCAACCACAAAACAGCCAGGAGCTCGCCACGGCCATCAGCGTTTTTGAAAGCCAGTTTGATGCCGATGGCCGCTGGCGTAACTTTGTTAATCAGCAGCTTGGTGGTCAATACCAGCAATACTGGCAATTGCTCAAACCGCTGATTTGGCTTCAGGCTCCCGGATGGGCACAAGTTTGTCGCTGGCGGGCACAGCAAGAGCAAGAATTAATTGCCCGAACAGGCATGGGCATGGATCAAAACGCCTTACAGCATTTTATGGGAAGTTTTGAGCGCCTGACGTTGGCAGGTTTTAGTGCTCTTGCTCAGGTTTCTGACATACAGCTGCAGCTTAACAGCGCCCATCAGGTGAGCCGTATCAGCAGAAAACCGGCTTAAGCCGGTTTTTTAGCAAAGTGTGCGGCAAAAAATGCTATTGAGCAGGAGCTTTCAGGCGTCCTGCTGCTGGGCTAAAGCCCGGTCTACCGGTGCTTCAAGTTGTAACCGCTGCGCCTGGATCACCACCTGCGTTCTGTTGGTTACTCCGAGCTTTCTGAAAATAGCCGTCAGGTGAGCTTTGACTGTGGCTTCAGAAATATGTAAATCGTAGGCGATTTGTTTATTCAGCCAACCTTCGGTCAGATAATACAGCACCTTATATTGCTGATTGGTCAGCTGCGCCACTTTAGCGGCTAAATCCAAATCGTTCAGATTATTCGGATCAGGTTTAAATAGTTGCTGCATATGTTGTGGCAGCCAGACATCACCATTCATCACAGCCGTCAGCGCTTTACCAATCTCCACCGGATGTGCCGATTTGGGCACATAAGCCGAAGCACCAAATGTCATGACACGGCGGATGACGTCCGGATCGTCACTGGCGGAAATCACCACTATTGGCAAAGCCGGGTAGTTTTTTCGCAGCTGAATAAGGCCGAGAAAACCGCAGTTGCCTGGCATATGTAAATCCAGCAGCAATAAGTCGGTGTCCGGATGTTGCTCCAGCGCCTGACAGGTGGCTTCAAAACAATCGGTTTCAATGGTGGCTTTGGTGACAAAAGTATTACTGATGGCATTGATCAGGGCGTTACGAAACAGCGGATGGTCATCCGCAACTATCAGTTTGGCCATACTGGACTCCGGTGCGACAAGGCGGCGCAAAAATAAGCACGCCGTGTTTATGACCCCAGCATAATCAAGACATTGCTGACTGTCTATGCTTTTACCGGAGCATAAACCATGGATTGGTTTATGCTCCGCTTTGGTAGTTACTTATCAAGCTGATTATTTATTCAGACGGTTTTCTATCAGATGCTCAACGACAGACGGATCGGCCAGTGTCGAGATGTCGCCTAACTGGTCGTATTCGTTGGCGGCAATTTTACGCAAAATACGACGCATAATCTTGCCGGAGCGGGTTTTGGGTAACCCTGGTGCCCACTGAATAAGATCCGGACTGGCGATAGGGGAAATTTCGCGCCGTACCCATTCTTTCACCGCTTTGGTTAAGTCGTCACTCGGCTCAACACCAACGCGCGGTGCAATAAACACATAAATACCCTGGCCTTTTAAGTCGTGTGGATAACCCACCACTGCAGCTTCGGCAATAGCTTCGTGCGCCACCAGACAACTTTCAATTTCGGCAGTGCCTAAACGATGGCCCGATACGTTTAATACGTCATCAACGCGGCCCGTTAACCAGTAATAACCGTCTTCGTCACGTTTGGCACCGTCGCCGGTAAAATACATGCCTTTATAAGTAGAAAAATAGGTTTGTTCAAAACGGTCATGGTCACCGTACAAAGTACGCATTTGGCCCGGCCAGCTATCGAGGATCACCAGGTTGCCTTCACAGGCACCTTGTTGCAGATTGCCTTCATTATCCACAATGGCAGGTTTTACACTAAAAAACGGCCGGGTGGCTGAGCCTGGTTTAAGCGCGGTCGCACCTGGTAGAGGCGTAATTAAAATGCCGCCGGTTTCAGTTTGCCACCAGGTATCGACAATTGGGCAGTTGCCTTTGCCCATCTGCTGGTGATACCAGTGCCATGCTTCAGGGTTAATCGGCTCACCGACACTGCCAAGAATTTGCAATGACGATAAATTACAACCTTCCACCGCAGCTGTGCCATGCGCCATCAGGGCGCGAATAGCGGTTGGCGCAGTGTAGAGAATATTCACGTGAAATTTATCGACAATCTGCGCTATCCGTTTGACGTTAGGGTAAGTAGGCACCCCTTCAAACATCACGCTGGTCGCGCCGTTTGCCAGCGGCCCGTAGACAATATAAGTGTGACCTGTAACCCAGCCAACGTCGGCAGCACACCAGTACACGTCACCCGGATGGTAATCAAATACATATTGGTGGGTCATTGAAGCCCACACCATATACCCCCCCGTGGTATGCAGTACACCTTTAGGTTTACCTGTGGAGCCTGAGGTATACAGAATAAAGAGTGGATCTTCAGCATTCATGACTTCAGGTGCACACTCTCTGCTCTGGTTTGCCAATAAGTCGTGGTACCAGATATCGCGGCCAGCGTGTTCATCAATATTCTGACCCACATGTTTGACGACGATGACGTGTTTTACAGGATTGGCTTTGCCAAGGTGGGCAAGTGCCTGGTCGGTGTTGTCTTTGAGTGCAGTCACGCGCGAGCCGCGCAGGGCCTGATCGGCGGTGATCACCAGTTTAGAGTCGCAGTCGACAATGCGACTACCCAGTGCATCAGGCGAAAAGCCGGCAAAAACCACAGAGTGCACAGCACCAATGCGGGCGCAGGCTAATAAGGCCACAGCGGCTTGTGGGATCATCGGCAGATAAATAGTTACGCGGTCACCTTTTTGAATGCCGAGACTCTTCATACCATTGGCCAGCTGACACACTTCATCATACAGCTGCTGGTAAGTCACGGCTTTATCAACGCCAGGCTCATCACCTTCCCAATAATAAGCAACCTGGTTGGCTTTTTCCGGCAAATGGCGATCCAGACAGTTGTAGCTGGCATTGAGAGTGCCGTCGCTAAACCAGTTTACATGCACCTTACCAAGCTCAAAGCTGGTGTCTTTCACTTGAGTAAAAGGCTTAAACCAGCTGATGCGTTTACCGTGTTCTGCCCAGAATTGTTCTGGTGCATCGACAGACTGTTGGTACATTTTCAGATAAGCATCATTGCTCAGCAAGGTTCGGGCTTTGGCAGCCGCACTCACCGGATAAAGTTGTTGTGACATGATTTGTCTTCCCCGTAGGCGCTATGCACCTGATGTTTTTAATAAAGCTGTTCTACCGCAAAGGTGTGGCAGCGCAAATTAGACATTAGTCTAGCTGCTGGCCGTTGTTTATTTAGTGTTCGACTAAAGGCTAATTGAGGACTTTGTATTCCTGCACCACAGTTAGGTTGTAATCGAATGATGACAGCTATTTATAACAACGATAACCGACAAGGCGAACGGAGCAGCAAGATGCAACATGCAAAAACAACTCAGACACATAAATTAGTCCCGGTGGCGGCATTGATGCTGACACTGTTCTGCAGCCAGCACGCATACGCTGGTTTTAAAATGGGTGATAACACCGAAATTGGTATTGGTGGTTATCTGAAACTTGATGCTATGGTGACTGACACTTCAGACGGCACTATTGCCACAGGTATTGGCCGTGATTTTTATGTGCCAAGCCTTATTCCGGTTGGCGGTAATTCAGAGTCGGCTAAATGGGATATGCATGCCCGCCAGTCGCGCTTTTTTATCACCAGCGATACCATGCTTGAAAACGGCAAAAAAATCAGCGGTCGTTTTGAATTTGACATGATGGCCACCACCATTGGCGATCAACGGGTCAGTAACGGTTATGCACCTGAAATCCGGCACGCCTTTATTGCCTATGACGGCTGGTTGTTTGGCCAGACCTGGTCCACTTTCATGGATGTGAACGCGCTGCCGGATAGTCTGGATTTTGTTGGCACCACAGATGGCACTATTTTCGTACGTCAGGCGCAAATCCGTTACACCACAGGTGGTTTCCAGTTTGCGATTGAAAACCCTGAAACCACAGTAACACCGCTCAATGGTGGCACCCGTTTAGTCACAGATGATAATTCAACACCGGATTTAGTTGTTCGTTATAACCACACAGCTGACTGGGGTGGGCTCACAGTCTCCGCCTTGTCACGTCAGTTATCCTATGAAAATGGCCTGATAGATGATCAGGTGCAGGGTTATGGCCTGTCTTTTAGTGGCAAAGTGAATCTGTCTAAAACCGACGACATCCGTTTTGCCGTGAACTATGGCGACGCGCTTGGGCGTTATATGAGCCTGAACACCGGCAACGATGCGGTGCTTCGCGGTGATAACAAACTCGAAGCGATTAAAAGTGTCGGGTATACCCTGGCCTATAAGCATGCCTGGAATGACAAATTGCGCTCCAGCATTTTTTATTCAGCACAAAAAATTGATAACCCTGTGCAGTACACCGGGCAAGCGCAAACAGAAAGCACTCACAGCTACAGCGCCAACCTGATTTATCAGCTGGCCAGCAAGGTTTCGGTAGGTGTTGAGTTCCGCCACGCCAACAGAGTACTGGAATCAGATCTGGAAGGTGATTTAAATCGCCTGCAATTTTCGGCTAAATACGACTTCTGATTTGTCAGCGTTGTGAACTAAAAAGAAGTGTCAGTAACTAGGCGGATGAAAACGACGGTTGTTTTCATCCGTTTTTATCTTCAGGCCGTAATGTTCCTTATATAAAGAGGAGCATCATCGCATGGCATTCACCTTAGTCTCACTTAACACACCTGGTACCTCTATTAACGAGCTGACAATCCATTCTTTTGAAATGGGACTTTATCTGGCAGAAGTGCAGTGTCAGGGACAAACAGGTTTTATTTTGCAGGCCGACTTGCTGCAAAAAGGTCAGCGCCGACCACAAAGGTTCAAAAGTGTGACCGAGGTATTACAACTGCTGGACAAAGCGCAGGTAAAAAACGCGGTACTGTTACACCAGTCGGCTTATGATGAAATGGTCGGGCAGGGAGGGAAAGTAGATAATAGCCTCAGACTGGTGCTTATCTGACCGGAATGGGCGTTAAAATATACATTTTGTCTATTAACTGTGCAGTTGAATGCAAAAAGGCATATTTCTTTAAATTCGCGCTTGCGCCATTTCAAAAACGCCCTATAATGCGCGCCATGCC
>NZ_JAOBWS010000006.1 GCF_025245835.1 Rheinheimera sp. 4Y26
TCCAAATCCGCTCCTGCGGATTTAGTGCTTTATGGCATTCTGGCGGAATATTGGTCGAACTTGGCATACCCATGCGAGGTAGTACAGTGACGCTGGGGTTTCGAAACGCAAACAGTTTTGCGTTTCGCCAGCGGAGCAATCCCGAGCTCTGCGAGGGATATCAAGGCTCCCTGATACCGTCACCAATTGACTGCCCTCCGGCTGAACGGGCCTGAGCTCAGCGAAGGGCATCAAGGCTCCCAATTCCATCCCGCTATCAGCAAAAAATTTGCCTATTGCTAACAAAAACCTTCAAAGCATCCCCCGATTGTTTTATTGTAAAGCACCATTTCTGGCCAGAACGGCACAGCAAATAATACCGATAATAGGTAGTTCAAATGTCTGACTTTATTGAAATTTATGAAGATGCATTGAGTCCGCAGCTTTGTGCTGAGCTGATCAAAGCTTTTGATCAAAGCCCTTTTCTGGTGCCGGGTCGTACCGGCGGTGGGGTGGACAGAGAAAAAAAAATCAGTACAGATTTGTATTTAAACGACCATGCGCAATACCGTGATTTATTACAACAGGTTATTGCAGTCACCACCCAATATGCAGCTGAATATTTTAAGAAATATCATTTTGCGTTAATAGCGCCGGTAGCCCTGACAGTGCAACATCCGAAAACCGGTGAGCCTGTGGCCTTAACCCATGAGAACTATGCAGAAATTGGTGCTGATAAAGCCGAAGACTTTATGAAAGTGTTATACCGGCTGGGTCCTATTCAGGCGCAAAAATATCAGGCTGGCATTGGAAATTACAATTATTGGCACTGCGAAGTATTTCCACAGGCACCATTAAATGAACCACTGCACCGCACTTTGTTATTTATGTTTTATCTGAATGACGTGGTTGAAGGGGGGGAAACAGAGTTTTATTATCAGAATAAAGCCATCCGTCCTAAAGCAGGTCGTATGGTGATAGCGCCGGCTTATTTCACCCACACCCACAGAGGTTGTGTGCCCAAATCCAATGATAAATATATTCTGACCAGCTGGATTTTATTAAATCGTGCTGAGCAGCTTTATGGCCAGCCAGCTTAAATAAAAGAAACAGGCTGCCTTATGTTGCAGCCTGTATGCTTTTGATTAGGTTATAAATTCAGACCTGTTGTGTGACAGCCAGAATCATTTTTAAATGTGGAATATCATCTTCCAGATAAGCTTCACTGGCCGCGACAAAACCCAGACTTTCGTAAAAGCGCTGCAGGTAACACTGGGCAGAAATATGAATATCCAGACCAGGCCAGCCTTCTTTGGCAGTGGCTATGGCTTTTTGTACCAACATTTCACCTAAGCCCAGGCGACGGGCAGTTTGGGCCACGCAAACCCGGCCAATACCAGGACTACCTGCAAAGCTGACATCTGGTGCCAGTACCCTGGCATAAGCCAGAATCTTGCCGGCTTTTTTCAGCAGAATATGCCGGGTTTGTGGGTGTAAATCTTTGTCATCCAGCTCCGGGTAAGGGCAGTTTTGCTCTACCACAAACACATCCACTCTTAATTGCAACATGGCATACAGGGTGTAAGTGTCTAATTGTTCAAATCGGACAATGTCCCATTCCATCATAAGGTGATCATCCTGTGCTGATTGCTTTTGGCTGCACTATACCAGAGCTGCCGGCCCGAAACCTAGCCTGACCATAGTCGAGTCTATTCTAGTTAACCTGGTCACCGGCCCTGGTTAACTGTGCCAACAGTCCGGATTTGCTGCTTTGTTGTCACTATTTTGTCGCTGTTTTGTCACTGTGCTGCCATCTGTAGCAGCTCTAATGCTGGCAGAAAAAATAATCACAAACCGCCCGGAGTTGTTATGTCTGATCTGCGTCCATTTGAAATTGATAACAGCGGTATTGACCCGCAAACCAACTTTTCTGCCAACCCAGAATTTTCCGAAGTGCTGGCTGCGAACCTGCAGCGCCGTAATTTTTTAAAAGGCACTATAGGTACGGCTGTTGCCACAGTCTTTGGCGGCAGTTTATTGGGTTGTAACAGCAGCACTACGCAGGCACCAGTGCCATTGCCTGCTGCGGTATTGCCGGAGCCAGTGCAAACTTTTTTAAATTTTAAAGCTATAACCACCAGTCGATTAGATACAGTGGTGGTACCGGATGGTTACAGCGCACGGCCGTTTTTGCCGATGGGCACACCTTTAACCGGTAGCTATCCGGCATACCGGGTGGACGGTACCAATACGGGCGCCGATATGGAGCAACAGGTTGGCGCTCACCATGATGGTATGCATTTTTTCCCAATGGACGCACGTGCTGAAGGGAAAAACAGCAACGAAGGATTGTTGGTATTTAACCATGAATATATCGACGCCAATGTGCTGCATCAAAATGGCCCTACAGGATTACCCAGACCAAGTGATGAAGTGCGTAAAGAAGTGGCAGCCCATGGTGTAACGGTGGCCCATATTAAGAAAGACGCCACAGGCCAGTTCCAACTGGTACAGGGCAGCCCGCTGAACCGCCGTATCACAGGTGCAACGCCAATGGATATCGCCGGCCCTGCCCGTGGTCATGCCAAAATGGTCACCAAATACAGCACAGACGGCACCCGCACCCGCGGCACCTTAAATAACTGTGGTAACGGTTACACACCCTGGGGCACTTATTTAACGGCTGAAGAAAACTGGGCCGGTTATTTTATGAATACCGATTCACCACAACCCCGTGAACATAAACGTTATGGAGTGGGTACTAAAAATGGCCGTTATTATTGGGAAACCGCTGACTCTGGCGCCGATCAATACCAGCGTTTTAATGCCTCTACTATTGCCACTGATGCCGACCGCGATTATCGCAACGAACCAAACACCTTTGGCTGGATAGTAGAAATTGACCCCTTTAACCCAGACAGCGTGCCACAAAAACGCACCGCTTTAGGTCGTTTTGGTCACGAAGGAGTGGTGTTTGCGCCTGTGGTGGAAGGTCAGCCGGTGGTGTTTTATTCAGGTGACGACTCTACTTTTGAATATATCTATAAATACGTGTCCAAGGCGCCTTATTTTAAAGCAACGGCCGGTGGCCATCTGCTGAATGAAGGCACCTTATACGTGGCGCGTTTTAACGACGATGGCTCAGGTGAATGGCTGGCGCTCGATATCAACTCGGAAAATTTCCGTGCTAAAGCTATGGCCGCCAATGTGGAATTTAGTAGTCAGGCTGATGTGCTGATCAACACCCGTTTAGCTGCTGACGTGGTGGGCGCCACCAAAATGGACAGACCGGAGTGGGGCGCTGTGCATCCGCAAACAGGCGAAGTGTATTTCACCTTAACCAACAACACGGCCCGCACTGATTCACAGGTGAACAAAGCCAACCCAAGGGCTAAAAATGCCACAGGCCATATTATCCGCTGGCGCGAACGTGCAGCTGCCAATAGTTTTGACTGGGATATTTTCCTGCTGGCAGGTGATGTTGGCACAGCCACAGGTGATGTAAAACTGACAGCGGATAACCACCTGGCCAGCCCGGACGGCCTGGCTTTTGATAAAAACGGTTTATTGTGGATCCAGACCGATATGAGCGGCAGCCAGCAAAGCAGTGGCCCTTATGGCAATAACCAGATGCTGGTGGCCGACCCTAAAACCAAACAAATCAAACGTTTTTTAGTGGGGCCTGTGGATTGTGAAGTGACAGGCATCAGCTTTACACCTGATATGAAAACCATGTTTGTCAACATCCAGCACCCGGGTGACAGGTCAACACCGACCCAGTTCACCAGTAACTGGCCAAGTGACGATAAAACACAAAGGCCACGCTCTGCCACTGTGATAGTGACCAAAAACGACGGTGGTGTTATTGGCTCTTAACAGCATCAGGCATTGCTGACTTTGGTTTAGATCAGCGCAGCTTTTGATATTAAAAGTCAGTTATTTAAAAGACGTCGTTTGATATGTTGTTTTGGTGAAAAGGACTGCCCCGGCAGTCCTTTTTTGTGTTGCCATACCAGCTTTTGCCTTTATCTTTGCTGAACTGGCCGGATTTTATTCTGTGTAAAGTACAAATATAAGGCTGGATCTGGTCTGGCCGCAACGGCGCTGTTTCGGGTATAATTTCGCCAACTTTCCCCACCAGAAATCTGAGTTATTGTTGTTTTTCCCTTCTGGTGATCCCGCGTTAAACCGCAAAAAACTTGTGCTGTATTGTGTGCTGATGCTGAAAAAAATCGCTTTATTTAAACTGGTACTGATTGCCATAGTGTTGGTCTCTGTGGTGCTTAGCTATATTCCCGACAAAGCCTATCATTTGCCTGGCGCCGATATTGCTGAGCAAAATTTCCATGTGATTGAATTTAATGATCATGGTGAGCCACACGACCCTGATCAGTGGGCTGGGCTGGCTGCACGGTTAGCACGCCATGGCGACAAACCGTCAGAGCTGATTATTTTTATCCACGGCTGGCACCACAGCGCTTCGCCAGATGATGAGAACTTTATTGCCTTTCAGCAGTTTTATCAGCAAATGGCTAAAAGCGACGCCGAACGTAATCTGGTCGCGCTTTATATCGGCTGGCGTGGGGATAAATATGACCCGCTATGGCTGGATGGTTCAGACGATGCCACCAGTTGGGTAGAGCCTTTAGATTTCCCCACTATTTTTCAGCGTAAAACTGTGGCCAGGCGCATAGGTAAAACCGGTTTTTCCCAATTGCTGGATAAACTGGATGCAGAAGTTGCAGCAGGACGGCTGCAAAGGTACACCGTTATTGGCCACAGCCTGGGCGGTGCTGTAGCGCTGCACGGCAGCAAAGACAGAATTAAACAATCGATAGAGCAGCACAAAGACAATCCCAACCTGTTTATTTTATTAAACCCGGCCGTTACTGCGCGCGAATACCGGCCTATGGATGAACTTTTGAGTCTCGACCGGCAAAAACCCGCTATGGTGGTGTTGCAGTCCAAAGGTGATTTTGCGCTGAAAGAAGCCTTTAACTGGCTGAAAGAGGGGGAAAGGGCCATGGGCAACTCCTGGGCCATTACCCATGATATTGACCGCTGCCCGCGCGGCGATTGTTCGATAAAATTGAATATTCCGTTAGCGTTACAGCAACATGATGCCACGCCGGGTTGTAAGATGACGTTGCCAAATTCAGGCTGGATCATCCGTGCCAGATTGCAGGCCAGACGTACAGTACAAACCTGTCCGGATGCCAATATGCAGGCGGTTTGGGTGTTGGCGGTGTCGGACGATATTATCAGTGGCCATAATGGCATTCTGACCGAACAACATGCTTTTGCGCTGTCGGAAGTGATGGGCATGATTGATTTTTATCGTAATCAGCTACCCAAACAACATGTGGAACAACAAGCCACACCCTTAGAACCCGAACATCAGCAGCCGCCTGCCGACACTGAACCCCAGCATAAAAACGACAAGATGCCGCAGTCAGCACACACCGAACCTGATGGTGTTGCTGCTGATGTTGCAGCCGCGGATAACACTGCGGTGGATGCCACAACCCTGAACAGCACCGTTGCTGAGAATACAGCAGAACCAGACAGCAAAGCGCCAGAGCAGCAGCCACAGCCTGACAATATCAACAATTAATGTTTTAAAATCATCACTGTACCGGCCACTGTTAAAGCGGCGCCCAGCCAGGCACCCAGCGCAGGGCGACGCCGGTACACCAGCCAGAGCAGTGGCAATACCACCACAGGGCTCACCGACGACAACATCGCCACTATGCCAGCATCACCTTGTTTCAGTGCCTGCAAAATTAACGTCATGCCAACGCCCATCGATAAAAAGGCGTTAAAAGCCACCATCGCCAGTACTTTGCCATTCAGTGGCAGATACACCCTGGCCACTTTAAAACCCAGCCATAACAAAGCTAAATGACAAAGCAGCGCCGTGGTCATCCGCACCGCTGAAGCGGCAATAGCGTCGATATCGGTTTCCATCAAAGGTTTGAGCATTAAGGTAGAAACCGCCTGACACAAGGCCGATAACAAACCCAAACCAATGCCAATGCCGAGCTGATGGCTGCTGTTTTCCCAGTGGTGCTGCTCAGCACTGCGTTTACCAAATAAAATGGCGCTCATCACGCCTGTGACCAGCAAACCTGAGCCCAACAGCGTCCAGCCCCAGATTTTTTCACCCAAAAACAAATAGGCCAATAGCGCTGAAAATAACGCATGAGTGGCAAAAAGTACCCCGGCACGGCGCGGGCCTAAGCGGTTCATTGAAGCAAAAAGGGCGGTGTCGCCAATCAGAATGCCAATAACACCGGACAGCGCCAACAGCCATAGCTGATCAACAGGCAAGCTGTGCCAGCTGCCACTGACAAGAGCCACAGACCACAACATCAGGCTGGCACAGGCCATACGCCAGCGGGTAAAAGCAAAAGCGCCGAGATGAGCCGAAGCTGGTGCTGAAATTAAACTGCCAAGCGCCCAGCAAATTGCCGCGCCAAGGGCCATCCATTCGTAATGCAAAATCAGTCCTGATAATTAAATAAACCAGAGGATAAATAACGGTCACCCCGGTCACAGACAATAGCAACCACCACAGCACCTGGTTGCTGCTCGGCAATTTTGATGGCTGCAAATACAGCGCCGCCTGAACTGACGCCGGCACAAATACCTTCTTCCCGCGCTAAACGCCGGGTGGTGGCAACGGCATCGGCTTCTGACACATCCAGCACTAAATCCACTCTGCTTTTCTGATAAAAACCAGGCAGATAAGCTTCAGGCCAGCGCCTGATACCAGGAATAGAACTGCCTTCGGACGGTTGTAAACCAATGATCTGAATATTGGGGTTTTGCTGTTTTAAATAAGTCGACACACCCATAATGGTGCCGGTAGTGCCCATGCTGGAGACGAAATGGCTGACAAGGCCACGGCTTTGCAGCCAGATCTCAGGGCCGGTGCTTGCCACATGCGCCGCCGGATTGTCCGGGTTATTAAACTGATCCAGCACCTTGCCTTTGCCCTCGGCCTGCATTTTTAGCGCTAAATCGCGGGCGCCTTCCATGCCGTCTTTTTTACTGACCAGAATCAGCTCTGCACCATAAGCCTGCATTGAGGCTTTGCGTTCGCTGGTGGCAGCGTCCGGCATAATCAGCACCATACGATACCCTTTAATAGCCGCCGCCATGGCCAGAGCTATGCCGGTATTGCCGCTGGTGGCTTCAATAATAGTGTCGCCCGGCTGAATATCTCCACGCAGTTCGGCCTGAGTGATCATATTCAGCGCTGGCCTATCTTTGACCGAACCTGCCGGGTTATTGCCTTCCAGTTTTAACAACACAGTGCTTTGGGTATGAGCGGCCATGCGTTGCAGCCGCACTAGCGGCGTCTGGCCTACAAAATCAGCAATAGTAGGAAATTGGGCGGCAAGATCAGTTGGGGCCTGTGTTGACATCATTCACTCCGGCTGCAGCGACAAAGCCGCTAGTGTAACGGAAGACCGGGACAAGGCCAACGCGGATCCGGCGAAGTGTTGCAGCAGCTGATGTATCAGCTTTTGCTTTACCCGTTCAGTTCATTTTATATTCATCGTTTTGTGTGCAAGTTAAGCTGCTCAATTCAAACCCTTTATGCAAAAGGACCAGCATGATTATGGTTATTCATTTCCCGGCACGACTCAAATCCGGTTTATTTTCAAAAAGCGCCTCTGGTTATTTGTTATTGCTCAGCGTCCTGGTTGCCGCCAGCGCCACAGCCGATGAACAGGCCCATCCCCTGTTTGGCGCTTATCCCAGGGCTGACGTAGAGCGTTATCAGCGTCAGGACTATGGCCAGTTTCAGCTGCCCAATAGTGCCGTCAATGACAAAGGTGAATTTGGCAAAATCAGTGCAACAGGCGAAGTGACCCGCCATGAGTATGAAATTGAACAGGTTTCCAGCCTGCAGCTGGCGGAAAATTACCTGCAAGCGATTCAGAGTGCCGGTTTTAGCCTGGTATTTAGCTGTGAAGGCCAGGCTTGTGGACCAGAGCATGGTCAGGCGCTGGGGGATCATTTGTCGATGAATGACGATGTGTATAACTATTATCGTCAGCCCTATTATCTGCTGGCAAAAAAAGACTTGCCGGATGGCCCGGTGTATGCAGCCTGGTATATCGGCGCTTATAACGATGATTGCCGGGTACAGCAGGTGATAGTGCAGGGCAAAACGCTCAAAACAGATTTAATTCAGGTCAATACAGCGGTGTTGTCCAGCCAGCCTGAAGCTGCAGTGTCGGTATCCGCTGAAGATGCCGCCAAAGACCATCCGATGTTATCGCGTTATCCGGGCGCTAAACTGGATAACTCGCAAAAAGTTGATACAGAAAAATTCACTGTACTTATGCCACAGGCGCAAGCGCTGGAACTGCAAGGGGATTTGCAGCGCCACACTTATGATATTCAGCAGGTTTCAACACTAAAAGTATTTGAAAACTATCAGCATGCACTGAAAAAGGCCGGTTTTAGCCAGTTAGCCCTTTGTCAGCCGGGTGATTGTGGTGGCGATGAACAAATGGAAAAACTCGGTGATGCCTTGTCATTACAAAACGATGTGTATAACTTTCACCGTAACCCTTATTACCTGGTGCATAAACTCAGTGCTGGCGGACAAGATCATTATGTTGCGCTTTATATCGGCGCTTATAACGACAATGTCCGGGTGCAACAATTGGTGCTTTCCAGCAAAACCGTGGCAACAGATTTAGTCAAAGCCGATGCCAGTGAGTTAAAACGCCAGTTAGACACTTCAGGTAAAGCGCTGATTTATGGTGTTTATTTTGATACCGGCAAAGCAGAGATCAAAACTGCATCTACCGCAGCACTCAAAGAAATTGCGTTGTTATTACAACAAAACAGCAGCTTAAAACTTTATGTGGTGGGCCACACCGACGACACAGGGGATGCAGCTGCCAATCAGCAACTATCTGAACAGCGTGCTGCAGCTGTTGTACAGGCCCTGCAACAACAACACCAGATAGCAGCTAACAGGCTGCAGGCCAAAGGGGTTGGGCCTTATGCACCGGCCAGCAACAATACCAGTGTGGCCGGTAAAGAGTTAAACCGCCGGGTGGAATTGGTACAGCGGCTGTAATATAACGACCACGCCAGAATCAGGAAGGCCAGCAGGATTGTGCTGCTGGCCTTTTTATCCTCAGTACAAATAACCAATAATGCGGCTTAGTTGAAGTAAGGTGCTGACGCACTCTACAGCGCCGACAAGCGCTTTAAATTATCCACCACCACGGCGCAGGCAATGCCCACATTCAGCGACTCGGCATCGCCAAAAGCTGGAATAGTAATACGGCGGCTAATAAGGGGCTCCAGCGCCTGGCTGATGCCGTTGGCTTCATTACCCAGCACAATAAAACCGCCGGTTTGGGATAGCTTGAGCTGATGCACCGATTCACCGCCCAGATAAGCGCCAAATACCGGTTGCTGCACCTTCGCAAGCGTCTCAGCCAGCATCTGATAATGTAGTTTTACCCGTAAAAACGAGCCTTTGGCGCTGGCAATCACTTTAGGGTTAAAGGCATCGACTGTGTCGGTGGAACATAAAATATGCTCAATACCATACCAGTCGGCGACACGGATAATAGTACCCAGGTTGCCAGGGTCGTTAATTTGATCCAGCACCAGCACCCAGTCACCTGGTTGTTCGGTAAAAGGCGCATATTGTGGCAGTTGCACTACGGCAATAGCAGCATTATTGCTGGCGAAGGTACCCACAGCTTCCAGTTCTGCTGCAGTGCAGGGATGCGCCAGTTCAGCAGCTATGGTGGCGTCGGGGTGACGACCCAGAAAATCAGGCGTACCAAATAACGCTTTTACCGGCCAGCCCGATGCCAGCACTTCCAGCACGGCTTTTTCACCTTCAACAAAAAACAACTGCTCGGCTTTTCTGAATTTTTTCAGCTGCAGCGATTTAATTAATTTGGTCCATTTTTGACTGATCATCGGCTTGTCCGGGCTAAAAATAAAAGGACGCCCATAGGGCGTCCGGATGGGTGCAGTGTAGCCTGCTTCTGGCACAAATTCAGCGGCAAATGTGGCTGCCAAACCAAATTTCTACCGCAGCGGCCACAGCTGCCGATGCTAAGGGCGCTGATACAACAACTTGCCGGCCACATAAGTTTGCTGCACCTGGCTTTGCCAGATGTGCTCGGCCGGTCCTTTCACCGGGTCCCGGTCGAGCAGAATAAAATCGGCCCACATGCCAGGCTGTAAACTACCCATGGCTTTTTCCTGATAAGCACCATATGCGGCGTCCACGGTAAAACTGCGCAGCGCTTCGGTGATATTCAGTTTTTGCTCTGGTAACCAGCCGCCCGGTGGTTGATTTTGTTGATCCTGCCGCGTCACAGCTGCATGTAAACCATGGAACGGATTGGCCAGTTCCACCGGGAAGTCGGAGCCGCCGACAATACGGCTGCCCTGATCGACAAAACTGCGCCAGGCATAAGCACCACGTAGCCGCGCCACACCTAACCTGTCACCGGCCATATTTTTATCCGAAGTGGCGTGTGTCGGCTGCATGGAAGGCAGCACCTGTAAAGCAGCAAAACGTGGAATATCTTTAGGCGCTACTATTTGCGCATGTTCAATGCGGTGCCGTTGGGTTTCACGTTGTTCCGGCTTGGTCAAGAGCTCAAATCTGTCCAGCACCAGCTGATTGGCGTAATCGCCAATGGCGTGCACATTGGCCTGAAAACCGGCGTCTATGGTCAGTTTCATCACAGCCGTCAGTTTATCCGGCTGGGTCAATAACAAGCCTTTTTCGCCTTTTTTATCACTGTAATCAGCCAGTAACGCCGCGCCGCGGCTACCCAAAGCGCCATCACCATAAATTTTCACTGATTTGACGTCGAGATAGTCTTGTTCATCATCAATTGGCCCTGCTTTGAGCCAGCTTTCCAGCTTTGGATCTGTGGCGCTTAACATGGCATAAATGCGCAGTGGCAACTGTTTTTCGCCGGCCAGTTTCTGATAAGCCAAAAGGTTGGCCGCATCAATGCCGGCGTCGTGCACACTGGTAATACCCAGCGACAATAAATGATCAAATGCGGCTTTAAGGGCAGCTTCGCGCTCGGCGTCGTTTTGCTGTGGAATTTGTTTTTCCAGCAATAACATGGCGTTATCTATCAGTACGCCGGTCGGGTTGCCATTGGCATCACGCTGGATCTGGCCACCCGGTGGGTCGATGCTGTCTTTGCTGATGCCTGCCAATGCCAAAGCTTTGCTATTGGCCCAGCCGGCATGGCCATCGACCCGGGTTAACCAGACAGGTTTGTCTTTCACCGCTTCATCCAGCAGCTGGGTGGTGGGAAATTGTTGGGTTGGCCACAGCACCTGATTCCAGCCGCGGCCTAAAATCCACTGGGCCTGTGGCTGAGTTTTGGCAAATGCCGCCACCTGTGCCACGGCCTGAGCTTCACTGCTGCTCTGGCGTAAATCCACCTGACTTAAATTCTGGCCAAGCCCCAACACATGACCATGACCATCAATTAAACCGGGCAGCAGGGTTTTGCCCTGACCATTAATTTTTTGTGCATTGGGGTAACTGGCGGCAAGGTTGCTGCCACGCGCCAGCACTTTGCCGCTTTCATCGTCAAAAGCCAGGCTACTGAATTCCACCAGCTGGCGGTTTTCATCAAAACCATAACCTTTGATATTGTCGACTATGACAGGGGCGGCGAGGGCAGGCGAGCTGCACACTAAAGTACACAACATCGCCTTTTGGATACGGGACCACAACATAACTCACTCCATTGGCTGGGCTGAGTTGGGTTCTGTGCGCCGACTCAGCGGTATTTCTTTTTAGCTTTTCTGATACGTTCTTGTTCGCGCTCGGCTTTTTCTTTTTCGATGCGGGCTTGCTCTAACTTAGCATCGGCCAATTCCTGTGTCACCATCTCTGGTGTTTCCAGCGTGACAGGGCCAAATAATCCGGCGCGTAATTCGGTGATCAGAATAGTGCCGGCTTTGGTTAAATCCACCACACCACCTTTGACCATACAACCGCGGCGCTGGCCTATGGCATCTAACAAGGCTAAATCGTTTTCCGGCTGCTCTTTCAGCTGATAACGCGCCATTACCTGTTCAGGGTAGGTTTTCAGCAGATAGTCGGCGGCAAACATGGCAATGTCGGCGTAATCAAAAGCGGTGTCTTTGATGGCGCCTGTCACCGCCAGGCGGTAACCACAGCTGGCGGGGCTTAGTTTTGGCCATAAAAATCCCGGCGTGTCGGTTAAGATCACACCGTTTTCCAGTTTGATCCTTTGCTGCGCTTTGGTCACGCCAGCTTCGTTGCCGGTTTTGGCAATAATACGGCCAGCTAAGGTATTGATCAGGGTAGATTTACCGACGTTTGGAATGCCCATAATCATGGCGCGGGCGCCGCGCACTTCAAAGTTGCGCTCCGGCAATAACTCGGTGCATAAATCCAGCAGGGCGCGGATTTGTTCCGGGTTTTGCTGGCTGATAGGAATAGCTTTTACACCGGCCTGTTGTTCAAAATGCTGTTGCCACAGTTTGGTCACAGCAGGGTCGGCTAAATCGGCTTTATTCAGTACCTTGATACAAGGGGTGTCACCGCGCAGCTCAGGCACCAATGGGTTTTCGCTGGAAAACGGAATGCGGGCATCCAGCATTTCAATAATGACATCAACCTGCGGCATCACTTCGGCGATTTCTTTACGCGCCTTGTGCATATGGCCAGGAAACCAGTTAATTGACATAACAACACTCACCGTAAAAATAATGCCGTTAGTTTACCTTGTCTGGCCTGTGCTGGCCGTGCTTTTTTCAGCAAAGTGTCACCACTTTGGTCTGATGTAAAAAATTTAATAGCTTTGGCATTGAATTTGTTACATTTTAGCCGCTCTGAAAGGGCGTAAGCTGCGTATCATGTGGTGCGATTCACAGGGAGTTTGTCATGCAATATCAGTTTATCCATTATCCTCTGCTGTTGTGTTCCGCCTTGTCAGTGGCAAGTCAGGCGCTGGCGGCCTCTGCTTTTACCACAACCACAGTGCCGCTGGAACATCCGGCCAATGGTCAGCTCCTTAAGCTCAGCAATAACCCCACTTTGCTGGTGACAGGCCATAACAGCGAATATCGCTGGTTAAGTGCGGTGGATTTAACCAATAACAGCGCACGTCAGCTGGCCATTCCACAAAAAGCGCAGTTTTTTCAGCAGGCCAATCTGGCTGGTTTTAGTGGCGGCCAGCTGGTGGTGCTGAGCACCGAAGGTGTATTGCATTATCAGAGCGCCGCAAAGGCACCGGCCAGCCCAAGCCCCGGGTTGTTAAATTCAACAGAGCCACAACAGAGTGGCAGTGAAAAAGCGCCGTTATTGCCACATCAGCAGGGCGATGCCACAGCGCAGGAAGGGGAATGGCGCTCATTGTTTACCAGCAGCTCGTTATACCGGGTGGTCGATACAAAACGGCTGAAACTGCTCGATTTTAGTTTTGATTTAAACCAGGACGGCCTCAGCGATTTTTTATTGCCCGACTTTAATGCCTACCAGCTGTGGATGCAGCAGAGCGACGGCAGTTTCCGCCATTTTAGTTTGCCGGTTGACAGTCAGATGCAGGCTTTTGATGACGAACCCACTTATATTGCCCGCAAGCCATTGCTGGCGGATCTGAACCTGGACGGTTACACCGATATTGCCTTTGCCAAAGACGACAACCTGCTGGTGTTTTATCAGCAAGCTGGCGGCAGTTTTGTGACCCGGGCCGAGCAAAAGCAACTGGGGCTTGGCTTAACGCCCGACAATCAGGCACAACTGCGTGGCGGGGATGGCCGCAGTTATCAGGGCTTAAAAATTTCCCGGCTGGAACGGCTGGCCGATATCAACGGCGACGGTGTGGTCGACTTAGTGGTGCAGCAGCAGTTTTATGTCGATGTGATGGAGCAAAATTATACTTATCAGCTGCATTATGGTGAAAAAACCACAACGGGCGTGCAGTTTCCCACCAGGCCACAGCATAAAATTAATACCTCGGGTGTGCAGTTTGATGTGCGTTTTGTGGATTTAGACAACGACAAAAAGTTAGATTTTTACACCCCGGCGGCGCAAATTGGCGTGCGTTCTATTATCCGCGCTCTGGTAGCCGGTACGGCTAATGTTGAGCTGCAGTTTTATAAACAACAGCCGGATGGCAGCTTTGGCAGCAAAGCTGTGTATCAGCAGGATGTGACAGTTGAAATCAGTATTGGCAGCGGTTCGGTCAATATGCCGCTGGCGACAGTACTGAAAACCGCACAAGGCCAAAGCATGCTGGTGGTAGGTGATGGCGATAATACTTTGCGCAGTTATGGCCCGGTGGGCGCCAAGTTTTTTAGCGAAAAAAGCAGCAAACAGCAGCTGCCAATGCCAAAACGCGGCATGGAAGCGCTGGTGGCCGACTTAAACAACGACGGTAAAGAAGATTTGGTGTTGCCTTATGGCAGTCAGGAAACGCAGCCAGAGCTGAATAACCAGCTGCAACTGTTATGGCAGCAATAAGTGCAACAGCGGCTTTTGTTCAGTTCCAGGTTTTATTCTGTGGTTCGCACTTTGTCCCGCTCTATGCTGCTGCGCAGCCTGTTGTTGCTTGGCTGCGGCGGGCTGTTGCTGGCGCCGGTGTCGGCGCTGCTGGCCTGGTTGTTTAGCTTTTGGCTGGCGCCGACCGAAGCTGTGATAGCGGCCAGTTTTTTCGGCCCTTTGCTGTTGTTGCTTTTGCTGTTACCGGCGTTATGGCCGCGTTCCTGGCGCGGTTTTGTGTTGTACCTGCTGATTTGCCTGTTATGCACTTTGCCATGGTGGTTGCGTTAATTTGTTGATCTCGCGGATAAAACTAAAGGCTTTGTACGACTGTGGCTGTGAGCGGGGCGCAGATGGCGCCGTATGTGCAGAGTGCACAGAGCGCAGACAGGGCGGTTTCTCCGGATGAATGGTTTTTTGCAAAGGTTAGCTCAGCTGCATCTGTATCTGGGGCTTGGGCTGGCGTTGTTATTGTGGCTGATTATTTTTGCCGGCTCTGTCAGCTTTTACCGTGCTGAGCTTGATACGCTGCAGCTGCAAACAAGGGCTGGCTTGAGTCTGCCAGCTAAGCTTCCTGCAGCGCCACAAAGCACAGCGCTGGCGCTTCGTCATTTACAGCAAAATGCCGCCACAGCGCAGCACTGGTATATCGAATTGCCAGAGCGGCGCTCGCCCTATCTGAAATTGCATTGGCAGCTTGCGCCAGAATCAGCGCAGCAAGGCAGCAAACAAAGAGCCAGCCGCCAGGGCATGCTGATGCAACAATATCTGCATCCGCACACAGGCGAGTCTTTGCTTGCGCCCAGGCCATTAAGATTTGGCGCGACTGAGCATCAGCTTGGCGGCTGGTTTTTTCAGCTGCATTTTAATTTGTTGCAGCTGGCCGGTCAGCACAGCCGCAGTCTGGTCGCTTTTGCCGCTTTATTGTGGTTGTTGTTAACTATCAGTGGTTTATTAAGCCTTAAAGGCCAGTGGCGCGTTTTATTCCGGCCGCTTCAAGCTGTGCCAGCTGTTTGTGCAACACGCCAACAGCTGTTGCCAACAGAGCAGACAAAGCATCTGCAAAAACATCAGCAGCTAATAGCAAGGCGACGGCATCAGCAGCTGGCTTTGTTCACTCTGCCTTTTGCGCTGCTGTTTGCACTCAGCGGCTGGTTAACCCAGATGTTCAGTGAAAACAGCGCACCACAGCAGCTGTTGTACCCACAAAACCCCTATCAGTTTTACACTGAATTATTTCCGCAGGCTCAGCCCAGTGTTCCAGTGGCCGCTATTTCCAACGCAGAGCCCAAAGCCGGTGCTGTGCCCGATTTAGCACCTATGTTGCTGGCGGCAGAGTTGGCTTTTGACGGCCGTGCTGTAGGCAAAATAAGTATCAATGCGCCAGGCCGGCCACAAAGCACTGTGCTACTGAGCAGCAGCGCTGCCAGCAGAGTAGGCAATCAGCCACAGACGCTGTTATTTGCGCATGCTGCAAACGGGCAATGGCAGCAGTCTGCCACGCTCTTTTCAGCTCAGGAGACAACACTGAATGCTGCCAGACCACTGGCACAGCTGCGTCAGCTTGGGTACGGCCTGCACCAGTCTCTCTACGCCGGTGAGATCCTGCGTTTTGTGTTATTTAGTTTTGGTGTAGCCAGTTGCTGGATGATCTGGCTTGGCATCAAAGCTGCGCTTACCCGGCTTAAACCGGGCCGCTGGCAACAATTGCTGAATGTGCTGGTGCCGGCCTTACCTGGCGCCACAGTGCTGGCCAGCTTGTTATTGCTAGGTCAAAGTTTGTTTTGGCCCATCCCTGGTATGGCTTTGTCGCTCAGCCAGTGCTTTATGGGCTACTGGGCTGGTAGCTTTTTGTTGTGGCTGGTGTGGCATTTATTCAGACAGCGCCAGCGTCGCTCGATGTATATTTCTTTTTGATATAGAGAAGTACTTTTTGATTCTTTTTATCTTGTGTGAATTGTTTTAGTCTGCGCCCATAAGAAGATGTTCAGACGTCTGAATATCCAGGTTGAAATTTGGCGCGGCAACCAGGCTGCACAGGATAAAGTGATGAAAAGAAAGTCATTGTGGGTTGCTTTGGTGCTGGTGGCATTCGGTACAGCACTGCCGTTAGTTGCCAAAGAACAAACGCTGCTGAATGTATCGTACGACCCCACCCGCGAACTGTACCGCGACTACAACAAAGCTTTTGCTGCTTACTGGCAAGCCAAAACCGGCGGCACCGTTAAAGTTGAGCAGTCGCATGGCGGCTCCGGCAGTCAGGCCCGTTCAGTGCTGGATGGCCTGCGTGCCGATGTGGTGACGCTGGCGCTGGAAGTGGATATTGACCCCCTGGCCAAAGTAGCCGGTTTATTGCCGGCCGACTGGAAAAACCGCCTGCCACACCAAAGCGCGCCTTACACCTCCACCATTGTGTTTTTGGTGCGTAAAGGTAACCCCAAACAAATTAAAGACTGGCACGATTTAACCCGTGACGGTTTAGATGTGATCACCCCCAATCCAAAAACCTCGGGTGGTGCCCGCTGGAATTATCTCGGCGCCTGGGCTTATGCCAAACATCAGGGTCAGAGTGACGAAGAAGCCAAAGCTTTTGTCAGCAAAATTTACCGTAATGTGCCGGTGCTGGATTCGGGCGCGCGCGGTTCTACCACCACTTTTGTGCAGCGTGGCATAGGCGACGTACTGCTGACCTGGGAAAACGAAGCCTTTTTAGCTGTGAATGAACTGGGCGCCGATCAGGTAGAAATTGTGGTGCCTTCAGTGTCGGTGCTGGCTCAGCCTTCAGTGGCGGTGGTAGACAAGCGTGCTGAGAAAAAAGGTAATTTAGCTTTAGCGCAGGCTTATCTGGAATATTTATACAGCCCACAGGCGCAACGTATTGTGGCCCAGCATTATTACCGGCCGGTCGATAGCAAGGTTGCCGCTGAATTTGCCAATAAGTTTCCGGCAATGAAGTTAGTCAGTGCTGATGATTTGGGCGGTTGGGCCAAACTGCAGCAAACCCATTTTGCTGAAGGCGGCATTTTTGACAGCATTTACCGTTAAGGCGCTGTTTTAAAGCGGCTGCCAGTTACCGCAAAACACATATAACCAAGCCCGGCATAGTGGCCGGGCGCTATCCATAACCAATAACAGATAAATTTTTGTACGAGGTGAGCCTTGGGCTTTTTTTCCAAACGTAAAAAATCGGTATTACCCGGTTTTGGCCTGTCGATGGGCTTTACCACCTTTTATTTAAGTTTGATTGTATTTATTCCACTGTCGGCGCTGCTGTTAAAAAGTTTTGAGTTAAGCCTGGCCGATTTCTGGCAAGTAGTGACCACAGAGCGCGCTATTGCCAGTTACCGGTTAACTTTTGGTGCTTCTTTGGTGGCGGCGCTGGTGAACTTAGTCTTTGGTTTGCTGGTGGCCTGGGTGCTGGTGCGTTATAGCTTTCCCGGCAAAAAAATAGTCGATGCGCTGGTCGATTTACCTTTTGCCTTGCCAACGGCAGTGGCCGGTATTGCCTTAACCGCCCTTTATGCACCTAACGGCTGGATTGGCCAATATTTTCATGCTCTTGGCATTAAGGTGGCGTACAGCGCTTTTGGCGTGACGCTGGCACTTATTTTTATTGGTTTGCCTTTTGTGGTGCGTACTGTGCAGCCGGTGCTGGAAGATATTGATAAAGAGCTGGAAGAAGCAGCGGCCAGCTTAGGCGCCAACCGCTTACAAACTTTCTGCCGGGTGATATTTCCGGCGCTTATTCCGTCTTTACTGACAGGTTTTGCCCTGGCCTTTGCCCGCGCCATTGGCGAATACGGTTCTGTGGTGTTTATCAGTGGCAATATGCCGTTTCGCACTGAAATTACGCCACTTTTGATTATGTCGCGGCTGGAACAATACGATTATGCCGGCGCCGCTGCGCTTGGCACTGTGATGCTGCTGATTTCATTTTTGTTATTGCTGCTGATTAACGCACTGCAGCACTGGAGTAACCAAAGGCAGGGTGGGGCAAAATGAGTGTGATTGAATTAAACAGCTTAAGCTCAACGCCCGCAGTGCAGCTGCGTAAAGCCACCGCCGAACCTTTGTGGTTCAGATGGTTATTAACGGCGCTGGCACTTGGCTTTTTAACTTTGTTTTTGTTATTGCCGCTGGTGATAGTGTTTGGTGAAGCTTTTGCCAAAGGTTGGGGTGTGTACCTGGCCGCTATTACCGAACCTGCCGCCGCCCATGCTATTAAGCTTACTTTAATAGCCGCACTGATTGCGGTGCCCTGTAATGTGATTTTTGGTTTGGCGGCCAGCTGGGCTATTGCCAAATTCCGTTTTAGTGGCAAGCAGTTATTGATCACTTTAATCGACTTGCCTATTGCAGTGTCGCCGGTGATTGCCGGTTTAAGTTTTATGCTGATTTTTGGCGCCCGTGGCTGGTGGGGCGAATGGCTGAACGAGCATGATTTAGGTGTGATGTTTGCGGTGCCAGGCATAGTGCTGGTGACTATTTTTATTACCTTTCCTTATGTGGCGCGCGAGCTGATCCCACTGATGCAGGAGCAGGGCCGTGAGCAGGAAGAAGCTGCGCTGACCTTAGGCGCCAGCGGCTGGCAAACTTTCTGGCGGGTGACTTTACCTTCGATTAAATGGGCGCTGCTGTATGGAATAATTTTATGTAACGCCCGCGCTATGGGCGAGTTTGGGGCTGTTTCTGTGGTGTCGGGCAAAATCCGCGAACAAACCAATACCATGCCGCTGCATATCGAAATTCTTTATAACGAATATCAATTTGCCGCCGCTTTTGCTGTGTCGTCCTTGCTGGCGTTATTGGCACTGTTGACACTGCTTTTAAAAAGCACTTTGGAATGGCGCGCCGCCAAAGATTATGCCGAAGCTGCCAGGTTAAGGCAGGTGGAGTAACCGGCTTTGCGCTACCGCTTTAGCTAAACCATACCTTGGTTTTTGCTCACTTTGGATAGCGCCTGGCCTGGTGTTCACCCGGCAGGCCTGTCTCTTGTTGCGCCGTCCAGGTGATTTCTTTTTTCGACATCTTTTTTCCCTGTAATTGTTCAAGACCCCGCTCAAATCAGAGGCAGCTCTGTGTTGCTGGTGTTGATAGCGCATCAGCTCAATGCAACGCAACCATACCGCAGCAATGACAGCCTTTGCCAAACGGGAAGGGCCTTCCCACTGACCATATCAAAATGATGCTGCGCGATTGCCGTGCTGTAGCGCGACTGCATGGCTGCTGCTGCGCTTAATCAGCTGCAAGTGCTTGAGACTGTATTGTTTTTACGTTAGTGTAACTTTTTGTTAAATATTGAGGTGAGCCACGTTTTCACCTCTGGCTTCTCTTTTTGCTGTCATTTTTTGCTGTCATTTTTTGCTGTCATTGTTTGCACACAGAAGGAAATTGGATGCTGCCCGAAACTTTGCACCAGCTTCGCGCTGATTTTGACGCCCGCTCAAAAGGCTCACTGGCATTACCTATGGCTGGTGCAATTGTCTGGGCTGTGATTGCGGTACTGGGGATGATACTTCCAGAGAAAACGGCCATCCTTGCGCTGGTGTTTGCCACCGGGGCTATTTTTCCGTTGGCCATTGGAATTGCCAGGGCGCGGGGTGAAGAATTACTCGGCAATACCAATCCGCTGGCCAGGCTTATGGCGGCCGCTGTACTTATGGTGAATTTACTCTGGGCGCTGCATGTACCGCTGTTTCTCATCGTGCCCCAATTTATTCCGCTGAGCATAGGCATAGGCCTTGGGCTGCACTGGGTTATCTATGGTTGGATCATCAAGCATCCGCTTGGCGTGCAACATGCGATTGGCCGCAGTTTGGGGTTGGTTGCGGTGTGGTTTGCATTGCCGGACTATCGGGTAACGGCTTGTGCAGTTGTGGTGGTGGCGGCTTATCTGGTCACGCTTGTGCAGATGCGTGCACGGCTGGTAGCTGCCGATGCGAACAGTACAAAGTCGCTGCAAGCTACGGCTTAACGCTGCTGTAATAAAGTGGAAGGCTTCAGATGAATATCAGTGCGGCCTTGATTGGCCAACTTATCTTGGTATTGATGCTGGTAACAGGTGCATGCAGCTATTACCTTGGTCGGCGTAAAACACAGACGCCGGTTTTGGCGGCTGTGTTGGGTGTGGTGCTGGCTGTTATTCCACCTTTTGCTCTGCTTTATCTGCTGGTGCTGTGGTTTAAAAAAGATGTAGCTTCTGCATCGACGGCTGTCCGTGGTTAACGTTTTTTATTACCAGGCCACACTTGCGGGCGGCTTTAGCTGCGCTGTCAGGATATTTTGAATAAGGATATAAAATGAAAGTGAAGCTTGGATTCCTGCTGTTTTTGTTATTCAGTCAATTTTGTTGTGCTGAAACTGTCATTGAGATAGATGCAGCGCCAGAGAAAGGGTTTTATTTTCCATTCTTATTAAAAATACCTGAAGTAACAAAAACCAAATATTTAATTGTTGAGACAAACAATACCGGTAAAGTTTCAGACAATTTTGATGAGCATTACACAAATGCAAAAAGTGCAATTTCAGGAAATGCGATCGGCCCCTGGCTATCAACACAATTAAACGCGCCCATTTTAATACCTGTATTCCCAAGAGGTGAGCAAGATTGGCAAACTTATACTCATGCGCTTGATAGGGATACTTTACTTATTGATGCTGGCAAGCTGAAACGTATTGATCTCCAGCTGCTGGCAATGATCAAAGAAGCAAAGAAGCTGCTCTTGATGCATTCAGTAAGGGTCAACGAAAAAGTTATCATGACAGGTTTTTCTGCATCAGGAACCTTTGCAAACAGATTCTCTTTATTACACCCTGACAGCATAAAGCTTGTTGTCGCCGGTGGCTTGAATGGCATTTTAATGCTTCCGGTCAGTTCGCTAAAAGAACAAAAATTAAATTATCCGCTGGGCCTGAACGATTTTGAAGCAATTACCGGTGGATCATTTGCTCATTCAACATGGAAAGTGCTTCCTCAGTTTCTTTTTATGGGCGCAAATGATACGAATGATGCTGCAAAGTATGACGATGCTTATTCTGAATCAGAACGGCAGGTCATTTTTTCAGTGATGGGCAGCAATATGCAACCTGAGCGCTGGCAGCTGTGCCAGCAGATGTACCTGAAGTTCAATGCAAATGTGGTATTTAAAACCTACAAAGGTATTGGACACGGCACCAACTTACAAATTCATAATGATATTCTGGCGTTTATCAATAACAACATTTGATAAAAAAGTTTATCGCCGGTAAAAGGGGCTCGCTGCAACGCTCAGCGACTGAAGTTGCTGTGATAAATTTGAGTAAAACCTTAAGTCAAAGGTGTTGCTCACAAAGACGGCACAATGCGCCTGAGCTGTACCGGGTTGTTTTTGTGTGCGGACCTTGGGCCACAATGGAAGGTTAAATGATATTCAGAAAAGACAAAAACCAGGGCACCGAACTGCTTTTGCTGACGCCAAAGCAGCGTGTTGTGTACTTTGTGTTTGCTATAGGTGCCATTTTTCCAATCCTGTTGTCAGGGAGCATCAGTCCGGCATTTTGGCTCTTTGCTTTGCAACTGGCCTGCATTGGCGGCCTGGCCTACATTCGCTGGCGGTCGGCAGCATTTCGCGGCAGCCTGGTTGTACTTTGTGCTGCTGTTGTTGCTTGTATCACTTCAGTGATCGCAGCTTTTTTGGCCTGACTATGTGTTTAAGCCGGAGTCACCCTGCTTAATTCTACTGTTATGTTGGAAAGAGGATTATCAATGGAATTTAGTGATAAAGAACTGCTGGTGATAGCAGCAGCGAACAGAAAGGTAAAGGCAGCAACATTGTTCCGGCTTTTGCTCATTATGATTATTTTGTGCGCGATAGTGCTGATGTTCACTGGTGTTGTGATCGCTGAGCAAATGATTTATTTCGCATTGATGGCCGTTTTGCTGGCAGTGGCTCTACCGCAATTTGGCTCTGGGCCAAAGTATGAAGATTTATTAAAAATACTGGAAGACAAAGCGAGTATGCAGCGTTCAACAATATAACAAGGCCAATACATGGATTTTTTTGGTTTGTTTTTATTGCTTTGTGTGATTCTGGGGTGTTTTGTTGAAATTTTTTCTTTGGTTAATTTTGTGCAATTTTTTCGTGGTAAAGAAACGATTTTAGAAAAAATAGCAAAAAATAAAAAATATGCAAAATAAATGGCGGGCGTTGTGTGCAAACAAGGAGTTTAGCGTGCTGACAAAATATTTATACATTGCAGGCTGTATCCCATTTCTTGCACTTGGCATTCTGCATACGGTCTACACGATTGCTGATAAGTACAATCCTAAAAAACTGGTGCCCTATAAATCCGGTGTTATCGAGCTTATGAAAGAGTCCACCTTGGCTATAACAAAAGAAACAAATATGTGGCGTGCCTGGGTTGGCTTTAACATCAGCCACGGAATCGGAATGTTATTTTTCTCGGTCAGTTATTTATACTTATCAATTTTCCAGCATTATTTTCTGGAAAATTCTTTATATTTCATTTGTGCTGCGCCAATTATTTCATTCACATATCTTGTACTGTCTAAAAAATATTGGTTTAGCATTCCTGCTATAGGCTCAGCTATTGGTTTATTGTGTTTTATTGCAGGGATGTTGGTGCAGCTCTATGCGTAACAACGGGTTCCAGCTGCTTGCTTCGCTTGTCCGGTTCAGGTTACAGCCCAGCCCTAACCCCACATAAACCGGCAGGAGGCCATTTGTTAATCATCGCAGCATTGTTACTGGTTTTATGTGGTCTGGTTCATTCCATCCTTGGTGAACTTTACCTGCTACGCCGGTTGTTTAAGCGGGACAATTTGCCGCAGCTTTTTGGCTCGGATCGGTTTACAAAAGGCACACTGCGTTTTGCATGGCATATTACCAGTCTGGCCTGGTTTGGTTTTGCGGCGCTTTTAGTGTTGATGCCCAATGCAAAGATTTTGCTATTTACCGTCAGTATCGTTTTTGCCGGCAGTGCTATTTTTGCGGCTTATTACACCAGAGGTAAGCACTTATCATGGCTGGTATTTGCGGTTATCAGTGCCTTAACACTGACAACAGCGATGGGTGTTTAGCGCACCGCCAACAGTGAGACTGCCGACAACAATTGCCAGAGCAAACCCGAAGGCAAGCAGACGAGCGCCAGGGGGTTGCGCTGCTGCTGGCGAGGCGCCAAACCAGTTTTTTGTATAGTGCTGAACATGCATCTGGTGTCGCAGGTTCAGGATCCGGGCGGCAATAGCCCGTTTACAACATAAAATGGGAGAAACAATGTATCAGCTGCAAAAAACCGGCGGTCTTTCGGCGCTTGGTAATGGCATGATTTATATAGCGGTCTTTGCGTTTTATGCTGTGGCAAATCAGCTGCCGGGCGACGCCACTGCGGCGCAAAAACTGGCATTTTTAGCTGAGCATCAGCTGATGTTGTCGCTGGTGAATCTGCTGGGATATGTGGTGTTTGGCATGCTATTGGCGGTATTGGTGTCAGCTTTGCATCAGCGGCTAAAAGACAACGCGCCTACATTGATGCAATTGGCCACTTTATTTGGTGTGCTTTGGGTTGGACTGGTGATCGCAAGCGGCATGGTCGCCAATATTGGCTTAAACCAGGTGGTCGAGCTTGCTACGGCACAGCCAGAACAAGCCTGGTCGGTGTGGCTGGCGGTGAACACTGTGGTAGAGGGGCTGGGCGGCGGGAACGAAATTGTTGGTGGTCTTTGGGTGTTGTTATTAAGCCTGGCGGCCCTTCAGAGCAACAAGCTGCCAAGGACACTGAATTATCTGGGGTTTTTGGTGGGTAGCGCTGGCATTCTCACTCTGTATCCGGCCGATATCTTCACCGAAATCTTTGGTCTGAGCCAGATTTTATGGTTTTTCTGGTTAGGTATGGTGCTGCTGCGCAAAAGCTAACCCCCAACCAATAAGCAGCTGCAATCACAGTGCAGCCTGAAGAGTTGAGTCGTGTTGGGCAATGTTGGTGTTGAGCTGGCTGCAGCGTTGTTGTTATCGAGGTTGCTGTTTTAGCGGCTGTCAGGCCAAGGATTGGGTATGCAAAGTACATTGTCACAATATGTAAAAAAGAGAAATGGCGTGCCCTTAGGCGCAAAACGCTCGATGCGCAATATGTTATTGCGCTCTTTTGGCGCCCCCTCTTTTCCGGTGTTTTGGCACTATTGGAACCCGATCTGGGGTTATTATTTGTCGCGCAACATTATGCGACCACTCAGTGCTGTGGTGCCGATGTGGCTGGCAGTATTCATCACTTTTTTAGTCAGTGGTGCGCTGCATGATCTGGCCGTTTCACTGGTGCACTGGAAACCCGTGCTGTTTTTTACGCCCTGGTTTGCTTGCATGGGGTTGATGGTGATTTTTTCCAACAAATATGCGCTGAATTACGGTGGTTTTGCCTGGCCAGTACGCGCATTGATCAATCTGTTATTGCTTGTGGTTTCTCTGGCTGTGACTTACACCATCACGGGCGGCTAGTATTCCGGCGGTTGTCATCAGTAAAGTCGTGCATCAATGCGATGCAACACCGGCTATAGTGTGTTTTTTCGCCTCAGTGAAGTGGAAACTTGTTATGCGCATCAGTCAAAGGCTGCAACAAGCAGCACAACAGATTAAACGCGACGTGTTGACGGTTTATTTTGCGGCGCGGGATAGCAGAACCCCTGTGCTGGTGCGGTTGCTGGCGCTTGCTGTGGCGGCCTATGCGCTCAGTCCCATTGACCTGATCCCCGACTTTATCCCGGTGCTGGGGTATCTTGACGACCTGATTTTACTGCCGCTTGGCATTTTACTGGTGATTAAATTTACCCCTGCCGAGGTGCTCAACAGCAGCAGAGCCATGGCGCAGCAAATGGTCGATCAGCCAAGCAGCCCTGTGGCGGCAGCGGTAATTGTGCTGCTGTGGGTTTTGTGTGCAACGGCGCTGCTGTATTGGTTGATAACTGGGGTAGGCGAATAAATCCAGGCTGCAGTGCATGAACATTACAGATTAGGAGCTGCTATGGCGTTAAATCTCACAGAAGTTGATGGGGTGCCAATACAGGTGCGGCACAAGGCTTCCTGTCATTGTGGTTCGGTCCAGTTTGAACTTTATTTGCCGGATGCGTTGCAGGATGTACGTCGTTGTGACTGTTCACTGTGCAGAAGGCGGGGGGCTATTGTTGCCTCCATTCCGCTCTCTGATATCAACATCTTAACAGGCGAAAATGTGCTGAGACTGTATCAATTTAATACCAAAACAGCCAGGCACTATTTTTGTAGCCGCTGTGGTATCTATACCCACCATCAGCGCAGGTCAAACCCAACTCAATATGGCTTTAATGTGGCCTGCCTTGAGGGCGTGAACCCGTTAAAAATACCGGATGTGCCCACCTATGACGGCGTCAATCATCCGGCAGACCGCACAGACTCAGCGAGTAAACAGTGATGACAAAGTTATCGACTATTGGCCAGATCGCGATCACCGTCAGTGATATCGACCGGGCGCTGGCTTTTTACCGTGAAGTATTGGGGTTAGAGTTTCTGTTCCGCGCAGGTCCGGGCTTGGCCTTTCTCAATGCAGATGGTGTGCGTCTGATGCTTAGCACCCCTCAGGGCGAAGGTGCCGTGGCGGCCAACTCTGTGCTCTATTTTAAAGTCTCTGCAATTGAAGCTGTCCATGCCGCTTTTGTGGCTCTGGGGGCTCACAATGAGCGTGCACCACAGCTGGCGGCGCAAATGCCGGATCATCAACTCTGGCTAAGTTTTTTACGTGACCCGGACGGCAATCTGGTTGGTTTAATGGAAGAAAAAAGGTTTTAGCCGCAGCTTGCCAGCACAGGCAGGGAGGGCGGAATAATAGTTACCTTCACTGCCGCAGCAGCGCTGTGGTGTTGATCTGAATATCTTTATATTTTTCTGAGGAGATACCAGCATGGAAAATGCGACCTTTATCGCTTTAGGCGCTGCCGCTCTTGGAGTTATTGTTTTTTCTTTTTGTATCTATGTTGCTGTTACCGCAAGCAAAAAGAAGAAAGCTGCTGCACAGTGCGCGCAAGCTGACAAAACAGATCTGCACTAAAGCGGGCTATGACCTGGTTTTTACCTGATGTTGTAAGGAAACACTGATGCGGCAAATGCTGTTTGTTACTTTTTTTGTGCTGTCGTTCAGCGCCAGCGCTATTGTGATCCGTGATGACACCGATGATGCAAAGTATCGGCTGCAGCCCGCTGAATTTCCCGCTCTGGCCGATATGCCGGGCGAAGGGCATGGTGTGTTGATAGCGCCACATTGGGTGATTACAGCGGCTCACGCCATTAGCTGGCAAACTGAAATTAAACAGATCAGCATTGCCGGCATCCCCAGAGCTGTTGAACATGTTGTGATCCATCCGGGTTATAAAGCGCCACCACCACAATTGCTGGAGCAAGCACTGGCTAGCTGGGACTGGACCCTGTTCAGGGTGTTGCTTGCCTCTTCCGATGACATTGCTTTGCTGAAATTAAAGCAACCTGTCACTGATGTTGCCGCTGTGCTGAGGTACGAAGGCGACGATGAGTATGGCCAGACAGTGCGGGTTATTGGCAAGGGGGCAACCGGCAATGGTGTTCATGGTTATGAATTTAGCAGCGCACACCGCACCGAACTTCGTCAGGCCTTTAACAAGGTCAGTAGTGCTGACGGCCGATGGTTCTGTTATCTGTTCGACAAGCCAGCGGACGCGTTGCCGCTTGAGGGGGGCTCCGGCAGCGGTGACAGCGGCGGGCCAGTGCTGATAAAAGCTGATCACAGTTGGCTGCTGGCAGGCCTGACGTCCTGGACTGATCTGCAAAGTAGTGGCCGCACACCGGGCCTGTATGGCCAGATCAGTTGTAATGTCAGGCTGAGTCATTATCAGCAGTGGATCCAAAGTGTGATGCAAGATAAACCACAATAGTCTGGCCTGATGCAAAAACAGCGGTCTGGCGAAAACCTGAATCTGTTGTGATGGCAGTGCCAAACAGTTTGAAATTACCCGGCAAGCCAGATAAGTTTAACCTCTGGTTAACAGTGGTTCCGTGATCGTAGCGGGTCGGGCTACTTGTTTTTTATTCAAATAATACAGGGAGTTGATATGTCATCTACAGCGGAAAAAAAGCTGGTGCGAGGTAAAACATTTATTGCAGGTGGCGTTTGTGCGGGTCTGGCTGATCATTATCAATTAAATAAAGGCGGTATTCAGGCCTGTTTTTTGTTTGGTAGTTTGTTTTTTGGTGCAACAATCCTTTTATATTTAGCATTATGGGCGGTGTTACCTAAAGCTGAATCATAATATTTAATGCTATAGCGCAGTTGTTTTTCATCACATTATTTTATTTCTGCTGATGGATAAATTCCTATTCAAAGTATGATCACACCTTAAGTATCCGGCACGGAAGAGAATGATGCCTGAAGCACTGAATAGGTGTCTGGAAATAAATGCATAGGTTATTGCCTGAGACATGATGGAACCTGCTACTGCGCTTTATTTTTTTATATGCAGCCTTGTCCGGTAGCAATGCCTGCAGCCGCAGCCTGCATATTTTCGACCTAAAATAAGCTAAAGCCACCAACAGCGAGAAGGCCACTACAGATGATGTCCTGTGAACAGCACGATTATATTGAAATTGCCTGTATGTACCGTTATCCGCTGCAGGTAACATTAAAATCCGGCGATACAGTGCAGGGCACAGCGCTGGATACCAGGCGTAACAACGAGAAGCAGGAATGTCTGCTTACGGCAGAACCAGAGCAGCTGATCCCGCTGGACAACATTGCCAGTATTGAAGTGCTGGTGCAGAACCCGCATTTTAACCGGGTTGATTTTAGTTAACAGCAAGGTTCAAAAGCGCAAGGCCCACAGTCGCGGTTGACGCCGGGCCTGCCCTCAAATGCCATCACCAGCTACACCAATAAACCCCAATCCTTGTACGCATCTTTGGCCAGTTGTTCGCGAAATTGCGGCGCAGCGATATTGATCAGGGCTTTGGCGCGTTCGGTTAAACTTCTGGCACGAAGGTTAGCCACGCCGTATTCGGTCACCACATAATGCACGTGAGCGCGGGTGGTAACGACGCCGGCGCCTGGTGCCAATAAGGAGCTGATACGCGACACAGTGCCCCCTGCTGCAGTGGCCGGTAAAGCGATGACAGCGCGGCCTCCTTCGGATAACGCAGCGCCACGGACAAAGTCCATCTGGCCGCCAACGCCTGAATAAATTTTGGTGCCGAGCGAATCAGCGCACACCTGACCGGATAAATCCACCTGCAAAGCGCTGTTAATTGCCATTACCTGCGGGTTTTGCCTAATCACGCTGGTGTCATTGGTATAAGCCACATCTAAAAACACCACTTCCGGGTTGTCGTCGACAAAGTCGTACAAGGCTTGGCTACCCATGGCAAAAGTCGTGACAATTTTGCCCGGATGTTTACGTTTATTGCGGTTGCTAAACACCCCTTTGGCTAAAAGTGGCAGCACACCGTCAGAAAACATTTCGGTATGAATCCCCAGGTTCTGCCGATCGCCAAGGCAAGCCAGAGTTGCATCCGGAATAGCGCCAATGCCCATTTGCAGGCAGTCGCCGTCGCGCACTAAGCTCGCCACATTGCGGCCAATCTGAGCTGTGACAGGGTCTTGCGCTGCAGGTAAATGCAGCGGAATATCACTTTCCAGCTCGACATAAGCGTCAAAATCGGCCAGGTGCACAAAAGAGTCGCCATGAGTGCGCGGCATTTTGGGGTTAATCTGCGCAATAATTTTTTTTGCCGACTGCATAGCGGCACGGGTGGCTTCCACCGAAATACCTAAACTGCATAAACCATGTTTATCCGGCGGTGACACCTGAACAATGGCGGTGTCTACTTGCTGCTCACCACTTCGGAACATTTTCGGAATTTCCGATAAAAAGGCCGGCACATAATCGGCTAAACCACATTGCACCGCAGGGCGGGTGGGGCTGCCGACAAAAAACACTCTTTGGCGCAAATGGCCCTGTAACTCAGCGGCGCACAAGGCCTGACTATGTTCAGTGTGCAGGCTGAGTAAAGTTAAATCGCGTTTGTCCATTGCCACCCTGGCCAGCGCATTGAGCATGGCATAAGGGGTAGCTGCCATTGAATGGCACCATAAAGTTTCACCATTTTGAATCAGGGCAAGGGCTTGTTCCGGGCTTTGATATTTCATAAGAATTCTCAATAAAGGGGGCAGTTCATCACTGCAAATAGCATCAGCCAATAACGTCAACCAATCACATCAGAAGCTACAGCCTAACTGTTTTGTCAGGGGGCTGCCCTGACAGGGATCAATAAAACCACGGGCTGCCAGCGCAGCCCATATGCTGTTAATGCTGTTGCTGATTGAGTTTGCCAAGAGTGTCGGCCAGGCTTCGCAGCAGGCTTTGGTTTTGGCTGACCACTGTATTAATTTCGCCGGCTGAGGCCCCGGCTTTGGACGCTAAATGCCGCACTTCGTCGGCCACCACCGAAAACCCCCGACCAGCGTCACCGGCGCGCGCTGCTTCTATTGCCGCATTGAGCGCCAGCAAATTGGTTTGGTCGGCAATGGCGTTAATGCTCGATACCATATTGTTAATGCTCTGGCCCGAGTTCATTAGTGCCGACATCATGCTTTCGCTGTGCTGTACCACTTGCTGGCGGCGGGTGATATCAGCGCCATACAAAAATACTTTCTGAATTCTGCCATAAGGGTCTTTTATGGCGCTAAAAGTGGCTGCTACCACCAGGGTTTGGTTACCGGGGGTCAGCACCAGCTCTTTACTGACACTCTGACCTTGTTGCAGCTGTTGTTGCTGCTCAGGCGTCAGATAAAACTGCCAGGGTTGCAGCTGGGCGCGGAACAGTTCGTTGGAAATTTTCAGTACGTTTTCAGGGAAATTATTGATATCACAAAGTTCACCACTGATCTGCCATTCCAGTAGCAGATTGGTCTGGCTGATGGTGTCAAAGCGGGTTTTAAATTCCAATGCCGCTGTTTTTACCTTGGTGATGTCGGCCAGAATGGCGATATAACTCTGATGTTTGCCCTGGTCGTCCAGCACCGGGTTGCTGGTAACAGAAATCCACAAGGCGCTGCCGTCGCGGCGGTGAATTTCAATTTCATCATAAAAAGGGTTGGGGGCAGCAAGCTCGGCTTCAATCCGTTGTTTGGTTTGTGGATCTGTGTTGGGGCCAACCAGCACATCGCAGGCGCTGTGGCCTAACATCTCCTCTGGCTGATAGCCGGTCATCCGGCTAAACCCTTTATTTACATACTGAATCTTGCGTTCTGAACTTGAGATAATGACCGCGTTGTCGGTTTCGTTGGCCACCATCGACAGCAGCTGAAATTCTTGTTTTTGCAGCACATCTTTGGTGATGTCATTGGCAAACTTCACGATTTTCAGCACTGTGCCATCGGGCGCCTGAATTGGGTTGTAGGTGGCGTGGATCCACACCGGCTGGTCTTGTTTGGTGATCCTTTTGTACTCGGCGGTTTGGTATTTGCCCTGGCGCAACTGCGCCCAAAATTGCTGATAAGCCGGGCTTTGTGCTTCCTGATTTTCGACAAAAATACGGTGGTGTTGACCCTGGATTTCATGCAGCTGATAACCCATCAGCTGCAAAAAATTTGGATTGGCGCTCAGGATATGGCCATTTAAATCAAACTCAATCACGGCCTGGGCGCGGTGAATAGCAGCGAGCTGTGATTCCAGATTGGCGCGGCTCAACACCTGGGCTGTCACATCAGTGGCAAATTTGATAATACGCACCACTTTGCCTTTATGCAGAATGGGGGTGTAAGAGGCCTGGATCCACACCGACTGACCAGCTTTGGTGATGCGTTTAAATTCAGCGGTTTGTGGTTTACCGCGGCGTAATTCATCCCAAAAATTCTGATAAGCCGCTGAGCGCGCTTCTTTTTCTTCAACAAAAATGCGGTGATGTTTACCCAGCACTTCAGCCAGCTGATAACCCATTAACTGCAAAAAATTGGCGTTCGCCTGTTCTATGCTGCCGTCCAGGGCAAACTGGATCACGGCCTGGCTTTGATCAATAGCACTGATGATATCGTCGGCTTTGGATTTGGCCTGAAAACTGAACATGGACTGCTCCTTTGTCTCTTAAATAGGTCTGGAGCAAAGCGTAGTCAGCCCTTCATGCTTTTTCCATGATGAATATCGAAAAAGCCAAGTAATAAGAAGAGTTTAACTAACCTGATTTGCTGCCGGTTGCAGATATTGGCGGGTGAAGCCGGCAACAGCGGTTCAGACTTTTTGCAGCAGTAAATACAAAAACGCCTGACTGGTGCCAAAAGGCGTGTGGTGCAGCTCGTTATGCTGTTGTTTCAGCACAAAATTATCACCAAATTCTGCCGCCAGACTTTGTGTGTTATAACGCACCACCGGCAAACCACTGCATTTTTCCGGCCCTTGTTCACTAAAACAGGAAATCAGCAAATAACCACCGGTTTTCAGGCTGTGTTTCAGATTGTTGACATAAGACTCGCGGTCCGGTTTTTCAGTGAGAAAATGAAACACTGCTCTGTCATGCCACAGATCATAAGCCTGGGCTGGCAGCTGTGTTTTAGTGATATCGGCCACCAGCCACTGCACCAAAGTGGCTTTGTCGCCAAGGCGCTGTTGATTTACTTGAAGTGCTGCAGCTGAGATATCCAGCGCCGTCAGTTGGTGATAACCGAGCTTGATTAAATCGCCAATCAGGCCGGTAGCACCGCTGCCGACATCTATCAGGCTGGCGTCGGGGCTGGTGTATTGTTGAATCAGCTGTAATGACAACCCCGACTCAGGCTGATACCAGCTGACCTGCTCCGGTTGTTTTTGCTGATAAACCTGTTCCCAATGCTGTTGTTTATGGTTGGTAGCGCTGCTCATGCATGCAACTCCTGTATTAAATGCTGGTGTGTGGCTGCAGCTTACTGCAGCGGCAAATAAATATCGTTTTCTGCCAGATGAGCTGCTACTTCAGGGAAAAAGGTTTTGCGCTCAACAAAAATCGGAAAATCAGCCAGTTGTTCGCCTGACTCTGGCAACCAATCCCGATACAAATAACTGACCAACGCCTCCAGCTGATGGTCATCTCCGACAAAGCTGAGTCTGGCGCAGCGAAGCGTTGGAACTTGCCGGCGGTTAAAACCGTCCGGCAGCTCCAGGCTGGCTGCCACTGTATCAGGCACAGCCACCGCCAGACCAAAACAAAAATCTTCGTCTGCAGTGTTGGCCGGGTCGGTATATAAAAAATTAAAGGTGGCAAAACGGGCAGGCGGCAGCTGATTGTCTTTACGAAATGCAATAAAACGGCGGATGCTTTGACCCAATAGCGACGGACTGCCCTTATGCTTCAATTCAATGACAGGGGTGGATGTAAACTCAACAATATCGGGTTTTGCGGGCATGGTGCTGTTCCTGCTGATGTGATTGAAGGTGGCGAGCTTTTGTTGCTGCACTTGCCATTGTTGCCAGTCGGGGTTTTGCCGGAATTCAGCCGGGCTTTGCGCCATCAGCGCAGCAAAAGCACGGCTGAAAGACTCGCTGTTCTGATAACCGCTTAAGGCGCTGATATCATTGAGTTTCATCTCACGAAACACCAACTGACTGGAGGCGCGCAGCAAGCGGCGTAGCCTGATGTAACTTTGCACTGTTAAGCCACAATGTTGCTGGAACTGGCGCTGAAAATGAAATTTTGACCAGCAGGCCACCGCACTTAACCTATCTATCGACAGATCTCCCTGCTGTTGTGCAGATGACGGGGCTGTATTAGCTAAATCAAGCGCCAATTGTGCGTCGATATACTGCAAAACTTTACCAAGCTGAAGAAAGTGTCGCATCTGGACTGCGCTGCTATTGAGGGTTACATCGATGCAGCCTAACGCAACTGGGCCAACTTTGTCCTGACCAAAAATGCTGTTTTTAATCAGATTTAAGTTTTAGGCTGCCGTTTTCAGGCAATAAAAATTGCCGGCGTAACAATAAATCCAATAGGGCATCCGGCAAAAATTTGGCCAGAAACGGTAGTGCCCAGCTGCCATAACCGGCACGGATACGCCTTGGCGGCCGGCTTTGCAGCAGTTGAGCCACTACTTTTTTGGCAAACAGGGCGGCCGGTGTTGGTTTTTGCTGCGAAGCAGCCGCTCTTTTGGCAATGCCGTCCCGAAGTGGCCACCAGGGCGATTGTGCTGACAACAGCTGCCCGGCATGGGCGCTGGCGGTGTCGCCAAAAGCAGAAGCAATAGCACCCGGCTGCACCAGCACTGTGTGAATGCCAAAAGGCGCCAGTTCAAGCCTAAGCGCGGTATTGACCGCATGTAAAGCCGCTTTGGATGCACAATAAATACCGGCAAATGGCGTGACAAAATCTGCCGACACACTACCGATATTCACCACAGTACCGCCTGTTTTGGCCAATAACGGTAAACAGCGGCGGGTGAGCTGGATCACACTAAACACATTGGTTTGAAATTGTTGGTTAAGCTCAGCAGTGCTGAAATCCAGCACCGGCCCCATGGCACCAAAACCAGCGTTATTAATTAATAAATCCAGCCGTGTTGTCTGTTGTTCCAGCTGCTGTATGGCAAGGTCCAGCGCCTGTGGATCATTAACATCCAGCAACAGTGGGTATAAACCCAGCGCCCTGAGTTCATTCAGCTGACTGTCGCGCCTGACGCTGACATACACCTGAAAGTTGTGTGACTGCAATTCAAGCGCCAAAGCCCGGCCTATGCCGGAGCCTGCGCCAGTGATCAGCGCGACTTTTTGCATTTGTTCCATGATGTTCCCGGCAGCTAAAAGCCAAATCATGACCTGTGGCCTTTGGTTTGACCAGTCATTTTTTCGCGTGCTGCACCGCTGTTATTTACGGATTTGACAAGGGGCGGGGCTGATTGTCTGAGTGCGCGGGGCGGCAGAATATGTCCAAAGGACAGCCCGCCCCGTCGCTTGTTGGGTGAGAGCGGGCTAAATACCTTCGCCTAAAAATACCCTGCTGTATCTGGGGGTTAAATAAGCCTGCTGCCCTACGGCCAGGCCTAGTTTTTTAAACTGCTCTTTATTCAGTTCCACATGCACCACCCGATCCGACTGTGCGGTTTGCAGCTCCAGCCGCACAGTGGGGCCAACTACTGTCACCAGCTCCAGTTTTGCGGCGATGCTGTCATTGGCGGCCTGATGGGACACGTCAATTTCGTGCGGGCGCACATAAGCAAAACCAGGCAAAGTTACATCATCAGCACTGGCCGGGCTGTCGGCTGCAGTAGGGTTGATCAGGGTGTCACCCTGACGCACTCTGGCGTGAAACAAATTCACTGTGCCTAAAAATTCGTAGACAAAAGGGTTGGCCGGGTTGTCGTACACTTCTTCCGGCGTGCCTTGTTGTTCAATACGACCTTTGTTCATCACCACTATACGGTCGGCCACTTCCAGCGCTTCTTCCTGATCGTGGGTCACAAAAACACTGGTGACATGAATTTCGTCGTGTAAACGGCGTAACCAGCGGCGCAGTTCGGCCCGCACTTTTGCGTCCAGTGCACCAAAAGGTTCATCCAGCAGCAGTACTTTTGGTTCCACTGCCAATGCCCGTGCTAAGGCAATACGCTGGCGCTGACCACCGGAAAGTTGTGACGGATAACGGTCTGCTGTCCAGTCGAGCTGCACCAGTTCTAATAAACGATGCACCCGTTTTTTAATTTCGGCCGGGCTTGGTCTTTGTTTGCGGGGTTTTACCGTTAGGCCAAAGGCGACGTTGTCAAACACCGTCATATTTTTAAACAAAGCGTAATGCTGAAACACAAAACCCACACCACGTTCGCTGACGTGCTGATGGCTGATATCTTCACCATGAAACAGAATGCGGCCGGCGTCGGCTTGTTCCAGACCTGCGATCAGGCGCAATAAGGTGGTTTTGCCTGAGCCGGAAGGGCCAAGCAAGGCGGTCAGCTCGCCACTTTGAATGGATAAGTTCACTTTGTCGACGGCAACAAAATCAGCAAAATTTTTCTGAACCTGTTCTATCTGAATACTCATTATGACCTCGTGCCGGCCTTTGTTGCGCCGTCATGCTGTAATTGCTGTGTTGCCTGCCGGCCAGTGACGGACTTTATTCGCTTTGGTTCCTGGAGGATGACGGCAGAACAGTGCCAGCCTCACCAAATTCGGCCTGCATCATGCGAAGCTCAAACTGGTCCAATAAAAAGCGCCACCAGGCTGGAGTTAAAGTTGTCATGGTTATCTCCGTTTAGACATCTATATGCCTGAGCGCATTAAAACAGAGGCTGTTAATAACTTAAAATATTTTTTAGGAGCAAGGTTATAACTAAAAGTGAGTCAGCCAGGGTTAACAGCGGCTCTGAGGATTGGCCCTGAGGCTGAATCTGAACAGTCACGGCGCTTTGGGAGTTGTTGTGGATGGCAATACAGCTGATCACAGCAGACGAAGCCCCGGAGCTGATGCATCCAACAGCAAAGCATGGTCTGGCCGGTACTGCGGATAGAATATGGCAGAAAAAAAGTGCGGTTAGTCGAATTTGTTTTTTTGCTGGCGTAGCGACTTGGTGACACTGCGCTGTTTTTTACCTTCCAGCCGGCGCTGCTGGCTACCATAAGTAGGTTTGGTTGCGTGGCGTTTTTTCGGTTTAAAACCGGCCGATTTAATCAGTTCTATCAGTTGCATCAGTGCTGTTTCACGGTTCATCTCCTGGCTGCGGCTTTGCTGGCTTTTAATAACAATTTTGCCGGAGGCGGTAATACGGTGATCGGCTTTTTGCAGCAGTGCGGATTTATATTCTTCCGGCAAAGACGACTGGCGGATATCAAAAATCAGCTGGATGGCGGTGGACGTTTTATTGACATGCTGACCGCCGGGCCCGCTGGCGCGAATGGCCTGCCAGTCCAGTTCAGCTTCATCAATACTTATGCCCGCCGTTATGTTGATCATCCACAATCCCCAGCCTGAAAGTCGGCAAGTGTAACAAAGCCTGTGCAGAAACCGCGGGTAATTTTGCCAAAAAAATGTATAATGCCGCACTTTTTCTAAGGGTATAAGCCACAGGAGCCACCATGAGCCAATTACCACCCTGTCCACAATGTAATTCTGTTTATGCTTATGAAGACGGTAACCAGCTGGTATGCCCTGAATGTGGTCATGAATGGCAACCCGGCGCAGCAGCTGATACAGCTGACAGCGCCAAAGTGGTGCGTGATGCTGCCGGCAATGTATTGCAGGACGGTGATACTGTAACTGTAATCAAAGACTTAAAAGTAAAAGGTTCGTCGTTGGTGGTCAAAATTGGCACTAAAGTCAAAGCCATCCGGCTGGTGGACGGCGACCATGATATCGATTGTAAAATTGATGGTTTTGGTGCGATGAAACTCAAATCTGAGTTTGTGAAAAAGGTTTAAACCGGGTTTGGCGGTGTTTTCACCGACTGACCAGACAAAAGGCGCTTTGATAGCGCCTTTGTTATTTCTGCCGCTTTTGTTTTGGCCGGTGGAACTTTGAGCCGATGTCTGTTGCTGCTAAAACCGGCGTCTGGTACTAAAAGTGGCGGCGTCAATAATGGCCCACAGATGCACTAAAGCGGCAATAATGCCAGGGATGATCAACACCCATAAAAAATAACCCACACCACAAACCACAAAAAACAAAATAGCGGCCATTAAACGGCCTTGTACCAGCTGGCCTAAGCCCGGAATAAAAAAGCTGCATAAAGCGGCGATTACATTACCGCCTGAACCTTGTTCTGCCATTGTTTGTTCTCCTGAATGCATCAGCACAAAAATTGAGATTATCGCAATTTATTGATCCACACAGCATAAATCTGTAACAGCCTGTGTAGTTGAATAACGACTGGCAACAGCCGCACTCAGGCAACAGGAGCAGTCATCGGCATCAGGCGGAGGGGTCGGTCACAAAACCCAGCTTCAGTAAACCGGCATTTTGTACTGCCGCCATGGTTTTCACTACATGTTCATAGGCTACTGTACGATCACCACGCAGCTGAATATCTGGCTGGGGTGTAGCCCTGGCGGCCTCGGCAAGTTTGACCTCCAGTTCAGTGCTGCTGACCGGCAGTTCGTTCCAGAATACTTCACCTTTGGCATTCACCGACAAGGTAATGGTGCTGGGTTTGTCCTGCTGCGGGCTGTTGCTGGCGCGCGGCAGTTCCACCTGCACTGAGTGGGTCAGCACCGGTACTGTGATAATAAAAATAATCAGCAGCACCAGCATCACGTCCACCAAAGGTGTCATGTTAATTTCGCTGATCACTTCGTCTTGTTGCTCAAAATCGCCGCCAAAAGCCATCTTAAGCTCCTTGTTTTAAAGCACGCACTTGTGCGCTTTGCTGTGACGATTTGGGCGCTGCGCCTGTTAAAAAATACGCATGCAGCTGAAAAGCAAAACGGTTGAGCTTACTGATAATGCCTGTATTGCCGCGGCTCAGTGCGTTGTAAGCCAGCACCGCCGGAATAGCGACCGCCAGACCAAAAGCTGTCATGATCAAAGCTTCACCCACAGGGCCTGCTACTTTGTCGATACTGGCCTGGCCGCTGGCACCAATGCCCACCAGCGCATGATAAATGCCCCAGACAGTGCCAAATAAACCGATAAAAGGCGCGGTCGAACCCACGGACGCCAGAATGGCCAGTCCTTTTTGCATTTGTTCGGCGCTTTCATCAATAGCGCCTTTTAAGCTGGACGTGAGCCAGTCGGATAATGGCAGTTTGCCGTGTAAATCGTCCTGATGGCTGCTGTGATGATCAAAAGCCGCCTGACCTTCGTCAGCCAGATAACGAAAGGGGTTGGCGCGACAACCGCTGCGACTGTTCGCCGAGGCCAGAATATGTTGTCCCTGGGCAAAACTTTGCGCATGCCAGAAATCGCGGCTGGCCTGCGCCACTTTTTGCAGCTGCCACAAATGCCAGGCACGGATTAAAATGACACACCAGGACGCGATGGACATCAGTAATAACATCAGCGCCACCGCTTTGATCACAGCGTCACCCTGGGCCCAGATGCTGGCGATACCATAAGGATTTGGTGCCATAGCTTTTCTCCTTGTTAAAGCAGGGGTTTGCCTGCTGAAATTGTAAAAAATACTGTTAAATCAATTGTTCAATGCAAAATTCATCGGCATTTCATACCAATAATCGATGTTTTTGCCCTGCTGGGTTGCCGGGGTAAAACGCCAGTGTTTGACGGCCTGCAGGGCCGCCTGATCCAACCGGCTAAAACCGCTGCTTTGCATCACACTGATACTGCCGACAGTGCCGTCAGCTTTAACCAATAGTTTCAACAGCACTGTGCCTTGTTCTTTTTTCTTACGGGATAAAGTTGGATACACAGGTGCCCGATTTTGGGAAGCTTTGGCATCGGCTGAAGGTGGTGCTATGGCATTGCTTGCGGGCGTGTTGCTGGCAATTTTTGCTGCAGTGTGATGCACCATAGTGCTGATGGCGCGCTCAGACGGCGTTGTCGTGTTAACCGGTTTGGCTGGGGTTTTGGCTGCAGTTTTAGTGACAGTTTTTGCCGGTGTTTTAGCTGGAATCTTTTTTGGCGCAGTTTTAGGCATAGCTTTGGGCTTAGGTTCTGGTGTTGCCTGTTTTGGTTTAACCTGCGCTGCCGGCTTAGCTTGGCTGGCCGGCGGTAACAAAGCGGCCACCATCACTGCTGCCGGTTTGGCTGCAGGTGGGGTGGTTTCTGCCTGACTGAACATCACACCCAGGCCAAGCAGATGACCGGCCACCACCAGTGTCATAATCAGCAGCTGAGATAAAGATTTTCTGAACATCTGAGTTCCGGCAGAGACTAGCTTACAAACACAAAGCTATATGAGAATGATTCGCATTATTTCATCTTTGCCTGAGTCTGACCAGTAGGGTGAGGAAAAAAACCGGGGAGTTCCCCGTTAATGGCTGCTGTAACATCACAAATTGATGTGCTAAAAAGCGGGCTGGCAGCTGGCAAGCACCAGTTTTAGCAGCGCTTGTGCAGATGACTGCATTGGTTTGAAATAAAGCAGAGTGTCAGCCGGGATCTGGGCCCTATAACTGCGGCGTCAGGTTGTTCATTGAGATTACTGCGGCAAAAAATTGGTGAGGTGGCAGCTCAGGCCACCTGTTTTTCCGCCAGATGCAGCTCCATGGTGGCTTTTAATAAACGGAATAACCGGATAGAAGCGTCAATTTCTTCTTTGCGGTTGGTCAGGCTTTCCACATTTAGCCCCAGCGGTATATCCAGCGCGGCACAATGCAATAAAATTTGTTGCAGGTTGTCGCGGCAAATTTTAATAGATTCATTTAACGGGTTGGCAGCATCCAGAATGCGGTATTTGCTGGCCTGTGGCACTGAAATGCCCAGCCACTGCATAAATTCCAAAGTTTGTTCACCACCACAGGGGGTGAAAGTGAGAATAATACGTTGGGGTGTCAGCTGTTGCTGGCGGCAACTGCGGGCATAACTGGTAATCAGGTCGATGGTGGCCTGGGCGTTATACACCGCCTGGGAGATAAAAAACTGACAACCTAAACGGCTTTTTTCAATCAGCCTTTCATGTTCATTGCCTTTTTGCGCATGACGCTCAGCAATGGCCACACCACCAAGGAAAAAGTCTGCTTCATGATTCGACAGCTGCTGATAAGCATCACTCAGGCTCAGTTTAATAGTGCCGTTGGATGAAGGGCTGCCCACCAGCACCAGATTATCCAGCTGATACTGTTGTTTGCTGTCGCTCAGCCACTGGTTAAATTCGGCGGCGTCGCGCTGCGCCACACTTTTATAGGTGATCACATCCCGTCTGGCCTGTTCACGCAAAATGCAGCTGTACTCACGTGGATCCAAAGTGCTGTGAAAAGCAAAAGGCCGCTCTGTCGCCACTCTACTGCTTTCATCCTGAATGTCGTACACCACCAGACCGTCGTATTCCACTTCGTTGAGTCTGGCTAACAGTTTTTTGGCGATACGACGGGTTTTGTCATCGGCTGTACCGGCCTTAGGCGGCGTGGTACCAATCAGATAAACACCCTGATTCGGATCGGCAATTTTCTGTTGTAGCGTTAACGGCATAATAGCAACCTCTAAAGTGAATACGGCTAAGTATACAGATGTTTGGATGGCTGGCCATCTACGTTTGAATGAATTTTTTCGATGACGCAGATGAAAAAGATTCAAGTTGGCGGGATTTTGTGTCGCTACTGCAGGCAGAGCTGCAATAACAAATGCAGGGAAAGCTGAGTTGTTACAGTGCTAATGTGCTGTGAACAATGGGAAAATGCACCACGATGCGGGTGTTTGGGCGCAATAAAGATCTGTAAAGCGGGCTGACATTTCAGTTGTGTTGACATAAATTTGTCATCTAACTGGCATACCTTGTCGGTTCCCGGATCCCAGGTGGTTGGTTATGTCAGGGCGTATTTATTCAGTGCCTTTGCTGTTGTTGCTGCTGTTAAGTGCTTTTAGTATGGCGCTTGCTTCTTATACCAGGTTGATCGAACAGCGCGCCAATCATGGCAAAGCCACCGTTATCGCATCACAGATCAGTAATAATCTTGAAGTTTTTTCTGCCGACCGGCTCAGGGCCGTCGACGACTTATTGCAAAGCTGGCCTTTGCATCATGCCAATCCGGTGGACTGGTTTAATGTACGCGCCACCACCTTAAGTAAAATGTTACCTGGTTTACACGATGTGTTGTTGCTGGATGCCCGGCAGCAGATCCGCTGGAGTATTGTGGCCAGCGAAAGAGGTAAACTCACAGGTACAGCCTTGTCCAGCCTGGGTTTTCACCAAACCGAGCCTGCTGCCGGTGGTTTTTATACAGCCTTTTATCAGCAACAGGGCCAGCCTTTTACGCTGGTGGTTAAAGCCATAGATCCACAGCAGCCAGCCAAAGGTTTTGTCGCCGCCAGTTTTGACATTCAACAAATTCTGACGGTGCTGGTGGGGGCGCTGGCCAGTGACGACTTAAGTTTTTATCTGCAGGATGGTTCCCATGCGCTGTTCCGGCACGGTGAGATTGCCCCCGATGCCCCTGCGGTCAGTCAGCATCTGAGTTTTGCCGGACGCGACTGGCAGTTTGTCATTCAGGCACAGCAGCCTGGTTTGAACAGCGCGCTGCTGGTGCTACTGGCCGGTTTATTGTCGGCCTTGTTGGTCAGCGCCATGTTGTTTCGCAAGTTATACCGTGAGCAGCAACTGCAACTACAACAGCAAATGTTTCTGGCTGCGGCCGACGCCTCCCCTGATGCCATTGCGCTTTATGTGCCGCACCCGAAGCGGCACGGCGATTTTGTGTTACAACACGCCAACTTGCAGGTAGCGGCTTTGTTTAAGCCCGGTTATCAGCAGTTGCAGCAGCTGAGTTTGCAACAGCTTTGCCATGCACTGTGCGCAGCGTCCTTCTGGCCCTTATGTTTAAGGGTGTACCAGCAGCACAAATCTTTTGACGGCATAGTGGCGGTCGATTCGGCGGCATTAACGCCAGCCTGGCTGCAGCTGCAAATTGTTAAAGCGGGCGCTGGTCTGGTGATTTCGCTGCGGGATGTGTCGGACAGCAAAATGTATGAGCAGCAGCTCAAAGCCAACGAAGAAAAATACCGCCGGCTGGTGGAGGGTATTGATGGTCATTTTATTTACCGGCTGAATCAGGCTGGCGCTGTGGATTTTATCAGCCACAGTGTGCAGCAAATTCTCGGTTACAGTCCGGCTGAATTTGCCGCCAACCATTTAACTTATGTATTGCGTGAGCCGGCGCAGATGGCGCACATTCGCGCTCAGTACCAGCAAGGGATAGCGCCTCAGCCTTATCAGATTGAATACAAAGCCAAAGATGGCAGCACACGGCAGATTGAGTTTCGCGAAAGACCGGTGCTGGACGAGCAGGGCAAGGTGCTGGCCATTGAAGGTATAGGCCGTGATGTCACCAGTGAGTTGTTGTTACAGCAAAAAATCCGCTATCAGGCCGATCACGACCAGCTAACCGGACTTTTGAACCGCTACGCCTTTGACCAGCAGCTGCAGCAACTGCTGGCTGCGGGGCAACAAGCCATTTTATGTTATATCGACATGGACCAGTTTAAGCTGGTCAATGACTCCTGCGGCCATCTGGCTGGTGATGAGTTATTACGCCACGTCGCCAGCATTCTGGCGACAGATTTAACTGACAAAGATGTGCTGGCGCGCATTGGCGGTGACGAATTTTGCCTGATTTATCCAGGTATTACGCTTTCGCAGGCCACGGCAAAATTGCAGTTGTTGTTTGGCCGCATCAGTGCTTTTCGTTTTCGCTGGGAGCAGAAAATTTTTACCGTGGCGGCCAGTATTGGCGTACTGGAGTTGTCGGGCCAGCAGCTGAACACTGTCGAAGTATTAAAAGCGGCCGACAGCGCCTGTTATTTTGCCAAAGCAGCCGGTCGCAACAGATACCATATAGTGAATGCTGGCGCTGCTGAACTGAACCATCGCCAGAATGAGCTGGATTTAGTCAGCCTTATTCAGCAAGCCATTGATCAGCATCAGTTTGAACTCTATTACCAGCGGATTGTGCCTTTGCAGGCGCAGGGCGGCGGTGCACATTATGAAATGTTGTTAAGGCTTACAGATCCACAAGGCAAGACGGTGAGTCCGGCGGTGTTTATTCCGCTGGCCGAAAGGTTTGGCCTGATGCAACATATTGATCGTTGGGTGTTTAATCAGGTGCTGGATTGTCTGGAAGCACATCCGGCGCATCTGCAGCAGCTGGACAAAGTGGCGATTAATTTATCCGGTTTATCTTTGGGTGATGAGCAGTTCCTCAGTCATATCTTGCAGCGTTTTGCCACGAGCCCGGTGCCGGCAGCAAAAATCTGTTTTGAAATTACCGAAACCGCCGCTGTGACCAATATGGCCAGTGCCAGCCGTTTTATTCAGGCACTGCAACAGATTGGTGTGCGTTTTGCGCTGGATGATTTTGGCGCCGGTATGTCGTCTTTTAGTTATCTGAAAAATATGGCGGTGGATTTTGTCAAAATTGACGGCTCTTTTGTGCGCAATATGGCGCGCGATGCCACCGACTACGCCATGGTGAAAGCCATAGCGGAAATTGCCGTCAGCCTTGGGAAAACCACCATAGCGGAATTTGTCGCCGACGCCGAGGTTAGTGTACTGTTAGCCGGCCTGGGTGTGGCTTATGGCCAGGGTTATGCGCTGCATCAGCCAGAGCCCTGGCTGCCGTTATTAGAAGCGGCCAGCGCGGCACCTGCCAGATTGCCGGCTCTGGCCTGAACCACAGTTGCTTTTGGCTGAAACACTGGTGCAGAAAGCTTCGGATCATTTATGCTGCTCAAAAGGCAGTATTGGTTGTAAATTCAGCTGCCGGGTTTCAGAGCAAAGGAGTTCAGTATGGAACTAAAAAAGTTTGGCTGGTATAGCGCGGCGATCAGCCTGACAGTGCTGACGCTGTTGTTGCTGGTGTGGTTCAGCCTGGGGGTTGGCATTATTGGCGGCGACGGTGATATAGCCAATCTGCTGTACGCAGCAGTGCTGGTGGTCACAGCTGTAGTGGCGGTGCGCGGACGTTTTCAGCCACAGGCCATGATGTGGGCTTTAATCAGCGCAGCCCTGGTTCAGGCGCTGATTGCGCTGCTGGCCGTCTACACAGGTCTGGGTTTACCTCACAGTGGCCCGGCCGAGCTGATTCTGCTGAATGGTTTTTTTGTGTTGTTGTATCTGGGTGCAGCAATGATGTTTCGCCGGGCCAACAAAGAGTCGGCATAAGTTTTTTCCCGCTGCTGGCCGTCAGGCCAGCAATCACAGCCTGCAATACCCACTGGCCCGCGCTCTGATTTGCGGCCTTTTTATATAAAAATCTTCTGATCCAACTTTTTCAGCCCTCACCACAACCAATAGAACTTTTGTCTGTTGCCCTTTTTTCTCATTGGGCTGGTCGGATAAAGGCGACAGGCCTGTGGCAGGCTCTCAGACCGCAACGGCTTCAACGTGGCTAACAGGAGTTCAGGATGAAGATCAGAAATACAATCATGTGGATGCTGCTGGTGGTGTTTTGGGCAGACGCAGCAGTCGCGGCCAAAAGCAACGATAAAACGGCTGCAACTGTGGCCGCAAGATTGCAGGATACAACGATTAAAAGATATTGGTTTAGTGTGGGATCGGCTGCAGAGCTCAAATCAGCTTTTGCCAGGCGGCAGGTGCAGTTAACTGGCCCGCTGACGCTGCCGGCTGAAGGACAAACCATGCAGCTTGACGGTGTTGGCCCCAGTGGTATCGGCAGCCATTTTGTGATTGAGCAAAAAGCCGGGCAATTTCACCTTTACGCCGAGCGGCGCCGGCCGCAGCACCCCGTAGCGCCTTTGCCCTACCTCACCCAGGATGTGGTGTTTGATACGGCAAACCCTGAAGTGTCGCCAGTGGGTACTTTCAGTTATCCGTCACAAGGCGGACCATTTCCGGCAGTGGTGCTGGTGGCAGGTACCGGCGCCCACAACAGAGACGGCAATGTGTCTTTGCATAAAACCCTATTGGTGCTAGCCGATCACCTGACCCGTCAGGGTTTTGCGGTATTACGTTATGACAAAAGGGGCGTTGGCCTGACCGGGGGCGCAGCCCATCCGGCATCTACCACCGAAGATTATGCCGCTGATGCGCTGGGCGCCGTGCGTTTTTTAAAAATGCAGCCACAGGTAAAAAGTGACCAGATTGGGGTGTTGGGGCACAGTGAAGGTGGCCTGATAGCGGCTATGGCGGCGGCACAGGCCCCGGCAGAAGTTAATTTTATTGTATTGCTGGCCGCACCAGGCCTGAAGGGGCTGGAATTAAAAACCGGGCAGGATGCAGCAGCAAGGCGGGCCGATGGTATGCCGGAGCACCTGGTGCTCGCCAATCAACAACAAGAGCGGCAACTTTATGAGATTGCCGCCTCTTCGCTGAGCCACCAGGAGGCAATAACTGCAATGCAGGCGGCAACAGCAGCCTTGCCACAAGCCACTAAAACCTTGTTGGATATTCCGCCTGAAGGTATTCCGGACTGGGCTTATGAATCGTTGCTGACACCCTGGTTCAGGCGTTTTTTGCAGCTGGATCCGGCGCACTATTTAAGCCAGGTGCAATGCCCTGTGCTGGTGCTGCAAGGGGCAAAAGATGTACAGGTGCCGGCAACAGAAAATCTGCAGCGCATCCGCGAAGCGCTGGGGAAAGCGGCTGGCTCAAAAACGGCTGGCGCCAAAGCAGTTGACGCCACAGTAGCTGGCGAGAAAACGGCCATAGCGCAGGGCGGCAACCCTCAGGTCAAAGTGCTGCTGCTGCCAGAACTGAATCATCTGTTACAACAGGCCAGAACAGGGGCTGTTCACGAATATTTGCTGATTGAACAAACCATAGCGCCGGTCGCGCTTGGCCATATCTCCAGCTGGATGCAGCAGCTGACGAAGGCCCGCCCCGCAACGAACTGACATCACAGCACTGGAAAACAATAAACACAAAAGCCCTGAACAACAAAAGAATGTTCAGGGCCACAGCAGTGAAGTTTTGAATCGCCACTAATTTCCTGGACAGCTTTCAGCCAGATAAACTAACTCAAAGAGAGGTGCCCTGAAAACTCATGACCTACAAATGCAGTATGAGAAGAAGAGGAAATTGTCACGACCATAACATGGCAGAAAGTTTTTCCCGGCTACTGAAGCAGTTGCCATCAACAATAAATCCGGCACCACTTGACTTAAACCATCCGGCATTACCGCAGAATTCTTTGGTGAATTGCGACAAGCACAACAATCGAGTGCCAAAGTAATGCCATTCACCCGCGAGCACTGGGTGTTAGCCCTGATAACGCAGGTGATTAGCAATTTGTTGTGAAGACATGCGTATAAAGGGTAAGGCACAGCTTAAAAAAAGGGTCAGCACCAGGACTAAAAGGCCCATGAGTAAAATTCGGCCTTGCAATAAATCAGTCGCAAAATGCTGCAATAACCAATCTTGTAGCAAGGTCACCATGACAAACCAAACCACACAAGCACCCAGCAACACAGGAATTAATTGGCGATATTGCGCCAACAATAAATCCAGCATATCAGCCCCCACCGCTTGCATCACACCAAATGTCGCTTGCTGTCGTCGAATTTCTGCATCCATTAAGCTGTAAAAACTAAGCGCAACCACCCCGACCATCAATACAGCAAGAATAAGCAGTGTTTCCATCAATAAAATTTCAAGTTGATTGATTTGTTCCAGTTGCTCGGCAATCGAACCTCTGGCACGAATCGTTATGTTTGAACCATAGATCTCACGCATTTGCTGTAAAAACTGCTGCATCTGCTTCTCATACGCGGCGGGATAAAGCAGCATCGCAGTGGAAAAAAGTTCTAATGCATCTTGTAAGGGTAAATAGAGTTGCGGTTCCTGCATTTTGAGCATGCCAAAATGCGGTAAATTTTCAACTACGGCTGCAACGGCTAGCCCCGCATTTTTATCTGATACATTCGACGGATTATCTTTGATATATATTCGTGGCTTTGCCTGTGAAGTTAAATTTAAGCGTGTGGCCGCCGCTTGATTGAGCCAGACTTGATTGGAATTGACCGGTTGCTCAGACAGGCCTAATTTCTGGAAGAAATTACTCGACACGAAGTAAGTCGGCAATATTACTCGATTAGGATCTTCAACCGACTCAGCGCTCACTGCCAGTGTTAATTCTTTTGGCTGCACAAAAACATCCGACAACATCAGCACTTCCTGATAAAAGGACGTTTGTTTTAAATGCTGATCCAGAATTTGCCAGGTGATCTTTTGTTGATTGTTGCCTTCAATCGACACCTGGCGTAGTGAGGTATCGATGAGCGTCGCGTGTCGAAGTGATAATGAAGATAAATAAAAGCAATAACCAAAGCTCACTAATAATAGCGCAACGGCGGCTTGGATCTGACGATTGGCATTGATGAACAAACGTTGCGCGGGTGTGAATTGCCCGGATTTACCCCGACTAAAGATATTTTTTCGAAGCAGCGAAAAGAGTGGAAACAACAAGCATAAAGAAAAGACCGTCAACAATGCTGCAACCGTGAGCATACTGCTGAGCAGTAATGCCGAGTTATCCCGGGCTTGCTGTAAAAAGCTGTCTAACAACAGTTGTTGGCTGACTGCGATAAATAGAGTACTTAAAAAACCTAATACAACCAAAAACAAAGTTTGCTCTTTGAGTAATTGCATAAATAATTGCCAGCCGTTTGCGCCCACAGCAATCCTTAGCTCAAACTCTTGCTGGCGGCTGATCATATTATTCCAGAAGTAACTCAGCAAAGATAAAAATACCACCAAACCAATCGCCATCCCCAAGTAACCACTCATGGTTGCCAAACGCAATAAAGCAGCTTTTTGCTCAGGGTTGAGCACAAAACCAGGTAAAGCTGTCCAACTTAACTCTCGGGTGTAGAGTTTTACGTCTTCAGTATTGGCTCCCTCTTTGATTTGGCTGTGTTTGATTTTCTCTTGCAATCGGCTGGGTGCTTGAAAACTTCCGGTAGTGAAAACGCCATAATAAATGTTCGTTTTCATGGCCAGTTTCGCTTTAATCTCATCCTGCACATCAGCCGGTAATGGCACGTTAAAATTGACATTAATGAGTTGTTTCTGCATTTCTATGGGTAACCAAATGCCGTCCGTCAGTGGTGCAGGCAACGCCACATGTGCAGGAAGCACGCCGGCAATTGGCAAACGGATTTCTTGCTCCGTTAAAGTCAGATGCTGCCCTGAAAGCGACATCCCCTGAAGTTCACGCTGCCAAAAAGACTCACTTATCCAAACACCCTGCGCATCAAAATTTTTTAGTACAGGCTGGGGCTGCAAAACTTCGAAAACATTGGCTGAATAAAAAGTGGGGGTCACTTCAAAAGACAAATCGCCAATACGGAATTTGGCACTAAAACCTTTACCTATTATTGCCATTTGTGCGATTTGTGGAATTTGTTGAACTCTTTGAATTGCCTGGAGGTTTACAGGTTCTAGCGTGCCATTTGGACTAAGTCCACCCAGCGTAAATAACTGCTGAGGTTGCGTCACCCAATGGGGACGATCCTGGTTAAAGTAAATAAAGCTGCTTACGACTAAATACAGCGTGGCACAAAACAAGGCACAACCCAGCACTAAAATGAGCCAGGTTAATTTTTGTCGAAAGGCGAAGCGCATACCAAGACGCAGATCTTGCTTAAACATGGCGCAATTCATCGGGTAGTTTGCAAGATCTGACCATCTTGCATTTTTAGTCGCACAGAGCATTGCGAAGCAAGTTGCCCATCATGGGTGACCATCACGATAGTCATCCCTTCGCGATTCAGTTGCTGTAAGAGCTGAAAAACCATCGCTGCACTGGCGCTATCTAAGTTTCCGGTTGGCTCGTCGGCAAATAAGATACCCGGCGAGGTCACTAAGGCCCTCGCAATAGCCACCCGTTGTTGCTGACCGCCTGATAAGGCATGGGGATAACTGGCGGCTTTATCGGCAAGCCCGACACTTTCCAGTACGGTTTTGGCTTTTTCTTGCTGGAAGCGCGCAGAACCAAAACTGCCATAGCGCATCGGGAGCATCACATTGTCTAACACTGTGAGTTCGCCAATCAGATTAAAGTTCTGAAAAATCCAACCAATGTGTCGATTGCGGGCCGCTGCGAGCTGACGCTTATGCAAGTTTTTTACGTGTAACTGACTGAGTTGATAATGCCCTTGCCATTCCAAATCTAATAAACCCAGCACCGACAACAAGGTTGATTTTCCGCAACCAGATGGCCCTTCAATGGCCATAAATTCACCTTGGAATAGTTCGAAACTTAACTCATGCAAAATGATTTGCTGACCAAAATGTTTACTTAATTGACGGACCTCGATTAAGGGTGACGTGATATCACTCATAAATCGTCCTCATGTACATCCAGCGCCACCAGATCGCCTTTTTCCAACCCAGATAAAATTTCTACAGTATTTGCCGTGATTAACCCCACCTCTACCGGGTACCATTCAAAATCGCTCATGCCTTGCTTTTTAACCCACAACCGTGGCTGATTATTGTCTGCACGAAGATAACTCGGTTTTTCAATTTGCAATGCCAACTCTTTATGCACCAAAGTGATGGTGGCCGACACCTCTACAAACGGCATCGCAGTTGCTGGCAATTGCCCTGTGAGTTCCATATCCACTTGCACTTGGTTATGTTCGGCTCTGGGAGCAATACGGGTCACTTTGGCGGAGATCGGCAAGCCTTTAATATTCACATCCGCCACTTGACCAACATGCACTTTTTGCACATCGCTTGCATTAATTCTGACCTCTGCGTACAACTGCGATGTATCGGAAACTAACGCCAGATTTTTACCCACGACCAGCCATTCACCGACGTGCAAACTGGTATCAATTTCTTGTAACACGCCATCAATTTCAGATCGAACTTTCAGCATGGCAACCTCTTGCGCTGCCATGGTTTCATTGATTAGGCTTTGCTCAACTTTGAGTGTGGCTGCCTCTAATTTACTTTTAGCCTGTTGGTCAAACTGATGGAATTGTTGTTCCAAAAGTTTTTGTTTGGCATGTGCATTTCCGGCTAGCACACGCTGACGCTCTAATTCAATGGCTGAAATAATGTGTGCACTTTGTAATTTTTCTTTAGCCGCCAACTCGGTACTGGCCACTTTATATTCACCCTGACTCAGCGCTAATTCGTAAGCAAGTTGGCTTTTGTCTTGTTGTAACTCTGAAACAACACTCTGCATTTCAGCTTGAGCTAAACGTTTTTCATGCTGAGCGAGGGTGTAGCGTTTACGAACCTCCAGGTTTTCCAGCTCAAATAACACCGCATTTTTGCTAATTTTTTGCCCGGCCACAAAGTGGATAGCCAACACTTTGCCTTCGACCTGGTTGACTATTCTTTGACCGCTTTTGCTTTTGAGCACACCATTGGCAGCCACCAAAGTCACCAATGGTTTTTGTGATACCACACTATGGTTTGTATGCTCAGAAGGTGGGGTATGGCCTGAAGTGATCTGATCAATATCACGCCAGACCAAAAGCACTAACAACAAGACGAGCAAAAAAACACCAAAAAATAAGGCAGGCAAACGCCAATCACGGCCTTTGGTCAATAAGGCCTCATCCAGCAACATGGCGTTAATTCCTCAATTCAACCTGAATTAAAGTGATAGGTTTTTGCTGAAGTTTAGTCATCAATTGCTCAAGATTTGCAACTTGAACTTTACAAGGTGGGCATGGATTGTTTGGATCTTCGGGGTTTTGAAACACTTTGGGGTCAAAGCCTACATTCAGTAATACAAATGAATCGGGAGATTTTAAAGATTGTTCAATCTGTGCTGCAATCTCAGGTGAAACTTTTTGGATCCCAGCAAAAGTATGCTCTGCTCTAAGCTCACTGCTAAGCTGGCTCGGTGCAGTTTGCAATTTATGCAACACTTCATCAGGCACTACTGTTTTACCTTCATGCACATAAAGTACTTTTTTGTCAGCATTAATCAACCAAAATTGCAGCGGTTGTGTATTTAGCTTAGTCATCACCCAACCTGGCATACTACCAACAGTGTTTATAATCTGCGGGTAAGATTGTTGTGCGTCTATTTTTCCGTCAGATTGATTTGCTGACACATCAAATAAAAACAAAGCAGCAAGTAATAATGTGATTCTTTTCATTGTTTAAATTTCCAGCATTTTAAAATTTAAACATCTCGAGCTATTGTTTCAATAACTCGAGATGTTTTCACTATATTACCATCTAACGATTATTCCACACTCATAACCACTGTTTGTAACTTTACAATAAGCTTCACCACCCATAACTTGATGATTTTGAGCAGGAGTCTTTTGTGTAGAGTATGATGCTACATTTTGTTTTGCGAAAACAGTAGGGGTTGTTGATGTAACAACTAAAGCAATAGCTAACAGAATTGATTTGTTAATCATTTGAAAACGTCCTGTGTTTAATGTTGATAATAAGAAACAAATTGTTTCGTTTTGAAAATTATCATGTAATAAAAATGTGGTCAATAGAGCTACAGCAATTAAGCAGGCGCTAATAAAAACCAGAGGCTCCCCCATAAACTGACAGACAAATGTATGTTTCGGATGAATCCGAACACTTAATCCGGTCCAATCCGAGCACTTGTAGTCATTTTTCCAAATCGTAGTCCGGAATGCCGATACGTCGTTTTTTTCTAACTAAATCAAATGGCAAGCTCGCCCTTGCTCAATGCATTTCGGAAAAGCTGACTATGGCAAAAAAGAGAGGAGGTATGAGCGACATGAGAGAGATTCTGAAACTTCGCTTTGATGCTGGCCTTAGCTTACGCTATATAGCAATTGTTGCACCCTGGGGCCGCTATTGTTCGCAAGATACTGTTTTGCTTTGTGACCAGCAAGGGGTTAAAGCCCGCCCATGTACATACGCGAGCATGACTTCAAGGGAAGCCGCTTCGCTTAATATTTCGATTCCGGGCAGTTGAAAGATGCAGTTCGGGGGCTTTGAAGTCAACTGAATGATACAAAACCAAACTAGCTTCATGATTGGCATAGTGCTGATCATGAAGATAGTTAGTTTTCCAGATCCGTCGATTCTATAGTTTACATTTTTCTAAACTAGTTTTTAAGAGTAACAAACTCTTCCGCCGAAGTCGGGTGTATCGCCACACAGTTATCAAAATCTGCTTTGGTGGCGCCCATTTTTATCGCCACGGCAAAACCCTGCAACATTTCGTCGGCGCCAAAACCTATCACATGTAAACCCACTATTTTTTCGTTGGCCCCCTGACAAATCAGTTTCATCCGGGTGGGCTGGCGGTGCGAAGTAAGGGCGCTGTACATCGCAGTAAATTCACTTTGATAGACTTTAATGCTGTCGCCAAATTCTGCTCTGGCTTCGTTTTCGGTCAAACCAATGGTGCCAATGGCCGGATGGGAAAACACCACTGTCGGCACCAGGTTGTAATCCAGATGCAAATCAGTTTTGCCGTTAAACAGCCGCTCGGCCAACCGCCGGCCTGCCGCAACCGCAACTGGCGTTAGTGCCAGCCGGCCTGTGTTGTCGCCAATGGCATAAATGCCAGGCACATTGGTGTTCTGGTATTTATCGGTTTGAATAAAACCCTGAGCGTCCAATGCCACACCGGCAGCAGCTAAGTTTAAATTTTCTGTGGCCGGGCTTCGGCCTATGGCCCAGATCAAAGAGTCCACTTCAAGCGTACCTCCATGACTGAGGCTGAGCGTTAAACTGCCATCCGGGTTTTTAACAACAGCCTGCACCTGGGTGTGCGGATGTAAAGTGACACCATCACGCGCCATTTGCTCGCTCAGGGTGGTCGACAACATCTCGTCAAAATGCCGCAGTGCTTTGTCGTGGCGCACTAATAAATGGGTCTGGCTGCCAAGCGCGTTGAAGACACCGGCAATTTCCACGGCTATATAACCTGCGCCCACCACAGCCACCCGCTTTGGTTGTTGCTGCAAAGCAAAAAAACCGTCGCTGTCGATACCAAGCTCAGCGCCCGGAATATCGGGCCAGCTTGGTTTGCCGCCTGTGGCAATACTAATGTGATCTGCACTGTACAGTTTGCCGTTTACTTCCACAGTGTTGGCACTTACAAAACGGCCAAAACCCTGGATCACAGTGACATTATTTTTGGCGAGAACTCTATCGTAAGAGGCATGAATGCGGCTGATATAAGCTTCGCGGCTTTGAATTAATCTGCCCCAGTCCAAAGGCGGAGTGTCGGTGGCAAAACCATAGTCGGGCGCCAGTTTAAAAGCTTCTGCCACCTGGCCTGCAAACCACATGGCTTTTTTGGGCACACAACCGACATTGACGCAGGTGCCGCCCAGGGCTTTTGCTTCAATAATGGCGCATTTTTTACCATGGCTGGCGGCTCTGTTGGCGCTGGCGATACCGCCACTGCCACCGCCAATGGCGATATAGTCAAAATGTTCAGTCATTTTATGATCCCGGATAAGGCGCCGCGCTGGGCGCTGCTTGATAATCTGACCTTGTTATATGGGGTCAGCTGCACAAATGCAAGGCCGGGTTTTGGGTAGTGGATTTGGTGAAAGCGCTGTATAGTAATACAGTTATCTGCCGCCAAAACTACTCTAAAAAACGCGACAACTCAGGAGCTTAGCATGGATTTGTTTTTTGCCGCCGACAAGCTTTGGCCCTTGCTGACGCTGGGTCTGCTGCTGTTATGGGCTTTCACCGGCTGGCGCTCGCAGCAGCAACGCCAGCAGCAGGCACTGGAATTGATGCGGCTGCACACTGAGCTGACGGCCAGTCAGAGTCAACTGCAGCAACAACAGCAACAACATCGCGAGCTGCAACAGCAACAGGTGCAGCAACAACAACATTATCTGCAGCTGAAAGAAAAATACGACCGGCTGACTGTGACTTTACAGGAGCGCCAGCAACATTTTCATAGTCAGCTGGCGTTATTGCAGGAAAATAAAGCACAGTTAAAACAAGAGTTTGAATTGCTTGCCAACGAAATTTTACAGCGTAAGGGCGAAGATTTTAAACTGCAGAGCAGCCAGAGTCTGCTGCAGTTATTGCAGCCGTTGCAGGCGGATATGAAAGGTTTTCGCGACAAAGTAGAGTCCATTCACACTGAAGAGCTGAAACAGCGGGCTGAACTTAAAACTGAGCTGATTAACCTGCAAAAGCTGAATTTTGCCATTACCGATCAGGCTGCCCGTTTAACCAATGCCTTGCAGGGCCAGAAAAAAACGCAGGGCAACTGGGGTGAGCTGATGCTGGAAAATGTGCTGGAAAACTCCGGTTTAAGGGCTGGGGTGGATTATCAGCGTGAAGTGAGTTTTCACACCGATGAAGGCCGGCGCCGGCCGGATGTGATTGTGTATCTGCCACAACAAAAACATCTGGTGATTGATGCCAAAACCTCTTTGGCGGCTTATACCCGTTATGTCAATGCTGAGCAGGACGACGAGCGGCAACTGGCGCTGCGCCAGCATTGTCAGGCGGTGCAGGACCGTATTCTGGAGCTGGCCGATCGCAATTATTATCAGCTCAGTGGCCTCAATTCTCCTGAAGTGGTGTTTATGTTTATTCCAATTGAATCGGCTTACGTCGAAGCACTAAAACAGCAGCCGCTGTTGTATCAGCAAGCGCTGGAGCGCAATGTGCTGGTGGCAACGCCTACAACTTTGCTGACCAGTCTGAATATAGTGCGCCAGCTGTGGCGTTTTGAAGATCAGAATAAACACAGTGCAGAACTGGCGAGTCGCGCCGAAAAATTTTACGCCAAACTGACAGGTTTTCTGGAAAGTATGCAGGGGGTGGGCAAACAGCTGGACCGCGCCCGTGAAAGTTACGACAAAGCCTTTAGTCAGCTGTACAGTGGTAAAGGCAATTTAATTAAACAAGCCGCAGAATTTAAAGATTTAGGGGTGGCTGTTAAAACGGAAATGGCGGCTGATTTGCTGGAAAAAGCGCATCTGGAATTACCCTTGGCCGAAGACGAATGAAAAAAGACTCGCTGCGCTGTCGCGCTTTTTGTGTGCTAAAGCTGATGCTGCTGGCGCTGACCAGCCTGCAGCTACAGGCTTTGCCGCAGCAAGCTGCTATTGTGGGACAGCAAGAACAGCAGAGTGCTGGTACAGCAGCACAGGCGCAGCAAAACCAGCAGTTACCACAAGTGCAAAACAGCCCTCAGCCTGAACCTTCGCCGCCGGCACAGGACTTGCCGGCAATCGCATCTGCCGATGCACCCTGCACCTTGGTTGCACATCTGAATGAGTCCAGAGCAGACACCGAAGCTGAAGGTTTGCAGTTGCCGCGCTGGTACGACTTACACGCCAGATTATTACATTTATTGACCGACGAAGCGGGCTGCCAGCTGACAGTGGTTGGCAGCCCCTGGCCACGCTCTTTAGCTTTATTACAACAAGGCAAAATTGATCTGATGCTGACCATGTCGTACACCAAAGAACGGGCAGGTTATGCCGATTTTATTGGCGTGCACTATATGGAAGAATCGGTGCTGGTGCTGCATAAAAACTACCTGCATCTGGTACATCAGCTTAGTGATATCAATCTGTTACCCGGCAGTATCGGCGTGCTGCGCGACGCTTATTATGGTGACGCTTTTGAGCAGCTGCGCCATGAAAAAAGTTATCAGCCGTTTTTACAGTATGCCAGCAGCCTGACACAAAAGCTGAATATGCTAAAAAAAGGCCGGGTGCTTGGCATGATTGAAGATAAAACCCAGTATCTGGAATGGAGTCAGCTGTATCCTGAGTTGCGAGCGCAATATCGCCTCAGCCTGAGTTTGCATAAAGCACCCGTTTATATCGTTGCCAGCAAAGCCGGTGTGTCGCCAGAACTGCGGTTGCGTTTGCATCAGGCCTGGCAGCGGGTGTATGGCCAGGAAAAACATCGCGCTATTCTGGCCGAATTTGGCTGGACCTTAGAATAAAACGGCTGGCTGACTTTGTATGACTACAAGCATTAACAAGGCTGCAAATAACAATCAGCCACAGTTACAGGTGGTATGGGTCGGTGGAGCGCTGGATAAATACACCCAGTTATTACGGCAATTTGTTGGACCAAATCAGCATTATTTTCAATGGTTTGAATACGCAGCCCTGGCGCGCTGGCTCAGACAACACCAGCAAGAGCCAGTCTTGCTGATTGGTCATAGTTATGGCGCCAGCACCGCAGCAGCCGTAGTGGCGGCCGGACATCCGGTGCAGCAGCTTATCACTATAGATCCGGTCAGCTGGCGCAAACCCGACGGCTGGGCGGTGCGCCAGTACGCCGGCCTGTGGCAGAATTATCTGGCGGCCGATGCCAGGCTGAATTTTGCCAATCTGGTGGCCAGATGTGGTGGTCAGTGGCAACAATGGCCGGCTTCTTTTGCCCATCAGCATAAACTGTTGCAGGCCGACCACGCCACTGTGGTAGCCAGAGCTTTATTGGACTGGCGGGCTGAACAACAAACTCAGGCAGCGTCAGAGCCAAAACCCCAGCCGTTACAAGGCTAAACCCAAAACATGGTGCACCCTGCGATGAAGCAGGGGGCCCGTCAAAACGGAACCCGATATGACAACAGCAACAACAAATCCGGAATGGCCGGGCCTCTGGCGCATGCTGGTGGCTATGTTATTGTCCGGCACCATTGGCTGGTTTGTGGTGGAAAGTGGCCAGAATACCGCCACTGTGGTGTTTTACCGCTGCCTGATTGGTGGGGCTGCCTTGTTGTTGTATCTGAGCTGGCAGCACGGCTGGCAACAATTAAACCGCAGTCAGGCCGGTTATCTGCTGCTCGGTGGTCTGGCGCTGGTGGCAAACTGGTTTTGTTTATTTGGTGCTTATCATTTAAGTTCGATTTCAATTGCTACTCTGGTGTATCACACCCAGCCCTTTTTTCTGTTATTGATCACCGCCTTATTACAGCGCCAACCGCCTTCGGCCTCACGCTGGGCCTGGCTGGCACTGGCGTTTTGTGGTGTGGCGCTGACCACAGGGCTGCAATTTGGTGGTGATCATCAGCAGTTGTGGTTGGGGGTGGGGTTGGCGGCACTGGCGGCCTGTTTATATGCGGTGGCCACTTTAACGACACGCAAACTCAGTGGTGTCGCACCGGCGCAAATTGCCGGTTTGCAGATGATGCTGGGGGTGTTGTTGATGTTACCAATGGACAAAACCAGCCTGAGTGAGCTGGCGCTGCCGTCTGCAGCGGCTTTGCTGACTTTGGGCTTGGTGCATACAGGTTTGATGTATAACCTGATGTATAGCGCTTTTCAGCGCCTGCCGGTCAGCAGCATAGCGTTTTTATCTTTTGTCTATCCGCTGGTGGCGGTGCTGATTGATTTATGGTTTTACCAGGTGGCGTTGTCGTTACTGCAGGTCGGCGGTATGGCGCTGATTGTACTGGCGATAGTGGCAAATCAGCGGCAATGGGCTTTCTGGCCTTTTACCGCGCAAGGGGAACGGGGCTGATACAGAGCAGTGTGCACTCAACTTCGATGATTCAGCAGCAGTTATTCGGCAGCCGTTATTAAACTGCCGTTATTAAACTGCATTGTGCAGCGCTGTACTTTGCTGCTGCAGTTGTTTGCACAGTTGCAGCACCTGAGCACTGGCGCAGCCGGACTGTTGTTTTAGTTGTTGCTCCAGCTCTGCCGCCAGCAGGCTTAATTCGGTAAAACCAAATAATGCGGCTGTGCCTTTAATGGCATGCGCCTGATAACGGGCCGCTGGCCAGTCGGCTTGCTGACAGTGTTGACAGAGTTCGGTGATCTGCGCCGGCAGCGCCTGTACAAAACGGTCTGTCATGGCGCGCAGTTCGGCTTCGGGTAGTTGTAATTGTTGCTGGTGGTGACGTCCGGCTAAAAAGTGGTTTAGCACAGCGGCAAATTTGTACCTGTCGACCGGTTTGGCCAGATGGCTGACAAAACCAGCTGCCAGATAACTTTGTACCTCATGGGTCATGGTATTGGCGGTGAGCGCCACGCAAGGGGTGTCGATACCGGCCGCGCGCAGTAGTTTAATGGCCGCTACACCGTCCATTTTTGGCATCTGAATGTCGGACAACACTAAGTCAAAATCATCCATCAGCGCGGCTTCTACCAGCTGTTCACCATTTTCTACCGCCAGAACTTCAATGCCGGCATGTTGCAGCATCCGTTGTAATAACTGCCGGGTATCGGCCTGATCTTCGGCCAGCAGCACCCGGCCCTGCATCTGCTGCCTTGGCAACGCCGCCGGCGCCTGACGTTGTTGCTGCAGGGCAATTTCTGCTTCGCTGTGCAGCAAAACGCTGTTTGGCCCTGATACCAGCTCAATGCTGGCGACAAAACAACAACCTTTGCCTTCGGTGGCGCTGTGTAAATACAAGGTACCGCCCATTTTTTCACACAGCTGCCGGGCTATCACCAGGCCAAGGCCTGTGCCGCCAAACTGACGTTGCACCGACACATCGGCCTGACTAAAAGCCTGAAATAAATGTTGTTGTTGCGCCTCGCTGATGCCGATGCCGCTGTCTTGTACCGCAAACAACAGCTGATTGTGCGCCTGGCTGATCTCTATCCGCACAAAACCCTGCTCGGTAAACTTGATGGCGTTATTGCATAAATTCAGCAAAATCTGCTTGAGGCGGGTGGGGTCTGTTTGCAGCTGCGAAGGTAACGGCAGCTGATAATTCAGGGAAAATTCCAGGCCTTTTTGCTGGGCGCGTTCTTTCACCAATAATTCCAGATCCAGCAACAGCTGACAGAGGTTGACCGGCAGCACTTCCAAATCCAGTTTATTGGCGGAAATTTTTGATAAATCGAGTAAATCGTTTAATAACGCCTGCAGATGTTTACCGTTACGGCAAATGGTCTGAATGGCTTGGTGTTGGTCGGCTTCGTCAAATTCACCAGCCAGAATAGCTTCGGCATAACCAATGACTGAGGCCAGTGGAGTGCGGATTTCATGGCTGATGGTGGCCAGAAAACGGCTTTTGGCTTCATTGGCCTGCAGCAATTGAGCGGTCAGTTGTTGTAGTTCATGGCGCTGGCGTACCAGTCTGAGCTGGGTCGAGACTCTGGCTTTCACCACTTCGGCATGAAAAGGCTTATGGATATAGTCCTGTGCGCCAAGTTGCAGCCCGAGCTGTTCATTTTCGGCAGATTGCAGACCGGTAATAAAAATCACCGGAATTTGGCAGGTCAGGGTATTGGCACGCAGTGCTTTTAAGGTATCAAAACCATCCAGCCCTGGCATCAGCACATCCATCAGGATCAGATCCGGCGCCTGCTCCAGGCATTTATCCAGCGCCTGTTGGCCGCTTTGTGCCAGTCTGATGCTGTAGTCCGGCCGCAATAAATCGGCCAGCACCTTCAGATTGGTTTTTTCATCATCTACCAGCAGTAAGCTGGCCCGCTCCGACTTCACTGTCCCTAGTCCTCCAGTGTCGGGTCTTGACTCCACAACACCCGGTTTTTTCCTTGCCTCTTGGCTTCATACAACATGTCGTCGGCCTGTTTCAGAGCCTGCTCGGCAGAATCAGCGGCTGAGGCCCGCACTGTGCAGCCGCCGGCACTGATGGTCAGCACACCCTGGGTGGGCTGATGTGGAATTTGCAGGTTATAAATTGCCTGCCGGCAGTTTTCAATCATTTGCCAGCTGGCTTGGGGTGGGGTTTCCGGCAGGATAATGACAAATTCTTCACCGCCATAACGGGCAATAAAATCAAAAGGACGTTTTAATTCCGCGGACAGGGTTTTGGCCACCGCCTGCAATACGCGGTCACCGGCGGCATGGCCATAAAAATCGTTATAAAGTTTAAAATTGTCGACATCCAGCATCACCAGCGACACCAGGCTTTGTTTACGGCTGGCAGCCCGCCATTCCTGTGACAGAATTTCTTCGTATTTACGGCGGTTTGCCACTGTTGTCAGCGGGTCGATATTTGCCAGTTGTTCCAGCAACAGCCTTTGTCTGGCCAGCTGCAGATGCAGTTTTATCCGCGCCAGCACAATAGCGGCGTGAAAGGGTTTGTTAATGTAATCACAGGCGCCCAGCAACAGCCCCTGCTCTTCATGGCTGACATCATTCAGTGAGGTAATAAAAATCACCGGAATGGCACAGGTATTGGCGTCGTGTTTCAGCCGGCTGATCACTTCAAAACCGTCGATACCCGGCATCACCACATCCAGCAATATTAAATCAGGCTGGTATTCAGCGGCCTTGCGGATCCCCTGTTCACCATCCTGAGCCAGAATGACATCAACTTCATCCCGCAGAATATCGCTGAGGATTTTGAGATTGGACTTTTTGTCATCCACAATCAAAACCCGTTGTTTTTGCGGCTTAGTGCGCATAATACTCCGGCATTTTCAAATCGTTACGCCAACAGTTGCCCCAAGGCGTCGGCGATTGAACAAAGTTCAGTTTTTGCAATAAAGCCTGGCTTGTCAAATGCGCCGCTGTGCTTTTTGCCGCTGCTGTAATAATTGCTGACAGTGTACTGCAGCTCTTTCATATTCGACATCACTGATTTCATCGGCAATCTGGCAAAGTTGTGGCCAGCATGGCTCAGGCCGGCCCAATTCCAGCAGTGCCGGTACCAGCTCTTCAGCGGCAAAATCAGATTCGCGCAATAGCGGCAATAAGGCCTGCAACACTGCATCCAGGTCGTTGAAAACGGCTTTTTCTGTTTGTGACGGCATCAGTTGGCTCAGCTGATGCTGCAGTTGTGCCAGTTGTTGCAGCATTTGCCCAAAGGCATGTTCATCAACAGCGCCTGTTACCAGCATAGTCTCCACCTGCTGACAGCTTTGTGACAGCGCAAAAGCCCCAATATAAGCGCTGGTTGATTTCAGTGAATGAACATCCAGATGCAGTTGTTGCCACTGTTGCTGCTGATACTGCTGTTGCAGTCGCTGAACCTGATCCCTGTGCTCCAGTTCAAAATCCCGCAGCAGGTTCAGATACAACTGGGTTTTGCCACCCAGATTTTTCTGCGCCTGCGCTGTGTCGAGCTCAGCAACGCCGCTCAGGGCATACAATAATTGTTGATCTTCAGCACTGAGCGTCAATTCATTTTCCGGTTGTGCCGTGTTACTGACCGGTGTCAGATAACAGAGCAGGGTGCGGTATAGCTGTTCAGGATCAATAGGTTTAGTTAAATGTTCATTCATACCCGCCACTTTGCTCTGGGCGATGTCACTTTGCATGGCATGGGCGGTCATGGCAATAATAGGGAGCTCGGTCAGCAGCAGTTGCTGACGGATTTGCCGGGTCGCAGTCAGTCCGTCCATTTCCGGCATCTGAATATCCATCAACACCAGATCGTATTTTTGCTGTTGTAAACGGCGGATAGCTAATACGCCATTTTCGGCAATATCCACCTGCACTTTGCTGTCTTTGAGTAAACCCAAAGCCACCTGGCGGTTAATTGGATGATCTTCCACCAGCAAAATACGGTAAGGCGATAAATTCGGGATCTGGCTGTCCTGCACCACAGGGCGGCGCATCACAGGTTGTTGTTGCTGCATATTATAAATGGCATCAAGCAAAATCGAATGATTCACTGGCTTTTCAATAAATTGGTGAATTTTCACGCCCTGTAAGTTGGCTTTAGCCTGCTCTTTGTCATAAGCCGACACCATCAGAATATGGGGCGCGTTGTCCAGTTGCTGAATACGGCGTGAGGTTTCAATGCCATCCAGCCCCGGCATACGCCAGTCCATCAGCACAAAATCATAAGGCCGGTTTTGTTTGCGCGCCTGCTGCACCAGTTCAATGGCCTGATAACCATTGTCGGTTTCATCGGCTTTGATACCAAGTTCAGATAACAGGCTAAGCAGCACAGTACGGGCCAGGCTGATGTCGTCCACCACCAGTGCTCTGAGTTTGCCAAAATCCAGTGGCAGGTTGTGCTGGTTGCTGGTTGGCAGCGCCGGCGCTTTGCCAAGCACCATATTAAAGTAAAAAGTACTGCCAACATCGGTTTCACTTTCCAGCCAGATGTCCCCCTGCATCAGCTCACAGAGCTGTTTACAGATAGCGAGCCCCAGGCCAGAGCCGCCATATTTGCGGGTAATGGAACCATCAGCCTGACTGAAAGACTGGAACAGACTTTGTTGTTGTTCCGGCGAAATACCAATGCCGTTGTCGCTGACAGAACCCTGAATTTTCAGCTGTTCGCCTTCTGTCGACAGCAACTGCAATTGAATGCCAATAGCGCCTTTGTCGCTGAATTTCACCGCATTACTGATTAAGTTCACCAGCACCTGCTGGATACGCAGCGGATCGCCTAATAAGGCCGGCGGAATTTGCGGATCTATGTTACACACCAGCTCCAGCCCTTTGGCGTGTGCTTTAAGTGCATTTAAATTCACCGCACGGCGTACCACTTTTTCCAGTCCAAAACGGGTTTGTTCCAGTTCCAGTTTGCCCGCTTCAATTTTGGAAAAGTCCAGGATGTCATTGACCAGGCTCAGCAGCACCTCGCCGGATTCCTGAATTTTGCCGATATAGTCTTGCTGTTCGGCAGTTAAATCGGTTTTGCTGGCCAGCCGGCTTAAACCAATGACGGCGTTGATTGGGGTGCGGATCTCATGGCTCATTCTGGCCAGGAACGAAGATTTGGCTGCTGTGGCATCTTCAGCGCGGATTTTGGCGGACGCCAGTTCCTGCGTGCGTTCCCACACTTTTTGTTCCAGATTTTTATTGGCAGCCACTACCTGATGGTACAGCCTGGTATTTTCAAACAGAATGGCGGTTTGGTTAGCCAGCAACTGCAATAAATTAATGCGTTGTTCGGTAAAGGCGCCGGTTAATTCAAAATGCTCCAGATACAACAAACCATACAGCTGGCCACTGACAATCACCGGAATACATAAAATGGCGGCCGGCAGGGCTTGTTGTGCAGAACTGCTGATTAAATCCTGTAATAAATGGCTGGCGGTACTGGTGTCGTTGATCAGTCTTGGCTGCAAACTGCGGCACACCAGCGCCTGTAGTTGACCCGACAAGACACGGCCGGCGGCACTTTGCGGTGAGCAGGCTTTAGGCTGCAGCTGCTGATCATCATCCAGCAATAGCAAATGACCTGCCTGAGCGCCGGCATTTTCCACAATTAAATCAATCATTTGTTGTAAGAATGCCGCCAGGTCAATCTGGCCGCTCAGGGTTTCGGCCGCTTTGAGCACCGAGGCCATATCCAATAGCTGGCTTTGTGGTTTTTGTTGTTGCAACGCAGGTTGCTGCTGCTGCATCAGGGCAACTTTATTGTGCGCCTGCCACTGCTGGTAACTTTGCTGGGCTTTTTGCTGATACAGCACGGCAAAATCGGCTTTATCCTGCGATTGCCAGTAGCTGGCGGCCAGCTCCAGACTGATGGCCAGATGCTGATTAAAACCACTTTGTTGCGCCAGCTCAATCGCTCTGTCATAGGCTTGCCAGGCGTTGGCTTCTTTGTCGATGGCATTCATTTCCGCCATTAATAACGCGATTTTATGCCGGTGGTTGGCACCGGCGCGCACCGACCATTTTTGCAGTAAGGCCAGGTATTGTTCGGCCAGTGGCCGCCACTCTGTGGCAAGTTCGCTGTTTTGTTTGCATAAACGGGTAGCGAGCAGAGCGGCAAAAAAATAAAACTCGGTCTGGTGGTATAAGGACATGGCCACGCCCACCAGTGGCAAAGCAGCCTGATAATGGCGAATGGCGCTTTGCTCATCACCGGCCAGATAAGCCAGCATCAGCTTGATACTGTGATAACAAAATAAAATGGTGACGTTCTGGCTTTGTTCCAGCAGCGGAACCTCCAGATCCTCGTCAAAAGCTTCACCGGACAGTTGCAGAAAGATGCCGTCATTTTTCTGCAAGTTCTGCACATATTGCTGCCATAATCGGATAAATTGCAGGTTGTAGGCAAAACGTTTGTCGGCGATAAACTGGCGGTATTTAGCCAGGTTGGCTGACACTTCTGACAAAGGTGCGCCGCTTAATACCTGATAAAAGCTAAAGAACAGCGCCGAATGCACTGCGTATTCCACATTGCTGTGTTGCAGTGCCACAAAAATGTTTTGCTCCAGCGAAGTTAAACTGTCGGCCAGTGGCGCATTCCACGGCAATACAGTGGCGGCGCGCTGGAAGTTCAGTTCAGGGGCAAATTTGCCCTGATATTGCTGATTAATGGCAAGCGCCAGATCGGCAAAATCCAGCGCTTCTTTATACTGGTCAAAAGCGCCGCTCAGGTTCTGCGCATAAGTAGAATAGGCTTTACTCGCGGTAGCGCAGTGCCCCTTGGAAATGGTCAGACTGACCATGGCATAACTGACGGCCAGATAATGCAAGGGGCTGACAATGTAAGCCACACTTAATAATGAGTTCAGAATTTCCAGTGCCAGCAGCTGCTCTGGTGCAGTCAGGGCAGGGCGTTGGTATAAATCAGCAATGTGGTTTTTATCGTACAGTTGTTCCAGTTGCTGATAACGGCCGGCAATATCGTCACGTTGGCTTAAGTCAATGCCAAGCGGCAGCAGCACAGATTCAGCGAGACTAAAAGCGGCGACAAAGTCATTGCGGGCAAACAACAATAAAATTTGTAATTTTGCCACCTGCATCCGGCTTAAGGTGTTGCTCGCCTGCTCAGCCAGTCGCTGACAAAGCAGCCCGGCTTCTTCATATTGCTGTGTCAGATACTGGCAGCTGGCGAGGCCCAGTTCAGCTGCAAACTTTAAGCCTTCTTCTGCGGCTGGGCATAAATCTGCGGCGTGCTGATAATAACCGCTGGCGTCATGCCAGGCGTTGCTGGCCTGCGCCTGTTGGCCGGCCTGTAAATTCAGTCTGGCTACCTGTTCGGCACCAAAATGCGCGACAGCTTTTGCTGTGGCGGCATTCAGATGGTCGATAAAAGCAAACAGCTGCCGGCTGGGTTCGCTCTGTGCCAGATAATAAGTGGCGATGGCAAAGTGCAGTTCGCTGGCATCGGCGTCGGCCGTGGCAAAAGCGGCTTGCTGCAGCCGGTCATGCACAAAACGCAACATGCCAATATGGCCGCTGTTATTGCGGTAGGCTGTCATAATGCCGGCTTCAACCACTTCGGCAATCAAAGGCTCCAGCTGGTCGTAATTGTGCCTGAGCACTGCGGCTAATAAGGCGGTGTCGGCTTTTTCACCCAACAAGGCAGCAACTTTCAGCAGCTGCCGGGCCTGGGGCGATAATTTTTCAAAACGTTGCGCGGTCAGTTCAACCAGGTTGTCGGTAATATTCTGCTGGGCAATCTGGGTCAGATCCCAATGCCAGTTGCCGTTGACATCACAACGGAGCAACTGCTCCTGCTGCAAAGTTAATAAAAACTGCCGGACAAAAAACGGATTACCGCTGGTTTTACTGATTAACAAGGTGGCAAAGTCGCTGACCTGCTGCGCCGGTTGTTGCAAAGTGTCGGCCAATAAGGCTGTAACTGCGGCTAAATCCAGTGAATCCAGTTGCAGCTGTTGCGGCTGCACTCCGGCTTGTTGCAGCTGGTTTAATAAATGCCTTACCGGATGCACTGCGTCCATTTCATTGTCGCGATACGACAGAATCAGCATCACCCCTTGGATCTGATCATCCGTCATCAGGCTCTGTAATAAACGCAAGCTGGACAGGTCAGCCCATTGTAAATCGTCCAGCAGCAGCACCAGAGGCCTTTGTTCCTGTGCACTTAAGCGGGCGACCACGCGGAAGAATTGCAGTAATAACTGGTCAAAGTTGTGGTCGCTGCCGGTTTTGGCCGTGAGCAAAGGTTGAGAACTGTCGGGCAATAAAGGCTGCAGCGCCGGCACCAGACTTAATAACAGCGCTGCGTCGTTACCAACAGCCTGTTGTAATTCCTGCTGCCAGTGGCGCAGTTGTTGCTCTGGCTCCTGCAGCAGTTGTTCGGCCAGCTCGGTCAGAATTTGTTGTAAGGCACTGTATAACTGGTTGCGCTGATATTGATCAAACTTACCACGGCAAAAATGTGGCCTTTCGGCTAACGTCTGGCGATAAAGCTGTTCTGTCAGCGTACTTTTACCCACCCCGGACGAACCTTCAATCAACACCAGCTGGTTTTGCCCCTGCTGACGCACAGTGCGGTACCATTCTGATAATTGTGCCTGTTGTTGTTCACGGCCATATAACTGACCGGAAAACTGCAGCAGCTGATGACCAAGCCGCAATGACAAAGCCGGCAATTCAATCTGCTGCAGCTGCTGCCACTGTTGCAGCATCAGCGCCAGATCATGTAATACTCCATTGATGTGGCTGTAGCGCTGATTTGGATTTTTCTGCAATAAGGTCTGCACCAGTGCGGCCAGACTGGCTGGCACTGTAGTTAAAGGCGCCGGCGGCAACGCGATATGGGCGTAAACTAATTCCAGCGGCTGTTGTTGGGCAAAAGGATAAACGCCGGCAAGGATACGGTAAAACAGCACACCCAGGCTGTATAAGTCAGTGCGCTGATCCAAAGCGGCATTGACCCGGCCTGTCGCTTCAGGCGCCAGAGTGCGCAGCATATTCAGATCACTCTGGTTATGCAGGCGCAGCCCCTGCACTGATTTAATGGCTGCAATCTGGCTGGTATCAAGCAGCACCAGCTCTTTGTCGCTGGCTTTTTGATAAATGGCATTGGGTCTTAAGGCGCCTATCACCAGCTGATGCTGGTGAAATCTGGCCAGTAGTCGCGCCAGTTGTAACATCAGTTGCAGCTGAGCCGCTAAATCGCCCTGCGGCAATTGCTGACATAGTTGGTCAAAATGAAAGGGTAAATCCGCTTTGGCATAACAGAAATAATCGGCCTGGTTGTCTGAGCTTTGTTGCAGCGGCTGTGGTAAGGCGGACGGAAACTGCTGCAATTGCAGTGACAGCGGTGGCCTGTTTTTATCCAGTTGTTTGATCAGTACCTCTTGTTGATTTAATCTGGCACTGTATAGTCTGGCATAAGCTGATAAAGGCGCTAATTCGACAACTTGCTGCAGCTGTTTGAATGACAACATAAATAAAATTCCGTTTTTAAGCGGGAAATGGCGGATATTAGTTCCAGCTTATGCATTTAATCGGAAAGAATAAAGGGAAAGTCTGCAGCATTTTCATCTTGTTAGGGGTAGATGACTGCGATTTTTGCGCTTGGACGCGACGACAACTACAATGTCAGCTGATTTCTCCGTAATTCCCGTACACAGCTGGATGTGTTCAGTGGCAAGTGATCGCCAATTTGTTTGATAAATTTGGACTTGCAATGACCAATCCGAGCCTCTTTACCATGGCGCCCGCCATGTTCTTTTTGTTCTCAGCAACCGCGGCTGAAAATACTGCCGTGCCTTCAGATACCACAGTAAAAACTGATGAGCTGGAAGTGATCACCGTTTATGCCCAGCGCCGTGCTCAGGACAAAACTGAAGTCAGTGTGGCTGTCACCAGTCTGGATGGTGACGCCCTGGCGCAGCGCCGTATTCAGAGCAGCACAGCCTTATCTGGCCTGGCGCCTAATTTAGTGGCGTCTAATGTCGCTGGCGAAGGCACCACCCCTTCTTTTAATATCCGCGGTGTAGGGATGTTTGACTACAACACTTCCACTGTGTCGCCTATTTCTATTTATAGCGATGATGTGGTCAGTGGCGGCGCCAACTTTTTAAGCAGCAGCCTGTTTGATTTGCAGCAGGTAGACGTGCTGCGCGGGCCACAAGGCACTTTATTTGGCCGCAACACCACAGGCGGCGCTATTTTGCTGATGTCACGCCAGCCGGAAGCTGAGTTTGGTGGTTATGTCAGTGTGGATGTCGCTGAACATGATAGCCGGCAGCTGACTGCAGCGGTGAATGCACCTTTGGGTGAACAAACGTCGGCCCGTCTTGCTGTGAATCATCAGGATTATCAATACAGTATGCAGAACCTGTTTCCATTGGGGCAGGACGGTGGCATGCGCCATAACAATGCCCGGTTGATTATCCAGAGTGATTTTGAACACTTTAGCCTGAACCTGAAACTGCACAGTGAAAATATTCAGGGTGCTCCCAAACCTATTTACAGTGCTGGTATTTTAAAAAATGACGGCAGTGGCAGCCTTTGTGCTTTGGCCGATGTTGGCAGCAGACGTTGTGTTGATGCTTTTGGCTACGCAGTGCCCAGCGACGATTATTGGCAGACAGTTGCGGATACCTTCGATAAAAAACACGATACCGAAAGTTATGGTGCCAGCCTGAAGTTAACGGCTGAACTTGCGCCAGGTTATCAGCTGAAATCTGTGACTGCACATAAAAATCTGCAGCGTTTCCATTCTTTTGACTCGGACGGCCCGGGCAATTTTATTGAAGGCAGCTTTGACTCCGACAATGAGTTTTTTTCGCAGGAGCTCAGTCTGGCGGTGGAGGGGGATGGCAGCTTCTGGACTTCAGGGCTGTTTTATCTGGATGAGTCTTTAATACAGAACAACGATTTGGATTTGTTCCGCGATTTTCGTGCTATTGAAGCCCTTGCCGGGGTACCGGCGCAGTTTTTTTACCATAACAAACTCGATAACAGCTCCTGGTCGGCGTACAGCCAGTGGGAGCAAAGTTTAAACAACAGCTTCAGTGTGCTGCTGGGCGGGCGTTACACCCGCGAAGAAAACCAGTATCAGGCAAGATCTGATTTAGCTTTGGTGCCGGTGTTTATTCCGGCGTTTTGGGATTTAACCGGCGAAGTGAAAGACAACGAGTGGTCGGGTAAAGTAGCGCTGCTGCAAAAACTTAGCGACAGCCACAGCCTGTATTACAGCCTGTCGCGTGGTTTTAAAGCCGGCGGTTATAACGCCGGTTATGCCACCAGCGCGGCACAGGCGGCAGACTCAGCTTATGCGCCGGAAAGGCTCAACGCCTGGGAAATTGGCGGTCACTGGCAGTCGGCTCAGGCTGGCCTTAGTTTTGACTGGGCTGCCTTTTATTATGACTATCAGGACCAGCAGGTTTTTGTCAATCAAACCTCAGGGCCTGCGCCTTATCATGTGCTGAAGAATGCCGGCGATTCACAGATTTACGGCCTGGAAGCTGAGCTAAACTGGCGTATTGACCCGGCCATGCAGCTGGAACTGACCTTAGGCCATCTGCCCAAAGCTAAACTGGGCAAATATCAGACCGAAGCTGTGCTGGTGCCGGAAAACCGTCTGCCTTTTACCTCGGAATGGATGGCCAGTGGTCAATTCAGTTATGACTTCTCTGGTATGTTGCACGACCTGCAGTTCCAGCTTGGATTTGTTTATTTGTCTGACTTTTATTTTGACCAGTATGAAAATCCCTATACCCAACAACAGGGTTACACTTTGTGGCACAGCAGATTGTCTTATCAGCCGATGCCGGAACTTGAGTTGTCACTCTTTGGCAAAAACCTGTTGAACAAAGAGTATACCGAGCTTAGATTTGATTCTATTGCTGCTTTGGCAGCAGTCACCGAATTGCGCGGTGAAGCCCGGCAACTGGGGCTGGGAGTCACTTATCAGTTTTAACTGAAGCGCAGTTCACGGAAGCATTAATAACCATAACAAGGAATGACCTATGCGCTTTCAACTGCTTTGGCCGGTGCTGGCAACCTTAGTGTTGCCACTGCTGGTGTCCTGGTTTGTCTATCCCACTCATTTGCCGCCTGGTTTTGGTGAGTTTCCGCCGCAGTTTGTGGCACAAGCGCCGGGTTTTAACCTTTGGTACTTTATTGCCGTGGCAGTTGGTGCTGTCTGGATCAGCTGCATGATGTTTTTGCCAAAGCTGATGGGATTTAAAGGCGCCGCACCAAAGCCAGCTGCGGCGAAAAAACCTTTGCCCTGGTGGTTTTACCTCGGCACTGTGGTCACGCTGTTTTTCTGGGCGCTGATGTGGAGCCATTCCACCGCCTTTGGTGACCTGGTGTACTGGGCTTTTACCCCGTTGTGGTGGGGTTTTATTCTGCTGCTCGATGGTGTGGTGTATCACCGTAATAATGGTGCGTCCCTGTGTTCACGTCAGCCTGGGTTGGTGCTGCTGGCGGCCTTAGTATCCATCGTCGGCTGGGCTTATTTTGAATATTACGATTATTTTGTCCTCGCCAACTGGTATTACCCGGATTCGTCAGCTGCACCCTGGTCTCATCCTGTGCTGGTGCTGGAGTTTTTGCTGACCTACAGCACGGTAACGCCTGTGATCCTGGAGTGGTATTGCCTGTTCAACACTTTCCCTAAACTGGTGGCCCGTTATAAAAATGGTCCGGCGCTGAATTTAAACGGCAACTGGCTGATTGGCATTGGTGCTTTGCTGATTGGCCTGATGGTGCTGCTGCCTTATCCGCTGTTCTGGGTAGTGTGGATTGGGCCTTTTGCCGTGATGACCGGCATCTTATTAAAACTTGGCATCTGGAATCCTTTTACCGACATCAAACAAGGTGACTGGAGCGCGGGTTTATTAATCGGCATGGCGTCTTTAATCAATGGTCTGTTCTGGGAGTTCTGGAACCACGGCAGCAACTATTTTGTACAACAGCCGGTCACCAATCCGAATTTCTGGGTGTACAACATTCCTTATGTCGATGTGATTCATTTGTTTTCTGAAATGCCCTTGCTTGGTTATTTTGGTTACATCCCCTTTGGGGTGCTGGTGTGGCAGGTATTTATCTGGTCCGGCAAATTGTTTGGTTTTAATACCGACTTAAAAATATTCCCATCCTGAGAAAAATACCGTTGCGATTGGCATTAAACCTGATTTTCAGGCTGCCAATCGCAATGTTTGGTCTGTGGTTGCAATTTTGTTATGCTCCGGTTCCTACGCTAAAAAAACCGGAGAACCTGATGAAGTATTTTGCTGTAAGTGCGCTGTCACTGGCGTTATTAGCTGCCTGTGGCCCAAAACCTGAAACTGCTCAAACCAGCCCGGAAAGTGCTGTTGAAACCCCTGCCGCTGTTGCCAAACTGCAGTATGCACCAACCAAAAAAGGTGATGTGGTGGACAGCTATTTTGAAACTCAGGTGGCCGACCCTTACCGCTGGCTGGAAGATGATCGCAGTGCTGAAACCGGCGAATGGGTGAAAGCACAAAACAAAGTAACTTTTGATTATCTGGCACAAATCAGCTATCGCGAACAAATTAAACAGCGTCTGACTGAGCTCTGGAACTACGAAAAAATCGGCACACCAAGTAAAGAAGGTGCTTATAACTATTTTTCCAAAAATGACGGCCTGCAAAATCAGTCGGTGATTTACCGGCAGAAAGAAGGCGCCGAGCCTGAAGTGTTCCTCGACCCTAATACTTTTTCAGCCGATGGTACCACCTCACTGGCAGACTTACAGTTTACCGAAGACGGCAGCCTGGCGGCTTATGCGATTTCTGAAGGCGGCAGCGACTGGCGCAAAATCCGCATTATTAACGCTGAAACCAAAGAGCAGCTGGAAACAGAGCTGGTGGATGTAAAATTCTCCGGTATTGCCTGGAAAGGCAACGAAGGTTTCTTCTATTCCAGTTATGACAAACCAGAAGGTAGCGAACTGTCGGCCAAAACCGATCAGCACAAGCTGTATTACCACAAGTTAGGCACAGCACAAAAAGATGATCAGGTGCTGTTTGGTGCCACCGAAGCGGAAAAACACCGTTATGTGGGGGCTCAGGTGACCGATGACGGTAAATATCTGGTGGTGACTGCAGCCAATGCTACTTCTGGTAACAAGCTGTTTATCAAAGATTTAACCAAAGCCGACAGTACTTTTATCACCTTAGATGCTGAAGGCAGTTCAGACTATCAGCTGGTGACCAGTGTTGGTGACAAGCTGTATTTTGAAACCAACTTTAAAGCACCAAACAACCGCCTGATTATGATTGATGCCACTAAACCTTCGCAGGATCAGTGGGTTGATATTATTCCGGAAAACAAAAATGTGCTGAGTGTCAGCAAAGGCGCCGGTGCGCTTTTTGCCAACTATATGGTGGATGCTGTTTCTAAAGTGCAGCAGTACGACTTAGACGGCAAACTGGTGCGGGATATTCAGCTGCCGGGCGTGGGCTCAGTCGGCGGTTTTAGCGGTAAAACTAAAGATGAAGTGTTGTATTACAGCTTCACTAACTACAGCACACCTGGTACCAGCTACAGCTATAACCCAAAAACCGGCGAATCTGCGGTGTACTTTAAGCCAGCGGTGAAGTTTAACAGTGACGATTATGAATCGAAGCAGGTGTTTTACACCAGCAAAGACGGTACTAAGGTGCCGATGATTATCACCCACAAAAAAGGTTTACAGCTCGACGGCAACAACCCAACCATGTTGTATGGCTACGGCGGTTTTAACGTCAGTCTGACGCCAAGATTCAGCGTGTCGAATCTGGTGTGGATGGAAATGGGCGGCATTTATGCCGTGCCTAACCTGCGCGGTGGTGGTGAATACGGCAAAGAATGGCACAACGCCGGTATTCAGCTGAAAAAACAAAATGTGTTTGATGATTTTATTGCAGCCGGTGAGTACCTGATTACTAATAAATACACTTCAAACAACAAGTTAGCCATTAGTGGCGGTTCAAACGGTGGTTTGTTGGTTGGCGCAGTTATGACACAGCGTCCGGACTTAATGAAAGTGGCATTACCGGCAGTGGGTGTTCTGGATATGCTGCGTTACCACACTTTCACCGCAGGCGCTGGCTGGGCTTATGACTATGGCACTGCTGAGCAGTCCAAAGAAATGTTTGAATACCTCAAAGGTTATTCACCTGTGCATAACGTCAAAGCTGGTGTCGCTTATCCGGCCACTATGGTCACCACAGGCGATCATGATGACCGCGTAGTACCAGCGCACAGCTTTAAGTTTGCCGCTGAGTTACAGGCCAAAGCAGGGGGCGATAATCCACAGCTGATCCGCATCGAAACCAATGCAGGCCATGGTGCCGGCACGCCAGTGTCTAAAACCATTGAACAAGCCGCTGATGCTTTTGGTTTTACCCTGTTTAATATGGGCGTCACTGCCTTACCTGCGGCAAAATAATTCTGTTGCCGTCACAGGACGCGGTTTTTATGGCCGCGTCCTAAGTTTCAGAAATAAAGGTGGTTTATCCACCTTTTTCTTTTTGGCCTGGTTGCATGTAAAGCCTGCTTTGCAACAGCAGAGCCATTTGCTGATCTAAATCATACCTGGCGCTTTATCCTTGGCTATAGTTAAAACCCTATTCCGACGGAGGTGATGCTATGGCTACGGTTTCTGAAAATGCACTTCGGCTTATTCGTTCACATGCAATTGATCCGCAACAAGCGGAGCAGTTTTACCAACAAGGACTGGCGTATTTTGGATCGGATCAGCTATTTGCGCAGTGGCTGACCAGTACCAATGCCTATACCATGGGGCAAACACCGCTGTCGGCACTTTCTGCAGAAAACGGTGTGCAGTATCTGACCGATTTAATGTACCGCATGCAGGATGACTATGGCGGCTAAAAGCCGGAGAAAAAACCGGATAACAAGCCGGTAAAAACAGCGTGACAAAGCAGAGGGGCAGAATCACCGCGCAGCAATCAAGCGCTTTAGGTGAATAAAAAAACCGGCAATAGCCGGTTTTTTTATGCGGGTTGTCAAAGTGGTATCAGGCGCTTTCCAGCTCCAGCACATTTAGCAAAGTGGGTGTTTTTTCAATTTGCACCGGGGCTATATGTAATCTGGCCGTGATATCTCGGGCGGAAATAATACCGCGGATCTGATGATATTCATGGTCAACAACCACTGCATAAGGTTCGCCGGCTTTTTGCAAAGTGTTCAGTACGTCACCCACAGTGCAGTGCTGCAGCTGCTGATAAGACAAACCCATCACTTCAGCTCTTGGGTGCATCACGTCTTTCACTTTTAAGTCTTTGGCTTTCACGTCTTTATTCACCAACCGCATCAGATGCTGGCTGCTGAACCTGTCATTACTTAACACCCCAACCATTTCGCGGTTGGTATCTACCACCAGTTTCAGCTGACTGTGTTCATTACGCATCATTTCTTCAGCTTCAAGGGCAGGCGTGCTTTCATCCAGCAGCATCGGGTTGTTGGTTCTGAAGTCGGTAAATACACTCAGGGCCGGAGATTTTAAGGTGGCGTCCTGAAATTCAGCTGGTTGTACTAAGTGGTCAATCTGGTCCAGCGTATAAGCAGTTAATGTTCTCATGGTATACCTCACAGACAATGACTCAGAGGCAGTCATTGTGAATTCATTTGATAGGTGATTTTGCGCTGTGTATCAGCGGCAAAATTTAAAACAACAACAAAATGAACAATCAGTGATGGAATGGTGGGGCGCGTGGCTGAGCGGCAATGGCTCTGGCAACAGGAGTTTCGGCTGCAACAAAAACAGGGACTGTTTGACAGGTGCTGACAATATGCAGATTGGTTTTGCTGCACAAAGCCAGATCATCAGAACTGTCGTTAAATTCCGGCTGTCCTGACGCAAGATGTTGTGACAGAGGCATTATGGCTTGCTGGCTGGCGATACCGCCGCTTATCACATCAACACGACTGGCGGTGACCGCTTTCACTGGTGGTGAAAACAGTACGCTCAGATAAATGATGGTGATAAATAGGTGAAACCAGCGCATAACCTGACATCCCGGAAATTGGCGGTACAACACTGCCATGACCTGACTATAGCAGCGGCTAATTTAAAATAGCAATCGCCAAAACCGGCTGTTATTGAAAATAAAGTCAAGCGTTGAGACCGGAAAAAGCCTGATCCAGGTCAATAAAGTTGACAAAAGCTGGGGCGGAATAAAAATTCAGCCCCAGTTATTTTCGTCGATTCAGATAAACTTCATGGCTAATTTCAGTAAAAATACAACAATGAGTAGAGCGCCTGTACCCACAAGGTATAACAACAAAAACCACTGGGTAGCAGTTAAATTTTTATTGAGCCTGCGATAAAAATTGCGTCCAGTGACGAAAATTTTATGCCCGTAAGTGTTGTTGTGGTTGGCAAACATTAATAACCCTCCTCAAAATCTTCAACTTTGCCGGCAAAAATGCGGTAACCCCAGATCGTATAGGCGAGAATGAGCGGCACAAAAATCAGTACTCCAGGCAACATAAACCACAGACTGTGCTCAGGGGCTACTGCTTGTTGATAACTCAGCTGACGCGGCAGCAGGTATGGAAATAAACTGACCAGCAGACCAGCAAAAGCCAGCACAAATAAACTGACTGCCAACCAGAAGGGTCTGTCTTCGTGTTTTTCTGTCACCTGCTCTGCTTTGTGATGGCTTTTGCGCACCCGGCCAAGGTCGCGATATAACAATCTGGCTGCAGCCATTGCCAGCAGTGGCAAAGGTAATAACCACAGGGTTTGCCAACCACCAAACCAACGTTGCCAGATTAAATCATCGCTCAGCACGGTAAAGAGACTGACCAGCGCCATGGCCAGCATCACCACCCATACCAGTACGCGGCCCCGCTGTGCCGCTTTGTGCTGAATAGCCCCCCGGCTTTTCATCACCAGATAAGCACAGCCGAGCAGGGCATAACCTGCCACTACGGCCACAGCGGTAAAAAGTGAAAAGGGCGTGACCAGTTGCAGGCTGCTGCCCTGGATGGCATCTGAAGGTACACCTTGCACCACGGCACCCAGCATCAGGCCCTGACAAAAAGCAGCCAGGGTTGAGCCAATGGCAAAAGCGCGGCTCCACCAGATTTTTGAGCTGTGAGACTTAAAGCGGTATTCAAAAGCCACACCACGGAAAATCAAGCCAATCAGCATCAACATAATCGGCAGATATAAAGTCGACAATAACTGGGCATAAGCCGTCGGAAAGGCACCAAATAAGATGACACCACCAAACACCAGCCAGGTTTCGTTGCCATCCCAGACGTGTGAAATGGATCGCATCAGATGGTCATGCTCCGCATCTGAGTTAAACCAGGGGTACAAAATGCCAATGCCTAAATCAAAGCCATCCAACAGCACATACATCAGTATGGCAAAACCCAATAACAGGAAATAAAACAAACTGATATCCATTAATGTGCTCCTTTATGCTGTGTTTCATCTGCCAGATTTTTGGTAAAGGCAACAGCATAGCCTGACGCTTTCACCCCCACTTTTAGCTGCTGCAAATCAGCCAGTTCAGGCGGACCTTTTTTAATCAGTTTGCGGAAAAAATACAGATAAACGCCAAACAGCAGGCTGTACGTCAGCACAAATAAGCTCAGCGATAAAGCCACCCGCTCAGCAGGCAGCGGTGATACCACATCCATAGTGCGCACTAAGCCCTGCACCAGCCAGGGCTGGCGACCCACTTCCACCACATACCAGCCCGCCAACACTGCAATCACACCACTTGGCGCCATCAGACTGCAGAGCCGTAAAAACCAGCGACTCTGATATAAAGTGCCACGCTTTCTGAGCCATAAGCCTGCTCCCGCGATAAAGATCATCAAAAGACCAAGCCCAACCATCAGCCGAAACGAAAAAAACACCAGCGGTACATTGGGTCTGTCGGCTTTTGGCACAGACTGCAGCCCCTGTAATTCACCCTGCCAGTCATGGGTCAGTAGCAGGCTGGCCAAACCCGGAATTTTCACTTCAAAGTGGTTTTTTTCCTGCTCCGGATCGGGAATAGCAAATAATAAATAAGGCACATGAGCTTCGCGTGCCGGCCAGATCCCCTCCATTGCCGCCAGTTTAATAGGCTGATGTTCTTTGACATTCAGGCCATGAAAATCCCCCACCAGAGCCTGCAGCGGCGCCAGTACCAGTGCCAGCCATAAGGTCATCGACAAGCCTTTACGGGCAAAAGTCTGATGTTGTTGTTTCAGCAGATACCAGGCACTGGTGGCCATCACCACAAAAGTGGCGGTCAGCATTGTTGCCAGCAACATATGGGATAACCGATAGGGCATAGAAGGGTTAAAAATAACGGCAAACCAGCTTTCTACTTCAAAGCGGCCATTAACTATTTTGTGGCCGGCCGGAGTTTGCATCCAGCTGTTGGCAGCAATGATCCAAAAGGCTGAGATCCAGGTGCCAACTGCGACAGTGCAGCTGGCAAAAAAGTGCATCCGTTCACTGACCCTTTGCCAGCCAAATAACATCACCCCTAAAAATCCGGCTTCCAGGAAAAACGCCGTGAGCACTTCATACGCCATTAAAGGCCCGAGCACAGCGCCGGTCAGCTCGGAAAATTTTGAGAAGTTGGTGCCAAATTCATAAGACAGCACTATGCCCGACACCACGCCCATGCCAAAAGTAATGGCAAAAGGTTTGATCCAGAATTTCGCCAGCTGCAGATACACAGGGTTGCGGGTTTTTAACCATAAGCCTTCCCATACTGCGATCAGTGTGGCGAGACCAATGGTAATAGACGGAAAAATGATATGAAAACTGACGGTAAAGGCAAATTGGATCCGCGATAAAATGGCGGAGAGTTGTGCACTGTCTATGTCCATCTTCAGCGCTCCTCATCTTTGCGGCTAAGCGCCAGATAGTCGGGCAGCTGCCACACCAAAGCGCTGGATAACAGCAGCAACAGCACCACACCCAGTTCCAGCATAAAAATATCTATATCCATCAATCACTCCGGTTATTTATTTGTGCTGATGGTGCAGGTGCCAGAATCAGGCCAGTTGTTACCATTGAGTGAAAACATTGATCTATATCAATTTTTTTGGAATCGCTTGCAGACGCTGTGAACTTGCTTTACGCTCTTGCCGCCTTGGGGTGTCAACAGTGTGGACAGCTCAAATCGAAGCACTAAAGCCGGAGTCTTATGCTGGATTTAACTTTGCTGTTTGAACTGATGCTGTTATTAACCAGCCTTTGTGCCGGCTGGACCGCTTTGTGGTTATGGTGGCATGCCCGCTTTCAACCGCTGTTATCGCCGCTCAGTGCTTTTTGTCTGATGCTGATGTTGTGGTGTCTGGGGCATCTGGCGTTGCAGCACCAATTCTGGCTGGTGGGCAAGGCGCTGATCCTGGCCAACCCGTTGATGCCGGCTTTTTATCTGCAATTTGCCTTGTATTTTGTCGCCGATGGCAAAAATACCGTAGCCGATTCTGGTGTTTCCAGGCTCAAAACCTTGTTACCACTGCTGTTTTTAACTTCGATCCTGGTCACTTTATTAAGCTGGTCTCAACCCTCAGCCACTGTGCAACCTGCAGCTCAATTACCGCAGTTTTTTCTGTTTAGCGGTTTTGGCTGGGTCAATCTGCTGTATACAGTCGCGCTTGGCGTACTGGCGCATGCGGTGCTGTGGCAGGGCTGGCGCAACAGCAGTGGCAATAAACGCCGTACCATAGCGGCCATTAGTGTCAGCGCCGGTTTAGGGTTGCTGTTGGCCAGCAGTTTTGTGTTGCCGTCGTTTGGGCTCGACTGGTATCCGTATCCTATGTTGCTGCTGCCGGGTTATCTGCTGCTGCTGGTGTACAGTGTGGTGCGTTACCGGATGCTGGCGGTGAATGCTTTTGCCAGCAGAGCTTTGTTTGTGCTGGTGATGGGGCTGTTGTTGTTGTTGTTGATGGGCCTCATCAGTGCTTTGTTTGGCCAGCTTGGGATGCCGGCACTCACTGCCGTGCCCGGCTGGCAGCTGTGGTTATATTCGTCGTTATTATTGCTGCTGGCGGCCGCCTGTTACAGGCCGTTAAGCCGGTTAGCCGAAAGGTTGATTTATCCTGGTGTTGCGCTCAGTCAACAGATGGTCAGCTCCTGGCTGAGTGAATTGTCCAAACCACAACAATGGCAGGCGCTGGCCGATGTGGCGGCGGGGCTGGTCAGCCAGCCGCTGAAACAACCGCTGCAAATCAGGCTACAGCAGGGCGACACCCTGCTGGCGCAAAGCGGCCCTGCTACTGCCGCGCTGCAACTTTGTTGTAAAGCGCAGCAGGACGGCTGGCATTTTGTGTATAGCCCGCACACTGAACTCACCCCTGGCATGCAGCTGACCACCGAAGTGTTTGGCTCTTTGTTACAAAGTAGCTGCACTAACCTGGAGCGCTCGCTGGCACTGGCCGAAGCGGAAAAAAGCCGTTTGAGCCAGCAACACCTGGTTGAACTTGGCGCGCTGGCCGCTTCTATGGCGCATGAACTGCGTAACCCACTGAATATTATTTCGATGGCTTCTGCAGCAGTGGACGCTGAGCTGAAAGGCCATATTCAAACCCAGTTAAAAAGAGCCGATCGGCTGATTGCCGATATGCTGGTGTATGCCGGAAACCTGCAGTTGCAGCGGCAACAGTTACAGCTACAGGCGCTGGTGCAGGGTGTGCTGGCGCAGTGTGAGCTTGCTGAAGTGCAGTTAGATTTGCGCATTTCGCCAGATCTCTGGCTGCAGGCTGACGCTATGCGGCTGCAGCAAGTGCTGATTAACCTGATTGACAATGCACTGGCGTTTTTACGTAACGCCCCTGCCGCTGTGCTTTGTATTGAGGCCGATGCAACTACACCAAGTAATGGCAGAAGCGCTGTAGTGCTGCGCCTGCATAACAATGGCCCGGCGCTGGATCCTGCCATTGAAGCCCGGTTATTCCGGCCTTTTGTCAGCAAAAGAGCCGGCGGCAGTGGCCTTGGCCTTGCCATAGTGCAGCGTATCGTGGCGGCCCATGGCGGCACTATTTGCCATCGAACTGACTTAGGTTGGCCTGTCAGTTTTGAAATTTGTTTTCCCGGAGCCTGATAAATGACGTTGGAACGTTTTGATATAGCGCGTATTTTGCTGGTGGATGATGAGCCGGCCTTTCGCTTATTAGCCGAGCGTTTTTTAACGCAACAAGGCCATCAGGTGGTGTCGGTGGCTGATTTAACCGCTGCCAGAACCCAGCTGGCAGCGCAGAGTTTTGATTTAATTTTGCTGGATTTATCCTTGCCACCGGCTTTTGACCCTCAGGCCACACTGGCAGCTTTACCAGAGTTCAGCGCCCAGCCGGTAATTATTATGACGGGGCACGCCGAGCGCGAGCTGGCACTGAAAGCCATCAGCCTTGGCGCCTGGGATTTTCTGGCTAAACCTGTGGACCCGGATATGCTGGCGGTGGTGGTGAAAAGAGCTATCAGCAAACATCAGCTGTCCCGCGAGCTGACATTACTCAGGCGTACCAATCAAAGTACGGATGCATTGTCGCAGCTGGTAGGCGTTTCCCGGCAAATGGACAATATCCGCACCCTGGTGCAGCGCATTGCGCCCACTGAAGTGCGGGTGCTGGTGACAGGCCCGTCCGGCACCGGTAAAGAAGTGGTGTCACGGGTGTTACATCAGCTGAGTCTGCGCAATAAAGGGCCTTTTGTTTCTGTGCATTGTGGTGCTATTCCGGCTGAACTTCTGGAAAGTGAGCTGTTTGGTTATGTCAAAGGCGCTTTTACCGGCGCTGACAAAGACCGGCAAGGGCTGTTAAGCCTGGCCAATGGCGGCACTTTGTTCCTCGATGAAATTGGCGAAATGCCGCTGCCCATGCAGGTGAAAATGCTGCGGGTATTGCAGGAAGGTACTTTTTATCCGGTGGGCGGACGTGAGCAAAAGCAAATTGATGTGCGCCTTATAAGCGCCACCAATGCCGTGTTGCCAGAGCTGGTACGTCTTGGCAAATTCCGTGAAGATTTATATTACCGCATTAAAGGTATTACGCTGGAAACGCCGGCTCTGGCTGAACGGCGTGAAGATATTCCGCTGTTAATTCAGCGGTTTTTACAGCAGCATCCGGCAGACATCCAGTTATCGCCCGAAGCCATGGCCTGGTTTTTACAACAAAAATTCCCGGGCAATGTGCGCGAGCTGAAAAACACCTTAGAAAGTGTGCTGGCAATAGCCCAGGGTGGGGTAGTGACCCTTTCGGATATTCAGTTATTACATCTGACGCCACAGCAACTGCCGACAGCTGCAGCAACGCCGCTGTTTGCAACCCCGGGCCTGTCGCTTGATGAGCAGGTGCGGCAGTTGGAAGTTAGTTTATTAACCCAGGCGCTGCTGGAGTCGCAGGGCAACCGCAGTCAGGCCGCCCGGGTGTTGGGGTTATCGCGTCAGGGCCTGCTGAAAAAAATCGAACGTTATGGTTTGCAGCAAATGGGGGTTGAGGACTGACTTTATAGCGAAAATAACAGGGTATTATTCGTTGTAGCTACACAACGTTAATCCTTCTTATTTAAATGTAATGCCTGCATCATGCAGGCATTTTCCCGGATAAAACAGTCAGCAGTCTTGTATTTTTTTCACAGCTGTTGCAGCAATAAATCTGCTTTGTTGATCACAGGTTCACTGGCAAAACTCTGGTTGGCCAGCACCACCAGGGTGAAACCTTTATCTAAATAAATCCGCAGTGCTGAGCTGACGCCAATAAAATCTCCGGCATGACCAACCACCCGGCCATTTTGTGCGCTTCGCACCGAAAAACCATAACCATAATTGGGCGAATTCAGCTCGGGTTTGGCACTGTAGGCCTGTTGGGTCAACTCAGGTGACAGCAACTGATAGCTGGTTAATGCCGTGGAAAATTTGTGTAAGTCGTGGATAGTGGAATAACCACCCCCGGCGGCGTTGCCTTTAATGCCGTGGATAAACCAGTTGCTTTGCATGCTTTTGAGTTGTTGTGAATAAAAATAACCCATCGCCATATTGGCAGTGACGCCGTCGATATCAAAGTTGCCACTTTGTGTCATGCCGGCTTTGGCATAAATATGTTGTTGCACATAGTCGTCGTAAGACAAGCCTGATACCTTTTCAATCACCATACCCAGCAACAGCATCCCTTCATTGCTGTAGCCAAAACGGCTGCCAGGTTTGGCATTTAACGGCAGATGTTTTAGCAAAGGGCGGTAATCATTGAGGTTTCTTACATTGTTTGGATGGGTGTCCGGGTAAGTTGGCCAGCCAAGACCGGAAGTGTGACTTAACAATTGTTGGAGGGTGATCTGGTCAAAATCGCCTTTGGCAAAAAGTGCCGGGTCAATATAACGGACCAATGGGTCGGTTAATGACAATTTTTTGGCCTCTGTAAGCTGCAATATACTGATTGCAGTAAACATTTTATTCATAGAAGCCAGGTTAAATTTGGTGTCGGTATTATTGGGTACCTGATAACGCAAATCGGCCATACCTTTGGCGCTTTGGTACAGCACACCGTTTTGGTCAGCCAATAGCACCACTCCGGAAAAAACACCCCGTTGCGCCAGCCGATCGACATAAGCCGACAACTGCTGCGCCAGTTGTTGTTTGTTCAGTTTATCCGCAGGCTTGTTATCAACTGCCGGCGTTCTGGCAACAACAATATCAATATCGGTGACTTTAACAGGCGCTTCTGCCGACAGGTTGAGCCGCAGCAGATACTCCAGTTCGGTATTGGTTGATTTGACTCTGGCTGAGAGTTGCAAAGGTTCAGCACTGGGCTGTTCATAAGACAACTTTTCATAAGTGAGCAGGCTAAGCGCACCATAAAATAGTTTGATATCACTGACATAAGCGATATAACGCTCTCTACCCTCCCCGCCAAAACTTTGTAAAGTGTCGGGGTGCAGCTCGGCGTCAATGTAACGGCTCACCGCTTGTGGGTCGTCACTTTGCAGCATTTGGATGGCTGCATCAATTTTTTGTTGATAGAGGCTGGTTGTGTTGTCGTTGCTGTTTTGGTCGTTGATGCTTTGGGCATTGCTGTTTGGGCTACTGATAAACAGCATCAGCAGCAAGGTTACAGACAAAACAGCAGACAGCTGTTTAAGGGTAGATCCTGCAGTTATCATAAGGCTCTCTTGTGAAGTTGTTGAATTATAGTTAATGATGCTGTTGCGCCCGGCTTGCGGTTGCTGCGGCCAGCGACAACACAACAAACCCAGTGTTGGGATATTGTTGATAAGAAGCGATAAAGAAAAACGTCTGTTTTTGTACGGAAATGATTCGGAACTATAAAAATAAGGAAATCAAAGATTTGGCTCTTGTTGAAGCAGAATCAGTGAACAAGGCTGTGTCTGTATCTGCCATCCCTGACACTGCCATGGCAATCGCAGCGCTCCGGAACGGTTTTAGCCTGAATGGTCAGCGCATTTTACCGTCCACCGGTGAAGTGTTTTTAACCGGCAGCGTACAAAAACTGGAACCCAAAGTGATGGAAGTATTGCTGGTGCTCGCCAGCAGTGCCGGGGACGCCATCAGTGCTGAACAGATATTTGCGCTGGTGTGGCCAAGGTCGGTTTATAGCCCAGTTGCCATCAGGCGTTCTGTGAATCAGTTGCGTAATGTCTTTCACGATCACCACAAATTGTTGATTAAAACCCATCCTAAACGGGGTTATTCGCTGCATGCCGATATTGCCTTGCTCACTGAAACAAGTTCTGTGCCGCTATTGCCGGTGGCCGAAGCAACCAAAACGGCAACACAGCCAGTGTCGGCAGGTCGTGCACCATGGTGGTTCAGCATTTTTTGTCTGTTGCTTTGTGGTGGCTGCTGGGGGCTGTATGCTGCGTTTGGGCCGGCGGATCTGCCAGCTGCAGCGGATGCAAAAGCTAAGTGGGTAGTCGCAGACTTACAACCGCTGACGGCCACCAAAGAGCAGGAATCATTTAGCCAGTTTACGCCCGATGGCAAAGCCATTGTCTATCTGAAAGAGGCAACAGCGTCTGGCCATAGTGAGTTATGGCTGGCACCAACCAACAGACAACAGCACCGGTTGTTGTATCAGACAGAAGCGCAGATTAAATTTTTCAACTTTGCGCCAGCTTCTACAGGAACGACGAAACTGCAACATTCACAACTGGTGATTGCAACAGAGCAGGACAATTCGCTGCATTTTGCCAGTTTGTGGTTGTCGGATGATTACCAACTGTACTCAAGCGCCAACCATTTTTCGTTATCAGGCAGCAAATTGCTGAGCCCCTTTGTTGTTGCAGAACATCAGTTGTATTTCTTGGCGTTGCAGCAGGGTGAACAACGGTTGTTGAAAGCAGATTTAAGCTCAGGCCAGGTCGATTTATTGTATGTGCCAACGCAGCAGTTCTCGCCTTATCGTATAGCGCCAGCTGCGGATAACAACTACGTCACTTTATTGGGTTTTGATGAAGAAAAGCGTTCGCAAATCAAATTGTTCGCGAAAAACGGTACTGAGCTGACTGACTATAAAACGCTGGACGCTAACTGGTATTTTATTGTTTATCATCCGACTGCAAATGGCTATTTACTCAGTGACGGTAAGGCGTTGTTTTATTTAAACAACAATAAGGAGCTCAGCAGGCTGGCATTTGAAAATTACGCCTTTCTTCATTATCCGGTGCTGTCGCCCGATGGAAAGTTATTAAGTTATAGCCAGGCCAAAATAACCGGAAATATCTATAGTCTGGATTTGTTAAGTCACCAACAAACACAGCTTACCTCGGCGACTGCACATGACTGGCAAGGCAGCTATTCGCCGGATGGTAAACGGATAGCGTATGTGTCAAACAAAAACGGTTTGAGTCAGATTTTTGTCTTGGATCTCGAGGCCAACACTGAGCAGTTGGTTTATCCTAATCCGGCGCTGCAGCTGGCGTTATCGCAGCCCTTGTGGTCACCCGATGGCACAAAACTGGCCTTTGCCAGAAATGAGCGCTTAGCGCTGCTTGACCTGAACACACCGCAGGTCAAAGTCAGATATTTTGATACCGTGATAGGGCAACCCAGCCAGTGGTTACCACAACCCGAGCGCTTATTGCTGGTGCAAAAATCGCAACAACTCCAGCGCTGGATTGAGTTCGACTTTGCCACAGAGCAACAAAAACAAAGTGTCAGTGCCGAACATCGGCTGTATCACCAAAACCAGCGTTATCAAATCAACAAGCAGCAGCTACAGGATGCAACAGGCTTGGTGTTATTTCAGGCGCCGAAAAACAAGCAAATTTTGCGACATGTTGCCAAACACAACGGGGTTTATTTGCTGTTAAGTGCTGTGCCATCAAGCTCGTTGCAACTAAGCCCTCTGGCATCAAACCCGGATCAATCCAAAGCTGACGCAGCAGAAATCTGGTTTTTTGCGTTTGCCGGTCAGAATGCCAGCAAGATCAGCAATATACCGCTATCAGGCCAGAGCATTGCGGCGATTGATATTTCCGATATAAATGCGCAGCAGCTGCTTTACAGCACTTTTGCGGTGGAAAAGGACATTCACACACTCAGGCTTTTGCAGTGAAATAGCAAAAGAGAATGTTGTCTGATATCGACTAGGCTGTCGGTCGCAAAAGCAGCAGCCAACAGCCCTGAACATGCAGCGTTATTCCGCCAAACCGGCGTAATATTGCTCAAATAATACTTTTTCCAAGGCCTGACGCATGGCTTCGTTAATCGGGAAATTGACACCACCCAGCTCATAGTCAATTTGGCGGATTTGTTCTTTGCCGTTGCGGATCATTGGCGGTGGGTCTGATTCCAGCGCTATTAAAGTGTCGGCATAAGCCACCGGGTGGTCGGCTTTAATGTTTTTGCACACCGACAACAACACTTCACCTTCACGGCCGTTATAACCGGCGGCGCCAAATAACCGGCAAATACCAGGGCGTTTTAAATACACACTGCACTGGCCCATTTTGCCATCAGCGGAGTGGCGCTGATAAAAAAAGCAGCCGTCTTGCTGGTGGTTCGCCAAAGCATCCAGCGTGCTTTCGGCTTTGCCTTCTTCCAGTAAACTGTAAGCCAGTGGCAACATTTCCAGCACTGTGGCTTCAATGCCCCGGTGTAAACAACATTCACCACAACCAGAGCGGCAGAATAAACCGCGGTCTCTTTGATATTGAGCATAAGTCTGGCCAATGTCGGCGAACACCTGTTCGACTTCAAGAGACAATTGTTTTAAACGTTGCATAGGGCTACCTCAGTTGGGGCGCGTATTGTACTGAGGTAGCAAGGGGGACAGCAAGAGGCTCAGAGCTCGCTGAGCGGTTTAGGTTTGGCAATGCCATAACCCTGAGCGTAATCCACCCCCATAGCGCGCAGCTCGTGCAGAATATCGAGACTTTCAACATATTCCGCCACTGTCATAATGCCCATGGCGGCCGCCACATCGTGAATCGAGTTCACAATAGCACGGTCAAATTTGTCGCTTAATAAATCCCGCACAAAGTTACCGTCAATTTTAATGTAATCCACCGGGAAGTTTTTCAGATAACCATAAGATGAAAAACCACTGCCAAAATCATCCAGTGCAAAACGACAGCCTAAATTTCTGAAATGATTAATAAAATCTAAGGTGTTTTGCAGATTCAGAATGGCCATGCTTTCGGTGATTTCAAAACAGATATGGCGTGGCGGAATTTTATATTCCTGAAACAGCGCCGACACATAAGCTTTAAATAACGGGTCCACCAGGGACGCGCCCGACAGGTTAATGCTGCAATGCCCCAGCTGCTGCAGATGGGCCGGGTGTTGCGCCAGCCAGCGGAAATAATTGCGGATCACCCAGCGGTCAATATGCGGCATCAGCCCATAACGTTCAGCCGAACTTAAAAAGTTACCAGGGGCAATAATGCTGTTGTCTTCGCCTTTGAGGCGTAGCAATAACTCATAATTGCTGACACTCTGTGGCAGCTGAATAGCCTGAATCGGCTGCATATAGAGCACAAAACTGTCATGCTCCAACGCCCGCTGCAGAATCTGCACCCACTGAATTTCGGCCTGTTGTTTTTGTAACTCATCATCGTCCGGATGGAATAAATGAATGCGGTTACGGCCTTTTTCTTTGGCGACAAAACAGGCGGAGTCAGCTTTTTTCAGCGTTTGTTCGGCCGACAGGTCGTCGCGGCTGATATCGGTCATGCCAATGCTGACACTGATACTAAACAGGCTGTCCTGCCAGAAAAAGCGAAATTCTTTGACCACTTCCAGCAGGTTATAAGCCACAGCAAAGGCTTCCTGCGCTGTTTTGCCCGGCAATAACACGGCAAATTCGTCACCGCCCAGGCGTGCCAGCACACCATGAGTGCCGAGCGCCCGTTTCAGCTGATCGCTGATTTGCAGCAGCAATGCATCACCGGCGCTGTGGTTGCAGGTGCTGTTTACCAGCTTAAACTGGTCGATATCTATATACAAAATGGTGCTGGTCAGATGCTCAGCCTGCATCCGGTGCCAGGCCTGCTGCGCCAGTTGGGCAAAATGGTGGCGGTTATACAGGCCTGTTAACGGATCGTGGGACGCCAGATAAGCCAGTTGCTCGTGGTTAATTTTTTGTTCGGTAATGTCGATCACAGAGCCGTGGATAAAAGCTTCGGCGCTGCCGTTTTGGGTCAGTCTGGCCGACATCAGTGCCCAGAACGGCGAGCCGTCGGCGCGTAGTCCTCTGAATTCAAAACTCTGATTATTGGCATGTTGTAGTTGACGTACCATTTGTAGTCTGTCATCCGGATTGGCGTAAAACTTGGCCATGCCGTATTTTTTTACATCCTGTTCCATGTCGCTAAGCTGCGGGTAACCCAGAATATTCAGCAAAGAACGGTTGGCGGCAATGAGCTGACCGTCCATTGTGGTGGTAAACATACCTTCCACCGCATTGTGGTAAATATCGTAATACTGTTTCAGGGTCTGAATGGCTTGCTGGTGCGCCTGGGTGCTTTCTTCGCTGACCTGCTGCATGCGCTGCGCCAGGCCATAACTCATCAGCGCCATGCTGCACACCACAGAACCAATCAGCAGATATTGCCAGGTTTTGGTGTCTGAAACATAACCCAGCTGTGCCAGCAGCAATACCAGACTGGCGGCAAAAAATAACAACCAGCTTAAGCTGAAAGTGCGGGCTCTGGGTTTACCACTAAAGGTATGGGCCAGTACCTGCAGCAGGTTAGTGCCCATCACCAGCGCCAGCACCGTCAGTAGTAACAACAGCCGGTGTTCAAATTCAATATAAAGCGGACTAAACAATAACAGCGCAGATGAGAGCAGATTCAGCCACAACAGACCAAGCCTTGCATTGCTCAGCATAGCGTGGGTGGCCAGGCTTAAAAACGCCAGACAGGCGCCCACGGCCAGATAAAATATCGCCTGATTTACTTCCGGATATTCCGGCCACACTAACGCAAAACCTGCGCCATTTAATACCGCAATCACCAGACTGAAAAACACAAAAAAGCCGGCAAAATAACCATAAAGCACAGTTTTAATATTGATATATAACAACAGGTTATACGCTGCCATTAACAGCAGCAGGCCCAGCATCAGGCCATCAAATAAATTTGAGGTGAGTTGCAGCTGATAATAACGATCGGGCTGCCACAGCTGGAAGTCAGAGCGGATTAGAGTGCCGTCCTGCACTTTGATCAGAATATCCAGCTCCTGCTCGGCTTTAAACTGCAGCGGCACGGCAAAAGTACGGCTTTTGATTTGCCTTTCGCCAAAGGGCAGGCTGGTGCCGGCGCGGTTCAGTTTTTTCAGTTCGTGGTTTTGCCGGTCAAAACTGTAAAACTCCACCAGATTGGCCGAAGGAAAGTTGTAATCGAGGATCAGTTGTTGCTGGCGTTGCCCCAGATAATGCATCCGGGTAAAAAACCACACCACTTTGTCCTGGGCTTTAAAACTAAAATCGGCGGAGGGCACAGGGCTAAAGGCGTGGTGATGTTCGGGTTCGTACACTATGTCTTCAATGGTGACACTGGCTTCAGTGATCTGGTAGTGCAGGTGCGGATGCAAAGACAGACGTTTGAGTTGTTCGTCCAGTTTCAGCACGTCAGCCGGAAAAGCCTGCAGCATGGCCGGGAACCACAACATCAGCAGCAGCCACCACCTTGTTACCACACCAACCTCCGCTCTGTTAAATCCCTAAGCCTATGATTATGAACTATTGCTTTGCAGCAGGCTTGCTAATTCTGACAGTAACACAGCGCCGGCTGCATTGTCAGCCTCCACCCAGCAACTCTCGCTATAGTGTTCATAATGCAGCGCAAAAACGGCGTTGCAAAAATAAAACCTGATCTGCAGCCGGTCCAGCCCTTGTTCCGCTTGCAGCTGACTCAGCTGTGGCAGCCGTTGCAGGTAGTTTTTAAAAAATGGCAATAACAATTCAGGGTCGGGCAGGGGCTGTGATGGCTGCAACAGCAGTTGCCCCTCTGTGAAACAAACTAACATTTGCATCAGTTATCCAGATATTCTGCAATTAAATCAAGGAAATCATCACCATATCGGCTGAGTTTGGTTTGGCCAACGCCGCTGATGGCCAAAAACTCAGCCGGCGTTTGTGGCATTTGTTGTGACATTTCAATCAGGCTGGCGTCGCTGAACACCACAAAGGGCGCCACATCATCACGCTCGGCAATTTGTTTACGCAAGGCTCTGAGTTTACTGAATAAAATACGGTCATATTCTTGTTTTTGCTGCACTTTACCGGCTTTGCTGCTGGTTTTGGCAGGTGCCAGCCTTGGCACCGCCAATGCCAGGCTGGTTTCGCCCCTGAGCACAGGGCGGGCCGCCGGTAACAGTTTTAATACTGAGTGCTGGGTAATGTCCTGTTGCAACAAACCATGATGGATCAGCTGGCGGAACACCGACAGCCAATAATCGTGACTTTGTTCTTTGCCGATACCAAAAGTAGACAGTTTGTCCTGCCCCAGTTCCAGAATACGTTGATTCTGACTGCCCCTGAGCACATCGATGACATGGTGCATACCAAAGCTCTGGCCCACCCGGTACACACAGGATAGTGCTTTTTGTGCCAGCACAGTGCCGTCGAATTTTTTTGGTGGATCCAGACAAATATCACAGTTACCACAAGGGGTTTGATTGGCTTCACCAAAATAATTCAATAACACCAGGCGGCGGCAGGTTTGCGCCTCGGCAAAAGCCGCCATGGCATTAAAACGTTGCATCGTCACTTCGGCTCTGGCCTGGTTCTCTTCGGCCATGATCCAGCTGCGCATCCGGCTGATATCGGCAGGGTCAACCAGCATTACAGCTTCAGCGGCCACACCATCACGGCCGGCGCGGCCGGTTTCCTGATAATAAGCTTCAATAGTGCGGGGTAAATCGTAATGCACCACAAAACGGATATTGGGTTTATTCACCCCCATGCCAAAAGCCACAGTGGCGACAATGATCTGCAGGTGGTCGCGTTTAAATTCGTCCTGCACTTTCATCCGCTGCTCGTTGCTTAAACCGGCATGATAAGCACCCACGGCAAAACCTTTGTTGTGCAGCTGTTCATACAGTTCATCGACTTTTTTACGCGAGGAACAATAAATAATACCGCTCTGATTTTCCTGACTTTTTAATAGCGACACCAATTGCTCAAAAGGGCGGAATTTTTCCTGCACCGTATAACGGATATTGGGTCTGTCAAAACTGCTGATGCTGGTGTATGGCTGCACTAATTTCAGCTGAGTGCGGATATCCTGCTGTGTGGCAGGGTCAGCCGTTGCAGTCAGCGCCATTAACGGCACCTGCGGGAACTGTTGTTTCAGCTGAGATAATGCGATGTAGTCGGGCCTGAAATCGTGGCCCCACTGCGACACACAATGGGCTTCGTCGATGGCAAACAAACTGACGCCGACTTGTGATAGCCGCTGTAAAAACTGCGGTTGTAATAAACGTTCCGGCGCCACATACAACAGTTTTAACTGCTGAAAATGCAGTTTTTGCAGTACATCATCCACCTGATCGCGGCTTAAACTGCTGTTGATAAAATCGGCCGCTATGCCCATCGCCTGCAGGCTATCGACCTGATCTTTCATCAGCGACATCAAAGGCGACACCACTACAGTGACACAGGGTAATAACAGCGCCGGCAGCTGATAACACAAAGACTTACCACCGCCTGTAGGCATCAGCACAAAACTGTCGCGCCCCGACAGGGCAGCGCCAATCACTTCAGTTTGGCCAGGGCGAAATTCGCTGTAACCGAAGTATTGTTTTAAGGTGTTGTGCAGTAAGTCGGTCAAAAAAATATCCAGCGCGGCAAACAAAGCCGGCATTGTAATCAAAAGCGTTGGCACTGTCTGCTATTGCGACGGCTGAGTTCACAGCCTTTACATCAGGGCAGCGGCGTTTTATCTTAACTGCTCTTACCAGTCTTATTGCCAGTATTTGGAGTAACGCCATGTCGGCTGATGCTTTGTTGCCTTTTATCGCTGAGGTGTTTGATCAAATGCCTTTTAACCGTTTGCTGGGGTTAAAAGTCACTGGCTTTTCTGCTGAACAGGCTGAAGTGCGTTTTGCCTTTAAACCTGAGCTGGTAGGCAATCCGGTACAACAAATTCTGCATGGTGGTGTGATTGCCTCGGTGCTCGACACTGTCGGTGGCATTATGGCCATATCCAGTGCACTCAGGCGCCTTGAGCAGGTGGAACACGAAGTGCTTGTGGCCAAAATGGGCAAAATGAGCACCATTGATATGCGCAGTGATTATTTAAGGCCGGGCCGGGGCAACGAATTTATTGCCACTGCCCAGGTGATCCGCTCCGGCAATAAGGTGTGTGTCTGCCGGATGGAGCTGCATAACGAGCAGGGTGTGCATATTGCGCTTGGCACCGGCACTTATCTTGTAGGTTAAAATTCGCTACACTGTCGCCCTTTTCCAGCCGCCGGCCCTTCGCCGGTTTCAGCGCCGGGGGCGCTTGCCATGCAGTTAAACCGCGAACAAAAAATTGGTGGCATTTTTGCTGCCAGCGCTTACACCCTGTGGGGTATAGCGCCGCTTTATTTTAAACACATCGATTTTGTGCCCGCCCTGGAAATTCTGCTGCACCGCATCGTCTGGTCTTTTGTGTTGCTCGCGGTGATTTTAACTGTGATGAAACAATGGCCTGCGGTGCAGGCAGTGTTTAAAAAACCAAAGTTGCTGGCCGCTATGCTCGGCACTGCGTTGTTGCTGGCAGGTAACTGGGGGCTCTTTATCTGGGCGGTGAATAACGAGCATATGCTCGAAGCCAGCCTGGGTTATTACATCAATCCGTTATTAAACATTCTGCTCGGCATGTTGTTTTTAGGCGAGCGGCTTCGCAAGTTGCAATGGGCCGCTGTGATGCTGGCGCTGACCGGAGTGCTGATCCAGTTGGCTTATTTTGGCTCTCTACCCTGGGTAGCTTTGGTGCTGGCCAGCAGTTTTGCGCTTTATGGCTTATTTCGCAAAAAGCTGGCGGTGGATGCGCTCAGTGGTTTGTTTGTCGAATCTTTGTTGTTAATGCCGCTGGCGCTGTTGTACTGGTGGCAGTTTGCCGATTCTGCCTCTGCCAACCTGCTGCAAAACTCTGTCGGGCTGAATGTATGGCTGATAGCGGCCGGTGTAGTGACTACAGTGCCACTGTTGTGTTTTATTGCTGCCGCCCGGCGTTTGCAGCTCTCGACTATGGGCTTTTTCCAGTATATAGGCCCCAGTTTTATGTTTGTGTTTGGTGTGTTTTTATATAACGAGCCGCTGGATCCAAGCAAACTGGTGACCTTTGCTTTTATCTGGACAGCACTTTTGGTGTACTCGATGGACGCGGCCTGGCAGATTAATCAAGGCCGCAAGGCGGCAACTGAAAAGGCATAACCATGAAGTTATATCTGGCGATTGATATTTCAGACGATGATGTTGAGCTTACAGAAGTGGCGCAGCAATGTGGTTTTGATGTGCGCCACAGTGTGGTGCTGGATTTAACAGCGCCTGTGGTGGCTGTTTATCATGACAGTGAATGCCTGATGCTGGAACTGCAGCTGAGCCATGTTCAGGGTCAGGGCGCGCCAGCTGCCGACATTTTGTTGACAGAACTTGAGGTGGTACTGTCGCATCCTTCGGTGTCGGCCGTGCGAAAACTGGCGCTTGAGCCTTAACCTGGAATCAACAAAAGGCATGTTGCTGGCGCTGCTGTTGTAAAGTTGTCAGGTGGGTTGCACGTTGCAGGTGCTTTAGGTTACTGGTGCTTCAGGTTACAGGTGATGTCAGGCCTGAGCATAGATATCCCGGTAACCCAGCCAGCGGCGAATGAGCCCTTGCGCCGCTGTTTTATCCAGTTGCCATAACCTTTGGGCTGCCTGTTGTGCTGCTGGGATCAAAGCAGCGTCTCTGGTTAAATCGGCAATACGGTAACTGGCAAGGCCGGTCTGGCGGGTGCCGAGCAGTTCACCAGGGCCTCTGATCTCTAAATCACGTTGTGCTATCACAAAACCGTCGTTGCTTTCGCGCAGTACGGCCAATCTTGCCTGAGCCGTGCCTGATAAAGGGGCGTGATACATCAGCACACAGTGTGACGCTATGCTGCCGCGACCCACCCGGCCACGCAACTGGTGTAACTGCGCTAAGCCAAGCCGCTCGGGGTTTTCAATGATCATCAGACTGGCGTTGGGTACATCCACCCCCACTTCAATCACAGTGGTGGCCACCAGCAAATGCACATCCCCAGCGGCAAAAGCCTGCATCACAGCTTGTTTTTCGCTGCTTTTTAACCGGCCATGCACCAGCGCCACCTTTAAATCCGGCAAAGCGGCGGCAAGTTCGGCGGCGGTGTTTTCGGCGGCCTGACATTGCAACACATCAGATTCATCTATCAGGGTACAGACCCAATACGCCTGCCGGCCCTGTTGTTTTACCACCTGTTCCACCCGGCTCACCACTTCGGCACGGCGACTGTCAGGCAGCACCACAGTGGTCACCGGCGTGCGGCCCGGCGGCAGCTCGTCAATGACTGACGTATCGAGATCGGCATAAGCGGTCATCGCCAGGGTGCGTGGAATAGGGGTGGCCGTCATTACCAGCTGATGTGGGTAATAACCGCTCTGGCTGCCTTTTTCCCTCAGCTCCAGCCTTTGATGCACACCAAATCTGTGTTGTTCATCAATGATCACCAGCGCCAGCCTGGCAAACTGCACCTGCTGCTGAAACAGCGCATGGGTGCCGATGACCAGCCGGGCCTGACCCGACTGAATGGCAGCAAGTTCGTTGTCACGGGCTTTGCCTTTGCTTTTACCGCCGAGCCAGGCCACCTGTATGCCCAGCGGTTCAAACCAGCGGCGAAAAGTCGCGGCATGTTGTTCGGCTAATAATTCAGTGGGCGCCATCAGCGCCACCTGAGCGCCGGCGGCAATCACCGGCAATGCGGCAAGTGCCGCCACCAGGGTTTTGCCTGAGCCCACATCGCCCTGTACCAATCTGAGCATAGGGTCGGGCTGTGCTAAATCCTGCAAAATATCATTGACCACCCGTCGCTGCGCCGCTGTTGGCCGAAACGGCAAACTGGCTAAAAAAGCCGGAGTGAGGGCTGAATCCGGATTAAATACAATGGCTTGCTGGCTGCGGCACTGGCCACGCAGTTGCAGCATACTGAGCTGCTGCGCTACCAGCTCTTCAAAAATCAGTCGTTGCTGCGCGGGGTGCTGGCCTGCTTCTAACAGCTGCAAGGAAGCGTCTGGCGGAGGCCGGTGCAGATAACATAAAGCGTCAGTCAGCGACCAGGCCTGAGGCGGCAACACTGGTGCTAAAAATTCTGCCGGATAACAACGTTTTAGTTCAACAAGCGCCTGATCGGTCAGGTTACGCCAACTGGCTTGTTTTAAACCTTCAGTGGTGGGGTAAACCGGTGTCAGGGTTTCTGCCACTTCGGGCGGGCCGTCTTCTTTAACGACTTTGTATTCGGGGTGCAGCATTTCCACACCGCGCATGCCACGTTTCACTTCACCAAAACAGCGCAGCCTGACACCAGGTGTCACGGCATTTTTCTGCGCCGCGCTAAAGTGGAAAAACCGCAGCGTGATGCTGCCAGTGCCGTCGCTCAGCACCACCACCCAGCTGCGTCTTTTGCCAAAAATAATGTCGCTGCTTTGTACCACGCCCTGCACCGACACTTGTTGTGCCGGCCAGATGTCTCTGATGGCACAAAGGCGGGTGCGGTCTTCATAACGTAAAGGCAGGTGAAATAAGATATCCTGCACCGAAACAATACCCAGTTTGGCCAGCAGTTCTGCTGTTTTGGCGCCAACACCTTTCATCTCGGCGATGGCCAGATTTGCCAGTAAAGTTCGTTGCAAAATCAATATCCTAAAAGGCAATACAAAAACGCATGATACCCAATTGCCGGCAAAAACGCATGGGATGACCACGGATGTCAGTCAGGCTTTGTGGTTTCAGTCGCAGGCTCAGATTTGGTTGTCTGATAAAAATCAGTCTGTTGCTGGCCTGTAATAAGTTGCAGCTGCTGGCTGATTTGCTGATGCAACTCAAAATGTGGGCTCAGGCGGGACAAGGCCAGATGATTTTTCTGCTGTTGAGGTTGTGGTGGCTGCCAGGGGTTTAAACCGATTTTTGCCGACAAACGCGGATTATTTTCTAATAAATTCATTGTGATATGTTGTGGCCCTGCCACTAAGTCCACATTGCCGTAATGTAATAACGCCAGTGCCTGCTCCAGATTGGGGACCTGCTTCATTTTTACCTGATGTTGTTGCAGCAGCTGAATAAATGCAGGGGGGTAATGGCGGTCCGCGGCAAGGGCAATAGTTTTACCATTCAGTGCTGTCAGGCTGTTCAGCGGGTTTTGCTGATGCCGGCTAAACAGAGCGTCTGGCCTGGCATTATCAAAAGGCAGCAACAACATAAATTGCTCCCGTTGTGCCGACCACAACAAACCTGTCATCAGGTCGGTTTTGCCTTGTTGCATCAATTTCAGGCAGCGGGCGATCGGGGTTGGCGGGCTGAATTTAAGGGTAAAACCACTTTGCCTGGCTAATTGTTGCATCAGATCGACCACAGGACCTGTTGGTTGCTGCGACGCAAGATAAATCTGGCGTGGTGGCAGATGATCCAGGCACCATTCAAGTTCGGGTTGGTTGGCTAGTGTTGCTGCCGGACAGAGTAGCAGGGAGAACAGGCTCAGATTCATCAGGCAACGTAAAAAGGGCATACTGTGCTCCTGTTAGCCGCTCACAACGCACAACAAAACCTCAGGGATCAACGGTTTTGCAGCTGTTCTTTATCACTGACCAGATATTGTTTGCCACCGTCCGGCAGCTGATACAGGCGCTCAACAGTGCCGTCCTCTTTCATCAGCGCCACTGCCTGTTCTATCTGATCTTTCAGGTATAAGTGTTTACTTTTTCTGGAAAAACCAATGTTGATATACCTTGGCTTACCAAACCTAAAAGTTAAGGCGGCTTTTCTGAACTGATAATGCAAAGATGGGTTGTTGCGGATTACTTCCAGCGAACTCTGGGTTGGTGCTATCAGACCATCTACCCGGCCTTTACGCAGCAATTCAAAACCCGCTTCGATGCTGTCGACTTCAATATGCTGCTCTTTCTGGTTTTTAATCAGTGCCATCAGCGTCGGGTTATAAATGTAGTTGCGCACTGTCACCAGAATCAACGGGCTGAGCTGGCTGATTTGATCAATCAAACGCAAATCGTCTTTGCGCAAATACAAAGACTCGGGAATGGTTTCGTTATAGGGAAACAAATACATCAGCCGATCGCGCTCTTCAGTGAAGTTCAGATTAATCATTAAATCAGCTTCACCTGTGCTCATCTGGCGAAAACAGCGGGCGAGTGGCGTCTTGGGGCTGTAATTGATGTCAAAACCCACTCTGTTGGCCAGTTCCTGCATCACAGCCACTGAAGGACCTGTTGGCAGGCCGCGGCCCTGAAACTCATGAAATCGCGGGAAATGATCAAGACACCAGTGTAATACCGGTTTTTTTACCACAGGTTCAGCTGCTATGGGTTGCAGCAGCATCGCCAACTGCGATATCAGTACAAACAAGGCCAGTGTTGTTTTTGGCATCAAATTCTGTCCTGCCGGCACCGCGGCTTGGGCGGTGCTTTTATTGTCGTTGTTGCGGCGAACCAGCAGCAAGGCAGACCGAATTTAGTTGGTGGACGGCACTTCCATCACGCCGTCGATTTCAATTTGTGCACCACGTGGTAAAGCACTGACCTGCACCGCAGCACGAGCCGGGTAAGGGGCGGTAAAATGCCGCGCCATAATTTCGTTGACAGTGGCAAATTTGCTTAAGTCGGTCAGAAAAATATTTACTTTGACCATGTCGTTAATACTGCCACCAGCGGCCTGGCATACGGCGCTCAGATTCTGAAACACCTGCTCTGCCTGCTCGGCAAAATCTTCTGACACCATTTGCATGCTGGCTGGCACCAGCGGAATTTGGCCGGATAAATACACTGTGGTACCGATTTTAACCGCCTGGCTGTAAGTACCGATAGCGGCAGGGGCTTTATCAGTGCTGATAATCACTTTTGACATAACTGTTATTTCCTTCGATAAACTTTCAGCACATCCGGGGTTACCCGGATTTTGCGCATCACATTGGCCAGATGCACCCGGTCGCGCACCGACAAGGTGATTTTGATCACATAGTCGCCGGTGTCACGATCGTCAGTGGACAGGTCCTGAATATTAGAGTCGAGGCTGGCAATGACCGTAGTCAGTTTTGCCAGCATACCTTGTTTGTTCACAATAAAAACCCGGATATCACAGAGGAATTGTTTATCCCCGGTTTTATCCCAGCGCACCGGGAAATATTTACCCGGTTCTTTTTCCCAGCCGCGGATGTTGCGACATTCAGAGCGGTGTACGTTGAGTCCTTTGCCAGGTGATGCACTGGCGGCAATAGGATCACCCGGAATAGGGCGGCAACATTTGGCAAAGGTGGTGAGCATGCCTTCAGAGCCGACAATAAAAGCTTTGGGTTTGGCCGGCAGCACTTCATCCACAGTATTACTTTCGTCAAATTCGCCTAGCAAACGGCGGGCGACAGCGATAGGCAACTGGTTGCCCAGGCCAATGTCGATAAAAAGTTCGTCCAGAGTTTTTTGTTTGCTGTTTTGCAGCACCTGCTCAATACGTTCGCTGGCAATTGATTCCAGTGGCACTTCACCCAGTGCCGACGTCAGCAGCCTTTTACCCAACGCTATAGCTTCGCTTTGTTCTTGTTTTTTCAGAAAATTACGGATGCCCATAATGGCACGGCTGGTCACCACATAATTCAGCCAATTGGCATTAGGTTTACCACCGGGGCTGGTAATAATTTCAACGGTCTGGCCGGTTTCCAGCGCTTTGGTGAGCGGGTAAGGTTTGCGGTCTACCCGCACGCCAACACATTTATTGCCAATGTCGGTATGTACGGCATAAGCAAAATCAACGGCGTTGGCACCAATCGGCAGTTCAACAATTTTGCCTTTGGGGGTAAACACATAAAGCTCGTCCGGATAAAGCTCAGACTTGACGTTCTCCACAAATTCATAGGTGTTGCCGGCACTTTGCTGAATTTCCAGCAAACTTTGCATCCAGCGCCTGGCGCGGATTTGCGCTGTGGTGTCGCCTTGTTCACCGGATTTTTTATACATCCAGTGCGCGGCAATACCGTTGTCGGCCATTTCATCCATTTCGCGGGTGCGCATCTGAATTTCCACCGGAATGCCGTGCGGGCCAACCAGAGAAGTGTGCAGTGACTGGTAACCGTTTTGTTTGGGAATGGCGATGTAGTCTTTAAAACGGATTTCGATAGGTTTATACAGATTATGCACCACACCGAGCACGCGGTAGCAGGAGTCGACACTGTCAACCAGCACCCTGAAGCCATAAATGTCCATCACGTCGTTGAACATCAGCTCTTTGCTTTTCATCTTGCGATAGATGCTGTACAGGTGTTTTTCCCGGCCTGATACTTCAGCCTGAATGCCGGCATTGCGGATGCGTGATTCTATTTCATTCTGAATTTTTTCAATCACTTCGCGCCTGTTGCCACGGGCTTGTTTCACCGCAGTTTCCAAAGCGCGGTAACGCATTGGGTATAAAGCGCGAAAACCCCAGTTTTCCAGTTCGTTTTTGATATTGTGAATACCAAGCCGGTTAGCGATAGGGGCGTACAGTTCCAGCGTTTCTTTGGCAATACGGCGGCGTTTTTCTGGTTTGAGTGCACCAATGGTGCGCATATTGTGGGTGCGGTCAGCCAGTTTGATCAGAATAACGCGGATGTCCTGCGTCATCGCCATAAACATTTTTTGCAGGTTGGTGACTTCAAACTCTTTGATATCTTTAAATTTAACTTTATCGAGTTTGGATACACCCTGCACCAGTTCGGCCACTGTCTCACCAAAACGCTCGGCTAAATCTTCTCTGCTGTATTCGGTGTCTTCAATCACATCGTGCAGCAACGCGGCCATCAGCGTTTCGTGGTCCATCCGCATATCAGCCAGAATGCTGGTAACTGCCACCGGATGGGTAATATAAGGTTCACCACTGGAGCGGGTTTGCGGGGCGTGCGCGTCCCTTGCCAGCACATAAGCCTGTTGCACCAGGGCAACCTGTTCTGGCGGCAAATACGCACTGATCTGTTGTTTCAGACCTTCAAATAAATACACTGCAGTAGGCTCCATATCGGGGTATCACGCCGATCCCCGCTATCTGCATAAAATATACGTGGATTTTACCGGCTTGCCAACGGGAGAAACAGGGGCTTGTGCGAAACAATAACGAGAGGATTCAGAAAAATAACGCCCCGGCATTAAGGCTGCCGGGGCCTTTGCTTCTGCTGATTGCAGAAGATTTGAGCAGTGATTACTCGTTACCGATGATTGCAGCAACAGCAGCCATTTCTGATGCTTCCTGTTGCAGCTGGTCACGACGTTCTTGCTGATCAAGGATGTCGGCGGTGATAAAACCTTTTTCGATTTCACGTAAGGCAACAACTGTTGATTTATCGTTTTCGATTTCAACCATGGCTTCTTTGCCTTCAACTGATAATTGGCGGGCGCGACGCGCTGCAACCAGGATCAGATCAAAACGGTTACCAATTTTATTTACTGCATCTTCAACTGTTACGCGAGCCATTTACCACTCCGGTATTCAAATTCTGACAAGACCGCATAGTCTACGCTATTTCGGTTAATTCGCCAACAGGTCCGTCAGCAATGCCTGCTGTCGTTGCTGTTGTTTTGGCAAAGTTAAACGGTGACTCAGTACCACATGTTGCAGGTCGGCAAGGCATTGCTGAAAATCGTCGTTCACCAGCACATAGTCATATTCCACCACATGGCTGATTTCACTTTTGGCCTGCTGCATACGTTTTTGAATCACTTCCTGTGAATCCTGTCCCCGCTGATTTAACCGTCTTTCTAATTCAGCCACACTGGGCGGCAGAATAAAAATGCTGCGCACCGAAGGCACCTGCGGTTTGATTTGTCGTGCGCCTTGCCAGTCGATATCAAGAAAAACATCGCGGCCTTGCGCCAGTACCTGCTCAATAGCACGGCGGGAGGTGCCGTAATAATTGCCGAATACTTCGGCCCATTCCAAAAATTCACCTTGCTCAATCAGCGCTTTAAATTCATCAACACTAGTGAAGTGATAATGCACACCATCAGTTTCGCCAGGCCTTGGCGCGCGTGTGGTATGAGAAACACTCAATTGCATATCGGCATGCTGGCCTAATAACGCATGGATTAAACTGGATTTACCGGCGCCACTTGGCGCCGACAGAATAAAAAGGTTGCCTGGTAAATGCTGCATAACAATGCCTGAGCTAACGGGAAAGGTTGAATTTTACGTCTGTGTTGCCACGGCTGCAAACTTTTAACCAGAGTGCAGATTTTGCGACCAAAGTCGCTACAAAATCGGCTACAACAGCAGTATTGGCTGCCCGGGCCTTTGCGGCCGCTTAGCGCTTTTTCGGTGTAGCTTTAATCGATAGGGTTAGTTTAAAACGGGCCATTGGCTCATCACCATGTAATGACGGGCAGGTTATGTTCACACTGACTGTTTTATTAATACGTTGACCACTTTGCAGCGACTCATCAATCATGGCATCTATTAAAGCGCCGTCTTCGCTGGTGAACCAGACTTCTGATTCCGGTCTTTTTAAAAACTCACCCTGTACATCTTTAAAGGCAAAATTGGCGTTGACCCCCCGCGCTTTTGCTTTACTGAACACCAAAAAAGCACCGGCTAAATCGGCACCAATGGCCAGTGCACCAAAATAAATACTGCCTAAATGGTTTTTGGTGCGCCAGCCGTGCGGGATACTGACAGTCAGGCCGTGTTCGCTGATCTGACGGATTTTAGGGGCGCAAAAACCAATCAATGGTATATAACGCCAGCCGAACCACCAAAGTTCACGGTTTGCCTGTTTTAAGTTGATGGTCATAACGCTATTGATCTCCGGAGTTCAGATTTCCTAATTGCAACTGGTCGGAGCTTATCATTGCGTTCGCTGGTCAGACAAGATCTGCAGACGTTGCTGTTGCCACTGGGCTTCAAAACGTTGTTGCGCTTTTTGTCTGTTATTTACACATTCAACGATCTGCGAGGTTTGTTGCACACCAAAACAGGATCTGGGTTCCTGATAATATTTCAGCCATTCCGTCAATTGCCTGCCCTGATAAGGCGCCCTGACTTCAACAGCCGACGCAAAAAACTGGCGCGCTGACATCACAGCATCTGCACCTCTATTGTCAGTGTATTCATAAGGTTTTCTTTTTACAGGGAAAATACGGTTTTTAGTGCTTGGGGATGGACTGGCGATAGGTTTGACACAATGGTGATAAATCTGTTGTGACAGGCTTTGCTCCGCGGCCTTGAGAGCGTCGGCGTTTTTTAAACTATAACCACGTCGCTGCGTGTCTCTGTTGTCGTCCAGCTCCCGCTGCATTTGCTGGCATTGTTGCTCATTAAACTGCTCAACTGCCGGTATATTGGCGACAAAAAGCAGTATCACCACCAATAAACCTGCCTGTCCTGTAATTAGTACTGCGGTTGATATTTTCATCACAGCTCCTTGTGACTTTTTGGTGAACAATACGTAATAAAAATAGCTGATATAACTGTTTGTCCATACAGTTTTGTACCTGTATTGTTCATTCAACATGGCGGTTATAAATAACAACATGAAGCAAAAAGAAAAATTTTATAGCTCGCGCTAAAAAAATTTTATTTGTCAGAAAAATATCAAATGCCCGTGCTGTTCTATACGATTTCCGCCGTTTTTAACGGCGGCTGCGGATAAAATCACACCGGCTTTTTATGTCAGCCAGCGAGCGCAAAGGAAAGGCATTTTGCTTTCAAATGGCTAAAGCCCGGCTGCTTTGCCAAGAGGTGTTTTGTTGTTGGGTAAAAACTGCTAACAAAACTGCTGTAAAAAGTCCTGTAGTTCATATTCAAGATAGTCGGCTATCGCCAGCCAATCCTGACGCTGCTGGCAAGCTAAACACTGGCCAAGGATCTGTTGCAGTTGTTTCACATTTGCGGGCTCTGCTGTCGGGAATAAACTAATCAACTGACTCACCATCTTTGCCATATCCAGAGCAGCCTGGGTGTTTTTACCAAGACGAAATTGCAGCGCCAGCTGTTTTGCCTGCTGTTGGCAGTCGCTGAGTGTTGGCGTCATTTGCTGTACTCCGGATGATAAAGAGCACCTTCAATTACAGCGCCGGCTTTAGATGTATTGTAAAAAGTGATTGTCGGGTGGCGCTTAATATAACGCTCCAGACCAATCAGATAGGTCATAAAATTGGGCAAAGTGGGAACTTTTTCGCCATAAAAGTTCAGCACCCATTCACTGGCTTGCTGATAAGGAATACCAATTTCGCCATCCTGCCAGCTGGCATGGGTTTTCTGATGACTAAACGCAAAATCAGCACCAAAGAATACCACTTCGCTGGCGCCCATTTGCACAGCAAGATCGGTGGCCGGATGGATGACACTGCCGTGCATAAAAAGCCGCGCTGCATTGAGTTGGTTGCGAAGAGAGGCAAACATTTGTGTCTCATTCATTGCCACATAACGCACACCGGGAAAGTTGGCCAGAATTTCTGCACTGGTAATGGGGAAATACACCAGTTTGCAGCTATCGGGCAATTCAGCCACAGGCAAGTGGCGGGCACTGATCAGATAATCCACTGTCACTACAATATCAGGCACTATCTGATGGGCTAATAAAGCTTTAACTGCGGTGTCGACACAGATTAATAAAGGAGGTACCTGTCGAGCACGACTTTGCTGCAGTAACTGGTAATGTTGTTCCAGGGAAGGCCCGGCGGCAATCACAAAAGCCTGCTGTCCTGCAGTCAGAGTCCTGAATAATTTCTGCACCTGCTGATCTTGCTGCCAATAAGGCTGGTTCTGCTGCAGGCGTGGCCGTAAATGCGCCGTGTTTTCGGCCAGTCGCTGGCTGACATTGTCCACTTCCAGCTCGCTGCAAAGCCGCTGGCGGATTTTCTGATTAAAATCACTGGCCAGCACTAATTCGGATGGCAATACCACATAAGGAGGCTGTAATTCTTTGTCCTCTCCTGCCAGGTCTAACTGCACCCTTGGATCGTTGAGCCAGCTGCGTTGGTCCAGCAACTGTAAAACCAGGCTAAACAGTGATTCATTCAATATTTTCACTTTGAGCACCTGCAGCTCGTGCCTGCTGAGTAACTCATGCTGCAAATCACCCAATCCGGTGCCATAAAGTGTAACCACTGGCTGGTGCAGAACCTGTGCTGCCTGTTGCTGCGCTTCAAGAGCACGGTTATGCCGGCTGGTCAGCTGAATACCATTGACCGATAAAGTTGATTCGGCCCCTTCGGCCAGAGCTAAGGTCAGATCTGTGGCTTTTTGAGCCATAATGTCCAGTTGCGATGCCAGCACTGGCCAACGTTGACGGATCATCGTGATATTCTGCTGATAGCAGTCGTTCATCAGGTTTTCTCTGTTTTTATGCCGGAAGACTCGGGGTGATTTGGGGCCGGCAGCAGTTATTTTTGCTTTGGCTGTAATGCGCAACAACGTCGTTCCACAATGCAGCTGTTGCAGAAAACATAACCGATCTGACTTTGACTAGTTAATGTTGTTTTTTGAATTGAATTTAAGTGATTGTTTAAAAATGGATTTTTCCATTAATTTCAGGTGGGGTAAAAAACACCTTAAAAAATCAAAAAATAAATTTCAGTTTCTGCTGGCTGTTGTCGCTCTAAGTTTATGAGCATCATTTCAGGAGAACTCAAAATGGCTTTATCAATTCAATCAAATGCAGCAGCAACAGTTATCCGTAATCAGTTAAATCGTACCAACGACGGCCTGGCAGTCGCTTTAGAACGTTTAGGTACTGGTTTCCGTATCAATTCAGCAAAAGATGACGCTGCCGGTTTGCAAATTGCAACCCGTCTGGCTGCTCAGGTTGTCGGTCAGGAAACTGCCATGAGCAATGCTGCCAACGCCAATGCGATGTTAAAAACCGCAGAAGGTGCTTTTGATGAAATGACCAATATCGCTTACCGCATGAAAGAGCTGGCAACTCAGGGTGCCAACGGTACCAATGCCACAGGTGAGTACACTGCTCTGGGTAATGAGTTCACTGCATTAAATGACGAATTAACCAACATTATGACCAACACCTCTTTTGGTGCCGGTACTGTGTTACTGAGCGGCGGTAAGCTGGCTGCATCAGTCACTTTCCAGATTGGTGCTTCTGCAGCTGAAACTCTGGCTGTGGATATTTCTGCAGAAATTGGTGATGTGGACACCGCTATCGCTGGTTTTACCGGTCTGGCGGATCAGGCAGATTCATCAACCACTATGGGTGAAATTGATGATTTGATCACTGCGGTGGGCGCGGCCCGTGCGGCACTGGGTGCGTCAATGAACCGTCTGGACCACACCATCAATAACCTGAGCAATATGTCTGAAAACACCAGCACAGCAAAAAGCTTGCTGATGGATGCCGACTTTGCCCGTGAAACATCTAATATGACCAAACAACAACTGCTGATGAACTCTGGTATTTCTGTATTAACTACAGCCAATACCACCACACAAATGGTTGCTCAGCTGTTACGTTAATAAGTCGACCGGGAGCCGGCTTTATTGCCGGCTCCCCATTTTTTACAGGAACTCAGCATGGCATTTTCCAGTATCGATCCAGCGTACCTTGCGCAGCAGTACACGCAAATCGAACGTGCATCTAAAGATGAAGTGTTAAAAGCACAACAGAACAGGTTTTCGACCCTGCTGGCATCTTATAAAAAACTGGAAACTTCACTGGGTTCCATGCGTGATCTGTTGACAGGTTTTACCACCAACAACGAATTATTGAGTAATGCCGCCACCAGCAGTGCTGACACTGTGCTGGGTGTGACTGCCGGCAGTACCGCCGTTGCCGGAAATTATGAAATTTTTGTGCAGCAACTGGCGCAAAATCATCAGCTTTCCCTAACTTTTAACAGCGCCGATTTATTACCTGCTGACGGCCAGTTTGAGCTGACAGTGGCCGGGGACTCTTTTGCCGTTGATTTATCTACTTTGGCAGCTGGTTCTGATATTGCGGATTTAGCAACTGCTATTAACAATGCTGCTGATAATTCGGGTGTGCAGGCCACGGTAATGCGCAGTGGTGCTCTGTCTTATTTAGTGCTGACCACCAAAGAGTCAGGTGCTGCCAATACTATCAGTCTGAATTTTGTGCCCGGCGCCGATAATTCAGGAGCCGATATCAGTGGTGCTGTTGCTTCAGCCACTGAACTCAAAACAGCGCAGGATGCCATTATCAAAGTCGGTGCGCAAAATCCTATTACCGTGACTTCCAGCAGCAATACCCTGACGGATGTGATTGACGGTGTAACTCTTGATTTAAAACAAGCACAGGCACTGGCCGATCAACCTGTGAAAATCAGTATTTCGCAGGATCCAAAAGCGGTTGAAGAAAAACTGAAAAAGTTTGTTGAGAGCTACAACTCTTTGTTGAAGCAGATAAATTCAGACACGTCTTTAAGTACCGACAGTATGGCTCGAAGCATTGCTAATCAGATGCGCCAGTCATTTCAGCAATTATATGAAGGCACGCCGTTAACTGAGATTGGCATGAAGTTCGACCGTAACGGTGTGTTGTTGATAGACAGCAGCAAAATGCAAAAAGCTCTGGCGGCTGACCCTGCTAAAATTGAAAAAATGTTAGTGTCCGACACCGGTTTATTCAGCAACATCCAGGATCGGCTTGAACCTTATACACAGCGTTTTGGTTTGATGAGTGATAAACAACAAACCCTGCAGGCTAGCCTGGATTTAGTAACCACAAAACAAAAGCGGCACGATTATTCAATGGAGCTTGTTTACAAAAGATATCTGGCACAATTTACCCAGATGCAGGTCACCATAGCGCAGCTGGAAAGCTCCATGGCCAACTTTGGATAACAGAGGTTTTTTATGTTGGATTTTGCACAAGGTTATCAGGCTTATCAAAACACTAATGTGAATGCAAAAGCATCAGGTGCCGATATTCACAGTCTGGTGCTGATGTTATTTGATGGTTTTTTAGATGAGTTGGCCCGGGTTGAAGGCCATATTCAGGCCAACCGTTATGATAAAAAAGCCCAGAGTGTAGAAAAACTGCTGAAAATCCTGGGCGGGCTGGACGCTTCACTAGACCTTGAAAAGGGCGGTGAAGTTGCGGTGAATATGCATAATTTATATGAGTTTTGTGGCCAGGAAATATTAAAAGCCAGTTTAAAAAACAGTGTTGATGCATTAGCGCCGGTGAAAACCGTGATGACCGATTTACAGCAGGGCTGGCAAGGGTTGTTAGCGCGCAGCTGACCGGCCATTTTGATCAATGAAATGAAAGCTAAAAGCCGTGGATATTCCCCGGCTTTTTTATTGACCGTTTTATATGGGCCCAATAGCCGGGTCTGAACTTGTCTTTTATGGGAGGAAATGACAGTTGAGGTTCCGCTGTTGCGGAAGTTTCTCTTCCTCCTTTCACCATTAAATCTTAATAAAGTCTTTATATTCAGTGACTTGAGTTTTGGAATGTTTATTGCTTTGTGTTTGGGTTCCAAGGCAACAGGTTGCATCATGTCAATTCATTCCAGCCCAGCGAACAGCCAGCTTAGGCAGTTACAACAGTTGCTGACGCAATTACAGCAAGCGATGGAGGCTGCACAGTGGTTGCAGGTGCAGGCGTTTGATCGGCAAATCAGTGCACTGGTGCAGCAGTTGCGCGAGCAGGGGCCGGATGCACAAACACAAGCCGCAATTGAAACTTTAAAACTGCGCTATCAGCAGCTCATTCAATATGCCAGGCAGCAGCAACTGGAGCTGGAGCAAAAAATGAAAGCATTTAATGACAATAAAGCTGGGGTATTGGCTTACCAGCAAACCACTGAGGGCAGACGTTGATGTTGCCACTGACCAATACCACAAAAAGTCCGGCAACGGGCAGTCTGTTATCTGCTTCGCCTGTGTTACCCGGACAGATTGATGCTACCGCACAAGAGCAGAGCAGCGAAGATCAAACAGCTGCTTTGCTGGATTTAAGCATGTTGCTGGAACAACCTTACCCTGAAGATGCGCAGCAGGAAGCTGTCGCTTCGTTGTTATCACAAGAGGCTGAGATGCCGCTTACAGACCTGACTCAGGCAGCAGAGCCAGAGATGGGAGTCGTGACAAACCAGGCACAACAACTGCTTCAGGCTCAACAAAGCGCAATATTGGCGGCTGGTTATAGCCAAAGTCAGTCGTTGCTGCCACATACTTTTGTTCATCAGACAGCTCTGGCAGCTATGCCACAGTTAACATCATCAGCAGAGTCCGGGCAGGATGGCACTGTAAGTATGCCGTTGCCAACAGCGCTTTATCAAAACAGTGTTGCGATGCCTGCGGTATCAGGCATGAATGGTATGCAGTCCGGGCCAATTTCGCCTTTTAGCACACTGCTTAACCCACAAATAACGTTGCAATCTGGTTCGCCGTTGACTGTTCCGCTTGCCACCCAGCTGGCAGCACAGACTGCCGCAGAAACTATTACTGTGCCGGCAGTGGCGGGCGCTCTGCAAGCACTGGCACCTGCACAAGCTCCTGGCGCTTTAGTACAGAGTTTGAGCAGACCACCACTCACTTCAGAAACTTCAGCAGCTGCCGGTATAGTGGCATCTCAAAGCAACACGGCTGCGGCTTTGCAGTTGTTATCGGCTGAAAGTGGCAAAGTGGCACTTGCTGGCGAAGCGGGAAACATCAGCTCCCGGTCGCTGTTCACCACTTCACAGCCTGCCACTTTTTCTGCGTCGACCTTGCTGACGACTGACAACGCCGCTGCCGCTGTATTGCAGTCTGCTGGCGGTAATGCAGCGCTCAGTTCGCAGCATCAGTGGCAATCAGAGCCTATGCCTGCGGATCCGGCCCGTTTTGGTCAAAGGTTAGTGGCGCTTTTAACTGACAAAGTGGACATACAGCTTGGACTTGGTGTGAACAGAGCCATGATCAGGTTGGATCCGCCAACGCTTGGCAGTATTGATCTGTCGATTCAGTTTGAAGGTGAAAAGTTAACAGTGCAGCTTAATAGCAGCAATGGTCAGCTGAAAGAAGCGATGCAACAAGGCCTGGATCAACTGCGCACCAACCTGCAACTGAAGTTAGGTGCTGACACGCTGATTGAACTTCGGATGGGGCCGGACAACCAGTCCAGGCAACAGCATGAACGTCATGCCCCGCCGGCGGACGAAATCGCAGCTAATATTGCCGGAGCAGAACAAACAGAAAATCAGGATTCAGTTGTTGCTGTAACAACAGGCCTGGTGAATCAATTGGTTTAATGCCAGAAGGCACAGAGGATAAACAGATGCAAAAATTGGTGTGGCTGCTGTTAACGCTGTTAGTGGGTGGTGCTGCAGGTGCTTATTATTGGTTTCAGACCAATTTTAATCAGCAACAAGCGGAAGTTTTAAGTGTGCAGCCGCTGTTCCATCCGATGGAAAAATTTGTGATGAGTGTGGCCAGCGATCCAAATTCCAGATATCTGGTGCTGGAATTGACGCTGGTCAGCCACAAAGCCAGCACCATCGAAGCGTTAAAAGAAGCCACCCCTTTATTGCGTAATGTGCTGGTGGAGCATTTTGCGACCACCAGCCATATGGAAGTGAAGGTTGCGATGCAGCAGGTGGCCAAGGTTCAGGACGAGTTGCTGACGAAGTTTAATAAAGCCCTTGCCGACAACAAGTACGAACATCAACTCGATAAAGTATTGATTACGAATATGTTTATTCAGTAGGGCGCCCCATGTTGGCAGAGCATCAATGGTCAGACGCAGAGCAGCAGTGCAGCGATACTCAGGTCGTCAGCAATGAAAATGAGCTGCTACAGAAGTACAGCATTCTGGTCAAACGGGCTGCAGCACATCTGCGCAGTTTGTCTGGCGCTATGGTCGACTCCGACGATTTGCTGCAGGTTGGTCTATTGGGTTTGTTATCTGCCATCCGCCGTTATGGGCGGGAACCAGATGAGTATTTTGAAGCTTATGCTTTTAAAAGAGTGCGCGGTGCCATGCTGGATGAGTTCAGACGCACCGATTGGCGGGCGAGGCAACAGCGCCAGCAGGCGCATCAGTTCAGGGATGCCAGCCGTGATCTGATGCGTCAGCTTGGCAGAGCTCCCACTCATGAAGAGCTGAGTCAGCACCTGGGTATTGATAACGCCAGGCTGCATGAGCTGATGTATCTGGATCAGGCCGAATCGATGGAAAGTCTGGATGCTTTGTTGGAGCAACAACAGCATGCGGCGCTGGGGGAAACCTCACTGAGCGCGCTGGAAGTGAAGATGTCGCTCAAGCAGGCGATGGCTGATTTGCCGGAGCGAAATAAACTGCTGCTGCATCTTTATTACAGCCATGAGCTGAATATGAAAGAAATTGCGTTGGTGCTGGAGCTGACTGAATCCAGAGTTTGTCAGTTGCACAAGCAGTCCATTGAAATGCTGAATAAAAAACTGTCACAGTGGTAACAGAGTAGGGCTAAGGCAATGCAAAGAATAGTTGGATTAATAGTGGTGCTGGCGGCCGTCATCGGTGGTTTTATGATTGCCGGCGGTAACCCGGCCATGTTGTGGCAACCCGCTGAGTTTGTTGTTATTTTTGGGGCTGCAATCGGCGCTTTAATTATCGGCAACAGCAAATATGTGCTCAAAGATATGCTGCAGCAAATTAAAGCGCAGTTTGTGGCACAACCAGATCAGGCCCAGTTATATAAAGAATTACTGCTGCTGATGTATCAGCTGCTTGAAACCATCCGCAGCAAAGGTTTCCGTGAACTGGAAGATCATGTCGAAAACCCGGAAACCAGCTCTATCTTTATTTCTTATCCTGCGGTGCTGGCGAATCCGGATCTGCTGATGTTTGTCTGTGACAACCTGAGGCTGATCAGTATGACCAAAAGTTCGCCCCACGATTTAGACGCCACGCTGGAGCAGGAAATTATCCATATTGAAGACCAGCACCTGAAGCCAAGTCACTCTTTGCATACCATTGCCGAGGCGATGCCGGGCTTTGGTATTTTGGCGGCGGTCGGCGGCATTATTATTACCATGCAGCATCTGGACGGTCCGCTCACCAGTATCGGTTATCACGTTGCTGCAGCGCTGGTGGGTACCTTTATTGGTATTTTTGGCTGTTATTGTCTGTTCGAACCGCTCAGCACCGCGATGGAATCTTATGTAAAAAAGAAAATTGCCGTACTTGAATGTGTGCGCGCCATGCTGGTGGCGCATATGAAAGGCCATGTGGCAGTGATTGCAACTGATTGTGGCCGTAAATTGATTAATGAAGAGATTAAACCGTCCTTTACCGAGATGGAAAACTGGATCAACAACAAGGCGGCCTGATGAACGAAACCACACCAGTGATAATCCGCCGTTCCGGGCGGCGCGGTCAGGAGGAGAAAAACAGCGGCGCCTGGAAAGTGGCTTTTGCTGACTTTACGCTGGCAATGATGGCTTTTTTTATGGTGTTGTGGATTTTAGAAGTATCAACGGTGAAAGAACGGGTCAAAGTGGCGACTTTTATGCGGACTCAGTCCATTCTGGGCGGCCATACCGACCCATTTGATACTGTGAATAGTCCTTATCCGGTCGACCTTGGCGGCTCACCTTCCCCGGTGGAAAAAGAAGTGTCAGACAACGAGCTGCCGCAAAATTATATTGCTGGTATGTCGGCCCATCTGGAAGTGCCTGAGGGCAAAAGAGAACCTTCCGCTGGTATGGGCGATAAACTCAGCTCATTGATTAGCGGCCAATATGACACGCCTGCAGATCTCAGCACTCTTGCCCAGGCCTTTCGGGAATTTGCCGAAACCAATAAAGCCGACGCTAACCTGATGGTGGAACAAATACCAGCAGGTCTTAGGGTAATTATCCGCGACAGTGAAAACCGCCAGATGTTTATACGTGGTCAGGTGCAGATGACCCCTTATTTTGAAGATTTACTGCTGAAGTTAGGCCCGGTGTTCGGCAAAATTCAAAACAAACTGTTGTTATCAGGTCATACCGATGCCACCAGCTTTAACAGCAGCCAGTACAGTAACTGGGAGCTGTCCGGCGATCGTGCCTTGCAGGCCCGGCAAGTGTTGGCGGCCGGCGGTATGCCACCGGAACGAATAGCCCAGGTTAGTGCCTTTGCGGAAACTATGTTGCTGAATAAAGCGGCGCCCGGCGCCAGCGAAAATCGTCGTATTGAATTGTTGATCCTGACCAAAAAAGCTGAACAACAGCTGCTCGACATGTTCTCCACCGAAAAAGAAAACAACGCACTGGATGAGGCGGCAGAAGCTGCCCGCAAAAATGAGCCTGTGCTCAGAACTAAATCTTAGGAATGTTATGCCGTATTTACGCCAGCAAGGTGGCCGTCAGTTTTATCGTTGGTATTTTTATGACCCGGCACAGTCACTGGAACTCCAGACTAAAGGTATTTCCGTGCGTTTGCTCAGGTCTTCCTGGTTTGGCGGTGACATAGGTTTGGCCGTGGTGAAAGACATGAGTATCGGCGGCTGCGGTTTGCTGGTGCCAACCCTTGATCAGGTGCCCGACAAGTTCTGGGTGATGTATGACAATGATATTAAAGTAAAAGCTTTGGTTCGATATCGCAAAAAGGTCAATGACAAGCTAGAGTTTCTTGGATTGCAGTGGCTTGGTAAAGATTACGCAGTAAGGCTCAAGTTGCTGCGCAGACTGCGCCGTATGGCCTTTATGCAAAAACACGATCACTTCCGTTTGGTTGCCAGTGCGTCCCGATAACCTTTATGCAAAACAGGTATGTTCAATCTGATGAGTGGTTATAAACAGCAACTAATAAAGCTGCTGAAAGGCGAACAGGCGGCGGCTTTACAGCCTTACGCGCTGACAGCACAGCAGCGGCATTTTGAAATCGCCAGTTCGGTGGCCCGTAGCCGGCTGACCGATTATGGCAATGCATTGCAGGCCGAACTGGGCCGGATGCTCAGAGACGTTGAGTTCAGTCTGGATGTCAATCTGTGTAGCAGTGTGGGTCTGGAGCAATGGCTGGCTGAACCTGGCGTGTTATTACTGGATTCAACCTTGCCGCTGGAAAAAGACCTGTTGTGTTATATGTCGATCGATTTTCAGGCAGTACACAATATGGCCGATTTGTGTTTAGGCGGCCGGCTCAGTGAAGAGCAGACTCTGGTTGAAAAAGTCGAACTCAGCAGTTCAGAACTGCGCATCAGCTGTCGTTTATTGCAAAAACAAATGCAGGTGCTGATGCAGTCTTTGTTTAATCAACATTTGCCGCTTTCCGCCTATGTGTATAAGCAGCAGCTGCAGTTTGAACCTTATGCTTATATGCCGTTTAAAGTGCGTTTTATCCTCGACAATACGGTAGTCAGCTGGTTTATCTGGTTGCCGGTAGAGTTGTTTCTGGCCGACAACATCAGCTCCCCTGTGCAGGAAACTGTATTAGTGCCGGGCCCGGTATTCACTGAATGGGAGCAGGTGCCGGTGGCGGCGCAGATTGAAATGGCACGAAAACAAGTCACAGTGCAACAACTGGAAAACTGGTTACAGGGCGAGGTGTTGCCGCTTGAGTTATTCACCCGGATGCCATTTAGGCTTGGCAAACAAACCTTGTTTTATGGTGTGGTGGCCGAAGAGGGCAACCAGTTAATGTTTCAAGTCAGCACTATTGCAGAGAACAAATAATGAGCGAAACACAACACAACAATACCAATCCCCTGGCTGAGCTCGATATGCTGGAAATGGATGATTTATTTGGTGATGGCCAGGGCTCAAAAAGTGCGCCGGCCGGCAGCAGTATCTCCCGTTTTATGGATGTGCCGCTGACAGTGACGCTTGAAGTGTCCAGTGCTGAAGTAACCTTGGGTGAATTGTCCAAAGCCCAGGCCGGAGATGTGCTGGCGCTGGAAAAGACTGTGGGCGAACCACTGGATGTGAAGGTCAACGGTGTGCTTTTTGCCAAAGCTGAAGTAGTAATGGTGAACGGCAAATACGGCCTGAAGTTTGTCAGCGCTACAAAAGAGCCCGCTGAGAATGGCTAAAAACTGGCTGTTGTGGGCAGTACTACTGTTATTGCCTTTTGGGCTTTCGGCCGAGGATCTGACGTTACTGTCGGTCAAAGACAGCGAGTTCGGTCAGGATTACAGCGTCAAGCTGCAAATTGTGTTGTTGATGACAGTACTGAGCCTGTTGCCCGGTATTGTGCTGATGATGACGTCTTTTACCCGCATTATTATTGTGCTGGCTATTTTGCGCCAGGCGCTCGGACTGGCGCAAAGCCCGCCAAACCGTATTTTGATCAGTATTGCGCTGATGTTGAGTTTATTAATTATGCGGCCTGTGTGGCAGGACATTTATCAGAATGCGGTGAAACCCTATCAGGCCGATAGCATGACGCTGGAACAAGCCATTGCCAGAGCTGAAATTCCGGTGCGGCAGTTTATGTTGGCGCAGGTGCGGGAAAACGAACTGCACCAGGTGCTCAAAATTGCCAGAGAACCCACCACTATGGCGGCAGCCGATGTGCCTTTTGATGTGTTATTGCCGGCTTTTGTGCTGAGTGAACTGACCACCGCCTTTCAGATTGGTTTTATGTTGTTTATTCCTTTTTTGATCATCGATTTGGTGGTGGCCAGTGTGCTGATGTCGATGGGGATGATGATGTTGTCGCCTTTGATTATCAGCCTGCCCTTTAAGCTGATGATTTTTGTACTGGCGGACGGCTGGTCAATGGTGGCCGGCACCTTGTCTGCCACCTTTGGAGCTGCACCATGAACACCGGCATGGCGGTCGAGCTGGTGAGCAACGCCATTTTTATGATTATTGAAATCCTGCTGGTGCTGATAGTGCCGGGTTTATTGCTTGGCATAGTCGTGGCGATATTTCAGGCGGCAACCTCTATTCAGGAACAAACTCTGACCTTTTTACCGCGGATGTTATTAACCCTGCTGATGGTGGTATTTGCCGGACATTGGATGATCCAAAAACTGCTGGATTTATTTGCCGGACTCAGCCAGATGATCCCCGGAGCTATTGGGTGAATGCGCTGCTGAATCTGACCAGCGATCAACTCATGGTCTGGTTTGGCACTATCTGGTGGCCTTTTATCCGGCTGGCCGCTTTTTTCTGGATTTTACCTGTGTATGACAACCCGGCCGTTGCACCCAGAGCCAAGGTGATGACGGCGCTGTTTTTAAGTTTTTTATTGTCTTCGTATGTGGAAGTGGTGCCTGTTGACCCTTTTTCAGTGGAAGGGGCCATTGTGACCGGCGAGCAGATCCTGTTTGCACTGATCATGGCGGCGGCGGTGCGGATGTTGTTTGATGTGCTGGCGCTGGTGGGTTTAACCATTTCGATGCAAATGGGCTTGTCGATGGCGATGATGATGGACCCAGGCAGCGGTGATCAGGTGTCTGTACTCAGTCAGCTGTTCTGGGTGATGACGGTGCTGCTGTTTTTTGCCTTTGATGGTCATTTAATTTCGTTGCAGCTGATGGTCGACAGTTTTGCGTTATGGCCTGTGGGCAGCAGTTTGTATCAACTGGATTTACCGGCGCTGATCTCGCTGTTTGGCTGGATGCTGGGGGCCACTTTAACTGTGGCATTGCCGGCCATTATTGCCATGTTGCTGGTGAATTTAACCTTTGGTGTGGCCAGCCGCTCTGCCCCCAGTATGAACTTGTTTGCGCTTGGTTTTCCGATGGCACTGTTGCTGGGTTTTGTCTGTGTTTATCTGACGTTGTATCAGATGGGCGAACACTTTTTTAGTCTGGCCGAATATGTTTTTGCCCTGATGCGTCAGGCTATGGGTTAACAATGGCAGAAAATACCGGTCAGACTAAGTCGGAACAACCCACCGAACAACGCAAGCGAAAATCCAGAAGGGAAGGCCAGGTTGCGCGTTCGAAAGAGCTGAACACGGCGCTGGTGGTGCTGATGGGCAGTGCCGCTATGTTGTGGTTTGCCGACTTGTTTATGGAGCTGTTTCTGAAACTGGCCGAGAGCAGCTGGCAGCTGGACAAAGACTCACTGAAACAAGATGACTTAATGACCGGCGCTTTTAGCGAAGCCATATTACAAATGCTTAGCGCAGGTTTGCCGTTTTTCAGCACCTTGTTTATTGGCAGCTGGATTGGCGGTATTTTCCCGGGCGGGATGAATTTTTCCCGGAAACTGTTGGGACCGAAGTTCAGTAATTTAAATCCAATTGCCGGTTTTGGCCGCATGTTTGGCTCTGAAAGCCTGGTGGAGCTGGCCAAGTCGATTATCAAAGTGGTGCTGCTCGGTGGTTGTTTGTGGGGTCTGTTGAGTCACCTGGCTGAGCGTTTGATGTTTTTGCAACGGATGGATTTTACCATCGCCGTCACACAAGGGCTGGAGCTGGTGTCTTTTAGTCTGATGGTGATGGCAGTGGCGTTAATTCTGGTTGCTGTGATTGATGTGCCTTATCAGCAACACAAAATTAGCAGTCAGCTGAAAATGACCAAGCAGGAAGTGAAAGACGAACGTAAATCCACCGAAGGTAATCCCGAGATTAAAGGCCGGATCCGGCAAATCCAGTATCAGATCGCCAGTCGTCGTATTGATGATAAGGTGCCGACCGCAGATGTGATTATCACCAACCCAACCCATTATGCAGTGGCAATTAAATATTCAGAGAAAAAAGCCAAGGCACCTTATGTGGTGGCAAAAGGGGTTGATCAGATAGCGCAGCGTATCCGCGAAGTGGCAAGCCAGCATCAGCTGGAGATTCTTGAACTGCCGTCTCTGGCCCGCGCCATTTATTTTTCGACCCGGGTCGATCAGGAAGTGCCCCGGGGTTTGTATACCGCAGTGGCCTATGTGCTGACCTATGTGATGCAGTTAAAAGCTTATAAACAAGGCCGTGGTTACAAGCCGGCACCACTGCCCGAACTCTCCATACCGGCCAGCCTGCTAAAACGGGCAAAAGAACGAGGAAATGAATCTTGAACTGGCGTACTTTGTCGCAACCTTACACTGCTATTCCCGTGTTGCTGTTGGCTGTGTTGGCCATGGTGGTCTTGCCGCTGCCGGGTTGGTTACTGGATATCCTGTTCACTTTTAATATTGTGTTGTCCATTGTGGTGCTGCTGGTGGCAGTGTCCGCAAAAAAACCACTGGATTTTTCCGTCTTTCCAACAGTGCTGCTGGTGGCAACGCTGATGCGGCTGACACTGAACGTTGCATCCACCCGGGTGGTATTACTGAACGGCCATGAAGGTACAGATGTGGCTGGCCGGGTGATCCAGGCTTTTGGTGAGGTGGTGATTGGCGGCAACTATGTTGTGGGTATGGTGGTGTTTGTCATCCTGATGGTGGTGAACTTTGTTGTTATCACCAAAGGGGGTGAACGTATTTCTGAAGTATCTGCCCGTTTTACCCTGGATGCGATGCCCGGCAAACAGATGGCCATTGATGCTGATTTAAACTCAGGGCTGATAGCGCCGGAGCAGGCGAAAGAGCGCCGCGCTGTGATTGCCAAAGAAGCAGACTTTTACGGTTCGATGGACGGTGCCTCCAAGTTTGTCCGGGGTGACGCCATTGCCGGTTTGGTGATCCTGATCATTAACCTGCTCGGTGGTGTGGCCATTGGTGTGTTTATGCACAGCCTGAGTTTGGGTGAAGCCTTCCAACGTTATGCGCTCCTGACCATAGGTGATGGTTTGGTCGCACAAATTCCGTCGCTGCTGATGTCGGTTGCCGCCGCTATTATCGTCACCCGGATGAATGATGAAGGCGAGATGTCAGATGAGGTTGGCCGGCAGCTATTAGCCGAACCCAGGGTACTGCTGACTGCCGGTTCAGTGATGACGGTGCTGGGGCTGGTGCCTGGTATGCCAACCGCTGCCTTTTTAGGTTTTGCCGCGCCTTTATTGTTTGCCGCCTGGCGCATGCAGCAAAAACTGGTACGGGAAAACTATACCGAGGTGGAAACCCTGACGGAAAAAATCAGTCAGGCACCGGTGCCACTCGGTTGGGAGGATATTCCTTATACCGACAGGTTGTCGGTTGAACTGGGGTTCCGGCTGGTGTATCTGGCCGATAAAAGCCAGGGCGAAGCGCTGTTACAGACTCTGCGTGGCGTGCGCAAAACCCTGTCGGAAGGGGCTGGTTTTTTATTGCCTGAAGTGCGGGTGCGTGACAGCCTGAAACTGAATCCACAGGAGTACCAAATCAAACTGGCCGGTGTGGCTGTGGGCGGCGGGCGGTTAAAACCGCAAAAGTTGCTGGCGCTCAATACTGGTGACACTTATGGTCAGATGGATGGTGAGGTGGCCAGGGATCCGGCTTATGGTCTGGATGCAGTTTGGGTCGAACCAGAAGAAAAAGCCAAGGCGCTGAATCTGGGTTATTCGGTGGTGGACACCGCCACTGTGATTGCCACTCATGTCGGCAAAGTGGTGAAAGAAAATCTGGCCGAGCTCTTTATGTTTGAAGACATTAAACAGCTGAATAAAAGACTGGCGCAGGTGTCACCAACGCTGGCAGAGAATCTGGATAAAGTCCTGAGCGCCAACCTGCAGTTAAAAGTGTTCAGACTGTTACTGAAAGAGCAGGTAGCATTAACCGATGTGGTGACCATCGCCACAGCGCTGGTCGACAGTGCCGAGATGACCAAAGATCCGATTTTGCTGGTGTCTGATGTACGCTGTGCACTGCAAAGAGCACTGATGCAGCAGGTGCTTGGTTCACATGAAGAACTGGCGGCTTTTAGTCTGGATGAGAAGCTGGAGCAAACTTTACAGAGTGCGCTGAATCAGGCCATGCAGTCGGGTAAAGTTGCGCTGGATAGCTTCCCCGTTGCCCCCAATTTACTGAGTCAGTTCCAGCAGGCCATGCCGCAGGTCAAAGAAAAAATGCAGCGGCTTGGCTATCAGCCGGTGCTGGTGGTATTGCCTCAATTACGGCCATTATTAGCCCGTTATGCCAGAACCTTTACTCAGGGCAGTCTGGTGGTGTTGTCTTATAATGAAATCCCGGAAACGGTACGGGTGAATATTTTGGGCACTTTGGGATGAAGCGACCAAAAACACAAAAACTTTAATTTATTAACCGCATTTCGTCGCTAAAAAATGTTGTTTTGTCGCATTTTACAAAACAAATTGCTGGAGCATTTTAAAAAAATCGTGGTATATTGCCAAGGTACTTTAACGAAAGCTAATGATAAATTTAGTTAATTCGGGTACGGAGTCTGGTTGCTTTAACACCAATCTGTTGTAAACAAGCGTTTTTAACTGATTGAAATTTAGGTTAAAGAATAACCAGATTTTTTTAGTCATTTTTTTTGCGGTTAAGCGTCAGTTCAGATTCATACAATTTGAAGACGTTTTAATCAGGCTTAAAAATTAAAAGGCAAACTGTGCCGAAAGGTCAGGACGCAAAGCCTCCGGTCTAAGGGATCTGCTAGGATCCTATCGATAGCGGGGTTGCATTAGTAAGCAGCATCTTTGAGGTGGACTGTTGGTTTTTGCATAAAATCAACAGCTTGCCTGTCAAAGTAAGTTGATATTCCGGATATAGTACCGGATATTGCTACTTGCTCCTGCGCGTTGCTTTTAATTTGTTATTGGTTTGTTGCCGGCATTTGTTGCCTGTTGCAATTGATAAAGATTTAAAGGACGGCAATATAGTGATTGATCTTCTGATGAGCCTCTGGCTCGCGCCAGCTTTAATCAATGCTGACCAGCAGTATCTGCCTGCTGTTGATCAATCCCACTGGCAAATCAGTGGCGACCAGTTTTTGTGCCGTATGTCGCAATCCCTGGGGGCTATGGCTACCCTGGCTTTTACCAAAGAACCAGGGCGTCCGATTGAGATGCAACTGCAGCTGGATGCCGTGCACCTGGAATTGCAGGATGTGCAGGGGCAGGTTGTCACTGCAGGCTGGCAGCCGGTTCAGACTGCGCCAGCAGTACGTTTTTCGCCTTCTTTTACCTCAGCCAGACTGGCACGTTTTACCGAACAAGTTCCGCTTATCATGCAGCAGTTACAGCAAGGCTACTGGCTGAAACTGAGTTTGGATCTGCCTGATCAAGCCATTGATCTGACAGTGCCCAATCTGAAATTTGAACCTGCTTTGCAGCAGTTCCAGGCTTGTATCGCCGGTTTATTGCCGCTGCGCTGGGAACAGGCGCGGGAATATCAGGTGATTTATCCCTCAGGTGAACGCTTGGCCGATGCCGACAGCATCGCTTACCTGCGTTTGCTCGCCAGTTACATCCAGCAGGATAAAAAAGTCCGCAAAATTCTGATTGATGGTCACAGCGATGACGCACCAACCAGCCTGGCCAACAGAGTACTGTCGGAAGAGCGTGCCGATGAAGTGGCATCCCGACTGATTGAATTTGGTGTCAATAAACAAAAAATAGAAATCCGCGCGCACGGTAACAGATATCCCCAGGCCGTTGGCCATGGTGGGCCTAAACACAACAGACGGGTGATGATCCGCCTGATCCGTACCCCAGCTTAAGGACAGACAGCACATGAACATGAAACATTTATTGTGGATTGAGCCATGCAGGCCGGTTGCGGAAGTGCAGCAATGTATCAAAGCCGAAGGTTACCAGGTGCAACATGCCGCCGATTTAACCGCTTTACTTAATTGTTGCAGCCAGCAACAACCGGAAATTGTGGCTCTGGCAACTGAACTGCCACAAATGCAAATGCCGGACCTGGTGTTGCTGCTGAAAAAACGTTATCCCGCTTGCCAGATTATTGTGCTGGTGGATAAAACCCAACATCAGCAGGCGGCACAGAGTCTGAACAACGGTGCCATAGATTATTTATTAAAACCTTTTAATACCAAACAGTTACAGAATATTTTACGCAATGTCGCTTCGATGAGTCTGGGCTTAAAAGAACTGGTGGCGGTGTCAGCCGGCAGCCGTCAGGTGTTACAACTGGCAAACCGCGCGGCACAAACCGACGCGACAGTGCTGCTGCATGGTGAGTCCGGCACTGGCAAAGAAAAACTGGCGCGTTATATCCACAATGTATCGCCACGCCGCGACAAACCATATGTGGCGGTGAATTGTGCCGCTATTCCGGAAAACATGCTCGAAGCCATGTTATTTGGTTATAACAAAGGCGCTTTTACCGGCGCGGTTAACCAACAGATTGGTAAGTTTGAAAGTGCCAATGGCGGCACTCTGGTGCTGGATGAAATTTCCGAATTGCCGCTGGCACTGCAAGCCAAATTGTTACGGGTGCTGCAGGAGCGCGAGCTGGAACGGCTTGGCAGCAATCAGAAAATTAAGCTGGACCTTCGTGTTATTACGGCCAGCAACAAAGACCTGCGTTTATTGGTGGAACAGGGTTTATTTCGTGAAGACCTGTTCTACCGCCTCGATGTTCTGCCCCTCAGCTGGCCGGCTTTGCGTGAACGCAAAGACGACATTATTCCGCTGGCTGAGTTTTTTATTCAAAAGTATGCCGATGGTAAATACCTGCTCAGCAAGGAGGCAAAGCAATTGCTGCTGCAATACCACTGGCCAGGCAATGTGCGTGAACTGGAAAACGTGGTGCAGCGCGCACTGGTGATGGCCCGGGGTATTGAAGTTCAGGCGATGGATTTAAATCTGCCGGTGCAGCCAAAAGCTGTTGATGCTGCATTAGGAAACAACTTAAAACGCAGCAAAAAGAATGCTGAATTTGATTACATTCTTGGGGTGTTGAGCCAATGCAAAGGCCATCGCGCCAAGGCAGCACAAGCGCTGGGCGTCAGCACCAGAGCACTGAGATATAAACTGGCGGCTATGCGTGAGCATGGTGTTGATATTGATGCAGTGGCCTGAAACAGAAAAGGAAATCCGATGATGACTCCAATTGATACCCAACAAAGTTTACTTGCCCAGTTTGCTGATCTGAAACAGATCGCCAGCAATGAAGTCATAGCGCCTTCCGCCGTGCAGGACAGCAGTTTTTCCAGTGACTTTACCCATGTGATCCGGGGCATTAATGCCGAACAAAATGCTGCTTCTGAGTTAATGGCGGCGGTAGATGCAGGTCGCAGTGATGACTTAGTCGGCGCTATGGTGGCCAGTCAGAAAGCGTCGCTCAGTTTTGAAATGCTGCTGCAGATGCGCAACAAGGTCATGAACGGTATTGATGACATTATGCGTATGTCGTTATAAGGCAGTAAACGATGAAAACAGAACTTGCAAAAGCAGCGCCGCTGCCGGCAGATAACAGGTTGCGTGAGCGTGTCATTAATATGTCTAACAAAATCAATTGGTTGCCTAATGGTGATAAAAGCCTGGCGTCCATTGCTTTGTTAGCAACACTGGTGGCCGCCACTATAGTGGTCATTTTGTGGACCTCCGCCAAAAACTATGTGCCTTTGTATGGCAGCCAGGAGCATTACGACAAAGCCGGTATTGTTGAGATCCTTGATAAAGAGCAGTTTCCATTTCGGATAGACACCGACAGCGGCAATATTATGGTGCCGCAAGACCGGCTGGCTGATGCGCGTATTACGTTGGCCGCGCGCGGCATTAAAGCGGCGATGCCGGAAGGTTTGTCGGCAATGAACGGCAAAGTCACTATGGGCACCAGCCAGTTTATGGAGTCGATGCAATATCAGCACGCGCTGGAAGGTGAGTTAGCCCGCACCATTATTACGATGGATGGGGTGCGTAACGCCAGAGTGCATCTTGCCATTCCAAAACGGAATTTGTTTGTCGGACGGGAAGAAGAAAAATCTGCTGCTTCAGTGATGGTGGACCTGGCCCCTGGTTATACCCTGAAACCTGAACAGGTGGAGGCTATTGTCAGCCTGGTGGCCGGCAGTATTCCCGGCCTGGATAGCCGGCAGATTTCGGTGGTGGATCAACGCGGCAAACTGGTCAGTGGTGATTTGTTTGACACCACGCCGGTGGGCAAAGAAACCGACAAAAAACTCGCTTTTATCGAAAAAGTGGAACGCAATATTGAAGAAAGAGCGTCCATTATGCTGCTGCCCATTGTCGGTGAGGGCAATTACCGTATTCAGGTGTCAGCCGATGTTGATTTTAACGTGGTGGAAGAAACCCGCGAATCGCTGGATAAAGACACTGTACTGACCTCCGAAATGCAAAAAACCGACGCGATGCAGGACCAGCTGGCGATGGGGATACCCGGTTCTCTGGCGAATCAGCCACCTGTGCCTAACCCGCAGGACCCAAATGCCCAGCAGGCCGACGCCAATGAGCGCACCTCACAGCGTAACGAAATGAATAAAAAGTATGACACCGGCAAAGCCGTAACTCATACCCGTTATGAAATTGGCCGCATCCGCAGTCAGAGTGTGTCTGTGTTGGTCAATGACACGGCTGTCGCTGGCGCGGAAGCAAAAAGCTGGACACCTGAGCAATTGGCGCAGCTGGGCGAAATGGTCAAAACAGCCACAGGTTTTAATGCCGAGCGCGGTGACCAGTTCCATATCAGCAGTTTTGGTTTTGTGAAATATGACCCTGCAGCTGAGCTGGAAGCTGTGCCCTGGTGGCAACTTCCTGAAGTCAAAGAGTATTCCCGTTATGCGGTCGGAGCCTTGCTGGGGTTGGCACTGATTATTTTTGGTGTTCGTCCTTTGGTAAATCATTTAGTCAGCCGGAAAAACCGTGAATTGGTACCGGCACAGGCTTTTGGCCCGGCCATGGCCGGCGCCTCAATGCATGACAATGTAGCAGCGGCAGAGCCTGCGGTGCTGGAAAATCAGGCGGTAGCAACATCAGGCCAGAGTGCCTCTCAGCATCAGGCTGCACACGCCCATCCGATAGATCTGCCACAGGTGGGTTCTGAATTTGCTGAACAAATCAGCCATTTACATTTACTTGCCAATCGTGAGTCTGACCGGGTGACAGCAGTTATTAAGTATTGGATAGAACGAGGAGTGGCCATTGAATCCGTCAAGAGCTGAACCAGCCAAGCAGATTTCTGACCTCGACAGGGCTGCCATCCTGCTACTGAGCATGGGCGAAGAAAATGCTGCCGGCATTATTAAAAAACTTAGTCGTAATGAAGTGCGTGCTTTGTCTGAGCGTATGGCAAAAATTTCGCATTTTACCCAGGATCATGTGGCGCAGATCCTGACTGATTTTTTTGACTGTTACCGTAACGAAAGTGGTGTCAGCGGTGCTTCCAGAGTGTATCTGGAACGCGCCCTGGATAAAGCTGTGGGACGTAAACTGGCGCGTGGCATGCTGGATGATATTTATGGCGGCGCTTTAGCCGACGATATCCGTCGGCTGGAATGGGTACCGGCGGACTTGCTGGTGCGTTTTATGGAGCAGGAACATATCCAGATGCAGGCGCTGATCCTGGCCTTTTTACCAGCGGAACAAGCCAGTGCTGTGTTGAGTTTGTACCCGGCCGAAAAACACAACGACATCCTGTACCGTATCGCCAATATGCGGGAAGTCAGCGAACATGTGATTGAAGACTTACGCTACACCCTGGAACGTTGTATCGAATATGTGGGCGAACAGGTTGGGGCTAGAGTCAATGGTGTGCAGAAAGTTGCCGACATAATGAACCGTTACAGCGGGAACAAAACCGAAGTGATGGCGCTGTTGAAACAACATGATCAGGCCATGGCGGAGGCTATTGAAGACAAGATGTATGACTTCTTTAGTATCAGCCGGCAGAGCGAAGATGTGATCAATACCCTGCTGACAGATATTCCGGATGAATTATGGGTGACTGCGCTTAAAGGGGCCGACCAGGCACTCACAGACAGTATTTTGTCGGTATTACCCAAACGGCTGGCAGCTGTGTACCGGCAGCAGATTGAAACCATGAAACCGCAGCCACTACGCAAAGTGGAAGCGGCCAGAGCGGAAATTATGGCCATCGTCAAACAACGTATTGCCGGCGGCTGGACTGAATACCGGTTGTATCCTGAAGAAACGGTGGGTTAATTATGCAAAGCACAGCGCAGGATCTTGAATTCCGTTTTCCGTCGTTACAACGTCATGACGGTGTGGTGGAGTTTAAACACCCGAACGAACATTATTATCAGCAAGGTTATATCGCAGGCATAGCGGCAGCGCAGCAACAAGCCTACGAGCGCGGCATGCAGCAGGGGCAGCAGAACGCCGAAGCCAAACTCAGTGCTGAGTTAAAGCAGGCCAAAGCTGAAGCTGCCGCCAGACAACAAGCAGCATTAGATTTATTAAACCAGCAATTTCAGCAGCAATTACGGCTCAATGATGCCCAGCTGGCGCAGGAGATTCTGTTGCTGGTGCAAAGTCTGGCATCTTTGGTGATAGAAGCTGAACTCAAATTACAGCCAGCCTTATTACATCAGGCCATCGACACTTTGTTACCTGAGCTTGGCAAAACTGATGTTATTGACTCTATTCAGATATCCCCAGAGGACGCGCCGTTATTTGACGGTATTAATCAAATTCAGAATATCCCTTTGTTGCAGGAACCTCAGCTGGCGTCGGGCGAAGTGTTTTTTAACGGCCGGGCGCAGTTGCATCAGCTGGATTATCAGCAAAGGTTACAGCAGGCGCTGCAACCGGTTCGGGACAGCCTGATGCATGAAACACTCTGACCCATTCAGCCAGCGCCTGGCACAGGCCAGGACCCAGCTCAGCCCGCCTGATGCAGTGCAGAGTTTTGGCCGGCTGCTCAGGCTCAACGGCATGATGTTAAGTGCTTCAGGTGGCGACTTTGTGATGGGACAAAGGTATCAGGTCGAAAGTCAGCACGGCCATTGGTACGACGTTGAGGTGGTGGGTTTTGAGCCCGATCATGCTTTTTTAATGCCACTCAGTACAGTCGAAGGATTGCAGGCCGGTGCCAGGGTGAGGGCTGCCCCTCAGGCCAATCAGCTTTTGGTATCAACTGCTTTACTGGGCCGGGTGGTGGACGGTCTGATGCAGCCGCTGGATGGCTTGCCGCCGCTGCGCCATGGAGACACCATCAGCGCCAGTCTGGCGGCGGTCAATCCACTGCAAAAAAAAGGCGTGTTGCAGCCGCTTGATGTTGGTATCCGCGCCATTAATGCATTATTTAGCGTGGGCCAGGGGCAAAGGCTTGGCCTTTTTGCTGGCTCTGGTGTGGGTAAAAGTAAGTTGCTGGGCATGATGACGCGATACACCCAGGCCGATATTGTGATTGTCGGTTTAATTGGGGAGCGTGGCTGGGAAGTTAAAGATTTTATTGAACATAGCTTAGGGCCACAGGGCTTAAAAAAAGCCATAGTGGTGGCGGCGCCGGCGGACCAATCGCCATTATTAAGGTTGCGGGCGGCCGAACTCAGTCACCGGCTGGCGGCTTATTTTCGCGATTTGGGTTTTCATGTGCTGCTGCTGGTGGATTCGCTGACCCGCTATGCCCAGGCGCAACGCGAAATTGGCTTGTCAGTGGGCGAACCTCCTGCCACTAAAGGTTATCCGCCTTCTGTATTTAGTAAGCTAACACAACTTGTTGAAAAAGCAGGAAACAGTGCGGATAGTGCTGGCAGTATGACGGCCATTTATACAGTGCTGGCGGAAGGGGACGATCAACAGGACCCGATAGCGGACGCCTGCCGTGCCATTCTGGACGGTCATATAGTGTTAACCCGGGAGCTGGCCGAGCAGGGCCATTATCCGGCTATTGATATAGGTGCTTCTATCAGCAGGGTAATGCCACAAATAGTGCCGGAAACCCAGCTCAAACATGCCTATTTATTAAAACGGTTATATGCCCGTTATCAGCAGGTGCGTGAACTGATCCCGCTTGGTGCTTATCAGCGGGGCAAAGATCCGGAGCTCGATGTGGCTGTTGATATGTACCCTGCACTGGAAAAGTTTTTATGCCAGGGGCTTTCTGAAGCCCATAATTTTCAGCAATCGCAAACTGAGCTGGCGCAGCTGCTAAGGCCAAAACATGCTTAAAACCTATGCCCAGATGCAAAAAGACAAACTCAGAGCCATGAATGAAAGGGTTCGGGATCTGTCGCGGCTGCAGCAGCAGGAGCTTGAACGCCTGACGTTATTGCAGCAGCACAGTGACTCTATTCATCCGCCGCAAAATGTCAGTTCAGTGTTGTTTTATCAAAATGCGGTGGCGATGAAAGCGTCGGTAGAGCAGGTGATTGAAGTTCAAACCCAAAGGGTTATCAACACAGCAAATGATCTGCACCTGCAGCAGGACGCCGCCGCCAAACAGAGGGCTTATTATCTGGCGCTCAACACTTTGCTGGAAAAGCGTAAACCGGTGAAAAGCCGCGAAGATTAAACCCTGTTACACCCGCTGTAGTGGTGCTGGTTCGCTCGGCATTAACTGCGCTGCGGGGCCGGTTCAGTTATCCATTCAGTCAGAGTGTCGTCGCGACAGACTGAAAGCTGCTGCTCAGCACAATCTGCTGCCGCGACTCAGACAATGCCAAATCCTGCTGCAAAATTTGTTCAATCGCAGCTAAATCCAGAATATTGTCGACACAAACCCAACAGTTGCGCGCTTTGTGTTTACCCAGATACAAAGCGGCATCGGCCAGTTGCACCAGATGCTGCCAGTCCATTTGCACCACTTCATTTTTTGCTTGCGGATACACCACAGCACCTATAGTACAGGACACCACAAGCGGGTTTTGGTTGGCCAGAACAAAAGGCTGGTCGTTCACCACAGTGCGGATACGCTCGGCAATATGGTGGTGATCGGTCTTTTGTTCCAGCCTCGCGACCAGTAAAAACTCTTCGCCACCCCAGCGGATCAGCATATCGGTCTCCCGAATGGCCTGTTTGATACGGCGGGCAAACTCAACCAGCACTTCATCGCCGGCATCATGGCCGAAGTTATCGTTAATTTTTTTAAAATGGTCGATATCCAGCAGGTAAAAGGCGATGGTGTGGCCTGTGCCATCCTGTTGTGAACGCCGGACATAATTCAGTTCCCGCTGGATATTTTGTTCAAAATAACGTCTGTTATGCAGACCAGTCAGGCCATCGAGCACACTGAGTGATTCAAATTGTTTCGCCAGTTTGCGGTTTTGCCTCAGCTGAATAGTGATCACCAGCAACACCAGCAACAAAATGGCGACAGCAGCCACCGTTAGCATCATCTGGCTTTTATGCTGTTCCTGTTCGGCTTTTTTCAGTGATTGTTCTTTTTCCAGCAGTTGGGTTTTGAGCTCCGACTCCAGCTGTAACCTGCTCAGTTCAGCATTTGAAGCCGACTGGGTGGCACTTTGTTTCAGCTGGGATTCCAGTTTGCTGATAAATAACTGATGCAGTTTTTCAAGGCCCACCAGGCGCCAGTCGGCCTGCTCCAGCAGTGCCATTCTTTTGTACAGATCCAATCTGACTTCAAGCGGTGTCTGCACGCTGAGTTGCTGACAGAGCTGTAAATTGGCAGGCTCGGCAATTTTCTGCAGCACCAGTTGCTGATAACAGTCGAGATAAAGATTGGTGGTCGGTTCCGCACTTCTGGGCGCCTTTGCTGCGTCCATCAGTAAACGCTGCGCCTCGGCTTTTTGCTGTAACTCAGCAGCTGATAAAGCGGAAAACAGTAACGAAGAGCGACGCAGCTCTTTATGAGCCGGGTCGACCTGCAAAAACCAGTGCAGCGCCTGCTGATAGTCCTGCAGATGCAGCGCAAAAGCCACGCCGATATTGTGGTGAGTCAGCGCGAGGATGTCATTGACATAAGCTGTTGTCTCCGGGTTTTGTGCTGGTAACTCACGAAGCCGTTTGATGGTGTCCTGTTGCAGCTGCACGCCTTTTTGCACATAAGTTTTGTCGCCGTACATCACATAAAGTGCCGCTGTGTTGAGCATCACATCATTCAGTGCTTCAGGGCTGGCTTGTTTAGCCAGTGACATGGCCAGTTCATAACTGCGAAAAGCGCTGGCAATATCGCCATGAGTCGACTGTAACCAGGCCAGGCCCGATACCACCTGAGTGGCAAGATCAATGTTTTTCGCACTGATGGCATCGTCATACAGCTGCATATACTCACGGACACTTTGTTCTAAGTTTTCGCTGTTGCTGGTGGCGCACATGTATCGATAGTGCAGGTCAAAATCGAGCGGTTTGGCTGCTTTGCATATTTGCAGTAAAGACACATTGTCGGAATTAATAAAGTGCTGGTAAGCCATTTCGTTATTGAGCTGATAACGCCGGGCTGCGCTGTTCGCCTTTTGCAATTGCTGCGTCAGCCATGAAAGCCGTTCTGCATAAGACAACTGCTGATATTCGTCAGGCAGTGGCGGCAGTTGCTTTAAGTCTGCGGCGCTGATGTTGTGCTGCGGTTCTGTGACAGCACTTGCCGGCGTGACAAACAGCAAGCCGCACAACAACAGTGACAAGGTTGTGCTAAGCCATGCTGGTTTTTTGGGCTGATGCTTTGTGTGTGTATCTGGATTTTTCTGTGCCGGGTTTTGTTTTGTGAAGCCGGATTTAGCTGAGTTTTGTCGATCTGAGCCTGGTAAAGCTGAACTATTTATACCGGAACTACTGATACCTGAACTTAGCATCTGCACACTTTGCATAAGATCCTTCCGCTGTTGTTGCGGGGTAACGGCTGCTATTACCCCGGCAGCAAATCCAGTGAACAGCATGCTTTTTGCAGGCGGGTAAAGTTCGTTCTGGCTTGCACTCAGACAGCTGCGCTGTCGACATGTTGTTGTACAGTTGTTTATGCACAATTATTTTTTAACACAACAAGTTATAGCTGTAAGTTCAGATGGGAGCCAGCTTTTTAACAGCTTGCATCAATAAAAAATGTGAATCCAATGATTAGCGGGAAGACATCTGGAGTTGCGGATATTGGGTTTTGTCGTCCAGACCCAGCAGTTTTTGCATCAGGCCGCGCTGATAAGCCAGCAGTTCGCCATTCTTCCGGTTCAATTGCTGACAAATTTGGGTATGTTGCTGCACCTTATCAAACAATTGGCGACTGGCGTTCCGTACTTTTTCCGGCAACATCGCCAATAAAGTTTCGATGCCTTGCTCAGACAAAGGTAACTGCATTTGCTGCATAGCGTTTTGCCGTTCTGTGGCGTTGTGTTGTAACTTTGCCAACAACTGATGCGCCTGCTGATTCAGCTGTTCCAGCTGCTCGCTTTGACGCAAACTCATTAAAATATACTGTTGTTGCAATACTTTACCCAGTTCAGCCAACAGTTCAGTGTCCTGCTGTAAACCGGCGATCACCACTTTCAGCGCTTGCTGGTTCATTTTCTGTGAAAGTCCAGAATGGCCTGAGCCAGATTGTCTTCGTCCATTGATAACTGACCATTGGCCAGCGCGACTTTAATTTGCGCTACTTTATCAAAGTCAACTTCACCATGTTGCGCCAGAGTATTAAACGCCTGCTGTATTGCCTGAGTGGTGCTGCTGATTTCGCTTTGTTGTACCTGACTCGCAGGTTGCGACGTCTTTTGCGTCACCTGCTGTATTTGCTGCTCGGTTTTTTGTACCGGCAGAATTTGTTTTGATTGGTCTATCTTGATCATGTTGCCTACCACGCGATAAAAGCTAAATCTGCTGTTAAGCATAATCAGCGACCAACAGCCGCTGAAACTTTAATGTGATTTAAAAATAGTTTGCACCCTGGCTTCTGCCACTACCTCAGCTTCAATCACCACACCGGACGACAGGTTCTGCACCTTAATCCGTTGTCCAAGCTGACCATCTTCCAACGCCAGCCCTTTAGTGCTGGCAGAAAAACCCTCGCTTTGCACTGTGATCAGCACATGGCTGCCTTTTTCTACCAGCAGTTGTGCTGTCAGATGTTGCCTGCTCAGCACTTGCCCCGCCGCAATTCGGCGTTTGACCTGCAGCCCAAGCAGCGCTTCGGGTTTGAGTTCAACGCCCAGTTTACTTTGTTCCAGCTCCGTCAGGCGGGTGCTCAGCATATCGGCGCTCAGCACTTCGTCCCGCTGAATTTGCCGGCTGGCCACCACCACCGGCAACCAGACCCGCACTTTGGCGGTGGCCCGGCTTTGCCAGCTTTTTTGGTCACGGCATTCCACACTATAGCTGGTGCGGCCCCAGGGCGCCTGCTGTGAATTGCTGCGGCTGATAATGAGTTTGTTACAGGTTGGTTTTTTCTGCAGCGCAGGCGGTAACGACAAGTCTATCTGTTGTTTGACCTGCCCCGTGGCACCTAACTGACGGGCAAAACGCTGCACTTCAGCGCTGATATGACTTCTGATTTGTTGTTCTGTACTGGCGCTGAGCTTAAGCGGAAGCGCCAGCAGGAGGAAAAATAACCACTTCCACAGCGGAAGTAATGCTTCCGTTTTGCTGATTTTCTGTGACAACCTGGTGTGGTAACTCATTCAATCATAGAGCCTTTTGATAGTGGCACAAAGCTTGTAATTCAGCCTCAGCTGCTGCGGTTTATTACAGGGTACAAAGATGGACATTTTTCATAAAGCTTTAGGCGTACATCCATTTTCGCTGCAATTACGCCTGGACAGAGCAGAGATTATCTCAGGCAATCTGGCCAATGTCGACACGCCCGGTTTTCTGGCACGCGATCTGGATTACACCAGCATTTTGCAGCAGGTAGAAAGTAATCTGAAATTTGGTGAGGGCCCTGTGCTGACCGGCGCAGATGTCAAAGCTGAGCATAAATACCGTATTCCATTTCAGCCCTCAGCGGATGGCAACACCTCTGAACTCAGTGTAGAGCAGGCGAATTTTGCTGCCAACAGCATGGATTTTCAGACTAGCCTGACCTTTTTAAATATGAAAATCAGCGGCTTACATAAAGCCATTAAAGGAGAATAACGATGTCATTTACCACTATTTATGACATTGGTGGCAGTGCAATGCGGGCGCAGGTGATGCGGCTTGATACTGTGGCCTCGAATCTGGCCAACGCCGACACTGCGGCTTCCAGTGCCGCTGAAGCTTATAAAGCCATTAAGCCGGTTTTTTCTGCTTTGTACAGCCAGGATTTTGATAACCGTAGTATGTCGGCCCAGGTGCAAACCATGGGCGTGGTGCAGTCTGACCGCACTGTTGAAAGCCGCTACGAACCCAACAGTCCTTTGGCCGATGCCGAAGGTTATGTGTTTTATTCCAACGTAAATCCGGTAGCTGAGATGGCAGACATGATGTCTGCTTCCCGTGCTTTTCAAACCTCAGTCGAAGTGATGGGGCGGGTGTCCAGCATGCAGCAGAGCCTGTTGAAGCTGGGTCAATAAGGAGTTTCTGATGTCTGCGATTGATAATAATTTTTCTGCCCCGACGCTGAACAACAGCAACAACATTGCCAGCAATGGCAAGCCCGATGCTGCGGCCTTATCCAGCATGTTTCTGGAATTACTGGTGGCGCAAATCAGCCATCAGAACCCACTGAATCCAATGGACGGTACCCAATATGTCAGCCAGCTGGCGGAATTCAGCAGTGTTGAAAGCCTGGAAAAACTCAATCTGCAGTCGCAGCAGCAACTGGGGTATATGAAAAGCCTGCAGGCGCTGGAAGCCACTGCCCTGGTGGGGCAGAAAGTGGATGTAAAAGCCGACACTATGTCGCTGGAGCAGCCTGCAACTATTAGCGGCGCCGTGAATCTGGGCGCACAGGTAGACAGCGTGACAGTGCGGCTTTATGACGCCGGCGGCAAGCTGGTTGACGAAATTAAACTGCAGAATCCAACCATAGGCACTTTACGTTTTAGCTTCCCTGAGCAGGACGCCGGTGCTTATCAGGTGCAGGCCGAAGTGAGCGTCAATAACAGCAAACAGCAGATCCCCACTTATCTGACCAATGAAGTGGAGCGGGTGTCGGTTGGCGCAGGTCCGGATGACATCATTCTGCAAGTGAACGGTTTAGGTAATCACTACCTCTTTGATATCAATCAGTTGTCGAAGGCAACAAAAAGTTAAAAGGATCAGATATGTCTATGTTTAACATTGGCCTCAGTGGTCTGTCTTCGACCCAGAAGGCGCTGGAAGTCACCAGCAACAATATCGCCAACGCCAGCACCGCAGGTTACAAAACGGCCAGCACAGAATTTTCGGCGCTTTATAACGGCGGCCAGCGCAGTGGTGTGAAGGTAGCGGCCACCAATGAAAACTTTGAAAAAACCGGCGGGCTGGTCAGCACAGGTCAGAGCCTGGATTTGGCGATTACCGGCAAAGGTTTTTTTGTGGTTTCTGAAAATGGCCGGCTGGCATTTACCCAGGCCGGACAATTTGGTCTGGACGAAAACCGCAATATCGTCAATAACAACGGCAGCAAATTGCAGGGTTTTGGTATAGATGAAAATGGCAGTTTGATCCCAGGTATTCTGACTGATTTAAAAGTTGAAGCGGCCAATATTCCGGCCAAAGCCACAGAAAATATTGCTTTTTCACTGAACCTGAATTCAGCCAGTGACCTGATCCCATATCCGGTGGCGCCAGCGGCTTTTGACCCGGCAGATGGCACAGCTTTTAACTATTCACAATCAACCGAAGTTTTTGATTCATTAGGCAATAGCCATACCCTGACGCAGTATTTTAACCACACAGGCGTGAATACCTGGCAGGTGCTTTATTACATCGACGGCAAGCCATTACCGGCTGCAGATATTAATCCACCGGCCGGCGCTGTGGTGAGCAGCGTTGAGGCCACAGATGATGCAGGTGTTATTACCACAGCAACAGCTTTAACCATCACTTTTAATACGGACGGCCAGTTAGAACCTATGGGCACCTTACCGGCTCCTCCGCTGGTACCGGCAGATAACAACGTGAATGACCCCTACAACGTGCGTGAACTGACACTGGATTTTGCACCGGCCGGTGCTTCGGTGATGGCGATTAAAGTGGATATGGTGAAATCGTCCCAGTTTGGCAGTGCTTTTGGTTTGTATGAAAACAATTCCGACGGTTACACCTCGGGTGAGTTTACCGGTGTGGCAGTGGCTGAGGATGGCAAGGTACTGGCCACTTTCTCCAATGGCGAATCCAAGCTGCAAGGCCAGATTGCGTTGGCCAATTTTGCCAATCCGCAGGGGTTGGAATCTGGTAATAACACTGTGTGGTATGCCAGTGAAGCTTCAGGTGCTGCCATTATCGGTGCGCCTTCTGAAGGTAGTTTTGGTGGCATTCTCGCTGGTTCTTTTATGGGGTCGAATGTGGATATCAGTGCCCAGCTGGTTGATTTAATGTCGTTCCAGCAAAGTTATCAGGCCAACGCCAAAACCATCAGCACTGCTGATGAAATGATGCAAATTTTGTTTAACGCAGTGTAAGGACTAAAGCATGGAACGTCTGATCCACACCGCAGTGTCCGGCGCCGACCTGGCCCAGACCGCACTGCGCATTACCGCCAACAATCTGGCCAACATCAATACCGTTGGTTTTAAAGCGGATATGGAACAAGCCAGGGCCATGCAAATTACCGGTGAAGGTTTTCGCACCAGATTTCAGGCCCAGCTGATGCCGGTGTCCACCGATCTTGCCGCCGGTGCCGTGATGGAAACGGGACGGGATCTGGATATTGCTGTCAGTGACAATGGTTTTATTGCAGTGCAGGACACCGATGGCAATGAAGCTTACACCAGAGCAGGAGAGCTGCAGGTAGCCGCAGATGGCAGCCTGATGGTGCATGGTTTCAGGGTGCAGGGTGGTGGTGGTGCCATAGTGCTGCCCGAATTTGGTGACATCGATATCAGTGCCGACGGCACTATCAACCTGCTTCCGGTAGGCGGTGGGGTCATTGAGCAGGACGAGCGCATCAAACTGGTCAGTGCCAATAATGTGGTGCTGGTCAAAGGTGATGATGGTTTGTTCCGCGCTGAAGATGGCAACCCGCTGGAGGCTGACCCTGCAGTGACAGTGCGCAGTGGTGCGCTGGAAGGCTCGAATGTGAATGCAGTGGAGCAGATGGTGAATACCATGAACATTAGCCGGCAGTTTGAGCTGAACATCCAGATGATGAAAGCAGCCGACGAACTGGCGGTGTCCGGTAACAAACTGATCAGCGCTTAAGCAACAGGAATTAATTGTATGAATTCAGCATTATGGGTAAGCAAAACCGGTTTGGCAGCGCAGGATATGCGGATGACCACCATCTCCAACAACCTGGCGAACGTCAACACAGTCGGTTTTAAAAAAGACCGGGTGGTGTTTGAAGATTTGTTTTATCAGGTGCAGCGCCAGCCCGGTACCCAGGCCGATGAAGTGAATCAGGTGCCGGCCGGTATTCAGCTCGGCACTGGTGTGCGGGTGAATGGTACACAAAAAGTATTTACCGAAGGCAGTTTTGAAACCACCAATAACCAGCTGGATGTTGCTATAGCCGGTCAGGGTTTTTTCCAGGTGGAAAGCCCGGATGGTGAGCTGCTGTATTCACGCAATGGCCAGTTTCATGTGAATGCCGACGGTTTAATTACCAATGCCAATGGTTTACCGCTGGCACAAAACATCACTATTCCGCCTGAAGCCACCAAAGTGACCATTGGCAGTGACGGTACTGTGTCGGCACAGGTTGCCGGGCAGGAGCAATTACTGGAACTTGGCCAGATCCTGACAGTGAGTTTTGTTAATCCGGCAGGTTTAGAAGCGCTGGGCGGTAATTTATACCGCGCCACCGCCGGTTCTGGTGAAGCACTGGAAGGGGTGCCGGGTGAAGATGCTTTTGGCCAGCTGCAGCAGTACACAGTGGAAGGTTCAAACGTCAGCGTAGTGGATGAAATGGTGAATATGATTGCCGTACAGCGCGCTTATGAAATGAATGCCAAAGTGGTGTCAGCTGCCGACCAGATGCTGAACTTTGTCACTCAAAGTATGTAACTGAGGATTTTCTGATGAAACAGGCTGCATCTTTGCTGTTGTTATTGCTGCTTGGTGCCTGCAGCAGTAAACCCGATAGTCCGCTGGCGGATGAAGACGACTGGGAGCGTTCGGCAACACCTCTGGTGACGCAGGAAGCGCAGCCCGCCAGTGCCGGCAGTCTGTACACAGAATCTTATATGTTCACCCTTTTTGCTGACAAAAGGGCGTACCGGGTGGGTGATATTCTGACGGTGCAGCTGGACGAGCGCACTCAGTCAAGCAAAAGCGCCGACACTGCGCTGGACAGAAACACCAACGTGAATCTGGGGGTGCCGCTGGCCGGTAATGCCAATGTGTCGGATTTGTCGTTGCGTATCAATAATGGTCAAAATTTTGAAGGCGAAAGCAGCGCCAGTCAGCAGAATTTTTTACGTGGTGCCATTACAGTGCGGGTGATGGATGTCGCGGCCAACGGCGCTTTAACCATCCGCGGTGAAAAATGGATCAAGCTGAATCACGGTGATGAATATATCCGGCTGCAAGGTGTGGTGCGCCCGGAAGATATTGATGTCACTAACCGTATTTCGTCGCAGCGTATTGCCGATGCCCGTATCAGTTATGCCGGTAAAGGCACGCTGGCCGATGCGGCGGAAGAAGGCTGGCTTAGCAAGCTATTTTCCACTTACCTTAACCTGTTTTAGCGAGTGTTCAGATGCGTATTTTATCGCTGTTGATCATCGGTTGTTGCTGGTTTAGCTCGGCTGCTTATGCCGGCAGCCGGCCTTTATTGGATATTGTGGATATTCAGGGGGTGCGCGACAACCAATTGGTGGGTTATGGCCTGGTGGTTGGTTTGCCCGGCTCAGGTGACAAAGCTCAGGTGAAGTTTGCTGCTCAGTCACTGAACAACATGCTGAAACAGTTTGGTGTGCAGCTGGATGAAAGTACCTTGCCCAAGTCCAAAAACGTTGCAGCAGTTGCGGTGCAGGCCACCTTGCCACCTATGGCAAGTCCGGGTCAGGCCATTGATGTCACTATTATGTCGCTGGGTGATGCCAAAAGCTTGCATGGTGGCAGTTTAATGCTAACGCCGCTGCGCGGAGTTGACGGCAAAGTGTATGCACTGGCGCAGGGCAATCTGGTGGTGGGTGGCATTAATGCCGAAGGTAAAAATGGCTCTTCTGTGACTGTGAACGTGCCAACAGCGGGCATTATTCCTGGCGGCGCCATTATTGAGCGCAGCGTGGAAAGCCTGGAGCAGAATGGCGATTTAGTGCTGAATCTGAAAAAGCCCAACTATAAAACTGCACGTAATGTGGTGACCGCCATTAATAGTACTTTTGGCCCTCAGGTCGCCAGAGCGGAAAACTGGTCTAAGCTGGTGATTAGTGCACCGCGTGATGCCGACAGCCGCAATACTTTTATGGCGATGTTACAGGATTTAGTGGTGGAAGAAGGGGCGCAGCGGCCCAGAGTGGTCTTTAACAGCCGCAGCGGTACTGTGGTGATCAGTGATGAAGTCCGGGTAAAACGGGCGGCCGTCAGTCATGGCAACCTCACCATCACCATCAGTGAGCAGGAAGGCGCCATTCAGCCGTTACCCTTCAGTCAGGGACGAACAGTACCAACCCAGAGCAGTGGTGTAGATGTCAGCCAGCAAACCGCCAATATGATGGTGTGGCCTGAAGGCACCTCGCTCGACACTATAGTTCAGGCAGTGAACAGCATGGGGGCAACCCCGGCCGAACTGATGTCCATCTTACTGGCGCTGGATAAAGCCGGCGCCCTTGATGCTGATGTGGTGGTGATCTGATGCAGAGAATCGACAATTCCCAACAGTTAGCTTTTGACCCGCAACAAGCGACTCAGGTGCAGAAAAACCTGACGGAAGAGCAGTCGCTCGTGCAGGTTGCCGAGCAGTTTGAAACTTTGTTTTTGCAGATGGTGCTGAAAAATATGCGTTCAGCCAGTGATGCAATAGCAGGGGAAGAGGGCATGTTCAGTAGTCATGAACAACAAATGTTCCGTGATATGCACGACAGCCAGATGGCGCAACAGATGGCGGCCAACAGCCAGACCGGCCTGGCTGAACAGATAGTGCGGCAGTTCTCAGCGCAGCAAAACAATGCCCTTGTTGATAACACCGAAAATTTTTCTCCTCCGGTATTAAAGTTACCGCCGGAAACGGTCGCTGAACAACAGTATCAGGACTATAGCGTTATGTCGGGTTCAATGGCGCTGAGTCAGCCGCTGCAAAGACCGGTGGTCTTTAAAGAGAATAACGAATGAGCATGTTATATAACGGTGTATCCGGTTTAAACGCGTCGAGCGCTGGCTTGCAAATTGTCAGTCAGAACGTGGCCAATGCCAAAGTGGCGGGTTATAGCCGGCAAACCGTTATTCTGCAAACTAATGATGGCGCACTGAATGGCGTAAAAATCACCAAAATTGAACGGATAGTGGATGGTTTTCTCAACGACGATATCTGGCGCACCAAATCAGATTTGAATTATTACGAAAGTTATCAGGATTATCTGGGTTATCTCGAAGAAGTGCTGGGCACAGATTCACTGAATCTGAATGACGCCGTTGCCAAACTGAATTCTGCATTTAATGCTGCTTTATCCTCGCCTGAGTCGCCAGCCTATCGCCAGCAGGTCATTTCGTCTGCCAGCGCTATGGTGCAAAACTTACAACAGCTCAATGGCGCTTTAACCGGCCAGGTGGAAAAACTGGGTTTTGAACTGACAGCGCTAACCGGTAACACCAACACTGTACTGGCAGATATTGCTGAATTAAATGCCAAAATAAGTGAAGCCACGGCATTGGGCCACGATACTTCGGTGCTGATGGATAACCGCGAGCAGGCCATTATTGAGTTATCCGGTTATATCCAGGTGGATGTGACCAATCAGGCTGATGGCAGTTTACATATCACCACACTGAACGGCTCACCGCTGGTGATGGCCGGCAAAGCTGCCACCCTCAGTGTGGCTGGCACAGATGTTACGCTTAAGTTTAATAATCAAACCTTCTCCATTCCAACCGGAGTGGGGGGCAGTTTAGGCGGATTGTTAAAAGTAAATGCCGAGGTGCTGGAGCCGAGCCGGCTTGAACTAAATACTCTGGTGTCTGGTATTGCTGATGCGTTGAATACCGCACTGTCAGAAGGTTTTGATTTAAATGGCAATGCCGGTGTGCCGCTTTTTGTTTATAACGCCGCCGATCCGCTCGGTTCTATTGAAGTAAACACGACGCTCACAGTTGACCAACTGGCGTTTCGTGGCCGGGTGCCGGATGGTTTTGGTGGCTGGTTACCGGCAGGTGGCAAAGGTGACAACAGCAACCTGATTAATATTATCGACTCCATGAAAGGTGTGGCCGGCGGTTATGACACCCTGATTGGTAAGCTGGCCATTCAGAGCAAACAAGTGCAGTCGAGTATCAAAACTTCGGTAGTGCTGCATGACAAAGCAATCGCGGCCCGTGCCAGTGTCAGCGGGGTGAACCTGGACGAAGAAGCGGCAAATCTGACCTACTACCGGCAGCTTTATGAAGCAAATGCCAAGGTAATTAGTACGGCAGATCAAATGTTTATGACTTTAATGGCGATGTTCTGAGGATAACACAATGCGGATCAGCAGCAGCCAGTTTCATGACAGCACCATCCGGAATATTCAGGACAGCAGTGCCAAATACAGCCAGCTTTCAGTGCAGATGGCTACCAACAAACGCATCACCCGGCCATCAGACGATCCACTGGGCAGTGTGCTGGTATTGCGGCTCAATTCTGAACTAACCTCACTGGCACAATATGGCCAGAACATGGAGCTTGTAACCTACACGCTCAGGCAGCAGGAAACCCAGCTAACCAGTATTAACAACCTGTTGTTTTCATTGCAGGAACTGACAACAGCAGCGGCGGATGCTTCTTATGGTGAAGCAGAATTAAAGGCGATGGGTAACGAAATGGCGGTATTAATGCCGGGCATTGTCGACTTACTCAATGCCAAAGACGGCAACGGCAATTACCTGTTTGCCGGCAGTGAAATTGACAAACAACCTTTTATTACCGATTTGGCCGGTGTTTATTCGTATCAGGGCGATGCGCTGGTGCGCAAAGTGTCGGTGGCAGAAAACACCCTGGTGGATGCCAATATTGTTGGCAGCGACTTAGTGCCGGGCGCCACCTTTTTAAATGATTTAAAAGATTACGTCGCTTTGTTACAAGCGCCACCAGCCGCCGGTGTGGGCACTGAATCACGCGATATGATGGTAAAACTGACAGAAGTACTGGCCAATACCACCAGCGCTATCACTAAAATCGGTGGTATTGTCAGTTCACTGGAATCGCTGGAATTTACCAACAGCGATATTTCACTCTTTACCGAAAATTTGCGCAATGATTTGTCGGTGGTGCATTATCCGTCCGCTTACATTGAAATGAATAATGCGCTGGCCGCTTATGAGTCGACCCTGAAGGTGTACAGTTCAGTGTCGCAACTTAGTTTGTTCCGTCAGCTTTAAGGCAGGGGCTTTATGTTAGTTGATAGTCTGAAACAAAGTGGTTCACTTGCCAGCAGCATCACCGGTGCCGCTGCAAAGGCTGCTGCCTCTACCACTGAACGTGCTCAGACAACCCAACCGCAACATCCTAAGTTACAACAACAGCTTAATACGCTGAGCCAGTGGAGTGTGAATGCCGATGTGTCACGCCAGCTGGCAAAAAATCAACAGGCAGAACAGCAGCTCAGGCAGCTTTATCAGCAACTGGAACAATTAAAAAAACAACTGCATCAGGCGCAATCTGCTGAACAACGCTTACAAATCGTCGCGCAAATGGAGCAGATGGAAGCGCAGCTCAAACATAAAGATAGTGCCATTACTAAGAATTTTGAGCTGGCGCAGCAGCCCGGGCAGAAAGTGAGTGCGCAGCTGAATAACAAAATTGATTTATTAAGCCCGCGCAAACAAGCCGAACGTTTGCAAATCAACCTGTCCGATGGCAGCAAAGTACAGCTGAATTTTCCGGCCAATCAAAGCCAGGACAGCAATCTGGACGCCATAAAAACTGCGTTTGCGCCGCTGCAAATTGACGTGCGCCAACAGCACAACCAGTTAATTTTCAGCACCCCCGCCAATCAGGGCAGTAAATTAAGCCAGCCATGGCAGTTGCAGGGTGAGGGCATTCGTATTGCTGCCGGTAACCCGGTCACTGTAAAGCTGCAGGAAGCGCCAGGCACATTAAGCACGCTGGCGCAGCTGTCACAACAGGTCGAAAACCAGCAGGTTTACCAAAGCGAAATTAAACTTGCCCAGCAAAAAATTCAGCAGGTGCTGCGTCAGGTGCAGGCAGAACGCCAAATGCTGGTGGCCAAACTAAACAGCCTGCGTCTTGCCGGCGCCCGCCAAACCGAAGACGACGTTTATGTTGTCAGTCAGGAATTAAAACAACAGATGCAAATGGGCGCCGCCTCATCCATGTCCGCCATTATGGCGCAAGGCAACGTCACCCGCGGTTTGGTTGAGTTTGCTTTGGCGCAGTAGGGTTAGCAGGGGGCTTTTTCGCCAAAAGAGTAGCCTGAAACATTTTGCAAAGCAGTATCAATCCCGCATCAGACTTACGCAAAAAACATTACCAATTTTTAGCCTGGCAACATGCCGACTCTCAGTCTGTGTATAGACTGCTAGTAGGATTAGGTGAAGCTAAAAAACAGCTACAACTAGAGGTTTAAAGGCTTTAGCCATTGCGCTGATTTAGCTCCCGCAACAATTCTTGCCCCTGTAGCTGCAGTTTGTGCTGTTTACGTAGTTCTTCTGCCTGCGGTATCAGCAGATTCAATCGTGATCTGTAACGAAGCAAAGATTCGTCACTGATTCTGCGGCCAAAAGCACTGATTTTTTCAATATATCGGCCAACATCTTCAATATGCAGCACATTGTCGGGCATTGCTGTTTTAAATTCGGCTCTGTCACTGAAGGCGATAATAGAGAAAATTTTCTCCGTTTTAATAGTGCTGTCGATTTCAAAAAAATGCGCCACTGCTTCGGTGTGTTTGTAGTTTTGTCTGATTGGGCTTGGGAACTGATTTTTTCTGCGATAGTGCTGCACCACCCAATGTGCATGATGTTGCCCACCAAAAATCCAGCCTTGGTAATTTTTCACTTCGATCACAAAAATGCCAAAAGGACTCACCAGCAAATGATCAATTTCGGTTAAGTCGCCTTGGGCTGTTTTTAGGATCACATTGTGATAATGCCGGTAGTCGTCTGATAGCCGATTGCTCAGAAGCTTCGCTAGTTGCCGCTCTGCGATAAAACCCAGGTACTCGCTGCGACTCATTCCCCAAGGGGTTTGGAACAGCAGTCTAAACAGGAAGAATACAAACAAAGCGGCCACCAGCCAGAGCAACTGTTGCGACACGCTGCTCAATCTTGACGGCTCTGCTTTGGGTAACAACACAGGGGAACCCACTGCCGGAGCGGTGACCTGAGTAGTGACTGCTTGTTGAGCAACTGTAGCCTGGCTGGGCGCAGCAAAATACTCCCGGGGTTGTGGTGGTACAGGCTGTTGGCAATGACGGCCATAACTTTTTACCGCATCCTGATAGGACGGTAAGTGCTGATGTTGCTTAAAGCGTGATATCTGCCCGGCAATTAACAGGCAGGCACTTTCGGAATATTGCACATAATTTGTGGGGGCACCGGCTTGCAGGTTATGACTATTAAAAGTCAGAAACAATAAGGCGTATGACCGGAGATGTTTGAGGTTATTTTTTTGAAAAAAATTAGAAAAATTCTGGGCTAAAAAGCTCATTTGCAATCCTTTGCAGCGGTTTTGTTGTCTGTATCGAGTTTAATTACCCTGCTTCACTTTGTGGTTGTTGGCTTTTGTTTAGCCTGCAAACACTCTTTCTCTGTGATAAGCCAAATACGGTTGGTGTGCGTCTCGTACTTTTAAATACATTTTAGGGCTGATGCCGAGTACGTTCGGCTGCTCCAATACCGATGACAGCAAAATGGCCCCATTTTTTTCAAACGTTATAAAACCTTTATCAAAAGCTTTGTCGATATTAGCCAACAATAACAAGCCGTTATGTGGGTCCAGTCGTTCGATATTATTCGCAGCGCGCCATGGCTTAATATGGGATGCAACCAGCATGGCAGGCATTGGATAGCCAGTAACAGCGCAACCTTGCCATTGTTGCAATAAATGCTCACGAAAGCGGCCTTGACCAAGCCTTGTATTAATAAGGACTGATTTTTCTGTTGGCGATAGATTTACAGAGGCTTGAATTTCATCAAGGTCAGCAGTCACATCAACCTGACCTAAGTCGGCCAGAAACTCGCCATAATTTTTTAGAGCATTGCTGTACATGGCTTTGCCGCGAGCATCTTTGGCTTTAAATTCAGCAAGTTCACGCAGTGGTGTTACGGTGCGTTGGTAGTGGTGATAAGAGCCGATGTCGGTAAGGATTTTATCTGTTAATCCATGTTGCTTGGCCATCTCACTGAGGCTGCCTTGGACTGCACCGAGATAATTGCGGGCAGTTTTTTCCGATTTGCCAAGTTGCTGTGCCCAGCGCTGATAAAGTTCAGGTAAGCGTGTTAAGTTCATTGTCAGAGCTAAACGTAGATCAGCGCTAATAATGCTACTTTGAAAAAACTCAAACAATTCATCGTCCAGCGATGCATAAGCAATTTTGCTTTTGCTGTATCGGTCAACCGTAGAGGCATCAACTCCTGCTTGATAATGCAGATGCCAGAAACCTTCAGAACGTAAATGAAAAAAAGGGTTTTCCGGTGTATCGGCGTCATTGCCAGCCCTTAGTCGCATAAAATGAATACTAAAACAATGCTTAAGCTCAGCATTTAGCTCAATACGGTTACGCTGAATTGCACCGATGCTTATTAAGTCCATTACCGCAAGCAACAGACATACCTTATGCGGTTTGTTGTGGCCGTTTTGTCTCAGTGTGTTTAAATCCTGAAACTTATGTAGATAAAACTCTAGGCTCATCCGTGACTTACCCTGTCATCCCTTTTTTAGAACCACAGTCTGCCACAGGACATCGTTGCGGCCAAGGGCATCAGTTTCTAAATGGGTTATCTGTAGTGGGGAAAGTGGTAATTGGTGCTGCAAAACAAGTTGTAGGATTTCATCGCTACTGACCGTGTAGCTTAGGCGACCATCGGTAAAGGTGCCGTGGCGCAGTGTGATAACAAGCAAACCGTCGCTGGCCAGAAGGCGATTTAATACCGGCAGCGCTTGGTACCGTTCAGTGAGTGTTAAATGCATCCAGACCGCAGACAATAACACTATTTCAAAACGACCTTGCTGATCTTTAAGCCTTGGCAGATTGGGCAGTTCATCCGCAAGCCATTTAATATTTTGGTGTTCAGGCAGTTGATTGCACAGGTTAATCGCTTGCTCACGCAAAGCATCAGCTGGTTCCACTGCCGTGACTGTAAAACCAACTTCGGCTAAATAGCGGGCGTCGCGTCCCGAGCCTGCGCCAATATCCAATGCGTTCCCTGGAGCTAGATCACTTAGTAGTTTTAACCATTGTCCGTGCACATCCTGAGCAGTAACAGCTTCGTACTGTTGGACAAATTCATGTGCCTTGTCGTGGTAAAGACTCATTTTCATGTCCTGTAACTACTCAATGCAGTTATTGGCGGCAACACCTGCAAGGATATAAAGCGCTGTGTTTTTAAACATGACCCCACCAGTGATTGGTGGGTCATGTGCGTGCGAGGATTATGGTATCTGATTGTAATTTATAATGCTTTGATTTTACCAGTGTAGATAACTAATGATTGCGATCACTCCACGTTCTGGATCTGCTCTCTCATCTGCTCAATCAAAACCTTCAATTCAACAGCCGTATTAGTAATCTCGGTAGAAATCGCTTTAGAAGACAAGGTATTCGCTTCGCGGTTAAATTCCTGCATCATAAAATCGAGTCTGCGGCCTACGGCGCCGCCTTGTTTTAAGCTGTGGCGGGTTTCTTTAATGTGAGCGTCGAGGCGGTCGAGCTCTTCAGCCACGTCAGACTTTTGTGCCAGGAAGGCCATTTCCTGTTCGAGACGGTTGTTGTCGAGGTCGGCTTTAATTTCCTGCAAACGTGTAAGCATTTTGTCGCGTTGCCACTGCAGTGCCTGTGGCAGGTGGGTGCGTAAGGTGGCTACGTGGCCGGCAATCTGGTCGAGGCGGTCGCGCAGCATTTGTTCAATAGCGGCACCTTCGCGGCCACGGCCGGCCTGGAAGTCTTTCAGGGCAATATCAAAACCGGCCAGTAACTCGGCCTGCAGGCTGTCCATATCGGCTTCCTGGGTTTCCATCACACCTGGCCAGCGCAGAATATCGGCCACATTCAGTTGGGCTTGCGGGCATTTATCCAGCAGTTGCTGCGCAGATTGCAGCAGCTGATTGGCAAAAGTGTCGTTAATTTTCAGCTCGCCGGTGCTGTTGGCGGCGCTGTAACGCAGGTTAATTTCCAGTTTGCCGCGGTTCAGGTTTTGCCGCAGTTTGTCGCGTAACAGCGTTTCTATACCACGGAATTGCTCAGGTAACCGAAAATAACTCTCGAGATATCTTTGGTTAACTGAGCGGATTTCCCATACTGCGTTGCCCCAGGCGGCTTTAATTTCGTGGCGGGCGAATGCGGTCATGCTATGGATCATGCAACTGTCCTTTAAAAACTACAAAAAACTGAGTATACCCAGAAGCGGCATAATAGCGAAATTTGTGTTGCTGCTGCTTGGTGTAGCCTGCCATTTTGGTAGCTTTTGCGGCTTCAGATAACGCTACGCCAGGGCAAAACTGCAATAGCTGAATCGTTCAGCCGCATTTTGGAAGGGCGCAAGCTGTGGATGGCTTTGCCGCGCACAAGCCACTATAATGACCGGCTGAAATTTCAGCCAACCCAGTAAACAGAGGTCCTTCATGCGTCCAAGCGGCAGAACAGCCAGTCAAATCCGTCCTATCAGTTTCACCCGTAATTTTACCGCTCATGCCGAAGGTTCGGTGCTGGTTGAGTTTGGCAACACCAAGGTGCTTTGTACCGCTTCGATTGAAGAAGGTGTGCCACGTTTTATGAAAGGACAAGGCAAAGGCTGGATCACCGCTGAATACGGCATGCTGCCACGCGCCACTCACACCCGTAACGACCGTGAAGCTGCCCGCGGCAAACAAAGCGGCCGCACTATGGAAATTCAGCGCCTGATTGGCCGTGCGCTGCGCGCCGCTGTGGATTTATCTTTGCTGGGTGAAAACACCATCACTTTTGACTGTGATGTGATTCAGGCCGACGGCGGCACCCGCACTGCTGCTATTTCCGGCGCCTGTGTCGCTTTATGTGACGCTTTAAGTTTTTTACGTGCCAAAGGCAGCATTAAAACCAATCCACTGAAATATATGGTGGCTGCGGTTTCGGTTGGTATTTATAAAGGCGAAGCAGTAGCCGACCTGGAATACACCGAAGACTCTGCTGCCGACACCGATATGAACGTGGTAATGACTGAAACCGGCAAACTGATTGAAATTCAGGGCACTGCTGAAGCTGAGCCTTTTAGCTTTGAAGAAATGCAGGACATGATGGCGCTGGCCAAAACTGCTATCCGTGAAATTATCGACGAACAAAAACGTGTTTTAGCCTGAGGTAATGATGAAAGCTTTTCAGATTGAATTTATTGAGTTTGCGCTGAGCCGTCAGGTGCTGAAATTTGGCTCTTTCACGTTAAAATCAGGCCGTACCAGCCCGTACTTTTTTAATGCCGGTTTGTTTAATACCGGCGGCGATTTAGCCAGATTAGGCCGTTTTTACGCCGCTGCAGTGCAGGATTCCGGCATTGAGTTCGACGTGCTGTTTGGCCCGGCTTATAAAGGTATTCCTATTGCCACTACTACGGCAGTAGCGCTGTATGACCATCATCAGCGCGACGTGCCTTATTGTTTTAACCGCAAAGAAGCCAAAACCCATGGTGAAGGCGGCAATTTGGTGGGCTCACCGCTTAACGGCAAAATTATGCTGGTGGATGATGTAATTACCGCAGGCACGGCCATTCGTGAATCGATGCAGATTATTCAGGCGCAGGGCGCTGAACTTGCCGGTGTGCTGATTGCGCTGGACCGGCAGGAGCGGGGGCAGGGTGAACTCTCGGCCATTCAGGAAGTTGAACGCGATTTTGGCACTAAAGTAGTGTCAATTATTGGCCTGAATGACCTGATTAACTACCTGCAGGGCAAACCTGAGCTGGCAGAACATCTGGATGCGGTGCGGGCTTACCGGGCGCAATATGGTGTCACGCTTTAACAGGCTTTTCAGACTATCTTCAGCTAAATTTGCGATAACAGCACAGGGCCAGCATGCTGGCCCTTTTGGTCAGAGCGCAATGAAGCCTGAAATTAAAAGGCATCAGTAAACACAACAGCAGCAAATTTTTGCGAACAGGCAGGAAAATTCGTGATCAATAAACCCAATGGCAGCGGTTTGGGCCGCATTGTTAAAGCAACCGAATGTTCACGCAAAGGTTTTGTCGCCGCCTGGCGTTTTGAAGCGGCGTTCCGGCAGGAAGCATTATTGGCGTTGCTGCTGTTGCCTTTGTCGTTCTGGCTGGCACAGTCGGCCCAGCATTGGGCTGTGCTGGTATCGGTGTTATTGCTGGTGCTGATTGTAGAATTACTCAATTCAGCCATTGAAACCCTGACCGACAGAGTAAGCCTGGAGCGCCATGAATTGTCGGGCCGCGCCAAAGATTTAGGCTCTGCCGCTGTGACTTTAAGTTTAACTGTGGTGGCTATTGTCTGGGGCGTGGCGCTCTGGCAAAAACTGAGCTAAAGCCGCTGTTATATCGGCCTCTACTGAAACATACTCTGGCGCAATAACGCCCACTGTGCAGCAAAATGCTGACTGGGCAACCGGCTAAAACCAGAGCGCACAAACTGGTGAATTTTGCCTTCACACAGCGCCAATAATAAGTTGGCCAGTTCGCCCTCATCCTGCACAAAACCTTTGCCTTCGCGTAATTTACGCTCGCGCAGGCATTGGCGCAGCTGCAGCTCCAGTTTATCAAACAGCAGCGCCACTCTTTCCCGCAGCCGCTCCTGCTCGCCTTGTAAGGCGTCGCCGGTCAGAATACGACACATGCCGGGGTTGCGGTCGGCAAACACCAGTAGCATTTGCAAAATCAGCTCCACACGCTGTTCGGTTTGTTTGTGTTCCTGCAGAATTTTGCTGATGGTGCCAAGCAAAGTGGCTTCAATAAATTCTATTAAACCTTCAAACATCCGCGCTTTGCTGGGGAAATGCCGGTACAAAGCCGCTTCCGACACGCCAACCTGAGCGGCCAGGGCCGCTGTGGTAATACGTTGCCCCGGATGGTTTTCCAGCATAGCGGCCAGCGCCTGCAGAATTTCATCTTTGCGGTTGTGACTGCGTACTGTACTCATAGCATCCAACCCTGAGGTTTATCTGGCAGAGCTCTCATCGGGTCTTAGTGTTTACCGGAATGGCCAAAACCACCTTCACCTCTTTCGCTTTGCTCAAAATCCAGCACCAGGCTAAAGTCAGCCTGTACCACCGGCATAAACACCAGTTGCGCAATACGGTCACCCGGTTGAATGGTAAAACTGTCGGAGCCACGGTTCCAGGTAGAAACCATCAGCTGACCCTGATAATCCGAGTCAATTAAACCCACCAGATTGCCCAGCACTATGCCGTGTTTATGGCCTAAACCTGAACGTGGCAAAATGGTGGCGCATAAATTCGCGTCGCCAATATGAATGGCAATACCGGTTGGAATTAAAAAGGTTTCACCTGGTTTTAGTTCCAGCGGCGCGTCTAACAAAGCGCGTAAATCCAGACCGGCCGAGCCAGGTGTGGCATAAGCTGGCAGTGGGTATTCGGTGCCAATGCGTGGGTCCAGAATTTTCAGTTCGATGCTTTTTTTCATTTTTTATATTGCTCAACAATTAATTGAATAAGGGCAGTTGCTAATGTGGTTTTGTCCTGCAGCGTCAGCGATTGCTGCAGATTGTGACCAAAAACAGTGACGGCATTTTGTTCGCTGTTAAAACCCTGACCTGCCACTGAAACGTCATTGGCACAAATCAGGTCGAGTTTTTTGCTTTGCAGTTTTTGCAGGGCATAAGCCTGCACGTTTTCAGTTTCGGCGGCAAAACCCACGGTAAAAGGGCGTTTTTCGGTTAAAGCTGATACTTGCGCAATAATGTCGGGGTTTTTCACAAGTTGCAGTGTCAGTTCGTTTTTATCTGCGGTTTTTTTCAGTTTCTGGCCCGACACTTCCGCCATACGGTAATCAGCCACTGCGGCGCAGCCAATAAAAATGTTGTGCTCTGGCGCTGCAGTAAGCGCAGCCTGATACATGTCCTGGGCACTGACCACATCAATACGGTTAACACCTGCCGGCGTTGTCAGCTGCACCGGGCCGCTGATTAGCGTGACTTCAGCACCAAGTTTGGCAGCGGCATCCGCCAGCGCATAACCCATTTTGCCTGAACTGTGGTTACTGATGTAACGCACGGGGTCTATCGCTTCGCGGGTTGGGCCTGCGGTAATGGCAATTTTTAAGCCGGTTAAAGGTTTGGGGCTTTGCTGAAAAAACGCCACTACCAATTCAGCCAGTTGCAGCGGTTCTAACATGCGGCCCATGCCCACATCACCACAGGCTTGCTCACCGGCTGCCGGGCCATAGATGTGAATATTTCGTGAAATTAAAGTTGCTAAATTGCTCTGGGTGGCTATGTTTTTATACATCTGCTGGTTCATTGCCGGCGCTATGGCAAAAGGCGCATTGGCCGCCAGAATGCAGGTCGTCAGCAGATCATTCGCCATGCCGTGTGTGATACGGGCAATCACATCGGCAGAAGCTGGCGCCACCAGTATAAAATCAGCCCAGCGCGCCAGTTCAATATGACCCATGGCAGCTTCAGCGGCGGGGTCTAATAAAGATTGGCCAACAGGGTTACCCGACAACGCCTGTAATGTTAGCGGCGTAATAAATTCGCTGGCAGCCGGTGTCAGAATAACCCGTACTTCGGCGCCACGCTCTTTTAAGCGCCTGACTAAATCCGCACTTTTATAAGCGGCAATACCGCCGCTGATCCCTAACAGAATGTTTTTGCCCTGAAGCGGCAACAAATTGGCAGCTGTGGTCATGGAAAACAGGCCCGGAGTCGACAAAGTGGCCGCTAAGATAACACGAACTTCAACTCAAGGACGAGAGATGATGAGCATCAAACAATGGCCACAGGCCGAAAGACCCAGAGAAAAATTGCTGGCGCATGGCGCGGCTTCCTTAACCGACGCCGAGCTGTTGGCAGTATTTTTAGGCAACGGCCTGATAGGGGTGGATGCACTGGCTTTATCGCGGGAGCTGTTAACCGAATTTGGCAGTCTGAAGCAGTTTTTCAGTGCCAGTGCGCAGAAATTCTGTCAGCGCCGTGGTTTGGGCATAGCACGTTATGTCAAAACTCAGGCGGTGCTTGAGCTATGCCGGCGCTCTTTATATGAAGATTTAAAACGGGATGTGGTGTTCAGCGAGCCGGCGCTGGTAAAAAATTATCTGCAATACAGCATCGGCATGGAAAAGCGCGAAGTTTTTATGTTGTTGTATTTAGACAGCCAGCACCGGCTGATTAAAGCAGAACCGCTGTTTTACGGCACAATAGATGCGTCACCTGTGTATCCGCGTATTGTAGTTCAAAGCGCTTTAGCGCATAATGCCGCCGCCGTTATTTTGGCTCACAATCATCCATCCGGAGTTGCTGAGCCGAGTCGCGCTGACAGAGCTATAACGGAGCGCCTGACCCAAGCCATGGCTTTGGTCGATATCAAGTTATTGGATCATTTTGTGGTCGGCGACGCAGAGGTCATTTCCTTTGCAGAACGCGGCTGGCTTTAAGATCTGATCGGATCGCAAACAAGATCGGTTAAATTCAAGGCAGAATTACCTTGAGTTTTAGCCTGGGATCCTGTATAAATTGCGCCCTTTCAGAAATCCGGGGCATTCTTCCAGGCCAGAAGGATGACGATAGCTCGAGCTGAAGTAATTTTGGAGAAACATTGACATGTCTAGAGTGTGCCAAATCACTGGTAAAGGTCCGATGGTAGGTAACCGTCGTTCACACGCCAACAACGCAACTAAGCGCCGTTTCCTGCCTAACCTGCAAACTCACCGTTTCTGGGTTGAAAGCGAAAACCGTTTCGTATCGCTGCGTCTTTCAACACGCGCTATGCGTATCATCGATAAAAATGGTATCGATGCAGTTTTAGCTGATCTGCGTAAGCAAGGTCAAAAGGTTTAAGGATTAGAAAATGCGCGATAAAATTCGTTTAGTTTCTTCTGCTGGTACCGGCTTTTTTTATACAACTGATAAAAACAAGCGCACCATGCCAGAAAAAATGGAAATCAAAAAATTCGATCCTAAAGTGCGCAAGCACGTGATTTTCAAAGAAGCGAAAATCAAATAATCGGATTTATTTCCAAAAGCAAAACCCGGTCCTGTACCGGGTTTTTGTTTTTTAGCGCCGCCAACAATGATCGTGCTGTTGCCCGTCCTGCCCGTTAAATACCGCAGATGGCTGTTGCTGTCATTTTCCCCCACGCTGTTTTTGTCCACTGCCTGCGTCCCGGCAAAAGCCGCTGCTGCACTAGGCTTGTGTTGTGGCATGCATTACACTGCATTTTTTTGGTTGAAGGTGAGCAGGTTATGGCGCTGAGCCGACGCGACTGGAACAACATCATCATTTTTGCCGTGCTGGGGCTGATGTTGCTGTTTTTTATCGTGCCACAACAATTGGCCTTGTTAAAACAGCAACAGCAGCAGACCGAAAAGGTGATCGCTGACGGTTTTAGTTTGCTGCAATTGCAGTTTGCGCAAACCAATGTGCAACAAGCCGGCACTGCCTGGCATTTTCAGCCGCAGCTGCCAAGCAAAAACAGCGCCGCTGAAATTGCCAGTGCCTGGCAGCAGCTGCAACTGCAGGCTGCGGTGAAGCCCGTCACACTGGAAGCGCCGCCGCTTGCCACTGTGGTGCTGCTGTTAGCCGGAGCAGACAGCGCACAGCATTGGTGGTTGTATCAGCATCAGCAGCAATATTATTTGCAGCGTCAGGGGCAGTCTGCGTTATACCCCATCACCGAAGTGCAATATCAGCAGCTGTTTCCGCAGCTTCCAGTCCAGTGAGTGTGATTGATGCCTGAATTACCAGAAGTTGAAGTGTCCCGTTTGGGGATAAGCCCGCATTTACAGGGCCGGACTCTTGTTGCCATGCAGGTGCGCCAGCGCCAGTTACGCTGGCCGGTGCCGGATGAAGTGATAGCGCTTTGCAATGAGCCCATCCTGGGGGTATCGCGCCGGGCTAAATATCTGCTGATCCATCTTAGTGCCGGTGACATTCTGGTTCATCTGGGTATGTCGGGGAATCTGAAACTATTGCCCGCGGCAACAGCGCCCGGCAAACACGACCATGTCGATTGGCTGCTCGACAACCAGACCTTGCTGCGCCTCAATGACACCCGCCGTTTTGGCGCTGTGTTATGGCAAGCCAAAGGCAGCTTGCATCCGATGCTGGCGGCACTTGGCCCAGAACCGTTAACAGATGAGTTTACTGCTGAACATTTGCACCTTTGCTGCCAGAAACGCAGCAGCGCTATCAAACTGGTGCTGATGGACAATCATGTGGTGGTTGGGGTTGGTAATATTTATGCCAATGAGGCTCTGTTTAAAGCCGGTATTTTGCCAACACGACCTGCCAATAGCCTGACGCTGGCGGAATGTGCGGTGCTGACTGAAGTGGTAAAACAAACCTTGCAGTTTGCCATCACTCAGGGTGGCACCACGTTAAAAGACTTCAGTCAGGTGGATGGCAAACCCGGTTATTTTAAACAGGAATTACTGGTGTATGGCCGCGGTGGTGAAGCCTGCACCGCATGTGCCACAGAATTGCGGGAAGTGCGGCTGGGGCAACGCAGTACTGTGTATTGCCCGGATTGTCAGCGTTAACGGTGGTATTTTGGCGTGGGGTCAGCAAGGTTAGTTCCACCCCGGGCTATTTTGCGGTCGGTCAGAACTCTTTTTTGGCAATAAAACGCCAGCGCCAGCCGGATAATTCCGGGTTGTTGGTGACAGGTTTGGATAAATCGATGCTGATAATGCTGCCGCGGCTGGCGTGGCTTGGCAGCAGCCGAAGGCCGATGCCATAACCGTATAAACGCCCCTGGTCCAGTTCAATTTGCTGATCCGGATTATCCCAGGCGCGGCCGGCATCAACAAAAGCGGCAATGGCCACATCAAATAGCTGATATACATGCCAGGGGGTAATGTAGCGGTATTCACTGCTGGCAATTATGGCTTTATCGCCGGTTTGATAATAGAGCGGGAAAGCCCGCATGCCTTCATCACCGCCAATAGCAATACGTTCATCGCGAAACAAATTTTCACCAAAGGCTACCCGCAGCTGACTGAGCCACACCTGATTGTCACTCAGATGTTTGATATACCGCAGTTGAGTGTTGAATAAACGCTGTTGCGGCAGTTCAGTGGCGTCCAGCAGATTTACATCGCTATTGAGCACCAGCCAGCTGCTTTGCCCCACAGCCCAGGTTTTATTCAGGAACAGCTGATACTGCATACCGGCACTATAAGCGCCCAGACCTGTGCTGAGCGCGCCGACCCGGGCGCCAAACTGCCAGCCAAAATTAATATCTTCTACTCTATTAAACAGATAAAAATTATGTAGTTTCTGGTAGTTGGATTCAAACCATTCAAAACCGAGCCAGACCTGGGATAAATCCCGGTCCGGTGGGGGCGCCAGGGTGGAATATTCATTGGCGTCAAAGTGGCGGTCGTCCAGCTTTACCCCCACACTAAGCCTTTGCACTGTATGACCCTGTTGGCTGAGTTTCCAGCCGGTATCGACCGACAGATATTGTACTTTGCTCTGATATTCGTTGTAGACGTCTCCGCGCTGATACTCACTGATGTCTTTGATATCTTTAAAAACTTCAAAACCATAACTGCGCTCGCTGCCAAGCTGATAAAAAGGTTTGTTCAGCCGGAACTGGTAAGTTTCACCGTCGGAATTGTCGGCATATTGCAGCGCAGTCTGCCAGTGGCTGCCGCCAATATTGGGCGATAAAAACCGGGTTTTGTAACCATGGCGTTCGCTGTCGCTGAAATACTCCACCATCAGCTGATTGCCGGTGCCCCACAAGTTGTCTTCGGCAAAACCCAGATTAGTTTTGGTTTCGCCGCCTTCATGGCCAAGCGAAATTTTTGGCAATAACGACCAGTTGTCCCAGCTGCTGACTTTTACTTTGACTGTGTTGTCGGCCGGGCAATAGTGGCTGACGCTGACTTCGGCATGACGCAGATAGCGGCGGCTGCGCAGCAACCGTTCGGTTTCATTTAATAAAGCCGGATCAAGCCGCTGACCGGTTTGGAACAATAAATCGTCGCGGATGGCCTGTTCGCTGGTGATCACATGGTAGTCGTTGGCAAGATAATGAAACCAGACCACGTGATGTTTGTTCAGATCAAAAATGTCGTTGCGTTGCAGTTCAATGGCAGCAATGGTCCAGTCCGCAGTTTTCCCCGGTAACGGCTGTTCAGCATTCACTGCAATACAATCAGCTGCCTGCAGTTGCTGGCAGATTAACAACAGGAGTGTGACACATCGTCTGATCATTCTTGTATCCTCACAAACTGCATCAGAGGTTGACCCATCATATCAGCGCTTGGTTCATCTTGTCGTTTTTGCTGTTAAAAAATCAAGAAATATCAAAGCGGTGGGAAAAGCTCTGCTAAAAGTTTAGCAGAGCAATACAGCAGATTTTATTGTTCGGCTTTTTTTAGCGATTTCAGTAAAGCGACCTGAGAGGGACTGAGCCGGATCACGCTGCCCGGATAAACCCGGCCTGCCGGATAGTCCCAATCTTTTGGTCTGGACTCAGCCACTACTTCTTTAAAACTATTGCAGACTTTTGTGGAAGGTTTGCTGCCGAGCTTTTTGACATAAGCTTTTAAATAATCATCACTGACGCCTTCATTGGCCAGCACACAATACCCCTCTGTGGAATACACCACTTCTTCAGAGTCTTCTGCCTTGAGATTTGACGTTACCAGGAGTCCCGCAATTAAACAGAGATACAGACTTTTTTTCATATTTTTCCTCTTCTTAGTCAACCACGCCTGAGCGGCGTTGTTTTAAACCTAGCTCACTTTCAGCCAAGCGCCAGCCAGAGGCTTTTGCTGGTTCTACCTGGTGCTGATTGCATGGCCGAAAAAAAGCCGATACACTGCCGCCGCAAAACCAAGGGGTGCGAAAGCTGAGATGCCTAAAGGCAAACCCTATGAACCTGATCCGGATCATGCCGGCGGAGGGATGGTGTCTTTGACTTCCTTATACGCAGATGATCCATTTTTCTCACTGGAGTCATCTGTCGATGCGTCTGAAATCTGCTGTTTCTGTTATTGCCGTTGCGGTTTCCACTGTCGTTGCCCCTTATGCTGTTGCCGATGCGGCCGAGCAAGCTATTGAACGTTTGAGCATTAAAGGGGATTTTCGTCAGTCTTCACTGAACCAGTTACCCGGCAGTGTGGCGCTGATTTCAGAGCAGGACATTAAACGTCAGCACGCGCAGCATCTGGACGATGTATTGCAGCAACTGGGCAACGTTAATTTTGCTGCTGGTGCATCACGCGGCCGTTATCTGCAGATGCGCGGTATAGGTGAGCGCAGTGAGTTTGTTGACAGTATTAACCCGTCTGTGGGTGTGCTGGTGGACGGCATTGATTATTCGCTGCTGGGGTTACCTTCGTTGTTGGATGCGCAGCAGCTTGAGGTGTTTCGCGGCCCTGAAGCCACCCGTTTTGGTGCCAATGCCATGGCAGGTATGCTGAATTTTGTCAGTAGCGAGCCGGTATTTGAGCAAAGTACCAGTTTGTCGGCAAGCCTTGCCAACTACAGCAGCAATCAACTGAGCCTGGTGCATAACAACAGTGTGTCGGAACAGTTTGCCTTCAGGTTGGCGGCTGAACATCAGTCATCTGATGGTTTTATCAACAACCAGTTTTTAAACCGCGATGACACCAACAATATTGATGAAAATCATCTGCATACAAAATTCCGTTATCTGGTGTCAGAGCAGCTGACGCTGGATGCAGTGCTGAATCTGCACGATATCAACAATGGCTATGATGCCTTTTCACTGGACAGAAACAGAACCACTTTGTCGGACGAGCCAGGGCAGGATAATCAGGATATTGCCGCAGCTATGCTCAAAGCCCGTTATACCGGCTGGCAATTTGCCGAGTCTGTGACGCAGTTCAGTGTGCTGCACGCTGACAGCGACTATGGTTTTGACGAAGACTGGAGTTTTCAGGGCATTCACCCTGATGGTTATGCGACGACTGATCAATACCTGCGCGAGCGGCAAAATTACAGCCTGGACCATCGTTTTGTGGCGCTGGACCAAAGCTGGGTTAGCGGCGTTTATTTGAGTTCACAAGAAACCGATTTAAACCGCAATTATGGCGACTCATTTGCCAAAGAAATTTATCCGTTTTTCAGCGAGCTGAAACGGCAGAATATCGCCTGGTATCTGGAAAGTCAGCATCAGCTGGCTCCTGACGTGAAGCTGACGGCTGGACTCAGAGCCGAGCGTTATCAGGATGACTATCAGGACAGTAACCTGATTATGCAGGACGGTGATGACTGGATGTGGGGCGGCAAGTTAAGCCTGGATTACCAGCTGACACCACAAAGCATGGTGTATCTGCTGGGTTCCCGTGGTTATAAAGTCGGTGGTATTAATGGTGAGGCGCTTGCCAAAGCGATGGATCCAAAAAACAGCAGCATTGCTGACTTTTTAAAAGCCCGTCCAACTTTTTCGCCTGAAACTTTGTGGAATGCTGAGTTTGGTGTGAAGGCCGCCACTGCAGAGCAGATGCTGGTCAGTCGTGTTGCTGCATTTTATATGTGGCGTGACGATATGCAGGTAAATGGCTGGGTCAATCGTGGCACTAAGTTTATTGGTTATTTAAGTAATGCCGGCAGTGGCCGTAACTATGGTATTGAAATGGAAAACCGCCTGCAGCTGTTGCCGACGCTGACGCTTTTTGCCAACGCCAGCGTGCTGCACAGCGAGATCCGTGATTTTGTTACCGAACAGGGCATTGATCAGACGGGTCGCGAGCAAGCGCATGCGCCGGATTTTCAATATAGCCTGGCACTGGAATGGGCCATGCTGGATAACCTGCAGCTGAACACTGGCTTGCAACATAAAGCCGGGTATTTTTATTCAGATTCCCACAGCGCCAAAGCAGACAACATGACATTGCTGAACCTGAAACTGAGTTATCAGCTGGATGCATTAGAGCTTGCGCTGTGGAGCCGCAACGCGCTGGATGAAGAATATGGCGTACGTGGATTTTATTTTGGCAACGACCCAAGGGATGGTTATCAAGACCATGTGTACGAACAGTTTGGCGAACCGCGCCGTGTTGGCGTCAGTGCCAGTTATCAGTTTTAAGGAGTGAGTTGATGCAACTTTCTATCGAAATCAGTAAATACCCGCTCACCGCTGAATATATCGAACCTATTGTTGGTTTTATTGCTGAGCTCAACCGTGAACCCGGCTTGATTGTGGTGACCAATACCATGAGCACTCAGATATTTGGCGAATACGACACCGTGATGGCGGCGCTGCAGCGTTGTATTAAATGGTCCTTTGAACGTTATGGCAAAGTGGTGTTTGTGGTGAAGTTTATTCATGGTGATTTACGGCCATGAATGAGCTGGTAAGCGGTATTCTTGCTGGCTGGCAACTGCAAACCAGCATTGAATTGCTTGCAACTGTGCTGGCGCTGGCTTACACAGTGCTGGCCATTCGCCACAGTTTATGGTGCTGGCCGGCGGCATTGATCAGCACCTTATTAACCCTGCAAATTATGCTGCAGTCACGGCTTTTTACCGACGCTTTGTTGCAGCTGTATTATGCCGGTATGGCGCTGTATGGCTGGTGGAACTGGCAGAAAATGCGCCAGCACAGCCATGGCGTGCCACAAACTGTGGTGGAATGGCGGCTGTCACAACACTTGCTGCTGATAGGCGGTACTTTTAGTGCCGGTTTGTTGCTGGGTTATCTGATGGCAAATTACACCAGTACTGATTTTGCCTATCTGGGCGCTCAGGTCAGTTGTTTTGCCGTGGTCAGCACCTGGCTGGTGGCACAAAAAGTGGTGTCGAACTGGCTGTACTGGGTAGTGATTGATGCGGTGTCTATTTATATCTATCTGCAAAAAGATTTGTATTTTTTCAGTGCACTTTTTGTTATTTATACCGTCATCGCAGCGGTAGGGTACCTAGCATGGCGCAGCAGCTATCAAGTTCAGCAGAACAACAAATCTGGCATCTGTGTCAGCGGTTAGAATTTTTTGCTTATCATCTGCCGCTGGCGCTGCAAAAACTCGCCACCAGCAGTACCAACGATAACTATTATATTCACACCCAGCGTGGCCATTATTTGCTTCGGCATTATGCCCCTTTTGTGGAAGGGGTGTGCCGCCAGCAGGAGCTGCGTTGTCAGCACGCTGCTGCCGCTGTTGGCGTTGCTCCGGCCCCCCTTTGTCTGAATAATCATCAGCGCATGCTGGTCAGTGAATTTTTAACCCGCAGCCGGCATTTTGACTGGACTTTGCATCATGGTGAACTGATGCAACTGGTAGAAAAACTGGTGCGGTTACACCGGCTTACAGTGCAAACCCCTGAGTTACAACCTTTGTTGTATTTGCAGCAGTTATACGACGACTTGCCCGAGCCTAACAGGCTGCAGTTGCCACAGGATATATTTGCTTTGTTACAGCAAGCCGCCGGGGAATTTATACAGCTGCCCACTGACATTGTGCTTTGTCATATGGATTTGCACAGCGGAAATATTTTGTTGCAGCAACAACGCATCTGGTTGATTGATTTTGAATATTGCCAGCGGGCAGACAGCAGTTTTGATTTGGCGGCTTTGGCGCTGAATTTACAGATGAGTGCAGCCGAAGAGCAGGCGATGCTGGATTTTTATCTGCAGTACCGGCCGCAGGCAGCCACTGGGTTACATCAGAGGTTAAAGCTGGCAAAACAGTTGTATAGCGGATTTTGCTGGTTATGGTATCTGACGTTGCCGGACCACAGTGACAAGGCGGAGCAGGCGCTGAAAAAACTGCGGCAACTGTTGTTGCCGCAATGATTGGTGATTAGATCCCACCCAGACGTTCGGCCAGCGTTTTGTAACGTTTTACATCGTCTTCTTCAAACATTGGTTTGCCGTTGGCGTCTTTACCTGCGGCGACCAGCAGATTTTCCCTTGCCAGTCGTTCTACCCGAATTTCCTGAATTGCCAGAAAAGCGGCCACTTCAGCTACTGTCATTAATGCCATGATCATGTCTCTACGTTATTGAGCTTTATAATATAAGCCTAAAATTTGCTGTTTGTGAATAGCTTATAAGTGCTTGTTGCCATTACAGGATAAACGCTTTCGCAGCAGCTTGTGTATTTGACGCAAAGGCTAGAGCAATTGTATGCACTGTGTTAACTTTTGGTGTCGTAAAAGCAATAACTGCACGAAGCACATTAATTAAGAGAACTTCTGATGGCAAAAATAATGCAAACCATATGCTCCGGCATCATGGTATTTGGGGTAATGCAAATGGCGTGGGCTGAAACCGCAGCTCCTGTGGCTGCACAAAAACCTTATGTGGTGAAATCACCCAATGGTGACAGGGTTGATCCTTATTATTGGCTCAGGGATGACAAAAGGCAGGCGCCTGAAGTGTTGTCTTACCTCAATGCCGAGAATAAATATTATCAGGATTATGCAGCCAAATACGCTGAGCTGAACAAGCAGCTGTCAGCAGAAATTATCGGTAGGGTGAAGCAGGATGACAGTGCAGTGCCTGCGATCAAAGGGGATTATTCTTATTACAGCCGCTTTGAGACAGGTAAACAGTACCCGATTTATGCCCGCAAACCTAAGGCCGGTGGCGCCGAGCAGATTATGCTGGATGTCAATAAAATGGCTGAAGGCAAAGACTTTTATCAGGTCAGCAATTATCAGGTAAGCCCCAATCAGCAACTGCTGGCTTATGCCGAAGACACCACGGGTCGTCGCAATTACACACTGAAAATCCGCGATTTACGCACCGGGCAGGATCTGCCCGACACCTTGACCGGTATGGATGCATCTCTTGCCTGGTCGGCTGATAGTCAATCTTTGTTTTATATTGAAAAAGACAAACAAACTTTACTTGGCAACAAAGTAAAACGCCATCAGCTTGGCCAGGATAACAGCAAAGATGAGCTGTTATATGAAGAAAAAGACACCAGCTTTTATATGGGGGTTGGTAACAGCGGCGATGACCAGTATGTGGTGATATGGCTTGGCAGCACAGTGTCGAATGAAATGCTGGTGCTGAAAAGTGACGACAAGAGTGGCAAGTTCCGCACTGTGGCGCCGCGTCAGCGCGATTTTAAATACGACATTGAGCATATGGGTAACCGCTGGGTGATCAGAACCGACTGGAATGCGCCGAATTACCGGCTGATGACAGTGGCCGATGACCAGATAGGTGACAGAGCGCGCTGGCAGGAATTGCTGGCGCATGATCCTAAAGTGTTTATCGAGTCTTTTCAGTTATTTAAAGACTATATTGCGGTGAATGTGCGCAATGATGGTTTAAATAAAGTGCAGGTGATGCCCTGGGTTGATCTGAAAAAAGCCAGTTACATCGATTCAGGTGAAGCAGCTTATGTGGCTTACACTAACGTCAATTATCAGCAAGACACCGAATGGTTGCGTTACAGCTATACCTCGTTAACCACACCTTCGTCTATCTATGAAATGAATATGCGCACCGGCGAAAAACGCCTGTTAAAAGAGCAGGAAGTGCTGGGTGGTTTTGATAAAAACAATTATCAAACTGAGCGGGTGTGGGCGACAGCAACAGATGGCACCAAAATTCCGGTCAGTTTGCTGTACAAAAAAGGCCTGAAAAAAGACGGTACCGCGCCTTTGTACCAATATGCCTATGGCTCTTACGGCAGTTCCAGCAGCCCAAGCTTTAAAGCGCCGGTGTTGTCCCTGGTCGACCGTGGTTTTGTTTATGCAATCGCTCATATCCGGGGTGGCCAGGAAATGGGCCGGCATTGGTATGAAGACGGCAAGTTGCTGAATAAAATCAATACGTTCACCGACTTTATCGCCGTTACCGATTATCTGGTTGCTGAAAAATATGCTGCCAAAGATAAAGTCTTTGCGATGGGCGGCAGTGCCGGTGGTTTACTGATGGGGGCCATTGCCAATATGGCGCCGGAAAAATACCGCGGCATTTTGGCGCATGTGCCTTTTGTCGATGTGGTGACCACTATGCTGGATGAGTCTATCCCATTAACTACCAATGAGTTTGATGAGTGGGGCAACCCAAAGCAAAAAGCCTTTTATGACTATATGTTGTCATATTCACCTTATGATCAGGTGAAAAAACAGGCTTATCCGGCCATGCTGGTGACCACAGGTCTGCACGATTCACAGGTGCAGTATTTTGAACCGGCCAAATGGGTGGCTAAGTTACGCACCCACAAAACCGATAACAACCCGTTGTTATTCCGCACCAATATGGAAGCGGGTCATGGCGGTAAATCGGGCCGTTTCTCCCGCCTGAACGAAATTGCCGATGAATACGCTTTTGTCTTGTCGCTGTTGGCACAGCCCTAAGCGTTAAGCCAGCATTGTTCAGCACAAACGCCTGCATCGAGCAGGCGTTTTTTTGCCTGCAATTTGTCCGGCTATTCTTTCTCTGGTGGCATGTTGTGGCACTGCGGCAACAGGAACAAATGTTAGCTCTGTTTTAGCGGTTATTTTCCGCTTTGCTGCTTTAGTTAAATTTTCCGTTGTCTATCCGATTTCTGCTATTTGTTCATCGGGCTGTCATGGACATTCTGCAGTGAACTCGGTATAAGAAGCTGACATAGATAGCATTTTTGAGCATTTTGCCCATTTATACCCGCTCAGACCAACGCAGTGTTGCCAAGGTACGCTATCTTTGAACGGACAGGACAAATTCTGCTCCGCTGAAGGTCATAATAAAAACTATGGGTACAAACTATGAAAGCATCCGGCACCGCGCTCGCCATCTTTAACAACTTTCTCGGTCAGTCACCGAACTGGTACAAACTGACCATCATTATGTTTCTGTTTATCAATCCACTGGTTTTTATCAACCATCCTTATCTGGCCGGTTGGTTACTTGTGATTGAGTTTATTTTTACCCTGGCGATGGCGTTGAAGTGTTATCCACTGTTGCCGGGCGGTTTATTGGCCATTCAGGCTATTGCGATGGGCATGACCAGCACCAACAAAGTGATGCACGAAGTGACTATGAACATTGAGGTAATTTTGCTGTTGGTGTTTATGGTGGCTGGCATTCACTTTGTCAAAGATCTGCTGCTGTTTGTGTTTACCAAATTATTGATCCGGGTGCGGTCAAAAATTGGTATTTCAATGGCTTTTACTTTTATGGCGGCATTTTTGTCGGCATTCCTCGATGCCTTAACAGTGGTGGCAGTGGTTATCGCTGTTGGTATTGGTTTTTATGCGATTTATCACAAAATTTCGTCTGGTAAGGGCTTTGTCGACCCACATGATCACAGTGTGGACACTGAAGTGGCCGAATTATCGCGAGCCGATTTAGATGCATTTCGTGGTTTTTTACGAAACTTACTGATGCACGCCGGGGTGGGTACCGCATTGGGTGGAGTGTCCACTATGGTGGGCGAACCTCAAAACCTGATTATTGCTGCTGCTGTAGGTTGGGATTTTGCTGAATTTGCGCTGCGGATGAGTGCTGTGAGTGTGCCTATTCTGATCTGCGGTTTATTAACCACAGTGGTGGTAGAGAAATTCCGTATTTTTGATTTTGGTGTGCGCCTGCCAACCGCAGTGCAGGACGTACTTATTGCATACGATAAATACCAGACTGCCAAAATCACTTCATCCGACATCGCAAAACTCTGGGTGCAGGGCATTATTGCGGTGTTATTGATCCTGTGTCTGAGCCTGCATATTGCGTCAGTGGGTCTGATTGGCCTGATGGTGATTATTCTGGCCACCACCTTCTGCGGTGTGACTGACGAACATGCGATTGGCCATGCTTTTAAAGAAGCTTTGCCTTTTACCGCTTTATTGGTGGTGTTTTTCGCTATAGTGGCGGTGATTATCGACCAGCATTTGTTTACGCCGGTGATTGCCTGGGTACTGACCTTTGATGGTCAGTTGCAGTTGGCGATGTTATTCCTGGCGAACGGTGCTTTATCCATGGTCAGCGACAACGTCTTTGTTGGCACTGTGTATATCAATGAAGTCAAAGCGGCCTGGGAAGCAGGACGTATCAGCCGTGAACAGTTTGAGTTATTGGCCATTGCTATTAATACCGGCACCAACCTGCCAAGCGTAGCAACACCTAATGGTCAGGCGGCGTTTTTATTCCTGTTGACCAGTGCCTTAGCACCGCTGATCCGTCTGTCTTATGCCAAGATGGTGTGGATGGCAATTCCTTACACTATTGTGTTAACTGTTGTTGGTTTAACCTGCACTGTGTTTGTGTTGCCTGAAGTGACACACTGGTTTTATGACGCCGGCTGGATCCACCATTATGTACCTGGTGCGGCGGCTGTATCCGGACACTGATGTGACAAAAAGGCGGGGTTTTATCTTAGATAAAACCCCATTTATCCGATCTCTGCTTTAAAAAATGCAGGACAGGCATCAGATCCCTGCAGCATTATCACCTCATCTGTTTTTGGTTTTGCAGATGATCTCCTTGTGACCGGTTTGGCCCGAAGCAACGTAATGTGAATGGTATAGGCCCACTTAACAAAAGAGGATACTGAGTCTGGTGAGCACTTTATTATGGATAGTGATATTACCGCTGCTGGCCAGTGTTTTGGTTACGACAGTTCGGCAATGGCAGCGCAGTTATCTGGCGCTGGCTGTGGCCGCTTTCCCTGCTCTGGCGTTGTTGCTGTTATTACCCATGGGCAGTGCTATCTATTCCGGCGAAGTCCTAAGGTATCAGTTGCAGTGGTTACCGATGATTGGGCTGAATTTCAGCCTGCAGCTGGATGGTTTATCATTTTTATTTAGCCTGCTTATTCTCTGCATCGGTTTATTGGTCATTCTTTATGCGCGCTATTACCTGTCGGCACAGGATTCGATGGTCAGGTTTTATGCGTTTTTAATGTTATTTATGTTTGCGATGCTGGGTGTAGTGTTATCTGGCAATCTGTTGCAAATGTGGTTTTTCTGGGAGCTGACCAGTATCAGCTCGTTTTTACTGATTAGTTTCTGGTCGCAGCAGGGCGATGCCCGTAAAGGCGCCAGAATGGCGTTAACTGTCACTGCGGCCGGCGGTTTGGCGCTGCTAGCCGGTATTGTGCTGCTTGGGCAAATCACCGGCAGTTATGAATTAGCTGTGGTTCTGACACAAACTGAACAATTACAACAACATGCGGCTTATCCTGTGGTGCTGGCGTTGGTGTTGTTGGGGGCTTTTACCAAATCAGCGCAGTTTCCTTTTCATTTCTGGTTACCCAATGCCATGGCTGCACCAACGCCGGTCAGCGCTTATCTGCATTCGGCTACCATGGTGAAAGCCGGTATTTTCCTGCTGGCGCGGTTATATCCGCTGTTATCCGGTACCGAATTATGGTTTTTAGCGGTGACCCTGGCCGGTTTAACCACTTTGCTGGTGGGCGCTTATTTTGCGTTATTTCAGCATGATTTAAAGGGATTGCTGGCGTATTCAACCATCTCCCACCTTGGCTTGATTACCTTATTACTTGGGTTAGATACAGATTTGGCTGCAGTAGCCGCCATCTTCCATGTAATTAACCATGCCATTTTTAAAGCATCATTATTTATGGCCGCGGGTATTATTGACCATGAAACCGGCTCCCGCGATATGCGAAAAATCAATGGTTTATGGAAATATATGCCGGTTACTGCCACTCTGGCTATGGTGGCTTCGGCGTCAATGGCCGGCGTGCCGCTGTTAAACGGTTTTTTATCCAAAGAAATGTTCTTTACACAAACCCTGCATCAGGGCGTGTTGGGATCATTAAGCTGGCTCATTCCGCTGCTGGCGACAGTGGCTGCGATTTTTGCCGTTGCTTATTCCGCCCGTTTTATCCACGACGTGTTTTTTAACGGTGAACCTATTGGCCTGACTAAAACACCGCATGAACCGCCTCGTTATATGCGGGTACCAATGGAAATTCTGGTGGCGCTCTGTGTGCTGGTTGGGGTGTTTCCGCAATGGTTTATCGGTGATTTACTATCACAGGCGGCTGTGGCAGTGCTGGGCGGTGCGGCGCCGGAATACAGTCTGGCGTTGTGGCATGGTCTGAATATACCGCTGCTGATGAGCGTGCTGGCGCTGGCCGGTGGTATTGTGCTTTATATCAACCGCAAACATTTATTTGTGTTCCAGGCCGGTTTTGCCGAACAACCGGCAATTTACCGTTTTGAAAATGTGTTGCAGCGTTTTGTGCAGCGTTGCCGCAGTTTGACTGCGGCTATCGACAATGGCCGTTATCAGCGATTTGCCGGTCTGATGTTGGTGTTGGTGTTGTGGTTGTGCGGAGCGCCTTTGCTGGAGCTTGCTTCATTACAAGGCAACAGGCCGACCTTGCCGCTGGATATGCTGGTGCTGGCCGGCGCCGCTATTTTATGTATTGCTGCCATCGCCACTGTACTCACCATCCGGCAACGTTTATTGTCGCTGGTGATGATTTCGGTGGTGGGGTTAATGGTCAGCCTGGCTTTTGTCCGGTTTTCGGCACCGGATTTGGCACTGACTCAGTTATCGGTGGAAGTGGTAACTGTTGTGCTGCTGATGCTGGCGTTGTATTTCCTGCCGCATAAATCGGTGAAACAATCTTCACCTGGTCATCTGGTGCGGGATTTGGCGTTGGCAACAGGGGTTGGGGTGGTGATAGGCAGTCTGGCTTTTGCCATGCTGACCCAGCAAACCGACACTATTTCAGGCTATTTCCTGCAAAATGCCAAAACCGGCGGTGGTGGCACCAATGTGGTTAATGTCATTCTTGTTGATTTCCGTGGTTTTGACACCCTGGGTGAAATCACCGTGTTAGGTATCGCCGCTCTGGGAATTTTTAAAATGCTGACCGGCATTCCTCGTTTTATGTCAGGTGCCGATGGCGAAGGCCGGCGCTGGGCGCTGGACAGCCATCCACTGTTGCTGGCGGTGGTGTCACAGGCGTTATTGCCGCTGGCGTTATTGGTTTCTGTGTATATCTTCTTCCGTGGCCACAATATGCCTGGCGGAGGTTTTGTCGCCGGTCTGATCACCGCTGTTGCGATGATCCTGCAGTATGTGGCGCAGGGCGTGGACTGGGTCAAACCCAGGTTAAAAGTTGAATATTCCACGCTGATTTCCTTAGGGATTTTATGCGCCACTATAACGGGTCTCGCCAGCTGGCTGTTTGACCGGCCGTTTTTAACATCCTGGTTTGATTATTTTGACCTGCCGCTGGTGGGCACTGTTGAGCTGGCCAGTGCCATGGCGTTTGACCTGGGTGTTTATCTGACGGTGGTGGGGTCAACCTTATTGATCCTGGCGAACTTAGGCAAAGTCACCACCCGTTACCGTCCTGTACATAAGGAGCAATCATAATGGAACTGGTGATGGCAATTGTGATCGGCGTATTAACCAGCTGCGGTGTGTTGTTGGTATTGCGTGCCCATACCTTTGCTGTGGTGCTGGGGTTAACCATGCTGTCTTATGCGGTCAATTTGTTTATTTTTGCCAGTGGCGGTTTAACCGCAGGTAAAGGCGCAGTATTGGGCGTAACGGACATCTATGCTGACCCTTTACCTCAGGCGCTGGTGCTGACCGCTATTGTGATAGGTTTTGCCATGACGGCGTTTTTAGTGATCCTTGCCATTCGTGCCCGGGCTGAACTGGGCAATGACCATGTGGATGGCCACAGTGGTTCGCGGCAACAGCAGGAGTCGCGGTTTTGATGCAACATGCAGTGATTTTTCCGATTTTAGTTCCGTTAATTACCGGGGCTTTATTGTTGTTACCACCGCTGCAGGCATCTGTAAATAAAAGGCGGGCGCTGGGGGGGCTTGGTTTGTTGCTGCTGTTACTCAGCGCCTGTTATGGCCTTTGGCAAAGCGCTGGCGGTGTACAAAACTTTTACCTGCTGGGGAACTGGCCGGCGCCTTTTGGCATTGTGCTGCTGCAGGATAAAGTATCGGCCATTTTTGTGTTGTTAAGCACAGTGTTGGCCTGTTGTTGCTGGCTGTACAGTCTGGCTGGTGAAGATGAACGTGGTGCTTATTTCCAGCCTTTGTTACAGTTTTTGCTGATGGGCATTCACGGCGCCTTTTTGACGGCTGATTTATTTAACCTTTTTGTATTTTTTGAAGTGCTGCTGATTTCCTCTTATGGCTTGTTGCTGCACGGTGGCGGCAAAGGGCGCACCAAAGCGGCCTTGCATTATGTGTTATTAAACCTGTTAGGCTCCGCGCTGTTTTTACTGGCACTGGCGCTGTTGTACGCCATGCTGGGCAGTCTGAATATGCAGGATATGGCACTGCGTATCAGTAGTCTGGCACCGCAGCAGGTGTTAATTGTCAAAGCGGCTGCAGGTTTGTTATTGCTGGTATTTGGTTTAAAAGCGGCGCTCTTGCCATTGCATTTCTGGTTGCCGGCCGCTTATGCCAATGCGTCGGCAGCAGTGGCTGCGATGTTTGCCGTGATGACCAAAGTGGGTGTTTATTGTGTGATGCGGGTCTTTGGTAGCCTGTTTGGTGACAATGCCGCTGAGCTGGCTGGTTTTGGCCGGGATTTATTATGGATTGCCGGGCTGGCCACTATGCTGTTGGCTGCAGTGGGTGTGGTGGCAGCACAACATCTGAAATTGCTGGTGGCTTATCTTGTCCTGTTATCAGCCGGCAGTCTGCTCGCCACGCTGGCGCTTGGTCATACCGGTGCTGTTGCCGCCGTACTTTATTACAGTCTGCATTCCACCTTGGTGGCAGCAGCGTTATTTTTACTGGCAGATTTAATTGCCGCCCAGCGCGGTACAGTACAGGACAGGTTAGTGGCCGGCCGGCCTTTACAACAAGCCTGGCCTTTGGGTGTGCTTTTTGTTATCTCAGCGCTGGCCGTGGTGGGAATGCCGCCCTTGTCTGGTTTTGTGGCAAAGATCTGGTTAATGCAGGCCGCCACTGATCTGCACAGTCGTATTGCGTTATGGTCGGTGTTGCTGTTCTGTAGCCTGCTGGTGTTGATCGCATTAACCAGAGCCGGCAGCACCTTGTTCTGGCGGGTAAAAGCACAGGCGGTGACAGCGCAGCGTGCTGATGCCGTACAGTTTGCGGCTGTGGGTCTGTTACTGCTGGCAAGTCCGGTTCTGGTGCTGTTTGGTGAGCCTGTGATGCAATTTTGTGTAGAGGCAGCAACACAGCTGCAGTTTTTACCGAATGTGCGTGCAGTAGGAGGTGCATAACATGAATTTTATCCATGCTTTGTTGCCAACCCCTGCCCGAAGTTTATTGCTGTTTGTAGTCTGGTTACTGCTCAATAACAGTGTTGCGCCAATTCATTTAATTGTTGCTGCATTACTTGCGGTGTTAATCCCACAGCTAACAGCAGGCTTTCGTGATCCGCAGCCGCCGATCCGGCGTTGGGGTCTGGCTCTGCGTTATATCGGCCGGGTGCTGCTCGATATTGTGCTGGCCAACTTACAGGTGATTAAGCTGGTGCTGGGGCCTAATAAGAATCTGCGTCCTGGTTTTGTGCTGGTGCCGCTGGCAATTACCGAAGCTTTGCCGCTGACGATACTGGCGGGCACAGTTTCATTAACGCCCGGCACTGTCAGCGCTGAAATTTTGCCTTATCAGCTGGACGAAAACAGCGCCAAACCTAAGTATCTGCTATTACATGTGCTTGATTTACAAAATGAAACTGAGCTTATTGCCAGTATCAAGCAGCGTTATGAGCAGCCACTGAAGGAGATATTCCAATGTTAAATCAGATAGTGCTGATTGCGATGATTGGCATCGGCATCGCCTTATTGCTGAACTTGTGGGCGTTGCTGCGCGGCCCCAGTGTGCCGGACCGTTTGTTGGCGCTTGATACCATGTATATCAACAGCATCGCGTTATTGCTCTGTTACGGCATTTATGCCGCCAGTAGTTTGCATTTTGAAGCCGCACTTTTGATTGCCATGCTGGGTTTTGTCAGCACAGTCGCAGTGTGCAAATTTATGTTACGCGGCGACATTATTGAATAGGAGAAGGTGATGACCGTGCTGGAATGGATTATTGCGTTGCTGGTGATAGCGGGTACCCTGTTTGTGCTGCTTGGCTCTGTTGCGCTGATTAAACTGCCAGACTTTTACACCAGGCTGCACGGCCCAACCAAAGCAACCACGCTGGGGTTGGGGAGTCTGGTGCTGGCGTCTATGGTATTTTTTAATTTTATCGAGCAACAACTGAATCTGCAGCAGCTGCTGATAGCATTGTTTTTATTTATTTCCGCCCCTGTCACCGCTTATATGCTGATCAAAGCTGGTTTACATCAGAAGCTGACGCCAGCAGCAGGCACCCAGCAGCAAGAGCTGATGAAACAAAGAGACAAATTAGCCAAAGGGGAATAAAGGAGAGGGCTGCTTAGTTTTCGTCAAAACCGTTGTTAATCAATTCAACCACAGATTTTAACGCCGCTTCTGCTTCTGTGCCGTGTGCCAGCACCTCAACATTTTTGCCTTTGCTGCTGGCCAGCATCAGCAGCGCCAGCACACTGCTGGCATCGGCGGTTTTGCCTTCTTGCTGCAGCTCAATTTTGGCATCAAATTTCTGGCACAGCTGCGCCAGTTTGGTGGCAGCACGGGCATGTAAACCCAATTGATTGACGATAGTGACGGTTTGGGAAAAGCTATTTGCCATGGTGACGTACCAGTTCGCGGTGGCGGATTTGCACATCTTCCCGCAATTCTTTAAAACGTGCCGCCAGCGCTTCAACAATATAAACAGAACGATGCTGACCGCCGGTACAGCCGATGGCTATGGTCAGATAACTGCGGTTATTGCGTTCCAGATGAGGCAACCAGGTGCCGATAAACTGATTAATTTGCTCGGTATACTGACCGACCACATCCTGCGCTGCCAGGTAATCTTTCACCGGCTGATCAAGGCCGGTCAGAATTTTCAGCTCTGGCTCCCAGTGTGGGTTTGGCAAAAAACGCGCATCAAACACATAATCGGCGTCTTTTGGAATGCCGTATTTAAAACCAAAAGACTCAAACAGGATCACCAGCCGGCCGGTTTTCTGGCCGAGAATACGTTCGCGCAGCTGTTCGGTCAGCTGATGCACATTTAAGTCTGTGGTATCGATATATAAATCGGCGCGGCTGGATATAGGGTCCAGCAGCTGCTGTTCACGCTGAATCGCTTCATCCAGCGACATGGCCTGATGCGACAGCGGATGTAACCTGCGGGTTTCGCTGAATCTTTTGATCAGGCTGCTGTGGGAAGCATCCAGATACAAAATGGTGAGTTCTACTTTGCGCGGCAGGTACGACAGAATGTCGGTAAGCTCTTCCGGCTCCTGCGGCAGGTTGCGCACATCAATACTGACGGCCACCCTTTCATACTGGCCCATCACAGCATTGGCCAGGGTGGGCAGCAGATTTACCGGAATATTGTCGACACAGTAGTAACCCAGGTCTTCCATCACGCGAAGGGCAACTGATTTGCCGGAACCTGAGCGACCACTGACGACAAGGAGTTTCATTTGCTGGCCGCCAGATCAGAGTGGGTCAGCAACAACTGGTATAGATCATGATCTGAAGCTGTATGACGGATTTTGCGGGTTAAATCTTTCTGACTGAGTAACCTTGCGATGCCGGCTAAGGTGGTCAGGTGCGTCTGGCATTGATTTTCCGGGATCAGGATGGCGCAGAAGATGTCCACCGCCTGGTTATCAATAGCGTCAAACTGAATGGCATCCTGACTGACCACAAAAACTAACACCGGGCTGGTGACGTCTTTGAGTTTACCGTGCGGAATGGCAATACCACCGCCAATGCCGGTAGAGCCCAGTTTTTCCCGGGCCATCAGGGCTTCAAAAATAGTGGATTCTGCTAATTGCGGTAATTGCTGGTGCGCAAGCTCGGCAATATATTCCAGAATGCGTTTTTTACTATTAAAAAGGACCGCACTTTTTGTGCAGTCCTTCGATAACATTGAGCTTAAGTTCATAAGTCCGTAATCAATGACGAGAAATTTTCTCTTTGTGTTTAATGACTTGTCGATCAAGTTTATCGATCAGCTGGTCAATAGCAGCGTACATATTATCATCTTCGCTGACTGCAAACACCTCTCCGCCGTTTAAATGCAGTTTTGCTTCGGCAATTTGTTTTAATTTCTCCACGTTCAGCACAACATGTACGTTGTTAATGTGGTCAAAATGCCGTTCAAGTTTTGAAAACTTGCTGTCTACATAGTCTCTCAGTGCTTCAGTGATTTCAACATGACGACCAGTTAGATTGATTTGCATAGACATTTCCTTCTTTGATGAGCACTTATAGCAAGCTCTTGCGCTGATTTGACGGCGGAATGTACAGAGATTCACGGTATTTGGCGATGGTCCGCCTTGCTACGTTGATGCCCTGTTCAGAAAGAATTTCTGCCATCCTGCTATCGCTTAACGGCTTTGCAGGATTCTCCGCTGCCACCAATTTTTTTATAAAAGCCCTGATGGCGGTCGACGAACATTCGCCGCCACTTTCTGTACTTACATGACTGGAGAAAAAGAACTTAAGTTCAAATATTCCTCTGGGCGTGTGCATGAATTTTTGTGTGGTGACCCTGGAAATAGTGGATTCATGCATACCCACCATCTCTGCCACGTCATTGAGCACCATGGGTTTCATCGCTTCTTCCCCGTGCTCAAAAAATGCCTGTTGCTGCTGCACTATACAGTTGGCAACCTTTAATAAAGTTTCGTTGCGGCTTTCCAGGCTCTTTAAAAACCACTTGGCTTCCTGCAAGTGGGAGCGGATAAACTGACTGTCGGCCGAGTTTCTGGCACTGCGCGACATGGCGGCGTATTGCTCGTTGATCCTGATTTTTGGAAAGGCGTCTGGATTGAGTTCAACCATCCAACGGCCTTTGATTTTTTTCACCGATACATCCGGAATAGTATATTGCTGCTCTTCACGGATCACATCGGCGCCGGGGCGCGGATTCAGGCTGTGAATAAGCCGCATCACTTCGCGTAAATCATCTTCTTTGAGTTTAGTCACGCGCATCAGAGAACGGAAATCTCTGTTGGCTAAATATTCGCTGTAGTCACGGATAATATCGCAGGTTTCGGTCAGAAAAGGTGTACCGGGGTCAAACTGGCGCAGCTGTACCAATAAACATTCCTGAATAGTGCGGGCACCCACACCCACCGGGTCAAACAGCTGAATACGTTTGATCACAGCTTCGACTTCGTCGGCTTCCACTTCGGGCATGCCAAGCGAATCGAGAATATCCTGATTGCTGATGGTGAGTAAGCCATTGCTATCAATGGCTTCGATAATAATTTCGGCAATGGCGAGGTCGGTTTCGGTAAAAGGTGTCAGGCGCATCTGCCAGCGCAAATAATCCTGCAGGGTTTCGCTGGTTTCACCCTGAAACACGTTGTCTTCGTCACCATTGTAGGTATTTGCCACAGGCGCGGCGCTGACTAAGTCGTCCCAGTTGCTGTCGAGCGGCAGGTCTTCTTTGATATTTTGTTCCGTCATGGCCTCACTGGTATCGGGCACTTCCGGGTCAAAATGTTCGTCACTGGAATAGCTGTCTATTTCGGCTTGTTCGTGTTTGTCGCTTGCTTCCGGTGCATTGCTGCTTTCATTGAAGTTGTTATAGTCATCCTCCGCTTCCAACAGCGGGTTGGCATCCAGAGCTTCCTGAATTTCCTGCTGTAATTCAATGGTCGACAGTTGCAACAGCTTAATGGCTTGTTGCAGCTGGGGAGTCATTGTGAGTTGCTGTCCAAGCCGGAGTTGTAAAGATGGCTTCATGTACTTCTGGTCACTCCTGACGGCCAGTATCCACTGGCTTTTTGCTAACTATAGCCTGAATTGTTCGCCGAGGTATACATCTCTGACCTGCTGATTTGCTAATACATCAGCCGGCGAACCCGAAGCTATCAGCTCTCCATGACTGACAATATAGGCAATTTCACAAACATCAAGGGTCTCGCGCACATTGTGATCGGTAATGAGTACACCTATGCCTCTGTTGCGCAAATGCTGAATAATTTTTTTAATATCCAGCACTGAAATAGGGTCCACACCGGCAAAAGGTTCGTCCAGCAAAATAAAGGCCGGGTTGGCCGCTAAAGCCCTGGCAATTTCCACCCTGCGCCTTTCACCACCAGACAAACTCATGCCCAGGCTGCTGCGGATATGGGTAATGTTAAATTCATCAAGCAGCTCGTCAGCAATTTGTTCACGCTGTTCATCTTTGAGTTCTTTGCGCGTTTGCAGAATGGCCATCAGATTATCGTAGACCGTCAGTTTGCGGAAAATCGAACTTTCCTGCGGCAGATAACCAATGCCCTGGCGGGCGCGGGCGTGGATAGGGTCGAAGGTCATATCATGACCATCCAGTGTGATGCTGCCTTTATCCGACGGCACCAGACCCACTATCATATAAAAAGTGGTGGTTTTACCGGCGCCGTTTGGACCGAGCAAACCAACGATCTGGCCTGCTTTTACTTCAAGGCTGACGTCTTTAACCACCTGACGGCCTTTGTAACTTTTCGCCAGATGCGATGCGACAAGAGTTTTCACTTTAGTTTTTCTCTGGGATAAAAACGGTACTGACCCTTTGGGTGTCTTTACCACCTTCAGCATTGAGTTTTTGCTGCGCCAGGTCGTATTGAATTTTTGCACTTTTCACTACACTGCCGCTTTGATTAATTTCGGCGTTGCCGGTTAATGTCAGCACGCGTGTAGCGACGTCATAACGGATTTCGTTAGCCATGGCTTCAATAGGTTTGTCACCGTCCAGCACCTGCGAATAAGAAGCCGGTGTGCCGCTGGCGATAAATACCTCTTTGCCCTGACCTTTGGAGCTATCTACTTCAAGGCGTTCAGCTTTGATTTTCAGCGACCCCTGAGTAACCAGCACATTGCCAAGGTACACCAGTTTTTTCTCTTTGACACTGCCGTCAAAATTATCCGAGCTGACATTCACAGGTTCGGCAAAATCGTTATTGTTTGCCTGAGATGCCAGCGAACAGAGGCCAAGCAACAAGGCCAGCAGCAATTTATTTCTCATGGCGGTAAACCGTCCCTTTATGTTGATGAAGCTGTAGCTTCTGTTTGACTAAATCGACTTCGACACCCTGGCCGTTAATGGCAAAACCGTCACCGCTGATCAGCACTTGCTGCCGGCTTTGCAGCATTTGTTGTTCAAACAAATACTCCAGCTGGTTTGTTTCGAGTTTATTAAATAGTTCACCTGATTTCAGATTATCCAGAATCACCTGCTGTTCCAGCACCACTTTGTCGTCCGGATACAACACGCCGTGGTCACTGCTGACCTGCCATTTGGGTAAGTTATCTTCAAAAATGGTGTAAGCAGGGGCTTCAAACTGAATTTGCCCCAGCTGCTCAAAATGAGACATTTGTTTGGCTCTGATAAGCCCCGACATATTGCCGGTACTGTCAAAACTGCTGCGCACTAAATCATACGCAATAAAGTCGGGCGCCAGTTCCTGTTCAGCGCTGGTGGCAGTGCTTTTGCCTTCATTGTCCAGCCAGCCATATAACAGGCTGGCGCAGGTCAGTACCAGCAAAAACCAGAAAATCTGTTGTTTCATGAGCTGCTTCCGTCAAAGCCAGCAAATTTTTGCTGGCTGATCAGCAGTAAATCACAAAGCTCACGCACTGCGCCATAACCACCTGGCAGACTGGTGACATAATGAGCATGTTGGCGTAAATAAGGATGGGCATCTTTGACGGCCACAGAAAGGCCACAATGTTGCATCACTTTCCAGTCTGACAGGTCATCGCCGATATAAGCAATCTGCTGATTTTCAAGCTGTAACTGCTGTTTCAGTTCAGTAAAAGCCGGAATTTTATCTTCCTGACCCTGATAGATGTAAGACACTGTTAAAGAATTCATGCGCTGGCTGACAATGTCCGAGCGCCGGCCTGTGATCACGGCAACTTCGATGCCGGCATGGCGCAGCGCTTTAATGCCATATCCGTCGCGGGTGTGAAAAGCTTTGAGTTCTTCACCGGCATTACCCAGATAAATACGGCCATCGGAGAACACTCCGTCCACGTCACAGATCAACAAGCGGATTTGCGCTGCCTGTTGCAACAGTTGGTCGTTAACCTGTTGATATAACTGGCTGAATAAATCTGACATTACAACACTCCGGCCCGCAGTAAGTCGTGCATATTCATCGCGCCTATCGGCGTTCTGTCGTCGGATAACACAATCAGGCCATTAATTTTCTTTTGTTCCATAATTTTCAGCGCTTCGGCGGCCAGCATATCGGCTTTGGCGGTAATACAGTTGCGGATCATCACGTCGGCAATCAGGGTCTGATGAATATCCACTCTTAAATCCAGCAAACGCCGTAAATCACCGTCAGTAAAAATACCAGCCAGCTTGCCTTGTTCATCGACGATGGCCGTCATGCCCAGACCTTTTTGCGATATTTCTAGCAAGGCCTGCTTAATGGTGGCTGAAGTGGGCACCTGCGGAATGTGCTCGCCCTGGTGCATCACGTCCTGCAGCCGTAACAATAACTTTTTGCCCAGACTACCGCCTGGGTGTGACAGCGCAAAATCATCAGCGGAAAAGCCCCGGGCTTCCAGTAATGCCACAGCCAAAGCATCACCCATTACCAGCGCTGCAGTGGTGCTGGCTGTGGGTGCCAGCCCAAGCGGACAGGCTTCCTGTTCCACTTTGACACATAAATGCACGTCGGCCAGCCGGGCCAGGGTTGATTGTGGATTGCCGGTCATGGCAATCAGGCCAATACCGAGGCGTTTTAACACCGGTACTATCAGCAACAACTCATTAGTTTCGCCTGAATTGGACAAAGCCAATACGATGTCACCTTTGGTGATCATGCCAAGATCACCATGGCTTGCTTCACCCGGGTGGACAAAAAAGGCCGGAGTGCCGGTTGAGGCGAGGGTAGCTGCAATTTTATTGCCGATATGACCGGATTTGCCCATGCCAATGACAATAATACGGCCGCTGCAGTCAAACATCTGCTGGCAGGCGCGTTCAAAATTGTGATCCAGATACTGGTTTAATCCAACAATAGCGGCGGCTTCAATCGCAAACACTGCCCTGGCTTTGGCACAGTAATCTATAGTCACGGTGTTTCTCCTGCGGCCGGGCTGGTTTTTCCCGGTGATGATTAAGCTGATATTCAGTTAACTTCGACAAAATGCGAATAAATATCAAAAACAAAGCGGTTCGCTACTGAGCTGGCTCAGATTTACAGCGTATAAGGCAGAAGCGCCCGCAAAACTGCGACATTTTCCTGCTTCTCTGGTGGAATTGCAAAAAAAACCGTGAATTGGTGCAAGTTTCGATTTTTGCAATCGAATATTACAATTTTTTCTGCGCACTCAGGCTGTTAAAGCAGGTAAAATACGCCGAACTATTAAACAGCAGTCTTGCATCCGGACGTCCCTGACTTTATATTGCGCGGCGTTTTGCCTGGGGCTTTGCTGGTTTTTTGTAATAACCGGCTCAATCAAGGGATTTAAGTTGGAACAAAGCATGGGAAATACAGTGGCTGAGCCGCTGGTGAACATTCAGAACCTGATCTTCCGCCGGGGTGAGCGGGTGATTTATGACGACATGAGCATGCAGTTCAGTCGTGGTAAGGTCACCGCTATTATGGGGCCGAGCGGTATCGGCAAAACCACCTTGTTGCGTTTGATCGGCGGTCAGCTGAAGCCGGACAGTGGGCATATCTGGTTTGACGGTGTTGATATTCCAGCGCTTGGTCGCAATGATCTGTATCAGGCTCGCAAAAAAATGAGCATGTTGTTCCAGAGCGGCGCTTTATTCAGTGATATGTCCGTATTTGACAACGTGGCATTTCCAATCCGCGAACATACCAAATTGCCGGAAGAAATTATCCGGATGATGGTACTGATGAAACTCGAAGCCGTTGGTTTGCGTGGTGCCCGTGATTTAATGCCGGGCGAGCTGTCTGGTGGTATGGCGCGTCGTGCGGCGCTGGCGCGTGCTATTGCGCTGGACCCTCAGCTGATTATGTATGATGAGCCTTTTGCCGGTCAGGATCCTATTTCGATGGGCGTGATAGTGCGGCTGATCCGTTCTTTAAATGATGCGCTCGGGCTGACCTCTATTGTGGTTTCACACGACGTGGGGGAAGTGATGAGTATTGCCGACTACGTCTATGTGGTGGCAGAGCGCCGGGTGATTGGTCATGGTACGCCGCAGCAGCTACGTGAGCATGACTCACCTTTGGTACAGCAGTTTTTACAAGGTCTGGCTGATGGTCCTGTACCTTTCCATTTTAAAGCGGCCGATTATGCCGGGGAATTAATGGAGTTAAAGGATTAATGCTCGATAAATTACAACAACTTGGCGCTGCCACTATAGCGTCCGTGCAAGGCTTTGGCCGGGCAGCTCTGATGGTATTCGGGGCTTTGTGGGGCCGGCCCAGGTTTGTTAAAGCCTGGCCTTTGTATATCAAGCAGTTTTATGTGGTTGGGGTGTTATCGCTGCTGATCATTGTGGTATCGGGCTTATTTATCGGCATGGTACTGGCGCTGCAGGGGTACACAGTGTTGTCGAAATTTGGTGCCGAACAAATGCTTGGGCCTTTGGTGGCGCTGAGTTTGCTGCGTGAACTGGGCCCTGTTGTTACCGCGTTGCTGTTTGCCGGCCGTGCTGGTAGTGCCCTGACCGCTGAGATTGGTCTGATGAAAGCGACAGAACAACTCTCCGGTATGGAGATGATGGCGGTTGATCCGCTGCGCCGGGTGATAGCGCCAAGATTCTGGGCTGGTGTGGTTTGTATGCCGCTGCTGGCGCTGATTTTTAATGCGGTCGGTATTTTGGGCGGCCATCTGGTTGGTGTTGACTGGTTGGGCGTTGATGCCGGTGGTTATTGGTCGGCTATGCAAGCCAACGTTGATCTGCAGGAAGATGTGCTGAACGGCGTGATTAAAAGTATGGTGTTCGCGTTTTTGGTGACAGTCATTGCGCTGCACAAGGGATTTGATGCTGTACCTACTTCGGAAGGGATCAGTCAGGCGACAACCCAGACTGTTGTCACTGCTTCGCTCGCGGTGCTGGGTTTTGATTTTGTATTAACAGCTGTCATGTTTGGTGGATAAAAAAATGACCACACGTAAGTTAGAAATTTTAGTCGGTGCTTTTGTCGCTTTGGCGATTGCCGCTTTGTTATTGCTGGCGATGAAAGTTGCCAATACCGGTGTGACCGGTTCGGATCAAAGTTATAAGTTATATGCCAAATTCGACAATATCGGTGGTTTAAAAGTACGTTCACCGGTCAAAGTAGGTGGGGTTGTGGTTGGCCGTGTCGCCAGCATTCAGCTGGATCCTGAGGCTTTCCAGCCGGTCGTTACGCTGGAAATTAACAGCAGCTACAGCAATTTCCCTGAGACCAGCTCTTTGTCCATTCTGACCTCAGGTTTGCTAGGCGAACAATATATTGGTTTGCAACCAGGTTTTGTCGACGAAAACGTAGAAATTCTGGCTGATGGTGATTATATCGAAGATACCAAGGCAGCCATTGTACTGGAAGAGCTGATCGGTCAGTTCTTATTTAACCGTGGGAATCAATAATGAACAGAATCTTTAAATTGGTCACAGCGCTGCTGCTGGCTGTCAGCACTGTGCCGGCACAGGCAAATTCTGCTGCTGTGCCTACCTATGATGATCCATACAAAATGATGGAAGTGTTGGCAGATAAAACGTTCCGCCGTATTGCTGCTGATCAGCCAAAAATCAAAGCGGATGCCGAAGTGCTGCGCACTATTGTGAACGAAGAGCTGGTGCCTTATATCGACAGCCGTTATGCAGCAGGTTATGTCATTGGTCAAAGCGTGAAGTTAAATACTGTTCCAAAACAGGACTTTAATACTTTTGTTGGTGCCTTCCAGAATTATATGGTGGGTACATACGCTGGTGTGTTTACCCAATACCGCGACCAGAAAGTGATTATTGAGCCTGGCCAGCCAGTTGATAAACAACGCAAAATTATCACCATCAAAACGCGCGTGATTGACCCGGGCAAACCCGATATCAAAATTGAGTTTAAGCTGCGCCGTGTGAAAGATGCCAACAACTGGCTGGTATATGACATGGTGGCTGAAGGTATTTCTTTACTCGACAGCAAACGCTCTGAGTTAGGCAGCCTGATTCGTCAGCAGGGTTTATTAAGTGTGGCAGCGCTTCTGGAAGAAAAAGCCAAAGCGCCTATCAAAGCGCCAGAGAAGAAAAACAATGCTTGAGATTAAGCAGCAAGGTGCAACAGTCGAGTTCAGCGGTGAGCTGAACTGCAACACTGTGGTTAAACACTGGCCCTTTAAACTGCTGGACACCTTGCCGAAGCAGGCAGAATTTAATCTCGGTCAGCTGCGTCATGTTGACACTGCTGGTTTAGCCTGGTTGTTACAACAGCTGGCGCAGGCCAACAAAAAAGGCATAGTGCTGCGTTTTACACAAATGCCAACCCAGCTGCGTAATCTGGCTGCGGTCAGTGATGTGTTACCACTTTTGCCAACAGACTAGCTGAAATCGCTGCTGAGTCAGGCTATAATGCCGCCCTTAGCAGTCACTGAAGATATGCTTCTCTGATAAATTCTGACAACCCGGCATTGCCGGGTTGTTGTTCTATATACGGCCAGCTCGTTGTGATATGCAAATGCGGATGGCCGGATGACTTTTGCCGATTGGTGGGTAGCCTGATGGACATTAAACAAATTGAACAACGCTTAACCGAACAACTAAATCTGGTTGAGGTGTATGTCAGTGCTGATGGCAGTCATTATGCAGTGACCGCGGTGGGTGAATGTTTTGACGGCTTAAGCCGGGTCAAACAACAACAACTGGTGTACGCACCGCTGATGGCTGAAATTGCCGATGGTTCTATTCATGCCTTATCCATCAAAGCCTTCACGCCAACGCAATGGCGTCGTGAAAAACTTCTTAATCCTCCGGTGTAAGTACATATGCAACAATTTTTAGTAACAGGTGGCGCCACCCTGAAAGGCGATGTCGTGATTTCCGGTGCCAAAAATGCCGCTCTGCCCATTTTGTTTGCAACTTTGCTGGCCGAACAACCTTCAGTGATCAGCAATGTGCCTGTACTGAAAGATATTGATACCACTTTTAAGCTGTTGACCATGTTCGGCGCCCAGGTGCAGCGTGATGGCCATCAGGTGACAGTGGATGCCAGTCATATCCACAGCCAGATGGCACCCTATGAATTAGTGCGTACCATGCGTGCTTCTATTCTGGCGCTGGGGCCACTGCTGGCCCGTTTTGGTCATGCCGAAGTGTCATTACCTGGTGGTTGTGCCATTGGTGCCCGGCCAGTCAATCTGCATATCGATGGCCTGCGTAAAATGGGCGCTGAGATCAGTGTCGAAAACGGTTATATCAAAGCCAAAGCGGCACGCCTTAAAGGCGCGCATCTGGTGATGGATATGGTCAGCGTGACTGGCACGGAGAACCTGCTGATGGCGGCCGTGCTGGCCGATGGTGTGACTATTATTGAAAACGCCGCCCGTGAGCCAGAAGTTGTTGATTTAGCAAAATACCTGGTTGCGATGGGCGCCAAAATCAGCGGTGCCGGCAGTGCCACTATTAAAGTGGAAGGTGTGGAGCGTTTAACAGGCGCAGCGCACAGTGTGCTGCCGGATCGGATTGAAACCGGTACTTTTCTGGTGGCTGCTGCTGTCACCGGCGGCGATGTCACCTGCCGTAATACAGATCCATCAGAACTTGAAGTGGTACTGGAGAAACTGCGTGAAGCAGGTGCTGAAGTGACCACAGGGGATGATTGGATCCGGCTGAACATGACAGGCCGTACCCTGAAATCGGTGAATGTTAAAACCACGCCTCATCCTGGTTTCCCAACTGATATGCAGGCGCAGTTTACTGTGCTGAACGTGCTGGCCGAAGGTGTAGGTGTAGTGACTGAAACCATTTTCGAAAACCGTTTTATGCATGTGCCTGAACTACAGCGCATGGGCGCTCAAATTCAGCTCGAAGGCAATACCGCTATGTGCCAGCACACACCAAAGCTGACCGCAGCTCAGGTGATGGCAACCGACTTACGCGCTTCTGCCAGTCTGGTGATTGCAGGTTTAGTAGCAAGCGGCAACACAGTGGTAGACAGGATTTATCATATCGACCGTGGTTATGAGCAGATTGAGCATAAACTGCAGGCCTTAGGTGCCCGGATTGAACGGATTAACGCAGCTGTGTAAGCTGCTTGTGTAAAAATAAACCCGCCATTTGGCGGGTTTATTTTTTATAAAACGAAGTCAGGTTTTCTAACGGTTACAAGTTTGGCGTCGGGCTGCTGTCGATCCATTCACACTAAGGTGTGCCGCAGCGGAGCAGTGCAATTCGGTTTCAGTATGCCTGCACAAGCTGTATTAGTCGGTATCGCTTCTTACACCAATACGGGTTGGGATCAACATCCGTTCGCCGCGGCGTTCAATCAGAATTTGTACTTGGGTGTCAGGTGCAGCTTCTGCAACTAAATCAAGCGCCTGACCGACGCTGGTTAAGGTTACGCCGGCCATTTCCAGCAAAATATCATCAGCTTGTAAACCTGAAACAGCAGCAGGGCCAAAAGCGTCCACTTCGGTAATTTTCATGCCATAAAAATGCTGGGCTGTGGACACCTGCCGTTCGCCGGCTGAATTGATCACAGGTTCGCCACTTAACCCCAGATAACCGCGCACCACCCGGCCATGTTTAATCAGTTTTTCCATGACGGTATGGGCCAGTTTATAAGGTACGGCAAAAAAGATGCCCTGAACTTCGAGATTGCGCTGACGCTGGAAAGCAGCGGTGTTAATGCCAACCAGCACGCCATTGCTGTTAACCAGGGCGCCACCAGAGTTACCGGCGTTAATGGCTGCGTCCATTTGCATGAAGTCGGTGTAAGTGTTGGTGCTGAGGCCAGCACGGCCCGTGGCACTGATAATGCCCTGAGTAATAGACTGACCTAAATTCAGCGGGTTACCTATAGCAAGCACCAAATCACCCACCTGAGGTTCCAGATTCGGTTGTTGTGGGATCACTGGCAGATCGGTGGCCTGCACATATAACACGGCGAGGTCGGTCATGCGATCCTGACCAATCAGAATGGCTTCAAGCTGGCGTCCGTCCTGCAGCGCAACCACAATTTGGTCAGCACCATTGACCACATGGTAGTTGGTTAGAATATAACCATCGGCACGCATGATCACACCTGAGCCTAAAGACTGATTCTGAATAATACGGCGCTGGTAAGAGCGGGGGTCTTGTTGAGTGCTGACGGTATAAACATTCACCACTGAAGGGGCTGCAGCCCTGACGGCTCTGGCATAAGAAATTGCTGCAGGTTCTGCTTCATGGTTACTGAATAACTGGCTGAGTTGAAACTGACCGTTTTGTTGGAAAAACAACAGCCATAACAGCGCGAGCGCCAGGCCATACGCTATGCTTTTTATAATAAAAATCAATTGTTTAGCCACGGTTTGTATCAATGCCAGCCAAAGTGGTATCAGCATAACATTGTTCGGGGGCAAGCTGTAGCAGAAAAAAGTAACGAAAAACAAACAACAAGGCCGCAGTCCGGAAAGACTGCGGCCTGCAGAGCATATAAAACGGCTTAGCGGATCAGCACATAATAAACGCTGTCTTCGCGTTGTACCTGCAGGGCAATGACGCCCTGGGCTTTACTCAGCACTTCCCGAAGTTCAGCAACAGTGTCCACTTTGGTGCGGGCCACGCCAATAATCACATCGCCTTTTTGCAGACCAAGCCGTGCAGCAGGCGAGCCATTGGCCACCTCAGAAATCATCACACCCGGTGTGCCATCAGCAGTTTTGCCGTTGGCAAAGTTGGCACCGGCCAGCATTTCATGCAAGTTACCCGCAGTGACATTGGCCTGATCGGCCGCTGACAGTTTTACTGAGACATCCAGCTGCTTATCTTCACGCAGAAGGCCAAGTTTTACCGATTTACCTACACCTAAAGTACCCACTTTGGCGCGCAGTTCAGACATGGACGAAATGGTTTTACCGTTGAGGCTGACAATGACGTCACCGGACTTGATGCCTGCTTTATCGGCACCACTGTCTGGCGTAACCCGGCCAACAAAAACCCCTTTGGATGATTTTACTTTCATCGCTTTGGCGAGCTCGGCATTCAGATCATTACCTTCAATGCCCAGCACACCCCGTTTAACTTCACCGTATTCAATAATTTGACTGACCAGGTTATTCATCATGGTGGATGGAATGGCAAAACCTATACCGATATTGCCGCCATTCGGGCCCAGAATAGCGGTGTTAATACCTATCAGCTCGCCTCTGAGGTTCACCAGGGCGCCACCAGAGTTGCCACTGTTGATCGCAGCATCGGTTTGAATGAAATCTTCATATTTTTCAATATTTAAACCGCCACGACCCAGAGCGCTGACAATACCGGAAGTGACTGTCTGGCCTAAACCAAAGGGGTTACCGATGGCGACGGTAAAGTCACCAACACGCAGATTGTCTGAATCTGCAATTTTAATGGCAGTCAGGTTGTCAGCTTTAATCTGTAACAGCGCGATATCACTGTCCGGATCTTCGCCGATCTTTTTTGCTTCGAAGGTCCGGCCATCAGTCAGGGTCACCTGAATTTCACTGGCCTGATTAATGACATGAGAGTTGGTCACCACATAACCTTTGGCAGCGTCAATAATCACGCCCGATCCCAGACCGCGGAAAGGCTGTTCACGACGCAGTTCATTCTGACCAAAAAATTGCTGGAAGGCGTCCGGCAGACGTTGCCGCACTTCACGGTTACCAGCTACGTTAATATTCACAACGGCTGGTGTTACTTTTTCCAGCATTGGTGCCAGGCTTGGCATTTGTTCACCGGATTCGGCGCCAAAAAATGGTAATTTAGCAGAGACCGGCAGAGGATTTGTCAACAGGAAGGCAGCCAGCACGCTGGCGGTGACAACAGATAACTTCATTTTCATTTGGGGTTTGTCTCCATGGGAACACTGCCTCTAGAGACTCACCCCAATAAAAAAAGTTTCAGACTTCAGATTTTTTTTCTGTCGGGAAAGTTTTTAATATACCGCTGGAATGCCCCGCATAATCAAGCGGTTGCTCAGTGCGAACTTCAGCTTTTCTGCGGCGTTTCTCGTCGATTTGGTCAATAGATAACCGGATCTGTTCAGCAGTATCTGTCGATAAATAGTTCAGTTCAGTGTTTTCGCTATAACCAGGGCGCTGAATCAGCTGCATCTTGGTTCTGGCCATGTGGCGGGCAATTTTTTCATAATTGTCCTGCAACTGCGCCATAAGCTGATGGGTGGTATCCAGATGGTGCGAAACGTCGTTGCGGTATTTCTGTAATTGCTGGCGGCTTTCATCCAGCTCCAGCTGTAATTTATGCTGATTAAACTGGCGTAAACTGAAAAGACGGGCGGCTACTGCACCTGCCACCAAACCTGCGGCAAACCAGATCAATGCCATAGATAAACTCATACAAACTCCTGAAAACTGCTCAAATCTTTTCTAGTGTAACCTAACTTGTTAAACACAGTGGTAAGGCGTGTTACTATACCAGCTAATTTTAATCGTCTGAATGGCCAATGCCGTCTGCAGTTCATACCATGACACCACAGCAAAAGTATCAGCTTGATTTACAGCGCCCGGATTTTCATTTTGATGCGGCTCAGCAAGATGCCGTAACTCAGTTGCAAAGGTTGTATGACGATTTTTGCCAGCTGCAGCCGGTCAAAGCCACATTCTGGCAAAAGCTAACCGGCAAACAGCCACAGCAACAGCCGCTACGCGGTTTATATTTCTGGGGTGGGGTTGGCCGCGGCAAAACTTATCTGGTGGACACTTTTTTTGATTGCCTGCCAACGGAGCGAAAATTACGTATTCACTTTCACCGTTTTATGCACAAAGTGCATGAAGATTTGGCGGAATTGGCCGGTCAGCCCAATCCACTGGAACTGGTGGCCGACCGTTTTAAAGCGCAAACCGACATCTTGTGTTTTGACGAGTTTTTTGTCTCCGATATTACCGATGCGATGATTCTGGGCACCCTGATGCAGGCGCTTTTTGCCCGTGGTATCACGCTGGTCGCTACGTCCAATATTGAACCTGATGGTCTTTATAAAAATGGTTTGCAACGGGCGCGTTTTTTACCGGCCATTGCACTCATTAAACAGCACACGGAAATCGTCAATGTCGACAGCGGTATCGACTATCGCCTGCGGACTTTAACTCAAGCCGAAATTTACCATTCACCGCTTGATCAGGCAGCTCAGGACAATTTGCTGAGTTATTTTAATGCGTTATCGCTGGAGCCACGCCAGCAGCATGCGGTGATTGAAATAGCGCACCGTAAATTACAAACCTGCTGGGAAGCTGAAGGTGTAGTGTGGTTTGAATTTAGTGAGCTGTGTGAGTCAGCCCGCAGTCAGTATGACTATATGGAACTCAGTAAAATTTATCACACTGTGCTGCTGGCCAATGTCCGGGTGATGGGGCAAAGCAACGATGATGTAGCGCGGCGCTTTATTGCTCTGGTGGATGAGTTTTACGAGCGCAAAGTCAAACTGATTATTTCTGCCGAAGTGCCGATGGAGCAACTGTACAGTCAGGGTATTTTATCCTTTGAATTTAAACGCTGTTTAAGCCGGTTGCAGGAAATGCAGTCGCACGATTATCTGGCGTTGGCGCATTTGCCATAACGCTTTTGCTGACGTGCGCCGCAAGCTGATTTTTTTCGAAAAAAAGCTGTTATTTGCCATTGGTTAATATATAATCCGCGGCCGGCCCACGTTACAGCCTGAATCTGCCGTAGCCTGGCAGTTTGATGAACTCGAAGGGGTTCGATAAACGACATAATCTTTGCCCGAAGGTTATGTGAGGTGTAACTGATAATTTTTGGATAGTTTGATGAAAACTTTTACTGCTAAACCAGAAAGCGTAACTCGCGACTGGTATGTTGTTGATGCTGCAGGTAAAACCCTGGGTCGTATCGCAACTGAAATCGCTCTTCGTTTACGCGGAAAGCACAAGCCAGAATACACGCCACACGTTGACACCGGCGACTACATCATCGTAGTTAACGCTGACAAAGTGACTGTAACTGGCAACAAAGCGAAAAACAAAAAGTACTACTCTCACTCTGGTTTCCCAGGTGGCATCAAAGAAATCACTTTCGAGAAGCTGCTGGAAAAGAAACCTGAGATGGTACTTGAGACTGCGATCAAAGGCATGCTGCCAAAGGGTCCACTGGGTCGCGCTATGTTCCGTAAGTTGAAAGTGTATGCAGGCGCCGAGCATCAGCACGCTGCCCAGCAACCACAAGTTTTAGACATCTAAGCGGAGCATATCGATATGGCACAGAATCAATATTACGGTACTGGTCGTCGTAAGACCTCTACAGCACGTGTATTCCTGAAAGCGGGCGCTGGTAACATCGTTATCAACCAACGCACTATCACTGAATACTTCGGTCGTGAAACTGCTCGTATGGTTGTGATGCAACCATTAGAGTTAGTTGAAATGGTTGGCAAGTTTGACATGTACATCACTGTTAAAGGTGGTGGTATTTCTGGTCAGGCCGGTGCTATCCGTCACGGTATCACCCGTGCATTAATGGAGTTCGACGAAACTCTGCGTCCAGCACTGCGTAAAGCCGGTTTCGTAACCCGCGATGCGCGTCAGGTTGAACGTAAGAAAGTCGGTCTGCATAAAGCCCGTAAACGTCCACAGTACTCAAAACGTTAATTCGTTTTTACTGTTGCAAAAAACCCGGCCTGTGCCGGGTTTTTTTATGGTTTGTTGCCACAGTTCTGGCGGGATAGCCAGTTGCTGCCGGCCCTGTTTTTATCAACCAATTCACTCAGTTTTGATGCAGCTGGTTCTTTTGCTATGCCCATTTGCTGATTGTGAATAACATTCGCCGCATCTGATTGATTTCCCACTAAAGTCTTTGCTCATTTTTCACAAGCTGCTGCTATAGTTTGACGTTATGCCAGAAGTAACAAGGGGTTTGGGCGTTACTTTTTTGTAAAAATGCCGATGCTGGTTGCCAACCTTGTGCCGGATCAAACAAAAGCAAAAAAAATAGTCCTGGTGGAGCCAATAGATTCAGCCTAAATCCTTGTATCAGGCAGGGCTTTTCATTATGATCCGCCGTATTTTTCAACTTATAATAATCGCTGAAATTCAGCCGCTTAAATCGTGCAAAATTTAAGCGTTAACGTGGAGATGAGTGGATGAGCAATGCGCCAGTCGATCATGGTCGCCGTCGCTTCCTCACTATCGCAACCTCAGTTGTAGGTGGCGTTGGTGCAGTTGGAGCAGCCGTTCCCTTTATTGCGTCCTGGAACCCGAGTGAAAAAGCCAAACAAGCTGGTGCTGCTGTCACAGCAAACATCGGCAAACTCGAGCCAGGTCAGTTAATTCGGGTGGAATGGCGCGGTAAACCGGTTTGGGTTGTAAAACGTACCCCGGAAATGCTGGAAACCTTATCTAAGGTTGAAGGCCAGTTAAGAGACCCTGCTTCAGAAGAAGAACAACAACCGGCTTATGCCAAAAACCAGCATCGCTCGAAAAAGCCTGAAATTTTTGTGGCTGTTGGTATCTGTACCCACTTAGGTTGTTCTCCAACTTATAAAATGAGTGACTTCGACGCTCATGTTGAAGGTATCGCATCTGGTTTCTTCTGTCCTTGCCATGGTTCTACCTACGATATGGCAGGTCGGGTGTTCTCCGGCGTTCCGGCACCAAAAAACCTGATGATCCCACCATATATGTTCATTGATGACACGACAGTGATCATCGGTGCTGACGAGGGGACTGCCTGATGTTTAAAAATTTCATGAACTGGATCGAATACCGTATGCCATTTATGGAGAAGATGAATCTCCATGTAATGCAGTATCCGGCGCCAAAAAACTTTAACTTTTGGTACTTCTTTGGCTCATTAGCCATGTTAGTGCTGGTAAACCAGATCCTGACCGGTATCTGGTTAACAATGAACTTCGAACCTTCAGCTGAACGTGCTTTTGCGTCCGTTGAATATATTATGCGTGACGTCGACTACGGTTGGTTGTTGCGTTATATGCACTCCACCGGTGCTTCGGCATTCTTTGTGGTGGTGTACCTGCACATGCTGCGCGGCATGATGTATGGTTCTTATCAGAAACCACGGGAACTGCTGTGGATCTTCGGTATGCTGATTTTCCTGGTGTTAATGGCTGAAGCCTTTATGGGTTATTTGCTGCCATGGGGTCAGATGTCGTTCTGGGGTGCACAGGTAATTATCTCTATCTTCGGTGTTATCCCAGGCATTGGTGATGATTTAACGCTGTGGATCCGTGGTGACTACGTGATTTCAGGCGCTACCTTAAACCGTTTCTTTGCTCTGCATGTTATTGCACTGCCACTGGTATTAGTGATTCTGGTGTTCCTACACATTATTGCGCTGCATGAAGTGGGCTCAAACAACCCTGATGGTATCGATGTAAAACGTCCAAATGACGGCACTAAAATCGATAACAACGTGTCAGACAAATTTACTTTCCACGAATATTTCACCAAAGGTGGCAAAAAAATCATTGTTGACGCTATTCCTTTCCACCCGTATTACACGGTGAAAGATATCGTTGGTGTGGTGGGTTTCCTGTTAGTGTTCTGTGCGGTTATTTTCTTTGCCCCTGAGGGTGGTGGCTTTTTCCTGGAACCGCCAAACTTTGAACCGGCAAACCCGATGAAAACCCCGGATCACATTGCACCTGTATGGTACTTCACACCATTCTACGCCATCCTGCGTGCTGTTCCTGATCAGCTGTTTGGTGCCATTTTTATGTTCCTGGCCATTATCTTCCTGGCGCTGCTGCCGTGGTTAGACCGTTGCCCGGTGCGTTCAGTGCGCTACCGCAGCACATTCCATAAATGGAATCTGGTGAATTTCTGCGTCAGTTTTGTTGTATTAGGTGTATTAGGTGTACTGCCAGCAACTCCAACCTATACGCTGATAGCTCAAATTGCTTCGTTTACTTATTTTGCGTTCTTCGGTTTGCTGTGGTTATACAGTAAAAATGAAAAAACCAAGCCACTGCCTGTGAGGTTATCATAATGCTGAAACAGTTATTGTCAGTACTGGCACTGGTTGCATCATCTGCTGCATTAGCAGCAGGTGGTCCTGCTGTTCATCTGGATAAAGCACCTATCGATCTGCATGACAAAGAGTCGTTGCAGCGTGGTGCCAAGATGTTCCAGAACTACTGTCTGGGTTGCCACCAGATGGAATATCAGCGTTACTCCCGTACTTTCCGCGATCTGGGTATTCCGGACGAAGTGGGTATGAAGGAGCTGGCTTTTACCGCTAATAAAGTAGGTGACTACATTAAAAACGCGGCGCCAAAAGCTGATCTGGCCAAATGGTTTGGTGCTCCACCGCCGGATTTAACCAACGTAGCCCGTGTGCGTGGCCCGGACTGGCTGTACACCTATTTACGGTCGTTTTATGCTGATCCAACACGTCCATTCGGCGTGAACAATGACGTGTTCCCGTTGGTTGGTATGCCGCACGTACTGCAGGAGCTGCAGGGTGTGCCTTATAAAAAGCATGAAACCCGTCTGGTGGATGGTGTATCTCAGGAAGTTTATGTTGGTATTGTGACCGACGGTTCCGGTGAGCTGAGCACAGAAGAATACGACCGTGCTGTGGCCGATCTGGTGAACTATCTGGAATACACTGGTGAACCTTCCAAGCTGGAATCTCATAGCCTCGGTATTAAAGTGATGATCTTCTTACTTATTTTCTTCGTGCTGGCGTTCCTGCTGAAGAAAGAGTACTGGAAAGACGTTCACTGAGTCAGTCACACTGACAAATAAGGGGCCTGGTGGCCCCTTTGCCGTTTTAAATTTACCGGAGGAATTCATGGCGATACCTGCCAACAGGCGCGCGGCGATGACGTTGTTTGCATCGGCCAACGACATGTACAGCCATCAGGTCAGAATGGTACTGGCCGAAAAAGGCGTCAGCGCTGATATTTTGCTGGTCAGCCGCGACAACCTGCCGGAAGATGTGTATGAAGTGAATCCTTACGGTTCGCTGCCAACTTTGCTGGACCGTGATTTGGCGTTGTATCAGGCCGATATCATCATGGAATATCTTGATGAACGTTTTCCACATCCGCCATTATTGCCGGTGTATCCGGTAGAGCGTGGGAAAACCCGGCTGATGATGTATCGGATCAAACAGGACTGGTACGGTATGGCCGAAAAAATTCTGCAAGACAGCGAAGATGCAGCTGAAGCAAGACGTGATTTACGGGAAAGCCTGTTGTCGATAGCGCCGTTGTTTCAGGAAACACCATATTTTATGAGTGAAGAATACAGTTTGCTCGACTGTTATATGTCGGCTTTGTTGTGGCGTTTGCCATTGTTGGGTATTGAGTTGTCAGGCAACGGCGCCAAAGCATTAAAAAACTATATGATCCGTTTGTTTGAGCGTGACGCTTTCCAGCAGTCTCTGACCGAAGCTGAGCGTGAGATCCGCCGTAACAGCCAATATTGAGAACCCGATAGTGATGAAAATGACCCCAAACCGTCCTTATTTACTGCGTGCTTTTTACGAGTGGATAGTGGACAACAATCTGACCCCTTATCTGGTGGTTGACGCTACAGTGCCTGGGGTGAAAGTGCCGTTGCAGCACGTGCAAAATGGCCAGATAGTGCTGAATATTAATCCGTCGGCTGTGGGTAATTTGTTGCTTGGCAACGATGCTGTCACTTTTAACGCCCGTTTTGGCGGTAGTCCTTTTGCACTTTATATTCCGCAGCGCTCGGTACTGGCCATTTATGCCCGTGAGAATGGCGCCGGCACTATGTTTACGCCGGAAGAAGATGACGAGGACGTACTGACCGAAGAGTTGCTGGATGACGAAGTTGATTTGGCCGGAAGTCAAAGTGAGACGCCGGAGCCCGATGATCCGGACGATAAACCAAAACGCCCTTCCCATTTAAGGGTGATTAAATAAAGCAGCGTTTTGCAGCTATAGAAAAACCGGCCATCAGCCGGTTTTTGCTATTCAGGCGTGGGCATTATTTACGTTCAGCAGCAATTTGCCAGAAAGCCCGCATCAGAGGCTCATGTAGTCTTTTTGATTGCATACAAATACCCAAATCAAATGGTTCAAACTGATAATCCAGCGCCACAGTGCGTACCCGCTCCCTGACCGGGCTGTGCAGCACCACAGGTTCCGGCACCACTGCCACGCCGGTGCCAAGGGCCACCATACTGACCATAGCTTCATGACCTTCTACTTTGGCCACCATATTGGGGCTGAAGTTTTCCGCTTTTAACCACTGCTCAAGCCGGCTGCGCGCCGGGCCATGTTCAGGCACTATCATCGGAATGTCCTGCCAGCGAATAGGCGTTTCGTTGAGTAAATCATTCACTTTGCAGGGCACCACAGGGGCAATCAGCTGCAAAGGCAGTTTGGCGATGCTGGTAAAAGCCATATTCAGCGGTAAATTCGGTGGGTAGACTGCCAGCGCCACATCAGCTTCGTCGTTTTTTACTTTATCCAGCGCCACAGCAGCGTCGCCTGTGGTGAGCTGAATTTCTGCCCTTGGGCATAACAGCCGGAATTTATCCAGAATATCGGGCAAATGGCTGTAGCTTGCCGTTACAGTGCAAAACAACCGCAGTTGTCCTTGTAACTCATTGCTGGTTAACGACAAATCCACCTGCAGCTGATGCCAGTCTTCCAGATACTTTTTGACAAACTGTTGAAAACGTACACCAGCCGGCGTCAGTCGCACCGACCTGTTGTCACGGCTAAACAATTGCACGCCTAAATCATCTTCCAGCCGTTGAATAATGCGGGTCAGGGTAGAAGGGCTGACATACAGCTGTTCACTGGTTTTACTGAAGTTCAGGCTGCTGGCCAGATGCTGAAAAAGTTGGGCACTGCGAAGATCCATGCCAAAATCACCATTATTGCAAAAAGTGAAATATTGTATTGAGAATATATCACTTCACGCAATGAGTTGGCTGCATTATTGTGGCTTTATCAAAACGGCACAACAAAGGGTTGTGCTGTTCTGCCACAAAGTGCAGGGCCTTGGGCCCATGTTTTGGCAAATCAGCAAATTCAGGTACAAAGATTATGGCTAATTATTTCAATACGCTGAACTTAAGAGCGCAGTTAAAGCAGCTGGGCAAATGCCGTTTTATGCAAAAAGAAGAGTTTGCCGACGGTTGTAACTTACTCAAAGGTTGGAAGATTGTCATTGTCGGTTGCGGCGCCCAGGGTTTAAACCAGGGTTTAAACATGCGCGACTCAGGCCTGGATATTTCTTATGCCCTGCGTGCTGATGCCATTGCACAAAAACGTAAATCTTTTGTGCAGGCCAGTGAAAACGGTTTTGTGGTAGGTACTTACGAAGAATTAATTCCGACGGCAGATTTAGTATTAAACCTGACGCCGGACAAACAGCATACTTCAGTGGTTAAAGCAGTAATGCCGCTGATGAAGCAAGGGGCCACTCTGGCTTATTCACACGGTTTTAATATCGTGGAAGAAGGCAATCAAATCCGTAAAGACATTACGGTGATTATGGTGGCGCCAAAATGCCCTGGCACTGAAGTGCGGGAAGAATATAAACGTGGTTTTGGTGTACCTACTTTAATTGCAGTGCATCCGGAAAACGACCCACAGGGTAACGGCCTTGCCATTGCCAAAGCTTATGCCTCTGCCACAGGCGGCGACCGTGCCGGCGTATTAGAGTCCAGTTTTGTCGCTGAAGTGAAGTCCGACTTAATGGGTGAGCAGACGATTCTGTGTGGCATGTTACAAACCGGCGCCATTCTGGCCTACGACAAGCTGGTGGCTGATGGTTATGACGCAGGTTTTGCCGCCAAGCTGATCCAGTACGGTTGGGAAACCATTACCGAAGCGCTGAAGCATGGTGGTATCACCAACATGATGGACCGGTTGTCGAACCCGGCAAAAATCAAAGCTTATGATTTGGCTGAGCAATTAAAAGGTATTCTCCAGCCGCTGTTTGCCAAACATATGGACGACATTATTTCAGGCAAGTTTTCTGAAACCATGATGGCCGACTGGGCGAATGACGACAAACAGCTGCTGGGCTGGCGTGAAGAAACCCGTCAGAGTGGTTTTGAAAATGCACCTGTCTCTGCTGAGCATATCAACGAACAGGATTATTTCGACCGCGCCATTTTGTTAGTGGCTATGGTGAAAGCGGGTGTGGAACTGGCCTTTGATACCATGGTTGAGGCCGGTATTGTGGCAGAGTCCGCTTATTACGAGTCGTTGCATGAAACGCCGCTGATTGCCAACACCATAGCGCGTAAACGTTTGTATGAAATGAACGTGGTGATCAGCGACACCGCCGAATACGGCAACTACCTGTTTGCAAACGCCGCTGTGCCTATGCTGCGTGAGCTGGTGAACAATATCAGCCCTGAATTGCTGGGCAAGGGTGTGAACCCGGCCAATAACGGTGTAGATAATATCCGTCTGATTGAAGTGAACGAAGCCATTCGTCAGCATCCGGTGGAAATTGTAGGTAAAAAATTACGTGGTTACATGACAGCGATGAAACGCATTGTGGTGAGCCAATAACTGAGTTTTACGTGGACCTTGGTTGTTTGCCCGGCTTTTTGCCGGGCTTTTTTTTGCCTGGATCCCGGGCTTGGTTCCATAATGGCTGCAGCAACAACATGGTACACAAGGTATTTTTTCGCCTTACCCGATAACACAGCTTTTGATTAATGGAGGTCAACATGAAATCTATTGCTTTGGTGGCACATGACGGTAAAAAAGCCGAACTTTTGGCCTGGGTGCAACAGCACGCGGCATTTTTTCAGGATAAACAGCTGTATGCCACCGGCACAACAGGGCAGCAGCTTAAAGCAACACTTAAACTGCCGGTGCATTGTCTGGCCAGTGGTCCATTGGGTGGTGATCAGCAAATAGGCGCGTTAATCGCAGAGCAAAAAATCGACTGGCTGGTGTTTTTCTGGGATCCGCTCAGTTCACAACCGCACGATCCTGATGTCAAAGCGCTGATCCGGCTGGCGGTGGTTTGGAATATCCCGGTGGCCTGTAACAGCGCCACCGCAGATTATATTGTCAGTTCCAGCTTGTTCAGTCAGGACTACCAGGCGGCAAAACCGGATTTTTCGGCTTACCTGAACAGATTCAGCCAAAGCTGAAACCCCTGTTTTATTTGGGCGTTGTGGTGGGGGCGGGCGGTTTTTTTGCTTGTTCAATCCGTTCGCTGCTGGACGGGTGGGAGCTGAAATAACGGCTCCACTTTTCCAGTGTTTTACTGTCATGTTGCTGACTAATGGCCTCAATTGCATCGGCAAAAGCACTGCTGTTTTTGCCAAGCGCCACTAAAGCGCTGGTGGCAAATAAGTCAGCTTCGGATTCCATATCACGGGAAAAAGCGGCCTGCATTAAACTACTGCCACTGCCGAGCAGCACTTCGCTTAATACTTCCAGATCGCTGAAAATCAGCGCCAGCAGCATAGTGGTGGCAGTGGATTGTGCCAGCAGCTTTAAACCATGCTGGTGCTGCACATGCCCTGCTTCGTGCAGCAGCACAGCGAGCAGTGCATCTGGTTTATCGGCCAGCAAAGTCACCAGCTCATCGGTCACCACTATAGTGCCACCAGGCAAGGCAAAAGCGTTGGCGCCCATGCCTTTGGCCTGGCGAAACCGGATATCGGGCTGAAACAGCAGCGGCTCTGGTAACTGTGCCATGGCAGAGAGCCATTGTTGCCGCCATTGCTGTTGCTGCGCCTGTGGTAAAGCTGAATTATCCAGCAGGGTGTTATCCAGAATTTGCATACTTTGCCGGTCTATGGTGTGACTGACGGATTTGGGCAAATAAGGCACAACTGCTGTGGCAAAACCGGGCAGACCACGGGTTGCCAGCCACCACAACAATAAAGGCACCAACAGCACCGACAGGCCAATCGCCACTTTATGTTGCTCCAGCCGGGTGGCCAGGCTGGCTTTGCCGTTCGCACTCAAGCGTAAGCTCACATCATCGGGCACAAAATAACTGCCATCGTCAAAGTGCAGCTCAGTGGCAAGGCCCGGCAAATCAAGGCCTGTGCTAAAGTTGATGCCTTGCCACAGCACTTCACCTTCAGTACTGCTAACAATCAGCTGCTGATGTTGCCGTTGTAACAGCGCGGCGCAGCAATTGCTGCGCCCGGCAAAATAATAAGTGCCGCTGTAACTTTGCATCAGGTGAGTGAAAAATCAGCGTCGTACAAATCGGCGGCATCTTCGGCAAAAGCAGAAGACTCTTTGGCGAGTTTGTCGCGCATCAGCTCAAGCCCCGGTTGCACCGTCACTTCGGTGTGATCTGCCAATAACCGGCTCATCCGCACCATGGCCCATGGCAGTGCCAAACCCAGGCTGCAGATAATGGCCAGCATATTGCTCAGTTGCACGCCAAATAAAGTGAGCACTGGTAAATCTGATTTAAAACTTACCAGCTCCGGTAATGTGGTGTTGTTGAATAAATGATTACGGATCAGCGCTTTATATACGGAACCTGCCAAAGTCAGTACCACAAAATAACCAAAAAATACCGGAGCCATTAATAGAGGTGAAGGTTCAGCAGTGTTAAACAGCGGGCCAACTGCGGCAATCACACCTACACCCACCAGCAGCAGGCTGATAGCAACAATAACTGCGCCCAGTGTGGCTTTGTAATAAGCGGAAGTTTCGGTCTGCACCTGCAGCTGCTTACCGCCATAACTGATGTTCTGATACACAAACTGATCAAGCTTTTTAATGGCCCATGGCATGGCCAGATATAAGGTAAATACCGACACAAAAGGCAATAACAAAAAATAGATAAATGCGTCGCCATAACTGCCATGAAAACCAAAACGCACGTTGCGGTAACTGGTCATACGCAGGTTAAAACGAATACCCTGCACCATCAGCCAGGGCAGAATAAATAACAACGCAAAACTAAACAGCACTGCCAGAAATGGAATCACTGTAGTGACAAACGAAATAGCAATAAAAACCGCGACTGCCAGTAAACGGCCTTTTAAAATTTGCATTGGGGTGGCGAGGTAACGGAAATTATGGCCGTCTACTTTGGTGTGGCCATAAAAGTATTGTTTATTGCGCACCTTGGCCCAGGCGCTGTAGATGCCGAGCGTGACAATGGTCAGCAGCACATTCACTATCCAGATGCCAAAATATTCACCGGCCTGACCGCTAAAGCTGAGTCTGCTGCGACGTGCCGCTTGTTGCGGCATGGGTTGAGAGGAGACTGAAGTTTCCATAGCACTTTCCTTGTTAATGGTTATGTCCAAAAGTAACAAAATAGTGTATCGCTGCGACAGTCCTTTTGTCGAGCCTCAGATTGTGGCGCAGGGAAGGGCTGTGAATAACGTGGTTAACAGTCAGCCACTGTTGTGGTGTCAGGCGTTAAGACCTGACTGATAGGCCAGCTTTGCATTTCGTAAATCCTTGAAATACAACGCTCGAAAGCAAACTTCAGCTGACTGGCCTGATATAACTCAGTCACAGCCACTTCGCTGGTGAGCAGCAACAAACAGCCTTTTTCGTAACATTCATCCACTAATGCAATAAATCGCCGGGCTTCATTGTCGAGTTTGCTGACAAACACGCTGCTGTGCTCACGCTGATAGTTTTCTTCCACCCCATGCAAAATGGCGGTGTCCGACACCTGATGAAACTGTGGAATGTTTGCCAGCGCAATCAGGCGAAACTGTGCTGCCAGCGCCATATAATCCAGCTGACTGCGTGGCCCTGAGCATAACGCCATAAAATCAAAACCAATAGCGAGCTGGTTACGCCAAAGTGTAGGGATCTGCCGTTGCAGCACTTCAAGCTGTGCACAGGGCTGCAGCGGTCCTGTAAGCTGTGTTGCAGTGTTTTTCAGCCAGTCAGCGTTTTTGCCCACGCCGTAATAACAAAAATCCGCCTGGCCAAGCCTGCGGTAATCCAGACCGTTATCCAGCGCAAGCAGCTGACAATGTTGCTCCAGTAAATCAATAGTTGGCAAAAACCTGCTGCGTTGCAGGCCATTGGCATAAAGTTGCTGCGGCGCAGCATTTGAGGTGGTGACCAGCACCACACCGAGCTGAAACAGCTCCCGCCATAGGGTGCCAAGTAGCATGGCATCGCCAATGTCACTGACAAAAAACTCATCAAAACACAAAAGCTGATAGTTGCTGGCCCAGTTTTTTGCAATCAGTTGCAGCGGATTGGCACTGCCACTCAGTGCATGTAATTCCTGATGCACCCGCGCCATAAAGTGATGAAAATGCAGGCGGATTTTGCGCTTAACCGGCAAATACGCAAAAAAACTGTCCATCAGCATGGTTTTACCGCGCCCCACAGGGCCGTAAATATACAGGCCTGTTGTGGGGGCGCCGGTGCTGAGCTGACCGGCCAGCTGCTGCAACTGTTGCAGGCAGCGCCACTGCGCTTCATCAAACTGCAGCTGGCCTTGTTCGACCTGCTGTTGATACTGCTTAAGCATGTTCACCTGCGATGGCTCCGATGGCGTTCTACCAGTGTTTTTAGCGCCAGCAAATAAAAAAGGCCGCTACGATAGCGGCCTTTTGCAGGGGCGGCAAGCGCTTAAGCGCTTGGGCCTTTGCCGATATAACGTTCCAGCCAGTTCAGTACTTCGCTGTACCAGAACACCGAGTTATTGGGTTTTAAAATCCAGTGATTTTCATTGGGGAAATACACCAGCCGGGCATCCACCCCTTTGCCTTTGAGTACACCATAAACTTCCAGCCCCTGATTGACCGGTACGCGGTAGTCCTGCTCACCGTGGATCACCAGCATCGGGGTTTTAAAGTTTTCGGCGTACATGGCCGGGCTGGCTTTGAGTACATTTTCTTTTTTGTCCCAGGGCGAGCCGGCATAAGCATGCACTCTGTGAATAGTGCTGTCGGAGGCAAACTGCGCCATTAAATCGTAGACACCGGCGTGATTGACTAAGGCTTTGTATTTGCTGCTGTGACCGGCAATCCAGCTCACCAGATAACCGCCATAGCTGCCACCCGCTGCTGCAATGCGGCTTTCGTCGATATAACCGCGCGACACCATATGGTCAATGGCAGCTTCCGAGTCAAAAAATGGCTTAGTGGCATGGTCACCATGAATGGCCTCGGCAAAAGCCTGACCAAAACTGGTTGAGCCATGGAAGTTTGGCATGATGGTGACATAACCTGCAGCGGCAAATATCTGTGGGTTCCAGCGGTAGTTAAAGTTGTCGCCAAAATAACTGTGCGGCCCGCCATGCAACAGGCTCAACAGTGGCCAGCGTTTTTTCGGGTCAAAGTTAGGAGGAAACACCACAAACATCTGAATGGCTTTGCCATCTGAGCCTGCAAAAGACATTTCTTCTACTTTGCCAAATTGGGTGTTTTGCTGTTGCTGATGATTAAACTGACTGATTTGTTTTAAGGTGCGGTTTTTATTGTCCAGATAAAAAATTTCCGGCAGCTGACTGATGCCATGTTGCACCAGCACAAACTGTTGTGGCCCTGCCACCTGGAACTGTTCATTGCTGGCCTGGCGTAACACCTGTTTCACCGCGCCGCCCTGCACCGGAATAGAAAACACCGAGGCTTTTGCTTTGTCTGCGGCAATAAAATACAACATGGTGCTGTCTTTGGAGAAATACCAATCGGACGGTGATAAATCGACATTGGCGGCCATGGCGGTGGCGGTTTTGCTGGCCAGATTAAAGTTCATCAGCTTGACATTGTCTTCGGTAAAATCCAGCCGGCTTTGTGCGCCATACACCAGGGTTTTACCGTCCGGGCTGAACACCGGATTGCCGTCACTGGCTTTGTTGGCTTCGGTAATATTGGTAAATTTGCCACTGCCGTCGGTAGCAAGCAGCAGAATATCGTGGTTCAGCTCGTTGTAGGGCGGGGCACTGGTAATGACACTGACAGCAATAGTTTTGCCATCGGGTGACAGGTCAAACTCAGGCGCGCCGTTTAAATTCATCAGCTGTTTCCAGCCCGGTGTTAAATGGCGGATTTTGCCGCTTTCCACATCTACCGCAAAAAAGTGCGGGTAAGTATCATCGGTCAGCCAGTGATCCCAAAAGCGGTAGACGCGGTTTTCTGTCACTTTGGCACTGACTTTATTGTCTTTTTCTGCTTTTTTGGCGGCCGCTAATTTTTGAAAATCACCGTCAAAACCGGCTGGTACCTCAGCCACAAATAAAATCTCTTTGCCATCCGGCAGCCAGACCGGCGATGACACTGCCACCGGCAGCTGGGTGATATTTTTTGCTTCACCGCCAAACACCGGCAGCACAAAAAGTTGATTCTGCGCATGACCGCGTTTTGACACAAAGGCAATACTACGGCCATCCGGGCTCCAGGCGGGCTGAGTGTCGCTGTCCGGATGCTGGGTCAGCGGCGTGGTTTTGCCGCCAGGCAGTTCAATCAGCTGTAAGTCGGCATTACCTTTGTCAGATTTTAAGTTGTACCTCGTCAGGCTAAACACAGCACGACGGCCATCCGGCGACACTGTTAAACCGGCCGGCCGGGCCACCTGCCAGACAGCTTCGGCACTCAAAGGTTGTGCTTCGGCCAGCGCAAAACCGGAAAAAAGTGCTAACAAACTGATTGAAAAGGCTAATTTCATAAAATTGCTTCCAGTACTGAAGATGGCCCTAAGCATAGGGCATGGCTTGTACAACTGGCAACCGGGCAGTTCAGCGGCGGGGTTTAATCACCTGCCTGCTGCGACGAAGTTTTTGAGAACTGTTCTCGTTTTTGTTTATACTAGCGCTCTTTTAACACGCCGCTGCAGCCTTTGGGCCACTGCAGCAGCTGTCGGGTGTTTTCACCAGTCAATTGCAGAAGGAACAACGGATGAAACGTCAGTTCATGGTGTTATTGTTTTCCAGCGTCGCAGCTTTTGTACAAGCGGCCGAAGTGAATGTGTATTCAGCCAGACAAGAAGAGCTGATTAAACCCGTGCTGGATAAATTCAGCGCCGACACCGGCATTAAAGTGAACCTCATTACCGGCAAACCTGATGAGCTGATCAGCCGGATGGCGAGTGAAGGCCGCAACAGCCCGGCTGATGTACTGATTAGCACTGATGTGGGCCGTTTATACCGTGCCCAGACCCAGGGTTTGTTACAGCCGGTTCAGTCTGAGTTGTTAACTAAAGCTATTCCGGCGCATCTGCGCGACCCACAGCAACACTGGTTTGGTTTAACCTTGCGCGCCCGTCCGGTGATGTACGTGCCTGGCAAAGTGGATCCGGCCCGCATTCATACCATTGAAGATCTGACCAAGCCTGAATTTAAAGGCCGGATTTGTATCCGCTCCTCCGACAATATTTACAACCAGTCGATGCTGGCGGCGATGATTGCCAGTGTCGGCGAAGCCAAAACAGTGGAATTTGCCAAAGGTTTAGTGGCGAACTTTGCCCAGCCGCCAACAGGCGGTGACCGTGACCAGATCAAAGCAGCAGCAGCCGGTGTTTGTGATATTGCCATTGCCAACACTTATTATCTGGCCGGTATGTTTGATGATGCCAAAGACGCCGCAGCTGCTAAAGCAGTCAAAGTGTTATGGCCAAATCAGCAAGACCGCGGTGCCCATGTCAATATTTCAGGTGCTGGCGTAGCCAAACATGCACCAAACAAAGCCGCTGCTCAGCAACTGATTGAATATATGGTGTTGCCGGAAGCGCAAAACTGGTACGCCAGCAAAAACCACGAATATCCGGTACTGCAAGGCGTGGCCTGGAGCCCGGTATTACAGGGTTTTGGCACCTTTAAAGCTGAACAGTTGCCGCTGGTGAAACTGGGTGAACTGAACGCCAAAGCTTTACAGCTGATGGACCAGGCCGGTTGGAAATAAACAGCTTGGAAATAACTTGTTGTTTCTTCTGCTGTTATCTTCGGGCTGCCCCAGATGCCATTAACTAAATTGCATTGGCGGCAGCTGCCGTTGTTGCTGGTGGTGGGGCTGCTGCTGATGCCGCTGTTGGTGGTTTTTAGCAGTTTGTTAAGCCCCGACCTTTCTTTGTGGCAACATTTGCTGGCCACAGTGCTGCCGGATTATCTGCAAAATTCGTTATTGCTGGCGGCCGGTGTAGGTTTAGGTGCTTTGCTGCTGGGCACCAGTCTGGCCTGGCTGATTGTATTTTTCCGTTTCCCTGGCCGTAATCTGCTGCAATGGCTGTTGTTATTGCCAATGGCGATGCCGGCTTACATTATTGCCTACAGCTACACAGGTTTGCTGGATTTTGCCGGGCCTGTGCAAAGCCTGCTGCGTGATCTCTTTGGTTGGCGTTACGGCGATTATTATTTTCCGCAGGTGCGCTCTTTAGGCGGCGCTATCTTGTTGTTATCCCTGGTGCTTTACCCTTATGTCTATTTGCTGGCACGCAGTGCTTTTGCCAGTCAGTCAGAGCGCCTGGCTGAAGCCAGCTTAAGCCTGGGTTTTAGCAGACGGCAGCATTTTTTCCGCGTCACTTTACCTATGGCAAGGCCAGCGCTGATTACCGGCACAGCCCTTGCGATGATGGAAGCTTTTGCCGACTACGGCACAGTACAATATTTTGGTGTGCCCACTTTAACCACTGGTATTTTCCGCACCTGGTTTGGCATGGGCCAACAACAAGGCGCGGCGCAGTTGTCGGCGTTACTTTGTACCTTAGTGCTGGCGCTGATTTATCTGGAACTGGCATCGCGCCGTCAGCTGCATTTTTATTATACAGGTCAAAGCCATAGTGACATTAAAACCCATCAGGTGCGGGGCATTCGCGGTTATCTGTTGTTACTGCTGGCGCTGCTGCCTTTGCTGCTGGGTTTTGTTGTTCCGGCGCTGCAGCTTGCCATGCTGGCGGATTGGGCTGCGCTTTTAAGCAGCGATTATCTCAAACTGCTGTGGCACAGCTTTAGTCTGGCTTTTGCTGCAGCAGTGCTATTGGTGGCGCTTGCTACCTGGCTTTGTTATGGCCTTAGGCTCAACCGGCACTGGCTGGTACAGCTGCTGATCCGCTTAAGTGCTATGGGTTATGCCATTCCGGGCACAGTGATAGCCATAGGCGTGATGTTGCCGCTGGCGTTTTTTGATAATCAGCTCGATTTATTGGCCGAACAATATTTTGGCGTGCGCACAGGTTTATTGTTTTCCGGCACTGTAGTGGCGCTGCTGCTGGCTTATGCGGTGCGTTTTCTGGCGGTGGCTTTGCAAGGTATTGAAGCAGGCCTCGGGCAAATTAAACCAAGTATGGATCAGGCCGCCCGTTCGCTAGGCCTTACACCTTTGCAGGTGCTGTGGCGGGTGCATGTGCCTTTATTGCGTCCTGCGGTGCTGACGGCCTTATTGCTGGTGTTTGTGGATGTGCTCAAAGAGCTGCCGGCCACTTTGTTATTAAGGCCTTTTAACTTTAATACGCTGGCGGTGAAAAGTTACGAACTGGCTTCCGATGAGCGGCTGGCTGACGCTGCTTTGCCGGCGCTCACCATAGTGCTGGTGGGGCTTGGGCCTGTGCTGCTGCTGACCAGAGCGCTGGATAAAAAATCTTCTGTGGGGCACTGATGCTGGAACTTAGTCAAATTGCTGTGGCTTATCAGTCTTTTACCGTGGTGAAAGATGTGTCATTTCGGCTGGCGGCCGGTGAAATTGGCTGTTTGGTTGGCCCGTCTGGTTCAGGTAAAACCAGTTTATTAAGAGCCATTGCCGGTTTTGAAGCTGTGCATCAGGGCGAGATTTTGCTGGATGGGCAACTGGTCAGCAGCGCGACTCAGATGCTGCCAGCGGAAAAACGCCAGGTTGGTGTGGTATTTCAGGATTATGCCTTGTTCCCGCATTTAACAGTGGCGGAAAACATCAGTTTTGGTTTGCACCGGCAGAATAAGGCCCAGCAGCAGGCCAAGGTGATGCAGCTGCTGCAGCTGGTGGGCCTTGAAGGCATGGGCAAACGTTTTATTCATCAGTTATCCGGTGGTCAGCAGCAGCGCGTGGCATTAGCCCGTGCTTTGGCACCAGAGCCAAGGCTGTTATTGCTGGATGAGCCTTTTTCCGGGCTGGACGCCGATTTACGGGATTCACTGGCCAAAGATATCCGTGCCATTTTAAATCAGCTGGGCATTACTGCCGTGATGGTGACGCACGACCAACACGAAGCTTTTGCCATGGCCGACTGGATTGGTGTCATGGCACATGGCATGTTGCAGCAGTGGGGTACGCCTTATCAGCTGTACCATCAGCCGGCCAACAGATTTGTTGCCGATTTTATTGGTCAGGGCGATTTACTGACAGGCCAGATGCTGGACTCCTGCAGTGTACAAACCTGCCTCGGGGTGTTTCGCCAGACAGAGCCAACAAATCTGACTGCAGGTACAACAGTGGATTTACTGGTGCGCCCCGACGATATTTTGCATGACGACCAAAGCCCACTTCGTGCCAAAGTGCTCAGCCGCGCCTTTCGCGGCGCTCATATGTTGTATCAGCTGGAAGTGGGAAACGGTGAGAAGATCAGCTGCCTGGCACCCAGTCACCACCAGCACGCTATAGGTGAGTATATTGGCATCAGGCCGGAAATTGATGATTTGGTTTGTTTTGCCAGGGCGTCAATAGGGTAAATTTGCGCTAAACGTTTGTTATTCCTCCAGATAACGCCGGTAAATTTCAGTGCCTTTGTTTTGAATTTGCTGCTGCCACAGCAGTTCTGCCAGCTTTTGATGTTGTTTATAAAACTTCTGACTGAAAATTAGATAACCTCTGCTGTCGTACAAAGGCGGGTATAAAATTTTCAGGCCGCGCAAACTGATTTGTGCCGGGCTTACTTTTAAATCGCCAATCTGACAAAGCCTGGTAATGGCATTGATGCGGCCTTTTTCCAGCAGATCCAAATCCATGTCGCTGGAGCTGGTGTAGTGCATGGTAAATTTTTGCGGGAATTTGCTTTTTAATGGCGCATAACCCAAAGGCCGCGCCACCACCAGCTGGTCAATACCGCTAAAACCTTCGCCTGTCCATTGCCAGGGGGCGTCCTGCCGGCTGACCAGACAAGTGTGATGCAGATTAAAAGCCCTTGTTGGATCGGGTTGGCCATCACGGTATGGGAATACGGCAAATTCGGCGCGTTCTGTACTGTAACTACCCACCACAGCATCAACGTCCCCTGTGGCAAGAGATGCCAGACAACGTTTCCACGGTAAGCGGATGAGTTTCAGCTCAAGTGCCGGCACTGCTGCCACCAGTTGCTGCACATGTTCAATGGTCGCGCCCGGGTTTTGTTGACGCACTTCAGCGCTATTGCCGTAATAATAGGGAGCTAACTCTTTGTCTTCAAAACAAAAACGAAGTGGAACTGCAGCCTGGGCAGACGAGACAAACATACAACAGCAGAGCAGCAGGATCCCGCGCATAACCTGTTCCGGGTGAACACACATCCGCACAGTATAGCGTTCTGCACACTAAAATCCCGCAGCTTTATTGGCCTGACCCCGCTTTAACACCAGGGATCCGGTTTACTTTGGCTGGGAGCTTTTGGGCTCAGTATTTTTGTGCTCAGTGCTTTTGTGTTCAGTACTTGTGGGCGCATTTAAAAAAGCACTGATCTTGTCGCCAACGCTGGCAATATTCAAAAGCCCATCCAAATGCCCCCACTGCCCCGGAATTTCAGTCAGTTGTGCCGGATTACCGGCCTGTTGCAGCTGTTGCTGGCTGTTCTTCGACATCTCTGGTGTTAATAAAAAATCGCCACTGGCCGGTAAAAACAAGGTTTTAGCGCTGATTTTGCCAATCGCCCGTTGCCAGTTGTCGCCCATACCCACCCGCCATAACTGCGATGCCCGCACCAGATACAAAATGTGATTGGCATCCTGTAGCGTGGCGCGTGCGGCGGCCGCCTGACGCAGCTGCTGCCAGGCGGTTAAATCACTTTGAATATCCAGATGGGCATTTTTATCAAGGGCAGGGGCCGGGTATTTTTGGTTAAAACCAACTGGGTTAGATGCATCCTGGGTGATATAAGCCAGCGCGGTAATTAAACCTTCAGTCGGCTGCGCTGCTTTGCCGTAATAATTGCCTTGTTGCCAGTTGGGGTCGGCTTTAATAGGTTCGGCCCAGCGCTCGAGGCGCACCGCACTCCAGCTGTCGATATAAGCTGTGCCAATAGCGGCTATTAAACGCTTCACTTTATTCGGGTAACGGCTGGCCCATTCAATGGCCTGAAAAGAACCCATCGAAGGGCCAATCACCGCATAAAGGGTGTGGATGCCCTGGCTTTCTAAAAAGGCTTTTTGTACTTCAACAAAATCGGCAATGGTGACTACCGGAAAACTCAGGCCATAAGGCTTTGCTGTGGCCGGATTAATGCTGGCGGGGCCAGTGGTGATCACATTGGGGTCTTTTACATTGGCATTCACCAGCGTATCCATGCTGACGACATAAAACTTGTTGGTATCTATGGCTTTGCCTGGGCCAATAATGGCATCCCAATAACCTGGTGCTGCGTCTGTACTCTGGTATTTGCCGGCAGCATGGGAAGTGCCGGAAAAATAATGGGTAATTAAAATCACATTGGATTTATCGGCGTTGAGCTTGCCATAAGCTTCCCAGCCAACTTTTACCTGCTGAATAGTTTTGCCACTTTGGGTTTGAAATTCTTTTAACTCAAACTTTTGTTTTTTCACTAATAATTCGGCCTGCGCCAAAGAGGGGAGCGCAAAAAAACAACAGACAACCACAACCGACCACAGACGCATCTGCAACTCCTTTAGCTCAGGCCAATGCCAGCGTTAAAAATTAAATCCACTGAAACAATAAAATCGCCAGTAAAGTGCCGACTAACGGCACCAGCACTGTAACAACAGCCACAGGCCAATAAGCGTTGTGATGGCTTTCGCCACAGATAGCACGGATGGTGGTGACCACATAACCGTTATGCGGCAGAGAATCGAGTGCACCTGATGAAATGGCCACCACCCTGTGCAGCTGTTCTGCATCCACACCGCGCTCTAAATAAGTGGGCGCTATTTCCGGCAGCGCTATCACCTGGCCACCCGAAGCCGAACCTGTCACACCTGCTATCACACTCACCGCCACTGCGGCGCCCAATAGCTCAGGCCCAGGCAGCGCCACCACGGCATGCACTATTTGGTCAAAGGCCGGAGTGAGTTTGGCTACACTGCCAAAACCCACCACAGCAGCTGTGTTACCTATGGCCAATAAAGCGCCGGTGACACCGTCGTTTAAGGCTTTATCCAGGTTCTGCACAAAACGGCGGTTTAACAGATATAAACAGAGTACACCGGCTGCCAGTGCCACAATCAGCGCTGCTTGTTGCAGGCTGTGGTGCAGCAGATTCGACAACACCAGCACCACCAACAGCGGAATAATGCCCAGCAGCGGGTGGGGTAAAGCCCGCTCACCCACCACAGGGTCGCTGTCGCGGCCAATAAAATATTCGCCCTGAGTGACCGCTTTATTGATCATTTTTTTCAGCAAGCCATAACCCAAAGCTGCCATAAAAATCGCCACCACGACACTCACTTCCCAGCCGGCATAAGGCGAGGTTTTTAAATATTGGATTGGGATCCAGTTCTGAATTTCCGGTGAGCCGGCCGAGGTCATGGTAAAAGTGACTGAACCCAGGCCCAAAGCGGCCGGAATAAAACGCCGTGGCAGATTGGCGTCTTTAAATAAACTCACCGCCATAGGGTAAGCGGAAAATGCCACCACAAAGACACTGACACCACCGTAAGTCAGCACAGCGCAGGCCAGTACCACAGCGGCCACCGCATGGCCTTTACCGAGCTTTTTAATAATGGCCAAAGCTACAGCATCCGCTGCGCCTGTGTGTTCCATTAATTTGCCAAACAGCGAGCCTAATAAAAACATCAGGAACCAGCTGCTGACAAAAGATGCAAAACCATTCATATAACCGTGCACAAAGTCGCTTTGGCCTGATGCTAATCCGGGTGTTGCTGCCGCAAGCTGCCAGAATGGAATGCCGTTGGTGACAGCCACCAGCAAGGCACACAAAGGCGCCAGAATAAAAAGGTTCACCCCACGCATGGTCAGCACTATCAGTAGCAGCAAGCCGGTCAGCAAGCCCAGGAGACTTAGCATAAACAAATCCTTATCGGTTTTTTTTTGCAGTCTGATCTATCCGTTATCACATCTCTATAGTACTAAGGTACAGATTAACATTTGGTCAAATCGGCCTAGAGTAGAAAAAACTAAAACACAAATAACCGATTGATCAGCAGGAGAAGCCAGATGGCTCATAACAATAAAACAACCCGTCTTTTCCAACCCAATATGCTGGCGCTGGCCGTCAGTAGTGTTTTGTTTGGTGCTGTATTACCCGCCACAGCCCAACAACAAACCAATGACGCCGCCAAAAAAGAAGAAGCCGCACTGGAGGTTATTCAGGTCACAGCACGGCGCACGGCAGAAAACCTGCAGTCGGTGCCTGTTGCTGTCACATCTATTGGTGCTGAAGATTTAAAACAACGTGGCATCGAAAATATCACCACAGTGCAGCAATATTCGCCTAACACCACAATGCAGGTGTCGCGCGGTACCAACAGCACTTTAACCGCTTATATCCGCGGTATTGGCCAGCAAGACCCGCTCTGGGGTTTTGAACCTGGCGTGGGTATTTATATTGATGATGTGTATATGGCGCGGCCGCAGGGCGCAGCTTTAGATATTTATGATGTCGAGCGCATTGAAGTATTACGCGGCCCGCAAGGCACTTTATATGGCCGCAATACCATAGGTGGTGCGGTAAAATATGTCACCAAAGCGCTGTCGGGTGACAACGAATTTGCCGTGCGCGGCACTGTCGGCAACTATGGCCAAAAAGATGTCAAACTGTCGGGCCAAACGGCACTCACTGACAAGTTATTTATTGGTGCGGCCGGTGCCGTGCTCACCCGAGATGGTTTTGGGTCTTACCTTAATACCGGCGATGAAAACTACAACAAAGACATCACCACTGGCCGTTTAAGCCTGCAGTATCAGGCGGCTGACAACTTGCGTTTTAGTTTTGCCGCTGATGAAACCCAGGATGATTCCAACAGTAAAGGTGGTCATCGTTTAACCCCAAGCCTGCTGACTAAAGAAACACCTCCGGATAATGTGTACGACTCTAACACCAGTATGCCGGTTGATAACTCGGTAGAAACCAGCGGTCAGTCGCTGACTATGGCCTGGGATGTCAATAACGACTGGACTATCAAAGCCGTATCAGCACGGCGTGAAGGGGTCACCGATACCAATATCGACTTCGACTCCACCCGTTTGCCCTCTTTAGACGTACCGGCTTTTTATGAAGATGAACAAACTTCACATGAACTGCAGTTTTTGTATAACAGCAACAAACTGAAGTTTGCCTCTGGTTTGTATAAGTTTAACGGCGAAGCCTGTGGTGCTTTTGGCACTGTGATAGTGGCGGGCGCCGGTGTCACAGTGGAAAACGGTGGTTGTGTGGACACCGACTCTATGGCTGCTTATGCCCAGGGTACCTATCAGTATGATGACCAGTGGTCATTCACCTTAGGTGGCCGTTATACCGAAGATGACAAAGACGCTCAGGTATACCGTTATATGTATCTGGGTTACAAACTGCCACGGGTGCCAGCCGCGAATCCACCATTACAGGTACAAACCAACTTTGAGAAAAGCGCCAGCTTTAACCATTTTTCACCCCGTGTTGGTTTTGAATATCAGGCCAATGATGATCTGATGGTCTACGGCAGCTACACCGACGGTTTTAAATCCGGTGGTTTTGATATGCGCGCTGTGAAGTCACTCAACCCAAGTGCCGACGAGCCTTATCAGCCGGAAACTGTGGATACCTTTGAGCTGGGTATTAAGAGCGAATGGCTCGAGCGCCGGCTGCGCTTAAACGCTGCGGTATTTGCCGCTGCTTATGACGATATGCAGGTTACAGTACAACGTGCTGTGGGCAATAACGTGGCCTCTCAGGTATTAAATGCCGCCAGTGCCGACATTAACGGTATTGAACTGGAAGCCACTGCCGTTGCCACCGATGCGCTGCAATTTAACCTGATTGTGGGTTATACCGACGCCAAATTTAATGAAGTCATTTTTTATGATGCGGCCAGTAAAACCAGTACCGACGTGTCGAATTTGTGGTCTTTTGCCAATACACCAGAGCTCACTGCTACTTTAGGTACAAAATATACCGTCGCTATGATGGGCGGTGAGCTGGTGTTTAACGCCAACCTGGCACAGCGCAGTGAAACGCAGATTTTTGAATTGCCTTCAGTGCTCGATAGTGGCGGTTATACGCTGTTAAACGCAGGCGCTACCTGGTATGCACCGGATGGTCATTGGGATGTGTCGCTGCAGGGCCGTAACTTAGGCAATAAACAAGTGCGTATTGCCGGTTATAACTTCCCGCTGCTGGCCGGTGAGCAAACCATTACCGCTTATTACAACGACCCAAGAACTGTCAGTCTGACTGTTGGTTATCGGTTCTGATGCGAAAAGATGTTGCCGGGGCGTTCGCCCCGGTTCATCATCGACTTCTGCTTGTGTTAACTACGGTTTTATATGATTGCCATTATTGCCGATGACCACCCGTTATTTCGTGTTGCGCTGTCGCAGGCGCTGCAGGCTATTTTAGGCCCGCAGGCGGAGCTGTTTCAGGCGCACAGCATGGCGCAGCTTTGGCCTTTACTTCGTTCTTACCCCGATACCCAACTGATTTTACTGGATTTAAAGCTGCCAGACGCCGAAGGTTTTGCTGCTTTAACCGCACTTCGCACCGAATACCCCGATATCAGCGTGTTGATGGTGTCGGCCATTGAAGAACCCGCTGTGATTAAACAGGCGCTGCAATTAGGCGCCGCCGCTTATTTACCAAAATCTGCACCGCTGGAAGTGTTGTCCGAAGCTGTGACTGCTGTACTGGCAGGTGAGCGTTGGTTGCCAGCCGAGCTTGGTGCATCTGTTTCGCAAGCGCCCGATTTAATTGATCAGCAATTTGCCAGTGCGCTGGAGCAACTGACACCACAGCAATTTCGGGTGTTAAAAATGATTGCCGATGGTCTGCTGAATAAACAAATTGCCTATGAAATGAATGTGCAAGAAACCACTGTCAAACAACATGTTTCCGCCATTTTGCGCAAGCTGGAGGTGAATAACCGCACCCTGGCCGGCATTATGTTTGAAAAACTCAAACTGCCGGATAATCTTTAAGCCTGCCACTTGCGGGCCTGTCTGCTGTGTTGTTTGCAGGCAATAAAAAGTACTCGCCAACGGCATTTGAGCTGATATGCTGGTGAAATCAGTTTCAGGCAGCAGATAAGGGTTAAAGCCTGGCTATTTAACCCCGGATTGCAGGTAGTACCGCCCCATGAGCAATTTTCCACTGTTATCACATCAAAGCAGCACGGCGCCCTGGCTCGACTGGCTGAGGCAGGACCACTGGCTGGCAAAAATCAGCCTGCAATTGTTGTTACTGTTGCTGTGGTTATTGGTGTGGCAGCTTGGCCGGCTGGTGGAGTATACCGAACATGCCAGTGTCTGGTTTCCGGCTTCAGGCTTAAGTTTTGCTGCTTTGTTGTTATTTGGTCTGGCCGCTGTGCCTGCACTCAGCATCGGTGCTGTGCTGATGACACTGTGGACTGTGCAGCATTATCAATTGCCGCTGGACGGGGGCGAGTCTATCCGCGCCGGTATGTTATTTGCCGTGGCGCACTTGTTGCCTTATGGCCTGGGCGCCTGGCTGCTGCGGCTGTTGTTACAGCAGGGGCAACGTCACTTACCTAAGCTTATTATTATTTTTCTGCTGATTGCCGCGCTCAGTTCTTTAGCTGCAGCTGCGGCTGTGATCACCCAATTGGTATGGTGTCAGATGTTGCCGGCCGATGCCGTGCTGAGCACCTGGCTGCCGTTCTGGATAGGCGATATGGCCGGTGTAATAGTGCTGGCGCCGTTTTTTATTATGCTGCTTAGTATGTTTCACCGCAGTGCACTGCGCCGTTTGCACGACATGCTGGACCTGCAAAAAATTCAGTGGAGCAGGCCCTTATTTGCCAAAATGCTGCTGAATTTGTTGCTGCTCACCTGTGCCATGATGCTGGCGCAGTTATTCCATACCGACAACAGTGCTTTTGCCATCTTTTTTCTGGTGATCCCACAAATGTGGCTGGCCTGCACTGAAAGTGCCCGGCTGAATGTGCTGAACCTGGCGCTCTCGAGCTTTTTAATTGCCTTTTGGGTGCATGTATTTGATTTATTTGAGTTTGTCATGGTGTATCAGTTTGCGATTAACGTGATTGCCGCCAACACCTTAGTTGCCATGGCACTGCCCACTTTAATTGAAGACAACACCAGATTACGCCGCATGGCCTTTACCGACAAAGTAACCCGGGTGGCCAACCGCGAATGGCTGGAACAACAAGCCAGCATTGCCATAGCACGGGCACAAAGGGTGCAGCAGCCGTTGTCGCTGATGGTGTTTGATGTGGACCATTTTAAAAATATCAACGATTTATACGGCCATCAGCTGGGCGATCAGGCGCTGTTATTGGTGTGTCAAACCGCACAACAATGTTTAAGGCCGTCTGATTTGCTGGCCCGTTATGGTGGCGACGAATTTGTGGTGGTGCTGCCCGACACCCCGCTGGCGCTCAGTCAGCTGATTGCCGAACGTATTGCCCGGCAATTACGCCAGGCCGCTTTTACTCAGGATCAATATCTCACCGCCAGTTTTGGCGTGACTGAATGGCAAGCCGGCGAAGATTACGCCACTGTATTCCACCGGGCTGATAAGGCGTTATATCAGGCAAAACTGCAGGGGCGGGATCGGGTAGCCGTGATGGCGGCAGGCGCTTCTGCTTGAGCGGCAGCTCCGCATCTGTTGTTAATGCTGCAACTAAGCTCTGTTGCTGAAGAATAACTTGTAGCTTTGGTAACGTGCATGCGACTGCATTATTGCAGCTGTTCAAGTTGATGCAGCATCTTTTATTTTCAGCTTGCAGCTGATGGTGCTGTGACAGCGGAGACTCGCCTCCGCGGGCGAGTCACTTTTTGTATCGACAAAAAGTGACGCAAAAAACGCCCCCGGGATCGCTCGAAAGCCCGTTGTTTTGACTCGCTTTTGAGACGCAGCCTGCTTTTTAGAATCACGGGGCGACGGCTGCTAGCGTCAGCCGTCTCAAGCAGTTGGCGTCTTAAAACCTCAAAACCGGCCAAAACAACTGCTCGCTAAACGGGGGGGATTTTTTGGCAGCTGATGGCGCTCTGTAAGCTTGGCTAGATAAAGTTTAAGACTGCAACAATAACGACAAAGGGCTTTTTACTGCATTGCCACCACGTTGCAGCACATGGGTATAAATTTGGGTGGTTTTTACATCATTATGCCCAAGTTGTTCCTGCACTGTGCGGATGTCTACTCCTGCTTCCAACAGATGTGTAGCGAACGAATGGCGCAAAGTATGGCAGGTCACATTCTTCTGAATTTTTGCCCTTTGAGCTGCCACTTTTATCGCCCGCCGTACTGTGGTTTCGTCTAAATGATGCCGGCGTATCAACTTTGATTCAGGATCCTGGCTAAGAACACCAGACGGAAATAAATAGTGCCAACCGATTTCTTTTGGCGCGGCCGGATATTTGCGCGCTAATGCAAAAGGTAACCAGACACCGGCATATGCCGGGTTATGCAAATCTACCTGAAAATATTGTTGCACATGCTCGATCTGTAACTTTAAAGTGGGGACCAGCTCCGGAGCCAGCGTAACCCTACGGTTTTTATTGCCTTTGCCTTGCCAGACCATCACAGATAAATAATCAAAATCTATATCTTTCACCCGCAACCTTACCGCCTCCATCAGGCGCAAACCACTGCCATACATTAGCTGTGCCAGTAGTTTGTATTTGGGCTCAATTAAAGCCAGCAGCTGCTGAACCTCAATGCGGGTAAGAACCACAGGGAGTTTTTGTGGCACGCGCGCCTTATTAAAATTAAGGTTTAGCGACAGCGGACGTAAAATAATATGGCGATATAAAAAACTCAGTGCATTCAAAGCGGTAGCCTGAGTTTTGACGGCTACAGTCCGTTGATTGGCAAGGTAAGACAAAAATTGCTCTACCTCGGCATCCGACAACTGATTCGGGTGGCGTTTATGGTGAAACAAAATATAAAACCTGATCCAATACACATAGGTGTCAACAGTGCGTTTGGCATAACGCCGCGACACCATAAACTCCCTAACGTAATCTAAAAAAGGTGAGGCCATTTTTTACACCCGAATAGCTGTTTAAATAAACAGTGGTTCGGTATGAGTAAAAAATCCACCAACTTGCATAGCTTCTGTATAGATTTTGTCGGCCATAATTTTAGTGATTTAAGAAAAAAATGTTGAAATAGAGTTACATAAGCGCTAGTTTGGCATGAGTAAAAATCATGAAAGAAGGCCGAAAAATGTTCGTCTTGCGGGCACTTCGCCTTCTATGAAATTGTTAAGAGTTATCGAGGCTCTAGATGCAAAGTAAAATATTCACATTTTTTACAATGGCATTAATAATATGCCTCTACTTTCTAGAAGGTATTCTTTTCAATCCTTTAATCATATGGACAGCTTTACCAATTTATTTGGCATTTTTCATTTTTAAATCAGCCGCTAAAGCAAAACTAACACAAAAGATTTTTGCAGCTTATTTCTACCTATTGGGCAGCGCTGGTTATAGTCTCTACTATCATATACTTTGGTACTTCGATATAGACGGCACAAAAACAGCGGGGTCTACTTCAGCCTTAATATTTATTGTATTCCCTGTGTTTGCGATAGTAATTGGTGCGCTATCTTGGCTTTTTGGTTACTTTGTCGGTGTAGTATATGAGTCAGAGAAAAACTCTTAACAAGTTGCTCAACCCCGTTCACTACGTTCACTGGACGGCTGCGCCTTTGCAAATGTGTGGTTTTGCTTCGCAAAACTCTGCCACACATTTACAAAGTCACATCCGCCGGTTAGCAAGGCGTTAGCTACCCAGAGGGCGCACAGAGAGATTCTTATGAAGTACCAGTTCGTTTTCGTCTTTCTGATGCAGTCGTTCTTTTTAAATGCAGAACCTGCATTAGTAGTAAAAAAATTGCTTGAGACCTCGCCAGAAACTATCGAAGAATCGATGGAGAATCTTGATTCTCTGAAAATACTAAAGAAAGAGGGTGTCATAGCTGAAAAGGCTAATTTTCAAGGTGATTATCATCATTTCTACTTTCCAAAAAAAGAGATAGAAATATTTGGCGCAAAGTTAGTCGCGTTGGATCATGAATATCTCGCTGAATATATAGGCTGCTGTGTTGACCCTGGTGTCGCAGTAGTGTTGAAAAAGGTGGATGGTTTTAATTCTAATGAGATAGATACTTTTGCAAAGCAGAACTCGTGCAAAATAAATGACATAGAAAAAGCATTCATTCCTGATTTAGTAATGAAACAGCTTGGTCATGTAAATGATAAAAAATATCTGTTTGAGCTTTCATGCAAGCAAAACGATAAACGCCATGAATATTAAGCAGTTGTTTTTTTACTGTGAGTCATTATGTTTCGGTCTTTCGGCTAACAAAGCGCGGCACTTTGCGGCCTGCTGCCGCGGCGACGCTCACCCATGTTCGCGCGCGTGCGCTTATAGTTAGGCTCTCATATGAACATCGACATATTTGAACTAGAAGAATGCCGTGCAGAGATTCAGAAAATTACTGAACGAAACGATCTTGATGTGTATTCGCTGCGGGCCCTACTTGTAATAAAAGATCGATTATCGGAAATTGCTGAAAGGTTGAATTCCGAACCAAATAAAACACATGGAGTAATAGCGCGCTTGGTTGTTGAGCAAAACCCATCAGTACTTTCTCCAGAACTAGGCAGGAAGCTTATAGAAATTGAAAAAAGTCTCGGCACCAGAAATGCCTAACAAGCGCCTTAAACAACGCGGCCTGCGGCCGCTGGACTCGCAACAAGTTGCTCGCCGTTTAGGCGATAGTTATACAGAGTACGGAAACTAAGATGCATTTAAGTGATATAGCAAAGTATAAATACCTAAAGTTTTTCGGCTATTTATGTATTTTATTTGGTTTTGTAAGTGGCTACGGGGCAATTCAAAACTTTTTCGATCCCGACTTTTTCGTCATCATCAATGACGTTAAGCGCTCAGATCCAGAGGCAAAACTCATCAGCCTAGCTTTTCCCGCGGTATCTATATTTATCGGCATTTTACTTAATCTAATTTCCCAAAATGAAGTTACATCAATAAATAATGCTCGTGATAAATTCTGGTCTATTTTCAAAAAGTAAGAGCAAGTATAACAAGCCGCGTCAATTGCAGCCTTCGGCTGCTGCGACGCTAACAAGTTCGCGCGCTTGCGCGGGGCGTTATGTGGGCATCGCTGAGTAACGAACATGGATAAATACCCCAAGATCGAAAAGTACGTTGTAGCGAGTGATGTTGGTAGCCGGGATGGAATCGGAATTGAGATTTATTCTGGCAACAATATGATTCTGGAAGTCTTTCGCGATGACACTAAAAAGACCAGAGAAGTAACTCTTTACAAAAAGGAACTCGATCTAGAGCTTGTTGAGCAAGCAATTGCACTGTTTAAAAAGGAAATCCCGTGGGAATTTCAAGAATAAAATTGGCTTGTAACTCGTCACATAACAAGGCCCGGCAGCACGCAGCCTTCGGCTGCTGGACTCGCTCCGCTCGCCGCTGCGGGCGTCGTTAGGCTTATCAGGGAGAGAGCGTGAAATTCAATATTGCAGTATTTTTATTGTTAAGTTTTATTTCATTTGGCTGTTTCGCTACAGCTCAAACACCCGACGCAATCGAAATTAATCATGTTAAATATCGTTTAAATACAAATCCGTTAGAAAAGTATTTAACTGAGATTAAATGGGAACCACCAAAAGAAGCCTCCATTTCATCAGCAAACTGGAGAGGTTATGTAGCATCTTGGAAAATTGAGGCAGGTAATTTGCTTTTAACAGATGTCACAATAAGTGTTATCTCAAAAACTAAAGAGCACAGTTATGATGATTTGAGTATTTTAAATAGTATCTTACCTAATAAAAAAGAAATTATTGCTTACTGGTATTCTGGAGTGTTAATTATTCCCCACGGGAAAATCACCAACTATGTTCATATGGGGTATGGGTCAAGCTATGAAAAATACATTGTTTTACGGATAAATCGAGGGGTGATTATAGAACATCTTGATTTAGTGGAGACTGAGTTTGAAACGTATAAACGACGAAAATTTCAAATATTCAAAGAGACTGCAAAATTCCAAGAAAATCTTAAAAATTTAATGAGTGATGAATACAACTTGTCGGAATATGAAGCTTTGGAATTTATGCAAAGTTTTTATGCTGAATATTATCTATCGTTATAAAAGTAAGCCTAACAAGCCAAGTCAATGGGGCAATTTTAAGCTGGCTCCCGTCGCTTCGCTCCTAATTTTGGCCAGCTTAAAATTGCCCCCGCTTGGGGCGTTAGGTGAATCATGAGAATCCTTTCACTCATATTTATTATTTTCTTCTCTTTTGTTGCCGAAGCTGAAAATACGGAAAAAAACATAGATAAATTTGCATGGTATGGTCCGAAATTTTTGAAGGGGCTATCGATTGATCAAATTAGAGATCTAGGTGTTGTTACAAAAGAATCGAAGGAATATGAGGTCAACCCTTTTATTGATAACGCCAAAATTCCGAACTACATTTTTATTTTCAAAGATGGGCTTGAAGTTTATTGCCGTGTCGTTGAAGACCATGTGTCTGGTCCACATGTTCAATTTACTTCTGTATATGTGTCTTCAAGTAAATGGCCAATATTATATGATTTAAATGTTGGTCAAAAAAAATCAAAAGTAGTAATGGTGTTAGGAAAGCCGACAGCAGATGAAAACAATATACTCAGATATATCGGTGAGACCGAAGAGGTTAGTTTTCATTATAACAATGACTTAGTAACTCGTATTGTTTTCCAATACTATGCCGATTGAAAGTGTACTTTGCATTTCACAGGATAGATAAAATTAAATATTTATTAACCCTAACAAGCAAATGTTAATCGCCCACGCTGCGCATGGGCTGCGACGGCAAAACGCATACGCGTTTTCCCGCGCTAAATTTGGTAGTTAGGTGGTTAAGATGATCTTCTCTCGTTTTGAAAAAAACTCTGTTTATGAGATGAAAGACATCCTGATTTCGGACAGCACTTTAAGTGCTGAAGATAAAAGAAATCTTGAAAAAATGATCACTCGATTAGATGCTAAAAAATCTCCTTACTTGAGTGACAACGAAATTAATCAGTTCAAATCACAAAAGTCAGATTTAAAGAAAGCACGAATTTTAATTTTGCTTATCTGGCCAATATCAATAATTGCTGTTTTGTATTTTGGTGTTATTCCTGGGCGAGGTGGAGACATTTATTTGGCGGAAAAGCCCGGCTCGTTTTTGATAAGCATATTTGTCTGGATATGTGTAGGTTTATATTATTGTTTTGGTAGTGATGACACCTAACAAACGCCAGCACATCGCGCCTGCGGCTCGACTCGCAACAAGTTGCTCGCCGTTTAGGCGATAGTTATATACCTACGAGGTTGTAATGGAAATCGAAGTAACAAGACCAAAACAATTTGCAGATATGGCTCGTGACTATCATTTGTTGGTGGACGGTAAAGAAATAGCTGTTATAAAACGTGGCACAACACAAACAATAACGCTGCCTGAAGGTAGCAAAACGCTGAAGGGGGTTATCGATTGGTGTTCAAGCCCGGAATTTAATGTTTGTGATATTCGTTCTGGAAGAATTGTGCTGAAGAATTCTTTTGGATCTAACTTTTTTAAATTTATATTTCTGCCGCTCTATTACATTTCGTTAGGCAAAAATCGCTACTTAAAAATTGAAACCGGCATATAACAAATGCCAGCACAACGCGCCTTTGGCGCTTGACCCGAAACAAGTTGCTCGCCGTTTAGGCGTGCGTTAGCTCCAAAATGGTGGTTATATGAGAATAAATGCAATCGCTGTAGCGCTGCTCATCAGCTGCGCGGCATCGGCGGAGTCCGTGACTACAGTTGAGAAGACTCAGGAAATTTGTAGCGCTGCTGCAGCACTGTTCGCCTCTGGACAGTATGATCGCGCTTATGAAAGCATGATGCCTTACTGGCCCTTGCCGAAGGAAGAGCTCCAGAATTTGGGATATCAATCCAAGGCACAGCTTGAAATGCTCGGTCCGCGTTTCGGTAAGTCGCTTGGTGCAGAGTATGTGCAGACGATGAGAGCTGGTGATAGCCTGCTCAGGCATGTATTCCTGATAAAGCATGAGAAGCATGCTCTAAAGTTTTCATGCTCTTTCTACAAGCCTAAAGATAGCTGGCTAGTGAATACCATAGTGTGGGACGACAAGATCAATACGCTCGTTGGTAGTGGCGGCTAACAATTCATTTGAGCCGACGCTTCCAGCGCGGCTAATTCAAAGTTAGGCACCACAAGATAAGTCCGGAGAGCCCATGAATAACTCAATCGTTATCGTCAGGTACCGTGCATTGCCGGCTCAGGTTGACACTGCACGGCGGGAGATTGCTGCCTTGGTTGCAACAGTGCAGGCCTCGGAGCCGGATTGCGGTGGCATCACCATGCTGCAGGATTCTTCGGACCCGACAGCATTCACTTTGATTGAAACCTGGCCAAGCCAGGAGGTTTTTCTTGGCCCGCATATGCAACAGCCACATATCCAGTCCTTTATACAGGCCGCTGGCAAGTTTCTCGCCGGGCCGCCGGACATTTCCTTTTGGCAGCCGGTCGATGGGGTCTGACAATTCATTCAAGCCGAAGCCAATTTGCGGCTTGGTTTTATTCAGGCGTTAGGTGAATCGCTATGACGGAAGTTTTGGTAAAAGTAGCAAGGGACAGCGTTTGTATGGGGGATGATTGTGATGCTCCTCATTCATACAGCTTTAAAGTTTCAATCAATAGCACCTTAGGTGATGTGTTTGAACATTTGGCGCAAAAACGATATCTGGCATCTGTGGCTGGAAAAAATCATAGTTGGGAGGCTGTGATAGAAAATAATCCGGTGGCGTTTTTTAAGGGAAACAATCAAGTGCCAGAACCTTCGGCTCTGTTGTCAGACAAGGTTTCTTTATACGCAATAAACGCAACTTTAAAAATCTGGTTTAAATACAATAGTGCCGTTTCATAAAGCAAAATTATATAAAAATGCCGCTGAGCATGATGTTATGCATACAAGGAATAAGTAGATGGTGAAGTTTAAAAGTTATTTAATGGCGCTCATTTTAGGTATTGCACTGGCGGTTGCTTCTGTTGTGATTTTTGGTTATGGCGCAGCAGCATCAGTGTCTGCAGATCTTCTTAACATGCTTATGCCCGTTTCCGCTTTTTTGGCCTTTGTTGTGGTCGATTTTTTTATTATCGCGCTGCCGTTGGCACTGGCTTTTTTGTTGTTAGCTTATGCAGCTAAGTTTGTGTTCAAAAGCACCGACCATAAGTTTTATCTGTTATTGCTTGCTCCGCTTGTTTTATTGCAGGGTTATTATCTTTTATCAGCGTCAGCAGAATTAAACGGGATAATTTCAATGCTCCTGCGCTTTTTGTTATTGGCTCTTTGTTACTACGCCATTGTTCGCAGCAATCAAGCGGCAAATGCCTGACCAACATAGTCTCAATAGGTGGTTATCTGCTCTGAGCCGGCTCCTGCAGCTTCCGGATTTTGGCCGCAGCGCTTGTCACAAGTTGCCCGCCCTTGAGTTGATACTGAGATGAAACTGGGGTGGGTGATAGCGAGGTGGGTAATAGCGGGGTAATAGTGAGCCGGGCAATAAAAGTTTCTGTAACTTCAATGTGTTTTTTGCTGGCCTGCGGTATTTATCCGGTTGCTGCTGCAGCGCAATCCACAGAGTTTTGTGATGTGCTTCGGGCATTTGTTGGTTCAGTCAAACCAGACGAAACCAGGCAGTTGGTCTTTCGCACGTCCTGGGGTGCCAACTTTAAAGACACGCCGGGGGCGGTGTTGTTTGCTAAGCGTTGCGAGCATGGTGATTATCCTGCGGCTAAAAATGTATGCAGCTATCTGATGGAACATGCGTCAGCTGAGTTCGCAGCCGTTGCGGTAAAAAAGGCAATTGTATGTTTGTCGCCAGCCAGCAATCTTGATGAGCAATTAACGATAAATAGTGCTTCCTTCTCCATTTATTATGGTACGCAAGAGCGTGGTGCATTAGTTGATATCAGCCTGAGTGAAGACAACAAAGTGGGTGGTATGGCTTTGAAGTTGGTCGCCGCTGGTTATTAAACTCTGGTCGATTCATTCCGCCATCATAAGCCGCGTAATCCGGCGCCTTTGGCTCAGGCGTGCTTAAGGGGTCGGGCGCATGGGCGCAGTGTTAAGGGCAGTGTTAAGGGCAGTGTTAAGGGCAGTGTTAAGGGTAGTGTTAAGGGCAGAGTGTTAAGCGCAGAGTGTTAAAGAGCCCATTTTCCCTTCGCCTTGCAGAGTCAAAACCGGCAAAACCGGCAAATCAGGCGCAAGTCGGGTCCGTGTCGGGGTTTTGTCGTCTCTTTTTCGTCACGGCGCAGTGCCATTGGGCCTGATAATAGCGGGCAGCAGAGACCTTTTGCAGGAGCAGAAATCATGTATGTAAATAGCACCCGGATTCGGGAGTTACGGCTGGCCCGTCAATGGTCGCAGGAGCAATTGGCCACCCTCAGTGGTTTAAACCTGCGCACTATTCAGCGGCTTGAATCCGGGGCCAAGATATCGAATGAGTCGTTGCGGGCACTTGCCGCTGTGCTTGAAGTACCGGCCGCAAGTTTGCTGATAAGCGAGCCAACACCCACCGAGGTAGCCTTAAAGGCAATGCGGGACGGTGTGGTGTCAGGGCTGGAATTTACCGGCACCACCCCCAGAGCCGATTTTTGGTGGTTTGCGCTTGCTGTGGCCATGGTGTTGGCCTTTGCTCAGCTGCTTAGTGAAGCCCTCGGCCCCTTACCAACGCAGATTGCGTCATTGGTGGTGTTGCTCCCCTGGCTGGCCGCCAGCACCCGCCGCTTGCGCGATGCCGGACTCAGCCCCTGGTGGCAACTGATTAGCTTAGCGCCTGTGGCAGGTATTCTGGTGCTGCTCTATTTGCTGACTTACCCAAGCAAAAAAGCAGAATCGGCAGAGCCGATACAGGATTAAATTTGGGCCTGATAGTTCAGGGGCTGCTGATTAAGTGCGACAGTTTGCGTCTTGCGGGCCGTACTTTTGCTTCGCTGCCAGCGCTGCACGTGGCGTTATCCTATTGATTATTCCCTGGTTAAATAGCAAGTTAAGTAAAACAAGGAAGATTTTTTATGGTGTTTGTTTATGTTTATGAAAAGAGAAACTTCTGGGGCAAAATTAATATTGAAGAGATGAATAAAGAACTGGCGGAACATTGTAAGGACGGTATTAGGGTAAAGTCTGTTACGCCTGTGGCTGATATTTTTGGCAATATTAAAAGTTTTACCATTGTTTTTGAGGGCTTAGCTGCGTCTTAGCGGCTTTTGCTCTGTCAGGAGTAGCTCTTGCGCTCCAGTTCTTGCTTTTGGTTTTTGAGAAATTATTTTATAATTTAAGCTGCTGTTATTTATAGATAAATTTAAATAATGCGAAAATAATTCAAATTTTTTGTCACACCCTGCGCTGCTGCTGCGACTTGTTAAGGTAACCCCTATTTAACAAAGGATACCGTTATGCAAAACAACAAAGAGCACAGCAGCAACACCCCGGCCGATGCGAAAAACGCCAAAGCCAAAGTAGGTTTTTGGACTTATTTTGCCATTACCATGAGCATTGTGGCGGGGGTGATTGCACCTCAGCTCAAAGCCGCCGAGCTGAACACTGCCGCCAGTTTTCAGGTGGAGGTGATTGGCGAAGGTAAACCTGTGCTGTTGATTCCGGGACTGATGTCTGATAGCCGGGTGTGGCAGCACACTGCGGAGGCTTTAAAACAGGATTATCAGCTTCATCTGATTAGTGTGGCCGGTTTTGCCGGTACCCCAGCCATCGAAGGTGAGCTGTTACCCAGGCTGCAGCAGGATTTACTGCATTATATGGACGAACAACAACTGCAAAAACCTGCTGTGGTTGGCCATAGTCTGGGTGCTTTTATGGCTTTTGCACTGGCCAGTGCCGCACCTGAGCGTATCGGCACTGTGGTGGCTGTGGATGGCCTGCCTTATTTAGCGCCCATCTTCAGCCGTGATCCGGCAACTCAGGTGGCCGATATGCAAAGCCAGGCGATACAGCTGAAGAATTATTATCAGCAGTTAAAGGGCGAACAACTCAAAGCTGCTGCAACCCGCGGCATTGACATTCAGGCCCGTGCTGCTGGGCATCAACAGCTGGTACTGGCGATGGCGGCGGCCTCTGATGGCCCCAGTGTGGGTCAGGCGATGTACGAACTTTTAACCACAGATTTACGGCCAAAGGTGGGCGCCATTCAAAGTAAAGTCTGGTTGTTGGGGGCCAGCGGTGCCTTGCCGGCGGCTTATCAGGAACAAGCTAAGGCATTGTATCAGCAGCAAATTGCCGGCATTGCGAATGCCACTTTACTGATGAATACTGGCAGTCGCCACTTTATGATGCTGGATGAACCTGAGTGGTTTATCAGCCAGTTGCGCCAGGCTTTACAGGAGTAAACAGCCATGTCAGTGACAATAGAACAACAACTACAACCCGATGTGCAGGCTGCCATGGCCGGTGACCTGCAAGCGTTTAGCCGCCTGGTGCAGCGCTGTCAGAATGGCATCAGCAGTATTGCGCTGGCAATTGTCAAAGATTTGGATGCCAGCGAAGAAGTGTGCCAGCAGGTATTTATTGCCGCCTGGCAACAATTAAGCAGCCTGCAAAATCCGGCCAGTTTTTTACCCTGGCTCAGACAAATTACCCGCTACCGCGCTTACAGCTTTTTGCGTGAACAAAAAGACGGACAGACTGAGCGTGGTAGCGATGCCGAAGCCTTGCTGGAAAGTTTTGCCAGTGACAGCAACCCGGCAGAGGAGTTGTTACGCAGCGAACAGGCCGGGCTTATCCGCAATTTACTGGATGAATTGCCCGCCGAAAGCCGTGAAATTGTGTTGCTGTTTTACCGTGAAGAACAAAATAGCCAGCAGGTTGCCAGTCTGCTGGGCCTTAGTGAAGCCAATGTGCGCAAAAAGCTGCAGCGGGTACGTGAGCTGCTGAAAGAACAGCTGCTGGCCAGATACGGCAAGCTTATTTTAACCACTGCTCCTGGTGTTGGCTTTAGCAGTCTGGTGCTGAGCGGATTGTTGGTTGGCAGCCCACCTGCTGCTGCAGCAACGGCCAGCGCCATGGCGGCACAAAGTAGCGGCATAGCAAAATTTGGCTGGCTGTTCAGTGGCGCTTTATTGGGGGCACTTGGCGGTATGCTGGGGGTGGTGCTGGGCATGCAGGCTCCGCTCAAAAATGCGACCAGCGCGGATGAACGTAGTCGTTTAATTCGTTATCGCAATCAGGCGCTGCTTTGGGTTGGCGGTTGTGGCCTGCTGCTGACAGCGGCTTACGAATTAACTGCTGGCGCTGTAGCCCCCTTACTTGCCTTTACGCTTTTTATCGTGGGCCTGGGTTATCTGCAATATCGGGTCTGGCAAACCGTAAAACCGCGTTTATTGGCAAAAGCAGCTGCCAGTGCCGAGGCAAAACGGCAGTACCGCTCGCAGCTATTCTGGTGTTGTTTTGGCATCTTGGGTGGCCTTAGTGCCGGTTTGGGCGGCATGATTGTTGGTTTGATCAACAGCGGCCGCTGGTTTTGGGGATAAGCTGCCGGCAAAACACCTGATGTCAGTCAGTGTTGCGGGCTGGCACGGGGGCAGAGCCACTTTTATCAGAGAATAAGGACGGGTTTTGTGACAGTTACAGTTGCATTCAGGTCGCTGCTGGTTTGGGTAGTTATTTTGCTGCTCGCCATTCTTAATGGCATCTTTCGGGCTGCGGTGTTGCTGCCCTGGCTTGGTGTGCCATGGGGCATGCTGCTTAGTGGCGCGCTGCTGTCGGTGATCATTTTCAGCGCCGCTTATCTCACCTTGCCCTGGCTTGGCACGCGCCGGGTGGCAAGTCTTTGGGGCATTGGATTGGGCTGGCTTGCCCTTACCCTTATTTTTGAGATCGCTATTGGCCGGTGGCAGGGTATGTCATGGTCTGTGATGCTTGAGGCTTACACTTTTAAGGACGGCAACATTTGGCCTTTAGTGCTGCTTGTTGTGGCAGTGGCGCCTGTGATGGCAGCAAAAATCAGAGGCTGGACGCAGCGCGCTTAGTTGGGTATTTAAAAGTAAGAGGGAGGCGCGAAGCAGCGGATTGGCTGGTTCGCGCTGCGGGTTGGCCTTAGTAAACGCCGCGGTTTGCGCCATCACTGTGCTTATTAAGTGCCGCTATGATTGCCGCTATGAGCACTGCGACTGTTGCCAGTACAGCAACCGCCAGTGCAGCCACAGCTGCTATCGCCGGTCAGATATTTCATCAGGTCTTTGCCAAGCCAGCGCCGGCCAGCCAGATCAACAAGGGTGGCGAGCACCCACATGGCGATAAAAAACAGCAAAAATCCCCACTCTGTCGTCAGTACTGTATCCATTATTTATTCTCCGGTTGGCTGCAATTTTGTGGTGCTCCGGCCTTTGTGCTGCCGGAGTTATCTTTATAGTCGTCTGCTGCAGCCCAACTGTTACAGCTGTTGTGATCTTTTTTTTATGGGCAGCTGAAATGCCTGGATTTACCCAGTGGGTTCAATTCAGAAATTTAAATCAATGGCTAAATCATTTGTTCTGTATTGGTTTTATAAAACGCAGTTTCTGGCGTGTTGTTAAAAACAGGCAAAGGTGGAGGCCGGTGATGGTTTGGGCAACTCTGGCAAAGCAGCAACAGACAGTATTAGGGTGGCATCTGAGCCCTAAAGGCTGCGTTTTGCTAAAGCAGCATCTCAGCCGTAATAGGCCAGTGGGCGTCGGCGCTTAGTATTAAAGCCTGGGCCGTGAGGCCCGGCACACTTTGTACTATGCAGCGACTGCTAAACCGCTCTCGAATGGTATTGAGTAATAAGGCAAAATCGCCGTCGCCTGATAATAATAAAATTTCATCAACCAGCGGCGCCTGGGTCAGCACGTCTATGGTGATGCCAACGTCCCAGTCGCCTTTGCTGCTGCCGTCGCTGCGCAAAATATAAGGTTTCAGTTTTACTTCAAAACCAATATGCCTGAGCGCGTCCTGAAACTTGCGTTGCTGGTCGTCGTGGCGCTCTATGGCGTAGGCGGTGGCGTATTGAATGTTGTATTGGCTTTGCAGCTGTTGCCAGAACAAACGGTAGTTAAAAGAGCGGCCATATACTTCGCGGCAGGTGTAATAAATATTCTGAACGTCGGCAAATACAGCAATAGTTTTCAAAAGCTTAACCACCCGGTGTGTGCCAGACTGCTCGAGCCTGGGTACAACAATAAAGTTGGCCGGATGATAACACGGCGGTACGGCGGATTTTCGGCTTAAAATCTGTTAAAGTGTCGCCAATTTTTGTGCCTGCTGAAAAACCGGCACCCTTCTTCATATCAGGACCATTGTTGTGACCAATAACCAGATTTTACGCCGCTTGCGCTACGCCTTTGATTTTAATGACAACAGCATGATGCGCATTTTTGCCCATGCCGGCCTGGAAGTGACCCGGGCTCAGGTCAGTGACTGGCTGAAAAAAGACGAAGATCCGGCATCTGTGCTGATTAGCGATCTGGAGCTGGCGCAGTTTTTAAATGGGTTAATTATTGAAAAACGCGGCCGTAAAGAAGGGCCACAACCAGAGCCTGAGAGCAAACTGAACCACAATATTGTGTTTCGTAAGTTAAAAATTGCGCTGGATTTAAAAGACGACGACATTCTGGCTATTTTGTTATTGGCTGATTTCCGTTTAAGCAAACATGAACTCAGCGCTTTTTTCCGCCGGCCGGATCATCACCATTACCGCGCTTGTCAGGATCAGGTGCTGCGCAATTTTATTAAAGGGGTGCAGTTAAAACTACGCCAACACAGCGAAGAATAAGTAGTGAAGAAAAAGTAGCAAAGAATAAATAGCGAAGAATAAAGCGCTGTTTATCTTGCCTTCAATCACAAAAAGCGGCTTTTCAGAGCCGCTTTTTTGTTGCTGCACGTCAGCGGCAGTTCCAACGCAAAGCCTATAACTTATTAAAATAATCCAGATGGGTTTTAAGCGTGAGTGCGTAAGGGCGCAGCACCTGCACCCGCTGTTTGACATCTATTTTATCCAGCCCCAGCTCCAGCAGAATTTTTGCTGCCATTAAACCTGTGCGACCAGAGCCGCCTTTGCAATGAATCGCCACTTTACCGCCCTGGCGCAAAATATGATGCACCAGCGCATTGGCTTGCTCCCAACCTTCGGCAAAGGCCAGGCCGGGCGCTTGTTCGTCGGCAATAGGGCAGTGAAACCAGGTTAAATCCAGCTCGCGGCATAACGAAGGCAGGTCGGTGACACCCAGCTCAATCATTTCTTCATCCGGCGTCAGGCTAATCAGCACTTTGGCACCGGCGGCTTTTAGTTGTTGTAACGAGGTTTTTAAATCCACCCCTTTGCTGCCGGGGCAGGGCGTAAAAATCAAGGCAGCTGTGGCTGTGGTGCCTGGATTGATCACCAGTTCATCAAATGGATGCTGCATAAAAACTCCTGCTATTGAGAATGATGGCAAAAGGCCGGCGACTGCGCTTCTGGTGACGTTGCTACCCTGCCTGTTGTTATTTTAACAGCCGCTGCAATAAACGTTTGAGGCTGGCGGCTTTGAGTGGTTTAAGCATAAAGTGAAAACCGGCATTTTGCGCGTCGTCGCGGGTTTGTTGTTGCTGGTCAGCCGAATGGATCACCACAGGTGCCTGCACGGCAAAATGTTGTTGCAGCTGACTGGCCACTTCCACCCCTGTCGCGCCCTGGTCCAGATGATAATCAAACAACAATAAGTCCGGCTGAAAACCCTGTTGTAGCGCACTGACCGCAGCAAAAGGCGAAGCAACCGGCTGCACTTCACAATGCCAGCTACGTAAAAGTTCAGTCACTGCGGCCAATAGCTGGGGTTCGTTATCTAACAATAAAATCTTTTTACCGGCAAAATTACCCTGTAGTTCCGGCAGCATAGAAGCTGCAGGCAACACTGCAGCAGCTTTGGCCAGTGGCACTGTGACGGCAAAACAACTGCCTTTGCCAGGCCTTGAATACAAAGACAACGGATGGTTTAACAGCTGACTAATGCGCTGGCTGATGGCCAAACCAATGCCGAGGCCTTTTTGGTCGGCCTGCGGTCCTTGCTGAAACTCCTGAAAAATCAGCCGTTGGTTTTCTTTATCTATGCCTGGGCCTGTGTCCCACACTTCAATGCGGGCAAAACGTTCGCCTTGCTGGTTTTTCACCCGGCGTACCCCAAGCAGAATTTTGCCTTGTGGTGTGTAACGAATGGCGTTGCTGATAAAGTTTTGAATCACTCTTTTTAATAATCTGCCATCACTCTGCACAGTCAGCGAGCTTAAGCTACAGCGAAATTGCAGGCCTTTTTCGGCCGCCAACACCTGAGCTTCGCGGCCACTTTGTTCCAGCAACTGTTGCAGCGCCAAAGGCCTGGGTTCGGCGCGCACGACGCCAGAGTCCAGTTTGGTCAGCTCCAGAATACTGGCCAGCAGCTCTTCGGCGGAATTGAGTGAAGCCGCCAGGTTTTTACTCAGCTGTTTAATCTCAATGTCCTGTGCTTTTTCGCGGATCAGGCCACAAAACAGCGCTGCTGCATTAAAAGGTTGTAATAAGTCGTGGCTGGCGGCGGCAAAAAAGCGGTTTTTGCTGATGGTGTGTTCTTCCAGCTGCATTTTGGCCTCTGCCAGTTGCTGGTTTAGTTGCTCAAGCTCAAAAGTGCGGTTGGCCACCCTTTGTTCCAGCGTATTGTTACTTTGCTCAAGTTCTTGTTGTACTTCAATAAAAGAGCTGACGTCGCTGTAAGTGGTGACAAAACCGCCGCCCGGTAGCGGATTGCCCTGCATTTCAAACACCCGCCCATCCTGCTGGCGGCGCTGAAATTTATAACTGCTGCCCTGACGCAGATAATTCAGCCGTTTTTGAATTTCCTGCTCTAAAAGTTCCGGGCTGACCGGGCTGGCGCTTAACCAGCCACGTTCGGCGTTATAACGAATCAGCTCTGCCACGGGTTTACCCACTTCAACAAAACCGGTGGGATAGGCAAACATCTCCAGATAACGCTGGTTCCAGGCAATCAGCCTTAAGTCAGCGTCCACCACACTGATGCCCATGCTGATATTGTCGATAGTGGCGCGCAGCAGCGCCTGATTAAATAAATACACCTGACTGGCTTCGTCGACAAAACGCGCCACAGATTCCAGCGGTAACTGACTGTTTTTGCTGGTGGCGTTTAATAGCAGCCGCATCGAAGCGCCGCCGACCACGGCCGACAAAGTACGTTCCACCCCTTGTTGTAAATTCAGTGGCGCTTTTTGATTAAAGTCGGGGCTGCTGGTTTTTAAATGGCGTTGCAGCAGCTGTTTGGCTTCACGTTCACCGGCAAAACGCCGCACCAGCAAATAACAGTCCTGCACTGTAAGTTCAACATCCTGACTGCTGCGCTCTGTGCTTCCCCGACGCAAAAAACGGCCGCTTTGCAGCCATTCACTGAGCCGCGTGCTACTAAGCTGACTGACCAGCAATAGCATCAATACATTGACCGAGAGACTTAACAACACCCCCAGACTGATGCTGTCAAACTGGCCACCAAAAAGGCCGGAGGGCGCGAGCCACTGAATACCAAAAGGCCCCTGCTGCAGCCAGTGCCAGTTGACTAAACCGGCCCGGCCAAGCTCTGGCAATAACAAAATATAAGCCCAGATAAAAGCACCACTACTTAAGCCGGCCAGCGCCCCCTGACGGTTAATATTGCGACTGGTAAGGCCCAGAATAATAGCCGGTGCTAACTGCGCTATCAGCGCAAATGCCATCAGGCCAAGCTGGGCCAAACCTGTTTCTGTGCCTATCAACAGGTAATACAAATAACCCAGCGTCAGTACTGTCAGCATCGAGGCGCGGCGTAAAGTTACCATTTTAATCAGTGGCTTGCCGTCTACCGGTCTTTGTTGCAGCCGGTATAGCAGTGGGGTCAGTAAGTCGTTGCTGATCATAATACCCAGCACCACAGTGGCGACTATCACCATCGAAGTGGCGGCAGAAAAACCACCTAAATAGGCCAGCAGCGCCATATCGGTGCGATTGGCCGACAACGGCAGTTGAAGCACCACTAAATCTATATTGGCTTCTGGCCCCAGCAGCATTAAACCAGCCAGGGCTATGGGTAAGGTAAACAGGCTCATCAGCAGCAAATACAGTGGAAACACCCAGCGCGCCAGATGCAGATGTTTTAAATGCTGAATTTCGACAAAACTGACATGAAACTGCCGTGGTAAACATAAAGTCGCAACAAAACCCAAAAGCACATGGATCCAATACACTGAAGTGGGCAGCGCTTTTTGTTGCAGACTCTGCACCGCCGGGTGGTTGGCGGCCTGACTAAAAATGCTGCCAATACCGTCATATAAACCCCAGCAGACAAAAACACCCACTGCCAGCAAGGCAATCAGTTTCACCAGAGATTCAAAAGCGATGGCAGTCATTAACCCTGGGTTAGGTTGATGCGCTTTGGCGCTGCGGCCAATAAACAACATGGCAAACACCGCCAGCCATAAGCTGACATAAAGGCCGGTGTCCTGATACCAAAGTGGATGCTCAGGCCTTTGCACCAGCGCGTTGATGCTGGTAGACACGGCCTGCAGTTGCAGCGCTATATAAGGGATCACAGCAGTGAGCACTATTAATGTGGTCAGTACTGCTAAAAGCCGGGAATGGCCATAACGGGTAGCAATAAAGTCGGCCACTGAGGTAATTTTGTATCTGCGACAGGCAATGGCAATACGGGCTATCAGGCCAAAACCAAACCAGAACAATAACAAAGAGCCGATATAAGTGGGTGGGATCCACCAGCCATTCACTGCCGCCTGGGCTGTAACCCCATAAAAAGCCCAGGAGGTACAATAAATGGCCAGGGCAAAACTAAACACCCAGGGCGCCAGTTTATGACCGCCGGTAATACGACGGCCGAGCCGGCCGACACTGTACAGCACCAGCAAATACAACAAGGATAAAGCAGCAATGCTGCCAAGCCCGATAGAGCCCTGGCTCAGGATCATAGATGGCGCTTGTGTCATTTAGCGAAGTCCCTGATTGTGCCTGAGTTTTTTGCCATTGTCAGGGGGCTTGCCAATCTGTTGCCCCGACGCTGCTCTGCTACACTGGCCAGGCTATTGACCCTGGACATCCGGGCTTTAACGGGCTGTCCAGCCACCATCTAACACCAGAGTTTGGGCTGTGATATGCCGTGCCGGCGGCTGGCATAAAAACAGTGCCGTGGCAGCAATTTCATCGACACCAATAAAAGCTTTTTGCGGCATAGGTGCCAGCATAATTTGCTCTATCACCTGCTGCTCACTGAGATTGTGTTCTTTACACTGCGCCGCTATCTGGCTTTCCACCAAAGGAGTGCGTACATAAGCCGGGCACACTGTATTAATAGTGAAGTTAAAGTCGGCGTTTTCCAAAGCCACCACTTTGCTAAAACCCAACAGCCCGTGTTTAGCCGCTACATAAGCCGATTTAAAAGGGGAGGCCACCAGCGCATGAATAGAACCAATATTCACCACCCGGCCAAAATTACGTTCGCGCATGCCAGGCAGCAGTGCTTTGGTCAGCATAGCTGGCCCTGTCAGCATCACCTGCAGCAGTTGTTGCCATTTTTGCTCGGGGAATTCTTCAAGCCGCGCCACATGCTGAATACCGGCATTATTGACCAGAATATCCACAGCACCGGCCTGTGCTGCGGCCTGTTCAATGGATTGCTGGGAGTTTAAATCCAGCAGCAGCGCGTCGGCCTGATAACCCAAAGCGCGCAGTTCGGCCACTTTGGCATCAAGCTGTGCCTGATGTAAATCGGCCAGCAGTACCTGATAACCCTGGCGGCCAAATTCTGTTGCTACCGCAAAACCAATACCACCGCTACCGCCTGTGATTAATACTTTCATCAACTTTCACCTTTTTTGAATGCTGCTGCAGTGATGCTGCCGCCAATATCAGCCGATGCTAGGCGCAGGGGGGTATTTCGACAACGGTACTTTAGTGCTATGTGAGTGCCGGACTGTAGTTGTGAATGGAGGGGGTTAGTGCGCAGTGAGGTTTGGCGATTTAAGTTATTGGCAAAAAAATGGCTCACAAAAAGCCGCGATTAAACGCGGCTTAATACATGAGTTTTATATAAAACAGCAGCTTATAAATCCCAGCTGTGCTGGTAAAGTTTGCCTTGCCAGTCTTCCAGTAATAACCAGAGTTTTTCGCCACCCTGAAGTTTTTCCGGGGTGCTGGCATGCACATGCAGGCCATGCACTGTGCCGTGCAGCACACTGCTGTGGCCCTGGCTGAGCTTTTCAAAATCCGGCGCGTCACGACTTACCACTAAAAAACCCTGGCGGATTTTTTCGATACAACCTGCGCACAGCTGCAGGTAATAATCTTTTACCCATTCACCATGATGTAAATAAGCGCCGTCTTTGGTGAGCGGACTGACGGTGACTTCAAATGGCCCTACAGTTGCTTTGGGCAAAGCGGGCGGAAACACCGGGTTCATTGACTGGTATAAAAACCAAAAAGGTAAAATAAGCACCAGGCCACTGAGTTTAAATTTGTTTTTTTGCCAAAAGCTGTTTTTTTGCCAAAAGCTATGGTTGCGACGACTCATAAAGCGGCCTTATTCAGTGATGTTTCAGCGGCAGTTGATGCTGAGGTTGCAACTGCTGCGCCAGTTGCTGGCTTAGTGGCCTGTTGTGGTTCAGCACGGCTGGCTCTGACAGTACGACTGCCCCAGATCATAAAACCTGTGATGGCCATACCGCTCACCAGCAAGCCAAACACAAACCAAATCACTTTGGTCCATAAACCACCAATAGTGCCGTAATGCAGCGGATCGGCTATCGACATCACGGTTTCCAGTGCAGCCATCTGGGCTGGTACTCTGCTGTCGGCAATATCACCGTTCCATGGGTTCACCCAGACGGTATAAGAATACTGATCATAAAACACCGAATCGCCATAACCTGAAATGCGGTAATAATCGCGGTTATGTTCCGGCATTTGCACAAAAGCAGCTTTAAGCTCGGGCAAAAACTGCTGAGCATTTTGCAGGGCTTTGGCCAGTGGGATCATGGCAGGTGCTTCGCCTTTGTCGCTGATAGCGGGCACCTGAGCTGTGCTGAGCGGCTCCACTTCATAATAAAAAGCCACATCGTTATGCCAGAGTGTGGCCTGGATTAAATACCAGAGGCCGGTCAGGCTCATCAGTAACAAAAACCAAATCGACCAGACACCGGCTAAACGGTGTAAATCGGCCAGCAAAGTTTTTCGCCCCTGATTAAACCGCAGTTTTGGGCTTAAGAACGCCCGCCAGAATTTTTTGTAGATCACCATGCCTGTGACCACAGCACCGAGCATCAACAGCGCCATAGCGCTCACCAGGTAATAACCCACACTGTAACTTTGTTGCCAGGGGAACAATAACCAGCCATGTAAGGCCCGCATAAAACTAATAAAATTAATGCCGGGGTTGATTTCCTGCACCTGCGCCGTATATGGATTGACATAAGCAATGGCGGACGGAACTTTATCGGTAGAAAACACCACTGCTGTCACCAGATAAGGTTCCAGCACCATAACTGAAGTGACGGCAGCTTTGGGTTCTTGTTGCTTTACAGCCGCCACCAGCTCGGCAATAGGCCGGGCCGGTAAATTGTCCGGGTTGGCTGCTCTGGCATTGGGGTTGGTCAGCCAGGTCAGTTCGTGGCTGACCACGGCAATAGTGCCGGTCAGGCAAACGGCGGTAAAAATCAGCCAGACAGGTAAAGAGCACCAGCCGTGCAATAAAAACCAGAAACGCTGGTTCAGTTTCATCTTCTGTTCTCCGTAAAACGCCATCTGTTGTTGCTGGCCAGCGGGGCGGCATACTTTTCTGCTTCTGCTTCTGCTTCTGCTTCTGCTTCTGCTTCTGCTTCTGCTTCTGCTTCTGCTTCTGCTTCTGCTTCTG
>NZ_JAOBWS010000007.1 GCF_025245835.1 Rheinheimera sp. 4Y26
CATTTTGAGATCTCCATTGGTTCCATTTTATTGGAAATCTCATCAATGTCATGGTCTTAAATTTGGGGGAAAGGTCACCGTCCGCGCCTACTGCGCTCACTTTTGAATGCTCGCTGTGTAACTTCCGGTGTTGGTTTATTGGCAAGAAAAAAGACCTGATACAATTGATTCAAAGCAGACATTACAGGCAATCAACAGATTACTGCGCTAAAACGTTTCCAGACTTCACCGCATTGCTAAAACGTTAAAAAATGTGCGTTATCCATTTCATATTGCTACGGGTTACTACTGTTCAAACTACAACGATATGGCCAAAATTAGTTAATCACTGCAGGACGATTTCAGCTGTGCAATTAGTCAACCAGAGTGTAAGCTCCCCCCTTAAATAGGCATAAGGAGATAGCTCGCAATATGCTTGCAAGCTCAAATTTTATTTATGAAAAAAATAGTGTTCAATAGAAAAATTGATATAGCTAAACTTTTAGTATTTTTGGCGTTATTGGCGATTAGCGCAGCTCTTGTTTTTACAGGAGGAACTGGGAAAGCTGAATTTGAATTTAAAGAACTTGTTTTGAAATCAATGTTTCCTTGCATTCTATTATATGGATTTCATCATGTTTATTATTTCCTAAAATCACCTCAAGAGATTTCTATTGATTTATCAGAAAGAATTATCAATACAATTGACGGGCAAGCCATCCAATTGAACCCAAACGATGTTTTATATATAGAAGAAAAATCAAGCAACTATCATGCTTTATTTTTCGGAGAATTTAGAACTGCCGCAGTATATACATCAAATGATGTTCATTGCCTTATGAATAATGCAGTGCCGTGGATTAGGTATACAAAATATAAATGAAAGCCCTGGGGGGGATTGCCCAACCGTAATAGACTCAAAATCAAAACATCAGCACACCTGACTGAAAAAACAAACTCATTAGCATTAGAGCAAAACGCAAGACCTGACCCTGAGGGATCCCCTTTTGTTTAGCGGCTAACGCCGCCAGCAGCGGAAATTTGGGAGCGCTAGCGCGTAAATTTCCGTAGCAGCGCCTTGTTATGTATTTTGCGCTACTTTGGTTGTATTGAAGCCTTCCTCGGCGGTGGGCGCCATAAAATATTTTGTAACCAGCTCAAACATATCTGGTGTATCAGTTGCCGATCTTTCAGGCTGTGCTTCGCGCCGTTTTTCAATCTGTTTTAAACAGACCTCATTTGACAAGTCGATGTATACCAAATTATGTGGAGCTTCAACCTCGGAGAAAATACTCCGAAACCAATCTCTTTGTGACAGAGTATTTGCCGGGAAGTCCATCACCACATTGGTTCCCGCAGACAACATGGATTGAACAAGCTTTTTAATTTGCGGCTTAAGTAGATTCGAATATTCGATATAGTCATTTAGTGACGAAATCTTATTTGGGTAAAGTGACGTAAGCCATTCATCTTCTGAAAGCAATACAGCATTGCCTTTCTGTGCGATTTCGCTAGCTTTGGTAGATTTTCCTGCCCCCATTTTTCCACAGAAGAAGGTCAATGTTCCTTTGTTCATTGTTGCTCTCTATTTTGGTGTATAACGCTCAATGCAGCCTCGCGCTGTTAAGCGTTGGCTGCCTTTGCTTGTTATGTGAATTATTCACTGTACCGACGGATAACAGAGACTTTACCGTTTTCAAGTTCAAGTACATCTAATGCAACTTTGCTGTAGCTAAAATCAGAACCGTCCGATCGCTTACCTTTAGCTGAAAATTTGTGTTTTATTGAAACAGCGTTATAGCCATACTGATAGCCAATAATCTCGGCTTCATACTCTGTATGGACGCCGAGATAGCGACTCATTCCTTTACGCATCATTTCTTTACCGCCGGGCTCCCTCGAGTCATCAGGTGCATTTGGGAAATGCTGATTACCAATATCATCAGTAAGAAATGACAAATAGTGTTCAAGGTCTTCTTTGGTCGCATTCGGTTGTTGAGTCATGACCTGAGCATCAAAATATGTTTTAACAAAAACATCGTAGTCAAAATCATCGGCCAAAGTACTGGCACTTAAGAACGTTAAACCTGCCAAACAGATAATTAGTCTCTTCACGAAAACTCCTTTTTCAAAAATTCACATAACGTTTGGTTAAGGGGCCGGCTTTAGCCGGTCCCGAGTGAGCGAAGCGAACGACCTGAACCACTAGTTAGGTGCCATTGTGCTGATTGATACGCTCTTGTGAGCGTTGAACAGCGCTTGCTGAAAAGTAACTAGGATGCCGAAGTATCACTGCTTCAAATGCATAATCTTCAAGCCCCATTTCGACAAGAGCAGTGTAGCCAACTGTTTCTTCTTTTCGATTAACTGCCCGCTCAACTGCCTCAAGTATTCCATGACGCTCAATCATGGGCCATGTACGAGAAGCACGAGTTTTCTTTCCGTTCTTTGCGCTTAGCACTTGCTCGTAGGCAAATACCGCTTCTAAACACTCGCGCTCGACGTCTGTTGTTGCACCGTGCTCAATAGCTCTAAGTTCGACTGCGCGCTTTCTAGCGGCTAATGCAAGATCGGGACGTCCACGCTCTGTCGCGTTTATTTCAAAGACTGCGCAGTCTTTTGGAGTTTTTAGTTTTGCAATGTGGTCTGTCATGTGGCACCTAACTATAAACGCACGGGCGCGAACCTTGGTGAACGTCCCAGCGGCCGCAGGCCGCGAGTGGCGTGCCTTGTTAGCAAACCGTGCAACAACCAGCGCCAGCCGTACAATTTAAAAACTAATGACAGCAAAATGATAAAACCAAGCTGCCGCCTCCGGGTCGTTGGCGCAAGACGCCAACGGTTTTAATTACGTTTCACTGCCCTTTCAGGCCAGTTGCGCAATGACAACCGGCGTTGTGGAAACGAACGGGCTAAACCACCGAACGTACCGCAAAAGCGCAATTGCATCGACATTGCTTTTTACAAGATAACAACTTAATCAACGGGATAAACCACGCTTTAAATCGTGGCTCGTCCCTTTTTTCTTCTAACGAAGTTTTGAAGTTACACAGAAATATCAATAACGACAAGTGGTTATATCAACGCCAAATTTTCCGGTAAGCGTGAAAGCTTGGGTAAAACCGTATAGTTAATTCGCAACAAATCTCTTACATAAGACAAAAGCCACAATTAGCCTCCCTACTAAAACCTAATCAACCTGCCTGCGCCTGCGCTTTTCCTCCCCCGTAAAGCGAGCAGTTGTTTTGGCCGGTTTTGAGGTTTTAAGCCGACAACTGTTTGAGGCAAGCGACGGTAGCGCTTGCCGAGTTTTGGCGGCGCCTCAAAAGCGAGTCAAAACAACGGGCTTTCGAGCGATCCCGGGGTCGTTTTTTGCGTCACTTTTTGTCGATACAAAAAGTGACTCGCCTGCGGAGGCGAGTCTCCGCTTTCACAGCTCCAGCAGCTGCAAGCTAAAAACCACAACAAGCCATGCCGCAGGCGTCAACCAAGCCGGTTTAATATACTGTGAGCTCCAAAACTGTAACCCACACAGTTGAACAAACAGCCCCGATATCTACCCAACCCAGTTGCCCTGCAAAGAACAAAACCTGCGACCAACCCCCCAGGAGTTATCGACAAAACCATCGATAGCCAAAAGACAACCCTCTTTGCTTCAAGTAAAATCCGCGCCATTCAACCACAGGCCAATCTAAAGCTGCGACCTGCAAAAAAACAGCCGCTTTGCCCTGAGCGGCCAAGGGTTGCAAAGCCTGCAGTGCCACAAATACGCAATTGCAAAATAAGGAGAAAAACAACATGTTGCCTTGGTATCTCGCCAGTGCCGTCGTCGTCAAAACCTCTTTGCTGGGTTTAGGCCTGGTCACGCTGGGTCTTTGTGTATTGGCGCTTATCCTGCTGCGGCTATTTGGCAGCAACTTAAGCCAGCCGCTGCAACAGCGCATTGGCCAAATATTCCGCACCGGTATTTACCTGCATCTGGCAGCTTATGGCTTGTTATTGCTGAAGTTATTATTGATTGATGGCTGGCAGGACGTGCCGGCTTTTATTATGGGCCATTTGCTGATGCACCATGCCAGCAGCGCTTTGATTGCCACTATTCTGATTGTAATGACCATCCGTATTTATAACCATCGAAGTGCCGGCAGGTTATAAAGGCAGGTCTGCAAGCTTAAGCTTTTGAAACCATGAAAAAAGCTCACCTCAGTAAATGACAGTGAGCTTTTTTATTTTGCCGTTAGCACATGACAGGGCACCTGCTCAGCACCATTAACGCTGAAAATGCTGTTTATGTAACTTCACCGCTTCGCTCAGCATTGACACCCAGAATGGGTCGAATTTAGTACCAGCCCCCTGATTAATTTCCACCAGCGCTTTGATCAACTGCCTGTTATTGGTTTCCTGCGCCTGCTGCTGACTGGTGAGTAAGTCAAACTCGTCGACAATACGCAATAACCGCGCACCGTCGCTGATATCTTCTGCGGCCATCTGGTGTGGGAAACCACTGCCGTCCTGATGTTCATGGTGCTGCCAGATCATGGCTGCGGCGTCTTGCCAGCGTGGCGAACTGGCAACCAAAGACGCCCCCATTTCCACATGGCGCTGCCAGACACTGAGCTGCGCCGGATCGGCCCTGCCCTGTGCATCCAGCATCTGCAGTGGTAAAAACGCCATGCCAATATCATGCAGCATCACGGCCACCACCAGCTGTAGCTGGTCAACTTTGCCGCCTGCCAGCCGGTTCATTTCCAAAGCTAAAAACAGCTGGCGTGCCGCGCGCCCTTGCCAGTTGGGATGACGCTCTTCCAGTGCCGGTAATAACTGAATAAAAAACTCCAGGTCGGCGTCCATCCGGATGCGGTAATACTGCAGTAACCGCCGGCAGGCATCCACCGCCGATGCACTTTTAGGCCCTGCGCTATCAGGCGCGCCCACTGTGCTGCTCACCAGATCCGGTACTTCATCTTTTATTGCCAGCGCCTGCGGGTGATTGGGATCCAACAAACCCAGCACCTGACGAATACGCACAGTACGCGAGCGTTCATCCACGCTGGTGAGGCCGGTTAAGCGCTGACAAATCTGCTGTAAGGCGGTTGTGGTCATGGGTTTGGCGCTGTCGTGAATACTGGCCTCTACCCATTGCCGGGTGCGGTCGAGCGTCAGCTGAATCACATCACAAAGTGCGCTGTCATAAGCCATATGGCCTTTGCGGATATCATCCAGCACATCTTCCAGACTTTGCAGCAGTGGGATCAGCGAAAACAGCCCGATAAAACCCAGATTGCCTTTGATGGTATGCACCACGCGGAAAATACCGTGCAAAAGTTCCGGTTGCTGCGGATGCTGCTCCAGCTCCAGCAAGGTGCTTTCACACTGCTCGTAAGCGTCGCGGAAATCTTCAAAAAAGTCATCCACGCAGTCGCGTTGTAAATCGTCGGGGCGATTGAGGTTCAGCTGGCTCATTGAGGGCCTCCTGGCGGCAGAAAATCCCAGTGTAGACAGATAGCTGCATGCTGTATAGCTTCTTTATTGCACCAGTTTATCCGGATAATTTTGCGTGGTTCAGCGCTATTTAAATGATGGTTGGCCGGGCTTTTTGCAGGCAATGGCCCAGCGCGGGCACAGCACTGAGTTTACCAAGCCCATATCGCGAATAGCTGATGGCAAGAAGCTGATGGCAAAAGCGCAGCAGCAATATTGCTGCCGCGCTTTGATGAAGGACTTATGCACAGATGCTGGCGTACAGGCGCTGTTGTGCTGTCAGTTACGGGCTTGCAGGTGAATACCGGCCAGCATACAACGCACAGAGCCACCGGCCGATTCTATGGTGGGCACCGCAAGCGGCAACAAAGTGGTGAATTGGCTGATTTGTGCCATCTGCTCAGGTGTCAGCGCCTGATAAGCGGTTTGTGACAGTGCCAATAAAGGTCCCTCGCTGCCCATCAGCTCCAGTGCGTTGCCACAAAAATGGCGGATTTGTGCGGGTGTTAAATCAATCACTTGCTGGCCACTTTGCGCAAAATGTTTAAGCAACAGCGGGCGCTGCGCAGCCGGCACCATCTCAAGGCTTATCAGTACAAATTGGCTGGCCACACACATCATTACATTGGTGTGGTACACAGCAAGGCCTTGCTCGTCAAAGGCCTGAAACAGCACAGGGGTTAACTGCAGCTGTTGGCAAATCTCCGGCACCAGGGTGGCGTCTGTGCGTTTTGACAATACCGCGTAAGCCAGCTGATGTGGATGGTCAATCACCAGCGAGCCTGTGCCTTCAACAAATAGCCCCTGCTCAGCCAGATAAGCATAATTGTGCACCGCCTGCACCTGATACTCACGCTGCAAAAACTCAATAATATCAGCGCGATACTCCAGCCTGCGGTTTTTGGCATACATAGGATAAATCACAATTTGGCCATCGGCATGGGTAGAAAACCAGTTATTGGGAAAGACTGAATCCGGTGTGCTTTTGGATTCATCTTCAAATAAATGCACCTTAACGCCATGCGCAGTCAGCTGCTCTGCAACAACGCTGACTTCCTGATAGGCCAGCGCTGCAATCGCCTGCTCTGCTGTGTTGCTGCTAGCTGAGCTCGCAGCATGGTCGGTCTGATAAGCGTTGTCCGGCATGGTTTGCGGATTAGAGCAAAAATGGTGGGGCCTTATCATCACCACGGCTGAAGGTGCCTGCGGCCTGTGAAGCATATGAAATTCCTTGAGTGATGGTGTTTTATCTGTGTTGTGCTGGCTTAGCTGCAATGTGCGCAGCCCTGCGCTTTGGCCTGAGTATTAGCCTTGGCCTTGGCGTTTGTCCTGGCGTTGGCCCTGGCATTCGTATTGACATCAGCAGCAACTCATTATCTCGCGAGCGGCCGGCAAGCTTGTGCCTGCATCAGCGCCCGGCTTTTAATGCAGCTATTTTAATGGCTGCTCATGTCAGTCAAAATGGCAAAAAATTACAAAATTTGTGTCAACATCTGACTTTTTGTCAGGTACAAATATACAATTTGTTTATTGATGCTGTTATTCACCCAGGCTCACCATGCAAAATTCCCGTTATGATTCGCTCGACAACGCACTGATTGCTGAATTAAGAAAAGATGGCCGGGCTGCGGTTTCCACGTTGGCCGACACATTAAAAGTGTCGCGTGGCACTATTCAAAACCGGCTGGACCGACTGATAGCCAGCGGCGCCATTATTGGTTTTACCGTGCGGGTGCATCAGCATCTGGAAACCGGCGCTGTGCGCGCCATTATGATGATTGAAGTGGTCGGCAAGTCGACCGCCCAGGTGATTAAAAAACTGCGCGGTATTCCGGAACTGACCAGGTTACACACCACCAACGGCGCCTGGGATCTGGTGGCAGAAATTCAGGCGGCCGACCTGCCCACTTTTGATGTGGTACTTCGGCAAGTGCGGGAAATTGACGGCATTCTTAATAGCGAAACCAGTATTTTATTGTCGACGATTTAGCAAAAACCAGCGCTGGCGCCAAAGATGGCCTGGACCACTGCCGGCATTGTGATGCTGCAAAGCGCCCGCTTTGAACTGCAGTGGTTCTTTATTGCACTGGATCTTTACTGCAGTGGCATGCAATCTGGTTTTCGTTGTTAACCCGCATTGCTCTCGCAAGCCAGGCTCGCCTGCAACTTACAGCGCTGCTCAGCCTCCGCCACACTGGCGCCGCCGATACAAAAATCCAGCCGGATCAGTTTTTCTTCCGCAGCCGCTGCTTTGCCACTGCTGTTTTGCCATTTCCAGCTTTTTATTGTTTTAATGCCCGCTTTGGACAGGACTCTGGCCGGCACCGACTGCACCAGGCTGACTTTATCAACTTCTCCATCTTGTTGAATTTGCACTTTAAAAATGCCACAACCCGAAATGCCGTTTTTGGCCAGTACTATCGGATATAAAGGTGTGGTGTTGTCGCTGCGCTGCCAGATTGCAGCTTCTGCCGTGGGGGCTAACTCACTGACCTGCACATCGGCGTAGATCATCTTGTTCGCCTGAGCGGACGTGGTAACTAAAAGTAATAACGCATAAAAACCTGAGCTGAGCTTCATCAAAACGTCCTTGTATCCGCCATTTTAAAAGTTGCGGAGTTTACCAAATGGTCCTGTATCCTAGCCAAATGTTAATTTGTTATCAATGACAGTCATCCTCAACTGCGCCTGCCTTCATGTTTGCTGTTGCAGCCCTGCGCACAGCAGAGGCGGCAGGCACGGCACCATACCGGCAACGAAGCTGGTCAATACGCCGAAAAAAAACGCACTGAACAAGGTCAGTGCGTTTTAATTGGCTTGCTAAACAGCGAGCTTTACTCCAGCGCGTATCTCATACCCAGCGTCAGGCGTGGGCCATATTGACGGGCAAACAGGAACTGCTCTTCGTAACGGCCATAACCGCGTTCGGTTTCATCGTTCAGGTTAATGCCCTCAAAGAATACCGTCAGCTCTGGCGTCACATCGTAGTTCACGCTTAAGTCCCACTGGCCATAACTCTTGGCAAATTGTGGTGGAGCGTCCGACGAACCCTGTGCCTGACCTACCCCAATCAGATATTTGTCACGCCAGGTGTAAGTCACTTTCACCGACCAACCGTAGTTTTCATAAAACAGCTGTAAGTTGGCCGAATCACTTAAACCGGTCAGCGGTGCCTGTTGTTGCAGACTGTTGACGTCAAACTCCACATCACCCTGCACAAAAGTGGCGTTGGCCCCTACACCAAAACCTGTATCCCACAGCAGGTGCTGCATCGCCAGTTCAAAACCGTCCACCGATTTGCTGTCGGTATTGGCCGGCTGGCTGATATTCCACACCATCAGTGGATCATCAGCTGCTGGCTCAATTTTGCCTTCGCTGTTGCCATTGCCGTTGGCCAGCATCTGCTCAAAAATAGCGGTGCTGGTCGGTTGCTCACCACGGGCGGTAATATCGGCCACTGCTTTTAAATAACGCGGGCCGTTTAAAATATCACGCAGGCCTTCAATGGTGGTTTCGGTAATAGTGGTCTGGATAAAGTTATCCACGTCCTTTTTAAACCAACCAACTGCAGCATAACTGCCTTCGGCATAATAATATTCCAGGCTTAAATCCAGGTTGGTGGATTCAAACGGCAATAAGTTGGTATTGCCCTGGCTACCACTGCGCGCGCCCGGTTTTGGACTGCCGCTTAAACTTCTGCCACCGGCCAAAAAGCCCAGTGGTGCACGGGAAATACTTTTACCCCAGGAGAAACGGCCAATCAGGTCATCGGTAATTTCGGCTTTTAAATCAAACATCGGCAGCACCACGTCGTGCTCACCCTGTTGTTCCAGGAAGTTGGCTGTGCCACCTTGCTGGTACTGGGTGATCCACTCAGAAGCACTTTCCCAGTTCACCTGAGTTTCCACACGCTGACGCACTAAACTTGTGACGTCGGTTTTTTCGTAGCGTACACCGACGTTCAGCCAAAGAGGTGTAGAGAGCCACTCTCCTTCCCACTGCGACTGCAAATACACAGAGTCGGTTTTTTCTTCCACGCTGCTTTCACTGTCGATGCCGTCAAAATAAGGGTCAATTGAATAAACATCACCGCCCATTACCGCTGCAGTTAAAAACGCCAGCTGACGTGCAACCGCTTCGTCAAAATTGTAGCTGTAGTAATAATGCGGTTTCAGCGCACTGCCGCCACCGTTAAAGCTGTCGAGGAAGTTGCTGGTGCTGTGACGCACAAACATCGAATCCGGGAAAATCTGCGGATAAGCCGGGTTAAAACCCGGGCCGCCGCGCAAACCACTCCAGCCCTGATAGCCGCCCATGGTTTGTTCGGTGCGGGCCACGCCAAAATCAACTTTGGTTAACGGCAGGCTAAACACATTGTTCATCCACTGGCCATCGAGCTGCAGCTGTTTAATGCTGGCTTCGCCCGGTGAATGAATAAACTGACTGAAGTTAGAGTCAATTTCGCCGGCTTTTAACTCTTCAGTGCCGTTTTTCCAGTACACCATGGCATGCGGAATTTCGCCCTGACGGAAGTCGTATACTTTGCTGAGCAGCTGATCTGAACCCAGGATCACCTGACCCTGACTGCCCAGGCCCTTGTCGGCGCCGTTGTCGGTTTTATTGCTGGAGTCGTGGTAATCCAGACTCAGGTTTAAATCGTCATTGAGTTGCCAGTCGAGGTTTAAACCCACAGAGTCGGCTTTGACTTCAGTGCTGCCTTTATTGGCAGTAAAAGAGCCGTCATTACCGCCAATATCGGCATAAAGCGCGGTACCGTTGCTGTCGAGCTCGTACGCATTAATATTGCCGCCAAATTCGTTCCAAATACCCCAGCCAATACTTTCGCTGCCGGTCATGGCGCGGCTGGCGGTGTAATCCAGTGTGGCGACAAAGTTGTCGACAGGCGCAAACTGGAACGTCAGCTGACCGTTGCTGCGCTCACGCTCAACATCTTCAATGCTGTAGTTCATGTCTTTGGGGAAATAATAATTGCCGCTGGGCTTGCCATCCGCGCCCACTGGCCGGGCATCCTTGACTTTATCGGCCGCTAAATTATTGGGCAGTGCCACATTGGCCTGCCAGCCCTGAATATTGGCTTGTTGTTTCTGGAAATCACGTTCCTGATGCGACAACGACAAAGACACACCAAATTTGTCATCCAGCAGTGTGTCGCTGACCACCAGCGCCAGCTCAGGGGTGACATCATCACCCTTCTCATTGGAGCTGTCGTAAATACCTTTGACCGAAGCCGACGCATGCAAACCAGGGTTATTCAAAGGTTTTGTGGTAATAATATTGACCGTTGCACCCAGGCCACCACTTGGGTTTTCGGCGCGGGCGGTTTTATACACTTCTAAAGCGCTCACACCTTCAGAAGATAAGTTTTCCAGATTATAAGAGCGGGTATAACCTGTGCCCGGCATCTGGCGGCCGTTTAAAGTCACCAGGTTAAAGTCGGGGCCAAAACCACGCACAGTAATTTGGCTGCCTTCACCATTGGCGCGGCTGACCGACACACCGGTAATACGCTGCAGCGATTCTGCCAGGTTGGTGTCGGGGAATTTACCCATTTCTTCAGCAGAAATAGCGTCGACCACACCATTGGCTTCACGTTTAATATCCATAGAACGGATCAAACTGCCACGAATACCTTTAATTTCAATAACTTCTACTTTTTCTTCGGTTTTTGCTGTATCGGCGGCATCCGTTTGCTGCGCCAAAGCAGGCCAGGACAAGGTGCCGGCCAGTGCCAGCGACAGGGCTGTCGCGATGCGGCTTTTTGTGAAAATTGCTGTATGCATAATTCAACCTGTGATGTTGTTGCTTCCCAAAGCTGCTTTTTATCTGGTGCCCCTGGCACTTTAAGCTTTGGTCGCGGATCTCTTCTGACCACAGGCGCGACCAGTGCCGGCCTGTGGTGATATTGTTATATTCTGCCGCTGTTATTCAGCCGCAATAGCCACATTGTCCAGCCGGTACACTGCGCCGTTACCCATGCCCCAGGCCGGGAACACCATCAGCACGTCAATGGCGCTGACATCCAGGCCTTTATCGGCTAAGTCTTTCAGTTTGAAGGTGTAAGTCTGCCACTGACCTGTCACAGGGGCTTTCCCTTCCAGACTGTCACTGAGTTTCAGCTCTACGGCGCTTGCTGCATCAAAAGCTTCAATTTTAAATAACCACTGGGCGTCCGGATTGGACGGAGGCGTGATCACTTTCAGCTCAAAACGCACCACACCGGTTGCCAATAAGGCGGTGGCGTCGTAATAGACTTTATCGTCCGCCAGCAGGCCCATCACTGTTGGCGCTGCGCCAATGACAAACTGAGCAGCTTTGCCGTGCGCGGCGTCGTCATCTTCTACTGTTGGGGTTGAACCACCACAACAATCCCAGATTTTCCACTGCGGCGCAGCAGCGTCGGTGAACAGCTGCAGGCCCAGAGCCGGCGTCGCTGTTGGGTCATAAAAACGCGCGTTATCAATACGATACACTGCACCACTGCCTTCACCCCATGCCGGGAACACCATCACCACGTCAATAGCACTGACATCCAGACCTTTGGCGGCTAAATCAGCAATTTTGAAAGTGTAGGTCTGCCACTGACCTGTCACAGGCGCTTTACCTTCGGTACTGGCGGTTAAATCCAGTTCAACAGCTTCGGCGCCATTGTTCGACTCAACTTTAAATTTCCAGGCTGTGGCCGGATTGGCAGTGCCGCTCACCACTTTCATTTCAAAGCGCAGTACTCCGCCTTGTAAAATAGCTGTGGCGTCAAAAGGTTTGTTACCGCCACCATTGGCAGCACGGGTAATAAAGCCCATTACAGTTGGCGCTGCACCAATTTTAAATTCAGCGGTCATGCCGTGCGCTTCATCGTCCATCTCTTCGGTGGGTGTTGAACCACCACAACAGTCCCACATTGGCCAGTCGAGGTTTTTCTGATCTTTAAACAGCACCAGCTCAGGTGAGGAGGCACCGGCAATTTTTACATCATCAACATGGTAGAGCGCGCCTTCACCACTGCCCCAGGCCGGGAAAATCATCACCACGTCAATGGCGGATAAATCCAGGCCAGCATCAGCCAGTTTTTTCAGTGGGAAGGTATAGGTTTGCCACACGCCAACCTGCGGTGTTTTACCTTCGTTGCTGGCGGTAATGTCCAGCTCTACTGCAGTAGCAGCATTGTTGCTTTCTACTTTCACCTTCCAGGCGGCGCCCGGGTTATTTGGTGCAGACACCAGCTTCATGGCAAAACTTAAGCTGCCTTTATCTAATAGTGGCGAGGCGTCAAAAGGTGAAGGTGCTCCAGCCGGATCTTTAATAAATTCAGCACGGCTGATAAAACCATTGACTGTTGGCGAGGCGCCCACTTTAAATTCCATCACACCACCACGGCCTGGGTCATTTACCACTGTTGGTGTACTGCCACCACAGCAGTCCCAGCCTGGCCAGCTTGGGTTCACTACATTGTCAAAAATGGTCAGGTTACGGGCCACACCATCTGACGGTGGCACCGGAATTGGTGCTTTACCTTCGACTAAAGCGTCATCGGCTTTGTCATAACCAGCTCTGATGGTTTCACAACCCTTGCCGGTAGCCGGATTGGCTTCACACTGGAATACCCGTACATAATCAATGATATAAGACTGACCATTGGCAAAAGCCGCCGGATCTACACCTTTGTTATTGACGTTTTCCGGCCAGTTACCGCCCACGGCCTGGTTTAAAATCAGGAAAAATTTCTGATCAAAAGGTGCGGTATTCCAAAAGGTGGTCAGTTTGCCGGTGATTTGGTCGTAATATTCGGCGAACCAGCCACGGTGTTTTAAACCCACCGCCTGTTGTTTGCTGTTAAAACGCACTTCAGACTGACGCTGTGTAGCGTACAGATAGTCGTCGACATACCAGCGGATCTCACCCTGTTGCCATTCCACGGCATAAGTGTGGAAATCGTCGGCTGGGTTTTTACCGCCTGGCAGTGCATAAGCTTTGCCTGAGCTGACGTTGTTTGGTGCCGACTTGCCATAATGCAAGGTGCCATGCACAAAGGCTTCTGGTTTACCTTCGGCGCCAGGCGTTTTCAGGTTCACCGCTTCCATAATGTCAATTTCGCCCGAACGCGGCCATTCGCCGTAAATGGAGTCGGTTGGCATCATCCAGAACGCCGGCCAGCTGCCCTGCCCTGCGGGCAGTTTGGCGCGCATTTCAAAACGGCCATATTTAAAGTCGGCTTTGTTTTTGGTGGTGAGGCGGGCTGATGTATATGGTTTTTCCGCGCCATCCGGTGCTTTTTTCGCCACTATGTTCAGCATGCCTTCTTTGATAAAGGCGTTTTCGGTGCTTGCGGTGTAACATTGTTTTTCGTTATTGCCACCGCCGGCACAGTTGACTTCAAAGTTCCACTTTTTATCGTCCACCGTTGGACCATTAAACTCGTCACTCCAGACTAAACTCCAGCCTGTCGCGGGTTTGCTTACATCAACTGCAGTGAGATCGGTGTTGGTTTCGCTGCCACCACCACAACCCCACAACAGCGCAGGCAACAAGCCAGCCCAGCAGGCACCGGCCAAAGGTGTTCGTTTTTTCATGTCGCTTGTCCTGTTAATTTATTTTTTTATGCCACAGCACCGCATAGCGGCGCTGTTGGTACAACACTGATGTACTTTCAGCGGTTCTTCAGTAGTTCTGTTGCCTGATAATTTTCTGAAAGCGCTTACAGAGAGTATTTGCATAAAGACAGAAGGTCAATAAAACGACGGAATTTTTTCTGAAAATTTGTCAGGGGGAATTGCAGCGAATGCCACAAACAGAGCTTACGTAATTGATTTATATTGATTTTTTAATAATTCAACAAATGATATTTGATTCGGTTGTTTCAGCGAAAGGTGCAGCCAACAATAAATTCATCACGCAGTGTCAAGGATGCAATGATTTTGTTGAATTTATGTAAGAGCATCCACCATAATCGGGCAAGCTTTCAGCGGTTTTATCCGCAACGGCTTGTCATCATTCATCAATTAGGGAACTTAATATGGCACTGAATATAAGTTTTGAACTGCAGGAGCAAGACCTCGAATACTTCCGCAACATTATGCAGAAAACCCAGCAATCGGTAAGTCAGCTAAGCCAGGCCGAAGTGCTGGCAGCTGCCCGCAAGCTGGCGGGTGAAGTCAAACATCAGGTGCCGGACTTTGTCGCCAGCCGCCTGAAACAGCTTGAGCTGTTGGTGGCGATGGTGGAAGACAGTGAATGGGATTTAACCAAAGAAGAAAAACTGGATGTGTTGTCGGCTTTAGCCTATTTCGCCAAACCAGAAGACCTGATTGCCGATCATTTACCTGTGCTGGGCTTTCTGGATGACGCCATTATGATTGAGTTAGTGGCGCAGGAGCTGGCAGAAGATTTACAGGCTTACACCGAGTTTTGTCAGTATCGCCAAAACGAAATCGAACGTCGCGGCGCAGAAGCACAAACCAGTAAAGCCGACTGGCTGGAAAGTAAACGCCAGGAATTACAATCCTGGATGCGCCGCCGCCGCGCAGAAAAACGTTCAAGCCGCAGCAGCAGCGGTTTCCGTTCAGTGTTTTCATTCCGCGGTTAAGCAATAGCCTTCACAGCGTTCAAAAGCTGAGCAACAACACAGTTTTGTGTTGTTGCTCACCGAGTTCACCAAACCAGAAAGTTCTGTCGCATTAACCAGCCAACCCGTCACAAGCTGATTTATTTGTCTGTATTCTCTGCATCAGTCAAAACAATGCCGAACAGCAAACGCCGCAGCAACAGTGGCTTTTGGCCATTAAATAGGCGCCCCGGGCGGTAACTCTTTAGGTACAAACACCGGCTGCCACTTGCCACTTTGCAGATATTGTTGCCATTGACTCAGCAGCAACTGCTGGCTGGCATTGGACTGCTTCTGCAAAAACACCGCGAGCTGCATCAGCTCTGAGCGCACTATAGCGCGGGCTTCCGGCGCTGTGTCAGCTGCGGTCAGGCTTTGCATCAGCTGATAAAAAGCCACATGTCCCACCCTTTGTTGCACCAGTGCTTGCGCTGATGACCCTGCCTGCTCTTGTGCCGGCCATGGTTGCCTGAGGGTAGCATCCAGCAGCTTTGCCAGCATTGGCTGCAGCTGTTGCTGACCGCTTAACCTGTTCAGCCGCTGTGGATGTAACAACAGGCTTAAACTATGGTTGGCGGCAGCTTCAGCAGCGCTTATTGGGTCAAAGGCCAGGCCATAACGGCCGCTAAAACTTTCCCGGCCATCACTGTCGCCAAAGGCTTTGGGCGGAATAAGGGCTAACAACTCAGCGGGTAGCAGCAGATAATCCGGCTTTATCGTGGCTAAAATGGCATCCAGCGCCTGTTGCTGTTTATCAGGTTCAACCCACTGAAATCCTTTGGCATTTTCATAATCACCTTTGAGTTCATACTGATAATAAGCACCAGCTATCAGTTTTACCGCGGCTTCCACCTGATAACGGTGCAGTGCATAAATAGGCACTAAGGCTTCCTGCAAAGCTGACAGCGGTTGCCCGGCGCGGATATTGTTCAGGCCAAACTGTGTTAATGCCTGCTTGCGCACTTCACCAAGCCGCCTGAGTTCAGCCACAGCGTCGGCGCCGTTGTCCCATAAATGACCTTTAGCACTGACGCCGCCTTGCGGACGTGCATCTTCATCGGCCATATATTCCAGGCCTTGCTGTTTGGCGTTTTGCACCAGCGCCAGGCGCTCTGCGTCTGAATGATCGCCATACCCATAAGCGATGGCGTAATAATCCCACTCGCCAAGCCCCTCACGGTAGGCATTGTCGAGCGTTATATGGCCACTTCGTAAGTCCACCAGCGGATGCGGGTAGTCCATCACGGTAGATCGGCCATTGGCACTGCCGGCAAAATTGTGAATTAACCCCAGGGTGTGGCCCACTTCGTGCGCCGACAATTGCCGGATGCGCGCCAGCGCCATGGCTTTGGCGTTGCTGCTGTCGGCACTGCCGTTTTGTTGATAAGGAGCGGTAAGGCCAGTGGCAATCAGAAAATCCTGCCGTACCCTGAGAGATCCTAAAGTGACATGGCCTTTGATAATTTCGCCGGTGCGTGGATCAGTGACGCCATAACCATAAGACCAGCCGCGAGTAGCTCTGTGTACCCACTGAATGACGTTATAACGCACATCCATCGGATCGGCATCTTTAGGTAAATCTTTCACCTGAAAAGCATTTTTATAACCAATCTTTTCATAAGCACTGTTCCACCATAAAGCACCTTCTTTCAGTGCAGTGCGCACTGGCTCTGGCACGCCAGGGTCCAGATAATAAACGATGGGTTGAACAGCTTCGCTCAGTGTGGCCTTTGGATCTTTTTTCACCAGCCGGTGCCTTGGCAATAATCGCTGGGTAATAGGTTCATCAAAGGCCGTGGCGTAGTCCATATACTCCACTTTCCAAAAACCCGAATAAGGATGAAAACGCCGTTTTTGGTAACCCTCTTCCGGCAAGGCCACCAAAGAGTGATGCAGATGAACTGTGATAGCATCAGCGGCAGGCGTTACCTGAGTGACAAATTCACCGGCTTTGCTGCCGCTATAAGTCACCATGGCTTCAAGTTCAGTGTTGCGGGGGAAAGCTTTACTGCGTGCTAAATACACGCCGCTGCGATCTTTATCAGGGCTAAAATTGCCCTGATTTTGCGCCGAAAGACGGCTGCTGATTTGATGAATATCTGACCATAAAAATTCGCTGTAATCGACCAGCAGCTGGCCTTTTTCAGCGGCCACCACCGGCAAGCCCGCCAGCACTGAACTGGCAAAAGCTTCTTCTACACTTAACCGCTCGGCCTGGTTTTCTGACTCAGCGCGGTAATAAGTGTTCAGCTGTTTTAGCATCACTTTATTGCCATATTGTTCAAACTGCACCAGGCGGGTATCTCCAAGCTGACCGCGGTCTAAACCGATATCATTGGAACCCAGACCGCGCGGTAGCGAACTTTGAAAAATAAAGGGCTGATTCAGCTTATCAACCTTCAGATACACTTTGTCCTTGCGCTCATCATAATAAAAATCAAAGTAGCCCTGCTGCTGTTTCATACCTTTGGTAAAAGTTGCCACAGTGGGCAGTTGATCCTGCGTGACCGCAGCACCTGACAGAGCCAAATTGCTTAAAGCAGCTGTATCGGCGTGGCTATAAAAACCTGCTGTCAGCAGCAGCAAGCCGGTTAAAGGCACAAGTTTCATCCGGGTTCCTTTTGATTTTTTAAACATTCGGGTTTGATGGTTCTGCTGTTGTGATTGGCGCAACCTGCGTTGCGGGTCTGGTATATGCGCGCCTGTTATTTTGTATACAAAACACCATATAACGGCGCGGCATGGCTTTAAAGGGCTTTTTTTGCTAATAGGATCAATGCAGTAGTTTTGGCGATAAAAACCGGATTTTTATCGCCCCCGCAAGCCGGTCAAGGGAAAACCGGTCAAGGGCAAACCAATCAAGAGAAAACCAGCCAAGGGAAAACCAGTTACGGGAGCCCGGTCAGATAGAAATCGTTTGCCGGAATGCCAACTTAATTAAACTCATGGTGCCGGTCTTTGGCCCTGACATAATCGCGGTAACCAATACAACAGAGCAGCACAAGTAACAGCACACTGTATTCCACCCCATTACGGCCGGCGCCAACCACAAACCAGCCAAAAGGGGCATGCACCAGCACCAGGCCAGTAGCATAAATCAGCATAAAACCAACACTGAGCTGCCATACCCATTTGCCGGCGGCATAAAGCAGAGTTGCGATAATTTCATACCCTGTGACAAAAGCCGCCAGATAAAAACCAGCCGGCAGGCCCTGGCTGCTAAGCCAGTCGCCAAATGGCAGTACACCGCCATTTAACCAACGGGCCCAGCCGTGAATGGCCAGTAGCAGCGCCAGCGTCAACCTTAATACCAACCACAAGCGCTTTTCAGTGCGTCCGACAATATCCGTAAACATGCCAATCCCCTTCTGTGCTGCAACAAGCCACGAGCCTTGTCACAGTCATAGTTGTACAACGCCGATAAAGCGCTGATTTGTATTTATTTTGCCTCTAAGCAAAGCACGTTCACCGCTGCTACGCCAGCAAAAAAACCTAGCCTGTTATATCCGACTCCCCAGGCGTAGTGGGTAGCATTCTGCTGAGTTCCTGCAAGATGCGGCCAGTGAAACCTCAAAGCCGGCAAAGGCAACAAATCCCACTCTGTAACTTTACCCTTAAAAAATTTACATTTTGCTGTTGACGCCTGAACATCAAACTACTACATTCGTAGAAATAAAAACTACAAACGTAGTAATAGGAAAGCAGATGAAACTCAGCGAATTTGAACTTGATGTGATGCAACTGCTGTGGCAACAGGAACCCTGCACCACGGCACAGCTGCACGAACATTTGGCAAAAACAAGAAAAGTGGCTTACACCACAGTCAAAACCATTATCGACCGGCTGGAACAAAAAGGCGCGGTGCAAAGATGCGGACAACAAGGCAAAGCCATTATTTACCGCTCTGCCGTTGCGCAGAGCACTTTGTCAGATCAGGCAACACCCGGTTTTATGCAGCGGTTTTTTGGTGGTGATTCCAGAAGTTTAATTGCCCATTTTATTCAGCAGGAACAGCTGAATGATGACGACATTCAATATTTGCAAAATTTATTAAAAGATAAAAAACCAGCCAGGTAGGGGCAAATTGATGATGGATTATCTGATTACCAATCTGGCCATCAGTGTCAGTCTGCTGCTTGCGGTGCTGCTGTTAAAAAGTGCACCGGCCAGAGTCAGTTTTTATTTGTTGATGCTGGCGTTATGCAGCTGGTTTATGCCCTGGCAGCTGATGCCCGGCTTGTTCCCCGGCAAGATGCAGCTGGAGTCTTTTATCGGAGTGGACACCATCAGAGTGCAAACTGCGCTGCTGCCGCTACCAACTGCCGAAACCGCACTCCAATCCGGCGCAGCTGAGCCAGATTGGCTGATGCATTTGAGCTGGGACTGGTTAGCCACAGCCGCCTTAATCCCCGGCGTGTTGTTGTTTCTGTATCGGGTGTGGAACTATCGGAGCATGCTCAGGCAGTTGCAACAAGACGCAATTGACGAGCCGCATTTGTCATCCCTCAGCCAACCCTATCCGGTGAAAGTCACCCGGTTAAACACTGCAGCTATTGCGACCGGCATTTTTAAACCAACAATCTGGCTTAATCCACAGTTGTTAAGCCGGCCGGAACTCAGGTCGGTGCTCTTACATGAAAACACTCATCTGCAACAAGGCGACCTTCGCTGGTTATGGCTGATTTGCCTTACTGAATCTTTGTTCTGGTGGAACCCTGTCTGCGCTCTGCTGGCACGCAAAGCACGCCAGATGCAGGAGCTCAGTTGCGACGAACGCTGTTTTGCCCTGTTACAACAACAATATCAGTTTGATTTAGCCAGCCTGTTATTAAAACCGTTGTCAGGCCCGGCCCCCCAATCCTGGTCTGTTGGACCCATGCTAGCCATGGTGAATAGCCCGGATTTTAATATGCAAAGAGTAAAAATGTTAAACAAGGAGAAAGTTATGAAGATACAACATCTGTTGACTATGATGACTGCGGTGTCCATCAGCACCTTTGCAGCGGCACATATTAGTCAACAGCAGACTCCGGCCGCGGCCACTGTCGAAGCCACTGCATCAGCTGCACGGCCAGAGTTCAGCCTGAATTATAAAATCCAGAAAGAGTCGTTATTAAAGGCCGCCGCCAGGGCGAAAAGTAAAGATGCGGCCGAATTAAAACAGGTCGTTGCCAATATTGATGCCTGGCGGCATAACCGCATGCCGCTTGGCGCACGCGAAGAGCAAATGCTAAAGCTAAACGCTTTTACCCTGCTGGCGCATGTGCAACATAAACTCGGCCAATACCAGGAGATCATCACGGCTTTTGAAAGCTGGTATCCGGATGGAACTGCAGTGCCTTATTTTCTGCGCAACATCACGGCAAACAGCTATTTAAAGCTGAATAACCCGGATCTGGCGCTCAAAGAGCTGACTATTTTACAGCGTGAAACCAACAACAATTTAAAACCAGGTTCTTTGTATATGCTGGCGCTGCTGCATACCCAAAAAGCTGATTATGCACAGGCACTGAAAACCCTGGCACAGCCTGGGATGGCACAGAATACCGGAACTGATCTGCTGAAATATTATATTTACAGCCAGCAAAACGACCTGGTGCAACTGGAGCAAATTAAAACCAGATTGCCTAAAGAAATTGCCGGCAAACCAGCGTTGCTCCCTGATGCCGGCTTCCCTGGTTCACCACTGTTGGCACAGCTCCCGGCCGCCTAACCTTGAGTGCTGGTTTAACAACACTGAACATGACTCTATCAAGTCAATGATTTGATGGGGTTTTGTTTTTTGTAACGCCTTGCCAGCTCTGGCCGGTACGCAAGTCCGAGCTTTATTCTGCAAAGCAGCTGTTAATTTTTTTCACAACAGACAAATGAACGCAAATCCGCAAAAAAAAAACCGCAGCCGAAGCTGCGGTAAAACGGAGATAAACAGAAGTTAGTTACGGATCAGATAGTCAAAAGCGCCTAACGAAGCTGTTGCACCAGAGCCCATCGCAATAATAATTTGCTTAAAGGGGCTGTTGGTAGCATCACCTGCCGCAAACACACCTTTCATCGATGTCTGACCATGAGCGTCCACAATAATTTCACCACGGTTGGTGAGCTCAACAGTGCCACGCAGCCATTCGGTATTTGGTACCAAGCCAATCTGCACAAAAATACCGGCCAGCGCCACATGCTTGGCTTCACCTGTAACCCGGTCCGTGTAGTTAATGCCGGTCACTTTATTGCCATCGCCCAGCACTTCGGTGCTTTGTGCGTTCAGGATGATGTCGATATTGCCCATCGACTGCGCTTTTTTTACCAGCACCGCATCAGCACGCAATTTGCTGTCAAATTCCAGCACTGTAACGTGTTCAACAATACCGGCTAAATCAATGGCCGCTTCAATACCCGAGTTACCACCACCGATCACCGCCACCCTTTTACCTTTAAACAGCGGACCATCACAGTGCGGGCAGTACGCCACACCACGGCCACGGTACTCTTTTTCACCCGGCACATTCATTTCTCTCCAGCGTGCGCCGGTAGAAAGAATAACGGTTTTGGATTTCAGCACAGCGCCGTTGGCCAGCTCCACTTCAAACAGTTCATTTTGCGACAGTTTTATCGCTTTCTGACTGTTCATAATGTCCACTTCATAGTGGCGTACGTGGGCTTCTAAATTGGCCACCAGCTTTGGCCCTTCGGTTTCTTTTACTGAAATAAAGTTTTCAATACCCACTGTGTCGGCAACCTGACCGCCAAAGCGTTCGGCAACCACACCTGTGTTTAAGCCTTTACGGGCTGAATAAATCGCAGCTGCAGCACCTGCAGGGCCACCACCAATCACCAGCACATCAAAGTTGTCTTTTTTCGCCAGAATTTCAGCCTGACGGCTGGCGGCATTGGCATCCACTTTGTTCAGAATATTGCCAAGGCTGATGGCGCCCTGGGAAAACTGCTCGCCGTTTAAGAACACAGTGGGCACCGCCATAATATTGCGGCTGCTGACTTCGTCCGGGAACACGGCACCATCAATCATATTGGTTTTGATGTTCGGGTTGACCGCCGCTATCAGGTTTAGTGCCTGCACCACTTCAGGGCAGGTCTGGCAGCTGAGCGACACGTAAATTTCAAAATTTAACTCACCTGGCAGCAGCGCAATCTGCTCTAGCACTGCAGCTTCTTCTTTAATAGGGTGACCGCCAGAGTGCAAAAGCGCCAGTACCAGAGAAGTAAATTCATGGCCCATAGGCACACCGGCAAAAGTAATTTCTGTGCCTTTGGCTTGTGAGCGCACCAGCATGGACGGAATACGTTTGGCTGCTGGGTTGTCGGTGACCACAATCAGGTCAGATAAAGTTGCAATATCCAGTGCCAAGGCTTTGAGTTCCTGACCTTTTTCGCTTTGATCCACGGCTAAAGACAGCTCAACCGGTGTTTTTAAGTTTTGCAGGTAGCTACGCAGCGTATTTTTCAGGTTGTTATCTAACATCTTTTAATTCCTTATGACACTGTGACAAATAAGTTTGGCTTTGGCCCTGAGCGCCGCTGCAGCTTTTTTGCAGCACCACTCCTGAAGTTGATAAATACATCATAACCAAAAAGCCTGAACTTAAATAACGAATAAAACAAATACAACCAATCTATAATTACGATTAAAAATAACAGCATCCATTGCAAAAAAGCAGGACTAAAAACAGCGCTGTGCAAAAAGCAAAAAAGCCGGAACAAGTCCGGCTTTTTTTCAGCTTGGGAAAGCTTAGATCTTACCAACCAGGTCCAGAGAAGGAGCCAGAGTCTTTTCACCCGGAGTCCATTTAGCCGGGCAAACTTCGCCGTCATGGTTTGCAACGTACTGAGCAGCCTGAACTTTACGGAACAGTTCTGCAGCAGAGCGGCCGATACCCAGATCATGGATTTCAGCAACTTTCACAACACCTTCAGGGTTGATCACAAAAGTACCACGCAGAGCCAGACCTTCTTCTTCGATCATCACGTCGAAGTTACGGGTAATTAAACCTGTTGGGTCAGCAACCATTGGGTAGTTGATTTTTTTGATGGTTTCAGAAGCATCGTGCCATGCTTTGTGCGTGAAGTGAGTGTCAGTTGATACTGAGTACACTTCAACACCGATTTCCTGGAACTTAGGATAAAAATCAGCCAGGTCACCTAATTCAGTTGGGCACACAAAAGTGAAGTCAGCCGGGTAGAAACAAACCACTGACCATTTGCCGATCAGATCTTTGTCAGAAACAGAAATGAATTTACCCTGATGGAAAGCCTGAGCGTTAAAAGGTTTGATTTTGCTGTTGATAATAGACATTCGTCATTCTCCATATTGTGGTTAAAATCCGGACTTTCTGCTTGAAAGTCTTGGCGTTGAAATCATAGTACCGCGACATGACAATTCGGCATAACGAATAAAATCAATATGCCTAATCGATAAAACTAATTAAAAGCGCAATTCCTGAGCAAAGACAATGAAGCAGCGACACTTTAGCTTTGTTTGCCGGTAAATCATAGTCCCCCCGCTATTTCGCCTGAATGCATTTTGCAGTAATCTTTAATCACAGCTAAGCTTGCATGCAGTTACTCACTGATAAAAATCACTTTTTTTCTAAAAATTGCAGCAATTGTGCAGATGAGGTCAAGGCTTGAGCCGACTAAAGTTAGATTTTAGTAAACTGTTTGAACTTCAGGTGCTGGTGATTGAATCCGATCAGGATTTATTGCACCTGATCCGACAAATGCTGATTGGCCTTGGCATTAAAAATCTGACCAGCAGTCGCAGTGTCGACGAAGTGCTGAGCCAGAGTGAAAAACTGCCTTATGACGTAATATTTCTCGATTATGGCGCTGACGAGAGCAGAACAGGCGCTGAAGTGGTTGAACAAATGATCAGTGGCGGCATTTTACCCAGCCGCACCCGACTGGTGTTATTGGCCAAACAAAACGACAGAGCCAAATATGCCATCGAATACCCCTATCATCAGGTCGAATATCTGGAGCGGCCTTTTAATAAAATGCATCTGGACCACGAACTGAAGCAGCATGTGATGTTCAGTCACTGGCTCAAACCCATCCTGAGCCTGGCCGGTTTACACAGATACGCCGATGCACTGAAACTCACACGACACACCCAGCGCCAGCCAGTTCCTGCCGCGTTGCAGGCCGTATTACAAAAACTACAGGTGCAGCTGTTGCTGGATTTAGGCCAGTTTGATGCAGTGATCCCCTTATTAAAAGCGCCGCTTGCGGAGAAACACGGCTGGGCTTTGTGGGCTTTATTTAAAATCCGCTATGAAAGGGGTGATATCGCAGCCTGTGAAGCTTTTTTGCAGGACCCATCCGAGGAACTCGCCAAATACGAAGAACGCCGCGAGCTGTGGCAGATTTATCTGGCGATGCAACAACACGATTATGCCAAAGCCGCAGAAGTGGCCAGTAAAATTCCAAGTGTCGGCATGTCGATGAACATGGTGCGCTTAGTACAGCTGGTGCTGGTGCTGGCCGGAAAAACAGAACAAGCTTTTGAATTTATCGAGCGTAAACAGCGCCTTGCAGCCAAAGGTGAAGTGTATTTACAACTGTTGATCGCCCAGGCCCGTTCTATGTTGTATCTGCTGACGTTAAACGAAGATGCTTTCAAAGCGCCGGTTTACCAACTGCAGTTAAAACAGCTGTTGCAACAAATCGGCGACGACAAAGACTTAGCGCTGGTTGAAAGCCAGTTGATATTACTCAAAGCACATTTATGTTGTTTTGAACATCACGAACAGGAAGCCCGCCTGTTACTTCAGACGTATCAGAGGCAACTGTCTGAGCATGCCTCGTTGGCCGAACTTTGCCATGCCGCTGTGGTGTACGCAGCTGTGCACGACATGCATTCGGTGGTTGATTATCTGTTTTTAGCCAGTAAACAGCTGCATCAGCTGCCCGATAACAGCAGCAGGGTTTTTGCAAGTTGTCTGTATCGTCATGCTTTTGATCTGATTATCGATCCAAAAGACAGAGCTGCGACTTACGCTGAACTGGCCAAAAGGTATCTGCAGCAAAATGAACTGCGTCTGGCGGCCAAAATGTTTTATTTTGCCCATCAGCTCGCACCAGAGCAGCCACTTTATCTGCAATCTTTACAACAACTGTTGCAAAAACTCGATTTACCGCGTTTTCGTACTGTGCTGCGAAGCGACAGCTAAGCTTGCCGCCCTTCGCCCGACTTTACTTAACAATTGCCGCCTGCATTTGTCAACCTTCAGCTGGCTCAACATCGGTTGCCAGCAACACATCTTCATAAAAAGCTCCAAAAGGCAGACTCGGATGCTTTAACTGGATTTCCAGCACCCAGACGCCTGGTCTCGGTTGCCCGGAAAAATCGCCTAAACTGCCGCCCTGATAGAGTTTGTGCGGGAAGTCGCTGAGCCTGTGGCCTTTAATGGCAAGATTCAGCTGATATCCCAGCGCACTGCACAGCTGCTCAGCATACTGGTATAAAGCCTCACCGGTCAGGCCCAAATCCAGCCAGCGCTCGCGCACCTGCTGAAAAATCAGCGCGGCGGCGTCGGCACAACGTTGTTTTTCCTCATCTTGCCCTAACACAAAGGTGGCGCCCACATCAGCTTCGTGGCCCTCAAACACCGGGCCTATATCAATAAAAACAATGTCATCCTCAGCTAAGCTGATACTGCGATCTGAGGGCTCATCATAAGTTTTGGTGGTATTGCTGCCAAAGCGGATAATCACCGGATGCCATAACCTTTGTGCACCATGTGCCTGCAAAATCTCTTTGCCAAGCAGCACAGCATCTGCCTCGCTGATACCCGGCTTTAATGCCTGTTGTATAGCCTGCAGCGCCTGCCAGGCTTTTTGCTGCGCCTGCTGCATTAACTGCAAAGAAAAATCCGGCCCTACCCGCTCTTTACTGTGCCCCGCACCTGCAGCTGTTAGTTCTAATGACATCCTATTCTCCCGTGCTTTGAAGGCATCAACTGAACCTGCAATCTTTGTGACTGCCGTAGCGGCTGAAAAAGCGCTGAGCACAATACAGCACAAATAACGCTGTGTGTTGAACAGTTCATCCGCGTTTTCAGCAAAATAAAAAACTGCACTACCTTAACCCGACAATAAGCCACGGCAAAGCGCCTTGCGCCGGCACAGCAGGCACTTTTAGGAACAAATAGCTAAAAATCAAAACTTTAGAATATGTTTGCCGCCGAAGTACCCTGGTTTTTTCCTTGCATTTGTCGGCAAAACCAGCTTTGATAACCAAAGAACTTTTGTTGTGATGTAAAAATGCCGCTGCTAACTAATGAGACAAAACCAACTGTTGTCAGGCCACTGTATTGTGGTCTTGCACTGTTATTGGCGCTTAGCATCAGCTGTTTTCCAGCCAGTGCAGCCAATGTGTATCAGTACACTCAGAAAAACGGCGTAGTGGCGTTTTCCGACCGGGCACCTATCAATCAGCCTTATAAACTACTGAAGTTTGATTGTTACGCCTGCCGGCCTGACTCCAGTCTGGACTGGCAAAAAACCCGGCTTATTGCCGATAAGTTTACCGATAGTATTGAAGTGGCCGCCAACACCCATCAGTTGGATCCGGCTTTGATCCGCGCAGTGATCCACGCCGAATCCGGTTTTCAGCCAAGAGCAGTGTCCAAACAAGGCGCGCGCGGTTTAATGCAACTGATGCCGGCAACTGCACGTGAACTTGGTGTCAAAAACAGTTTTGACAGCCACAGTAATATTCTGGCCGGTAGCGCTTATCTGGCAAAACTTCTGCAAAATTTTAATGGAGATATCCGTTTAGCCAGCGCTGCCTACAACGCCGGTCCTTCAGCCGTTGCCAAATATGCCGGCATTCCGCCTTATGCTGAAACCAAAGCTTATGTCAAAAGAGTGGAAATTCTGTTTAAGCGGTATCAGCAACTCGCCCGACAACAAGCCAGAGCAGGTTAACACCAGCCTGTCGCTGACTATTTTATTGCAGACAAAAAAGTGGTGAAAATCACTAATTTTTAATATTACGCTACATTCCCTTTAGCCGGCAACACATTAACATATTGATTTTAAAATGATTTAATCATGGCATCTAATTTGCGTTCCTGTGGCATCCAAACTCCACAAGGAATTGTTATGTCAACTAAAATAAATCGCCTGAACCTTATGAAACCTATTGCATTTGCCGTTGCTGCCGCCGTTTTTTTAAACGGTTGTATTATTCACGTTGGTGGCCCGGGCTCTGCCTCGCTGGAACACTCCGAACAGGTGCTGACACTGGATGCCAGCAATTTACAACAACTGCAGGCTGACACCGGCGCCGGAGCTTTGATCATTCAGGGTGAAGCTGGCCGGACTCAGGTTGAAGTGGTGGCACAAATTTACAACCATGAAGAATCGGAACTCATTTTAACGCTTGAAAAACAAGGGGATGCCGCCAAACTGGTCGCTGATTTTGATCGCAGCTTTTCTTACGGCAACAGCCCTTATATTGATTTAGTGGTCAAAGTACCGGCCAGTTTTGCGCTGACCTTAGACGATGGCTCAGGTGACGTGGATGTCAAAGGTTTACAAGGTGCACTTCGCATTGATGATGGTTCAGGCGACTTATTTGTGGATAACGGCGCCAGCCTTATTCTCGACGACGGCTCAGGAGATATCCGTATCAGCCATATTCAGGGCGATGTGCGGGTTGATGATGGTTCAGGCGATATGAACATCAGTAAAATCAGTGGCATAGTCACTATTGACGACGGCTCTGGCGATATCCGCGTTGAACAAAGTTTGGGTTTAACCATTGATGATGACGGCTCAGGCGATTTAAATATCAATCAGATCAACGGTCCGGTAAACATCGCCGAAAACTGAGACCAGATAGATACTGATTTTTATCCCCACAACGGTCACCTGGAGGTGACCGTTTTTTATGCCGTTGTAACTAGCCAGTTGATTGCGACCGCTTATCCGTGAAATTCACCAGAAATCACTTTTTTTGCCAGTCACAGCTGAAACAGCACTATGCTCGACACTCAGCAAAGCCTTGCCGGCAATTGGCGGCAAGGTTTTCGCAAAAAAGCCTGGTGAGCGCGCATGCGCCAGCATCCGACACAGAGCTGCAGACAAACATCCGCTGTCCGACTGCTGCATGCTTTTTTTATGTGTTATATGAAAGACTTAGAATAGAAGTTCTGTACTCTGATTTGCTGGTTTTTCAAAGCGGTTTTACTGGTGCCACGACGCTTATCTGAGTTATCTTTTGCCAGATGTTTTCTATTGGCCTGGTGTTTTAGCATACAAAAAAGCGCTACACCGGCTGCAACCTGCAGATACAGTCAACAATGCTTAATCATAAAATACCAAGCAGCTTCAGTCAGAAGCTACAACAATTCTGGCGCACCAGCTTCAGTGTCAGCCGCGAGTATAAATTTGCTGTGGCCATCAGCTTTGTTTTTGGCTTTTTTGTCTACTGGAGTGTGATGCAGGCGATGTTCAGCCAGCTGACGCCATCACAACAGCTGGCCGTTATTGTACGTTCTGCAGTGGATACGCTGGCGATTGTATTGCTGACGCATTTTTTGGTGCGGCCTTATCTGAAGCTGTATTTTATTCCCAAAGGCCGGATGGGCTGGGCGCTGCTACAACTGGCAGGGCTGCTTTATGTGCTGGGTATCGTCAGCATGTTGTTGTCCATTGCGATAGGGAAAATTGATTTTTTACAGGTCACCGACATTACCCATCTGGTGTTCAGTTCAGCTGAAGGTGAATATCAGCTGCATTTTCAGCACAAATCGCTGATCCTGTTTGGCGGTCTGAATCAGGCGGTGGTATTTGCTATCTGGTGCATGCTGTATTTAATGTGGCATAACCATCAAAGCAAAAAACAGATGCAACAGCAGCTGGAACAAAGCCGATTACAACAGCTGACCAATCAGTTAAGCCCCCATTTTTTATTTAATGCGTTAAACAGCATCCGCGCGTTAATTTTTGAAGATCAGCACAAAGCTGCTGACACTGTCACCCAGCTGTCAGAACTGTTCCGCACTCATCTGCAGGCACATTTGACACCTTTGTCAAGGCTGGAAGAAGAATGGCGTATTGCCGAACATTATCTGTCGATAGAACAAGTCCGGCTGGAACAACGACTGAAGCTGGAACTGGATATAGCCGGCAACTGCCTGCAACACCAGCTCCCTACCCTGAGTTTATTAACCCTGGTGGAAAATGCGATTAAACATGGCATCAGCCCGAATGCCCAACCCGGTTTTATCCGCATTTGTGCCCGCCAGTTGCCAGAACAACGCTGGCAGCTGGAAGTCAGCAACAGTTACCGCCATCCAAGCAGTCAGGGTAACACCCATACCGGACTTGCCAATTTACAACAACGGCTGGCATTGATGCCGGGACAGAACAACATCACTGTTCATCAACAGGCTCCGGATTCAAACCAGGCCGGCCTTTACCGTATTTGCATGGAGCTCAGTTATGATTAAAACGCTGATAGTGGACGACGAACGGCTGGCGCGGGCTGAACTGAAACGTTTGCTCGCCGCACATTCGCAGATCAACATTGTTGCAGAAGCAGCCAGTGTGGCCGAAGCCAGAAATGCGCTGGAAACTCTGGATATCGACTTGATTTTTCTCGATATTCAGATGCCGGAAGTCACAGGACTTGAGTTTGCGGCTGAGCTGCAACCCCATTTGCAGTTTGTATTTTGCACTGCATTTCACAGTTATGCGCTGGATGCCTTTGCCCTTAACGCACTGGATTATCTGGTAAAACCGCTCGATCCAACACGTCTGGCCAGCACGGTACAAAGGTTTATACAGCGCGGCAACCATCAAACGGCAGCGCATAACGTCAACTATTTGCCGGAACAGCACGGCTTATTACTGAAGTTTGGCGAGCTGAACCGGATAGTACGGCTTTGTGAAATCAGCCGTTTTGAGAGTATTGGTAATCACAGTGCTGTCTATACGCCTTATGGCAAAAGCTTTTTATTAAGTTCGTTGTCCCGGATTGAAAGCCGGCTCGACCCCCAATATTTTTTTAAAAGCAGCAGAGCCGATATTATCCGCATCGACCAGATCAGCCAGCTTGAACCCGGCATAGCGGCCGGCACTATGCTGGCCGTATTGCAGGATGGCAGTCAGGTGGAAGTCAGTCGCCGTCAGCTGCAAACTTTAAAACAACGTTTTAGTGGTTTTTAACAGCAACATGCATTCTGGCTGCGGTGGTTAGCTTTACAGTCTTTGCAAAATAAGCGGCAAAAAATTGCCGCTTATTTGCTTTTTAGCACAGCATGTTGCGCCATCCTTAGGTAAACTCTGTAAGTTACCCCTAACAGCGCGGAGTTTTACCATGGCCCTTACTATTTCCAGTTATTTGCAGTCGGCGCAGAGCAGCCAGCTCAACGCCCCTCTGAATGTGTCTGCCAGCCAAAGTACAACTCAGGCCACAACCCAAGACACGACACAGAGCACTGCCAGCGCCTCCAACCGCAGCAGTGAAAGCGAACGTTATACCGCTGTACAACAAAGCCAGGCCAATGCTAAAACGGCCATCAGCGCCGCCAGCAGCGCCAATAAAGACATTGGCAACAGCTTAAAACAGGTGCGCGAAGTCGCCACTCAACTGGCCGATGACAGCATTAGTAGCAAAGAGCGTGAGAAGTTGCAGGCGGATTATCAGAAACTCAGAGAAAACATTGTCGCAAGCCAGGACAAAGCCACGGTTAAAACCGGTGACAACAAAACCAATTTACTGCGTGATGACAAAAATATGATTGTGTCCACCAACACCAAAGGTGGTGAACTGGAAGTCGCCAGCAGCAAATCGGCCAAAGGCCTGTTATTACCGGAAAAAATCACGTCCTCAGCCCAAGCCAGAGCCTTGCTCGATGGCAACGAGCAACAGGCGGGTTCACTGGCCAATGCCGAAAAAGTAACCAGCAGCACTGCCAGCAGGTTAAAAGAAGCCGACAAAGATATCAGCAGCCGTCTTGAAACCAGCACCGCTGTAGCCAAATCGGTGCAGCAACTGGAAAATGCCAAAAATGGCAGTGGTTCTTTATCGGCTGAAAAAGAACAACAAAAAGAAAAAGCGCTGGAATTTGCCCGCGCGGCCGCTGAACGTATTAAAAGCCAGCTGGAAGGGTTGTCTGGCGGCAACAACAAAAACAATAACAGTTTATTGTCTTTATTTAGTTAACCTTCTGGCGCCCGCCAGGGGCATACAGTTGCGGCTGAATCCACAGGCGGCTTTATTAATAAGCCGCTTTGTTTTAACCTCAATCTGGGGTTTTGACCAATAGCTTAGCGTCACACAACCATTGAACCGCACCAGGCCAGCACAATAGAAAAAGATATGAAACAAGCCATTGAACTCTATCAACAACACAGTGTGCTGGGGCTACAGAGTAAAACGCTGGAGCAACAGATTTTTGCCAGATTATGTTATCAGCTCAGCCATTGTCTGGCCGGTGAAGATGAATTTGCCCGCTTACAGGTGATGGCAGACTGCCGGTTTTTTTGGGTGACGTTAAGAGCAAGACTGCAGGACGATGAACATCCTTATCCGGCAGAACTTCGGCAGGATCTGATCCAGCTGGCTGACCTTGTGATCCGGGAACTCGTCAAAGATCCACTCGAAGCAGATTTAAGCCTGGTGCTGGCCATCAGTCAGCAACTGGCTGACGGGCTAAATGCCTGAACCTTCTGTCCTCTTGAACAGAAAGCTGATCAACAGCTTATTGCATCACCACTGATCTCAGCCTGTCTGCCGAAAATCAACAAATTCTGCCGTTTATCATTTAAGCCCGCCTCACACTGTCACAGCAGCATATGCTGTATCCAGTGGCCCGTGACAAAGCCCGCAACCGATGAAACAACCCGGAGGATAAAAAGATGGATCAATTATTCACAGCTTTTGCAGGTGCAAGTTTAGGTTTTTGGTTATGGTTTATTCCTACCTTTTTAATCATTTGGTTTGTGCCAAGCTTGTTGGCAGTGTTTTTTAACCGCGGTCATTTAAAACTGATTTTTCTGGCGAACATACCGGCCGGTATGTCGATGATTGCCTGGGGCGGCTGTATTGTCTGGGCATTAACCGGCAAAGTGTGGCAAGGTAAAAAAAGTCAGGCTATTACAGCGGAATAACATCACAACAGTAACATCACAACAGCAACAAGCGCAGGCCATCCGGGCCTGCGCCTTAGCAGATCAATTCAGAATAAAGCGGCAAACTTTTGTTGTAATAAGGGTTTTAAGGCAAAAGTAATCAATTTGCCTGCCTGCTCCAGATACAACTTCTGCTGCTCTGTCCAAACCATCACTTCGCCCACCTGCTCACAACAAAACACCCCGACCAATTGCCCCTGATAACGGATCCCAACGTCCAGCAACGAATAAATATCATTTGGCTCAAAATAAAGCTCATTAAAACAACTGGTTGCGGGGTGTTCAGCGGCTACAGCTGCATCAATGCCGCCGTCATTGCGCATGGCTTCAAAATATGGGGCAAAATCATCTTCATGCAAAGCAATGCCCTGATAATGCTCATCTTTAAGCGAGTCATACAGGTCGACCGCAATAATTTCCTGCAACAGTGCATCTGAATATAACCAGAGACTGGCGCGGCTGCAGCCCAAAGCTGTGGTAATGGTGTGAGTTAACTGGCGGTAAAATTGATCCTGACTGATCTGTTGATCTTTTAACGATTTAATAAGCAACAACAAGCTGGTTTGATCGTGCATGAAAAACTCCTGCTGAAGAACTTCATTCTGAGCTGGCTCTGAGCAATCTCAGAGCCAGCTTCACAAGATAGTCAGCAAATCAGAATTCTGTCAGTACAACAGCGTAAAAAATGATCAGCTTTGCTGCTGACGATACCATTCTCCTAAAATCAGACTGGCCGCCACACTGACATTTAAAGACTCCACTTTGCCGGTCCCCGGAATTTGCAGCGCAATATCTGTGCTGTTGGCCACCTGTTTGGAGACACCGTCCATCTCTTCGCCAAACACCACCACCACTTTGTTACCAAGTTTGCTGTTATACAAAGAAACACCGGCGTGGCTTGAGGTGGTGATCAGGCTATAACCTGCTTCTTTACACAGTTTCAGCGCCAGAGGCAGATGATCACAGGCCAAACCTGCCACAAACTCCACGCCACCTTCGGCAGTGCGGGCGGCAGCGCCGGATTGTAATAAATCAGGTTGAGTCATAATGACCCCCTGCACACCAAAATGGGCGCAACTGCGCACTATAGCGCCAAGATTATGCGGGTTGCCTACCCCGTCCAGCGCCAATAAACAGTCGTGTTTTTTATGTTTATTGGCAGCCAGATAAGCGGCAAGTGTTTGTTCCGGTTTGCGTTTCACCACAAAAACCACACCACCGTGGTGTGAACTACCGCTGATTTTCTCAAGCTCAGCGGCATCAACCAGATGGTAGGCTTTTTTATTGGCTGCCAGATACTTCATCACATCAGCAAATTTGCCGGCCAAGCTCTGTTCCAGATACATTTTGACCACTGCATCCGGCCGCTCACGAAAACACACCCGGCAGGCGTTTTCACCCTGCACTTTGCTTTCTTCCTGTTTGTGTTGTTTTAGCAGGGCTGCGCTCACAGTTTTGGCAGATGTGGTCTCGGCTTTGTGCTGTTTTGGCTGATCTGCAGCCATTTTTTTGCCGTTTTTCATCCAGGGTTTTTGCAGCAGGTTTTCACTTTTTTCGGCATTTTTTTCGCGCTCTGCGGTTTTATGCCGGCCTGAGGATGCATGCTGAGCGTGGCCTGAACTGTGCGCTGGTTTAGCGTCCGGTTGAAAACGTTTTGCTGCCGGTTTTTTGCCTTGAGGCCGACCTGATTTTGCTTCTGCTGACACAGCTGATTCCTTGACTAAAATGCAGCCCCACTACAGAGGCTTTTACAAACTGCCGCAGCCGCGGCCAAAATATCGCTTATTCTAACCTAATTGCCGGGTGCATCGTAGATTCAACTTGAGTTTGTCGCCTGAAGCAGTAAGCTTGCAGGCTTTTTTGTATACTAACGGCCAGTTTTGCGCCCGGAGCCTTATTTTATGCTGAGTTATCGCCACAGCTATCACGCCGGTAATCATGCAGATGTGATTAAACATCTGGTCGAAGTTGCTATCATTTTGTATTTAAAGAAAAAAGATAAACCTTTTTGCTACCACGACAGCCATGCCGGCGCTGGTTTATACAGCCTGGCCTCGGAGCAGGCACAAAAAACCGGTGAATATAAAGACGGTATTGGCCGCTTAATGAGCAAAGCACAACAAAGCGCTTTTTTAAGCCCGGCGCTGAATACTTATCTTGAACTGATTAAAGAATTAAACCCGGACGGCAATTTAGCCTTTTATCCGGGTTCCCCTGCCATTGCCAAAATGCTGCTGCGACCAACCGACAGTATTCAGGCCACTGAGCTGCATCCAACGGATTTTCCATTATTGCAGGCGCAGTTTTTACAACGTGGTTTTACCCGTATAGAACAAATGGACGCTTACGCCGGTTTTAAAGCCATGTTGCCGCCGCTGCATAAACGCGGTCTGGTGCTGATTGATCCGCCTTATGAGCTGAAAACCGAATATCAGGATCTGGTGAAAGGTTTGCAGCTGGCGTATCAGCGTTTTCCACAAGCGACCTATGCCATCTGGTATCCGGTGATTGAGCGCAGCAGCATTGAAGCTGTGATTGACGCTATTAAAAATACCGGCATCCGCAACCAGTTACGCATTGAATATTGCCCGAAAGCCGACAGCGAAGGTTTTGGCATGACAGGCTCTGGCATGCTGGTGATCAACCCGCCTTATACTTTGGCTACCGAGATAAAAGCCGCTTTGGCCGAAATTTCCGACCTGCTGTCAGAAGGTGCCGCCAGCTGGCAAGTTACTGAACTGGTGCCGGAATAACAACAGCTGTTGCTGAGGGTATCTCTGCAAAACATCGGAGTTTTTATGCGTTTTATTTTTTTATGCAGTGCCCTGCTCGCTGTGGCTTATTCATCCCAAACCTTTGCCTTTGGTCGTACCGGCCATCAGCAAATATGCCAGCTGGCCTATCAGCAGGCCACAGCACAAACCCGGCAACAAATTGATATGTTGCTGCAATTCAAACCGGGTGAAACTTTTGCCAAAGGTTGTGTCTGGCCGGATGAAGCGCGCAATGAACCCGCCTTTAGCTACAGCAAACCGCACCATTTTATTAATGTAAAACGAGACGCCCGCAAAGTTGAACACAAAGATTGTGCCAGTGCCGGCTGTTTACTTTCGGCCATCCGCCATCACAGTGCAGTACTAAAAACCACTGAAAATTCACTGCAAAAGCTGCAGTCTTTGTTGTTTTTAAGTCATTTTGTTGCCGACTTGCATCAACCTTTGCATGTGAGCTACGCCGATGACTTAGGCGGTAATAAAACGGCGGTGTATTTTTTAAAACAACCCGGCAATTTACATGGCGTTTGGGACAGCGGCCTGCTGCGCGCTCTGGGTTATGAAGAAAATGAGCATTTATTACAACAAAAATTTGCTGATGTTGCGACGCGAAAAATCCGCAGCTGGCAACATGGTGATGCGCTGTTCTGGGCCAATGAATCACTGACACAAACCCGCAAAGTGTACCAGGCTTATCGCCCCGGCATGTTGCTCGATGAGCAGGCCGTGCTGCGCGACGGCCCCGTAGTTGAAACGCGGATGTTGCAGGCGGCGGTGCGCCTGGCCTGGTTACTGGATAAGTTATTCACTGCGCCGGCAGCAGCTGCTGATCCAGTTAAAGCTTCGATGCAGAGTAAATGAACAACATCTTTCCTAAACAATCCAGGTCTGGTTTCAGCTACGTCTGACGCTGTCTTTAAACCAGGCCGGGCTGAAAGATTAAACAGCAGCTTTGGGCTGAAACCAAAACTCTATTTCGTCGGTTTCCACCTCAAAACGGGCGGCATGTTGACAAAAAGCCGGCACATGGTACCAGTCGCCCACGCCAAAACGGCGGCTTTCACCCGCTATGGTTAAAATCAGCTCACCGCGGATAATCACGCCATAGTTGTCGGTATCATGCTGATGGGCTGGAATGTCCATGCCGGCCTGATAAGAGGCAAATAGCACCTCTGCGCCCTGTGCTTTGAGGCGGTAAGCATCAAACCGACCATCATAAAGTTCTAATTCGCGGATTTTGTCCGGATATTTCCCTGCCATCTAATTGTCCTTTTGTGGTTTTACTGAGCTTGTTGCACTGCTTAGCTCCATTGCAGAACTTACGATAATAAACTCTGTTGCGGGCTACAACATTTTTATCCAGGCAAGAACCAAAGAGCTTCCGGTTTGGTTTGTCGGGGAACGAAACTCAGGCCTTTGTGCCAGCGGCCAATGCTCGAGCAGCAATAAATCGCCCGGCTGCAGCAACCAGCTTTGCGCATCAGAGTGCGCCGCGCTTCCCTGCCGAACTTCAAGCGCCAACTCGTCACTCCAGAGCAACAAAGTGCTGTGCTCAGGCCTTGGCATCATAAACGGTTGCCAGTCTGAGCCGAGAGGCACCGCCTGCATATTGCCCTGATAACCGGCGGCCAGCATCAGATTGATGTCGGTGACAGCGCCATTGTTTAATTGTGCGCTGCTGTGACTTTTGCCGGCAAAACGCAAACAATGGTAAGGGTTATCCACCTGAGCCTGGTGATTGTCGACCTGCAGGGTAAATCCAGCGCCCTGACGCAGCGCCAACAAACGCTGATGCGCCGCAAATTGAGTAAAAGCACCACTTTGTTCTACTGTGGCAGAGCTAAAACGCCAGAGAAAATCCTGCGCCGCCACAGAGCTTTGTGCCGGGTAAATCGCCAGTTGCAGGGTGCTGCCGCCAGCCCAGTTGCTGATACTCATCTGTGCACGCCGGATGATTTGTGCATTGGGCTCTATGCGCTGCGGTTGCTGTGGCATCAACACTTTGTTCATCCCCAGATTTACCTCACTGCCGATGACTATCAGCTATTGACCCCGCCATTGGGCATGGCATAAGGCGTCATGTTTTTCCCGGCTTAATAAAATCCGCGCCAGCACTATATCGGCACCGCCATTTTCACCGCTTAAACCAATCAGGGCTTCAAAATGCAGTTCTGGCTCGAGTTCTGCCTGAATAAGCTCCACCCAATCGTCACTGGGTGGCACTAAATCCACATAGGCGCGCTGTTCATACTGGCTTTGATACAGGCTGTAATCTTCAGCCGACAGGTTTTCAGCCGCCAGCTCTTCAAAAATACTAAAAGCATGGTCACACAACTCGTCGATCGACCAGAGCTCAAGTTCAGTGTTGGGGATATGGGTTTGATTTGGCATAACAGGCCTCTGCATTGGCGGGAAAACGGCGGCAGTATAACAACAACTGCCGCTACTGCTCCAGCGCTTAGCGTGGCTGAGGCAAAGAGGATTTTTGCAGCTGATAAGCTCTGTTGTACCAGAGGGTAACAGCAATGCCTATCACTGAAGGCGCCACCCAGCTGATAAACTGCCCTGTGGCATCAAGCTGCAACACACCACGGCCACCAAAAGCGGCAAAGGCGGTATAAATGGCAATGGCTGAGCCCAGCATATTACCGATATGCTGGCGCAAAATAGCGTTACGGCAAGGTTCAGCACGAAAGATAAACCGCAGACTGCCAACAGCGTTCAGCACCGCCACTATGGCAAATACCAGATAAAGCGGCTGTGCTTTGCCCTGACCCAGCCACAACAAATACAAGCCAGAACCTAACAACAGCACTAAAGTACCCAGATGCAGCGGGCTTTTTAACACTGCAGCGTTGTGACGCAGCTGCAGCACCAGCATGCCCTGACGGATGGAGGCCCAGCTTAATAAGCTCAATACACCAAGGAAAGTGGCCATAGCCCTGACATTGTCGGCAACTACAGCAGGATCAGCACCGCTGCTCAGATATTTGGCTTTAAAATACAAAGGCGCCACCAGCACCATGGCCGACATCAACACACCGCTGAGCGACACCCCATACAATAAATACGCATAATAACGGCCGCTTTGACGATGCAGCGGGCTGCCTTTTTTTGCCAGCATCGGCGCCCAGAACAGTGCAAGCGCAATGGAGCCGGCAATAATGTGGGCTACAAGTAAAAACTGATGCAGATAAAGCATAACGATTCTTCCATTGGGTTCAGTTAAGGCCACTGTAGCTTTGGCGTGATAAGTTCCGTAGTGCCATAAGTCACATTCGCCGGCATGACTTTTGGCCTATTGCCGCCCCCTGCCGGCACAGGCATACTGAAAATCAGATTGGCCTAAATAAATCATGAGCTTAAAGCAAAAATGAGTCACAGTTCCGCTCCCCCGAGTGCCAGCACAATAGCAGCGCCAGCAAAGCCGTTGAAAAACCAGGGCTGGCGCACTTTATTGCAAAAAGAAAATCTGGCTGCGCAAATCAGCTGGGCCGCCTTTAGTTGGATCCAGTTAAAAGGCGTCAGCAACAACTATGGGATAGAAAGCTGGCAAACGATGTTGATAGCGGCCAGTTTGCTGCTGTTTTTAGTGTTGTTTATTCAGGCACAGGAAAAAACCGCCAATCTCACTCAGTATGTTCGCCTTGGCCTGCTGTGGTTGTTATTGGTGCCCAACGCCGTGCTGGTGCCTTATGGCTTTACCCCGGGTCTTGCTGTGCTCTGGGTGGCGTTATTGCCCTGGTATCTGCCCAAACAATATCTGTACTGGATGATTATTCCGGCGCTGGCGCCTTCGGTGCTGATGAGTATTTATCTGAACAGTCACAACAGCGCTTATCTGATGCTGCTGGTCTGTGGCACTTTCCAGTTTTTTGCCATTTATGCCATGAGCACAGCCCGCGCTGAAACACTGGCGCGCGAAGCCTTAGCACAAACCCATCAGCAACTGCTGGATGCGCAGGGCAAACTGGCCGAGCAGGCTGCCGACGGTGAAAGGCTCAGAATAGCGCGCGATTTACACGACAGCCTGGGTCATCATCTGACGGCTTTGGTCATCCAGCTGCAGGTGGCGGAATATCAGGCCGATAACAATCACAAGGCACAGCTGGCACACTGTCATCAGCTGGCCAAACAACTGCTGCAGGACATCCGCCATACGGTGTCACAATTACGAGAACCGCAAAAACCCCATCTGGCCAGTCAGTGCCGCGCTTTAGCGCAGAATTTTCCGGCGCTGAAACTGGATTGCCGGATCAGCGCAGATCTGGTGATGGATCCCTTATCCACCGCTTTGTTATTCCGGGTGTGCCAGGAAGCGCTGACCAATAGTATCCGCCATGGCGCTGCCACAGCTGCCAGTGTTGAAGTGTGGCGCCATCAACAACAACTGCATCTGCGTTATCAGGATAACGGCCACTGTGCCAACTGGCCGCTGCAGGAAGGCAATGGCCTGCGCGGCATGCGGGAACGGATTGAAGAAGCCGGCGGACAGCTGCTGCTCAGCCAGCAGCAGCAAGCACTGCAAATAGATGTCACTTTACCGGAAGTAAAAATATGACGATTCGGGTTGCGGTGATCGACGATCAGACGCTGGTGCGTCAGGGAATTATCAGTTTATTGAGTCTGGCGCCCGATATTGAAGTGGTGGCTCAGGCCGCCAATGGCGCCGATATTGTCGCGCTGATCGCTCAACATCAGGTCGATTTGGTGCTGATGGATATTCAGATGCCGCAAGTCGACGGTATTGCGGCTTTGCAACTGCTGGCCTCGGCAGGCGTTGTGGTGCCTGTGATTATTCTGACCACTTTTGACGACCACGAGCGGGTGTTACAGGCGATGCAGGCCGGAGCCCGCGGTTATTTACTTAAAGATGTCGCACTTGAAGTGCTGGTGGATGCCATCCATCAGGTAAAAAACGGCGGCAGCTTGTTACAACCGGCCATCACAGATAAAATTCTGCAGTCTTTTTTACGTCAATCACCAAGCCCATCCCCTGCCCAGGCTCCGGCCGATGCCTTGTCGGCCAAAGAACTGGAAATTCTGCGCCTGATGGCGGCTGGTTTTAGCAACAGGGAAATTGCCCAAAGTGTGTTTAAATCTGAAGGCACAGTAAAAAATCAGGTGTCGGCCATTTTATTAAAATTAGGGGTGCGTGATCGCACCAAGGCTGTGCTCAAAGCAATAGATTTAGGTTTGCTCGGCAGCTAACCCTCGCCGGGCAGCTATCAATAACGGAGTTCCGATGACACAACAACTTAGTCTGGTCAGTCTGCTGGTGGCAGATTATGACGAAGCTATCGCCTTTTACACGCAAAAACTGGGGTTTCAACTATTGGAAGACAGCCCACAAGGTGATAAACGCTGGGTGGTGGTTAGTCCCGCAGACAGTACAGGCTGCGCTTTATTACTGGCCAAAGCGTCCAAAGCCGAGCAGCAGGCGCTGATTGGCGGCCAGGGTGCAGGCCGGGTGTGGTTATTTTTGCAAACCGATGATTTTTGGGCTGATTATCAGCGTATGCAACAACAAGGTGTGCAGTTTTTAGAAACGCCACGCGAAGAAGTCTATGCCACAGTGGTGGTGTTTCAGGATTTATACGGCAATAAATGGGATTTGTTGCAAAAGAAAAGCAACTGATCTCAGGCCAGGCTGCAACCGCACAACGTCAAATGTGCTCAGGTTGCAGCATCTGAGCCCTTCCCCACCAGATCCAACCCCAACGGTCCCTGCCCCAACAGACCCAACACCCTTGCCATGTAACCGCTTACGACAACAATGCAGCACTGTCTACCGGCTAAAATCCGGACAATTTGTGGTTAATTCGCTGAATTAGCGCGAAAAATGTGTAACGCCAACTACAATGTCAGCAGCATAGAGTCCGCCGGATCCGGCGACAGATCCCTATCCTGGCAAGGAGCTGACATGGACCGTACTTTACAGCAACTCAGTATCAGCCATTGTTATGAAGCACCGGCCGAAGTGGTATTTTTATACTGGCTGGATGAACGATACGCTGGCCGCTGGTTATTCACCCACCCTGATGCCAGGTTACAACAGGCAGACATTGACGCCCGGGTTGGCGGTCGTTTTCGGATAGTCGAAAACCGCAACGGCCGCGAGTTAGTGCATTGGGGGGAATATCTGCAAATCACACCACCGCAGCAGTTGTTATTCAGTTTGTACCCACCCAGACGTCAGGCCGAGCCGGATCTGGTCTGGATCACCATTTTGCCGATGCCTTTTGGCTGTGAACTGACGTTAACTTTACAGCTGTACGATGATAAAAGAGCCAAAGCACGGTTGATTGACGACTGGACGCAACTGCTGATGGCACTGGCAGTGGAGCTGAATCATCAGCCGGCACATTATCGGCACAACGATTAACAGAAACCACTCGTCAGAGTACCTTAAAACCGGATCATCTGAGCAGCAGAATGCAAACGACCAGCTGCTCCAGACATCTTGGTGACCAATCCCCAACATCAGGCGACAGGCGACTTCAGTCACAACAATCTTTATAATGAGGTTTTTGTTTAAGTTCCGGACTGTTATGTACCGCTGCCCGCTTTGCCAACAACCCCTGCTTGCCAACGACGCTGGTTTACAGTGTCAGAACCGCCACCAGTTTGATCGTGCCCGTGAAGGTTATTTTCATTTATTGCCGGTGCAGCAAAAAAAATCGCTGACACCAGGCGACAGTGCTGAGATGATCCAGGCCAGACGGGCATTTTTGGAAGCAGGTTTTTATCAGCCGCTCTCAGATGCGGTCAATCAGCTGTTTATTGAAGCTCTGGCAGCCCGCGCTGTTGACGATCGCAGAGCACCAGTACTGCTTGATATTGGCTGTGGTGAAGGTTTTTACAGCTACAGGCTGGCACAGGCACTGCCACAGCTGACACTTTATGGCATTGATATTTCCAAAGCTGCCATAAAAGCCGCCAGCAAAAAATATCCAAAGCTGCATTGTGCTGTTGCCAGCAGTTATCAGCTACCTTTTGCCGATAACATTTTTGATATGCTTCTGCGCATTTATGCGCCATCTGAACCCACGGAACTTGCCAGAGTGGCCGCCCCTGGCGCCTGGTTATTAACTGTCACTCCTGCACCTGAACATTTGCTGCAGCTTAAACAACAGATTTACAGTCAGGTGCGGTTACATCCAGACTCGATACAGCAGCAACAGGGTTTTCACCATCATAAACGTCAGCAGCTGAGCTGGATGTTTCAACCCAAAGCGCCGGTTGAACTTGAGCAACTGCTGCAGATGATCCCGCTGGGCTATAAGGTCAACGCTGAGCTTAAAGCACAGTTATGTCGTGACTTGCCCGCCATCAAACTGGATTTTTATCTCGATTTATATCAGCGCGATCCATCTGCCTGTTGAAACAGTCATTGGGCACGCCGCGAAAATAGGTTGTGTTGCAAAATGGCCGGTGCAACAAACATTGCCCGGCCTTTTGTGATGATTCAAATCAAGTTATGGCGCGAGCAGCGGCGGCCTGATGTTTTTTAAGTCTGCAGCCTGAGCTCTGTCCGCCTGTTGTTCAAATTCTGCCGCAGGTGCAAAACCGGCTTCACTTTTATTTTCAGTATCCGCAGTGCCATCATCCAGCATACCCTGTTGCAGACTTTCCAGCGCATCTTGCTGCAGCTTTGCCAGCATTTCCGGGCTTAATGTTTCAGTCAGCAACTCATCAGTGTCATATTCAAAAGGGGTAAATAACGGCTCCAGCTGCTGCGCTACTTTACGCACTTTTCTTTTCTTTTTTGGCGCCGGCGTAGCTTGTGGCTGGGTATCAAGCATAGTGGCCCAGAAATAACTGGACAGCTCAGCCACCAGATTACTTTGGGCATTTAACAACACCACCAATCCTAAGCCTTTCTCCGGCAAATAGGACATATCGGTACGATACCCCTTCACCAGACCCCCATGGTAATACAGCTTATGTTTACCAAACTGATAAATACGGGTGCCTAAACCATAATACGCATTGGCGACATAAGGGCCAAAGGTGCGGCCACTCAAGTTATCTGCAGTTTTAATGCGTGGTTTGTGAATATCACTGAGCATGGCAGGTGACAGCACATTAGGGTTATGCCCAAGTCTTGCGATCAACCATTTGCCCATATCCATGGCACTGGCATTGACACCGGCAGCAGGGTTCACCCGGTAATAAGTTGGCACCACTTTGGCCTCCCCCCAGCCCCGGCGCACTTTCACATGGGGCATGGCACGGTTTTTACTGGCCAAAAATGCAGCGTAGCCGACCGAGGCATTGTGCATTTGCAGAGGTTTAAAAATACGTTGTTCTATCAGGCGCTCGTACGGCATATTGGTGGTTTTGTGCAGCACGGTTTCAATCAGACTAAATAACACATTCTGGTAACCGTAACATTTACCGGGCTGGCAACGGGGGTTGATGTTGCCAAATTTCGGCAGAATTTGCGCCGGTGTCATATTGGCTTCAATCAAATCATCAAAAGCATTCGGACTTAAGCCGGCGTTTTGAGCCAGTAAATGTTCCACAGTTAATTTGGACGTCATGGCGGGGCTGCGAAAACGAAAACCCGGCACATATTTGGTCACTCTGTCGTTCCAGTTAAAACGTCCTTCGTGCTCTACCTGAGCCGCTAAGCCACCGGCAAAAGTTTTGGACACAGAAGCCAAACGGAACACAGTGTTGGCATCCACCTTGGCTTTAGTGCCGTGCGAGCGCACACCAAAAGCCCCCACCCTGACAATTTTGTCATCTTTGACAATGACATAAACACCGCCGGGTATATTGCTTTTGCTCATCTTACGGGTGAATTCACGATGAAATTCGTCAGAAAACTGGGCAACAGATGGCGCGGCCACAACAGAGGTTGTGCACAATAACAAGACGGCCATCAAACTTTGTTTGATCATAATTCCTTCCGGGCCCAAAACCCTGACTGCGGTGCAGCACAAGCCTGCAAAATGCCACTGGTACTCGGAACACAGCTAAAAACTTATTACTGCGAACCCTTTGCCAGTGCAGCCAGCATTTCTGGGATCAATGTTTGAATAAAATACTGTTTATCCTGCTCGGTCACGCGTTCCGGCGACCAGTCACCACTGGCATAGGGTGCCAACGCCGGTCCGGCACAATAACAAAAGGCATCCAGCCACTGACCTTCAACTTCAACCCGGACCGCAGTTTTTACATAATGCCCTGAGTCCAGATCTTCAAAAAAATCTAATTTTTTTACCGCCTGCTCGTCCACATTCAGCAGCAGTTGTCCGAGCTGCCGATGGCCCGGCTCTGCCAATAACACAGGCACCGGAGCCTGGGTTGGGCTCTGGCTTAACCCATAACGGCGAAACCCGGTTAACACTGCGGGTTTCATCTGGATCTGCCGGCCGGTAATGGCAGTGACAATCTCGGGAAAAGTTAATAAACCATAGACAAAAATATGTGTTGTCTGAGCCATCTGCTCCTCCTTAACGCCATCCGGCTTGTTGTCCTGCTGATTCAGCTTTGACTGTCGCGCCAGGTCAGGAACAACCGCAAGTCCAGTTCCAGTTGATGATACTGGGGTTCCATGTACTGACACAATTGATAAAACGCCTTGTTGTGATCTTTTTCCCGCAAATGGGCTAATTCATGCACAACCACCATGCGCAGAATAGGCAACGGCATTTGTTTTAACAAGCTGGCGACACGGATTTCATTTTTACTTTTCAGTTTACCACCCTGCACCCTGCTGACCTGGCTGTGAGTGCCCAGGGCGTTGTGGATCACATGAATTTTTGGGTCAAACTGCACCTTGCTGATGGGGTCGCTACTTTTCATAAACTGTTGTTTCAGCTGCAAAGTCAGCTCATACAAAGCTTTGTCAGTCTGAATATTATGGTTTTGTTCAGGATAACGGCGCTGAAGGCTTTGTCCCAGACTGCCATTTTGCAGCGCCAGACGCACCTGCTGCAAAATAGTCTCAGGGTAAGAACGCAGGTAAATTAAATCGGTCATCAGAGCTCACAACGGCAGACACTACAACGGCGTTATATTACCGCAGAGCAGCACCGGCACGAAGCGCTCTGTGGTTTTTTCTCTGTTCCGGCAGTGCATGGGAAGGCAAAAGCACAGTAGCAGGCTGGCGCTGTGGTTTAACCTGCGTCGGCAGTTGCGGTTTGCACATCAATAAAAGCTGCTATTAAGGTGCACAAGAAGGCGGATTTGCCGACGCCTGCAGTGCAATAATTTCCCCCTGAGCGCCGGTCGACACTTTTAGGTAACGGCTGGCGGCAAGTTGTGCCCACTGTGGTTCCGTCCATTGTTGCTGCACTTTAAACTGTGCCAACCAACCTTCGCTCAGCTGCAACCTGAGTTTGCTGCAGGCATCGAGCAGCCAGCCGCTATCAGCGGATTGTCGCGCCAGCACCTGCTGTTTAATCACATGCCCTGCCGCCACACTCTGCTGATAATCCTGGTAACTCTGGCTAAAGATTTGCTGTCGCTGCAGCGCGGCACTTAATGATCCTGCGGGAACTTCTTCGGAATTCAGCTGATGGATCTGTACCGGATAAAGGCTGTTGATCTGGCTGATTTGATAGGACAACTGCTGCTGTTGCTGAATTAAAAACCAGCCCAAGCCGAGTGCACAAACTGCAGTCAGTGCCTGCAATTTCGCAAAACTGAACCATCCGGCCAGTTGCTGCACAAACAGCTGCAGCTGTATCAGCCTGAATTTTGGCCTGGCCCTTTGTTGCAGCTGCTGCAATAGCAACTGCTTCTGCTGCTGTGGCATTTGATGCTGCTGTGCACTTTGGCGATACCAAAGCTCAAGCTCAGCAGTGAGCTGTTCAGATCCCGCTGCAGCTGCTGAGTTGGTACCGGCTTTTGCCTGTTGCTGTTGTTGCACTTGCCGCTCAGAGTCGGCTTGCGGATAAACAAGGTGCTCCGCAGTTGTTTGTACCGGGGTTGTTAACTTATCAGCTTCGCAACTCTGCGTTGCAAGCTGCTGTGCAAAGTGCTCTTTGTGCTTAGAGGTCATGGTAATGCTCCAGAGCTTGACTGAGACTGGCTCTTGCATATCTGAGCCGGCTTTTTACGGTTTCGGCTGCACTGCCGCTGATGCTGGCTATTTCTTCCAGCGAAAAACCTTCGAGCTGCAATAACAAAGCTTCTTTTTGTAATAACGGCAAAACAGCAATGGCTTGCTGCAATGCCTGTTGCCGCTCTGCAGCCACCAACACGTCAAGCTGACTGGCATGCGTGTCCAACATGGTTTCTTCACTAAGCTCAGGCCCGCTCCAGCGTTGCCGGCGGCGCAGTTCATCAAAGAGTGCATTTCTGGCAAGCGTAAATAACCAGGTTTTAAACTGGCTCCGCTGCCCAAAACAGGGGGAGGTCCGGTTATCTGCAGCTCTGTGGTTATTGGTATCACCGCGCTTCGCCGCCAACTCAGCAGGTTCTACCTGACTGCTTTGCAATTCCAACACCTTTAACCAGCTTTGCTGGCTGATATCCTGCGCCAGCTCAGCATCACTTTGTTTTAATAAAAAATGATACAAAGCATCGGCATGACTTCGGAACAACCAGCCAAGCTCGTCGTGCCGGCTGTCGGCCTGCGCTGGCGCCGCCTGGGTAAAGCCGCTCAGCCGGATACTGATTTGTTTCCATCCCATAAGCACTCCTGCCGGCTATTGTTCTTGTTGTTTTGCATCCAGGCTGTGGGCGCTTGGTCTTCACAGCCAAAGCGCCGCCAAACGAGGTCTGTATGTGTTTATTTTGCCAACCTGATCAATGTGCCACAGGCCTTGTCAGGGTTCCAGACTAAAATCCAGCTGCACAGTGAAGCCCGTGGTTTTATAAGCCTTGCCCTGCTCCAGTGAAGGTTGGTATTTCCAGCGTTTTAACGCCCGGATAGCGGCCTGTTCAAACACCCGTTTCGGCTCTGCGTCCAGCACCACAACATCAGTCACAGCCCCTGTGGCATCAATACTAAAACTCAGCTGCACCCAACCACTGACACCATCGCGCGCTGCGGCTACTGGATATTGAGGTTCAACCCGTACCAACGGCCTGGCCTGCGCATCGGCCACTGGCTGGTATTGCCCCTGCTGCGCGCTGATGGCAATATCAGGCACCGCTGGCGTTACCTCCAGTGCAAAGGACTGAAACTCCGTCCCGAAATCAACCCTTTGTTGAGCGGGCGGTTCAACCGGAGGTGGCGGTGGCTCTAAGGTTATTTTCGGCTGCACCGCGCTGTCGGCTCTTGGTTCAAGCAGTTCAACTTCCAACTGGGGTGGTAAAGGCGGTGGTGGTGCAATGTCGTTGTTCAGCAAAGCGGCCATCAGCTGAAATAACAACAAAGTGATAAAAATTGCTAACACCACAGTGCCCAACCGTGCACGCAAGGGTGTTTGTGCGCTGTAACATACTGACATACTGCTGCTCATGTCCTGCTCCTTGTTTATTTTGTTTTCAGACATTGGACGATTGAGCAGAGTGAAAGGGGTTAAATAATTTTGAAAATTTCAAAAATTTTGCTGGTGAGCTTACTTAGCTTTGCAACTTGTGCAGCACAAGCCGCACCATATCAGTTGTATCTGGTTCGTCACGCCCACAAGGCTGAAGTAAATAAAGTTTCCGGTGAAGCTGCTGCTAAAGATCCGGCTTTGTCGGCCTGCGGTAAAGCACAGGCCGCCGCACTGGCGACTTTATTGGCCAGGGTGCCGCTCACAAGGCTCTATCACAGCGGATATCAACGCACCCAATTAACAGCGGCTGCTTTATTAACGTCAAATCGTCAGTTGGAAAGTTATCCGGCCGCAGATATAGAAAGCCTTGCCAGCAGACTGATGCAGCAGCAACAAAATGCGCTGGTGGTAGGCCACAGCAACACAGTGCCACAGCTTGCAGAACTCCTGAGCAAAACGCCGCAAGTAGCACTGACAGAACAGGATTATGGCCTGATATATCAGCTGCAGTTTGATGGCAACAACTTCATCAGCCTGAACATCCTACAGTTGCCTATGCCGGCGCTTTGTGAATCCATCCGCTGACAGCACGGGCGCAACAAACGAACCTGAATTAAGTTGTTAAAAGCAGCCAAGCTAAACACCCGGCTTAACCTGCAAATAAGCCGCTTTAAGCGTTGCTTTCGCGGCGCTTTAATAAACACAAGACTTCGGCATGTTTGGTATGAGGGAAAAAGTCAAACAGCTGCGCTTTCTCAAGCTGATAGTCTGCAAGAACAGTTAAATCCTGCACCAGACTTTGTGGATTACAGCTCGAATACAATAACCAGGCTGGCTGCAGCTGGCTGACAGTCCGGCAAAGTTCAGCACCTAAACCCCGTCTTGGCGGGTTCACCACCAACAGATCCGGGCTTTGCTGCTGGGCTTTGGCAAAGGCATCAGCATCCAGCGCCTGAAACTGCAATTTTACATTTTGCATCAGCGCAGCTGAACGCTGGGCACAGGCAATAGCGGCCGACGATATCTCAATGCCGGTGATCTCCCGTCCGCTTTTTGCCAGATGCAGGGCAAAACCACCCACACCACAAAACAAGTCCCAAAGCCGCGTGATAGGTAAATCAGCAGTCCAATCCCGGGCACTCTGGTACAACTGCGCTGCCAGCGTCGGGTTGGTCTGAAAAAAACTTTGGGGCTGAATAAAAAGCGGCACATCGTTTAGCTGCTCAGGCAGTTGTTGTTGCTCTGTCAGCACAATTTCCGTTTCACCCTCTAATACTGCCTTATGCTCAGGCTGTAAATTAACAGAACACACCAAAAGCTCAGACCATTGCTGCTGAAGCGTCGGCAAGTGTTTGATAATAGAAGCCAGATGGTTTTTTGAACGCAGCACAAAACGCAGCATCCACTGCCCCGTGGCCTGACTCTGTGTTAACAATACAAATTTCAGCTCACCCTTTTTGTCAGCAAGCTGATAAGGCTGCAGTTTAGCCAGCCGGATAAAACTGCGGATATGGGCAAAAGCCTGCGCAAATGCTGGCGGATACAAAGGGCAAGCGGTCAACTCCACCTGTTGCTGATAATGGTTCACGATGCCAAGCACAGGCTCATCTGCGCTGCCCATCACCACCATTTTGGCTTTATTTCGAAATGCCGCTTCCGAAGATGCAGCGGCCGGCAGTAACTGATAACCGGAAAAATTGCCAAGCAGTTTTTGCAACTGCTGCTGTTTTGCATCAAGCTGCGCAGCATAAGCCATATCAAGCGCAGAACAAGAGCGACAGGTATCGGCAATAAAATAAGGACATAACATCAGAAGGTTCCGGCAACAGAATGCAAAAAGCAGGATTTTAGCAAAAGCGGTTAGTTTTCACAGCGACTGTTTCTACAGCAGCTAAACACCTGAATAGACAATAAGTTATCATACTCCCGCTTTGTTCATTATAAAAGCCGCTTTCACCAACAGATATAAAACAAAAGCCCCGTACTTTCGTACGGGGCTTTTGTTTTATATCTGGCGGAGAGAGAGGGATTCGAACCCTCGTTAGGGGTTAACCTAAACACACTTTCCAGGCGTGCGCCTTCAGCCACTCAGCCATCTCTCCGGGACTTGCCACAGCAAGCGCGGCTATACTAGGTAAATTCAGCGCGCGGCGCAACAATAAATTGCTGTTACACCGCTTTTCGCTGGAATTTTCAGCAAAGCCGCTATTTGTGCAACTTTAGGCGTTGCCCTTCACGGCAACTCTGTTGCTTTTGGCAAAACCTAACATTCGATCCAGCGGTAACAAAGCTCTGTCACGAAGTGCAGCGTCGACAAAAATTTCATGGCCGCTGGCGTCCGTCAGCGCTTCTTCAATGGCTTTTAAGCCATTCATCGCCATCCAGGGGCAATGCGCGCAACTTCGGCAAGTCGCGCCGTTACCGCCCGTTGGGGCTTCAATAAACGTCTTATCCGGCATCGCCTGCTGCATCTTATAAAAAATGCCTTTGTCGGTGGCGACAATAAAAGTGTCGTTTGCCATCGTCTGGCTGGCTTTGATCAGCTGGCTGGTTGAGCCCACAGCATCGGCCAAATCCACCACAGCAGCGGGAGATTCCGGATGCACCAATACAGCAGCATTTGGATATTGTTTTTTCAGTTCAATCAGAGCATTAGCTTTAAACTCATCATGCACAATACAGGCGCCCTGCCATAACAACATATCGGCACCTGTTTGTTTTTGCACATAAGCGCCTAAGTGTTTGTCCGGGCCCCAGAGAATTTTTTTGCCTTCGCTGTCTAAATGCTCAATCACATCCAGCGCGATGGACGACGTCACCACCCAATCGGCGCGCGCTTTTACCGCAGCTGAGGTATTGGCATACACCACCACAACACGGTCCGGATGCGCATCACAAAAAGCAGAAAACTCTTCAGCCGGGCAGCCTAAATCCAAAGAACAGGTGGCTTCGAGTGTTGGCATTAAAATAGTTTTTTCCGGGGTCAGAATTTTGGCGGTTTCGCCCATAAACTTCACGCCGGCTACAATCAGCGTTTTTGCCGGATGTTGATTACCAAAACGAGCCATTTCTAATGAGTCTGACACACAACCACCGGTTTCTTCGGCCAGCGCCTGAATTTCCGGGTCGGTGTAATAGTGCGCAACCAACACTGCATCGCGCTCAACCAGTAATTTTTTAATCCGGTTTTTGTAAGCTTGTTTGTCGTCAGCGCTTAATGGCAACGGCTTTTTTGGGAAGACATATTCAAGTTCATTAAACTGCAGTGCTTGATTCATGCTGACCATCCAACAATAAAAGGTGGCGCATTATACACGGGTTTTGCAGTGAGAAAAACTATCGGGGAAGTGGTGGGTCATGATGGATTCGAACCATCGACCAACGGATTAAAAGTCCGCTGCTCTACCAGCTGAGCTAATGACCCCTTACGGGACGAACGGGAAGATGGTGGGTCATGATGGATTCGAACCATCGACCAACGGATTAAAAGTCCGCTGCTCTACCAGCTGAGCTAATGACCCAAACGATAGGACTGAACTGGTGGGTCATGATGGATTCGAACCATCGACCAACGGATTAAAAGTCCGCTGCTCTACCAGCTGAGCTAATGACCCAAACGATAGGACTGAACTGGTGGGTCATGATGGATTCGAACCATCGACCAACGGATTAAAAGTCCGCTGCTCTACCAGCTGAGCTAATGACCCAGTTCAATCTATTGTTTGCGCGAAAGTGGTGGGTCATGATGGATTCGAACCATCGACCAACGGATTAAAAGTCCGCTGCTCTACCAGCTGAGCTAATGACCCCTGTCGCGGAGGCATATCTTACTTATTTACGCGCTCAGTGCAACTTATATTTGCCAAAAACGCGCATTTGCCATGCCAACTGCTTAATTTCGCAGCACCACAGCAATTCACTGTAGAATAATAAAGCGCTGACTGCCTGAAATATCAGCAGCATCAATTACAAAGCGAGATCTCTGCAGACAGACACAATCTGACAAAACTGCAATTTTTCCAATAAAAAAGCCCGCTTTAAAGCGGGCTTTTTTATAAAAACGACTTACATAGTCTCAAGCTTTTTGCGGGCAGTTGCTGCAGGCTTGGACTTCGGAAAACTTTTGACCAGCTGGTTGTAATATTTTTTTGCGGCCGCAGATTCATTCTGCTTTTCCGCCACCATGCCCAGCTTTAATAAAGCATCAGGAACACGGGTGGTATTTGGATACTGGGTGACAACACGCTCAAAATGGTTTTTAGCTTTACCTAACTCATTCTTCTGATAATAGAGCTGGCCTAACCAATAATGAGAATTGGAGGTGTAGTCTGAATTCGGATAGTCACGGATAAAATTTTCAAACGCCGGAATAGCCGCAGCGTAGTTGTTATCCTTGATCACATAGTTAATGGCTTGTTCGTAAGCCTGTGCTTCTGTCATAGTCACAGCAGCTGGCGCTGCCGCAACATCCGCAGTAGCAACCTGATCGGCTGCTACAACGGCTGCGGGATTGCCCGCCGGTACGTTAGCTGGTGTTTGTGCCGGCACATTTGCAGAAGACTGCACTTGCGACGCTGCACCACCCTGGCCACCCATACGGCGGTCAATTTCCTGATAGATATCGCGTTGTTGTTGCAATATCTCTTCTAATTTATAAGAGTGCATTTCAGTTTTGCCGCTTAACTCACTGACCTCGTCAAGCAAGGTCTGGAGCTGCTGCTGCATCTGAAGTTGTGCAGCAGCACGAGCTTCCACCACACGCTCCAGCGCTGACAGTCGTTCTTCAACAGAACCACTACGGCTACTGGATTGCGCGGCATAACTCTTATTGCTGCTGCGACTTAAGTCAGCAACGGGCGCCGGATCAGCTAATACAGCTACTGCAACTAAGGAAAGCGCAGTAATCAGTGACTTTTTAACGTCCATGCACACTCACTAGTAAATTAGTAAACTAAAACAGCGCGACGGTTTTTAGCGAACGCGTCTTCAGTGTTACCAGCGTCAACTGGTTTTTCTTCGCCGTAGCTAACTACAGACATTTGGCCAGCAGCAACACCCAGGTTTTCCAGGTAGCTTTGAACTGACTGAGCACGACGCTCGCCCAGAGCGATGTTGTACTCTGGAGTACCACGGGCGTCAGTGTGACCTTCAACTGTTACAGAAACAGTAGTGCGAGCACGCAGGAAAGCAGCGTGAGCGTCCAGTACTGAAGCGAATTCAGGACGGATAGCTGACTTGTCGAAGTCGAAGTAAATAGTGTTTTGCTGACGCAGAGCTTCTAATTGCTGACGCAGTTGTTCTGCATCGCTCATGCCTTGATCAACAGCTTGAACTGGAGCGTTGGTGTTTGCGTTTGCATCGCCAGCGTCAGTTTCGTTGTTAGAGCTACATGCAGCTAAAGTCAGCACTGGCACTGCTACTAACAAACCTTTTAAAACTTTATTTAAGTTCATGATTTTTTCCTTAGTAAAACGATTAACCAAATTTTTGTGTTTTATAAAAATGGTGACCAGGCCGGGGATTTTACTCTCCCATTAGCAGCAGGTAACCTTGCTTTAAAGCGACCATCCATGGATACCAGTGCCAGTACTTGTGACGAACCGTGCAAAGTACTATAGATAATCATTGAGCCGTTAGGCGCAATGCTTGGTGACTCATCCAAATAAGTGCGAGTCAGCACTTGCATTTGACGGGTAGTCCTATCCATGCGCGCAATATTATACTGACCGTTTGTGCGGTTTACCATAACAATTGCTTGGCCGTTAGGTGTAAATTTACCCGCTAAATTCATTTCACCTTCAAAAGTAACACGAGTTGTCGCTTTTGTATTGATATCAACGGAATATAACTGCGGATTTCCGCCCCTTTCTGAAGTAAAAATAATCGACTGACTATCAGGACTCCAGTTAGGCTCGGTATCAATAGCCCGGTGATTTGTCAATTTTGCCAGACTCTTACTGGCAATATCCATCACATAGATCTCTGTATTGCCATCTTTTGATAAAGTCATCGCCATTTTACGGCCATCAGGTGACCAAACAGGCGCACTGTTGATACCTTTAAATGATGTCAGAATACTACGGCGCGCCGTATAAACATCCTGGATATAAATCTGAGATTGTTTGCGTTCAAAAGTAACATAAGCCAATTTAGTTCCATCCGGTGACCAGGTTGGCGACATTAAAGGCTCTTTGGCCCGTAACAGCACCTGTTCGTTCTCACCATCATAATCGGCAACAACTAATTGATAACGATACTCTTGTTTATCACGCACTAATACATAGGCTATTTTGGTGGAAAATGCACCTCTTTCACCTGTCAATTTTTCATAGATAACATCACTCATACGATGTGCGTATTGACGAAACAGTTTTCCGGCAATGGTAATTTCGCTTGAATGCAGAATATGATTGTTGCCTGCAACCAAACGACCACTTGAAGTCATCATTGGCTGACCAACACCACCATTGGCTTTGATCACATCAACCAGTTCATAACTGATTGTATAACGATCAAGCCCTACTTCTTTTACTGTGCCCATAACCACAGCTTCAATGCCTGTTTTACTCCAGGCAGCAGCATTAAACTGACTGCTGTTTTGTGGTTGTTGTGGCATCCGCATCACATTGACCGGATTAAACTTACCACTACGCATTAAATCGGCGGCAACAATCTGGCTGATATTTTGTGTTGGCTGGTTTTGCCCCACAAAAGTAAATGGAACTATGGCTACTGGCCGCGCTGTATCAACACCTTCGGTAATCACAATTTCTAAAGATGCATGACTCTTCAGCGATACAATTGCCATCGCCACTATCGCTGCTTTTCCTATCAACTTGAATATCATTGTCGTATCGTCTCAACTTATTTTTTAAATGGTAACTTCAATTGACGGAACTCCGCATTCAACTCAGGATCTTCCGGCATTGGGAACCGACCGACCCGGTTGATCGCATTGACCGCGGCATTACAAACGCCAGGATCACCGCCTTCAACATTCATGTTAATCACAAAACCATTACTGGCGAGGCTCAGTGAAATCACACATTCTTTGCCATTCATGGTGTCGTCAGTAAACCAGCTCTGCCGCACCCGCTCCACAATCATGGCCACATAACGCTGTTTCTCAGTGAGTAACTGCCCCTGCCTTGCCAGACGTCTTGCCTCTTCGGCTTCTTCTGCCAGCTCATCTTCCATCATCTGCTCTTCAGCCTGACGTTCGAGCTCCTGCTGACGTTTTTTCTCTTCAGCTTTTTTCTTCTTTAACTCTTCTGCTTTTTTCTTTTTCGCTAACTCGTCTTTTTTCTTTTTCTCAAGACGGGCTTTTTCTTCAGCCTTTTTCTTTGCTTCTTCTTTTTTCTTTTTTTCCTGTTCTTTCTTCAGCTTTTCCTGCTCTTTTTTCTTTTTAAGCGCGATATCAGCTTCTTTTTTCTTTTTCTCAGCTTCGAGCTTTTTCTTTACGATCAGCTCTTTTTCCTGCTGCAGTTTTTTCTCTTCCTGCCGTTTTATTTCCGGATCTTCTTTCGGCTCTTCTTTCAGCGGTTCAGGTTCTTTTTTCGGCGGCTCTTTTTTCGGTTCTGGTTTCTTTTTTGTTGCCTTGTCTGCTTCTTTGATTTTTGGATCTTCAACCACGCTGGCCTGCAGTGGCGCATTGCTTGCCGAATACAATGGCACAACAATCACTTCATTTTTTTTAAAAAAGTTAAAATTGATAAACATTGCCAGAAATAACAGCAGGTGCACCCCTGCCGATATTTGCAGCGCCTTCTTAAACGACGGATCCATGTTATTTGGACTCCACGTCTTCTGTCATCAATCCTACTGCCGGCGCACCAGCTTGTTTCATCAGATTTAGTAAATGAATCACAGCATTGTAATCAACGCGGCCGTCGGCTTTAAGAATCACCTGGGTGCCTGGTTCAATGGTCAGGGTGTCCATCACTTCAGCCTGCAGCTGCTCAGCATTCATTGGCCCTTTGTTGACACCATCTTTTTCGTAATAATACAAACCCGCTTCATCAACAGTGGCCACAATAGGGGTTTTGCCATCTTTCATCTGCTCTATGGGCTCAGCTTTTGATTTTGGCAGTTCTACTTTTACGCCTTGAGTAATGATGGGCGTGGTCACCATAAAAATAATCAGCAGCACCAACATCACGTCGATATAAGGCACCACGTTTATTTCCGCCACCATGCGGCGTTTTTTGCGCACGTACATTATTGATTGTCTCCGCCACTGACGGCCTGGCGATGCAGGATATTGGCAAACTCTTCCACAAAGTTGGCATAGGAGTTTTCCAGTTGTTCAACGCGGTGTGAAAATCTGTTGTAGGCGATAACGGCCGGAATAGCGGCAAACAAACCAATGGCAGTCGCGATCAGGGCTTCCGCAATACCAGGTGCCACCATGGCTAAAGTGGCCTGCTGCACCGCACCTAAAGCGATAAATGAATTCATAATACCCCAGACAGTGCCAAACAGACCGATATAAGGGCTGATAGAACCGACAGTGGCCAGGAACGGTAAATGAGTTTCCAGACGCTCAACTTCACGGGATAAACCAACACGCATCGCGCGCTGAGTGCCTTCCATTACAGCGCTTGGCTGACGGGCATTGGTTTTGTGTAAACGGGCAAATTCTTTAAAACCGGCTTTAAACAAAGACTCCATACCACTGACATTAGCGCGGGCACTTACTTCGTTATACAGCTTTGATAAATCGATACCAGACCAGAAACGGTCTTCAAATTTCCGGGTGTCTTCGATAGCGGCATTCAGTGCTTTATTGCGCTGGATAATCATGGCCCAGGACACGACTGAAGCTGCGACCAGAATAGCCATCACACATTGCACCACAAAGCTTGCATGAAGGATAAGTTCGAGAATTGAAAGTTGACCAGCCACCTGAAAACACCTCTAAAAAACGCTGAAATAAAGCAACAAATTTGGGCGCTATGATATGGGACACCGCGCCCTAACTCAACAGCGCAGCCCCTGCTATACCGAAAAATAATTCGCCTTGCCACAGCTGGCCTGTGCTTTACCAGTCTGTTGAAACAAATGTCGGGCAAAAGTTCATTTTTTACGTTAAAACGGCCTATTTCAGCGATAAAACGGCGAAATCAGATTTTTATGTCGACAATTGATGAAAAAAATAATTGGAAGTATTCATTTCAGGTTCAGCATAAAGCAGGATGAATTCATATATATCAAGGCTTGCACAGCAAATGTGACCATTATTCACTATTTATGAATTTTTATTCGCATTACTTTTATTAATGTAAATCGGCAATTTTTCTCGTTTGAAGTAATTATTCTAAATCCTTAAGATACGCAGGTGTTCTGAGCTAGCGCAACGGTGTAATACGAGGGTGTTCACTGTAGTTGAGATCACAGAGTGATTGGAACCCCACTTAAGCGGTTCGGATCGCTCAGCATGTTCCCTGGATTTTTGAAGTTCTACTTCAACTTGTTGCATTGGCCCGCTGCTTAGCGGGCTTTTTTTTATCCAAAAATCAGCATCTTGCCCCTGCAGCTAATGACAGCTGCAGTGGTGTGGACTTAGGTGGGTTATTCCTGCGATGTTGCCGGCAAGTCAAAACCAAAATGGGCATAAGCGTGTTTTGATGCAATACGGCCACGTGGCGTGCGCTGGATAAAACCCTGCTGAATTAAAAAAGGCTCTATCACATCTTCTATCGTGTCTTTTTCTTCACCTATGGCCGCCGCCAGGTTATCCAGGCCCACAGGGCCACCCATAAATTTTTCGATAATGGCCAGCATCAGTTTGCGATCCATATAGTCAAAACCCTGTGCATCGACATCCACCATCAATAATGCCTGATTGGCAATGTCGGTACTGACCACACCGTTCGATTTTACCTGGGCAAAATCCCGCACCCGTCGAAGCAGCCTGTTGGCAATTCGTGGTGTGCCCCGCGAACGACGGGCAATTTCAGTGGCAGCAGGCAAATCCAGCTGCAGGTTCAGAAAATGGGCCGAACGCAGAATAATCTGCGCCAACTCATCAACTTTATAAAACTCCAGCCTTTGTACTATGCCAAATCTGTCCCGCAGCGGCGAGGTTAAAGCGCCGGCTCTGGTGGTGGCGCCAACCAGAGTAAAAGGCGGTAAGTCCAGTTTAATCGAACGAGCCGCCGGACCTTCACCAATCATGATATCAAGCTGATAGTCTTCCATTGCCGGATATAAAATCTCTTCAACCACCGGGCTTAAACGATGAATTTCATCGATAAAAAGTACATCGTTGGGTTCAAGATTGGTTAAAAGCGCGGCTAAATCACCGGCCTTTTCCAGCACTGGGCCTGAGGTTTGTTTGATATTTACGCCCATTTCGTTGGCAACTATCATCGCAAGCGTGGTTTTACCTAAACCCGGTGGACCAAAAATAAGTAAGTGATCCAGAGGTTCGCTTCTGCCGCGGGCCGCTTCGATAAAAATGGCCATTTGCTCACGCACATGACTTTGGCCTGTGTAATCCGCCAGAGATTTGGGACGAATAGCCCGATCAATAACTTCATCTTCCCGACTGGCCGAAGGGGCTATTAAACGATCTGCTTCTATCATGGCTGGCTACTCAATCGGATCTTGTTGTGATGCAACAAAACGCCTTGGTTAATTCCTGATTAAATCATCGACTTTAACGCAGCTTTGATCAGCTGTTCACTGCCAAGATCTGCTTTAAATACTTTTTTCACCGCCAATGCGGCCTGTGACTGACTATAACCCAGCGAAATCAGTGCGCTGATAGCATCTGCTTCCGGGCTTTCTTTGAGCTCAAAACTTTGAACTTCATCATCACCCAGCACCAGATGATCAGTGACAGGCGTGGCTACAGACAAACCCCAGTCTTTGAGTTTATCGCGCATTTCCACCAATAAACGTTCGGCGGTTTTTTTGCCAACACCAGGCAGTTTTACCAAAGTGCTGATGTCGTCATGCTGCACACAACGCACGAACTGACTAGCCGTTAAACCCGACAAAATTGTCAGTGCCATTTTCGGGCCAATGCCGTTTGCTTTAATTAACTGGCGGAATAAACTACGCTCCGTTGGATTAGCAAAACCATATAACAGCTGGGCATCTTCCCTGACCACAAAGTGGGTATATATAGTGGCTTCCTGGCCAACAGCCGGCAAGGTATAAAAACTGGTCAGCGGCAACTGCACTTCGTACCCTACCCCAGCCACTTCAATCAATAAATCCGGGGCTTGTTTTTCGGCGATAATGCCTCTTAATCGACCAATCATAAAAATCCTGCTGCATAAAAATGCGAATTGCTGTTATTTGCGATGTTAGCTCAGGCTAACCCAGGCGGCTTATCTTAAGCGGCCACGCACTGTTTTACTGGCCTGCCCTGCCATACTGATTAAACTTTGCTGGGTATGACCATGGCACAGCGCCACCGCCAATGCATCGGCAGCGTCCGCCTGCGGGCTGGCTGGCAGCTTCAGCAGGGTTTTCACCATATGCTGCACCTGAGTTTTATCGGCCGCACCTGTGCCGACCACAGATTGTTTGACCTGACGGGCAGAATACTCAAATACTTCAAGCCCAGCCACTTTAGCGGCGACAATAGCAGCACCGCGGGCCTGACCCAGCTTGAGCGCAGAGTCGGGGTTGCGCGCCATAAACACCTGCTCTATGGCAAAAACTGTGGGCCGGGTTTGTTCAATAATTTGACTGACGCCGTCAAAAATTTGCTTAAGCCGATCCGGCATTTCACCAAGCGTCATCCGGATACAACCACTGGCGATATACTCAAATTTAGAACCCTGCTGTCGGATCACGCCGTAGCCTGTGAGCCGGCTGCCAGGGTCTATGCCAAGAATAATATTCAAGCTTATTCCACCAGCGCCAGCACATCATCACTGATGTCGGCATTGTGATAGACGTTTTGCACATCGTCAAAATCTTCAAGCATATCAATCAGCTTGAAAAACTTCACCACAGTGTCAGCATCAATCTCGGCTTTGGTTGAAGGCACTAAACTCACTTCGGCATGTTCGGCCTGTAAACCGGCACGCTCCAGAGCTTCTTTGACATCCAGAAACAGCTCAGGACTGGTGACCACCTCAAAGGAACCATCGTCATGCGCCACTACGTCATCAGCACCGGCATCCAGCGCTTGCTCCATCAGTTTGTCTTCATCAACACCTGATGCAAAACTTAATAAGCCCTGACGCGAGAATAAATAAGACACAGAGCCGTTGGTGCCAAGATTGCCACCATATTTCGTGAAGGCACTGCGCACATCCTGCACAGTACGTTTGTGGTTGTCGGTGAGAGTTTCAACAATAATCGCCACGCCGTTCGGGCCATAACCTTCGTACACCAGCTCTTCAAAATTTTCGCCACCGTTGTCACCGGCGCCGCGTTTTACTGCACGCTCAATCACATCCCGCGATAAATTATTCAGCAGCGCTTTGGCAATGGCGGTCCGTAATCTCGGGTTGCCGTCCGGATCTGCGCCTTGTTTGGCGGCAACTGTCAACTCGCGGATCAGCTTGGTAAATATTTTCACCTTTTTGGCATCCTGACGCGCCTTGCGGTGCTTCATGTTGGCCCATTTACTATGACCTGCCATCTTGATACTCCCTCAATAACAAAACTTGTAATGATCTGCCAGCACGGACTGACTGCAGAGATAAAAACGGCGACATAGTGTCGCCGTTTTTTGCTGAAGCTACTGTGGTCAATGCCACAGTGACATGCTGTGGTCGCTGTTATTTGTCAGCTTCAGCTTTGGCAACAACGGCAATGCCCAGATCGGCCAGTTGTTGTGGATTGGCAAAACCAGGAGCGTCTGTCAACGGACAAGCGGCGGTGGCTGTTTTCGGGAATGCCATCACATCACGGATAGACGTCGCGCCTGTCATCAGCATCACTAACCGGTCCAGACCAAAAGCCAGACCTGCATGTGGTGGCGCACCGTAGCGTAATGCTTCTAACAGGAAGCCAAATTTTTCCGCAGCTTCTTCATCGCTGATGCCCAATAACTGGAACACTTTGGCTTGTACTTCAGGCGTGTGAATACGCACAGAACCACCGCCTAACTCAGTCCCGTTTAATACCATGTCGTAGGCGTTGGATAATAATGTACCAAGTTCCAGCTTGTCGGTATCAGTCGACAGGAAAGCTGCTGTATCCAAAGGTGAAGTAAAGGGATGGTGCACAGCGGAATAACTGCCATCATCGTTTTCTTCAAACATTGGGAAATCAACCACCCACAGCGGCTTCCAGCCAGGCTGAGTGATACCTAAATCTTCACCCAGTTTTAAGCGCAGCGCGCCCATGGCTTCACACACCACTTTGGCCCTGTCAGCACCAAAGAAAATCAGGTCGCCGTTTTGTGCGCCGGTGCGCGCTAAAATTTCTGCAACTATGTCGGCTGTTAAAAACTTGGCAACTGGCGACTGAACGCCTTCCAGGCCTTGTGTTACATCGTTCACTTTTAACCAGGCCAGACCCTTGGCACCATAAATACCCACAAAAGCGGTGTAGGTGTCGATGTCTTTGCGGGAAACTTTTTCAGCGGCGCCAGGTACTTTTAACGCAACGACACGACCTTTCGGGTCATTAGCCGGGCCTGAGAACACTTTAAAATCAACATCTTTAAGTAAATCAGCCACATCAACAAACTGCATTGGATTACGTAAATCCGGTTTGTCTGAACCGTATAAACGCATGGCTTCAAAATAGGTCATCTGTGGCAGTTTGCCTAAATCCACATCCAGCATCGATTTAAACATCGACACCACCATTTCTTCAGTCACAGCCATCACTTGTTCGGCGGTCATAAAGCTGGTTTCGATATCAATCTGGGTGAATTCCGGCTGACGGTCGGCACGTAAATCTTCGTCACGGAAACATTTGACGATTTGATAATAGCGGTCCATGCCGCCCATCATCAGCAGCTGCTTAAACAACTGTGGTGATTGTGGCAACGCAAAAAACTGGCCTTTATGGGTGCGGCTTGGTACTAAATAATCGCGGGCACCTTCTGGGGTTGCTTTGGTCAGAATAGGCGTTTCAATATCTAAAAAGCCGTTGCTGTCCATAAAGTTACGGACAAAACTGGTGACTTTGGCGCGGAATTTTAATCTGTCGCTCATCACAGGGCGACGGATATCTAAATAACGGTATTTGAGGCGCTGCTCTTCACTGTTGTTCTGGTTAAAGTCCAGTGGCAGGGCCGGTGCTTTGTTCAGTATGGTTAAGGCTGAAGCGTAAACTTCCACTTCACCGGTCGCCATGTCTTTATTCACCTGAGAGTCAGGACGGGCGCGCACAGTGCCGGTAATCTGCACACAGAATTCGTTGCGCAGCTCAGCGGCCTGAGCAAACATTTGCGTTAAATCCGGATCAAAAAACACCTGCACCAGACCTTCACGGTCGCGCAGGTCAACAAATATCAGACCACCGAGGTCACGACGACGGTTGATCCAACCGCACAGAGAAACTTGTTGCCCGACATGTTGTGCGTTCAACAGACCGCAATAATGACTACGCATGCACTGATCCTTTCTACCGGTACTTGAGCTTTACGCTGAAAAATGAGCGCCAATTATATAGAAAAGATCTCTAAAGTCACTGCCCTTGATGACTAAAACGATAACAGCCTTTGCCACTTTGTTTAGCGCGGTACATCAGGCCATCGGCAGTCTTTAGCATCTGCTGGCTGTCGATGCCATTGTCCGGATATAAGGCGATACCAATGCTGGCCCCCACCCTGGCGGCACAGGCCGACAACTGCAGCGGGTTGGATAAATGCAGCAAAATTTTCTCTGCAACTATAGCGGCATCGTCTTTATCCAGCAGACCAGTCAGCATAATGACAAACTCATCCCCACCAAAACGCGCCACAGTGTCACTTTTGCGCACACAGTGTTGCAGCACTTCAGCCACTTTGACCAGCAGCTCATCGCCGACATGATGACCATGCTGATCATTCACTTCTTTAAAACCATCTAAATCCAGAAACAACAACGCCAGTTTTTCATGATGCCTTGCATGCTGCAGTAGTGCCTGTGTTAACCGCTCCTCCAGCAGATTACGGTTGGCCAGTTTGGTTAAATCATCATGAGTGGCCATAAAACGCATTTTTTCTTCCATTTCTCTGCGCAAACCAATTTCGCGGCGCAAAGACATATTCCAGAAGAACACCAGCACTAACAGCACAGCACCAATGCCGACCACCTGCAATACCAGGCTAATGACCCTGTCTTCATCAAAACCCTGATGAATTTCTACCGAAAACCAGCGATCGAGAATTTCGCTGCGGTCTGACTCATTCAGCGTTTTTAATCCTTTATCCAGAATTTGCAAAAGTTCAGGCCAGTCTTTGCGCACCGCAAATAAAGATGGATAAGTGGGCATATCCACCGGCAAATGCATCCTCAGATTGCTGTTTTCGGCCTGTCGTAACGCCCGGCCGGAAGAGATGACGGTGTCAACGACAAAATCCACTTCACCACTTTGCAGCATGGCAAGCCCCTGCGTCAGATCCTTGCTAAAACGCAGCTGAATGTCCGGATGATTGGCCTGAAAATATTTCACGATTTGATAATCTTGCAACACCGCTACTTTTTTGCCTTTGAGCTGACTCAGTGCTGTTATTTCCATCACAGCGTTATGACTGATTAAAGTCCACTGGAAAGGCCAGAAGTTATGGCTAAAAGCGGCAAATTTACGACGCTCTGGCAAATCCGACATATTGGCAACCAGATCCAGCTTACCGGCGGCAAAATCAGCTTCCAGATCGACCCAATGCTGGTAAGGTACGGCAGTAAAACTGGTGCCCAGACGCTGATTAAGCTTTTGCAAAATATCATCAGTGACACCTCTGAACCGTCCGCTCTGATCCACAAACTCCATCGGCGCCCAGTCCGCCATCACACCTACTTTCAGCAGCCTGTGTTCAGCAAGCCATTGTTGCTCTTCCGGCGTTAACGGCACTTGCTGCCGAAACCGCGCAAAGTACGCCAGTTCAGGTGAAGAGACCCAACGTTTTTCAATCGCTTCAAGCTGATCCTGCGTCAGGGCATTAAAACCAAACCGGATTTTATTGGCCAGCTCATTGTTGCCTTCCCGCGCCAACACCTGCAAAACGGTTTGATATTTGGGGAAATCGAGCATCTGATAGCTGTCCGTTTGTTGTAACATCAGACGCTGCTGCATAATCAGATCTGCACCAAAAAAACCGGCAATTTCTCTGCGTTCCAGCGCTTGTTGCATATCTTCAAGTTTGTCAAAAACGACAAACTTCAGCGTTGGATAATCCTGACGCAATACTTTTTGATAGGCCGCAGAAGCAAAAATCCCAATAGGGCTTTGCACCTCGCTCAGGTTACTTAGTTGCTGATTTTTCGGATAATAAAAAGACGAGCTCAGATTATAAATCGGATACACACTTTGCACGCCGGCACGGCTGTCCTGCATATAAGGAAACCCCATATGCACATCAACCCGCCCCTGGCTCAGGCTGGTTAAACCCGAGGCTGTGGTGTCCGGCACTATAGCTATCGGAATACCTGTTGTTTCCGACCACAGACGCCATAAATCCACCAATAACCCCTGCGGCTGACCGTTGCTGGCCACACTCATCAGAGGCTGATTGCCCACCGACATGGCGATCACTATAGTGTCGTCGCTGCTGATACCACTGAGCCAGCGCCGCTGCAGTTTATCCGGTAATGTGGCGGGCAATTTAGCCGCCAGCACCTCTATCTCATGCGCCAATGCCGTCGCTGTTTTTGGCACGGCATAAGTCAGTTGCATTTTTTCCAGCGGGATCTTTTTAAACAGCGGGTACAACTCGCTTAACTGCTGGATGCGGCTGTAGCGCGGCGTTAACCTGTCCAGACCAATAAAAGCTTTGATACGTCCTTCCAGCGCGGCGTCAAACATGGCGCTGGTGTGATCAAACTGCTGCAGCACTAAATCAGGTTGTTTTTGCCGGATGGTCGCCAAATGGCCGGAATTACGCACCACGCCCACTAAATGCGGCAACAGCGCCGGCAGATTGTTCACATAATTTAAATCGCGGTGGATAAACACATTACTGTGCACTTCAGCAATTGACTTGCCCAGCAAATAACTGGCCGCCCGCTCCGGTGTCACGGCCAGGCCACCAATCACATCGGCTTTGCCATCAGCCAGGGTCTGATAAATATCGGTCCAGTCTACTGCCACAAATTCTACAGCGCGGCCATCAACAGCAGCCAGCGCGCGCCACCAGTCAACCACCAAACCACCCGGCTGATTCTGGCTATCCAGATACATATAAGGAAAACTGTCATTACTGATGGCGATACGCAGCGGTTTTGAAGGCTCATCAGCCTGAATATCCAGTGCAGTAAACAGGCCGCACCACAGAATCAACAACACAAGGCATAACTTCATTATGTTACTCTTTCAGGATTCACAGTGCCGGCACTTGCCCGACCGGCATCGCGCTTTTACAGGTGAGAGCTATGTATTATTTAGGTTGCCCGGTTTGGGCTCACACACCATGGCAAGGCAGCCTCTATGCCAAAGATAGCCGATCGGCAGATTTTTTAGCGCAATATTGTCGTTTTTTCAATGCAGTAGAAGGCAACACTACCTTTTACGCCAACCCGGCTGCAGACACCATAACACGCTGGCTGGCGCAGAGCACAAGCGATTTTCGCTTTAACCTGAAGGTGCCAAAAGCCGTCAGTCATCAACAGGGCGGACCGCAACTTTTAACACAGTGGCTAGCGCTGATTAGCCCTTTGCGGGAACGGATTGGTTTTATTCATCTGCAACTGCCGGAGCGTTTTTCACCGGCCCAACTTGCTGAACTTTCACCGCTTTTAGAGCTTATCCGGGCGCAACATGCCTGCGCCGTCGAAATCCGTCACCCGCAATTTTTTGATAAGGCCGACAACGAAAAAGCGCTGCATCAGTTGCTGCGTTTTTACCAGTGTGAACGCCTGAGTTTTGACAGCCGCAGTTTGTTTTCAGTGCCGGCTGATACACCAGCGCTTCAGGACGCACAGCGTAAAAAACCAAGGTTGCCGGTACATGCAGTGGCATTAACGGATGCACCGGTGTTTCGTTTTGTTGGTCAGGACGATTTGGCGGCTAACCGGCCTTTTTATCAGCCCTGGCTTCACAAAATGCTGCAGTGGCTTGGGGAAGGTAAAACACCTTATGCGTTTTTCCATACCCCTGACAACACCATGGCGCCGGCTCTTGCCCGGCAATTTGCCGCAGATTTACAACAATTAGGCGGTCCGGCCCATGCCATTTTAGCGCCCTGGCCTGGCGATCTTGCCAAAGAAACAGAAACACAGCTGGCACTTTTTGCCAACTAAGCATCAGCTGAGCGAACAACAAAAAAACCGGCCTTTCGCGCAACATGGGTGCATTTTCTGTGGCCGCTAACTTACGGTAACAAAGCCAAATCGGGTAAACTAACGGCATTTGGCTTTGTTTGCCGTGGATGTATATGCAAAAAGATTCAATTTACGCTGAGCCGCTGGCTCAAATTCAGGACTTCTGTTTTGACGCCACAGTGGCCGAAGTCTTCCCCGATATGATCCAGCGCTCTGTGCCTGGCTATCAGACCATCATTCAGACTATCGGCAAATTAACGGCGAGATATCAACAAGATAGCAGCAACTATTACGACCTTGGCTGCTCTTTGGGAGCTGCAAGCCTCGCTATGCGCAGACAGCTCAGTGACAGCCACAGCAAGATTGTCGCCATCGACAACAGCCCAGCCATGGTGGAGCGATGCCAGCGTCATTTACAATCATTTCGCTCCGAGGTTCCGGTTGAGGTGCTGATGGCTGATATCCGCGATGTTGATATCAGCAATGCCGCAGTGGTGGTCAGTAATTTTACCCTGCAGTTTTTACCCAAACAGCACAGAGATGAGCTGGTGAAGCGGATTTATCAGGGTTTAAAACCGGGTGGTATTTTTATTCTATCGGAAAAATTTGTGCAGAACGACCCACACACCCATGAACTGTTGATTGATTTGCACCACGATTTTAAAAGAGCCAATGGCTACAGTGAGCTCGAAATCAGTCAAAAACGCACAGCCCTTGAAAATGTGATGCGCCCGGACACTATCGAAGAGCATCAGCAGCGCTTTAGCAACGCCGGTTTTGGCAGCAGCACCGTCTGGTTCCAGTGTTTTAATTTCTGCTCTATGGTGGCAATCAAAACTCCGGTTGCTGTTAAAAGCGAGGCAGAGGGCATCCATGCTTAATTTTAATAATTTTTACGCTGCAATAGCCCAAAACAAACTGGCCGCCTGGCTGGATGTTTTACCAGCGCAGTTGTCAGCCTGGCAAAAAGAAGCATTGCACGGCGACTTTAAACAGTGGCAAAAAGTGCTGGCCAATTTACCTAAAAGCCAAAGTAGCGTGAAAAACATCAGCACTGACGTCAGTTTTGGCGCGCCGGATGAACTCAGCGCCGGAGAAAAACAGCGGCTTGAAGTGCTACTGAAACAACTGATGCCCTGGCGCAAAGGGCCTTTTACGCTGCATGGTTTGCATATCGACACTGAATGGCGCTCCGACTGGAAATGGGACAGAGTGTTGCCGCATCTGGCTCCGCTTACGCACCGCACTGTGCTGGATGTCGGTTGTGGCAGTGGTTATCACTTATGGCGGATGCGCGGTGCCGGCGCTGAATTTGTGGTGGGCATAGACCCAAGCCAGCTGTTTTACAGCCAATTTTGCGCCATTAAACATTTTAACCCCGACCCCAATGTACATTTGCTGCCAATTGGCATCGACGATATGCCCAAATTGCAGGCGTTTGATACTGTGTTTTCGATGGGGGTGTTATATCACCGCAAATCACCGATAGACTTTTTGCAGCAGCTGAAAAATCAGCTGCGCCCGGGTGGTCAGCTGGTGCTGGAAACCCTGGTGGTCGAAGGTGATGAAACCACAGTGCTGGTGCCTGGCGAGCGCTACGCCAAAATGCGCAATGTCTGGTTTATTCCAAGTACAGCGGCGCTTCAGGGCTGGTTGGCGCGGGTGGGTTTTAAGGATGCCCGGGTGGTTGATTTAAATCACACCTCGCTTGATGAACAACGCAAAACGGCCTGGATGGAAAATGAAAGTCTGGTTGATTTTCTTGATCCGAATGATCATAGTAAAACCATTGAAGGATATCCGGCACCCTTGCGTGCTGTTGTTATTGCAACTGCCTGATTGCGAAAAGGAAGATTATGCCGTACCGCCCCAAGTCAACACTGGAACAATGGCGCATTCTGCAAGCCGTAGTTGACGCCGGCGGTTACGCTCAGGCGGCCGAATTACTCAATAAAAGCCAGTCCAGCCTGAACCACGCAGTGGCAAAATTACAATCTCAGCTTGGTGTTGAGCTGCTGCAGGTCATAGGCCGCAAAGCATTTTTAACCGAAGCCGGCGAAGTGATGCTGCGCCGCTCCCGCATTCTGACCGCACAAATTGAAGATCTGGAACTACTCGCTGCCAGTATCGATATGGGCTGGGAGCCGGAGATCCGCATTGCGGTTGAGCTGGTGTACCCGAAGAAATATTTATATCAGGCGCTGGCAGAATTTCACCCGCAAAGTCGCGGCAGCCGTATTCAGATTATCGACACCGTTATTACCGGCACCACCGAAGTCATTCTGGAAGCAAAAGCAGATTTAGTTATAGCAGCAAGCGGCGTCATCCCAAAAGGTTATCTCGGAGAGCCGATTTGTGTGACCCGGATGATCCCTGTGGTTGGCAAACAGCATGTACTGGCCCAGCATCAGTCGCTGGATCTGGATGAACTCAGTCAGCATCTGCAGATAGTGATCCGCGATACCGCCAGCAAACCGATGGACAATATTGGCGGCTGGCTCAAAGCGGAACAACGCTGGACCGTCAGCAACTTTTATGAAGCCGTTGAGATCTTAAAAAGTGGCATCGGTTTTTGCTGGTTGCCTGCACATTTAGTGCAAGATTTAACAGATTCAGGCGAGCTGAAAAGACTGCCGCTGAGTCAAAGTTCTGAGCGGCTGGTTCCTATGTCGCTATTGACCCCTAAAGAAGAAAAACTCGGTCCAGGCGGCCGGCAACTGCGTCAGTTGCTGCTTGCTGTGCATGGCAAAGGCGGAAACCCATGATGATCAATACCACTGAACTACAACAACTAATGCTCGACAGTGCCAGCGAAGCGGTGCAATACGCAGCGGAGCAACATCAGCAACACCTTGATTTTAGTAAAGAAAGCGTGCCTTTATTAGACACAATGCTGGTCAAATTACATTTGCAGCACAAAAGAGAAGCCATCAGCAAAGAACATCTGTTTACCTTAAGCCATTTATTTGGCGCTTATCTTGGGCAGATATTCCAGCAAAAAGTCGGCGGTCAGTGGCAGCAATTACAGCTGGGGGACGATAACCCGGTGATTTGCCTCTGCCACAATGGCAAAGAATTTCCTTTTGCATCAGTTTGCTACAACAAAATCGTTAATGACGTAGCACTGAGTGTGGATGCGTATCTGACACAGGCGCTTAATAACGCCACTCAGTAACAAAGCAGGGGAAAAATCAACAGCCCTTGCCATAATCCTTTTGTCTGAACGCAGAACAAGGTAAAATGCGCCGGATTTTTTACCCTGACTTTATTTCAGCCATCGAGGATTACCGTGAGCGAGCAAAAAACTTCGTTAAGTTACAAAGACGCAGGCGTAGACATTGATGCCGGTGAGGCTTTGGTCGACAGGATCAAAGGTGCCGTCAAACGTACGACCCGTAAAGAAGTGATTGGTGGTCTCGGTGGTTTTGGCGCCATGTGCCAGATCCCGGCAGGTTATAAAGAGCCGGTATTAGTATCAGGCACAGATGGTGTCGGCACTAAATTACGTCTGGCTATTGATTTAAACCGCCACGACAGCGTGGGTATTGATTTAGTGGCCATGTGTGTCAACGACATCGTGGTGCAAGGCGCTGAGCCGCTGTTTTTCCTCGATTATTACGCCACTGGCAAACTGGATGTTGATGTTGCCGCCAGCGTAGTGAACGGTATTGCCAATGGTTGTGAGCTGTCGGGTTGTGCTCTGGTCGGTGGTGAAACTGCCGAAATGCCGGGCATGTACCACGCCGGTGACTACGACATCGCCGGTTTTTGTGTTGGTGTGGTAGAAAAAGCTGACATTATCGACGGCTCTAAAGTAACAGCCGGTGATCAGATCATCGCCCTCGCCTCTTCAGGCCCACACTCCAATGGCTTTTCACTGATCCGCAAAATTATCGAAGTCAGCGGCCAGACTCCGGACACCCTACTTGAAGGCAAACCTCTGGCCGACCATTTAATGGCGCCAACCCGGATTTATGTAAAAAATCTGCTGAACCTGATCAAAACTGTACCTGTTCACGCCTTATGCCATATCACTGGCGGTGGTTTCTGGGAAAATATTCCACGGGTACTGCCAGCCAATACCAAAGCTGTGTGTAACGAACAAAGTTACCAGTGGCCGGCTGTATTTAACTGGTTACAGCAGCAAGGCAATGTCACCCGTCACGAAATGTACCGCACCTTTAACTGTGGTGTTGGCATGATTGTGGTGGTAAGCCCCGACAACCTCAATGCAGCGCTGAAGTTCCTCAATGATGCCGGCGAAACTGCCTGGCACTTAGGTGAAATTCAGACCGCAAGCGAAGGCGAAGCTCAGGTGATCATCCCTGGTGTGAACGCTTAAGCCTTATGAAATCAATAGTTGTACTGATTTCGGGCGGCGGCTCAAACCTGCAAGCCATTTTAGATGCCTGCCAGACCGGCTTTATTGCCGGTCGTGTCAGCGCCGTGATCTCCAATAAAGCCGGTGTCTATGGCCTGGAGCGCGCGGCGGCGGCCGGTGTAAAAGCACTGGTGCTTGACCACAAAGCTTATGCCGACAGAACCAGCTACGACCAGGCGCTGATGGCGGCTATTGACGCCGAAAAAGCAGATTTAGTGGTACTTGCTGGTTTTATGCGGATTTTAACGCCGGAATTTGTCAGCCATTATCAGGGCCGGCTGTTGAATATCCATCCGTCGTTACTCCCCAAATATCAGGGTTTAAACACCCACCAGCGTGCGATAGACGCCGGCGATACTGAACATGGCTGCAGTGTACATTTTGTGACTGCAGAACTGGACGGTGGCCCTGTGGTATTGCAAGCCAAGGTGCCGGTATTCGACGATGATGACGCAGCTGCCGTTGCCGAACGGGTGCACGAACAGGAGCACCGGATTTACCCGTTGGTGGTGCGTTGGTTTTGTCAGGACCGTTTACAACACCTTGCAGATAAGGCATTGTTAGATGGCCAGATTTTATCAGCTCACGGATATGCCGACGATGATGATGACAACGAATAAAAAATGGCGCCTGTCGGCGTCTTTTTTTTGCCTGACTTCTTTTTTCCTCACCCCGGTTTTCCTGACCACATTCAGCGCCAATAGCCAGGCCGTGGTAATGGAAGAACAAGTCTCGCCTGCCAGCGACAAAGCTGCGCTGCAGCCATTTGAAGCCAAATATCTGATTTATCGTTCCGGCAAACAACATGGTGAAGCCAGCCGTTACCTTCAGACAGACGGCCAGAATTATGAACTGGGTTATCACAGCAAAATCAGCTGGCTGATTTTCAGTGATGAACGCAATGAACGCTCGCGTTTTTATCTGCAGGATGGCCGCATTAAACCCACCCAATATCTGATGAAAAGATCCGGTACCGGACCAAGCCGTCATTATGAGCTGAATCTGGACTGGGCGGGCAAAAGCCTGAAAGTTGATAAAAACCAAAAACTGAAAAAGGTAAACTGGAACGACAACTGGCTGGATTTGCTCAGTTTTCACAGCCAAATTGTGTTGGATTTAAAAGCAGGCAAAACAGATTTTGTCTACGACGTATTAAACCGCCACGGTGAAAGCCGCAATTACAAATATAAAGTAGCGACTGAAGAGTGGTTGTCTTTGCCTTTTGGCAAAATTAAGGCCATCCGCATTGAACGTTACGGCCAGAGTCCGGATAAACAGGTGTATGCCTGGGTTGCGCCTGAACTGGATTATTTACTGGTGCGGTTGTGGCAATCGGAAGACAACGTAGAGCAGTTTGACGTACAGCTGCAAAGTTACCAGCCGAAATAAAGCTATTGTGATGAAGGGCTGCAGTCTGGCAGCCCATTACTTTTAATGCATAGCACTTACTACTTACTGATGAGTGATGAGCGCGACAGCGGCACCAGCTCCCCTGCTTTAAATAAACAAGCCTGCCCCGGCAACATCGCCTGCCAGCTTTCATTGGATGTCAGCGGTAATGTTGCCACTATAGTCACCACATCGTTGGGGGTGGTTTCACGGCTAAAATCTATATCCACGTCTACATCTGACAAACAGGCTTTGCCAAAAGGCGCACGTCTGGTGATCCAGTGCAATTTGGTGCTGCAATAACAAAATAAATAATCACCGTCCGACAACAGCAGATTAAACACCCCGAGTTTACGCAGACCATGGCTTAATTTCAGCAAATAACAAAACAGCTGCTTTTTGCTTTTGGGTCCATTGGGGTATTTGTCAGCAAGGGCGGACAGCAGATAACAAAATGCATGCTCGCTGTCGGTGGTGCCAACAGGTTTAAAACGGCTAACTGGCAACTTTTTATAATCGGTTAACTGACCGTTGTGAGCATAAGTCCAGTAGCGCCCCCACAACTCCCGGGTAAAAGGATGGGTGTTTTCCAACGCCACCCGGCCCCGGTTGGCCTGGCGTACATGCCCCACCACGACGTTACTTTTAATAGGATAGTCACTGACCAGGCGCGCCACTTCAGACTGATGGCTGGCTTGTGCATCTTTAAAAGTCGACACCCCTTTGCCTTGATAAAAAGCGATGCCCCAACCGTCTTTATGCGGCCCTGTGTTACCGCCACGCTCTTTTAAACCTTTAAAACTAAAACATATATCGGTCGGCACATTGGCCGACATACCAAGCAGTTCACACATAGCGGTTCTGGATTCTGGTTATCACCTGAAGATGGTGCGAGGTTAGCAGCACTTCGCCTGCCTAAACAACCCAAAGCAGAAAGCCCGCGGCAGAAAAAACCGGCTTACGGTGCTATCCGCATAAGTTGACAGCAGATCAACTAGACTGACAAAGGAATCACTTGCATCTTGCGCCGAACCACTTTACCCTTAGCCAGTTAGTGGTCAGACCTCTTATCTGGAGAAACATATGGATTTATTACTCTTTATCATCGGCTTGCTGTTGGCAATCGGTGTACTGGCTTATCACAGAGCCAGTTTAACTCTGTTTACCGCCGCTATTGCGGTTATTCTCGCCGTTGCTACTGTCAGTGATACAGTGGGCTTTATCAGCTGGATTATTTTTGCCGCTATTGCCCTGCCGCTGAATATTGCCGGCATCCGTCAGCAACATATCACTAAACCTTTGCTGAAACTGTACCGCAAAATTATGCCGGAAATGTCGACAACGGAAAAAGAAGCCATTGATGCCGGCACCACCTGGTGGGAAGGCGATTTATTCCGTGGCAACCCGGATTGGCACAAGCTGCATAATTTCCCAAAACCACGGTTAAGTGCGGAAGAGCAGGCGTTTTTAGATGGCCCTGTTGAAACTGTATTAAAGATGGTGGATGACTGGCACACCACCCATGAACGTGCTGATTTATCGCCGGAAGTCTATCAATACTTAAAAGATCACGGTTTCTTCGCCATGATCATCAAAAAACAGTACGGTGGTTTAGAGTTTTCTGCTTTTGCCCAGTCTTGTGTACTGCAAAAATTAACCAGTAAAAGCATGGTGTTATCCAGCATCGTTGGTGTACCTAACTCGTTAGGCCCTGGTGAATTATTACAACACTACGGCACCAAAGAGCAGCAGGACTATTACCTGCCGCGTCTGGCCAAAGGTCTGGAAGTTCCTTGTTTTGCCTTAACTTCACCGGAAGCCGGTTCTGATGCCGGCGCTATCCCGGATTTTGGTATTGTTTGTAAAGGTGAGTGGCAAGGCAAAGAAGTGCTGGGTATGCGCTTAACCTGGAACAAACGTTATATCACGCTGGCTCCTATCGCCACTGTACTGGGTCTTGCCTTTAAATTGCAGGATCCGGAGAAATTATTGGGTGATAAAGAAGATTTAGGCATTACCTGCGCCCTGATCCCAACAGATACACCGGGCGTCAAAATTGGCCGTCGTCACTTCCCGCTGAACGTACCATTCCAGAATGGTCCGACTCAGGGCGACAATATTTTTGTGCCGCTGGACTTTATTATTGGCGGTCCAAAAATGGCTGGCCAGGGCTGGCGTATGCTGGTGGAATGTTTATCAGTAGGCCGTGCTATCACCCTGCCGTCTAACAGCACAGGTGGTATTAAAGCTGTGGCTATGGCAACAGGTGCTTATGCCCGTATTCGCCGTCAGTTCAAACTGCCAATCGGCAAAATGGAAGGTGTGGAAGAAGCAATGGCCCGTATCGGCGGTTACGCTTATATGGCCGATGCTTCAACCACTATGTCGGTAGGTTCTATCGACCTGGGTGAAAAACCTTCTGTTATTTCGGCCATTACCAAATACCATATGACGGAGCGTATGCGTCAGGCCATTATCGATGCGATGGATATCCATGGTGGTAAAGGCATTTGTATGGGCCCGAACAACTATTTAGCCCGCGGTTATCAGGGAGCGCCTGTTGCTATTACCGTAGAAGGTGCCAACATTCTGACCCGTAATATGATTATTTATGGTCAGGGTGCAATTCGTTGCCATCCTTATGTGCTGGCTGAATTACAGGCAGCACAGCTGGAAGACGAACGCGCTGCAGTCACTGCCTTTGACCGTGCGCTGTTTGGTCATATCGGTTTTAGTATCAGTAACTTCTTCCGTACCTTCTGGTTGTCGATTACCAACGCTGCCTTCTCGCATGCACCGGTAAAAGATGAAACAGCCCGTTATTACAAACAGATGAACCGCTTTAGCGCTTCACTGGCCCTGATGTCTGATATTGCTATGGCAACTTTAGGCGGTGATTTAAAACGTCGTGAACGTATCTCTGCCCGTTTAGGCGACATTCTGTCGATGCTGTATATCACTTCAACAGTACTGAAAAAATACAACGACGAAGGTCGTCAGGTGCAGGATTTGCCACTGGTGCAGTGGGCCTGTGAAGACAACCTGGCCAAAGCCCAGCTCGCTCTGGATGAGTTGTTTGATAACTTCCCAAGCCGCGCTGTTGCAGTGGTATTAAAACGTGTTGTGTTCCCGTGGGGCCGTACTTTACGCCGCCCAAGTGATGTGCTGGATCACAAAGTTGCCCGTATTATGCAAACACCTTGTGAAGCCCGTTCACGTCTTGGCAGTCATCTGTACCTGACACAGGAGCCAAACAACCAGTTAGGTCTGGTTGAAAAGGCGCTGACCGATATTCTGGCTGCAGAACCGCTGTTTGATAAAGTGGTGCATGCGGCTAACAAACGTCTGCCTTTCTACCGTTTAGGTGAAGTGGCTGATTTAGGTCTGGAGCTGGGTGTATTAAGCCAGGCTGAAGCAGAAAAACTGCGGGTCGCTGAAGCCGGTCGCTTGCATGTAATTAATGTGGATGATTTTGACCCACTGGACTTAGCCGCTGATAAATCGCTGTTTAACAGCACAGCTGCTAAACCTGAGCAAGCAGCTTAAGCGCGATGCCAAAGGGGCTGATGTTCAGCACTTACTGCTGAAACCAGCGCTTGAAAAATGCAAAGTAAACAACGCCGGCTATATGCCGGCGTTGTTGTTTTCAGGCCGGGCAAGCAGCCTGTCCTGATCTTCTGCCAAAGCAATATAATCAACTGCCTAAAACCTTGCCGCCAGCTTGCCCTGCCCCGCAATCGCCATCTATGCTGTTACCAAAGTCACGACAAGGAGCGTCTCGTTATGTGGTTTTCATGGCTGAAAAAAACACCTGTGTACCAAATGCAGCTGAACGGCAACAATATTCCGGTACGCGAAGGACAAAGTCTGCTGCAGGCCGCCCTGGAGCACAACATCCATCTTCAATCCGGCTGCAAAGTTGGCAATTGTGGTTTATGCAAATGCCGGCTGCTTGCAGGCAGAGTGCAACCCGTGCCCAACGCTGACAATGCAGCATTGGATGCAACAGAGCGCCAATCAGGCCTGATCCTGGCCTGTCAAAACACGGCACAAAGTAATCTGCGGTTAGAAGTGGCTGAAACCAAAAGGCAAAAACGAAACAAAGCCGAACAGCTGGCTTAGCAAAAGAACGAAGTTGAGCTAAAAGCCAAATATTGGGTTCAGATTGTATTTTGGCGACATTCAGAAAAGATGAATTGTTACTGAGGACAAACAGGGAGTTGGAAAATGGTCGGTGATGCAAGATTCGAACTTGCGACCCCTTGGACCCAAACCAAGTGCGCTACCAAGCTGCGCTAATCACCGACAACTATTCCGATATTGACACAACTTGCTTCTGAACTGATTGGGGTGGCTGATGGGGCTCGAACCCACGACAACCGGAATCACAATCCGGGGCTCTACCAACTGAGCTACAGCCACCACGGTATCAATTCACAACACAAGTCTTTAAGCTGATGGCGCGTCCGATAGGACTCGAACCTATGACCCACGGCTTAGAAGGCCGTTGCTCTATCCAGCTGAGCTACGGACGCATTAAGTGCGGTCACAGAGCGCATACCAGCTTAAAGATGGTCGGTGATGCAAGATTCGAACTTGCGACCCCTTGGACCCAAACCAAGTGCGCTACCAAGCTGCGCTAATCACCGACATCGTTACACTACTGCAACGGGGCGCAATATTACAACCCGACCCCGAATGCGTCAAACGTTTTTTTTGCCAATAAATTCGTTTGCTTATATTTTGAACCTTTCGCTACTTTTTTGCTGATAAAGCCAGCAATTTCACTGATTTCAAGCGAATAGAACACAAATAAATCTTTGCGCTTGGCGCATCCGACGCTGCTGTGAGAAAATACGGCAACTTTTAAAAGCTGGATCAGAGGCGCTCAATGGCAGCACAAATTATTGATGGCAAAGCCGTCGCTCAGGCGACAAGGGGACAGGTAGCAATCCGGGTACAACAACGACTGGCTGCAGGTAAAAGAGCGCCAGGTTTGGCGGTAGTACTGGTGGGTGCTGATCCCGCCTCTCAGGTTTATGTGGGCAGTAAACGCAAAGCCTGTGAAGAAGTTGGTTTTGTGTCTTTTTCTTATGATTTGCCTGCTGACACTAAACAACAACAACTGATGGATCTGATTGACCAGCTGAATGCCGATACCGCAGTTGATGGCATTCTGGTGCAACTGCCTTTACCTGCCGGTTTAGACTCCTCTGCTATTTTAGAGCGCATTAATCCACTGAAAGATGTTGATGGTTTCCATCCATACAATATCGGCCGTTTAGCGCAGCGTATGCCTGCCCTACGCCCTTGTACGCCTAAAGGCATTATCAAGCTTTTGCAAAGCACTGGCGTGCAAATTCGTGGCATGGACGCTGTGGTGGTTGGTGCGTCCAATATTGTTGGTCGCCCTATGGCACTGGAATTATTACTGGCGGGTTGTACCACCACGGTTTGCCATAAGTTCACCAAAAATCTGGAACAACAGGTGCGCCGTGCCGACTTGCTGGTGGTTGCTGTGGGTAAACCTGAGTTTATTCCGGGCGACTGGGTCAAACCTGGCGCTCTGGTGATTGACGTTGGCATTAACCGGTTGGATTCCGGCAAGCTGGTGGGTGATGTTGAATTTGATAAAGCTGTGGAACACGCCCGTTTTATTACCCCAGTGCCTGGTGGTGTTGGCCCTATGACGGTTGCTTGTCTCATTGAAAATACGCTGGAAGCTTGTGAGCAATTTCACGATTTAGTTTAAACACTGAGCAGCCTGCTGTCTTTGGCACTTGCTGCACTGAACTTTGCTGCACTGCACTTAGCTGCACTGCACTTAGCTGCAACTCAGCAGAAAAACGTCAGAATAGGGTTCAGCTGATAAATAAAAAACGCGACTTCAAGTCGCGTTTTTTTTATGACTGATATCAGATAAGCGGCAGACGCTGATTAACCGCGGCGCCAGCTGGTCACGCCATTTTTGTCTTCAACAATAATGCCTTTGGCCGTTAAAGCAGCTCGCGCAGCATCAGCCGCCGGCCAGTCTTTGTTAGCCCGGGCTTCGTTGCGTTTGGCAATCAGCGCTTCAATTTCAGCCACATCATCGTCTGAACCACCGGCTTGCAGGAAAGCTTCGGCATCCCCTTGTAAAATACCCAGCACTTCACCGAGTTTTACCAACACAGCAGCAAGCTCAGCTGCTTTTTCTGCATTTTGCTCTTTTTCTTTATTGATATCACGCGCCAGTTCAAACAACACCGGCAAAGCGAGTGCGGTGTTAAAGTCATCGTCCATCGCCTGTTTAAACTGTGCCACATAACTGTTATCCAAAGACACTTCTGTCGCAGGTGTCACACCACGCAGCGCTGTGTATAAACGACCTAAGGCCGCATGCGCCTGCTGCAGGTTTTCCGCTGAATAATTCAGTTGGCTACGATAATGGCTGGAAATCAGGAAATAACGCACAGACTCCCGATTGTATTCATTTAATACATCTTTCACTGTGAAAAAGTTGCCCAGCGATTTGGACATTTTTTCTTTGTCCACCTGCACCATCCCTGTGTGGATCCAGGTGTTCACATAAGGGGTGTCATGGGCACAGCATGACTGGGCAATTTCGTTTTCATGGTGCGGAAACTGTAAGTCGGAGCCACCACCGTGAATATCAAAATGATTGCCCAGATGTTTGGCGCTCATCGCCGAACATTCAATATGCCAGCCCGGACGACCTGCACCCCAGGGCGATTGCCAGCTTGGCTCACCTGGCTTGGCCATTTTCCACAGTACAAAATCCAGCGGGTCGTCTTTGGCCTGATCAATTTCTACCCGGGCGCCCGCCTGCAGCATGTCGAGATTTTGCTGGCTCAGTTTGCCGTATTGTGCATAAGTACTAACATCAAACAGCACGTCGCCATCGGCGGCGATATAAGCATGTTTTTTTGCCAGCAAAGTCTGAATTAATTCAATAATTTCGGACATATGTGTTGTCACACGGGGTTCAATATCGGCCGGCAGCAGGTTTAAGGCTTTAAAATCAGCGTGCATAGCTTCGGTGTAACGGGCGGTTAATGCGTCACAACTTTCACCGTTTTCGTTGGCGCGTTTGATAATTTTGTCGTCAACGTCGGTGATATTGCGGACATAAGTGACGTCATAACCGGAAAAGCGCAAATAGCGGTTCATCACGTCAAAAGCAACATAAGTACGGGCGTGCCCCACATGACAGAAATCATAAATGGTAATACCACAGACATAGAGGCCCACTTTGCCGGGTTGCCTTGGCACAAAAGTCTCTTTTTGACGGCTCAGGGTATTATAAATCTGTAACATGGGTTTCCTCTGATAAAATGCTTGCGGCGAAAGGGTGATAGTGTAACACCGGATCTATAACGCGGCTATGGCCGGCAAGCCCAATTACGGCGCCTTTGGCTTTGTGTTCAGTCACTTCTGCGCTAAACTAGCGCCACTTTTTTCGCTCTTTATGCAGAGGATATTTTATGGTCAGCTTACACACCAATTTTGGCGTTATTAAATTACAGTTATTTGCCGACAAAGCACCGGCAACAGTGGAAAACTTTAAGAGTTATGTCAGCGAAGGTTTTTACGACGGCACTATTTTTCACCGTGTGATTGATGGTTTTATGATCCAGGGCGGTGGTTTTACTGTTGATATGGAGCAAAAAGAAACCAAAGCCCAGATTAAAAACGAAGCCAACAACAAAGTGCCAAACAAAAAAGGCACTATTGCCATGGCGCGTACCAATGACCCACATTCTGCTACCTGCCAGTTTTTTATTAACGTTGCCGACAACAGCTTCCTGAATTTCAGCTCAGAAACTTCTTCTGGCTGGGGTTATTGTGTATTTGGTGAAGTGGTTGAAGGCATGGACGTGGTCGACAAAATTAAAGCGGTAGCAACTGGCCGCAAATTTGGTCATGCCGATGTGCCGGTTGAAAACGTTGTGATTGAAAAAGCAGAACTGCATGGCTAAGGGTTTAACCCTCGTTATTGCTGATTTGCATTTAAGCCAGGAACGCCCGGATATAACCGCGGCGTTTTTGCTTTTTTTAAAGCAAAAAGCTGTTCATGCTGATGCACTTTATATCCTCGGTGACCTGTTTGAAGTCTGGATTGGTGATGATAACCCCTCGCCTTTACTCACTGAGGTCGCTAAAGCGCTGCAGCTGTTAGCCAGTCAGAGTGTTCAGTTATATTTTTGCCACGGCAACCGCGATTTTTTACTGGGAACCCGTTTTTCCCAAAGAGCAGGTTTTCAGTTGCTGCCCCCGGCAACTGTGGTGGATTTATACGGCACCAAAACCTTACTAATGCACGGCGACAGCCTTTGTACTCTGGATTTGCAATATCAGAAGTTTCGCAAATGGTGGGATCAACCCTGGTGGCAGTGGCTTATTTTGTCAACGCCCCTCTGGTATCGCCAGCATCTGGCGCGCAAAGCCAGAAGGATCAGCAAAGCAGATAAGTCAGCCAAGACTGCCATGATTATGGATGTGACCCCAGACGAAGTGCCGAAAGTGATGATGGCTCATGCGGTAAAACACTTAATTCACGGCCATACCCACAGACCTGCAGTGCATCAGCTGGAATTAGCCGATGGTAGCGCCGCTTATCGTTATGTGGTTGGCGACTGGTATCAGCAGAGCTCTTATCTGGAAATAACCCCAGCGCACTGGCAGCTGCATTTTGCGGCTTTACCTGAAGTTGACGCTAAAGTCAGAGCCTGAGCCCTGTTTTACTGCACGACCAAAAGCCTTCTAAAGGTAAAAAGGAGCTATCAGTAGCTCCTTTTTATTTCCCGCTAATGCTGTCTAGTAAACTTGAGTCGCATTGCGCAAGGCAACACAAAATATGTTTATAACGTTTAGGCCGGCACACCACTATGAAAACGGAACTCAGTATCAGGAGTCAGAATTAAATCCCGTTCAATTTCGGCAAAAAAAGCAATACGCTCATCAATAGGTTTTTTACTGTAACTTTGTGCCAGTTCCAGATAATCGCTGTAGTGCCGCGCTTCAGAACGTAATAACGAAATATAAAACTTTGCCAGTTCATCATCGAGCAAAGGCGCCAGTGCTGCAAAACGCTCGCAGGAGCGCGCTTCAATAAAAGCACCGATAATCAGCTTGTCGATTAATGCTTCAGGCTCATAAGTACGTACATGCGTCAGCATGGCTTTGGCGTAACGGCCGGCGGGCATTGGCATGTAGGGAATACCCCGGTTTTTCATCAGTTCAATCACTTGTTCAAAATGATGAATTTCTTCCCGCGCCAGACGGGCCATTTTTGCCAGAATATCGTCGTTATGAGTGATATCGCTGATGGAGTTCAGCGCTGCTGTTAAAGCGCGTTTTTCCAGAAAGTCCTGCTCGTGTAAACCGCCCTCTTCCACATCAATACACTGGTAAAAATCCAGATTCGGGATCAACTGTTTTTTGCCCTTTGGCAGACAATAACGCCGAATCATACTGTGTGCCGTCATGGCAGCTTTCACTTCACAGTTTGCATGATCAATCAATAATGCACTCAGCTGCTGCGCTTCTGCCGCCTTGGTTAACCAGGCTTGTGGTGTCCGGCATGCCAGAAAACCGGCCACAGGTGCAACTAACTCCGCAATTTCTTCAGAAAGGACCACAGCCACAACTTTTACCCCAGAAAAAAGACGCGCCATTATAACGACGGCACAGCCGGGCACCAAGACGGTTTTTCCTGAACTGGTCATTAAACTTAGAAAACAGCTGGATATTCAGGGGCAAACTTGACGGGATAAGCTCCGTTAGCCATAACTTAATTATGAGTGTTGGCTAGTCACTCAGACACCATTAGTTCAGCAGTCGACAAGGATAACTAAAATATGATCTTAAATCACTTATGGGGGCTGTACGCCCACCCGAAAGAAGAATGGCAAACCATCGATGCCCGTCACGAGAGCTTGAGATACAGTTTGATCCATATTTTGCTGGTGGCACTGATCCCGTCGGTTTGTGCTTATTTTTCCGCAGTACATATCGGCTGGAGTATAGGGGTTGGCGAACCTATCAGTTTAACGTCTGAAAGTGCACTGATGCTGGCCGTTGCCATGTATATCGCATTGATCCTGGGGGTTTTTGCATTGGCTTATCTGGCACACTGGATGGCACACACCTTTGGTTCAGAACCAACCTACACCCAAACGCTTGAACTGGCGTCTTATACGTCAACTCCGCTGTTTATGGTGGGCATTGCCGCTCTGTATCCGGAACTTTGGTTTGTGATGCTGGTGGGTTTAGCAGGGTTATCTTACTCAGTATATTTGTTGTATGTCGGTGTGCCTATTCTGATGCACATCCCGGAAGAGCGTGGTTTTATCTATGCAAGTTCAGTGGTTACCTGCGGTCTGGTGCTGTTGGTTTGTGTGTTAACAGCAACAGCGATTTTATGGAGTTCAGGCTTCCAGCCGGTATTTACCCATTAGCGCATCACCAAAGCGCAGCTAGTCACCAATAACAAAGGGAGCCTTGGCTCCCTTTGTTATTGGTGACTAGCTGTTTTTACAACTGCAATTAGTTGCCTTCGTTATAAGTTTCCAGATTCCCGGCCATTAACGCAGCTTTACCACCTTTTTTGGCGTCATTGCGCGCTGCGTCTAATCTGTTGAGATACTCCTGGGTAATGTCATTGGTGACGTAAACCCCATCAAATACCGAAGTTTCAAACTTTTTAATATCCGGATTCTGGCTACGCACAGCTTCCACCAGATCGGTTAACGACTGGAAGATCAGGCCATCAGCACCAATAATCTTGCAGACACTTTCCGCATCATGTCCATGGGCAATCAGCTCGTTAGCCGACGGCATATCAATACCATAAACATTCGGGAAGCGGATTTCCGGTGCAGCTGAGGCAAAATACACTTTGTTGGCACCGGCTTCGCGGGCCATATCAATAATTTGCTCAGAAGTAGTACCACGCACAATAGAATCATCTACCAGCAACACGTTCTTGCCTTTAAACTCCTGCCAGATGGCATTGAGTTTACGTTTCACCGATTTTTTACGCTGGCCCTGGCCAGGCATAATAAAAGTACGGCCAATATAACGGTTTTTCACAAAACCCTGACGGTACGGCAGGCCAAGTTCAGTGGCAATTTGTAAAGCCGCGTCGTTACTGGTTTCCGGAATTGGGATCACCACATCAATATCCAGATGCGCCCATTCTTTTTTAATTTTTTCACCGAGCTTTTTGCCCATCGCCACCCGCGACGCATACACAGACACGTTGTCGATAGTAGAGTCCGGACGGGCAAAATATACATACTCAAAAATGCAGGGTGTATAAGTTGGGTTTTCAGCACATTGTTGGCTGTACAACTGACCATCTTCAGTAATGTACACAGCTTCACCGGGAGACACGTCACGCAATACGGTAAAACCATCAGCATCCAGCGCCACACTTTCGGAAGCGACCATATATTCGGTGCCTTTGTCTGTTTCCCTTTTACCCATCACCAAAGGACGAATGCCGTGTGGGTCACGAAACGCCACTAAACCATGGCCGATAATCAGTGCAACCACCGCATAACCACCCCGCACTTTGCGGTGCAGATTGGCCACGGCATTAAAAATGGCTTCAGGCATCAGCTGCATGGCACTATCACCCTGCAGTTCATGCGCCAGTGCGTTTAATAACACCTCAGAATCTGAACTGGTATTGACATGGCGGCGCGCTACTTTAAAGAGTTCGTTTTTCACTTCTTCAGCGTTGGTCAGGTTGCCGTTGTGGGCCAAAGCCAGACCAAAGGGGCTATTCACGTAAAAAGGCTGAGCTTCGGCTGTACTGGAAGAGCCTGCCGTCGGGTAACGCACATGACCAATACCGATATTACCGGCCAAACGCTCCATATGGCGTTCTTCAAAGACGTCTTTGACCAGACCATTGGCTTTACGCAAGCGCAGCCGGTTTTGATCGACAGTAACAATACCGGCTGCATCCTGACCGCGATGTTGTAACACGGTTAAGCCGTCATATAAGGCTTGATTGACCGGATATTTACCTACGATACCAACAATACCACACATGGAACCTTACCTCGTCAGCGCTGATGTCTGTTGCATAAAACTGGAATTGTCTTTCAGGTAACTGAAAAACCATTCAATAATAAAATCAAATTCTGGGATCAGGACTGAGGCTTTCCACCAGTCGGATCCGGCTGAAGGCGTAAAAGCGTCCAGAAAAAACAACAATGCACTGACCACCAGTACACCACGCAATGCACCAAACAATAGGCCAAGCAAACGATCGGTGCCGCTAAGGCCCGTTGAGTGCACCAGTTTTCCTATCAGGTAATTAAAGAGACCGCCCAGCAACAGACAACAGATAAACAACACAGCGATAGCCACTGCGTTGCGGATCAACAGATTGTCGATGTTGGAGAAAAACGGCGAAAGATAAGGATAATAATGACTGGCGACAAAAAATGCCGCGATCCAGACGATCAGAGAAATGGCTTCTTTTACAAAACCGCGGATCAGACTGATAACAGTCGATAATCCGATAATTGCCAGAATGGCATAATCAACCCAGACCATGTGCTTCCAAAGGCTGCTCGATGACGGCGCGCATTCTATCAAAAGGCGCGCCGCTTAGGCTAATTATTTTCAACCGGCTGAAACGGAACCACCTTCAGTTTTGGCACATCAGCCAAAGTCTGCAGCTGGCTCAGACTGTTTTCCAGTTTCTCTTTTTTCAGGTCAGGGCCAACCAGCACGCTGACCATAGTCTGACCCTGAGCGTTCACCACCTTGCGGCTGAAGGTGGCAAAACCAGCGGCTCTGAGCTTACTTATCAGCGCATTGGCATTGGCTTCTTTGCTAAAAGAACCCACCCGCACCACCCAGGCCGCTTTTGTCAGTGCAGTGTCAGTCGCAGGTTTTGCTTTTTCATCTGCCTTAGGCTGTGGTTTTATAGTCTCTTCGGCTTTCACCGGCTCAGCAACCGGCTGCTGCACTGGGGCTGTTTCTGTTGTTTTTGCTGCCGGTTCTGTCAGCTCTGTTGGTTTGGCTGCAGCGCTGTCGGTACTGACAGATGCATAAGTTTGATCAGGTAACACATCGGTCGCCCCCTGCTGTACAGCGCTGTCTGGCACCGGGTCCGGATCTGAATTTTGCTCCTGCGGCAACGCCATAGCTTCAGCTCTGCTGGCATCATGCTGATCCTGCGCAAAAACCTGTTGCTGCGCGACAGACGCAAATTCCGGACGCTCAGGTATCGCTTTAAAATCGTCTTTACTGACCTGTTTCTGGCCATCAAGTAAATCCGGTAAAAAGACGATGGCAGCAATAATTAAAATAGCACTGCCAATCAGACGGTTTCGAAATACAGCTGTCATACATTTCCTTGCGGCCAGAGTGTCAGAAACTGTGACACTGTGACAAATGAACCAAAAATCAATACCAAATCATCGGCGGCAAGTGTGGGCGCCAGAGTTGACCATGCATTGTGCATATTTTCATAACAATGTGAAACTGCTGTTTCCGGCAATTGCTGAGCCAGCTGCTCTGCACTGGCACCGCGCGGCCCGGGTAAAGTGACCAGATGCCACTGATGCACCAAAGGCACAAAATCCGCCAGACTCTGGCGCATATCTTTATCTTTAAGCATGCCTACCAGCGCATGCACTTTGCGATACGCCGGTGCTATTTCACTGAGTTTGCCGGCGAGGTACGCCGCCGACTGCGGATTATGCGCCACATCAAGCAACACCGCAGGTGTTTTGCTTAGCCACTGCATCCGTCCCGCCAGCTGAAGCTCAGACAACACTTTGCTCAGGGTATCGCCGTTTGGTAATAAATTCAGCGCTTCAAGACAAGCAAGGCAGGTGGCCATATTCTGCAGCGGTAAAGCGGCAAGCGGCAGCGCACTGAAACTTTGCTGAACACCCTGAAACGACCAGCTGTTGCCAGTTTCGGCCAACAGATAACGATAATCCCGGTTCACCAGCTTCAATGCGCAGCCAATTCGGGCTGCTTCATCCAGCACTGATTGCGGCACGGCCAGGTCGCCCACCACTGCCGGTTTACCGGCACGGAAAATACCGGCCTTTTCCCGGCCAATTTTTTCTCTGGTATCGCCGAGCCAATCCTGATGATCTAAATCTATGGTGGTTAATACACTCAGGTCAGGCTCAATAATATTAGTGGCATCAAGCCTGCCACCCAAACCGACTTCAATAATACAAACATCAACCCTGGCTTGTTTTAATACCGAAAAAGCCGCCAGCGTGGTGAATTCAAAATAAGTTAAGGCAGTATCTGCACGCAGTGTATTCACCTTCGCCAAAGCACTGGCCCAAAGCTCATCACTGACATCAAGATTGTTGATGCGCAGCCGTTCATTAAATTTCAGCAAATGTGGTGAAGTGTACACGCCAACCGAATAACCCTGCGCTAACAGCAATTGCTCCAGACAACGGGCACTGCTGCCTTTGCCATTGGTGCCACCAAGCAGAATTTTAATACCGGGAAGTTGTTGCAGCTGACCACGTTCTGCCACCTGCAGCACACGCTCCAGGCCGAGTTCGATACGATCAATAGGATGGCTTTGTTCAATAAATGAAAGCCAATCGGCCAGAGTCTGGCACGATTGGCTGGAAGATACCGCTTGAGAGTTCATAACGCCTTAGGCGACGCGATTCTCCGACACCGGAGCTGGCAGTCGCATGAATTTTGCTACTAATCGGGCAATTGTATCGCGCATTTGACGGCGGTCAACAATCATATCGATAGCACCATGATCCAGCAGGAACTCACTGCGCTGGAAACCTTCTGGCAATTTTTCGCGTACTGTCTGTTCAATAACCCGCGGGCCGGCAAAACCAATCAACGCTTTGGGCTCACCGATATTGACATCACCGAGCATGGCTAAACTGGCAGAAACCCCCCCCATAGTCGGGTCTGTTAATACCGAAATATAAGGCAAACCGGCTTCACTGAGTTTGGCAAGTGCGGCCGAGGTTTTCGCCATTTGCATCAGTGAAAACAACGCTTCCTGCATCCGCGCGCCGCCTGAAGCAGAAAAACAGATAAATGGCACTTTATGTTCAAGGGCAAATTCAACACCTTTGACAAACTTGGCGCCGACCACTGAGGCCATAGAGCCGCCCATAAAGTTAAACTCAAAGCTGGCCACCACAACGGGCATACCTTTGAGCGAACCACGCATCACCACCATGGCATCTTTTTCGCCGGTTTCTTTTTGCGCCGCCACAATACGGTCTTTGTATTTTTTCGAATCTTTAAATTTCAGCACGTCCTGAGGTTCTAACTCAGCGGCCATTTCCACACCTGTATTGGTGTCTAAAAAGCTGGCGAGGCGCTCACGGGCACCAATCCGCATATGGTTGTCACATTTTGGGCAAACGCCCAGCTGGCGATCCAGATCGGCCTTATACAACACTGCGTCACAAGCGGTACATTTGGTCCACACCCCTTCCGGAATGTTACGACGTGCCGACGACGAGGTTCTGGGCAGGATTTTTTCTAACCAACTCATAAATATTCCTTAGATCTCACTGTACGATTTTCGCGCACAGATTTCGTAAATTTGTGCAAAATTCAGCGAAAATATGGCAAACGGCGGTTATTAAAACACAAAGGTTGCAGAAGCAACATAAAAAACTGGTCTTAGTAGTGCAGGCTGAAACAGGTCTGTCCAGCTCTGCAAAAAATGCAGGCATCAACTGAATTCTTTGGTACTGCCAGGCTTGAGCCGGCAGTACCAACGGTTTAGTCTGGCAGGAATAAAGGGCCAAGCGCGCCCTGCGGGATGTCAAACTGTGCCGGATAATCCACCGCCACCAGATATAACCCTTCGGCTTTGGCAGTTGCCGCTGCCAGAGTGCGGTCTTTGGCTGCCAACAGCTCAGCTATCCACTCGGGCGGGCGTTTTTTCATGCCCACTTCCAGCAAACTGCCGGTGATATTACGTACCATATGATGCAAAAACGCATTTGCCTTGATATCAATAACAATAAAGTCCTGAAAACGTTCGATATTCAAATGCATGACATTACGAAATGGCGTATTAGACTGACACTGAATGGCACGGAACGACGAAAAATCCTGCTCACCAAGCAATACCGGCGCTGCCTGTTGCATCAGCGCCACATCAATATCCTGATGATAATGACTCAGCCCCTGCCCTAAAATGGCTGGACGATATTTGCGGTTATAAATCACATAACGGTAACGGCGGGCTGTAGCTGAGAACCTGGCATGAAAATCATCAGAAACAACTTTTGCCCAGCGCACCGCAATACCCACAGGCAAGTTAGAGTTCGCGCCCATGATCCAGCCGCGCATATCGCGCTGCGCCTGGGTATCAAAATGGATGACCTGACCAGTACCATGCACACCGGCGTCGGTGCGGCCTGCGCAGAAAATTTCAATGGGTTCATTGGCAACCTGACTGAGCGCGCGCTCGAGCTCACCCTGAATACTTTTGACTTCACGTTGACGCTGCCAGCCAAAATAGCCGGTGCCGTCATATTCGATACCCATAGCAATGCGCATGCATACTCCTTTTTTATCCGGCGCGAGTATAACAAAGCACAAGGCAATTCCCAAAGTTCTGTCAGCAGCAGCCAAATAACAAAGCCGGCACTGTATGACAGTTCCGGCTCAGTCAGGATTGTTGCGGATGAACGCATCTTTGTGTTGATTTAAGCGCTATTGCCTTTTTGGCAAACTACGTCTTGTTATCTGAGTCTAAAGTCTCAGGAATTTTGCAGATGAATTGCCTCTTGTTTGACATGGGCCGGTGCGTCTGATGCCAGAATTTCTTTAATCAACTGCTGGGCACTGTCGGTATCACCAATTTCGTTATAAGCACGGATAAGATCCAGCTGTCCGGCAAAACCAGCATCAGCCTGATCAACATCACCCATCTCATCGGCTGCAATTAAATCTTCAAAATCAGCCAGACCCACATCGATATTCAGACCTGGCGCCATTTCAGCTTCAATATCGTCTTCAGTGGCGGCCAACAATTTATCAATATGCACATAATCTGGCAGATCGTGCACCGGAGTTTGACCAGTTTCTGCAGGCTCAAGTGCTTGAGTGACTGGTTCTACTGCCATTGCGCTGGCATCTGGTTCCGGCTCATCTTCAGATAACAACAACTCAGGCTGCAACTCGTCCAGCGCCTGTAACATATCGTCAAAATTGGTGTCTTCAAGCTCAGATAATTCAGTGAGCAGCGCCTTGTCAGCCATTTGCTCAGCCTGCGACAACAGGGCTGGTTCTGCCTGCTCTGTATCAGTCCGTTGTGGCTCTGCCAGCAGCGCATCATCAGGGAAAATATCTGCATCAATCGCAAATTCGTCTTCCAATTCCAGCTCCGGATATTCATCCAGCACCTTGCTTGGCCGCTCCACTGAAGAAATTGCATCATAAAGTTTACTGACTGAATCATCGTCCAGCTCTTCCAGATCCGGCATATTCTGCGCCGCAGCAAATGAGCCGGCGTGCTGTAAATCTGCCGCTGTTTCACCGCCAAGCCCAAGCTCCTCATCCAGCAAAATATCATCAGCACTGAAAGTATCGTCAGATTCAGGCTCTGCTGCCGGCAAAACTTCTTCTGCCTGCTCAGGCTGTTCAGCCAGCTCAGACACGTCAGAAAGCACGGGTTCAATATCAAACGCAGTTTCATCAGACTCCTGCAGCATCTGACTGATATCCGAAACCGATAACTCGGCTTCATCAAAGTCTTGTTGTGCTTGCTCAAGCGCGGCAGATGGCAGTTCCAGCTCTGTCAACGCTGCGGTTTGCTGACTCTGCGCCCTGATTTGAGCGACTTCGGTCATAATGTCATCAAGTTCGTTAAAAAGCTCAGATTCATCAGCTTCAAGCAGTTCGGTAATGGCCTCTTCTTCGTCCGCTTTTGAAGACTGCTGCAGGTTGCTTTCGTCCGGCAACCGCTCTTCGGCCAGCGACTCGGCAAAAGCATCAAGCTCAGAGCTGTCAAACTGTGGTGCTTCAGCTTCGGCTTTGCTGCTAACAGTACTATTGGCCGACAACAATGCATCAATATCAAAATCATCAGCATCAGCAGCCGGTTCAGGTATTGCTGCAGCAGCTATTGGCGCAACCGGCTCTGCCACAACAGATTGCGTCGGAGCAGCAGCCTGTTGTGGCTGTGATTGCGCAACCAGAGCGTCAATATCAAAATCTTCATCCAAATCAATGCTGTCATTGCTACTGTCTTTATCAGCAGGAATATCCAGCTCAATTTCTTCCAGCAGCTCGTCAAACTCGTCGGCCTGCGCCGCAGCACTTTGTAATGCGTCAGCAGACAAAGGTGTATCCGGCAATAAATCGTCGTCCATCACCTCAGCCGCCTGCTGGGCAGCCAGAGCGCTGGCAAAAATAGCATCCGGATCTTCATCGGCGCTATTGGCACTAGCGGCACTATTGGCAACCGGAGTTTCAAACAATGAATCTAAATCGTTGTTCGACAGAATGTTATTAGGATCAAATTCTGTTTTGGCACTAAAAGACGGTTCATCCTCAGCACTGGCGAATAACGAATTTAAGTCATCACCGGATAAAATATTGTTCGGGTCAAACGCTGTTTTTGCCGTGCTGCTGGCCGGGGTATCAAAAGGCTCGTCCAGCAAATCGTCCAGATCAAAGTCTGTTTTAGTGTTTGCTGTTGGTGTCGGCGAAAAATCATCCAATAAATCATCGTCAGGGAAACTGACGGCTGCTTTGCTGCTGCGGGCCGGTTGATTATCGTCATCAAGCCGGATATCCGATTGCATCCGCTGATTTAATAACGAGTCGTCCAGATTAATCAGACTACTTTCATCAAAGTCCAGGCTGTCATCCAAAGGCGGCAAAGGTGAACGGTAATTTGGATCCACCGCAGGTGCGGCTGTGGCAGCGCTCACCACAGCTGCAGCTTTTTGACCACGGCGGCGGATCACCGACACTATCACCAATAACAGAACCACGGCAGGTAACGAGCCCATAATGGCCCAGCCAACCGGACTTGCGGCAAATTTTTGCCAGAACTCGGCAAAATTAAACCCCTCTTCGGCTTTTCGGATCTGTTCGCGTTGTTGCGCCAGTAACTCGGCCTGTTGTTGCAATAACTGCTGTAGCTGCAGCTGAATTTCGCTGTCTTTATCCAGCTGACTTTTCACCACAGTCAGCTCTTTCACCACAGTATCCAGCTGATTTTTCAGCTGGGTATTTTCCTGAACTATGGTTTCAACATTGGTCATCGAGGCGCCCAGCCGCTCACGCAAATCAGACAGTCGTTCTGTTTGCTGGGCTTCAACCCGACTCAGCTCTTCGGTAATTTCGCGGGTTGCTTTGGCTAAATCATCGGCTTTGGCTGTTTTATCTTCCGGTTTGGCCTGAGATGCCAGGCGGATTTTTTCCGCCCACAGCCTGTCGTCATTTTCCGATTTACGCTGAGCTTCAACGGCATTCACTGCCAGAATTTCACGTAAGCTTGGGATTTCAAGATAAGCCCCTGGTTTTAAATGATTAAAGTTGTCATCTAAAAAGGCATCAGGGTTTTTCTGATAAATGGCATACATCACCTGATACATGTTCAGGCGTGGATCTGGCCTGGCTTGTTCGGCCAGCCGCCATAGGGTGTCACGCGACGACAAAGGCCCAAGCCTGGTGACTGCAGGCGCGTCAAATTCTTTGGGACCACGTAATTTGGCCGTGGTGTCCGCCCAGGCGACCGTCATAAAATTGACAATCAGCAACAGGATCAATAATCGCAGATGATGCATTCCAATATCCTTTACCGCTGCAGTGGCCGTTGAGCCCACTCGAAGATGCGGTGTCATCGCCTCAGCTTTTGAGAATAAAATCTTCACTGCAAGCATTGTTCCACATTCACTGGCAGTTCAAAGCGCCGATCCTAAACCAGTTTGCCGCACAATGCGATCTGCGCTTTGCTGCAGTGATGCAATTTTATCTGCCGAAACAGCGGAAACTTAACTAAAGACGGGAAATTAATTTAAAAGCAATGATTTGGCAGGCTGTTGCCTGAGCAAAACGACATAACACAACCGCCGTCAAAACCACCTCCATGAAGGTGGTGTTCAATTGACAATAAAAAAGCTCCCGGTTGGGAGCTTTTTTATGAACCTGTATTCAGATTACCGACGAGCGCGGTTCACAAATAATCGCGGATCAAGTGTTCAGCAATCTGAATACTGTTGGTGGCAGCACCTTTGCGGATGTTGTCAGCAACAATCCACAGGTTCAGGCCGTTTTCATAAGACAAGTCTTTGCGCACCCGGCCAACAAAAACATCGTCCTGGCCCTGAGCGTTGCCAACCTGAGTCGGGAAATCAGCATTGTCTTCCAGCAGCGTCACACCTGGAGCATTGGCAAGCAAGGCTTTTACCTGCTCCACGCTGATTGGATGACGGGTTTCCAGGTGCACAGCTTCGGCATGGCCATAAAACACCGGCACCCGCACTGCTGTTGCATTCACTGCAATATGGTCATCACCCATGATTTTCTGGGTTTCCCAATGCATTTTCATTTCTTCTTTGGTGTAACCGTTGTCCAGGAACACATCAATCTGCGGAATGACATTAAAAGCGATCTGACGGCTGAATTTGCCTGTACTTTCAATAGGACGGCCGTTTAACAGCTGGGCTGTTTCCTGCGCCAGCGTTTCTACACCCTGCTGGCCTGCACCGCTCACCGACTGATAAGTGGCCACGTTAATGCGGGTGATACCCACAGCATCGTGAATAGGTTTTAACGCCACCAGCATCTGAATTGTCGAGCAATTTGGGTTAGCGATGATGTTGCGGTTACGATAATCAGCAATAGCATGGGCATTTACTTCAGGCACCACCAGCGGAATATCCGCTTCATAACGGAAGTGTGAGGTGTTGTCGATCACCACACAACCGGCGTCGGCTGCACGTGGGGCGTAAATGGCAGATACACTGCCACCGGCCGAAAATAAACCAATTTGTGCTTCCGACCAGTCAAAAGTTTCAGCATCCAGCACTTCAATCTGTTTACCCTTAAAGGTGACAAAACCGCCAGCAGAACGACTACTCGCTAAAGGGATCAACCGTTTCACCGGAAAATCGCGTTGTTCAAGAATTTCAATCAGATGCTGACCGACTAAACCGGTTGCGCCTAATACTGCGACGTCGAATTGCTGCGCCATATCGTCTTTCCTCTTTTACTGGCTGCTAAAACCTAACTGCGTTAAATATTCTGGTATTGCGCCCCCGGGGGCTGCTAACCGCAACGAACTGAATTCACGTCGCGGTGGATAATGTTTTCTGAGCCAGTCAAACCCGTTGCCATTCAGATGGTATCTGAATAAAGCGTCATCACGGCGGACATCATATAACATACGGCACAGATTTTGGACATCTGAAAGTCTAAAATTTGCAGAAATTTGCAGCATTTCCATCACAGGCGGTGGGCAAAAATCATGCAGGCTATTCTGTGGCTGAATTTTTAACAACCGGCAAAGCGACAGATATAACATTTCCGTGCCGCGCGCTTTGCCTTCAATACTGTGACCTGCGATATGGGCTGTGGCGATACGACAATAAGGCACCAGCGTTTTTAACACGTCAGGTTCATTGTCCCAGACATCCAGCACCAGCGGCCTTGCTGTGCCATTTTGCGCCTCAGCAAGCAGCGCCTGATTACAGGTTACTTCGCCACGCGAGGCGTTAATAATGGCCACCTCTGGCGCTAACTGCGTCAATGTCTGGCTGTTCAGCAGTTTTAAGGTGGCATGCTCACCGCTTTTGACCAGCGGTACGTGAAAACTCAACGCATCGACCTGTTTGAGCAAGTCTACAAACGGAGTATGTGCAAAGTCCGGCTCAACAGACGCACGCAGCGGGTCGCATTGCAATACCTTTACCTGCAAAGCCTGTAACGCTTTGACCAGACGTGAGCCAATCTGCCCAACCCCCACCACACCTATAGTCCATTGCTGCAGCGGTTTTTGTTGCTGTTCAGCCAATAAAAACAAACTGCTCAGCACATACTCCACCACTGACTGTGCATTGCAGCCAGGCGCGCTTCTAAAACTGATGCCACGCTGCTGTAGATAAGACTGATCGATATGATCAACCCCGATAGTTGCAGTACCTACAAACCGCAACTTATTGTTTTGTGACAATAATCCGGCATTCACTTTGGTAACAGAACGCACCAGCAGCACATCAGCGTCAGCCACTTGCGCAGGCATCAGATTGCGGCCATCTACCAGCTGTACCTGCCCTAATTCGGCAAAAAACTGCTGCACATAAGGCATATTTTCATCAGCATAAATTTTTAACATCAGCGATCCTGCCAGAGATTTTATAGGCGAGCTGTAATCATACGGATAACAAGTCAGGCCGGCATTCTAAAACGCGGCCAAAAACAAAGCCACCTGTTGGTGGCTTTGTTGGCGTACTCAATAGATTGAACTGCAGATTAACAGCATTAACCGCGGTACTGTTATTAAGCGCGATATTTCTGCATCACTAAAGTGGCATTGGTGCCGCCAAAACCGAAGCTGTTGGACATCACCGTATTTAAATCGGCCGGACGGGCTTCTGTCACAATATTCAAACCTTTGGCCGCTTCATCCAGCTCACTGATATTAATCGACGGCGCAATAAAACCGTGCTCCATCATCAGCAGTGAATAAATGGCTTCATGTACACCGGCAGCGCCCAGAGCATGGCCTGTCATGGCTTTGGTGGCGCTGATTGCCGGAGATTTGCCGGCAAATACTTCCTGAATAGCGCCCAGCTCTTTGACATCGCCAACCGGGGTACTGGTACCGTGTGTGTTGACGTAATCGATAGGTGCATCCACACCTTGCATTGCCATTTGCATACAACGCACAGCACCTTCACCACTTGGCGCCACCATGTCGTAACCATCAGAAGTTGCGCCATAACCCACCACTTCAGCGTAAATTTTGGCACCGCGGGCTAGAGCATGTTCCAGTTCTTCAATCACCAGAATACCGCCACCGCCACTGATCACAAAACCATCGCGATTCGCATCATAAGTACGTGAAGCAATCTCAGGGGTTTCATTATATTTGCTCGACAGCGCGCCCATAGCGTCAAATTCCATCGCTAAGGTCCAGTGCACCTCTTCACCACCACCGGCAAAAATAATGTCCTGTTTACCCAGCTGAATAAGCTCTACCGCATGACCAATACAATGGGCACTGGTGGCGCAGGCTGAGCTGATGGAATAGTTCACGCCTTTAATTTTAAAAGGTGTGGCCAGACAGGCAGAACAGGTGCTCGACATGGTTTTTGGTACCACATAAGGGCCTACTCTTTTTACGCCTTTTTCACGCAGAATGTCAGCAGCTTCCACCTGAGTTTTGGACGAAGCGCCACCTGAACCTACCACTAAACCGGTGCGAGGATGGGACACCTGCTCTTCAGTTAAACCGGCATCTTCAATGGCTTGCTGCATAGAGATATAAGCAAAAGCGGCAGCGTCTGCCATAAAACGTAAGGCTTTGCGGTCAATCAGCTCGCTGGCGTCGAGTTTGATATTTCCCCAGACTTGCGAACGCAGGCCCAGATCGGCAAATTCCTGTGAATAGGTGATCCCTGAGCGGCCGGCTTTTAATGACGCCAATACTTCCGCCTGATTGTTACCGATGCTGGAGACTATGCCCAATCCGGTGATCACTGCTCTTTTCATTCTGACTCCTGAAGCTGGTCTGAGACCGAAAAACGTTGGATAAAAAATTAACGAAAAACATTGTACGGACTTTTAATGCCAAACTGGTCCAATTTCAGCGCACAGTTGTACACTATTATCCAAACAAATGACAATCAGGTTAAACTGTGGCGTTTTTTTTGAGAGCCCGTTATGCAACCTATTCAAAGCGCCATAATTCACTACAACGAACAGGGAACCCCGGTTTCTGATTTATTTGATGATGTGTATTTTTCCAATGAAAGCGGGCTGGAAGAAACCCAATACGTGTTTTTGCAGCAAAACGGTTTGCCACAGCGCTTTTTAAATCATAAGCATCGTTATTTTCATATTATCGAAACCGGTTTTGGCACCGGGCTCAACTTCCTGCTGGCCTGGCAAAATTTCCGTGTGGCACAAAAAGAAGCGCCATCCGTTTGTTGTGAACGTTTGTATTTCAGCACCTTTGAAAAATACCCACTGAAAAAAGACGATCTGGCCAAAGCGCTCGAGAGCTGGCCGCTGCTGGCTGAACTTGCCACTTTGTTGCTGACGCAATATCCGGAGCCGGTGGCCGGTTGTCATCGTCTGCAATTTGACGAAGGCCGGGTTACCCTCGATTTATGGCTTGGCGATGTACATGATTCTATGCCACAACTGAGCGTGCAGAACAGCGCCGATGCCTGGTTTTTGGATGGGTTTGCGCCCAGTAAAAACCCGCAGATGTGGCAACCTGAATTGTTCCGCCAAATGGCACGCTTAAGCCAACGCGGCACAACTGTAGCCACTTTTACCAGCGCTGGTCTGGTGCGCCGTGGTTTGGCAGAGGTGGGCTTTGCCATGAAAAAAGTCAAAGGTTATGGCCGCAAACGCGAAATGTGTATTGGCATTTTTCAGCCTGATATTCCATCCCAACCTCATCTGCCAGAACATCCTGAGCAAGCAGCTGAACCGCCAGCTGCTACTCAAACCACAGCACCACCAGAGACGACCACTATTGTTGGTGGCGGTCTGGCGGCCATCAGCCTGGCACTGACACTGCACCAGCGCGGCCGTCAGGTCAGATTGTTGTGTATGGATGATGCTGTGGCGCAGCAAGCCTCCCATAACAGACAAGGTGCTTTGTATCCGCAGCTGCAGGCGAGCTGGAGTCCGGTGTCTATGCTGCACGCACTGGCCTTTGGTTTTGCCGGTCGCTTTTACCAGAATCTAAAACAGCAGTTTGATTTTCCAGCGGACTTTTGTGGAGTACTCACACTCGGCTGCAATGAGACACTGGCTTTACGCCAGCAAAAAATGACTGCAGAGCCGGCTTATCAGGGCTGTTTATTTCAAAAGCTTGATGCTGAACAAGCGTCCGCTGTTGCTGGTTTATCCCTGCCCTTTGCTGGTTTGTATTATCCGGCCGGTGGCTGGATAGCGCCTCAGGCCTTTTGTCAGGCAGCACTGCAGCATTTACAGCAACAAAGCGGTTTTGAAGTTATTTTCGGCTGCAAGGTCAATCAGTTGCAATGGCTGGCTGACAGTGCAACCTGGCAATTAGAAACAGAAAATATACATAGTCATCAACCACAACTTTTGTTTACCAAAAACCTGGTGCTGGCTTGTGGCAGCCAACTCCATAGTTTTGCCCAGACCAATTTTTTGCCGTTAAACCTGGTGCGTGGCCAGGTCAGTCATGTGAAATCACAGACTATGGCACCTTTAAAAACAGTGATTTGCCATCAGGGTTATCTGACGCCTGCGCTCGATGGTCTGCATTGTGTCGGCGCTACTTTTGACCGCAGCAGGCAACAAGCACTGCTGCTGGAGAGCGACAACCAGGCCAACCTGGCTTTGGTGCAGCAGGTTTTACAACAACCGGCCTGGTTTCACGATGCCAAAGTGGACTCCGCCAAAGCAGGGCTTCGTACTACAGTGCCGGATCATCTGCCGGTTGCTGGATTTATTGTGCCAGGCCTTCACCTCTTTGGCGGTTTGGGCGCCCGTGGTTTGCTATTTGCCCCTTTGCTTGCTCAGCACCTGGCTGCGGATTTGTGTGGGGAACCCTCACCCCTTTCGGAAAAGCTCAGTGCACTTATCCATCCGGCGCGGTTTTTAGCCAAACAAAAGGCGTCCTGATAAGACGCCTTGTTGATTTGGATTACAGTTCAATCTGTTTGCTGGCTTGGCCGCACCTTTAGTCTGCGTAAAGCTGCGAGTTACTTTAAGCTGAAGACTCAGAGCCGGGCGAGCTGGATCACCGCCCTGCGGTTAACACCGCGTCCTCTTGGCGTATCGTTTGGTGCCACATGACGTTTTTCGCCAAAACCTTCTGTATCAATTTTGCTTTCCTCAATACCGGCCTCTACAAAAAAGGCTTTTAAGGTCGCCGCTCTTTTACGTGACAATTCTTCGTTGATCCAGCGCCCGCCATAACTATCGGTGTAGGTATCAATCCGCACTGAGACGATGCTCTTATCATGCTGCAGATATTCGGCAATTTGTTTTAGCCTTGCTGCTGACTCCCGTGTCAGCTCGTCGCTGTTGGACTGATAGTTCAGCACTGTCATGGCAATATCGTCAAAGGTATAACGTAATAAACCCGCCATACATTGATTAAACTTCTGATAAGGGCCGGCAAACTGCACCGGATTGACCGAAGCTGCAATTTGGTCAAAGGGGCTGTGCCAGTCGGAAAAATAAAAGGTTGGGCTAAAGCCCTGCTCCAGCTCGGTCAACAAAGTCCAGGCTTCTTTTTTAGCTAAATCACCATCAAATTGTTTTAACAGTTCAAAATCGGTAATGGCTTTGGCTTGCTCACCGGCACGCCAGGCTGGTGGCACCGACAATACTTTGGCAAGCCCATAATCATCCGGCATCCGCGTCATTTTCAGTGCAAATTGTAAATTCAGCTCTTTGCCGGAATGACTGACAAAACTCACCTCGCCAAAATTAGGAATGGTGTGACTGAGTTCACATTGCAGTGCGGTGGCGGTTTTTACGGACCAGTTTGCCTGTTCAATAGTGGCAACATATTGCCGCACATTTTGCCGCTCAGCCGGCAATGGCGATTGTTCACTGTTGGCCAGAAGCTGCAGGGAACACAGGCTCAGACACAGATAACCAACAAATTTCATTACACCTCCAGCCTTCACACGCTGTTCTCCAGTTGGGGCATTGCCAGCATTTGCTGGCTGATAAGATTTTTCCTGCAAAGGCTGTGCCGCAACAAGACGACCGGCTTTTTTTTTGGCATACTGCGTGCCCCATTGTCAGGCTGGTTTGGATATGACACAAACAACATTATTTTCGCAACGATTCCGTGGTTATTATCCTGTAGTTATCGACGTAGAAACCGCAGGCTTTAATGCCCAAACCGATGCGTTACTGGAAATTGCCGCCACACTGCTGACCATGGATGATAATGGCAACCTGTGCATTGACCGCACTTTGCATTTTCATGTAGAGCCTTTTGAGGGTGCAGTGCTCAATCCAAGCTCGCTGGCTTTTAATGGCATCGACCCCTACAACCCATTGCGTGGTGCTGTGTCTGAACGCGAAGCGCTCACTGAAATTTTTAAAGCTGTACGCAAAGCGCAAAAAGACGCAGGTTGCCAAAGATCGGTGATGGTCGCTCATAACTCAGCTTTTGATCAGGGTTTTTTAAATGCCGCTGTTGAACGTAATCATATCAAACGTTCACCCTTCCATGCTTTTGTGTCTTTTGATACTACAACCTTAGCAGCACTGGCGTTAGGACAGACAGTGCTGGCCAAAGCCTGTAAGGCGGCAGGCATTGCCTTTGATAACAAAGAAGCGCACAGCGCCTTGTACGACACTGAGCGCACTGCAGAACTCTTTTGTTACATCGTTAATCGCTGGCATGCTCTTGGTGGCTGGCCTCCGCCATTATTTGCCGACGACAACAATGATGAAGATTGTGCTGAAAAAGACTCAGAAACTGACGCTGGCTGAGACAGGCGTGTTATTCAGATTTTAAGCCTGCAGCAAATCCAGGCTCAGACCAAACCGCATAAAAAAAGCAGCTGACGCTGCTTTTTTTCGATAACCGCAATGATGATTGCGGCAACAGTACTCAGTGCTGCTTATTCTGCATCCGGCTTTTTGTATTTAGCCGCAGTTTCTTTAATTAACGGCTGTAATTCACCACGCTGAAACATTTCCAGCATAATGTCACAACCACCAATCAGCTCACCTTCCACCCACAGTTGCGGGAAAGTTGGCCAGTTGGCAAATTTTGGTAATTCAGCGCGGATATCCGGGTTTTGCAGAATATCGACGTACGCAAATTGTTCACCACAAGCGATCAGCGCCTGAGACGCCTGAGCGGAAAAACCACAGCTCGGGAATTTTGGCGACCCTTTCATAAACAGAATAATTGGGTTGTCTGCCAGTTGTTGTTTAATTTTGTCGATAGTTTCCATAAAAACCTCTGCCCTGGGGCACATAAAAAGTTAGCGCATTTTACCAGATGAATTGTGGCCGGCCACTTGAGTTTTCAAGTTTTGCCCCAAAAATTAATGTCCGCAGAAAGAGTGCATTAACAGGCGAAGAAACCGGCAAAACCTCAGGTAAAACTTGAGTATTTTAGTCAGGTTTTGTAGTCTACGCGATGCAGAAACCATAAACAATGTCAGTGGAGAATTAGAATGGCCTTTGAATTACCAGCATTACCATACGCAAAAGATGCATTATTACCTCATATCTCCCCAGAAACTCTGGACTACCACCACGGCAAACACCACAACGCTTATGTAGTGAAGCTGAACTCTCTGATTGAAGGCACTGCATTTGCTGGTAAATCACTGGAAGATATCATCAAAACTTCAGAAGGCCCGGTATTTAACAACGCCGCGCAGATCTGGAACCACACTTTTTACTGGCACTGCCTGGCTCCAAATGCCGGTGGCGAACCAACAGGTGCTTTAGCTGATGCCATCAACGCCAAATGGGGTTCATTTGCTGCTTTCCAAACTGCTTTTAACGATAAAGCAGTGAACAACTTTGGTTCAAGCTGGACCTGGTTAGTGAAAAAAGCAGACGGCACTCTGGATATCGTCAACACCAGCAACGCCGGTACACCATTAACAGACGCCAGCCTGACGCCTGTTCTGACTGTAGATTTATGGGAACATGCATATTACATCGATTTCCGTAACGCCCGTCCTACGTACCTGAACGCCTTCTGGGCGCTGGTGAACTGGAAATTTGCCGCCGAAAACTTCGCCAAGTAATACTTTTACTCTGGCGTAACTTCTGGTTGCCAATCACAGAAAACCCGGTTTAAACCGGGTTTTTTTATTGTCTTCACCTCTGCTTTTCTTCGGCTACGCTTGTTGCCAATCAGACCAAACTGAAATAACGCTTTATCGAAAATTGCATAAAATTCTGTGAATTAGCCAAGCAAAGCGTAGTTTTACTGTCTAACCTTGAATTACAGCATCAGTTTCAGTCTCAAGTTTCTTTGACAAGGTTGCGGAGGTGCATATGGGCATTTTTGAGCACTATAAGTCTAGGTACGAAGCATCAAAAGAAGAGGAATACAGCATTTCTGAATTCCTCGCTTTATGCAAAAACGATAAAAGCTGTTACGCCAGTGCTGCTGAGCGGTTATTGATGGCCATCGGTCAGCCGGAGTTTATCGACACAGCACAAGATCCCAAATTAAGCCGGTTATTTTCCAACAGGGTGATTGCCCGTTATCCGGCTTTTTCTGAATTTTACGGCATGGAAGATGCGATAGAACAAATAGTTTCTTATCTGAAACACTCAGCTCAGGGGCTGGAAGAGCGCAAACAAATTTTGTATCTGTTAGGTCCTGTGGGCGGTGGTAAATCTTCACTGGCGGAAAAACTGAAATCTCTGATGCAACAGGTGCCGGTGTATTATCTCAAAGGCTCTCCTGTGTACGACCACCCGCTTTGCCTGTTTGACGGTCAGGAAGATGGCAACATTCTGGAGCAGGAATATGGCATTCCAAAACGTTATTTAAAAACCATCATGTCACCCTGGGCCAGTAAAAGACTGCATGAGTTTAACGGTGACATCAGCCAGTTCCGCGTGGTGAAAAAATATCCGTCCATACTGGATCAAATTGCCATCGCCAAAACTGAACCCGGGGATGAAAACAATCAGGATATCGCCTCTTTAGTCGGCAAAGTGGATATCCGCCAATTGGAACATTTTGCCCAGAATGACCCGGATGCGTACAGTTATTCCGGTGCTTTATGCCGAGCCAATCAGGGCATTATGGAATTTGTTGAGATGTTTAAAGCACCGATTAAAGTGCTGCATCCACTGCTCACTGCCACTCAGGAAGGCAATTATAACGGCACTGAAGGTTTAGCCGCCCTACCCTTTGAAGGCATTATTCTGGCGCACAGTAACGAATCTGAATGGCAAACCTTCCGCAACAATAAAAACAATGAGGCTTTTTTAGACCGGGTCTATATCGTCAAAGTGCCTTATTGTCTGCGGGTGTCAGAAGAAGTCAAAATTTACGAAAAACTGCTTGAGCACAGCGAGTTAAAAGTAGCGCCTTGTGCACCAGGCACCCTGACTTCGCTGGCACAATTTGCTGTGTTATCCCGATTAAAAATGCCGGAAAACTCCAGCCTGTACTCCAAAATGCGGGTGTATGACGGCGAGAGTTTAAAAGACACAGATCCAAAAGCAAAATCCTATCAGGAGTACCGCGATTACGCCGGTGTAGACGAAGGTATGACCGGGCTTTCCACCCGTTTTGCTTTTAAGATTTTGTCCAGGGTCTTTAACTTTGACAGCACTGAAGTGGCCGCCAACCCGGTACATTTGTTTTATGTGCTGGAACAACAAATTGAACGGGAACAATTTCCGGCCGATGTAGCGGAGCGTTACCTTGAACATCTGAAAGGTTATTTGATCCCTAAATATGTTGAATTTATTGGCAAAGAAATTCAAACCGCATATCTGGAATCTTATTCTGAATATGGTCAGAACATTTTCGACCGTTATGTGATTTATGCCGACTTCTGGATCCAGGATCAGGAGTACCGCGATCCGGAAACAGGTCAGTTATTCGACCGCTCCGCCTTAAACGCTGAGCTGGAGAAAATCGAAAAACCGGCTGGCATCAGTAATCCAAAAGATTTTCGCAATGAAATTGTTAATTTTGTGCTCAGAGCCAAAGCTAAAAACAATGGCAAAAATCCAACCTGGACCAGCTATGAAAAACTGCGCACTGTGATCGAGAAAAAAATGTTCTCCAGCACCGAAGAGCTGTTGCCGGTGATTTCGTTTAATGCCAAAACCTCGACTGATGATCAGAAAAAACATGATGATTTTGTCGATCGGATGATGGAAAAAGGCTACACCCGCAAACAGGTGCGACTGCTGTCAGAATGGTATCTGCGCGTTCGCAAGTCTCAGTGATGCCAGGGGTTAGCCGGAGGTTTTATGGCGCATTTTATCGATCGACGCCTGAACGGAAAAAACAAAAGTGCGGTGAACCGGCAACGGTTCATCCGCCGTTACAAACAGCAAATTAAACAGGCTGTTTCCGATGCCATCAGTAAACGCAGTGTCACCGATATCGACAGCGGTGAGTCTGTGTCTATTCCTGGCCGTGACATTACCGAGCCCTTTTTTCATCAGGGCAAAGGGGGTCACAGAGAAATGATCCACCCGGGCAATGATCAGTTCAGCCCGGGCGACAGGATCAAAAGACCTTTAGGTGGTCAGGGCGGCGGCTCGGGCCAGGGTGATGCCAGTCAGGATGGTGAAGGTGAAGACGAATTTGTATTTTCCATTTCAAAAGACGAATACCTGGATTTATTGTTTGAAGACTTAGAGCTACCAAATCTGAAGAAAAATCAGTTAGATAAATTGGTGCAATTTAAAAATGTGCGCGCTGGTTACCGCTCGGAAGGGGTACCCAGCAATATTGATATTGTGCGTTCACTGCAAGGTTCACTGGCGCGTCGTGTTGCCATGAGTGCCGGCAAAAAGAAAGATCTGAAAGCGCTGGAGCAACAAATCGCTTTGCTTGAGCAGGATGCGGTGCCGGACCAGCACAAGCTGCAACAACTCAGAGCTGAAGTTGAAGAGCTAAAAAAACGCATCGCCGCCGTGCCTTTTATCGACAGCTTCGATTTACGTTTTCGCAATTTTGCCAAAAGGCCGGAACCCACCAGCAGAGCTGTAATGTTCTGCCTGATGGACGTATCAGGATCTATGGATCAAGCCACCAAAGACATGGCCAAACGTTTTTATATTCTGCTTTATATGTTCTTAAGCCGCAGTTACAAGAATGTTGATGTGGTCTATATCCGTCACCACACTCAGGCCAAAGAAGTGGATGAACAGGAGTTTTTTTATTCACAGGAAACAGGCGGCACCATAGTGTCGAGCGCGCTGAAACTGATGGCTGAAATTGTCAAAGAAAGATACGACCCAACACAGTGGAATATCTACGCGGCACAGGCGTCCGACGGCGACAACTGGGCCGATGACAGCCCGCAGTGTGCCACTATTCTGACCGAAGAATTGCTGCCCTGGGTGCGCTATTACGCTTATATCGAAATTACACAGCGGCCCCATCAAAGCCTGTGGCTCGAATATGAAAAGCTGCTGCGCAGCTTTGATAATTTTGCCATTCAGCCTATCCGGCAAGTCAGTGATATTTATCCGGTGTTCCGCGAACTGTTTCGCAAAAGTGTGAACAGGCAGTCAGCCTGACATGGTGCCAGCTAATCAGAATGCCTGCGGCCCCGTGCTGCTAAGGAGTGCGCTATGACCGCTAAACGAAAAACCACAGCTGCAACGGTGCAGCCGCTGTCGGATGGTCCGGACTGGACTTTTGAATTACTCCATCAGTATCAGACTGAAATTGAACGAGTGGCTAAATTTTATCAGCTGGATTATTACCCGAATCAGATTGAAATTATCACCGCAGAACAAATGATGGACGCATATTCCAGCGTGGGTATGCCTATTGGTTATCACCACTGGTCTTATGGCAAGAAGTTTATACAGACCGAACAAAACTACAAAAGAGGCCATATGGGGCTGGCCTATGAAATTGTCATCAACTCCAATCCCTGTATTGCTTACCTGATGGAAGAAAACACCATTACCATGCAGGCGCTGGTGATGGCTCATGCCTGTTATGGACATAACTCTTTTTTTAAAAACAACTATTTATTTAAAACCTGGACAGACGCCTCCTCTATTATCGACTATTTGGTTTTTGCCAAAAAATACATCAGCGACTGTGAAGAAAAATACGGGGTCAGCGAAGTTGAAGATATTCTCGACTCCTGCCATGCCCTGATGAATTACGGTGTTGACCGCTATAAAAGACCGCAGAAAATCTCGATGGATGAAGAGCAGCGCCGGCAAAAAGACCGCGAAAGTTATTTGCAGTCTCAGGTGAATCAGCTTTGGAAAACCATTCCAAACAAAGAGCAGCATGCGGTAACACAAGAGCGTCACTTTCCGGCCGAGCCACAGGAAAACATCCTGTATTTTATTGAAAAAAACGCCCCATTGTTAAAACCCTGGCAACGGGAAATTGTGCGGATAGTGCGCAAAATTTCGCAGTATTTTTATCCACAAAAACAAACCCAGGTGATGAACGAAGGCTGGGCAACTTTCTGGCACTACACCATTTTGCAGCATCTGTATGGTGAAGGCCTGGTGACTGACAAATTTATGCTGGAAGTACTGCATAACCATACCAATGTGGTGTTTCAGCCCGCCTATAACTCAAAATATTATTCCGGCATCAACCCTTACGCACTTGGTTTTGCCATGTTTACTGATATCCGCCGTATTTGTGAGCAGCCAACAGCCGAGGATAAACAATGGTTTCCGGATATAGCAGGTTCAGATTGGGTGCAAACCTTACACTTTGCGATGCAAAACTTTAAAGATGAAAGTTTTATCAGCCAGTATTTATCGCCAAAAGTCATCCGTGATTTTCACCTTTTTGCCATTGTCGATGACGACAAAGACAACTCACTGGAAGTTGCTGCTATTCATAACAATGAGGGGTATCAGAAAATCAGGCAGATGCTGTCGGCACAATATAACCTGAGTAATATCGAACCCAATATTCAGGTGTGGAATGTCGATGTCAGCGGCGACCGCTCGCTGACCTTACGTTTTATCCCCAATAACAGAGTGCCGCTTGCCGAAAGTTATCCTTCTGTGCTGAAACATCTGCACCGGCTCTGGGGCTTTACCGTGCGGCTGGAACAACTGAACGAAGATAACTCGGTAACTCAACTGATGATGGTGCCGGTGTGAGCTCAGCCTTGCTGTTGTTCACGGCAAGGCTGAGAATGTCTTAACGCGAAAACCACCGGGATTTGGCCCAAATCCATAAAAAAACACCGCAATAGCGGTGTTTTTTATGGTCTGCTGTATTTGGCGGTTGTTGCTTAAGAAGACGCTTTAAGCTGAGCGCTACACAAAGTCACCTGATTGCGGCCATTGGCTTTGGAGGTATACAGCGCTTTATCGGCAGCTTCCAACCACTGCCGGTGTTCCAGCATATCACTGTGGTATTCAGCAATACCAACGCTGACTGTCACTTTCAGAATTTGCTGGTTATATTCAATAGCCAGGTTTTCTACTGTTTTTCTCAGACGTTCGGCAAAATACATCGCCTGATCTTCAGTGGTGTCTACCAGCAACACCGCAAATTCTTCACCACCATATCGCCCTGCCACATCGGTTTCCCGCAGATTTTTTTTCACCGCCTGAGCCACAGCCTTAATCACCGAATCACCGGCAGCATGGCCAAAAGTATCGTTCACTCTTTTAAAGTGGTCGATATCACACATCAATAAACTGCTGCGATGGCCACTGCGCTTGAGCCGCTTAAACTCATGCATCAGCGCATCTTCCCAATGACCTCTGTTATTAAGCTCCGTCAGAAAATCAGTTTTTGACAGCTGTTTCAGCTGGCCGTTCATCGACTCCAGCTCCAGTCTGCTGACCGCTACATCTGTGACATCATAAATAATCATACAAAGGTGGGTTACTACACCACGCACATCGGTAATTGGGAATATAGTGCTGTTCTGGTACATATAATCCGCAGCACCGGTAATAGGCCTGTAATTGCGGAATTTAAAGATATAAGGCCGCTGCTCCCAGATGGTAAAGGCGCGGTTTTTCAGCAAAATCACCGGATCACATTTACGTTTAAGCCAGCCTTCGTCTATTTCAGAGAACAAGTCAAACAGATACCTGTCGCGCACCTGGCGTGGTGTTAAACCACTGTGGTTTTCCATAAAACCATTCCAGACCTGAATTTTATAATCGGCAGTCAGCACCACCAGACCCACATCAACGGTCTGGAACATATCTAATAACCAGTGAACTTCGGCAACGTCAGAGTTTATTTGTGACATAACTACTCTTCTAACAAAAATTCGACTTTGTAATTCAGCGTTTTAATGCTGTCTTCGGTAAAAAGCAGCAGCAAATCACAATTAATATTGTAGTTTTCGATGCCATAGCTGATTTCAATCGCCAGTGTTCTTTTCCAGCGTTTGGCATTGGCTTTAATCATCTCACTGACCGGCGCATGTTGGCCCAGAACCACCGGATGTCCCTGACTGAACGACATATCAATCTGCTCAGCCAGCCCCTTGAGTACAGCTCCTATCAAAATATTGCCAATATCCATTAATAATTCGAGTTCAGCTTTGGTATTGAGTTTGCCTTCGTAATTCATCAGTTTGGCAATATCAACAAAACTGGAGTCATTCAGAATAAGCAAAGCTTCTCCCGACACACCGCCCCCGATAAAACCCTGACAGACCGCCGACGTAGTTTCTTTTTGCTCCACCGAAGCGATAGCCATATGCAGTTCACTGACTTCAATGACATTGACATTAGGGATGGGTAACTTGACAAATACTTTAAGAAGCCTTGCCAGCAGATCACCGGCCTGGCCCATAGCCACGTTGGTCAGCTCCTGAAATACATCCCGCAGTACAGGGTCAAGCACAAAACTTTTGCTGGTTTGATTGAGCTCAATGGTTCTTTCCTGCACTTTTTTACTGTCTGACACTGTATGCAGGGCTTCAAACTGCGCCAGCACTTCAGTGAGCTTATCGGCTGCTACAGGTTTACGGATAAAATCCAATGCACCAAAAGCCATCACCCGCTCGCGGGCTTCGGGCTGTACATCGCCGGATACCACAACAACTTTAACCGGAATTTTTTGCTCGGCAATAGCCTGCAGTACCTCATAGCCGTCGAGGATCGGCATATTTAAATCAAGGAATAATAAATCGATAGGCTGACGCTTTAAAACTTCCAAAGCTTCCTGACCATGGCCGGCAAAATAAATTTTATCCTGCCACTGCGCTGGCAAACTGCGGGCCATTTGTTTGCGTGCCAGATTTGAATCATCACAGATTAATACCGCTGCTACCATTAGACACCTGATTCACGTATTGTTAAATCCAGTGTAGCGCTGAACCTTTGATTGTGCGAATCAAAACAACGGCTTTTTTCCTCAAAATCATCGACATAAGCAATTGTATTTACATTATTTTCAAGGATAACAGGAACAAAAGATGAAAAATTTATCTGCGGCCTTCAAATACAGTCTCTGTTTTGCTCTGATGCTCAATTCGGCTCTGGCTGCCGACTTAACAGCCAATTTGCCGGTCAGGCTCTCTGAAGTCAAAGCGGGTGACCGACCGCTGGAGCTGCAAGGATCGCCGGTGCAATTAATGCAGCAAGCCCCTGACTTTAAAGTGGCCGATCAAGCATTTAAAGCGGTTAAACTCAGCGATTTTACCGGAAAAACAGTGTTGCTCAGCGTAGTGCCAAGCATCGACACAGGCGTCTGCTCCATTCAGACGAAAAAATTTAACGAACAAGTCGCAAGCTTGCCCAAAGATGTGGTGCTGCTCACCATTTCCACCGATTTACCTTTTGCGCAAAAACGCTTTTGCCAAAAAGAACAAGTCGACAAACTGCAGGTGTTATCTGATGCAGTCTGGGGCGATTTTGGCAGTAACTATGGTTTAAGAATTAAAGACATGGGCATTCTGACCCGGGCAGTTTTGATTATCGATGCCAAAGGCGCACTGGTTTATCAGCAGCTGGTGCCGCTGCTGTCACAAGAACCGGATTACCAGGCAGCGCTGAATAAACTTAAGGAAATCACCAAAACCTGATGGACTCTGATGCACAGGCTGAAGCCAACTTAAAACCAACTTCAGCCTGTTGCAGAAATTTCTTCCCGTCCTCTTGAAAGCAATAACAACGCCCCTATTTTATGAAGCAGGATGCCTGATAAGGGTCCTGCTCTGTGGGATTCATGCGAATACCACTTTGTAAAACAGTTACTTAACTAATTTGCTTCAGAAGAGGAATTGGACATGACAACTTTAGATTTTTCTCCTTTTTATCGTTCATTTATTGGTTTTGATCATCTGGCATCACTCATGGATGCAGCTGCCCGCAATGAAAAACAACCGGCTTATCCGCCTTACAATATTGAAATTACCGGTGAAGATCAGTACCGCATTACCATGGCGGTGGCGGGTTTTGAACAACATGAATTATCACTGGAAACCGAACACAACACCCTGCTGGTGAAAGGTCAAAAAGCCGACAAAACCGAAGGTCGTCGTTTTGTGCATCAGGGCATTGCCGAGCGCAATTTTGAACGCAAATTCCAGCTGTCAGATTACATTCGCGTGACAGGTGCCAATGTGCACAATGGTTTGTTGCATATTGAACTGGTGCGGGAAATTCCGGAAGCGTTAAAACCACGCAAAATTGCCATTGGTCAGGCGCAACCCACCACTTTACTGAACCAGCAACAAGCGGCCAATTCTGAGCCTGCGGTGCTGACAGTAGCAAGCGGCAGCTAATATCAGCTGACAAATAGACAGAATGGCCGGGTTTTGTGTTGTTATAACCCGGCTAAAAAATCAATGATTTGCTGATTCACTAACTCCGGCGCTGTCAGCGGGCCCATATGGCCTGTTGGCAGCGTTGTTGTTTGCACCTGAGCTAAACTCTGGGCCAACAGCTCAGCCACCAATAAAGCAGCCCTTCGGCTATCAGCACCATGCATTAACAATACCGGCATTTGCAGCCTGGCGTAATCGGCCTGAGTGGCGCCCTCACCTATCAAAGCGGCAAAATCCTGCGGAACTTTCCATACTTGTGCGGCCATTTGCTGCTGCATTCTGGCCGGCAAAAAACGGAAATAATCTTTTTGTTGCCAATAATCGACAAAAAGCCGTGCCGCGTCCCAAGCCTCTAATGCCGGCATCTGCTGTGAGAGCAATTTTACTTCTGCCGTCAGGGCTTGCGCTTCAGCCGAACTTTCTGCCGCCAACAGGTGAAAGGCGACAGGCTCAAATAACACCATGGCTTTGACTTTCAGCTTTTGCGTACGGGCCAGATGCAGCGCCACTGCCCCGCCATAAGAGTGACCAATCAGGATAAGCTCAGCGTTTTTTTGCTCAGGGGTTAGGGTCGTCACAATAGCGTCAGCTTCAGCAGCCAGCGACCAGTTGGGCGTCGCGCTATCAGCCACTGCTTTGTTGCTTCCATAGCCTTGTAAGTCAGGTAACCACAGACAATATTGCTCAGACAATGATGCCACGAGCGGCAACCACTGTTTATGGCTACTGAGTGAACTATGCAGTAACAGTATAGGCGCGCCCTGACCTGTCACCTTAAGCCCGGGCTTTTGTTCCGCCGGTAGAAGCTTTGACGCAGCCATCATTAGATCACTAGAAATGCTGCAGATGCCAATAAAGCCACAAAGGTAGACACCATGCCAAGAAAACGTGGTGCCGAAGTGCCCTGGGTTTTATTCAAACCAATGGCATGCAGCACGCGGCCGGCCAGCGTCAGGCCACCAATCAGATGCAGTTGCCACAAGGGCGCCTGCTGAATTTCCAGCAGCAATAATAGCACCAGCAGCAGCGGCACATATTCGGCAAAGTTGCCATGTACCCGGATGGCAGTCACCAGCGCTGGTTTTTGGCCATCACCTAACCCCACACGGTTTTTCAGACGCTGGCGGATCACCAGCGCCGCCAGGCCAACATAAAATACGGCCAGTGCCGCGGCATAATAAGGAGTGATCAATAAAGTCATACTACCAACCCTGTAGTTGTTGTAACGCCAGCTGCGCAAACAGCTGGATATGGCAAGGCGAATCGTTTAACGCCTTGATGTATTGATAACTTTCACCGCCAGCATGCAGAAAAACTTCGCAGTTTTCTACCGCAATTTCTTCCAGAGTCTCCAGACAATCAGCCGAAAACGCCGGGCATAATACCTGCAATTTTTTAATACCTTTGCCCGGCAATTGCTCAAGTAACTGGTCGGTATAAGGTTGCAGCCACTTTTCTTTGCCAACTCTGGACTGAAAACTCACCAGCACCTGCTCTGCAGTCAGGCCTAAATCGGCCGCCAGATTGGCCGCGGTTTCACGGCAATGCCGCTCGTATGGATCGCCAAGCCTTACAAAACGCTCCGGAATACCATGAAACGACAATAACAATGCATCGGCCTGACCATGTTGTTGCCAATGGGCCCGCACTGAACCAGCCAGCGCCTGACGGTAACTGGCTTCATGATGATAGTTTTTCACCAGCCTGATCTGCGGTAGATCCCGCTGTTGCAACTGATAATGCGCCAGCTGATCGGAAATTGCGGCAGTTGTGGTGGCCGAATATTGCGGATAAAGCGGCAACACCACAAAACGCTCAACACCTTGTGCGCGCAGTTCGTCCAACACAGAACTGATCGAAGGGTTACCGTAGGTCATGGCGTACCTGACCTGCACCGGCATGCCAGCCAGCATTAAACGGGATGCAAGAGCCGAAGTCTGACGTTCGGTGATCACCCGAAGTGGCGAGCCTTCAGGCCACCAGATCGACTGATACAGTTTGGCCACCCGGCGACCGCGAAAAGGTAAAATAATGCCTCGTAAAATGATTTGCCACAGCCAGGCCGGATAATCGACCACCCTTTGGTCGGACAAAAACTGTTTTAAATACCGCTGAATGGCCGGTACCGTTGGCTCATCCGGAGTCCCCAGATTAACCAACACCACCGCATATTGAGACAAAGGTAAACTGAGGTGCCTGGACGTCATACTATGGCAATCCCTATAAATCAAACTGTTGCGAAGTTTAACACTATGCAAACTGACAATGCTGACAAAAATTGCATCACGCTTTTAGTTATTGCAGGGATAAAAAAACCCACCTGAAGGTGGGTTTTTTACACAGTGCCGGCTTAAGCCAGCAAAGCGGCCAACTGATTGCTGACTGCCTCTACCTGTGCTGTACCGTCTAAATGATGGTATTTGGTCAGCCCCTGCTCGGCCTGGTTACGGTAATAACCCACCAGCGGTTCAGTTTGCTCATGATAAATAGCCAGACGCTTACGCACTGTTTCTTCTTTATCATCTTCGCGGATCACTAAATCTTCGCCAGTAACGTCATCTTTACCCGCTGATTTTGGCGGATTGTAGCTGATGTGGTACACACGGCCAGAAGCAGGATGTACACGGCGGCCACTCATCCGCTCCACAATCACATCGTCCGGCACGTCAAATTCAATCACGTGATCCACAGCAACGCCATTTTCTTTCATCGCATCGGCTTGTGGAATAGTGCGGGGGAAACCGTCCAGCAGGAAACCATTGGCACAATCGGCTTTGGCAATACGCTCTTTCACCAGACCGATGATCAGATCATCAGACACCAGTTGGCCGGCGTCCATCACTTGTTTTGCCGCTAAACCCAGAGGTGTGCCTTCTTTAATGGCAGCACGCAGCATATCGCCGGTCGAAATTTGTGGAATGCCAAACTTATTCATCAGAAACTGTGCCTGAGTTCCCTTACCGGCACCTGGGGCACCCAACAAAATAATACGCATACAAAAAACCTCGAATAGCTGCGGTTTGATCCAATAGTCACAAGCTTTGGATCTTTACACAATGTCCGTCATCAGACAAGAAATTTGTCGCCCAAAGGCTGCTCATCAGATAAGTCAAGCCAACTTTGGTCTTAAGCTGTGCAATCTCGGTTTTAACAGCATTTTTCATGACAACAAGCTGTTTTTTCATGTTTTGGCTAAGCTTTTCCTGATTTTATTAGACCAAAGTGCAGGAAAATCGGGGCATGGCTGGCAGACAAAAAATCGCCGGGAAATAATAACTTGTGACACAGGTTAAAACACAACCAATAGTTTTCATATAAATTAGCTGAATATAATTAATTAAATCATAATGTTAAAGTCAGCACTCTAAGATATCCATCCTACCCCTTTGGTTATACCTGAAGAAAATACCCATTTGAGCAAAAAAAAAGGATGAGCACTCAGGCTCATCCTTTTTAGCAATAACACTGCAGCTGTTATTTTGCCAGATCCAGCAACAGAGCGTTTAAGCGACCAACAAAACTGGCCGGGTTTTTCAGGCTACCACGCTCTGCCAGCAAGGCTTGTTCAAACAGCACTTCTGCCCACTGCTTAAAGCGGCTTTCGTCCTGCTCATCGGCAATATGTTTCACCAGCTGATGCTCTGGGTTCAGTTCAAAAATTGGTTTTACTTCAGGTACCTTCTGGCCGACTGACTCCATCAGCTTGATCATCTGTGTGCTCATATCAAACTCATCAGTCACCACACAAGCCGGGCTGTCGGTTAAACGGTGGCTGACTTTGACATCTTTCACCTGCTCACCCAGCGCGGTTTTAAAACGCGCCACCACAGCGGCAAATTGCTGCTCGGTTTCAGCCTGGGCTTTTTTGGTTTCTTCATCGTCCAGTTTGGATAGATCCAGTCCGCCTTTGGCGACAGAACGCAGTTTTTTGCCATCAAATTCAGTCAGATGCTGCATCAGCCATTCGTCAATGCGATCTGACAACAACAGCACTTCAATGCCTTTTTTGCGCAGTACTTCCAGATGCGGACTGTGTTTGGCGGCTTCATAACTGTCGGCCACCAGGAAATAAATTTCGTCCTGACCTTCTTTCATCCGGCTGACATAAGCTTCGAGCCCAACTTTTTGCTCGCTGCTGTCTTCATGGGTTGAAGCAAAACGTAATAATTTGGCAATAGTTTCTTTATTGGCAAAATCTTCGGCCGGGCCTTCTTTCATCACCTGACCAAACTCATTCCAGAAGGTCTGGTATTCGCTTTGATCTTCAGCCTTGGCCATTTTTTCCAGCATTTTTAATACGCGCGAAGTACAACCTTTACGCAGGCTTTGTGTGACTTTAGTGTCTTGTAAAATTTCACGTGACACGTTCAGCGGTAAGTCGCTCGAATCCAGTACACCTTTGATAAAACGCAGGTAACTTGGCATAAACTGCTCAGCGTCGTCCATGATAAATACACGCTGTACATAAAGTTTCAGGCCATGACGGGCTTCACGGTTCCATAAATCAAAAGGTGCTTTTTTCGGCACATATAACAAGCTGGTGTAGTTGCTGTTGCCTTCAACTTTGTTGTGGCTCCAGGCAAGCGGCTCTGTCCAGTCATGTGAAATATGCTTATAAAATTCCTGATATTCGTTATCTGATACTTCAGACTTGTCGCGCATCCAAAGGGCTGTGGCTTTGTTGACTGCCTTCCAGTAACCTTCGGTGGCCGGAATTTTTTCACCGTCTTCACCGTCACGCTCTGGGGTACCTTCCTGCCACATTTGCACCGGAATAGAAATATGGTCTGAGTATTTAGTGACAATACTTTCCACTTTCCACGGGCTTAAAAACTCGGTTTCAGCTTCGCGCAAGTGCAGAATAATGTCGGTACCACGGCTGTCTTTAACAATAGGACTGATGCTGTATTCACCTTCACCGGCAGATTCCCATTCCACCGCGCTGTCCGCTGGCATGCCGGCTTTGCGGGTACGCACTGTGACTTTGTCAGCCACAATAAAGGCTGAATAGAAGCCCACACCAAACTGACCAATCAGTTGTGAGTCTTTGCTGGCTTCGCCGGATAACTGTGAGAAAAATTCTTTGGTACCGGATTTGGCAATGGTGCCTAAGTGACTGATCACTTCATCGCGTGTCATACCAATACCGTTGTCGCTGATAGTGATGGTTTTGGCGCTGTCATCCAGGCTGATGCGCACGCGTAATTCGCCGTCGTTGTCGTATAAGCTACTGTCAGATAAGGCTAAAAAGCGCAGCTTGTCGGCAGCGTCTGAGGCGTTGGATACCAGTTCACGCAGGAAAATTTCTTTATTGGAATACAACGAATGGATCATTAACTGCAGCAGTTGTTTCACTTCAGCCTGAAAGCCATGCGTTTGTTTTTGTGTTGTTTCAGTCATGTACCGCTCCTGTTTAACAGTGTGACAGCCAAAGGCGCCACACAATCCGGACTTCAAATGAAAAACCACCAGCCGTGTTGCATCGAATGCAGTTTTTTATTGCGCAGTGTTACGCCAGGCCGGTGAAGTTTTGGGCTGACGGTTATATGGGGGAGGTTAAAAAAACTTTCAAGGGGAAGCCCTGCCTTTTGCAGGGTTTTCCATCAGCAGACAAGGATGAACCATAAAATGGTTGTTGTGGTGAGCGTTTAAAAAGGTTTGCGGCCACTTAAGGCATAAGACAGAGTGCTGCCGTCCACATATTCCAGCTCTCCCCCCACCGGCATGCCCTGCGCCAGACGCGACACCTGAATCTGGTGTTTTTTACAAAGCTCAGCAATGTAAAAAGCGGTGGCATCCCCTTCAATGGTTGGGTTGGTGGCGAGGATCACTTCCTGTATCGCCCCTTGCTCCAGTTGACTGGCCAGTAAGTCCAGCCCAAGCTCAGCCGGACCTATGCCGTCAAGTGGCGACAACTGACCGCCCAGCACAAAATAACGGCCGGAAAAAAGGCCAGTTTGCTCAATGGCATATAAATCGGCCGCACTGGCCACGACACAAAGCAAAGCGCTCTGGCTGCGGCTGCTGTCCTGACAAATATGGCAAAGCGGCTCTTCGGCAAAGGTACGGCATTGCTGACAATGACCGACTTTTTCCATAGCATTGGCCAGTACTCTGGCCAGCATCACCCCACCTTCGCGGTTCCGTTCCAGTAACTGATAAGCCATACGTTGGGCAGATTTAGGCCCAACTGAAGGTAAAACCCGAAGTGCATCAATAAGTTGCTGCACCATGGCTGTATGTTTTGCCATACCGGAACGTCCTTTCTAAAGCCGCAATAACATTAAAACGGCATCTTAAAGCCTGGTGGTAATTGCATACCACCGGCCACACCGGCCATTTTTTCTTTGCTGCTTTCTTCAACGCGGCGTACTGCATCGTTAATGGCTGCGGCAATCAAGTCTTCCAGCATCTCTTTGTCATCCTGCATCAGGCTGTCATCGATACTGACACGGCGCACGTTATGATTGCCGAGCATTGTCACTTTAACCATGCCGGCACCGGCTTCACCTGTCACTTCCATCCGGGCGATTTCTTCCTGGGCACGCTGCATTTTTTCCTGCATAGCCTGCGCCTGTTTCATGATATTACCCATGCCACCTTTAAACATAATTGTGCTCTCTTTTGTTTTCAGACCGCGTGCGGCTGTTTGTCTGTTCGCAGCTGCCGAACCGGCACTGCAGTGGACTGCAGGGCTGCCCCCTGCGTTATTTATAGTGGCGACACGATAATCACAATGCGCTGAAAATACAAGAGACTCGCCGCCAAGCGCTGGCTTTGCCAGCATATCAGCACTATGCCTTTAGCTGACGCTCAGTGTATCCGCCAATAATTCAGCGCCAAACTGTTGTTGCATCGCCTGCACCAGGGGGTCTTGTGCCAGCAGTTGCTGCACATACAGCCTGCGGGCTTCGTCGATGCGTTGCTGAATGGCCTGCGGACAATCCGGCACTTGCTCAGCAAACTCAACGCTAACCGCCAGCTCCATGCCATAGGAGGCCGACAATACTCTGGCAAGCGTCAGACGGTTTTTTTCGTTGTCGAGATGTCGCTGACTGCTGCTCACGGTTAACACTAACTGGTTGTCCTGAAGCTTTGGGCTTGAGTGCAGCAGGAATAACCGCATCAGGCCGCCGATAGCCAGCTGGTCGATACGGGCCGCCCAGCTGTCAACCTGACTGGCGGCGCGCACGGCAAAATTGTGGGCACCTATCACACCATCAAACTCCATCACCTGCCCCAGTGCTTCGGGCGATAATTCCGGCTGGGCTATAGCTTCGCTGGCAAAATCGGTCTCGTCTGCCACAGGCTGCAAACTCTCCAGCAGTGCATGGCGAATAGGTGCAGCTGTGTTTTGGTTGCTTTGTGCTACTGCTGCTGTTTCTTCAGCGGCCTGATATTGTTGCCAGGCCCAGTCTCCTCCCGCGCTGTCGGCCACAGGATCTGGTTCATCTTCCGGGTCGTCGTTATTTAACATGGCCGCAGCAGGCGCATGGTGACTAAACACTTCTGCTTCTTCACTGTCCTCATCGATCACTTCTGCCGGATTGCTGATCGCCAAACTATGTTCAGCGGCTAAAGGCACAGAAGGCGCTACCTGGATATCTGTGGCGGGTGCAGAGCCGGAATCGCTGATCGCAACGACAGGAACTGGCGTGAGGGCTGGTTCAGCAACTGCAGCACCAACCCAAGCTGCCGTCGTTAAAGGCCGAACTTCTGGTATTACAGCTAAGGTGGGCTCAGGCTGTGCTGTTGGACTTTGCAGCTGAACTTGCGCTGTGACAGGGGTTGTAACATGACTGAGACTGGCCGCCTCCTGCCTGCTGACACTGTCGTCTGTCACGCGGGCAGCCAATGCCTGAGGCGTTGTTGGCGTAGCTGCTGACTGCTTTTCAACCAGCGCCGGCTGGCGCTCAGACTTTTTTCCGTCATCAGCTCCGGGTAAGGCTGCTGAAAGTCCACGCCGCGCCAGAATGCTGGCTGTCACCGGATCGACCGCTGGTGTTGATGTGACTTGAGTTGCCGCTGATGCTAAGGGATGCTCTGCTCCAACGGGTTCTGTAACAACAGTTCCTGCAGAAACTGCAGCAATCTGAGCTGAGGCATCAACCGGCTGAGTTCCAGCCTCACTATGGCCGCCCTGCTGCTGAGCTGTTTCATCAATAGCGACATGGCATGGCGCAGCTTGCTGTTGTATTTGCACCTGTGGTGGCTGCGCCGGAATACCGGCTGCACTGAGTGCGGCAGCTCTGGCGCTTCGGGCAGAATCCTGCACCGGCTCATTGCCGCTGGCTGGCACAAAAGCGATAGCTCGCAGCAGCGCCATCTCAAGACCTATGCGCTGATCCGGTGCGTAAGCTAAATCTTTTTTACCACTGAGTAGCAGCTGATAATACAGCTGGATCATTTCCGCTGAATGGGTTTTGGCCACAGCACGGACAAAAGCCGATTCGGTCAGCGCCAGTTCGGCAGCATTAAGCTGGAACTGACACAAAGCCGCCAGATGCAAAAGCGCCAGCATATCATCCAGCACAGATTGATATTGACTGTGCTGAGCAATCAGTTGCAGCAAATGTTGTTGCATAGCCGCAAGGTCGCGGTTGAGTACATCCTGCAGCAACAGTTCGGCCCAGGATTGTTCCAGTAAACCCAGCATTTCCCGCACCGGCCCCAGCGCTATCTGGCCATTGGTCTGGGCTATCGCCTGATCCGTTAGGCTCAGCGAGTCGCGCAAACTGCCTTTGGCGGCACGTGATAACAAGGCCAGTGCTTCGTCTTCGGCCTGAATATGTTCTTGCCCCAGGATATAGGCTAAATGCTGTTTGATCTGGCTTTGACTTAAGGCTTTTAAACTAAATTGCAAACAACGTGACAGCACAGTGATGGGCAGTTTTTGTGGATCTGTGGTCGCCAGTAAAAACTTTACATGAGGTGGCGGTTCTTCCAGTGTTTTAAGCAGTGCATTAAAACTGTGTTTCGACAGCATATGCACTTCGTCTATCAGATAAACCTTGTAACGGCCACGGCTGGGGGCATATTGCACATTGTCGAGTAAATCGCGGGTGTCTTCGACTTTGGTGCGGGATGCGGCGTCAATTTCAAGTAAATCAACAAAATAGCCTTTATCGATTTCGACACAGGCACTGCAAACCCCACATGGGGTAGCGGTCACGCCTTTTTCGCAGTTTAAGCTTTTGGCAAAAATACGGGCTATGGTGGTTTTACCGACACCGCGGGTGCCGGTAAACAGATAAGCATGGTGCAGACGATTCTGGGTCAGCGCGTTGATCAAGGCAGCTTTAACATGATCCTGCCCTACCAGCTGGGCAAAATTTTGTGGCCGCCATTTGCGCGCTAACACCTGATAACTCATCTGCCTTCCTTTTGTGCCTGAATGCCGGGGCGGCGCAATAAGCGCCACCTCATCACTTAATGACCGGCAAAATCAATCAGGGCGTATACCTTTAACTGTAATGCCGCCAGACGTTTGTCACCGCCAAGGTCGGGCAGATTCACGACAAAAGCCGCATCAGCCACGTTACCACCTAAACGGCGCACTAACTGGGTTGTGGCATCAATAGTACCACCAGTTGCCAATAAATCGTCAACTAACAATACTTTATCACCAGGTACTATAGCGTCAGTATGAATTTCCAGCGTGTCTTCGCCGTATTCCAGCTGATAACTCTGGGCAATACGCTCACGTGGCAATTTGCCTGGCTTACGCACCGGCACAAAAGCAACCCCCAGCGCATAAGCCAATGGCGCACCAAAAATAAAACCACGGGACTCAGTACCGATGATTTTGGTAAAACCCTGATTAGCGTAATGTTGTTTAAAGTTATCAATCACTGCGGCAAAAGCCTGCGGATCCTGCATCAGACTGGTGACATCACGGAATAAAATGCCAGGTTTTGGATAATCCGGCACTGATTTAATCACTTGTTCCAGCATCCGGGTAAATTCTGTAGGGTTATTCATTAAACCATCACTCTCATTATTCAATCGTTATCAGGTCAAAAGATGTACTGACAAAAAAACCGCCAAACGGCGGTTTTGCTGACTCAGGGTTCACTTAACCGAGAATTTGCAGCCAGCGTAAAATGGGAACTAGGCACAGCAGGCCCACAAACACTGCGATAAAACCTAAAAATTGAGCCACACCAAAAGACTCTTTAAAATTCTCGTCTGCCATTGTGTTTTCCCACTGCTAAAGGGCTAAAAGAAAGGCCGATATGGTAATGAATTTTAGTCCGCTTGGAAAGCTCGGATCACGCCTTTTCGTGCAAATTTGCCGAATAATTCAGCGGTGCCAACCTGCAATGCTGCAGGTTCTGCAGCAGGCAATAACTGCTGCAGTTTTGTCAGTACCGCATTAAGTGACAACCCGGGTTCAGTGGCCAGAATTTGCAAAGCTGTGGCGCTGAGTTCATTCAGGCTAACAAACTTAATTTCATCGGTGTCGTTTCGGTACATCAATAAATAATAAGGTCCGTCGGCAACAGTGGGCTGAAAATCCGGGCTGATTTGCATCACCGGATACTGATAACACAGCACCAATGCCAATGCCGATAACTGAAGTGGCAGCTCTGGCATGACCGTTGTTAACGAGGGTGTTGTATCTTCGATGGTACTGGTCGCCAGATAAAGCTCCAGCCATTCATAATGGGCGAGCTCAATAGCAAATACCGGATCCTCAGAACTCAGCGGCGTACTGCTGAACCACTGAAAAAAGCCTGCGGCAATATCCAGAAAATAAGGGCTGGAAAGCGAGCTTTGCGCAAAAAACTGTCTTAACTTTTGCTGCCACAAAGACGACGGATAAAGCGACTTTAACACCGGAAAAGCACTGTTAACAAAATTCTGCACATTATTAAAAAACAGCTGCTGGTATACCGCCATACGTTCAACGCTGATATCGTCAGGCGCAGAATTGGCCGGGTCGCGGATTGCGGCGGCAAACTGCTGTTGCACGGCCTGAAAATCAAGGCTGCTTTTTGTCATCAACCTGCCTTTGCTCATTGCCCTGCCCTTTGCTGGCACGCTTTAATTTGCCAAAGCTCCGCTTCTAACTCCGGCATGGGTGGCAGATTAAAATCACGTTCCAGCACAGTGGCAAAGACCCCATGGCAGTCATACGCATGCTGCAGCAATTGCCAGACCGGATCACAAACCGCACTGCCGTGGGTATCTATTAATAAAGATTCATGCTCTGTGTAATGGCCGGCAATATGGCCATAAACAATACGTTCAGAGGGCAAAGCCGCAATAAATTCACGGGCGTTATAGCCATGATTGACGCTGTTCACATACACATTGTTAACGTCCAGCAATAAAGCACAATCGGCTTGCTGCAGCACTTCCAGCGTAAAATCCAGCTCAGACATTTCCTGGCCCGGCGCCGCATAATAAGACACGTTCTCCACCACCAGCTGCTGACCCAAAATATCCTGCACCTGCATAATACGCTCAGCTGTATATCGGGCTGCGGCTAAGGTAAAAGGAATAGGCATTAAGTCGTACAGATGACCACCAGCAGAACAATAACTTAAATGTTCGCTGTAGAGCTTGATTTGGTGTTGCTGCAGAAATTGTTTGACCGCTTTGACAAAATCCAGATCCAGCGGATCCGGGCTGCCAAGCGATAAACTTAAACCATGACAGGCAAAAGCATATCTTTCGGTCAGGGCGCGAAACTGCTTTCCCAGCGCCCCGCCAAAAGGTAACCAGTTCTCTGGTGCTACTTCAAAAAAATCAATCACTGCAGATTTTTCCTGACTGACAGACGCCAGCATTTCGCGCCGTAAGCCAAGGCCAACACCAGACAACAGCGTCATGTTAGTTCATACCACCACATTTGCCCTCGCCACACTTACCTTCGCCACATTTACCTTCCTTGGTTTTGTCGGTGGCTTTATCGGCTGCTTTGTCGGCCATTTTTTCAGCGCCGCACTTTCCTTCACCACATTTGCCTTCACCACATTTGCCTTCTTTGGCTTTGTCCGCTTTGTCGGCGCCACACTTGGCTTCTTTGCTTTTACCGTCGGTTTTTACTTTGTCAGCACCGCAGGACGCTTCAGCGGCCGACAACTGATAACCTGCTGCCAATTCAGTCGCCTGAAAGGTACCGGCGCTGGCTGTGCTGCTGATAGAGCCCAAAACCAGAACACCTACCGCAGAAACAACTTTTTTATGAAGCATGCTCATGTTGAAATTCCTTATGATCTGTCGATAAACCGTGATGATAAAACCCAATATCAATGCCAGACAAGCTGTCCGGCAATTACTCTGATAAAGACCCTGCAGTCTGTCGAAAAATTTCAGTGGCTGGCAATAATTCTTTGGCGCCGCCATCAGGGCACTACAGAATTAGCATAATAGTGATGCTTTTTCAGTAAGTTTTGATCTGCATCAGAGCAGCATTTTGCTGCACGCTGCACAATCAGACCATTATTGCCCCCAATCCCATTGAGGTTTGTTATGCCACAGTCTTTGACTCCAATGCTCAGAGCCCAGTTACTGGAAGAAATTCAGCAACAACGTGCTGCTATTTATCAGTATCTGCAACAAGGACAACAAGCCGGATACAGCAACCTGCTACTGAAACTTGATAGTCACCCGCTGAGCCACTGGCCTGAATTACTGAATCAGTGGCTCACGCCGGAACTGGAAGCAAAAACCCGGCGGCTGGAAGCAATTCAGGCGGCGCTGAGCCAAATGGATATGGGGCTTTATGGTTTGTGTTGTGACTGCGACAGCAGAATTGAACGGCATTTGTTACAACAGGATCCGGCACGCCAGCGCTGTGCGCACTGTGACAAACTATATTCAGCCGCTAAAAAGCAGGCCTGAGACTGTTCCGGAAAAAGAATGCTCATAACCACAAATGCGTTGATGTTGTCACTGTGGCTTGTTTGCCACTTAACCGCTTATGCATGCTGCAGTCTGCCTGGCATTAACGGGATAACTTAACTGCATCCTGTCCCAGCTGCCAGGCGATCAGCTGTTTGGGCTGCATATAGTATGATTGGAACATTCAGCATTAAGCCCTGTTTAGACAAAACATTTCTCCTCCATCAAGCGCATAACAATGAAGAAGGCAGCTCTGTTATCTGCCGGTTTCCATACCCGGTTGAGGGACAACTGTCATCAAGCTGATTTGCAAATCAACAGTGAATTTGAGCTTTGATATTGAGTACAGACGGCAACGCTTTCAGTACTACCAGCACCATTTGCTTACAAGCAGCACAGTTGCAACTGTGTGGGGCGTCGCTCAGCCGGCTGGTGTGAGATAAAACAGGTCATGCAATCATGACGTCAGCGACCATTTTTATTGTTCAAGGTCGCACATAGCGCTGTTGGAGAACAAAGCCAGCGGTCCTTTGATGAAAAAATCACTAACAAAGCACTGACACTGGCTCAGTCAAACTATTGCTGTAATAGCAGAATCGCCTTTTTAAGAACCGTAACGCTGAGTCCAACAGTTCACTGCAACAGTAATACGCCGATCTGTACCGAAAAAAGGCGCTACTTCATGCTGCAGGTAGGATGGAAACACGATCAATTGTCCGCCTTTTAATTTGAAGTTATGACTATAGGTATTATAAACACCTGAAAGATTTGCATTACCGCTGTCCAGATAGGTATTACAGTGCGGCCTTGGATCATGAAATCTTAAAACCCCGCTATCAGGTTTACCTTCCACATCTTCACCAGGATTCACACAGTACACAGCTGACCAGGACGCCATAGGGTGATTGTGGGTATAAAAATATCCGCCAAATTCGGTGATATGAAACCAGGCGTCACTAAACAGCTGAATTTTTTGCATTTGCTCATGATCATAACCATTCAGTCGGGCAATAACCCATGCCACTGTCTGTAAGACAAAGAGTCTGAGTTGTTGTACTGCCGGGTCAGGGTAATGAAATAAATCAAAGTTACTCTCAAACAGATTATCCTGAACGTAGTTTTGCGGCCGTGGATTTTTGTGTTTAACGCCCTGCGATACCAACAGATCAAAATATTGTTCCAGCTTGATATTTAGTTCTTCCGGATTTGGAAAATCAATCACAGCAAAAGGGGTGGCAAACATCGGAAAAACTGATGGCTCCAATGGTTTATTCATAATAATTCAGCTCAAAAACGTCAGTTTAACGGAGACAATTTTATTAATAAAAACAAATAAAAAGCCCCCGTGAGGGGGCTTTTTTATTATCAGCTCAGATTAGAACTTCATAGTAGCTCTGAAGTAAACAAAGCGGTCCATGTTTACGTCGTATTCAGTTACAGAGAAGTTGTTGGTAGAGGCAGCATAGTTGTTATCAATACCTTCTGGAGTAGGCTCTTTGGCAAACAAGTTCTCAACACCAAAAGTTAACTTAGTATTGTAGTCACTTAAGTTATAACCCATTGAAATATCATGGATAACATAAGTTGGCAGACGCTCAGTTACGCCATCAGCCGCTGTGTCGCCATACACGTGGGTATAGAAACCTTTCATCGCGTGAACATAACGGGCTGTGTAGTGAGCATCCCAGTCACCTAACATCCAGTCAACACCGAAGCTGCCTTTCAAACGAGGATAACCTGCGTCACCCCACTGAACACCTACGTACTCTTCGTCACTGATTTCGCTGTCAGTCACGTATGAGAAGTCCAGGTAGGTCTTGAAAGTACCAAATGAGGTTTCTGGCAGACGGTATGCCATGTAGGTATCTACACCTTGTACGTGTAATGTACCTTGGTTCTGCAGACCGTTGCGTAAGTCTACAACGTTACCGTTTGAGTCACGGTCAACCAGGCCACAGAATTCTGAAGCTGGGCCACCGGTTGCACAACCAGCAAGGATGATACCTGCACCGATACGTGAAATTGAATCTTCAACTTCAATGTCATACCAGTCCACTGTCAGCTCTGCGCCTTCCAACCAGCTTGGGTTGTATACAAAACCAACTGTTTGTGATGTTGAAGTTTCTGGCTTCAGATCTGGTGATGATTGTTGCGTCACACGGATCTGAGGGTTTGACTGACGGTAGCCTGCAGGCACACCAGCACAACCAGGAACCTTAGATAAATCTAAAGTGATTGGCGCACCAGCTGCAGTCAGAGTGTTACAAGGGTCAGTTAAACCAGTGTAAGAATCTGAGTTACCAGCGAATAAGTTAGACAGTGACGGAGCACGGTAACCTTCAGCCCAGGTAGAACGAACTAATAAATCTTCGATTGGGCGGAATTCAACACCAACTTTTGCAGTGCTGTTGCTGCCGTAAGAGCTGTGGTCAGAGAAACGTACTGCCGGGCTGATTAACAGGTTCTCAAGAACCGGAATTGACACTTCAGCATAAGCTTCGTCCAGACGGAAACCACCAGCTGTTGCATCACGTTGGTTACCTGATGATTCACCAGTTACAGTCAGCGGATCCGGGTTGTCATAACCGTTCTCTTCACGGCGTTCAAAACCAACAGCTAAGCCCATAAAGCCAGATGGCAGTTCAAACAGTTCGCCTGAAGTGTTAAAGGCGTAATCTTTTAACTCGCTACCAGATGATGCAATGCTGTCAAAGGTGATGTAATCAAGCATCTCTGGCGTGATAGTGCCTGGGCCGCCAAACAAGTTTAATGGCACACAGTTCGTTGACGCAGTACAGTTTGCACCTAAAGCAGCGTTGATACGGGTCAGGTTTAATAAACCTGTTGTTTTTTCATCTTGTGAGTTCTGGCCGTAGATGTAGTGAGCATCCCAAGTCCATGATGAATCACCGAAGGCACCTTCTAAGCCGACCATACCGCGGTAGGTATTATCGTTTTGCACATAGCGGCGTGGGCCTGCTTCTACCATACGGCGTTGCAGAGAGTAAGGTGTATAAGTAGTGTAACCAGCTGCTAAAGCGCGCGAAGCATGTCCGTACAATGTTTGTTTAAACGGGTTGTAAATATTGTCGGCGTGAATATCAACACGGCTTGCTGCTGCACCGAAGGCGGCACCCAGAGTTACCGGCATTGGTGCTAATTCTTGCGCAGATTTACGGTTTGTCATCACAAAGTCAGAAACCAGACGCAGGTCATCAGTCAGGTTGTAGTAACCCTGAACATAGAATGCGTTACGGTTTTGCGGCGTTACTAAGTAGTTATCAGGTGCATAGTTATAGTTGTCACCGTTACCAGCCTGACGCTGACGGAACTTATCCAGACCTGTTGCAGCGCCAGTGCCTTCTTTGGTCATTAAGTCATAACGACCAGATGTGGCAGTAGTAGTTTTGTAACCATTGGCAATCAGAGCAGCCTGGTTAGCAGCGCTTAAAGTGTTAGCACTAACACCTAAACGGGTATTCATACCAGTAGAACTCCAACCTACAGATGATACTTCGCGATCACCAGCCCAGATTGGTTGTTGTGTAGTGTGGTTGGCGTTGAACAGGATACCGCCTTTGTCAGTGCTGGTACCCAGAGTCATTTCAGCTGTGTACTGACGGCCGTCACCTTCACTCATGTTTTCGCCAACATAAGAAGATAATTCAACACCTTCAAAATCTTTACGTGTAATGATGTTCACTACACCGGCAATGGCATCAGAACCATATAATGCAGAAGCGCCGTCTTTTAATACTTCAACACGTTCAATTGCTGAAGTTGGAATAGTGTTTAAGTCAACAGTTGAACCTAAAGATGAAACCCAACGTCTGCCGTTTACTAAAACCAACAGGCGCTGTGAACCTAAGTTACGCAGGTCCATGTTGGTAGAACCGTTACCACCGTTGTTAAAAGCGGTGTTTAACGCAGCACCAGCAGCAGGGATCTTTTGCAGAATGTCACCGATACTGATTTGACCAGATACGTCGATAGCTTCACGGTCCATAACCAGAATTGGACTTGCGTTTTCGACGTCAGTGCGCTTGATCCGAGAACCAGTCACTTCGATACGTTCAACTTTTTTGGCTTCTTCTTCTTCAGCTGCCATCGTAGTTGCAGAAAAAGCTGCTGTGGTGCCAACTGCACCGAACATTACAGCTAAGCGCACTGCGTTAGATATTTTGGTATTTCTAAACATTATCTATCTCCCTGGATCACGTTATCGTGATTTTGTTGTGTAGTAAGTCACGTTCGCAGCCTGCTGCTGACGACTCCGCGCAAGCTGCCGGAGTTGGACTGCCCGATAATAAGGTGATTTTTTTGCGAGGGTCAATCGCTTTTACATAAATTCCTACAAAAAAAGTGCAGATGAATTGAACTTTTCGTGTTAGCAATACGACAGCCTGACGTTTTTTTCAGCAATAATGTAAACAACCACTGCTTTCAACGGCGTTTTTCCGCCTGCCCCTTTGATGCTTCCAACATACTTTTTTTAGGACAGCCAAATAAAAATCTTAGCAAACAACCACTTAGCTTAGAAAATCAAGAAATAACCCAGATTCGTACACAAATAAGTACAAAGCTCGCTATTATGCAGACTCCCACTGATCAGACCTGCTGAGAAGCTGTCAAAAATCTTATTTGCCTGACCAGTTTTGCCTTTGTACAATGCAGCAACTGTAAATTTATACAGAGTATTTATGCTCAGCAGCGCCAGCAAAAGCCAAATCAAAGCCATTCACCAACAAATCAAAGCCGCACTGCCGGGTTATCAGCCCAGGCCTTCACAAAACAAGCTGGTGGCAGAAATGGCCAATATAGTGGCGGGCAGTTACCACAGTTATGATCGTATCGGCCTGATTGAAGCAGGCACAGGCACAGGTAAATCGCTGGCTTATCTGATGGCGGCTTTACCCTTGGCACTGGAGAAGAAAAAAACGCTGGTTATCGCCACCGCCACTGTGGCGCTGCAAGAGCAGCTGGTGAACAAAGACTTACCCTTTTTTCAACAACACGCCGCTTTACCTTTTGAATTTACGCTGATCAAAGGCCGGCAGCGTTATGCCTGTATTGAAAGGCTGAATCAGCAAATTCAGCAACCAGAATTGCTACCGGCCTGGCTGGATAAAGCCAGTCCGGCTGATTTAGCCAAACTGGCGACAGCCTGGCAGGAAAGGCGTTGGCTCGGTGATAAAGACAGCCTGCCTTTTGCCGTGCCAGACAAACTCTGGTACAGCATTCAGGCAGACAGTTATTATTGCCACAAACAGCACCGAGCCCATCACAACTGCCCTTTTCATCTGGCCAGAGCGGAAATTGACAGCTCTCAGGTGCTGGTGGTGAACCACGCTTTGCTGCTGGCTGATTTAGCCTCGGGCAACAGCATTTTGCCCAAACCCGAAGATTGTATTTATGTGATAGATGAAGCCCATCACCTGGCCGATAGCGGCCGCGACTTTTTTTCCGCTGATGCGCCGCTGAACTTCGACAGCGCAGCCTGGCAACAACAAAGTGAGCAGCTGTATCAGCAGTTGCAAAGTCAGCTGCCACAACACAGCGCTATTAAAGAAACACTGAAGTTGCTCGATTTATCGCAGGATTTTATCGCCACCATCAAACCACTGCAGCAACAGCTGAAAAAACAGCAAAACGACTGGTTTGGCAAAGAGCAACATTATCGTTTTACCGATGCCGTCTTACCTGAGCTGTTTCAGCGTCAGGCCGACACGCTGGCCGAACAAAGCGGAAAATTGCTCTCTTGCATCGAAAAACTGTTTCAGCACCTGCTGGACGCCCAAAAAGACGGCAAGCTAAAAAGTAAACAATTGTTACCGCTGCAACATGAACTACAAAACCTCGAGCAAAAATATACAGCACAGCATCAGCTGTGGCAGCTCTGGTCTGTGCCACAACAGCCGTACGTGAATCAGGCGCGCTGGTTAAGCCGCCATGAACAGCAGCTGAGGGCGCACGCCTGCCCGCTATCAGTCAGTTTTCAGCTGGATGACTTGTTATTTAGCAAAGCCCATGCGGTGCTATTGTGCTCAGCCACCCTCACCTCACTGAATTCCTTTGATTATGCCAAAAGGGAGCTGGGCCTGACTGATCATCCGGGCTTGCAGACCTTGCAGGTTAATTCGCCTTTTGCATACGCCGAACGTGGTGTGATCCATATTCCCAAACTGCGTACTGAACCCACCTCCGATTTATTTACCGACGAGCTGATTGAGGTCTTGCCCAAATACCTCGATAACAGTCAGGGCAATCTGGTGCTGTTTGCCTCTTACTGGCAAATGGAACAAGTGGCGGCAGCCCTTCGCAAACAACACTGGACCTTATTGGTGCAGGGCGAAGCCAGCCGGCAGTCGCTGCTGGATTTACACAAAATGAAAATTGAAGGCGGTGGTGGCAGTATCTTATTTGGCACCCAAAGCTTTTCTGAAGGCCTGGATTTGCCGGGGAAACTGCTAACTAATCTGATTATTACCAAACTGCCTTTTGCTGTACCGACCAGTCCATTTGAAGAGGCCATGGCCGAAGCAGTCACCAAAAGAGGCGGCAATCCGTTTTTGCAACTGACAGTGCCTGCCGCTGCGAAAAAACTGGTGCAATCCTGTGGTAGACTGCTGCGCCAGGAGCAGGATCAGGGCCGGATCGTGATCCTGGACCGGCGTTTGGTCACCAAATCATACGGCAGTGCCATGCTCAAAGCCTTGCCGCCTTTTCGCCAACAGATTGACGGATAACCATGGAATTTGTATTAGACCCCACAGTCATGCTGCTACTGTGTAGTGTGGCCTTTCTTGCCGGTTTTATTGACGCTATAGCCGGCGGCGGTGGCCTGCTGACAGTGCCGGCTTTGCTGACTGCTGGTTTACCACCGCATCTGGTGCTTGGTACCAATAAGCTGGCCGCTACCTTTGGTTCTTTAACCGCTTCTGTCACTTATTACCGCAAAAAATTGTTTGACCCTTATTACTGGCGCCACGCGCTCATTGCCACCGCCATCGGTGCCTGTATTGGTGTGCTGGTGGTGGACCAAATCAGTAAAAGTACCCTGGAAAAAGTGCTGCCGGTGCTGATCCTCATTGCCGCCATTTACAGTCTATTTGCCAAAGTACAGGCCGATGATCAGCTGCAACTGCCAAGAGACACCCCTAAGAATCGCTGGAGCCAAAGATTACAGGGGCTTGGCCTTGGTTTTTACGATGGCATTGCCGGACCTGGCACCGGCTCGTTCTGGATGGTGTCGACTATGGCGCTGTATAAAATTAATTTGCTGCTGACCAGCGGTGTCGCCCGTTCGATGAATTTTGTCTCCAATGGTTTTGCTTTGGTGACTTTTGCCGTGCTCGGCCATATTCATTACCAACTTGGTATTGCGATGGGGCTTTGTCTGATGGTTGGCTCTTATTTTGGTGCCCATACCGCCATCCGTTTTGGCAGCAAGCTGATTAAACCGCTGTTTATGCTGATGGTGATGGCCATTGCATTGCGGCTGATTTGGCAAACCTGGATCAACCCATGAGCCAACCCACACAACTAGCGACACTGGAGCAACAACTGCTGCAACTGGCCAAGCAGGCCAGTCGTATTGATGAAGCAGCACCGGCCTGGCAACGCCGTGACTGGTTTGACTCTGAGCTTTTTCAATGTCATTCGCCTCAGTTGCTTGATTATGTGCAGGAAGCAATGCAGTTGTTAAAAAGGCTGCAAGGTTCGTTGCAACAAAGGTCACAGCAACCAAGTCAGCAGCGAAGCAGCGGCGATTATCAGTTGATACAACAACAAAACCAACAGCGCCTTGCCGTTAAACTGGCCGCACAAATGCAGGCGCTTAGCCGTGCTTTTGCCTGTCTGGATATCCGAAAACGCGAAAACGGTAAATGGCGCCCGGCCAAGGCTGCCAAAACTGCAGCTACGGCGCCGCAGCGCCACAAAGCAGGTCAACTGTTGGCAGAACTTGGCGGCACTCATCAGGCTTTGTATCAAAAACTCAGCGAAACCCATGAATTCGAACGCCGGCTGCTGCAGATGATCCACGAAGCTGCGCAGCAGCAACAAGCGCCTGAGCTACAGCTGGCGTTGCACGCCAGACTTGGCCGCTGCCGCAAAGCCATCAGTCAGCTCGAAGCCGAAATTCAGTGGCTGGAACAAAAAAGAGAACGCTGATGCACTGGCCCGCCCTTATTTATCATTCTTGTTACAGTGAACTGCAACTGCCACCCAATCACCGTTATCCTATTGGCAAGTACCGTGCTTTATATCAGGCTCTGCAACAGGCGGGCGTGCCGCAAAGCTGCTTTACGGCCGCTCTGCCTGCTACTGAACAGCAACTGGCGCTGGTGCATCAGACGGATTACATCGATTCACTACAACAGGGTCACATCGATGCCAAAGCAATGCGCCGTATCGGTTTTCCCTGGTCGCCAGAACTGTATCGGCGCAGTCTGCAGTCGGTCGGTGGCACTATCAAAACCGCCCAACTCGCCATGGCGCAGGGTTTAGCCCTGCATTTAAGCGGCGGTTATCACCATGCTTTTGCCGGCGAAGGCAGCGGTTTTTGCTTATTTAATGATTTGGCAATAGCAGCAAAAGTGCTGCAGCAACAAGGCGTTGATAAGATTCTGATTTTTGACTGCGACGTGCATCAGGGCGATGGTACTGCACTGATTTTCCAAACTGATCGACAAATCATTACAGCCTCTTTGCATGGCGATAAAAATTTTCCGGCGCGTAAACAACAATCTGACTGGGATCTGGCGCTGCCCAATGCCACTGACGATGGCGCTTATCTGGAAGCTGTGCAGCAAAGCCTGGATTATCTGCTGGCTTTACATCAGCCGGATTTGGTGTTGTACGACGCTGGCGTGGATATTCATCAAAATGACGATTTAGGGCTACTGCATATCAGTACCGAAGCCGTGCTGGCGCGCGACAGTTATGTCGTGAATAGCTGCCGCGACCGCCAGATTGCGCTGGCCGCTGTGATTGGCGGTGGTTATCAGCGTGATTTAACAGCGTTGACTGCCGTGCACCTGCAACTTTTTAAAGCCGCATTTGATAGCAGGCACTTACCCCATCAAATAGACCAGGTGTTGGCGCTAAGCGCCGTCAGCTCAGCCTGACTGAATAACCACACTTTGACCGACAGAAAAAAGCCCGGGCAGAGGCCCGGGCTTTTAATTGACGAACTTTAGCTATCAGCTGGCTTTGGGCCATAGGACTTTTTTAAGGCACAACCTCGGCGTTTTCGCTACCTGCAAAATAAAAACCAAGCTGACGTTTCACCGCTGAAGGCAATAACGGCAGGCTGGCTTTGGGCACCAAAAAAGTGGCCATATTAAACAAGTCAGTGAAAATACGGTTTTTTTCTGTAGTGCGTTTTAAATAATCGTGCCCTGAAGAACCACCGGTGCCAATTTTGGTGCCCAACATCCGCTGCACCATCATGGCGTGTTTGTAACGCCAAATGGTAAAGTGCTCGTCAATTTCGGTCAGGCAAGTCAGCACCTGGAATGGCAGGTTAAATACCGGCTCTTCCTGATACAAACTGATAAAAAGTGCCGCCAGCATAGCGCGCTGACTCAGTCTGAAAGTGCCTTCCTGTTGTAATTGCTGATACTTAGAGTTGTCGAGCAAGGCGGCAAATTTGGCGCGGGTTTTCTCTATTTCATCCAGCTGCATCTGCCGTTCATGCTCGGCGATTTGAATAATAGAACGTACTGTCAGCTCGTCTTCATTGAGCATCTGTGCTGTGGTGTGCTGATACATCTGCCAGAAGCTGAAATCACCAAACTCCAGAAATGGCATGCGTTCCAGCCATTTTTCTACCTGCTCAAACAAACTTGGCTGTTGCTCTAAACTTTCCAGAAACAAACGGTCTTTTTCATTCAGGCGGCTGTAAAACGAGTTTTTATCAAAGTCGATACGATAACCGCTTTTTAAACCCAGACCAATTTCCAGCATTTTAAACTGCACACTCTGAAAGCCAGAAGCCGGCACCAGATAGTCGCGAAACGACATAAAATCCTGCGGTGTCATGGTTTCCATCACACCAATTTGCTGATTCATCAGCTGCTGAATGGTGATAATGCGTTTTAACTTATGCACCACGCCGGTCAGTTGTTCATCTTTCACCACATCGGCGGCAAATACACTCAGCACGGCTTTTAACTCGTGCAGCACCTGCTTAAACCACAGCTCATACACCTGGTGCACAATGATAAATAAAGTTTCGTCATGGGCTTCGGTGCCATATTTGGCACTTTCAGTGGCCTGCGCCGTCAGAATTTTATCCAGCTGCAGGTAATCACCGTAATAACATGGCGTAGTATTTTTTTGCATAACAAGAAGTTCCGGCCTATGGCCTTAATTGCGACCCTGCATTGTAGCAGCGGCTTTCCCCTGTTGTCAGCTTTGGGAGCTGTGGCATTTTCAGCCATTAATGTTTATGCTTAGCCGAACAAAAAAACCAGTCCGGTCAAAAGCTTTGACCAGGGAGCAGTGAATGAAACTACATGACGATATCCATAACTATTATGAAAAACTGATGCTGGACCACCTGATGGAACTGGGGCTGGATGAAGAGCATGACAGTGAATATCTGGCCGATTTATGTTGCATTGTGCTCAACCAGTTACCTTGCAAATATATTCGTTATGAAGTGGATATGGCGTTTTACCTGCCCCAGACTGAACGTTTTGAGATGGTCACCCGCGTCAAGGAAGCTGTTGCTAAAGCGCGCAGTTTTTTAGACAGCCCGGACAATAAAAAAATACCACAAGCCCCGCAAGCAACTGATGTTGAAGCCTGAAGAATCAACTAAACCTGTAGAAAGCAATAAGCCTGTGCCGCTGGCGCAGGCGCCCACCGAAGTGCAGCTGGCTGTTGATCTGATTATGTTATTGGAGCAACAACAGCTGCCACCCGCCACAGTACTTGCCGCTCTGGCGATAGTGCACAAAGATTTTCAGCGACAGCTCGTTTTGACCAGTACAACAAATAAAGCAGAAAAATAACGGCTTTTACCTGGACAATCTGGGTGATGTTTTACAAGGGTTACAGAGGGGGTTGGGTGGTAGCCTTACCAGCCACATCCCGGCACATACGTCATACGCTGCGGCTGCTTCCTTCCGGACCTGACCGGGTTCACGTACTAGTATTGCGGGAGGACCAATAAGGCCACCATAGTGTCGTCAGAAAAGCCCATAGGGCTTGCTGACAATGCGGGCGCATTATGCTTAAAACTTGCCGCCTGTGCAAGGCATTATGCAAATTCCGGATTTTTTGCCTGCATTTGCTGAAAAAACAACCGCATCTGCGCGCAATCCTGTTCAAAACTCTCCCCCGGCAGCATCACAGGGCCAAACACCAGTTGTTTGCTGGCAAAATCCAGCCCCAACAGCTGAATAGGTACTTGCGCCTGTTTGGCAATTTGCCAGAATCCGGAGCGGTATTGGCTGACTTTACGCCGGGTGCCTTCCGGTGCCACCCCTAAAATCAGCTGTGGTTGCTGTTGAAACTCCGCCACTATTTGGGTCACCACACCATGAGCACTGTCGCGGCGCACCGGAATGCCACCCCAACGCAATAACCAATGACGCAGTGGCCAGACAAAAATACTGTGTTTGCCTAAAAAGGAGATTTTTACACCAAGCGCCAGACTGGCCGCCATCGCCACCACAAAATCCCAGTTGGAGGTATGAGGGGCTACCGCCACCACAAACTTGGGCACTGCCGGCAGCTCCCCCCGGATTGACCAGCCGAGTTTGGTTAATAACCAGCGGCCAAAACGCTGTGCTCTGTCGCTGTGGTGACGGGGGGCCATTGCCGGCAGTTGTGGCCAGTGCTGCATCAGTTGTTACCTTTTGGCAAGCAGTGGCTGATAAGCCGCCAGCAACAGTTTTAAACGCTGCTGATTTTTCTGACCCAGCCTTATCATCTGTTTAGCGGCAAGACCCAGCTGTTCAAGCTCGGCATCAGCAAAAGAATATTGCACTGAATCCAGCACTAACATCGGGCTGTCTGCCACTTCAGGCGCTGCCAGCAACACTTTAATAGCCTGCTGCACTCTGTCGCGGAATTGTTGCTCCGGATAACCCAGTTCCTGATATGCCGACTGCATCAGCGGATACAGCTGGTTAAACAACGTAACCACCTGCTCTTTGGGTGCACTTTCCAGCAGGTCCAGATACAGGTTGTAACGGGCATAGTTGGCACTATCAAGCTGATACTGAGCACCATTTTTTACCACTTTAAAATCCTGTTTTAATCCTTTAAAAATGCCTTGTTGCGGCACCAGTTGGCCCTGGGCAATGTTGTCAACCTGCACCACAAAACGGCGGATCATTTCTTCGTTGACAAAAAGCGCGGCTAAACCTGGTTTCCAGTTCAGCTTTAATAATTCCTGTTGTACCAAAGCGTCTGACTCATCAAGTGCGGGCAATGATGGCAGCGGAACCACTTCCTGCTCGGCCGGCAAAGTTTGTCCGTCCACTCCGGCATCAGCGGCCTGAGCACTGATTTCATCCACTGGTTCTTCGGTTGCGCTTAACACATCTTCCGGCTCTTTAACCGGCGCAGGCGCGGTTTCAGCCACTGGCGGTGCAACGGCAGTCACTGGTTTTGGCGCTGGTTCCGGCTCTGGCTTTAATAAATACCAGGCGCTGGCGGCAATGATCGCCAACAACACCACAGGAGCCAGCCAATTGTTGTTTTTTGGCTGTTGTCCGGTTTTTTGCTCGCTCATGTTATTTCCCCCATCGCACACTAAAAAGTTGCATTGTTATCTTGTGTTTACTCTACCTGATCCACCGGGTCCTTACCACGACTCTGATAGGCTAAGTACTTGGTTGTGGTGAAAAAGACCACAAAAAGCCAGATAAATTCACAATCAAAAGCGCGGCGTTGCTTTGTCGGATAAAGTCAGTAATAGTTAGCAAATACCCTCTTGTTGTCAGGTCTTTTTTTGCTGTATGACAAACCACAAAACCAATAAAAAAGTTGCCTTGTTACTGACAGGTGGCGGCGCCAGAGCCGCCTATCAGGTTGGTGTGCTCAAAGCCATAGCCCAGCAGTATCCACGAAATAGTAAAGTACCTTTTCAGATCGTCTGCGGCACCTCAGCCGGCGCTATTAACGGCACCGCAGTGGCCTGTTATGCCAGCTGTTTTCATTTAGGGGTGCGTAAACTGGAATGGGTGTGGAAAAACTTTCACACCAGCCATGTGTATTATTCCGATTATCTGCGTGCCACTTATCATTTGGTGCGCGGTTTTTTAAGCGCGTTTCAGGCCGATTATGCCAATCATAAACCGGTGTCTTTACTGGATAACAAACCGCTGAAATTACTGCTGAATGAACTGCTGGATTTAAAACGGCTGGACCGCAACATTATGGGCGGTTATCTCGATAGTGTGTCTGTGACCACCAGCTGTTATAACAGCGGCGATTCAATTACCTTTTTCCAATCCAGAGATGCCGAAGAATGGCAAAGGTCGCGCCGTTGTGGTCAACGCACTTTATTGGGTATTCATCATCTGATGGCGTCAGCTGCTATTCCGCTGGTGATGCCGTCGGTGCGGATTAACCAGCATTATTATGGCGATGGCTCGGTCAATCAGTTGTCGCCACTCAGTGCCCCTATTCATCTGGGCGCAGATAAAATTCTGATCATTGGCCTGGAACAACCGCGTAAATACGACGCCACCCAGCAATTGCCACATCACCCGAATGTATCCACTATTGCCGGCCATTTACTGGACAGTATTTTTTCAGACACCCTGACCGCCGATTTGGAGCGGATGGAAAGGGTGAATAAAACCATCCGCACCCTGAACGAACATCAGATCCAAAGTGAACTAAAGCCGATCCAGAGCCTGCTCATTAATCCGTCTACCAATTTTAATCAGCTGGCCAGTGAACATTTTCTGGCTTTGCCAATGGCGGTGCGCTCGTTATTGCGCACTATCGGCATTAAACAACATTCAGATTCGAGTCTCGCCAGTTATCTGCTCTTTGAAAAATCCTTTACCCGCCGCCTGATTGAACTGGGATATGAAGATGGCATCCGGCAAATGGATCAAATCATGGCGCTGTTAACCCCAGAGCAGCACTAAGCTGGCAGCAGCGGGCATAAATTTGCCGTCAAAAAGTCGTCTGTTCCCGGCAATATCCAATGTTAAATAGCTAAGCTGCTGTATTTCATCATCATTACAGAGTGGCACAAAACCTGCTTTGCTCAGTTATCATTCGATCACAGGAGCAAGCTGATGGATATGTTCAGCTTCCACGATATGTCGTTGGATCATGTGCCAAGTTATGCCGGCATTGCCAGCAAGCCCAACTGGTCTGCGCTGACCAGTACCGTTGGCCCTGGCCTGGTGGAGCAACTGCAAACCAGCCTGGATCTGGCACAACAATTACAAATTTTCTCGATGGCCGCCGGCAAAATTCTGCCGATTGCCACTTTGGAAATGCACACTGCTGTGGGGATCTTCCGCGCGCCCGGCTCTTATCCGGCCAGCCAGGAATACCGCAGTATGCTGGTGTTAAACGATCAATGCCTGGCCGAGCTGGTGTACCAAAGTGAAAGCAGCTTTAGTCCGCTGATTCAGCGGCGTTTGCTGGAGCTGGAAACCCAATGGCTATTTGCCCTGCGTAATGCGCTGGTGGTCACCCGCCTGCAACAGCTGGCGCTCAGAGACACCTTAACAGGCCTTGGTAATCGCCGGTTTTTTGACGATTCCTTTAGCAAAACTGTATTAATGGCCGAGCGCAAACAACAAGGTTGTGCGCTGATTTTGCTGGATTTGGATAACTTTAAGCCGGTCAATGATAATCACGGTCACCATGCCGGCGATGAAGTTTTACTGGCGGTGGCCGATGCAATGCGTAGCACACTGAGAGTGAGCGATAATTTATTCCGTTTTGGCGGTGATGAATTTGCCGTGTTATTAACAGCTGAAGATGCCCAGAGTGCCGAGCTGGTGGCGCACAGGTTAGTTAAAGCCATTAGCCAGCATCATATTTGTGAAAAATTTATGGTGTCGGCCAGTGCCGGTTTAGCGCAGCTCAATCCGGGCGAAAGCAGTAAGTTGTTGTTTGCAAGGGCAGATCAGGCGTTATATCAGGCCAAGCAAAGTGGCAAAAATGCCGTGCGTCAGGCACCTATACAAACAGCAATCACCGAAGTGGCGGAGCTGATTAAAGCTTAACCAGCGCCGCCTGTTTGAGCAGAAGCCAGCTTTTGGCTTCTGCCGCAGCGCAACTACTGGCGTAACCCGGCACCCCTACTATTTGCTGCCCGGCAACAATGAGCGGCACAGCGCCACGTTGCCAGGGCGGCACCTGCCATAGCTGCAACCATTGTTTCAGTGGTTTGTGCATGCTTGCCCCTGCCGGCTTAAATTTTCGGCTAAAACCACCAAACTCCAGCCGGAGTGGCTCTGTGATGCCAACCGGCAGCGGCAAGCTGGCCGAAGATAAATCTTCTGCGCTGATAGTTTCCCGCCAGCAAAAGATTCTGCCATCTTGGAGCTGAAGCTGCTGTCCGGCTTTTAGCAACAATGTTGCTGTGTCATTTTGCTGCAACTGCATCATGGCTAAATCGGCGGCAGTAAACAGATACAGCTGCTGCTGATAACGACGCAGTTCAATATCACCAAGCCGGAGCAAGGGCTTCGCATCCGCTTTGGCCGCGATCAGATGATCCAGCAACTCAGTCAGTACAACGCTTGACGGATTTACACCAAATTGTTGTAAAAAAGCCCGCAACAACAGCTGTTGTACCGGCAACGGATGTTGTTGTAGCCCCGACAAATTCAGCTGCTGCTGTTGTTGCAGCTCTGCCAATAAAGGTTGCAGCAGATAATCATTGGCCTGCTGCATCTCACCGAGCAGCTGCATACTGCGGCTGCTGGTTTTGGCGATGGCGGGAAATCGTTGGATCAGCGCCGGCAAAACTTCTAAACGCAAGAAATTACGGTCAAAAGCCGGGTTCTGATTACTTTCATCCTGAATAAAAGGCACTGCAGCAGCCTCTGCCAGTTCTGAGAGTTCTTCACGGCTAAAATCCAGTAAAGGCCGCACTAACCAGCCAGCAGCAAAAGCTTGCTGCGCCGCAATGCCGGCAAGACCAGCTACACCACTGCCGCGTTTTAGCGCCAGCAATAAAGTTTCCAGCTGATCATCGGCATGATGGGCGGTACAAAGCGCAGTATCTGGCGTTAACACATAAGACTTCAGCACCTGATAACGGGCGCTGCGCGCTTTGGCTTCCAGATTATCACTGCCACTGAGCTGCACTTTTTCACAGGCAAAAGGCAGCTGTAACAAGGCACACTGCGCAGCACAAAAATCAGCCCAGGCGCTGGCATTGGGACTTAAACCATGGTGCACATATACGGCTTTCAGCGCTCGGCCGGCCTGCTGTTGTTGCCAGTGTTTCAGCAGATACAACAGCAGCATCGAATCCAGACCACCACTGAGCGCCAATACCACCTGATGACAACCAAGGGCATTGAGTTTTTGCGTGATGCGCTCGAGCATGGGTGCTGCGGTGGCGGGTAATAACATGGATACTCTTCATATAAAAAAAGCCGCTTGAAGCGGCTTTTTATATCACAAGCTGTGATTTAGCAATAACCAAAGGCCATCAGACGTTTATAACGACGGTCAAGCAGCTCAGGCACCGACATTTTGTCGAGCTTGGCTAAATCGCGGATCAGCGCCTGTTTTAAACTGGCTGCCATCTGCTCGTGAGCACGGTGCGCGCCGCCTAATGGCTCAGCAATCACTTCGTCAATCAGACCCAGCTCTTTAATCCGGGCTGCGGTAATGCCCATGGCGTCAGCTGCCAGCGGCGCTTTTTCCGCGCTTTTCCATAAAATGGAGGCACAACCTTCAGGTGAAATCACCGAATAAGTGCTGTATTGCAGCATGTTGACCTGATCGCCCACACCAATGGCCAGAGCACCACCTGAACCACCTTCACCAATCACAGTACAGATCACCGGCACTTTTAAGCCGGCCATCACTTTTAAGTTACGGGCTATGGCTTCACTCTGACCACGCTCTTCAGCGCCAATACCAGGGTAAGCGCCAGGCGTGTCAATAAAAGTAATGATCGGCATATTAAAACGCTCAGCCATTTCGAACATTCTGAGCGCTTTACGATAACCTTCAGGGCGTGGCATGCCAAAGTTACGTTTGATTTTTTCGTGGGTGTCGCGGCCTTTCTGGTGACCAATCACCATCACAGTACGTTCACCTAAACGGGCAGTACCACAGACAATAGCGGCATCATTGGCAAAAGCACGGTCGCCGGCCAGTTCGTCAAAATCAGTAAAAATATGTTTGATGTAATCCAGTGTGTAAGGACGCATTGGATGACGGGCTAACTGCGCAACCTGCCAGGCGCCCAGTTCAGCAAAAATCTTTTTGGTCAGTGTCAGGCTTTTTTCTTTAAGCTTGTTCACTTCTTCTTCCAAGCCGAGATCAAAATCTCCGTTACGGCTGACTTTGCGCAGTTCTTCTATTTTTGCTTCAAGTTCCGCAATCGGTTGCTCAAACTCTAAATAATTCAGCATCATCGACTGTCACTACCTACCTAATTAAATTCAAGTTGTATTGTTGCTAATTGTTTTAACTGATGCAACAAAGCGTCTGTGGGCGTCACCCACCATTCTGTGCCCAGTGTCATGGTTATTGCGCCTTCAGGCCGCTGATAACGCAATTGCACCGGTACTGTGCCGGCTTTAAATTCTGCCAGCACCTGTTGTAATCTGGTTAAATAATCCGGTCCTGTCTGCGCCGAATCTACGGTGATAAACAACGACTTCAGACATTTTTCCCTGGCCTCTGTGATCTCAACCACCTCGCGGCCGGTCATTGTAAGGCCACCGCTGAAATCATCAAAGCTGACCTGTCCGGAAATCACCAAAACCTTGTCTTTTTGCAGCAGATGCTCGAAGTTCTCGAACTGTTCGGGGAAAAAACGAACATCTAACCGCGCTGATTTGTCATCCAGCTGCACCAAAGCCCAACGCCGGCCTTTTTTGTTGATCAGTACCCGTACCGACACCACTAAACCACAGGCTTTGACGGTTTGGTCGCGCCGGCCCGGTTGCATCTCCACTAAGCGGCAACTGGCGTAATGTGGCAATTCTGCCAGATAACGGTTAATAGGGTGACCTGTTAAATACAAGCCAAGGGTTTCACGCTCCCCTTCCAGCCAGACTTCATCCGGCCAAATCGGCACCTGTTTAAAGGCTTTGGCCGCCATTTGTGGCTCTGGCGCCAATAAACCAAATAAATCACTTTGGCCCACAGCTTCGGCTTTGGCATGTTGTTCCGCCGCCTTCATTGCTTCTTCCAGGCTCGCCATAGTGGCAGCTCTGTGTGGCCCGAGTTTATCCATAGCACCGGATAAAATCAGTTTTTCAATGACACGGCGATTGAGTTTTTTCAGGTCGACCTTGGCGCAAAAATCGAATAAATCAACAAAAGCGCCCTTTTGCGTGCGGGCTTCAATAATGGCTTCAATCGGGCCTTCACCCACCCCTTTAATAGCCCCAATGCCATAAACGATATGGCCTTGTTCATTGACGGTGAACTTATATAAACCTTCGTTCACATCAGGCGGAATCAGCTTGAGCTTCATATGCTCACACTCATCCACCAGGGTGACGATTTTATCTGTGTTGTCCATATCGGCCGACATCACCGCCGCCATAAACTCGGCAGGATAATGGGCTTTCATCCATAAGGTTTGATAAGACACCAGCGCATAAGCGGCGGAGTGAGACTTGTTAAAACCATAACCTGCGAACTTCTCTACCAAATCGAAGATTTTCATCGCAAGTTCTGGGTCTACTCCGTTAGCGGCAGCTCCGTTCTGGAAGGTATCGCGCTGCTTGGCCATCTCTTCAGGTTTTTTCTTACCCATAGCACGGCGTAATAAATCGGCGCCGCCCAGTGAATAACCGGACAGCACCTGCGCTATCTGCATTACCTGCTCCTGATACAGGATAATGCCGTAGGTCGGTTCCAGAATGGGTTTGAGCGATTCATGCTGCCAGGTAGCATCCGGATAAGAAATGGCTTCGCGGCCGCGTTTACGGTCGATAAAGTTATCTACCATGCCCGACTGCAAAGGGCCTGGGCGGAACAGCGCCACCAAAGCTATCATGTCTTCAAAACAGTCGGGTTGCAGACGGCGGATCAAATCTTTCATACCACGGGATTCAAGCTGGAATACCGCTGTGGTTTCCGCTTTCATCAGCATGTCGTAACTTTTTTTATCCACCAGCGGAATTTGCGTGATATCCACCGGCGGTTTGCCTTCTTTTTGGTGCCGCTCGTTCACCATATTGACCGCCCACTGCAAAATAGTGAGGGTGCGAAGACCTAAGAAGTCGAATTTAACAAGACCTGCGTATTCAACGTCATTTTTATCAAACTGGGTAACAGGGTTATTGCCTTCGCTGTCACAATAAACAGGCGCAAAGTCGGTGATTTTAGTCGGCGCTATCACCACACCACCGGCGTGTTTACCGGCGTTTCGGGTCACGCCTTCGAGGCGGCGCGCCATATCAATTAAGTCTTTGACTTCAGAGTCGGCAGCATAAAGCTCAGGCAAGCGTGGCTCTTCAATAAAAGCCTGCTCCAGCGTCATCCCTGGCGTGGGAGGAATCAGTTTAGAAATACGGTCAACAAAACCATAAGGATGGCCCAGCACCCGGCCGACGTCACGAATAACCGCTTTGGCCGCCATGGTACCAAAGGTAATAATTTGCGACACCGCCTCGCGGCCGTACATGTCAGAAACGTGTTCAATCACCTCGTCGCGTCTGTCCATACAGAAGTCGACGTCAAAGTCGGGCATCGACACCCGCTCCGGATTTAAGAACCGTTCAAACAGCAGGTCAAACTCAAGTGGGTCTAAGTCGGTGATTTTCAGCGCATAAGCCACCAGAGAACCGGCACCAGAGCCCCGGCCCGGGCCCACCGGAATATCGTTATCCTTCGACCACTGAATAAACTCCATCACCACCAGGAAGTAACCAGGGAAACCCATCTGGTTAATCACGTCGAGTTCAATTTGCAAGCGCTCGTCGTATTCACCGCGTTTTTCTGCCCTGACTTTTTCATCCGGAAACAGAATTTTTAACCGCTCTTCCAGGCCTTCACGCGATTTGAGTACCAGAAAGTCGGCATCTGTCATGCCGCCGGTGGGAAATGCCGGCAGGAAATATTCGCCTAAGCGGATAGTAACATTACAACGTTTGGCAATTTCCACTGAGTTGGCAAGGGCTTCCGGGATATCAGCAAACAGCGCCTGCATTTCTTCCACAGAGCGTAAATACTGCTGCTCACTATAATTTTTGGGCCGGCGTTTATCTTCCAGCGTATAACCATCGTGAATCGCCACCCGGATTTCATGGGCAGAAAAATCGTCCGGCGTTAAAAACACCACTTCGTTGGTGGCTACCACCGGCAGGCCGGTGTCTTCTGCCAGCGTCACCGCCTGCTGGATATAAATCTCTTCATCAACCCGGCCGGTGCGAATAAGCTCGAGGAAAAACCGCTCCGGAAAATGCTGCTGATAAAAAGCCACCAGCTGCTCTGTGCTGCTTTTATTGCCTTTGATCAAAGCTTTGCCAAGCGGGCCATCTTTGCCACCTGACAGCACAATTAAGCCAGGGCTGTGCTCTATCAGCCAGTCGTGGTCAATCTGTGGTTTATCCGCCACATGACCCCGTAAATAAGCTTTGGACAACAACATGGTCAGGTTCTGATAACCTTCGTTGTCTGCGGCCAGCACTAACAAACGACAGGCTTCGCCAGGGAACAGCGGATGCTGCACATAAAGGTCGGCACCCACTATAGGTTTAATGCCGGCATCGTGGGCTGTACTGTAAAACCGTACTAAACCACACATATTCATCTGATCAGTCAAAGCTAAAGCCGGCATTGCCTGTTTTTTGGCAGCACCCACTATAGGTTTGATTTTACTTAAGCCGTCCACCATCGAAAAATCGCTGTGCACGCGCAGATGAATAAATCCGGGTTCCATCACATTACCTTTTCAAACTGCTTTGACGCACTTGCCAGCGCTGCACATTAAATTTCATTGAAGCCTCAGCTGTTGCGCACAAGCCACTTTACAGATCCGTCTCGTGCTGACGCTCAATAGCGTCGCGCACCGGTTTATAACTGCGCCGATGTTCCGCCAGAATGCCATGTTTGGCAATAGCGGCTAAATGCTCGGCCGTTGGATAACCTTTGTGGCTGGCAAAATTATATTCAGGATACAGCTGATGCAACTCTGCCATTTCGGCATCACGCGCCACCTTGGCCAGAATAGAAGCAGCACTGATTTCCGGCACTAAACTGTCGCCTTTCACCACGGCACTGCCCTGGTATTTTAAGCCATCCGGCACTCTGTTACCGTCAATCAGCACCCATTCTGGCTGAATGTGCAGACCATCCACCGCCCTTTGCATTGCCAGCATAGTGGCATGCAAAATATTCAGCTCGTCAATTTCTTCCACTTCAGCCCGGCCCAGACTCCAGCTTAAGGCTTTTTCGCGAATTTCAGCGGCCAGCAATAGCCGTTTTTTTTCACTGAGCTTTTTTGAGTCTGTTAAACCGGCAATAGGCTTGTTCGGATCCAGGATCACCGCAGCTGTCACCACAGCGCCCACCAGCGGGCCACGGCCTACTTCATCCACGCCAGCCAATAAACGGACAGCAGGTCTTTGATAATCCGGCTTTAAATTGGTGTCAGACATTGAGTAGCTCCAGCACAGCAGCAGCCGCTTTGGCGCTGGCGTCACAACAGATTTGCTGATGAATAGCGCTAAATTCAGCACGGGTGTTGTCACCTTGTTGGCTCAGCAGCGGAGTCATGGCATCGATTAAGTGTTGTTCTGTCACTTCATACTGCAAAAATTCCGGCACCAGCGCTTTTTTTGCCAGCAAATTAGGCAGACTGAAATAATCCACTTTCACCAGACGCTTGGCAATCTGATAGGTCAGCCAGTTGGTTTTATAAGCCACCACCATAGGTGTTTTGGCCAGCATGGCTTCTAAAGTGGCGGTGCCGGATGCAATAAACACCGCATCTGCCGCTGTTAAGCTTTGCCTTGCCTGCCCCACCAGCAGTGTCAACCTGAGATTGGGTGTTGTTTCAGCCCAAATGGCTTTAAAAATATCGGCTTTGCCCGCTGTGACCATATTACACACCAGCTGCAGCTCCGGGTTTTGCTGTTGCAGTTTGGCGGCGGCGCGTAAAAAATCCGGTGCCAGCAATTTAATTTCGTTGCTTCTGCTGCCCGGCATAATGGCCAGCAGCGGCTTGTCGGCAGCAAAACCAAGCGCGACTTTTTCGGCAGTTTTATCCGGTGACAATGGCATCTGATCAGCCAGGGTGTGGCCGACAAAGGTGCAAGGCACCTGATGCTGGTCATAAAAAGCTTTTTCAAACGGCAATAAAGCCAAAACCATGTGAGTGGCAGCAGCAATTTTAAAAATACGTTTTTGCCGCCAGGCCCATACTGAAGGGCTGACATAATGCACTGTTTTAATACCGGCCTGTTTTAATTTCAGCTCTACCGGCAGGTTAAAGTCCGGTGCATCAATGCCAATAAACACGTCTGGTTTGTGCGCGGTAAAATGCGCCAGAATATCGCGACGCACTTTTAACAAGCGCGGCAGCCGGCCCAGCACTTCCACTATGCCCATCACCGCCAGCTCTTCCATATCAAACACGGCCTGAAAACCTTCAGCGCGCATACGTTCGCCGCCAATACCGTAAAATTCAGCATTCGGCAGCCTGAGTTTTAATGCCCGGATAAGATCGGCGCCCAGAATGTCACCCGAATGTTCACCTGCGATCAGCGCAATACGAACCGGCTTTGTTGTTTGCATCAAAATAACACCAGAAATAACGACGGCTTAAGCGCAGACGTTTTTAAAAAATGAACAGGATCTTACCCTGCTTTTGTAACACAGGGCAAAATATTCAATGTAATGAGCGAAGTAACAGAGCCCAAAAAGCAAAACGGCGTCACCGGACGCCGCATTGATTTTAAAATGACTGCAAAGACTTGCGCTTAACGGATAATACCGCGCGGCGATTGCACAATAAAATCGGTAAAAACTTTAATCTCAGGCAATTGTTCTGCTTTCTCGGCCAGAGCTGCCACAGCGTCATTCACCGTCAGGCCCTGACGATACAGCACTTTATATGCACGTTTAATTTCGAGGATAGCGTCGCTGCTAAAACCACGGCGTTTTAAACCTTCGCTGTTAATGCCATGTGGCACTGCGTGCGAACCATGCGCCATCACATAAGGCGGCACGTCTTTCACCACAATAGAACCACCACCGATAAAACTGTGGGCGCCAATATGGCAGAACTGATGTACCCCACTCATACCGCCGATAATCACCCAATCGCCGACATGCACATGGCCAGCAGTAGAAGCGTTATTGGCAAAAATCACATTGCTGCCAATGACGCAGTCGTGCGCCACATGGGTGTAATTCATAAAGAGGTTATTGCTGCCAATAATGGTGACGCCTTTATCCTGAATGGTACCGCGGTGCACGGTACAACCTTCACGGAAAATATTGTTGTCGCCAATATGCAGTTCAGTGGGTTCGTTTTTGTATTTTTTGTCCTGGCAGGCTTCACCAATGCTGGTGAACTGAAAAAAATGATTGCCACGACCAATAGTAGAAGGCCCTTTAATCACCACATGGGATTCAAGGATACAATCGTCGCCCAATGTGACGCCTGCGCCAACATAACAAAAAGGCCCAATCCGCACGTTGTTACCAATGCGGGCTCCTGCTTCAATGACAGCGGATGAATGGATCATAATCAGAGTTCTCTTCTTGCACACATCAGTTCAGCTGAACAGACAACCTGGCCATCCACTTTGGCTTCACCATAGAACTTCCACATATTGCGGCGTTCTTTTAAAAACTTCACTTCCAGCACCAGTTGATCACCAGGCACTACAGGTTTTTTAAAGCGGGCTTCGTCAATACCGGCAAACAAATACAGTTCGTTTTCAGCACGCTCTGACACAGTTTTAAAACCCAGAATTCCTGTGGCCTGCGCCATGGCTTCCAGAATGAGTACACCAGGGAAAATCGGGAAACCTGGGAAATGACCGGTAAAAATAGGTTCATTAATAGAGACATTTTTAATGGCGGTCAGATATTCGCCCGGCTTGTAATCCAGCACCCGGTCAATTAATAAAAACGGGTAGCGGTGTGGCAACAACGCCATAATTTCCTGAACTTCTAAGCTATTTAATGAATTCGTCAAAATGAACCTCTGACTGATTAGAACTGAACATAAAACACAAAACGCAGCGTTATTCTGCGTCTTGTGCTTTTAATTGGGCCAGTTGTTGCTCAACGTCCCGCAGGCGTTGATACATCTGGTCAAGCTGGCGATAACGGGCGTTGTTTTTCCGCCATTCCAGATTCGGACTGGCCGGTACGCCGGAGGAATAAATTCCTTTTTCGGTAATGCCTTTGGTGATCATCGACATACCGGTGATCTGCACCGCATCACAAATCTCAATATGACCTGTAATAGCGCAGGCACCACCGATAATACAATAACGGCCAATTTTGGTGCTGCCGGCTACCACAGTACAACCTGCAATAGCAGTGTGGTCGCCAATCTGGGCGTTATGGGCTATTTGTACCTGATTATCAATAATGCAATTGTAACCAATAATGGTATCGGCCATAGCACCACGGTCGATGGTGGTATTGGCGCCAATTTCAGTGTCGTTGCCAATCACTACCCCACCCACTTGTGGAATTTTTAACCACTGGCCACGTTCGTTGGCAAAACCAAAACCGTCGGCACCAATCACAGCACCACTGTGCACAATACAGCCTTCGCCGATTTTTACACCGTGATAAACCGTTACTTTGGGCCAAACTTTAGTGCCGGCGCCAATCACAGTGCCTTCACCAATAAAACAGCCGGCACCAATCTGCACATTGTCGCCAATCTCAGCATTTTTGCTGATCACCACATAAGCGCCAATCTGAGCGCTGGCAGCAACTTTGGCACTTGGGTCGATCAGGGCTGTGGCGTGTACACCAGTGGCAACTGCAGGTGTGGTATCCAGCAACTGCGCTACTTTAGCAAAAGCCACATAGGGGTCTTTCACCACTAAAGCGTTGACCGGACAAAATTCCAGATCTTCTTCTTTAATCAGCACGGCGCTGGCTGTGCTTTGCTGCAGAAATTTGCGGTATTTGCTATTGGCGAGAAAACTGATATGACCAGTACTGGCTTCTTCAAGTGTGGCAACGGCGCTGATCATCGCAGCGCCGTCTCCATGCAGCTGAGCGCCAAGCAGCTCAGCCAGCTCCGTCAAACTGTAGTTCGACATTATTTCGCTTTACTAACCTGAGCAACCACAGCAGAAGAAATATCGTACTCTGGTTTGGCAAACACTGCAGCTTCAGCGTTCAGGATCACATCGTATTGTTCTTTGGCAGCAATAGCGTCGATGGCGGTTTTCACCAGACCCATTAACTTATTACGTTCTTCGTTCTCACGCTGACGGTAAGATTCTTCTAAAGAACGGGCCATTGGCTCATACTGCTGCTGTTGTTTTTCCATGGTCGCCTGCAGTTCTTTTTTCTGCGCTTCGCTCATGGTTGAACCATCACGCTTGTATTTTTCAATATTAAACTTCAGGTCACTTTCCAGCTTTTGCATTTCAGCAAACTTGGCACCAAATTCAGTTTTTAACGTTTCCTGAACTTTTGTCGCTTGTGGCAGCTGAGAGAACACTGCGCGCACATTGACAAAACCGACTTTCATTTCTTTTGCAGATACAGCACCAGCCATCAGAACGCTGGCCAGTAATACTGCTGTTTTGGTAAAGCTTGGCTTAAACATAATGTCCTTTTACCTCAAAATAATACTTAAAACGTTGTGCCGATATTAAAGCTGAAGTTTTCCTGCTCGTCGCCATCATATTTTTTGATAATTTTGGCAAGGCTGAAAGTCAGAGGGCCCATAGGCGAAATCCACTGTACAGTTACACCCGCAGAGACCCGAATCATACCCGCATCTGAATAATCCAGCAAACCTGTTTGCAGATAATTTGGATCCTGATATTGGGTTAATTTGGCGTATCTGTTGATGTCAAATTCAGTGTCCCATACGTTACCTGCATCCACAAATAAACTGGTGCGGATAGAGTTGGCATAATCTTCTTTCACCAGCGGTGTTGGTGTGATCAGCTCAAGGGTTGCAATCGCCTGAGCGTTACCACCAAATGAACGTTGTGACACGCTATAGCTGTCAAAATCCGGTGATGTTGGCAGAGAAGCCACAGCGCCTACAGTGTACGGATCCGGTAAGCCCGGGATTCTGTTAACAAAACGGTAGACGGCGCGCGGACCTATCACACGGTTTTCAAAACCACGGAAGTTCTGACCACCGGCGTAGAAGTTATCGTTAAAGGGTAAGGTATGGTCGTAACCATCCTTACTGCCATAACCATTGCCGTAACCCAGCTCCAGCTTGCTTAAGAAAGACCAGCTATGGTCGTTACTGAGCGGAATATAATTGGCCGCTTCAAAAGCAGTTTTGAAATATTGCAAATCTGAGTTTGGCGTGGTGATTTTGCCACTGAGTGCCAATCTCAGGCCATCAGTTGGGAAAGTACCACGGTTTAACGTACTGCGAACCCAGCTGATCGCCAGGTCGTAGTTGGTAAACTCATAAGAATCGTCTGGTTTAGCCGGATCCAGCAACATAGCGCGGAAGTGACGTAACTGGTCAAATTCCTGGATATAGCTCAGGTCGTTGACGCTCACGTTAGCGCCAAAGTTTAATCTGCTGTATTCATTGACCGGGTAACCAAAGCTGACACCAGCACCATAACTCTTCTGGTTATAAGCCTCGAGACCGGCTTTGCTACCGTCAAAATCGGAATAAAACACCGAACCACCGAGGCTGATGCCATCCAGCGTAAAATACGGATCTGTGTAGCTCAGATTGATCGACTTCTGGTATTTGTTGGTATTAAAGCTGATACCGGCAGAATTACCTGTACCTAAGAAACTTTGTTGTTCCACACCAAGCTGGAACGCCAGGCCCTGGTAACTACCGAATGAAACACCGGCATTAAAACTGCCTGACGGCCGCTCTTTAATGGTGAAAGTGACATCCACTTTGTCATCTGAACCCGGCACATCTTTAGTTTCAAATTCTACTTTTTCGATATAAGGCAGACGTTGCACCCAAAGCTTTGAGCTCTCCAGCGTGTCATTGGACAGCCAGGCGCCTTCCATTTGCCGGATTTCACGACGAATGACTTCATCTTTGGTTGCGGCATTGCCTTTGACCGAAATACGGTTCACATAAACCCGCTTGCCTGGGTCGACGTTGATGGTTAACGCCACTTCTTTGGTGTCGTCATTAATATTGGTACTGGTGCGCACTTTCGAGTTGGCATAACCAAAACTGGCCAGTACCTTGGCAATACTTTCTTCGGTATAAGTCACCAGAGCGCCGTTATACAACTGGCCACTTTTCAGTGGCAGCAGCGCTTTGATAAATTCGTCCTGACCAATCAGATCACCCATAAAATCGATGCCGGTGATGGTGTATTGTTCACCCTCTTTCACTTGCAAGGTGACATAAACCGATTCTTTATCCGGGCTTACAGCAACGGTATTGGCTTCGATATCAAAACGCAGGTAACCACGGTCCAGATAAAAACTGCGGATTTTTTCCAGATCGCCTTTTAAGGTTTCTTTCTGGTAACGGTCAGATGACATAAAACGCCACCAGGGTAAATCCACCAGCGACTCGGTATTTTTCAGGATGTCTTTATCAGAAAACAGTTCGTTACCGACGATATTGATTTGACGGACTGACGCAGCATCACCTTCCTTAAATTCCAGTTTCAGGTTCACCCTGTTACGAGGCAGATAGGTCAGTTTAATATCAACTTTGGCGTTGTATTTACCCACACCGTGATAAAACTCTGTTAAACCGTTTTCGATTTCACGGATCAGCGTTTTATCCAGCTGTTCGCCCACAATAATTTTCTGGTTGGTCAGGCTGTCGTTGAGTTGCTCTTCTTTAATGTCTTTGTTGCCATCAAATTCAATGGCGTTGATAGTCGGACGTTCTTTTACCCGGTAAATAACGGTTTGACCGTCACGGTACACCGAAATTTCGTCAAAATGGCCGGCAGCATATAACGACTTTACGCCTTTGGACAGCGCGTAATCTGACACTGTATCGCCGATATTAAATGGCAGGTTATTCAGGGCCGCGCCTAATGCCACGCGTTGTAAGCCTTCTACCTGAATGTCTTTTACCGTAAATGATTGTTCAGCGAGCACCGAGTTGCTGGCAGAGGCCAGCAACATCGCAGCTACTAATCGTTTAATTGTCATTGTTTTGGACTACTTATGATTAGTTTATTACAAACGAGAAATATCGTTGAGCAGCGCAATTCCCATTAACATCAGCAGAACGAAGGCTCCGATTTTAAAACCTGTCTCCTGCGCTTTCTCAGAGACCGGCCTGCCGGTGAGAAGTTCCACCACAAGATACATTAAATGGCCGCCATCCAAAATAGGCAGCGGCAGTAAATTTACCACCCCAAGGTTCACACTGATGAGTGCCAGGAAGGATAAAAATGCAATAAAACCAAGGTCGGCGCTGTTACCTGCCCCCTGAGCAATGGAGATAGGCCCGCTTAAATGTTTCACCGACACATCACCAAACAGCAGTTTTTCTACCATCGAAAAGCTCAGCCGTACCAGTTGCCATGTGCGCACCACACCTTGCCATACTGCATCGAGAGGGCCATAACGTTGTTCAAAAAACATCGAATCTTCCAGTGGCAATACCTTAGGAGCAACGCCTAAAAAGCCCTGGTGAAAACCATCTGCGGTTTCACGGCTCTCTGGGGTCACCTCAAGCTCAAGCATACTGCCGTCGCGTTCAATCAGCATAGGCACAGCTTTGCCCGGGTTGTTCTGGATGATCTGTACTAACTCATTCCAGTTTTTTAACTGCACTGCAGCTGCGGCAATAAATTTATCGCCAGGCTGTAAACCGGCTTTGGCGGCCGCTGAGTTTTCAGATAAGTTGCCTACTTCCAACAGCGGCACCGCTTGTTTAGGCACCAGCCCCAGGCTTTGGAAAATAGAATCTTTGTCAGGGTTAAACTGCCACTGGGTTAAATCCAGCTGATACTCGCTGCGGCTGTCGCTATCAAGCGGCTTGACGGTAACAGTCACGGCGTCATGGCCAATCTGACCAATCAACATCAGACTCACGGCTTGCCAGTCGCGCACTTCTTCATCGTTAATAGCCACAATTTGCTGGTTGGCTGGCAACTGCGCCGCCGCGGCTATCGAGTTAGGTGTCACATCGGCGACCACAGGCTTTAACGTCGGCACCCCAATGATGTACATCAGTGCCAGTACCAGAATGGCAAAAATAAAGTTGGCCATAGGGCCGGCAGCAATAACAGCCATGCGCTGCAACACGGTTTTATTGTTAAAGGCTAAATCTGAAAACTCCGGTAACACAGGGTCAATCCGCTCGTCGAGCATCCGCACATAACCGCCCAGCGGAATTGCCGCTACCACAAATTCTGTGCCCTGTTTATCACGCCAGCTGTACAGAGTTTTACCAAAACCTATCGAAAACTTTTTCACCAGAATGCCGTTTTTGCGCGCCACCCAGAAATGGCCAAATTCGTGCACTGTAACCAGCAATCCCAGCGCCACCACAAAAGCAAATAAATTCCAGATAAAATCAGTCAAGACGATAAACTCCCAAGCTCAGTGCTGGTAAAACGACGGGCTTCCTGATCAAGCGCCAGAATATCTTCAAGCGACAGCGCGCTGTTGCCGGCAAATCGGCCAAGCGCTCTGGCGTTCAGCCTGGCGATGTCGGTAAAACGAATTTGCCCCTGCAAAAATGCTTCAACGGCAATCTCGTTGGCAGCGTTCAGTGCCGTGGTTGCGCCCTGCCCATGGCGGCAGGCATCAATAGCCAGCTGCAAACAGGGGTAACGGGCCGGATCGGGCTGAGTAAAAGTAAAATCAGCCACTTCAAAAAAATTCAGCGGTTTGACATTGCTGGCAATACGCTCAGGGAAGGCTAAAGCATGGGCAATAGGGGTGCGCATATCCGGATTACCCAGCTGCGCCAACACAGAACCGTCACTGTATTGCACCATCGAATGGATAATACTTTGTGGATGGATCACCACCTGTATATCGTCAGCACTGCAGTTGAATAACCAGCGGGCTTCGATAAATTCCAGGCCTTTATTCATCATAGTGGCGCTGTCGACCGAAATTTTCCGGCCCATACTCCAGTTCGGATGAGCAACAGCCTGCGCCGGTGTAATGGCGTCAAAATCAGTCAGCGGCGTTTGCCGGAACGGACCACCACTGCCGGTCAGCAGAATTTTGGCAATACCGGCAGCGGCTAAATTACTCTGATAACAGCTGCCCTGAATAGCTGCAGGCAGACACTGGAAAATGGCGTTATGTTCGCTGTCGATTGGCAGCAAGGTGGCCTGATGTTGTTTCACGGCGTTAATAAACAACTCACCGCTCATCACCAGCGCTTCTTTATTGGCCAACAGCACTGTTTTGCCCTGCTTCACTGCGCCAAGCGTCGGTAATAAACCTGCAGCACCAACAATAGCGGCCATCACAATATCGGTGTTGGTATGCGCCGCCAAATCGGCAAAAGCCTGGGCACCATAGAGCACCTGAGTATTGCTACCGGCAGCTTTGAGTTGTTGCTGTAATGCTTTAGCATCCATCGCATCCAGCACAGCGGCATACTGCGGCTTAAACTGCAGACACTGCTGCAATAATTTATCAATCTGCCGCCCGGCGGTCAGCGCAAATACCGCAAAACGTTCAGGGTGCTGCGAAATCACATCTAAGGTGCTGCAGCCAATAGAACCGGTCGAACCTAAGATGACTACCTGACGCGACATTAAAACCGACCTAATAAAGCAACAAAAAGGGCAAACAATGGTGCCGTCGCCGTCAGACTGTCAATGCGATCCAGAATGCCACCATGACCCGGGAAAATACTGCCGCTGTCTTTCAGGCCCGCGACCCGTTTAAACATACTTTCGGATAAATCACCAAACACCGAAAGCAAGGTTAATAACAAGGCAGCCAGATACCAATACAGTACACCTTCCGGCCATTGCATGGTGGCAGCCACTGCAGTGACAAACAGCATCACAAAAGTCAGCCCACCCAGCATACCTTCCAGCGTTTTTCCGGGGCTCACGTCTGGCATCAGTTTGCGTTTACCAAAAGGTTTACCCACCACATAACCGCCAACATCGGCCGCCCAGACCAAACCTAACAAGGCAAAAATCAACCAGGCACCGGTAAAGGTTGATTGTTCGTAGTTCACATGACGCAGCAGCCATAAAGCGGCAAAGCTCGGCACTAACGTCAGCCAGCCCATCAAGGCTTTCAGTAATTTATTGTGTTGCCATACATTTTTGCTGCGGCTAAAACTCAGCACCAGCAACACTGCCAGCAACCACCAGCCGATACCGGTCCAGAGCAGCGCCTGTGCAGCACCATTGCTTTGCACGGGCCAGTGCAGGTTCAGTGGCAAGGCCTGATAACAAATCAGATACCAAAGCGCCGAGCCAAGCGCAAAACTGCTTTTATGCACCAGGCTATTCCAGCCACAAAAAGCTGCCCATTCCCAGGCGGCAATCACAAAAGCTGCGCCTAAAAACAGCGCAAAACCAACTGGTGGCAAATAAAACACTGCACAAAGCGCCAGCGGCGCCAGGATCAGTGCTGTGATCAGACGTTGTTTAAACAAACTTATTGTCCTTCTGTGGAGCCTGCCGCCAGCTCACGGATTTGTGCGCCGGTGCAGCCAAAACGGCGCTCACGGCGAACAAAACTGGCAATAGCATCAGCAAACACCTGGTCGTCAAAATCCGGCCATAAGGTGTCAAGAAAACATAATTCGGCGTAAGCGGCCTGCCACAACAAAAAGTTGCTGATGCGGATATCGCCGCCGGTGCGGATCATTAAATCAAGTTCTGGCTGGTCGTGCATCTGAATATGCTGACTGAGCAGTTGTTCGGTAATCTCAGCCGGCTGCAAAGTTCCGTTGGCAACCTGCTGCGCCAGCTGCTGCGCAGCGTTGGCAATGTCCCAACGCCCGCCATAATTGGCTGCCACATTCAGCGTTAAACCTGTGTTGCCGGCTGTGAGCGCCTGGGCTTTGGCAATACTTTCCTGTAAACCCGGGCTAAAGCGCGACAAGTCACCAATAATATTCAGCCGCACCTGATTTTTGTGCAGCACTTTAACTTCCTGTTGCAGCACAAATAAAAATAACTGCATCAGACTGGAGACTTCATCTTCCGGACGGCGCCAGTTTTCACTGGAAAATGCAAATAACGTCAGCGAAGGAATGCCTAATTTACGGCAAAAACTCACGGCTTTTCGTACAGCGTCAACGCCTTTTTTATGGCCCCAGACCCGTGGTTTTCCCTGGCGCTCGGCCCAGCGGCCGTTACCATCCATAATAATTCCGACATGTTGTGGCAAAGCGCTGTTAAACGCTTGTGTCTCTTCTGTCATCAATGCCTGCCAAATCTGCTGTTATAAATAATTTACCCGAACAAAAAAGCGCCGCGAAGTGGAGCTGCACGGCGCTTTGTTTACAAAGCAATGGCTGGAATTAAACTTCCATTAATTCTTTTTCTTTTGCTGCCAGTACTTCGTCGACTTTCTTTACCCATACGTCGGTGATTTTCTGAATTTCATCAGCAGCACGACGTTCATCATCTTCACTGATTTCTTTTTCTTTTAACAGCGCTTTTAAATCAGCGTTGGCATCACGGCGGATATTACGCACTGCAACACGGGCACCTTCTGCTTCACCACGCACAACTTTGACCAGATCACGACGACGTTCTTCGGTCAGCGGTGGCAATGGCACCCGGATAGAAGTACCGGCACCAATTGGGTTTAAGCCAAGGTCAGATTGCAGAATGGCTTTTTCTACCGCCTGGATCATTGAGCGGTCAAATACAGTGATCATCAAAGTGCGGGCATCTTCAGAAGACACGTTGGCAACCTGACGCAGTGGAGTGTCAGAGCCGTAATAAGACACCGAAATACCATCAAGCAGACTTGGATGGGCGCGGCCGGTACGGATTTTAGATAATTGGTTTTTCAGCGCTTCAACGCTTTTTTCCATCCGGACTTTACTGTCGTTTAAAATATCGTTAATCACCTGATTCTTCCTTTGTGTTGTAAAGGGCACAGCGAACCGTGCCCGGGCAGGATGGCGGCTAGTTTACTGCAAATTTTCGGCGTGGTCGATTACCGTGCCTTCGCTCTCGCCCATAATGACGCGTTTTAACGCACCTGGCTTATTCATATTAAACACGCGGATTTGCATATTGTGATCACGCGCCAGCGTAAATGCGGCTAAGTCCATCACTTTCAGTTCTTTATCCAGCACTTCATCATAAGTCAGTTGGCTGTATAAAGTGGCTGCAGGGTCTTTCACCGGATCAGCTGAATACACACCGTCAACTTTGGTAGCTTTTAAAACACAGTCGGCTTCAATTTCAATACCACGTAAGCAAGCGGCTGAATCTGTTGTAAAAAATGGGTTACCTGTGCCGGCAGAAAAAATCACCACCCGACCAGATTTGAGTAAGCTGATTGCTTCAGCCCAGCTGTAGTTGTCACACACGCCATTTAATGGGAAAGCACTCATCAGACGGGCGTTGACAAAAGCACGGTGCAGCGCGTCGCGCATCGCCAGGCCATTCATCACTGTAGCCAGCATACCCATATGATCGCCAACAACACGGTTCATACCAGCTTTGGCCAGGCCTTCACCACGGAAAATGTTACCGCCACCAATCACGATACCCACCTGCACACCCAGTTCAACCAGCTCTTTAATTTCCTGTGCCATGCGGTCTAATACTTTGGGGTCGATACCAAAGCCTTCATCACCCATCAGGGCTTCACCGCTCAGTTTTAATAAAATTCTTCTGTAGGTTGGTTTTGGACTTGTGCTCATGAGATCCCCATCAGGCCGGATTGAAAATTCATCTGTATACATGGTTGCGGTTTCCTTGTTGGCAGCCCTCCCTTTGCAGGTTTGACTGCGCCAGTCCGCAGCAATTAAAGCGCTGCAGTGCAGGCTCAGCGGCTTTGCAGCCTCAGACAAGCAGGTCCGGAATAGTGCCGGAGCGCTTGCTAAAATTTTGCCGAAACCTGTGGTTTCGCAACTTTCAATTATAAAAAAACCGCGACTGGCAAAGCCAAAGTCGCGGTTATTTTAGCGGGTTTTAGCCATTAGCTAAAGCTCGCATTATTTTTTAGCAGCAGCAATTTGTGCAGCAACTTCAGCTGCAAAGTCTGTTTCTGCTTTTTCGATGCCTTCGCCTACTTCTAAACGAATGAAGCTAACTGCTTTAGCACCGTGTTGCTTCAGGAAATCACCAGTTGTGATGTTTGGATCCTTAACAAAAGCCTGACCAGTTAAAGAAACTTCACCGGTGAACTTAGTCATACGACCCGCAACCATCTTCTCAGCGATTTCTTTTGGCTTGCCGCTGTTGATAGCGATTTCGATCTGGATTTCCTGCTCTTTAGCAACCACTTCAGCTGGTACTGACTCAGGAGTCAGGAATGAAGGGTTGTTGGCAGCAACGTGCATAGCAACGTCTTTCGCGATATCTTCGTTACCGCCTTCCAGTACCACTAACACGCCGATACGGCCTGAGTGGGTGTACTGACCAATCACGTCACCCTGAGCTACAGAGATACGACGGATATTGATGTTTTCACCAATTTTGGTCACCAGAGCAGCGCGGGCTTCTTCAACAGTAGCGTCGCCCAGCTTGGCAGCTGACAGCTCTTCTACAGTGAACAGTTTGTTGGCGTGAGCCAGGTCAGCAGCAGCGTTGGCAAAAGCCAGGAAGCTGGCGTCACGGCCTACGAAGTCTGTTTCACAGTTAAATTCGATGGCAACAGCATAACCACCGCCAACGCGCGTGATCACAGTACCTTCAGCAGCGATACGGCCAGCTTTCTTGGCAGCTTTGGCCTGACCGTTTTTACGCATTAATTCGATTGCGCCTTCGATGTCACCTGCAGTTTCTTCTAACGCTTTTTTGCAGTCCATCATGCCAGCGCCAGTGCGCTCGCGTAATTCTTTTACCAAACCGGCAGTTACAGCCATGGGAAATTCCTCGTTTCAATCAGGTTGAACAAACAGGGGCCGTAGCCCCTGTCCAGATTAAAAGGTGATTGCAGACTGCAGATGACAGTCTGCATACAGCTGTATTACTCAGCTGCAACGAAGTTGTCGGCTTCAGCCTGAACTTCGATGTTTTTATCACGGCCTTCAACGATAGCTGCGTTGACAGCACTCAGGTACAGTTGGATAGCGCGGATAGCGTCATCGTTACCTGGAACAACAAAATCAACACCTTTTGGATCAGAGTTGGTATCAACGATAGAAACTACCGGGATACCCAGGTTGTTTGCTTCTTTGATAGCGATATGTTCGTGGTCTGCGTCGATCACAAACAGAGCATCAGGCAAGCCGCCCATGTCTTTGATACCGCCTAAGCTCTTCTCCAGCTTTTCCATCTCGCGGGTACGGTCTAAAGCTTCTTTTTTGGTCAGCTTGTCGAAAGTACCGTCCTGGCTTTGTGCTTCCAGGTCTTTCAGGCGCTTGATAGATTGACGAACTGTTTTCCAGTTAGTCAGCATGCCACCTAACCAGCGGTGGTTTACATAGTACTGATCAGATTGCAGAGCTGCTTCTTTGATCGCTTCTGAAGCTGCGCGCTTGGTACCAACAAACAGGATTTTGCCTTTTTTAGCAGCAACTGACTGAATGAAAGACAGAGCGTCGTTCATCATTGGAACAGTTTTTTCCAGGTTGATGATATGAACGCGGTTACGGGCGCCGAAAATGAATGGCTTCATTTTTGGGTTCCAGTAACGGGTTTGGTGACCAAAATGTACGCCCGCCTGGAGCATATCGCGCATTGAAACTTTTGCCATCAGAGTATTTCCTTTTTGGGGGGTTAGGCCTCCATACACCCCATAAATCCGACCAATTTTCATTGGCACCCCGGTTTATGTGACGATGTATGTGTGTTATTTAATTAAGGTTGATTTGCAAATCCGGTGTTTCATTTGCAGTATTTTCGAAAAAAACCACAAGCTATTTGCCAAATTGCGGCGCGCTTTATACCATAGGCGCCCCATAAACACAATGTATTGTGTAGTTTTGCAGCAGAGAGAGATGGCATGGCGGCGAACATTAAGACCCCGGAACAGATTGAAAAAATGCGTGTTGCAGGCCGTTTGGCAGCTGAAGTGCTTGAAATGATTGAGCCTCATGTCAAAGCAGGTATCAGCACCGGCGAACTGGACCGGATTTGTCATGACTATATCGTCAATGTGCAACAGGCCATCCCTGCCCCGCTGAATTACCACGGTTTTCCAAAGTCGATTTGTACTTCTGTGAACCATGTGATTTGCCACGGTATTCCGGCGGACGACAAACTGCTTAAAGACGGCGACATTATCAATATTGATATCACTGTGATTAAAGATGGTTACCACGGTGATACCTCCAAAATGTTTGTGATCGGCAAACCCAGCATTCTGGCCGAGCGGCTGATTCGCGTTACTCAGGAGTGTTTGTACCTGGGCCTGAAAAAAGTGAAAAACGGCTGCCGGTTAGGCGATATTGGCCATGCCATTCAGGTACATGCGGAAAAACACAATTATTCCATAGTGCGCGAATACTGTGGTCACGGCATTGGTGCTGTGTTTCATGAAGATCCACAGGTTCTGCATTATGGCCGCCCCGGCACCGGTGAAGTACTCAAAACCGGTATGTGTTTAACGGTAGAGCCGATGATCAATGCCGGACAGCGCCACAGCAAATTGTTAAAAGACGGCTGGACGGTTGTGACGAAAGATCGTAGTTTATCTGCTCAGTTTGAACACACTATAGTGGTGACAGACACGGGCTGTGAAATCCTGACTTTGCGCAAGGATGACACTATCGACAGAATTCTGACGGCCGAATAACACGCCGCCAGCTCCTGACCGGACTGCGGCCGCACGCTTTTATCAGCAGGCCGCAGCGATCAGCAAGGGTAACAAGTTATGAGCACGGCGCTCGCTTTTGATAAGACTATACCGGGCCACTTTACCCTCGACAGTTATAAAAAATACTTCAGTGACTTCCTCGACTGGCTGAAAATTGCCGCCGACAGCCACACTGTGGCCAGCCTGGTGCGTGCCCGCGCCCGTTTTATTGACGAAGTGCTGCAAGCTTTATGGCAACACTTTGATTTAGCTTCACAATCACAGCTCACCCTGATCGCTGTTGGCGGTTATGGTCGTGGTGAACTGCACCCTTTTTCAGATGTAGATTTATTGATCCTGACCGGCAGCAAACTCAATAAAGCCCAGCAGGACAATATCGGTCTTTTTATTACCATACTGTGGGACTTACGCCTTGAAGTGGGCCACAGTGTGCGCACCATCAAAGATTCTTTAAGCCTTGGCCGCGACGACATCACCATTGCCACCAATCTGATGGAAATGCGTTACCTTTGCGGCAACGCCACTTTATTTAATGAACTGCAAGCTGAAGTCAGCAAAGATAACTTCTGGCCCAGTAAAGATTTTTTCCAGGCTAAACGCCACGAACAACAAGGCCGCCATGCCCAGTACCACGGCACTGCCTACAACCTTGAACCCAATTTAAAAGCGAACCCAGGTGGCTTGCGGGATATTCAGACCATTGGCTGGGTGGCAAAAAAACACTTTCGCACCCGCACCATGCACGAGCTGGTGGCGCATCAGTATCTGACCGAAGATGAATATCAGGAACTGATGGAATGTGAAGCTTATTTATGGCAAATGCGTTTTGCGTTGCATTTAGAAGCAGGTCGCAACGAAAACCGCATTTTGTTTGACTATCAGCCCTCCGTAGCCCGTCGCCTTGGTTTTGGTGATGACGGTAAAGCCTCGGTTGAGCGCATGATGAAAAGGTTTTTCCTGACAGTGCAACGCGTCAGCGAACTGAACGACATGCTGCTGCAACACTTTGAAGGCAGTATTTTAAAAAGTCACAGCAAGTTTAAAGTGTTGCCGCTGGATGACTCTTTTGAAATTCAGGGCCATTTAATTTCTGCCACCGATAAAGCAGTATTTGCCAGACGTGAAAATATTCTGAAGCTGTTCTGGCATATTGCCAATCACAGCCAGATTGACGGTATTCATTCTGAAACCATCAGGTTGCTGCGCCAGGTGCGGCGGCGTTTAATGGGTGATTTGCAGGATTATGCCGGTTGCCGCCAGTTGTTTATGGCCATTATGCGTCACCCCAGAGGCATGGACAGAGCCATTACCCTGATGCACCGCCACGGTATTCTGGCGGCTTATTTACCGCAGTGGCGCAATATTGTCGGCCAGATGCAGTTTGATTTATTCCACGCTTACACTGTGGACGAACACACCCACAGGGTACTGAAAAATCTGCACCGCTACAGTGAGCCTGAGTTTGCCGGTGAATTTCCGCTGTGCACCGACATTGTCAAACGGCTGGAAAAACCAGAACTGTTGTACTTAGCTGGTATTTTCCATGATATAGCCAAAGGTCGTGGTGGCGATCACTCAGATTTGGGTGCCATGGACGCGCGCGAATTTGGCAAACTGCATAAACTCAGTGAGTTTGATACCAAGCTGATTGTCTGGCTGGTGGAACAACATTTATTAATGTCGGTGACAGCGCAGCGCCGTGATATTCACGACCCTTCGGTGATTGCCGAATTTGCCGAAAAAGTACGGGACGAAACCCGGCTGAATTATCTGTATTGTTTAACTTTGGCCGATATCCGCGCCACCAACGATAACCTGTGGAACGACTGGAAAGGCTCATTATTACGCGAACTGTACCTTGGCACACAAAAGGCCTTTCGCCGTGGTTTGGAAAAGCCGATGGATTTGCGCGACCAAATCCGCGAACACCAGAGTGAAGCGTTACGGTTATTGGCCGACAGCGGTTTTAACGAAGCGCAAATCAGCCCCTTGTGGAGCAAATTTAAAGCCGACTATTTTGCCCGTTATAACCCAAGGCTGATTGCCTGGCATACTGAACATCTGCTGCAGCATACTGATTTTACGAAGCCATTGGTGTTAATCAGCCCAACCGCCATGCGCGGTGGCACCCAGATTTTTGTTTATACCGCCGACCAGCCGAACCTGTTTGCCCGGATGGTGGCGGCGCTTGACAGCAAAAAAGTCAGTATTTATGACGCCCAGATCATGACCAATAAAGATGGTTATGCCATGGATACCTTTGTGGTGCTGGAGCAAAATGGCACCCCGGTCACGGCAACATCGCGCATCAGCAGTATTAAAAAAGCGCTGGAAACCTATATCAGCAACCAGCTGCCGCCGGAGCGCAATAAAGCCAGACCCAATAAACAGTTAAAAGCTTTCCATGTGCCGCCCAAAGTGGTGTTTTTACCTGGCAAAAATAAACAGCGCACTATGCTGGAACTGGCCGCTTTGGACACACCGGGTTTACTGGCTGATATAGGTCAGGTCTTTGCCCAGTGCGAAATTAATATTCACGCCGCCAAAATCACCACCATTGGCGAGCGCGCCGAAGACTTTTTTATGATTTCCACCCGCCAGGACGAGGCGCTTAGCAGCGAGCAACAAAGCCAGCTGCGCCGCGTGCTGGTGGAACAACTTACCCATGCAACAGAGGGCTAACGCACCATCATGGCTGATTTAAAAAGCATTATCGAAAGCGCATTCGAAGACAGAATGAACATCACTCCTGCCACTGTCAGTGATGAAGTAAAAACCGCAGTAGCAGCTGCTATCGCGCTGTTGGACAGCGGTCAGGCACGGGTGGCGGAGAAAATCGCCGGTGAATGGGTCACACACCAATGGTTAAAAAAGGCGGTGTTATTGTCGTTTCGTATTAACGACAACCAGGTGATGGCTGGCGCTGAAAATACCTTTTTTGACAAAGTGCCGATGAAGTTTGCTGACTACACCCAGGAGCGTTTTGTAGCTGAAGGCATGCGCGTAGTACCGCCAGCCGCAGTGCGTAAAGGCAGTTTTATCGGCAAAAACGTGGTGCTGATGCCAAGTTACGTCAATATTGGTGCTTATGTTGGCGAAGGCACTATGGTGGACACCTGGGCCACAGTTGGCTCTTGTGCCCAGATTGGTAAAAACGTGCATTTATCCGGTGGTGTTGGCATTGGGGGAGTATTAGAGCCGCTGCAGGCCAACCCAACCATTATTGAAGACAACTGCTTTATCGGCGCCCGCTCTGAAGTGGTCGAAGGCGTCATTATTGAAGAAGGTGCAGTGCTTTCGATGGGTGTTTATATCAGCCAGTCCACCCGCATTTACGATCGTGAAACCGGCGAAATCAGCTACGGCCGGGTGCCGGCCGGTGCTGTAGTGGTGCCGGGCTCCATCCCAAGCAAAGACGGCTCCCACAGTCTGTACGCCGCTATTATTGTGAAAAAGGTAGACGCCCAGACCCGCGCAAAAGTAGGCATCAACGCCCTGCTGCGCAGTGTGGAATAACATCTGCTGTTGAACCGCTTTGATCGGTTTTCGATTTCACTGATCAGCATAAAAAAACCCGGCTTGCGCCGGGTTTTTGCTTATAGGGAGATTTAGCTTGCAGGCTTAGAAACGGCCGTCCAGGCCAAGACGAACATAACGTGGCGTTTGCCAGGTGTAGTCAGCACCGTACCATGGGTTATAGGTACCGGCTGAACGACGTGCTTCATAGTGTTCGTTCTGAGACGTACTTTCCTGAATATTCAGGATGTTAAAGACGTTTACGCTAACGCCCATTTCAACACCTGAAATTTCGAAGTTGTACCGTGCAGACAAGTCCACATTGAAGTTCCATGGCGTACGGCCCGCAGTACCACGAGGCACTTTGCGGAACTGACGTTCTGCTGTTTCACACTTGCCGTTGGCGTTGGTGTCCGGGCAACCAGTCACCAGATAGAAAGTATCGCCGTAGCTACCATAAAGTTTGGCATCCTGGCTCGGATAACCCTGGCCAAACATGCTTAACGGACGGCCACTGGACAAGGTTGAGTTCAGACCTACCACTAAGTCTTCAGTCACATCATAGCTACCGAAGAACTTAAACACGTGACGACGGTCGTTGGCCTGATAACCATCAGCACCATCCATCAACGCCGGGAAGTCGAAGTCCTGCGTGATACCGGCGTCGGCCTGGTTAATGTCAGACTTCACCGCACCTTCGAAGTTACCGGTGCTGCGTGACCAGGTGTAAATTAAGTCCCAGCGCAGCGCTTCACCACGGAAACCAACCTGGCTTTGTAAGGCAACATATTCGTTTTCTGCCTCAGGTAACGCCATATCTTCCGGGCTGTAGGTGGTTAATGAACCTGGATCAGGGATGTTATCTTCATCATCATCGCTGTACCAGCTGCCAGGTTTACCCGGGTTAACCAAAGTACAGAAGTGCTGGTTCGCCACAGGACCACAGAAGTCGTCCAGCGCCGCGCCAACAAAACGGTAAGTACCGCGGATAGAACCGTAATACTCTTCAGTAAATTGTGTTTCATAACCCAGCACCCACTCCTCTTTATAGAATGGATCGGCTTCCTGCGCCTGGAACAAGGCCACGCTTGGCATCGCTGATGAGGTTGAGTTCACCACCTGAGAGTTGGCCACTGAACCATTGACTGGTGTGGCACCTGTAGGTGCGCCAGTTACCGGATCAAAACCGGTGAAATAATAATGGGTTGTAGTGTCATCTACACCAGATGCAGCACGGTAGTTGGTGTTGTTAGGCACCGGCAGGTAATAACGACCCCAGGTACCGAAAATTTTCGACTCGCCCGCCCCTGTCGGGTCATAGCTAAAGCCAAGACGTGGTGCCACATCAGTTTTTAAATCAACGAAGTCAATGCCGGTAGCACCGGTATTCACAAAGTGATCCTGACGTACACCAATGTTCAAAGTCAGTTGTTCAGTTGGCTGATACTGATCTTCGATATACCAGGCTGTCAGGTCGCTACCAAAAGAACCACCGCCGATGAAAATACGGTCTTCAACCAGATCAACAGGACTGCCGGTGGTGTTTGTCCACAGCGTACCGTCGTTGCCCTGAATAATGTCACCAGGCTGCTTGGTTACGTAGGTGTAGTTGTGGCCGCCCACTGGTGCTGTGGTTTTACGGGATTGGCGATCCTGCTTGTCATAACCAAACTTCAGTAAGTGGTTACCGTGGAAGTCACCCAAAGCCCATTCAAAGTCCAGACGGGTTTGTTCATTGTCATCATAGTCGTCACCGATAGAACCACCGGCACCACAACCTGTGATTGGGTTCGGTACGCCACGGCCGTCAGCAACAATAGGACAATCTACGACTGAAGGTGTAGTACCATATTGGGTTTTGATCTTACCGTGCATCAGGTTGACGGTAAAATCGTCAGTGATATTACCCACATAACTCAGACTGGCTGCTTCACCACCACGTTCGTTCAGGAAGTCACCTTGTTTGGCGCCAATCACACCGCTATTCGGGTTGTAGGCATAACGGGTTTCTTCAGAGTCAGTGCGATCTGAATAGGCAAACACACTTAAACGGTGACCGTCTGCGATATCCCAGTCAATTTTGGTACCCCAGAACAGGTTATCACCGCCTGAAGATTCGTTAACACGGTATCTGTTGTCTGCATCGTAAGGTAAACGACCGCTGGTGTCCGCCCATTTAGAGCTTTTATCCCGCGGGTTCACAATGGCATAAATAAAGAGTTTATCTTCAATCAGTGCACCACTGGCCGAAAAACTGATATCAGACTCGCTGAATTCATCTGCAGTTGTGTCTTTAAATACCTGACCTAAGCGTACACCTGTACCATAAGACTTTTTGCCTTCAGAACGTAATGAAGACGGTTGGGTGTTAGCAGTAAAGGCAAATTCCCACTCGTTAGTACCAGATTTGGTTACGGCGTTTAATACACCACCAGTGGTACGACCGTACATGGCAGAATAACCACCGGTTTTTACCTGGAATTCTTTGTAAAATTCAAAAGGTACTGAACCACAACCTAAACCCTGACGGGTGTTGGTTACTTCCAGGCCGTTGATATAACATGAGTTTTCAGAAATTGACGAACCACCGAATGACGCAAAACCAGCACCGCCGGAAGCACCAAACTTAGAGTCACCTAATACAACACCTGGAGCCAGTAATGACACAGCTGTGATGTTACGGGCGATTGGCATTTTGTCGAATTCAACTTCACCCAGTACCAGACCTGAGTCTGTGCTGGTCACGTCAACCGCGCGGATGCGGGCGCCGGTCACCTGAATCACTTCAGTGTCACTTGAAGCCTGGGCAATTTCAAACTGGGCAACAGCGTTTGAGCCTAAAGACAAACGCACTTCGTCTTTGGCCACTACTTTACCGGCATTGACCACTTCAACAACATAAGCGCCGATAGGTAATTGGCTTAAACGGAAGTTACCTGAAGCATCCACTGCAACTTCACGCTTAAAGCCGGTTTTAGGATCAGTGACCTGAACTTTGTAACCTGCGGCAGATTGCACGCCTGAAATTTTACCGATGATATTAGAGGTATCAGCTGCATAAGCTGACGCTGACATCCCAAGCACTGCAGAAACTGCAATTGCGGCGAGGGACCGCTTAAAACCTGATGTTCCACACGTAGATTTCATTATTATTCTCCAAATTGTTGTTTTGGACAGCTTTTTTAATGCTGCCTCAAACCCACTATAAACATAGCGGGGATATTTTGTATACAGGGAATGTGATAAGCGGAGGCAAAATTCTGACAGGTCGGGGCAGCTAAAAAATAATCAGGTTAACCGGCTGATCATAGTGAAAAAATAATGCGGGGTTTGACAAAAATCTGTCATGTTTTTTGTGGCATTTTGCCATTTTTGGCATAATTCTACCGTGCTTTGCACAAAAAACATGCAGAACACGGGTAACTACGGCAAAACATAATAAAGAAGCTTCGGTAGTTATCTGCCAGCTTCGGTATGACACAACAACGGCAGACTGGCAGCATCACAACGTGGCCACAGTTGCTGATAAAAATCCTCGCCCACAGGCCAGTTAAAGCGGGCGAACAAAGCGGCCAGGTCGTCGATACCGGCATCGATTTGCATCAATTCACCGCTGATGGGGTGCAAAAACTCCAGTCTTTTTGCCACCAGCAATAAACGGTCATTGCCAAAATGTTCAGCAAACAATTTGTTGTGTTTGCCATCACCATGGCTGGTGTCTCCCACTATAGGGTGAAACAAATGGGCAAGATGGCGCCTGAGCTGATGTTTACGGCCGGTTTGTGGTTGTAGCGCCACCAGACTATAACGGGCTGCAGGGTAACGCCCCACTGCGATGGGCAATTCCACCTGCGCCAGCGGCCAAATCGCAGTGCGGGCATCCTGCGCCACTTTATCCTGCCGCGCTTTTTTATCAGCCACTTTATCCAGCTGCTCTTTGAGCGCATAGTCCAGTAACAGCGGCGCTTGAACATAACCCCGCACCACGGCCAGATAAAACTTACGCCAGCTTTCCTGCTGATGCTGCTCTGTTAATAAACGGGCGACTTCAGACGATAACGCAAACAACAACACACCGGAGGTCGGCCGGTCGAGCCGGTGCACCGGAAACACATGTTGCCCCAGTTGGTCCCGCAGCGTTTGCATCACAAAAAGTGTCTCGTGTTTGTCCAGAAAAGAGCGGTGTACCAGCATACCGGCCGGTTTATCCACCGCCACCAGATAAGCATCCTGATATAAAATTTTCAGCTGCACTGGCGCTACAGCATCAAGCTCAACATCTGGCACTTTGTTGTATCCTTTTGCCACTTAATAACTGGTCTAAATCAGCGATACGGTTAATCAGCTTGAGCTTCTCTTCAGTGACTGGGGCAAAAGCTTCTTCGGCGATAGGACAAACCGCAATACTCGCCGGCAAAGGCAAACGCCCTTCAACCAAAGCGCCCATTCGGGGAATAAAAATAAACTGCAGCCATTGCTGCAGCGGCATAGTGTCACAACAAAACGGCGCCTGACTGGCCAGCGCTTCGGCCGAAGGCGGCAGTGCACTCCATAATTGCAGCTTTTTGAGTTCAATTTCGATTTGGCTTAACAGCACGGCAACTTGTTGATGCATCAGCAGCCCCTTCGCATTTTTTCCGGCGCACGTTTTTTTCAGGTGCGCATACTAGCACGGCTTGCAAATCCGTGCCGCCAACCTCATCATCGCCCTTCAAACGGAGAAAAATCATGAGTTCAGTCGCTGTATTAATAGGCTTGATGTTCATCGCCTACATTTTTCTGCTGCAACGCCGTCAGGACGAAAGAGCAACAGCCCTTGCCAAGCAATTGTGCCAGCAACAACAAATTCAGTTTCTGGATTGTGCCAGGGTCAGTCACAAACTGGTAAAAAAAGACGGGCATCGGGTACTCCGAACCTTGTATCTGGTGGAATTTAGCGGGGATGGCGAAAGCCGGTATCAGGCACAGTTGTGGCTGAAAGGCTTAAGACTGGCCGCTTTTGAACTGCCAGCCTTTAAAACCTGAGCGCTTTAATTTATCGGACTGAATGGTTGGGTAGCTGCTGTAATTTTGCCGCAAGCTGGCCGGTTAAAAAATCTTTATACATCACCCAATCCCCCAGCAAGCTGTACCATGGGTACTGAAAAGTTGCGGGTTTATTGTGTTCGATAAAAAAGTGACCGACCCAGGCAAAACCATAACCTGCCAGCGGCAACAACCAGACAAAGTGCCACAGACCGCTGTAACTCAACCAGCCCAGCAACAGCAGCACCACTGTGCTGCCGGCATAATGTAAAGCACGGCACAGCGGCTTGCTGTGCTCGGCTAAATAATAGGGATAAAACTCAGCAAAACTTCGAAACTGCTGCATTTGACTCAGGCTCTTTGTTGTCGTGATCGAAACAGCAATGTACCGCTGACCGTCTGAAAGTCAAGCCGGGCCACCTGCTGATAATCATCCTGATGAAAAAGCGGTAAATATTTATCCAGGGTCACAAAAACGCCGATGCCTTCAGAGCTGGCGTCCTGATCTACCCAGTGATCAATAGCCTGTAAAAAGGTGCGCATGGCCGCAGGGTGATGATAGCTAGGATTGCGCGCCAGAAAAGCCAGCATGTGATAATTTTTAGCCGGCATAGCCGCATGAATTTTCTGCTCTTTTTCCAGCATTTGCCGCGTCGACAATAAACCTGCCGTTAATAACATTTTTAACCGCCAGTGCCAGAATCTGTCTCCGGTCAGTTCAGAAGCCGGCGTGGTAATACAGGCTACACCCAATAACTGTTCGCCATGCAATAAACCCAGAATAGGTTGCCCGGCTTGCCAGAATGCAGCTAAATCCTCCCGGATAGCCGAACGTAGCCTTTTTTCATAATCAGGCTGGTCGACGCGGAAAATTTGCATAAACAGCGGATCGTCATGGTAGGCCATATACAAAATGGACGCAGCGAGTTTTAATTGTTCGGCATTTAACACTTCAACTTTTAACGTCTGATCGGTTGGATTTTCCAGCGCTGAAATATCGCTCATCTTGCCTTTTCCTTTTTTATCATCAGTGGCTTATCCACCATAGCAGGCAATAGCAAGAGCGCAAATAAGGCCCATAAACAACAAAACCGGCCAAAGGCCGGTTTTGTGTTCAAGCAGGAGAATTACAGCTGCTGATAAGCTTTATCGCCCCAACCGACCAATAAACCACGTTGGAAAATCAACGCAGTACATTCGTCTTTGCTGGTGACACCGTCACCATGGCTACGGTGGGTGCGGTAAAACAATACTTCTACTGTATCGCCGTTTTTCTGGAAAGATTCGGTAAAATCAGGGGTTCCGAGGCTGTTACGCACTGATGCAGCATCAACACCTGTTTTTAACTGACTGATATAGTTCTGGTTGGCTTGCTGAACTTTTTTGGTTTTGCTCCAGCTGTCATCGTCGTTTTCGTCATGCCCTACTGCAATCACACAGCCGGATAATAAAGAAGTTAAAGTGGCCGCAGCGAATAATTTCATCAGAGAGTTCATAAAAGATCCTTATTAAATGCTTTTTAAAAAAGAATGGGAGATTTGTTTTCGCCATGGCATAAGCAAACCCAATGCCAATAAAAATTAGCATTAAAAACAATAATTTATCAATTAGACGCTCGCTATCCATTTGTAACAAGTGGTAAATTAAACCACTTTTTAGCAAAAACGACTGAACCATGACAGCTTTGTATACTCTGGTATGCCAGATTGCCGCCAAATTGCAGCAGGAAGGCAAAACGCCAAGCCTGGCGCTGGTGCGCGCCCGTGCCGGCAAAGGTGTGGCAGCACCTGAACTGTTCAGCGCTTACCAGCAATGGCGGGCAAATCCGCCCGGCGCTCCCATTGAGCAAACAGAGCAGCAGCACAATCTGTTACAACAAGACAGCGCTGCGGCTGCAGAAAATCCGGATTTGGCAGGGCTGCAACAGGATATCCGCCGTCTGGAGCAAAAACTTGATCAGGCACTGTTGTTGTTACAACAGCTGCAACAGCGGGATAACAGCTGATGTGGGTGGCTGAACTCAGATTCCGCATTATCGCCGACACCAGTTACCCGGCGGCCGAGGCGGCGGTACGCGCTTATCTGGAGACGCTTATTTTTCAGGGTCAGATGTTAGGACGCGAATTTCCGACTTATCTGGCGCAGGATGAATTTGTCAGCCGGCTGATTTTACCGGCCCCAGATGCACTACAAAAACAGCACCACAGCCAAAGAGGGCTTGCGGCACTGCAGGCGCTTGGCAGTGCCGGCCTTGCTTATCCTCAATTGGCGATGCTGGGCGAAGATCTGATGTCCAACCATACGGATCCTTGCCAAACACCTTCGGCTTATATTCTTTATTGCCGATTTGGCCACAGTAATTCAGTTATTTATTGTGCTGAACATTTTGCTCCTGTGCCGCTTTATCGGCTCAAGGCCACCTCAACAGAGGATCACGAAGATTTGATCCGCTGGCAGCTGCAATATCAGGCACTGGATGAAATTCAGATGCAGGAAAAAAGAGTACTGAATAATACCGCGGAGCGCAGCTTACAAAGCCTGCACAGTAAGCTCAATCAGCAAGGCCGCGCTTTTGCGAAGCAACTGGAGCAGTCGCTGCAAAGGCCGGTGTATTACGCACTTTATAGTGGCAGCAGTAAAGATTGCAGTCAGGAGGCTGATAAGCTGTGCCCTGGCTGTGGCAAAGCCTGGGCACTGAAAACACCGCTGCATCAGTTGTTTGATTTTCAGTGTGACCCCTGCCGGCTGTTAAGTAACATAGCCTGGCAGTGCCAATAACAGCGCCAATAACCTTGTGTGGCAGTGCCAGGCCGGCATTCGCCACTTTGGCCGTTATGCCGGAAAACTCAGGCTCTGTAAAAATTCAGCTAAAGAGTCCGCCAGCTTTTCTTTCACTTCGCAGCCGACCCGCTCCAGATAAACTTCACCTGTGCTGTTAAGTACCGACAACAACAAATCTTCATCGTCAGTGACAGCAAAAAACACCGTGACCTGTTGTTTCAGCCGCCTTTTCATCAGCACATGACCAATGATGTTTTGTTGCAGCCGCTCTGTGTCGGCCTGATGCCAGGGCATTAACAGCTCAACAGGCCCACGCTGATGCTGCAGCTTTAAACCACCGCCAAAAGCCACGTTGTAAAAAGCTTTGATGTCAGGGTGTAATTCCAGCTCAAGGCCATGCTCCAGGCCGCTAAAATCAATAGGATTTTGTACAAATGCCGGCCACCAGGCCACTTGCTCATTCACCACCTCACCATACTGGCAAGGAGAAGTTTGCTCAGGTTCGGCATAAGCCCACCATTGCTGGCCATTCGATTCGGCAACTTGCCGGGATTTTTTTAATAAATCGCTTAATTGCAGTGCAACTTCAGACATAACAGCCCAATATCCTGTGATAAAATTGCCGCATTCTAACCGGTCCGAGCTTGCCATGACAAAACCTGATGAATCTTTACTCGCCCATTTGAGCCTGGGCAAAACCACAGCTTATACCGACCAGTACGACGCAAGCCTGCTGCAGCCTGTGCCACGTCAGCTGGGCCGGGACGCTATTGGTTTGCCGGCCGGCACCGAACCTTTGCCATTTTATGGCCAGGATATCTGGCATGCATATGAGCTGTCCTGGCTCAATCATAAAGGTAAACCTATGGTAGCACTGGCCACTTTTGTGGTGCCGGTGATTTCGGCCAATCTGATTGAGTCCAAGTCTTTTAAGTTGTATCTGAACAGCCTGAACCAAACCCGTTTTGTCGATATCAGCCAGCTGTATCAGACGCTGGTGCGTGACTTATCGGCTTGTGCCGGTGCCAAAGTGGACGTCACTATTCATCATGTTAATGAACTGATTGCGTTCCAGCCCACCTGGATCCAGGGGCGCTGCCTTGATGATCTGGATATTGAAGTGCAGCAGTATGAATTTGACCCTGAGCTGTTAAAACTGGCGGGCCCTGAGCATCAGGTGGAAGAAAAATTACATTCCCATTTATTAAAATCAAACTGCCTCATTACCTCGCAGCCAGACTGGGCCAGTGTGTTTATTCATTACCGGGGCGCTGCCATCGATCACGAAAGTTTATTGCGTTATCTGATTAGCTTTCGCCACCACAATGAATTTCATGAACAATGTGTTGAGCGGATTTATCTGGATATTCAGCGCCGCTGTAAACCGGAATTTCTGGCCGTCTATGCCTGTTATACGCGAAGAGGCGGACTGGATATTAACCCACTGCGCAGCAGCCAGCCTTATACTCCACCTAATATCCGTTTAACCCGGCAATAACAGTGCTATTTATAACGGTGAAGCTGATAAAAAAGGCCGCAATGCGGCCTTTTTTATTCTGAACAGATGAGCTACTGATACTAAAAACTTTTTTACTTCAGGGCTTTAGTTCAGGGCTTTAGTTCAGCGCTTCAATTTAGTTCAGGGTTTTACCTTGCCATCAGTAAGCGGCACTCCCAGCCAGGCCTGATGATATAACTTCTGCTGCCGGCTTGGTTTTTTCAGCGGCACAATTTTACCGGGTTCAGCCGGCAAAGCGCCCAGGATCACAGTTTTGTCCAGCAAACGGCCCTGACGGAACAAGGTTAATGTTAACTGCTGACCTGGTTTAAAGTCTTTGAGCCTTTCAGTCAGCGCCGATTTTAACTGCAGCCGGTTTACAGCTATCACTTCATCCTCTGAAGTTAACCCCGCCTGCCAGGCCGGTCCATCACGCTCGACTTTGTTAAGCTTCTCCACACCGGCATTAAAGGTACCGGTCACCCCTAACCAGGCCTGTTGTTTGTCGGCCGCTTTGTACTCCAGGCCAGCGTCAGCCAATAAAGCAGCGGCGTCCAGTTGCAGCGGACTTTCAACCTGTTGTTGCCAGAATTCAGTCAGCGGTTTGCCGGTTAAATCCAGCGCAATTTGTTGTACATCGGCAGCGGTAAAAGCGGTGGTTTTGCCAAAACGCTGATACAACTCGTTATGCAGGGTGCGGTAATTGGCTTTGAGGCCGGAGTGGCGTAATAAATGTTGATCCAGCAACCAGCTGACCAGATAACCTTCAGAGTAAATATTCACACTAAAATTGTCGGCATGATCGCCCGACAGGCTGATCCAGGCGTCAAAACTGCTTTGTGCCACCGACTGCACTTTAGCGCCAGGTAAACGGGCAAACTTCTCCAGCCTTTTGGCTAAGTCTTCATAAAATTCGGCTGGTGTCATTAAACCGGCACGCAGCAACAGCTGATTCTGGAAATAGCTGGTGGAACCTTCCGAAATCCACAACAGTTCTGTGTAATTTGGCGCTAAATAATCATAAGGCACCAGCTCTGCAGGGCGATAAGCTTTGACGTTCCAGGTATGCACCAGTTCATGGGCGGCAGTACTGAGAAATTCCAGGTAATGTTTGCGGCTGGCAAAACTGAATCTGTCACGCTGGATCACGGTTGAATTTAAGTGTTCAGTGGCACCACGGGCGCCTGAGGTCGCATGAATAATAAAGAGGTAGTTCTGATATGGATAACCCTGCCAGATGCTGGGAGCCTGCGCCACCAGCTTTTGTAAATCAGCCACTGTTTGTTTCGAATCGTAATTTCCTTCGCCCCAAAACACCACTTCGTAATTGCGGTTATCCACCACAAAACTAAAAGACTGATGTATGCCAGTTTCTATCGGCGAATCAGACAACACATCATAGTTGGCCGCTTTAAATTGATGCGGATTGTCGCCTCTTGGCATGCCGGAAGTACTACGCCAGTTTGCCGGCACCTTCAGCTGCACTGTGGAAGGTTGTGAGCGCAGCTCGTCACTGAACATCAGATAAGCGCTCGGATTAATATAAGCATGGGTTTCATCAATATGACGGCTACGCTCACCCAGTTGATTGGCATAAATCTGGTAACTGACTTCAACTTCGCCTGCAGCCGGCAATTCCAGCAGCCAGCTGCTCTTTTCTTTTTTCCGAAACTTCAGAAGCTGACCTTGTTGATCACGGGCCTGAAATAATCGCACCCCATTGGCTAGATCCAGGATCTGATATTTACCTGTGCGCCAAGCCGGTAATTTAAGTTCCACCACCCCGGGCGCCTGCACTTTAAACTTCATCTGCACATCGGCCAGATGATGTTCCGGCTGATTGATGTTGATCTGATAATAGGTTTGCGCCTTGACTGCTGCGCCATACAGCAACATCAGCACACACCAGCTTTTTAATATAACTTTCATAACAACTCCTCTGAATCCGGGCCCAACCTAAGCCAAATTCAGCAACGACGCCAGCGCTTTGCGGTCAAAGTGTACACTTTTGCTTTCAATATTTATGAAAGTCACACTGAAACATTACAACTCAACTTTTACTTTCGTTTCGAAATATGGTTAACTAAGCAGCGTTGATGCCAGACACATCAACCCCAACCGAATGAACAGGACAGCTGCAATGACAACTCTGACCTCTGTAGAAGAACAATCCTGGTTACCCTACTACCTGACCAGGAAATAAAATAAAAGTCCCAAGCAGGACAGAAAAAACGGCAGGCGTTGAACCTGCCGTTTTTTATTGGCTAATTTTATTGCTTTGCAATAAAACGACTGCGCTTTTGCCTTTATTAACGATATACTTAGCGCAAAAGTCACTCGCTTCTAGCCAGGAAAACGTCAGTAGTGGACTCAGACAACAATCTCAAAATCCAACTTGCCTCCGCGTTAAAAGCCAGGAAACAGCTCGAAGATACTTATGAAGGTCAGTTTAAAATTCTGACAAATTTTGTCTCGCGCTTATCACTGGTGTGCAAAGGAATTGATGTTGATCTGGACAACAAACTGGCCAGGTTACGGCAGGAATTGGCAAAAGGTACCGATCTGGAAAAGATCCTGCCTTTTATCGACGCCACCACTGAGCAGCTGAAACTGCTGGAAGCCAAACAGCAACAAGATGTGAAAAAAGCCCAACTGAGCTTAACTGAAGCCGGAAAACTTCTGCAAAAACAACGGGGTTTACCAGATCAGCTCAGAAGGGATTTACGTGAACTGCTGAGTAAAGTGGACGAGCCAACCCCGAGTGTCACTGCGTTTTTGCCACATTTAACCCATTTAACTGAGTTATATCAGTCGGCACTTTCTGCCAAGCATGATCTGGATCACCAGACGGCTGCAGCACCTGCGGAAAGTGGCCGTTATGATACTATCTGCCGGCAAATTTCGGTGGAACTGACCAATCTGCTCAGCGAATTGGCTTTTGAAGGCCAGTACGCCAAATCGATTGAAGCCATTCGTTTAAGCCTGCTCAGCGACTTAACCATTGAAAAGCTGCTGGAAGCCTGCCTGCAGACCATCGAAATTATTATTTCCAGCATCAATGATGAACGGCAATCAGCCCAGCACTTTTTACTCAAACTGAATGAAGCCCTGACCAGTGTGCAGCATTCTTTGGTGTCGTCGCTAACCAGCAGCCATGACATTAAACAAAAAATGCAGGCGCTGAATGAACAAATTGAGCGCCAGATAGATTTACTCAGCAAAGAAACCAAATCGGCGACTTCGCTGGAACAGCTGCAAACCATGGTCAGCAGCAAACTGGGTGTGATCACCAATTCGCTGAAAGACAAGGAGCAACTGGAGCGGCAGGAACGTGAGTTAATGCTGCAGGCGCTGAACAGCATGGCCGAAAGGTTAAAAGAGCTGGAAGAAGAAGCCAATCAGTTTAAAAAACGTCTGGCCGAACAAAAATTCCGCAGCCTGCAGGATGCGCTGACCGAATTGCCAAACCGCGCCGCCTTTGATGAACGTTATGAGCTTGAAGTGAAAAGAGCCAAACGCTCAGGCAGGCCACTGGCCATAGTACTGGCGGACGTTGACCACTTTAAGAGTATTAACGACAACTATGGCCACAGCGCCGGCGACAAAACCTTAAAAGTGATTGCCAAAGCGTTGAGACAAAGCCTGCGGGAAACCGATTTTATCGCCCGTTATGGTGGCGAAGAATTTATTCTGTTATTCCCGGAAACAGACATCAAGGATTTAGTTACCCCGCTTAATACCATCCGGGAAAAAATTAAACGGATCCCCTTTAAGTTTAAAGACACCAACGTGCCAATCACTATTTCATTTGGCGCCACTGAACTTCGCAGCGCTGACACCAACCGTGAGGCTTTTGACAGAGCGGATGAAGCTTTGTATGACGCCAAACGCAGTGGCCGCGACAAAGTGGTGTTCCGCGATTAAACCAGCATAACAGGGCTGCCGCCAGGCCGGCCCCTCTTTGGGTCGGTGGCGCCAAGGCTCAGACGACAAGGAGAGACTGATGCATGTACAACTGAACCCACTGGGTGCGATGGATTTGTTATCGCAGCTGGAAGTGGATCAACTAAAACAAAATTCCAATAGCGAAACCTTCCGCCTGTTCAGAAACTGCTGTTTAGCCGTGTTAAACGTCGGCAGTCACACCGACAGTTCAGCTGAAATTTATCAGCAATTTCAAGACTTTGCAGTCAACCTAATCGCCCGTGAGCGCGGTATTAAAATTGAATTATTTAACCCGCCCGCCAATGCTTTTGTTGATGGGCAAATTATCAAAGGTATCCACGAACATTTGTTTGCGGTGCTCAGAGATATTCTGTTTTATCACACTCAGCTGGGTTTTGATCAAAACCGGCTGGACTTGCACAACAGCGATCACATCACCCACACCGTCTTTGATATTCTGCGCAACGCCAGAGTGATCAGCTCTGCCATCGAACCCAATATGATAGTGTGCTGGGGCGGTCATTCCATTAATGAAGTGGAATACAAATACACCAAAGAAGTGGGTTATGAACTGGGATTACGCGGCCTTGATATCTGCACAGGTTGTGGCCCTGGCGCCATGAAAGGCCCGATGAAAGGTGCCACTATCGGCCACAGTAAACAACGTATCCGCCATGGCCGTTATCTTGGCCTGACCGAACCCAGCATTATTGCAGCTGAACCGCCAAACCCAATTGTCAATGAACTGGTGATTTTGCCCGATATAGAAAAACGGCTGGAAGCTTTTATCCGCACTGCACACGGCATTATTATTTTCCCGGGCGGCGCCGGCACTGCCGAAGAGCTGCTGTATCTGCTGGGCATTATGCTGCATGACGACAATAAGGATCAGGTGCTGCCGGTGATCCTGACCGGGCCAAAACAAAGTGAAGCTTATTTCCGGGAACTGCAGGCTTTTATTGCAAAAACTCTCGGTGAAAAAGCACTGAGTCTGTTTGAAGTTATTGTTGATAACCCCCCTCTGGTGGCGCAAAAACTGAAGCAAGGTTGTGCCAATGTGCGGGCTTACCGTAAAGCCACAGGGGATGCTTATCACTTTAACTGGTCATTAAAAATTGACAGCGATTTTCAACATCCTTTTGCGCCGACCCATCAGAATATGGCATCACTGGATCTGCATCTGGAGCAGGATAAAGCAAAACTGGCCGCCAACCTGCGCCGGGCTTTCTCCGGTATAGTCGCAGGCAACGTCAAAGATGAAGGCATTAAAGCCATTACCCAACACGGGCCTTTTGTATTGTCCGGTGAGCCTGAGCTGATGCATCTGATGGACAATCTGCTGGAGGCTTTTGTGGCACAAGGGCGGATGAAATTGCCGGGCAGCAAATATACACCTTGTTATAAAATTGCCCGCTGACGGCTGTTGGTCGTTTCCGGGCGGCATTGTACGGTATTGCTCAGACAAAGTGCCCCGGGGCAGTTAACATCAACCAAAGCCTGCTTTCTGGCAGGCTTTTTGTATTGTTTTTCAGATAAACCTGGCCGCACATTGTTTGCACTGTTGCAGCGTCAAAAATTTGTTGTGCGCAACACCACATTGCTGCACACAAAACGGAGCTTTTTTATGAACAAACGGATCTGGTGGATCCTCGCCCTTGCGATACCGCTGTACCCGCTGCTGACCTGGCTGGTGCTGACGTTTTATCAGGACGACCCGTCGAAAATGATCTGGAACGACAGAGAAGCTTATAACCAGAAATATATCAGCCAACTCAATGCACAAACACAACTGACGCAACCTCAGCTGATTGAAAAACTGGGAGGCCCTGATATAACCGAGGCCAAAAAAGTTGGCAATGATGTGTATCAGCTAATGTATTACCGCACCAAAAGAGACATTTCCGACGGCATTACCACCCGGCAAGAATGCACTGCCTTGTTATTTAAAAATCAAAAGCTGATTGCATTAGCCGAGTCCGCAGTGAGTCTCTATCAGCAGGCAACAGATACTGATGCATAAAGACTGCACCGCGTTGTTACAGCTGTACCAGTATCTGGATCGCTATTATCAGCAGTCTGCCAAAACGCAACTGTCGGATAAAGCCGTGCTGCTGGCCGAACAACTGGCCAGTGAATTTTGCAAACTGCACCAGCTGCAGCCAAGGTTAATGCAAAGTCAGCTGGCGCTTACAGTCACAGGTTTCAGTCTGACCACTCAGCTGGCACTGAAACAGGCGGTGTTATTAACTCAGCTTGCAAACGAAGCCCAATGGCCTCAGCCACTGTGCGAAGAGCTGGTGGCTGTGATTTTTTATCGTTTAACCGGTGTGCATCTGCTGTTGCAGCAGAACGCACACAGCACCACAGAGCTGATGTTCAAAGCAGGTTTGTTAAGCCTCAAAGCGGCCGGAAACAGTTTTTCCTACCGGCACTGGCGGCGTTTATTGCGTGACAGCAGCCTGAGTTATCAGCAAAAAGCACCATGGCAACAAACCCCTTATGCCGACGCCATCCGCTTTTGCTGTCTGCTCAGCGCCAGCATTACCCCGGTGCAGCATCAGCTGGTACTCAGCCTGGAAAACGCTTTACAACGTCTGTTACAAAATCCCTATCAGGCCTCTGATTTACATTTTGCCAACTTGCTGGCCAGCAAAAGCGCTGAATTGCATCTGATTGGACGTTTTTGCAGTGACGGCATAGGTGAAGTGGCGCTTATTAGCCAAATCACACCAGAACCCAGAGCTTATGTGCTTGATCTTGCAAGCAAACAACTGAAGCCAGAGCCAAGTCAGCTTTACACTCAGGGCATGAAGCTGCTGCCCCCTGCCCGTTTGCCCGACAATCAGTGGCTGGAGCTGTTTATTGGCCAGCATGCCAGCGCTGAACTGGAGCCGCAATTGAGTTTGTCAGAGCTGCACCTGCTCAATCCAAATCAGTCGGTACGTCAGCAAGTAGCCTGGTTACAGACTCAACCCCGGCTTGCCAAAGCACTTTGCGCCCAGGCAAGTTTGCTGACAAGGCAACAACTGCCGGTGCGGGATCCGGCCCATGCCGTTGCGCTGGTAGGCACAGATAATCTGCCATTATTGCTCAAAATCTGCTGGTTGGAACAACAACAAGAACTCTGTCGTCAACCTTATGCGCACTGGTTTCATCAACTCCGGCATTGTCTGGCTGCTTGTTTTACTCTGCTGGCAAAAGCCAGTAGTGAGCTGGAGTTATCTCCATTACAGGCACAATTGTTGGCCGGCAGCTTTTGTTTAGTGCTAATGCAGGAAGATAATTGCCGCTGGTATCCGCTGCAACAATCCAACCAGACAGTGCCGCTGGCGTTATTTAGTCATCAGACCAGTTGGCAGCAGAATGACTTTCCACGCCAGGTCAGCCAGCTGGTGGCCAGTCTGGGCTTTCACCGGCTGTGGCAGGATGCGGTGCTCTGTTATCGCGAGCCTTTACCAATGCAAAGCAGCTACAGCCAGCAACAATGCGCTAATGCATTGATTCAATTAGGCTGGATACTGGCAGAGTCAATTTTTTACCCAGAGGCTGAACCGGACGCCACGCTATTGCCACAACAAAAATCGGCCATCAAAGCACTGGATCTGCCGAACTTATCTATGGATAAATGGCAACAGCAGGTACTTGAACTTCACCAAGGTTATTGGCCACTGGAACCTACTTTGTAGTTTTCTTTCATCACTTTTAGTTATTTTCGGTATTAATTCGCTGTATGGTTAACAAAGACCCATCAACTGGAAACGAATAACGAAAAATGCTATAGTCGCGCCGTTTCCGATGTTGCCAAATGCAGTGTGGTTCCACAGCGGATCCAACTGACGCCAACATCCTTTCCCCCGCTTGCCACATTGAAGGAACCCGCATGAGTTCACAAACTATTACCGTTATTAAAGGCGATGGCATAGGCCCAAGTATTGTTGACGCCGCTCTGGCTGTGCTGGATAAAGCCGGTTGTAACTTTAACTATGAATTTGTTGATGCCGGTTTAACGGCGCTGGAAAAAACCGGCGACTTATTGCCACAAGCGACACTGGATGCGATTGCCCGCAATAAAATTACGTTAAAAGGCCCGCTGACCACCCCTGTTGGTGAAGGTTTTACCTCTATTAACGTCACTTTACGCAAAAAATTTAACCTGTATTCCAACGTTCGCCCGGTGATTTCGTTTAAAGGCACCAAAGCCCGTTACGACAATATCGACATCATCACAGTGCGTGAAAACACTGAAGGTATGTATTCAGGCGCTGGCCAGGTGGTCAAAAACGAAGGTGAACTGGCTGAAGCCATGAGTGTAGTGACCCGCGAAGGTTCTGAGCGTATTGTTGAATTTGCCTTTGAACTGGCACGCCGCGAAAACCGTAAAAAAGTCACTATTGTGCATAAGGCCAATATTCTCAAATCAACTTCTGGTTTATTCCTGAAAACTGCACGCGAAGTAGCCGCCCGTTATCCGGATATCCAGGCGGTGGAAATGATTGTTGATAACGCCTGTATGCAGCTGGTGATGAACCCGCAACAGTTTGATGTGATTGTGACAACCAACCTGTTTGGCGATATTTTATCTGACTTATGTGCCGGTTTAGTCGGTGGTTTAGGTATGGCACCTGGTGCCAATATCGGCAAAGACTGCGCCGTATTTGAAGCTGTGCACGGCAGCGCCCCTGATATCGCCGGTAAAAACCTGGCCAACCCAAGTTCAGTGATCCTGGCATCAATCCAGATGCTGGAATACCTGGGCATGCAGGATAAAGCGAAGAAAATCCTCGCGGCTTTAACAGACGTGATTGCCACAGGCGATCGCACCACCCGAGATTTAGGCGGCACCCACGGTACCACCGACTTCACAGCTGCTGTACTGGAACGTCTGTAATCCCATGAGATAAAGCTCAGGCACAGTGTTGAAGCTCTGTGCTGGCGCCAACCGCAAGATATGAAAAACCGCAGTCAGCGCCTGCGGTTTTTTTATGACCGCACGTCGTAAGCACACCACTACCTTTTAGCAGCTAAATTTTTATCGCAAATAAGGTGAAACAAAACACTGATTCAGCTCAATTTTGCTTTTTTTTGCTATGGTATGCTGAAAGCCCAAATAACTGTATTTGCAGAGGATGTGCCTGATGGAGTGGTTTGCCAGTCTGTATACCAGCATCGAACGTACCTTTTTCCATAGTTTGAGCCGTAAAATTGCCGGCAATATCGGCTTTTTAATGGTGATTTTCTGGTTGGCGCTGTATTTCGCCTACCCGGAAGATGGTCATGCCGGCACTGTCTGGTGGGCAACTTTAGTGCTTGGCAGCTGCGCCTTTATTTTTACCATCTTTTACCTGATGTATCTCATCGTGCGGCCGGTACAGGCACTGGTCAAAGCACTGCATGAAGCCAATCGTAAAGGTACAGATCTGGAGCACAGATTACCGGCTTTTACCTATGATGAGTTTCGCAATTTATCGGAAGAATATAACCAGTTTGTCAGTCAACTGGGCCAGTTGCTCACCGGTTTACATCAGCAAGCTCAGCATACCCATCAGATCAATGAACAGGTCAGTTCAGCGGTAAAAACCACCCGGCATCATCTGCAGGATACCGAGCAGCGCAGCGAAAAAATCCGTAGTGAAAGTGATCATGTGCTGGATCATCTGGCCAGTATTGTCAGTAACAGCGATCAAATGAATCAGGTGGCGCAAACCACAGTGCAAAAAGCCGCCAATGCCAGTCAAGGCATGAGCACTTTATCCAAACAACTCAGTGGCATTGTCAGTCTGCTGGAAACCTTTGGTGCCACAGTGCAGGGTTTACAGCAAAACTCAGAAAACGTACGCCAAATTCTGCAAATGGTAGAGAACTTCTCCGATCAAACGAACTTGTTGGCGCTGAATGCCGCAATAGAAGCAGCACGTGCCGGTGAAGCTGGTCGTGGTTTTGCCGTAGTGGCCGACGAGGTGCGTTCGCTGGCCGCCAAGGTCAATGACGCCACCCGGCAGATCTCGGGTTTTCTGAATGATATGGAACGGCTGGTGCGCGAAACCAAAAACGAAACCGAACGCCTGAATGACCAGGCCAAAGGCGCACAACAGGATATCAGCAGCACCAGTGACGATTTTATTGCATTGCAACAGCAGCTGGATCAGGCACAGCAAGGTGTGCTGCAGATCACCAGTTCAGTGCTTGATCTGGAAAAACGTTATCAGCAAACCCACCAACATCTGACTGCGATAGAACAAGGCACCACCGACGCCTATCAGCAAATGTCAGCCATTGAAAGCGCGGGTCAGACACTATTGCAGGCCACAGCCGAAACCCAGCAGCAACTTGGGCGTTTTGGCCATCGTCAGCTGTCAGCCAGAACGCGCTGACGATAACGCATTCACCAGCTGCAAAACACCGGGGTGCGTTAGTTTGCGCTCCGGTGAAATGGCGTAAAACACTTCCCGAATAGCATCACTACGGCCTATCACCTGCACTTCATACTGCTGACAAATTTTTTGTTCTATCTGTGTTGGCGCCGAAAATATGCCAAGCCCTTGCTGACCAAAAGCTTTCATCATGGCGCTATCGTCAAACTCGGCAACTATTTGCGGTGCTATGCTTTGCTGTTCAAACCAGGCATCCAGCCGCTGGCGGATAATGGATCTTTTACTTTGCAACAACATGGGTTGCTGATGCAGACAGGCAGGAAACTGCTGCGACAGTTTTGCGCTCAAGATGGGGCTGGCAAAAAAACTGGTTCCGGATTCGGTAATTTCGTGGTTATAGGCCTTAATGGAACTGCCGGGCGACAGCGGCTCGTCTGTTAATACCAAATCCAGTTTATTTACCGCCAGTTCTGCCAGCAAAGCACTTTGTTCACCTTCGCGGCAAATCAGCCGCAGCTGTACAGGTAACGAAAACACGGGTTTGAGCAATTCATAAATAAAAGCTTTGGGTAAAACATCGGTAATACCAACGGTAAAAGTTTGCCACTGTGTCACTGTGTGGTGCTTCAATACCGAGCGTAATTCGTCACCCAGCTGGAAAATATCCTCGGCATAACCAAAGGTCACCCGCCCAACTTCGGTCAGTGACCATTTTTTGCCGGTTCGGTTAAACAAAGCACTGCCGGTGCTGTGCTCCAGCGCACTGATTTGGCCGCTGATGGTTTGCGGTGTGATATGCAGCTGCTCGCTGATCCGCGCAATGCTGCCTTCTCTGGCGACCAGGTAAAAATAATACAGTTGATTAAAGTTAACGGGAGTCATGTTAGATCTTCGATTTTAACGAACTTAATTTTAGTTATATTCGATTTTACCTTAGTAATCCAGCAAGGTATAAATATTCGTAATTCTGCAAGTACCAGATGGATTGAAGATTCTGGTGCTGATTTCATCACAACCTGAGGGCATGACTATGGATACACTGCATCGTCAAAGTTACAGCGGTCAGCTTTCCGCCATTGAAACCAATAAAGTTTTACGTAATACCTATACCCTGCTGGCGATGACACTGGCGTTCAGCGCCTTTGCCGCAGCCATCAGCAGCAGTCTGAATTTGCCGCATCCTGGCCTTATCATCACGCTGGTGGGTTATTTTGGTTTGCTGTTTTTCACCACCAAATTCCGCAATAGCGCACTTGGCCTGTTAGGTGTGTTTGGTCTGACAGGTTTTATGGGCTACACCCTGGGACCTATCATCAACCGTTATCTGGCGATGCCAAACGGCGGCGAAATTGTGATGCTGGCCATGGCGGGCACTGCCACTATCTTCTTTGCACTTTCTGCTTATGCGCTGGTGAAAAAAACCAACTTCAGTTTTATGGGCAGCTTTTTAACTGTCGGCATCCTGGTGGCTTTTCTGGCCGGTTTAGGCGCGGTGTTTTTTGAAATTGCCGCTTTAAGTCTGGCGGTTTCTGCGATGTTTGTGTTGCTGATGTCGGGCATGATTTTATGGCAAACCAGCGAGATTGTGCATGGTGGTGAAACCAACTACATCATGGCTACCGTCAGTTTGTTCGTGTCGATCTTTAACTTGTTCACCAGTTTGTTGCAGTTACTCGGTTTTATGAATAGTGACGAGTAGCTAAGTCTGAAGTTTCCATGTTGTTGTTTTATTGCTGATGTTCCCAGCACCCTTGAGCGAATTATGAATCCGCTCTTTGCCCCCGGTTGACGGGGGCTTTTTTTTGGCCGCGTTTTCACTGGCTCAGGCTTACAACAACTTCTGCAAATAATAACGCTCACCGTCCAGCGGATATTGCTGCTGGGTAAATACCAGCTGATAACCCAGTTGCTGATAAAAAGGCCGAGCCTGAAAATCGAGCGTATCAAGCAGCACAAAACGACAACCACGGTTTTTGGCAATAGCTTCAGCTTCCTGCATCAGGCGTTTACCATACCCCTGACCACGACACTGCTCCGCCACCCACAAATAATCCACCATCAGCCAGTTGCCAAAAGTCCGGCCCGACAAACCGGCCAGCAACTCACCGTTTTCTGCCGTTATTTTTAAACCAAGCGGCTGACGTAAAGATGCATCCCAGTGTCTGGCATTAAAACTGACAATTTGCTCTTTTACTGCCTCCGCAAACTCCGGTGAGTTGTCGGTTTTGATTTGCACTGACATCCACTTCACTCCAAAAATACTCAATAAAAACGCTGGCAGCTCCGGCAGTTAAAGTAAGCAGCGCTTGCTGAACATTAAAACCAGAAAATAACTGCCGGGAAATTTACCGGCTAAGCTACTGAAAGCACAGCCTAATAATTAATTTTTTTGATAAATGTCTGTTTAATTAAACAATCTTTTAGAAATAACGTTTGACGCCCTGTTTAAAAGCTATACAATGGCCGCAGTTTGAAAGTCAGTACCATATTTATGCACACCGAACAGTTACTGTTGTATTAGTACGTCCTGTATTCATAAGTCATAGCACCACTTCCAGCACCACCGCCTGAAACCAGGCATATTAATCAAATAGATACAGGATATTTATCATGTCTAACACAACTACCGGTACAGTAAAATGGTTCAACGAAACTAAAGGTTTCGGTTTCATCGAACAAGCTTCAGGCCCAGACGTTTTTGCTCACTTCAGCGCTATTTCAAGCACTGGCTTCAAAACTCTGCAAGAAGGCCAACGTGTTTCTTTCACAGTATCTCAGGGCCAGAAAGGTCCTCAGGCTGAGAACATCGTAGTTCTGTAATAGAACTGTGATTTGGTAAGCTAAGCCTTACCAGCAAAATCAGGGCAACTCTTCGGATGTTGCCCTTTTTTATGCCCATGGAAGGGCGGTATGTCGCTGTGGCAGGGAGCATTCAGCGACGATGCCCATGGAAGGGCGGTATGTCGCTGTGGCAGGGAGCATTCAGCGACGATGCCCACGGAAGGACGGTATGCCGCTGTTACATGCATCACGCTTTCACTGTACAGCGATGTCCAGGGAATGGATAAAATAAATGGGGTCAGAGTTTTGCTCTGACCCCATTTATTTTCAGCTTTGCCTTCGGGCTGTTTATTTTTCATCAAATGCAGCCTGATGCTGCGAACACACAGGATTAAATTGTGAACAATTTAACATTTGCCAGTCTGGCTCTCCCTCAAGCGCTGGTCGACAATCTGACTGGTATGGGTTACACCGAAATGACACCGATTCAGGCGGCTTCACTGCCTGAAATTCTCAGCGGTAAAGACGTGATTGGTCAGGGGAAAACAGGCTCTGGCAAAACAGCTGCTTTTGGTTTAGGCATTCTGGCCAAATTAAACGTCAAACGTTTTAGGGTACAAAGTTTAGTGCTTTGCCCTACACGCGAGTTGGCCGATCAGGTTGCCACTGAAATCCGCAAACTGGGTCGCAGCATTCATAACATTAAAGTACTGACTTTATGTGGTGGTGTGCCTTTTGGCCCGCAGCTGGGCAGCCTGGAACACGGCGCTCATATTATTGTCGGCACACCGGGCCGGGTGGAAGAACATTTAAATAAAGGCTCGTTAAAACTGGACGATTTAACCACTCTGGTATTGGACGAAGCCGACCGTATGCTGGAAATGGGTTTTCAGCCAGCGCTCGATGCCATAGTGGCCTTTGCTCCAAAGCAGCGGCAAACGCTGTTATTCAGTGCCACTTATCCAAAACAAATTGAAGCCATGGCTGCAGCCCTGATGCAACAGCCACAGCTTATCAAGGTAGAGTCGAGCCACAGCAACCTCAGCATCAGTCAGCACTTTTTTAAAGTGAACTCCAACGCTGATCGCCTGCAATCGGTGAAACTGTTGTTATTGGCCCATAAACCTGTCAGCTCAGTGGTGTTTTGTAATACCCGCAAAGAAACCCAGGAAGTGGCGGACGCACTGGATGATGCTGGTTTTAGCGTGCAGGCACTACATGGTGATTTAGAGCAGCGCGACCGCGACCAGACCCTGGTGCGTTTTGCCAACAAATCTGTGTCTGTGCTGGTGGCAACAGATGTTGCGGCCCGAGGTCTGGATATCGACGCGCTGGACGCCGTGATTAACTACCAGCTGGCGCATGATGTTGACACTCACACCCACCGTATTGGCCGCACTGGTCGTGCCGGCAGCTCTGGTATTGCCTGTAGTTTATTCAGCGAGCAAGACGGTTTTAAAATAGCCTTGCTGGAAGATTTGCTCGGCCCTATCAAGGCCGAAACACTGCCGGATGCAAGTGTATTAACACAAGCACCAGCCAGACCGCCGATGGTCAGTCTGTGGATTGACGCTGGCAAAAGACAAAAACTGCGCGCCGGCGACATTCTGGGAGCCTTAACCGCCGATCAACAATTAGGCCGTGACCATATTGGCAAAATCAGTTTATTTGACGACTGGGCTTATGTGGCAGTGCGCAGTGACATTGTCAAAATTGCACTGGGCATGTTTAACAAAGGCATTAAAGGGCGCAATATCCGCGTGAAGCAAGTGAGTTAACAAACTCCCCCTGTAATGATGGCGGTTTTATCAGAAACCGCCTGCTTGCGGGCAAAATCACCATTTATTGGTGAAATAGTTGATCCCCACTCCCTGTAATACATATTAAGCAACTGATTTAAAACAAAAATAAATCTGGTATTGATGTTGCTAACACTGGTTATCAAACAACAATCTGCATCAGTGTTTCATCAATATAAGGGGCTTACCATGGAGTTACTCAGACTTATCTTTAATATTTGCTGGTTTGTGATGGGCGGTCTGTTGATGGGGCTGGCCTGGTGGTTAGCCGGCATTCTGTGTTTTATCAGCATTATTGGCATTCCGTTTGGCCGCAGCTGTTTTGTCATTGGCCAATTGGCGTTCTGGCCTTTTGGTCAGGAAAGTATCAACAGACGTTATTTGCAAAAATACGATGATATTGGCACCGGTGGTTTTGGCCTGTTAGGCAATATTGTCTGGTTTATCTTTGCCGGATTCTGGCTGGCGCTGGGTCACCTGCTGCATGCCGTGGCTTGTTTTGTGACGATAATTGGCATCCCGTTTGGGCTGCAACATCTCAAACTGGCAATGCTGACGTTAAGCCCTATTGGCCAGACCATCAGATCAAAGACGGTATAAACAAAGTCTGCTCATTTACTGAGTCCGGCGCTGCTTTGATGCTGCAGCGCCTGACCCAGCAAGGCAAAATAATCCAGCCAGCAGCGCTGCAGTTGTTCACTTAACACTGTGGCCGGATATAAACCCGCTTTGGCCGCCGGCCCTTTTAAACAACCCGATACCAAAAAACTGTTTTTCAGCTGCTGCCGCTCCAGCATCTGTTCAAAAGCGCGCGCGGCCATTTCTTCGGGCATAGCGTAATAATATTGTTGCTGCATCTGGTCATAACGGCGGCAATGGCGGAAAAACTCACTTTCATCAAGGCCGGTTTCATCCAGATACAACAACTGGAATGCCCTGGCTAAATAGTCATTCAGCCGGTGCGGCACATAACTGTCGTGCTTTAACCACAAGGCGCTGGCAAAACTCTGCGCTTTGGCATCAGCAAACATTTTCCCGGCAATATAATGGTCAAAAGCGTGAAACCACTCATGCGCCAGACTGCCACCACCGGCATTTTTCGCCAGCGCCAGAATACGGCCCTGCGGCTGATAATAAGCACAGCTGCCCGGCCGGCCGCCAATACCAAAAGTGAACGACAGACTTTCATTAAGCGATATCACCTGAGCTGGCACCGCCAGTAACAATTGCAGATCACAAAGGGCATCAAAAAACAGATTGGCGGCAATTTGCTGCTCAGCTGCCGTGACCCAACGGCCAATACGGATACTCTGAAAACCAAAAATTTTTACTATATCGCCAAAGCTAACGTCTGCCCCACTGCGATGAGGTGGGCCATTACGAAAATAGGGCCGCGACAGCCTGCTGTGCCCTGCACTCTGTTCTGTCCTTGTAATTGCAGAACTTTTGCCGCTCATCACAGCATCAGTTAAGGCAATTTCAACTGACGGCCACCATCAAGCGCCAGCACCCGGCCGGTAATGTAACGGCTTTGCAGCAGATACTGAATGGTTGCCAACACTTCGCCTGCGCCTGGTTCAATGCCCAGCAGCGATTTTGCCAGCGCTTTTTGTTTGTACTCGTCATCATCGCCCTGATTAAACATCAACAGTGCCGGTGCTATGGCATTGACTTTAATGTGAGGAGCCAGCAAGCGTGCCTCTGAGAACGTCAGATTCTCGAGCGCTGCTTTGGAAGCGGCATAAGCCTGATGTTTTTCGCTGCCAACAGTGGCAACAAAATCACTGATCTGAATAATATCGGCGGCGCCTCCGCCTGTGCACTGTGCTTGTAATAACGGCAATAAGGCCCGGTTCAGTAAATAAGGCGCTCTGGCATGAATGGCCATCATGGCATCAAACACCTGCGCGTCCTGCAGCAGTTGCTGGCTCAGGTTATCAGGCTGTAACGGCAGATCTTTATTCCAGTCAGACGCATTGTGGATAATGGCGCGAAGCCTGGGTGTATATTGCCGTACTGCAGTCACCAGCTGATACAGGCTTTCCAGCTGGGTTAAATCTGCCTGCAGACAAATCACACCGGCTTGTTCCAGTGCATCAATACTTGAGTGTCTGGTGCGGTAGCTGATGATCAGCTGATAACCTTGCTGCTGCAATTGTTCAGTACAATACAGGCCAACACGCTGGGCGCCGCCTGTCAAAAAAATCACTTCTTTCATCCGGTACTCCGAAAGCTTGTTGCTGTGGTTATTGTGCCATAAGCGGGCGGCAAACTGCTTTAGCCTTTGTATTGGCTGGGGCAATAAGCGCGGTGAATGTCCGGATGGCGTAGCTGAAGATGTTTGGTCAGCCTGCCCTGCACCCGCGCGCGCCAGCGTTTAAAAGCGCTTTTACTAAGAGCGTGGCGCATCAATAGCCGAAGCCTGGGTTCATTCAGGCCATACAAGGCCTCTATGGCCTCAAATGGGGTGCGATCTTCCCAGGCCATTTCAATAATACGGCTCAGATCTGCGGCGGAAAAATCTTCAGGGCGGCACATCTGCCTGGTTTCTGTTGCAAGGTTCATCTACGGGGAAAGGTTCGTTGCTGGTGGAACAGATAACAATTACGGTTTGGTGGCAACAAAGGATCAGTAAGGGACAAATAACAGAACAGGACTTAGTTTGAGCCAGAGAACAGCTGCCTGTACAGCTGCTCTCTGATTCAGTATTGATGTGCAGCTTTTAGCCTGGCATTTTTGCCCAGGCAGCACACCAGCCGTTGTTATTGACCAGTTTACCTGGGAATATATTACATGGCCGCCATTCTGCTTTGGCATCGCCTTTGATTTGCATGCAGTTGCCGCAAGTTGAACCTTCTACTGTAGATTTATGCACATATTTCATTGCCACTGCCAGCGGGTCATCCAGCTTCACCTGCTCTTCAGCAAATACCCGCAGGCTAGTGCCGCCCATAGTGACGCCAATCAGGGTGGCGGTAGAAAGTTTCAGAAAATTGCGACGGTCGAGTTGACTCATGGTGTTGCTCCTGTTGTTTTTGATCTTGCCAGCAGTTCTACGTCTGCCGCTTCAGTATGGATGATTATCCACAGTTCGAAAGCGGAAGTTTTTGATCCGGCGCATAAAAACCCAGCCAGCCCGGTAAAAAATCAGATAAACACCAGCAACAACAGCTGCAGGCAAGCGCTGTTTCCTCTGTTCAAAGCACCAGTACGGCATAACACCCGGTAGCAGTTGTGTTGTGCGGCTTTATCGGCGGTTTTTACCCGGCAACAACAGCACAAGACTTAACAATAACAACAGCGGCACCAGCACCAGCTGATTAAACACATCAGCCTCCATCCTAAGATTTAACCAGAGCACGGCGCTCCACTGCAGCAGCAGCGCCAGTCCATGCCAGAATGTCAGTTTCATACCAAACTCCTTATTGCTGCATTTATCGCCAGCTACTTTACAAGCAACAGATTAGCGCCTACAGTGGCATTAATGACATTAAAAAGGTGAATAAAGACAAAATGCAACAAGTGGTGATTCTGATCTATCCAGGGGTGTGTCTGGGCCAGGTTTGTGGTATGCAGGACTATTTCCGCTTTTGTAACGATCTGGCAAAACACCAGAACCCGGACGCCGCCGCCTTGTATCAGGTGCAACTGATGCACATCGCCGGTGTTACTGAGTACCGCGATGGAATGCTGAGTCTGCATTGCCAACCCTTGTCGCTGGATGACGCTGATCTGGTGCTGATCCCCGGCAGTTATGCCCATAGTGCCGATGCCTTACAAGGCATCGCCGAACTCTTTGCCGGGCAAAAAGCCATGCTGCAGGCTGCCCACCACAGGGCCGTGCCTATTGCCGCCAGCTGTAATGGCAGCTTTGCACTGGCCGCCACCGGGCTATTGAATGACAAAAGCGCCACCACCTGCTGGTTTCTGGCCGATTTTTTCCGTGAACTGTACCCTGAAGTAACCTTGACTGTGGATGCCAAAATTCAGCAGGCAGATGGCCTTTATACTGCTGGTGCCACCAGCGCTTATCTGGAATTGTGTTTGTATCTGACACAGATTCAGCAAGGTGCCCGCTTTAGTCAGCAGATGGCAAAAATTATGCTGACCGACCCACAATGTGCATCCCAGGCTCCTTATTTAACGCTGCAACAATTGCTGCCGCATCAGGACGATAAAATTGCTCAGGTGCAACAATATCTGCGTCGTCATCTTGCGGAAAATATTGAGCTTGCTGCCCTGGCCGATCATTTCGCCATGACACCCAGAACTTTATTAAGACGCTTTAAACAAAGCACCGGTGACACCCCTATGGCTTATTTACAAAAATTGCGTATTGAAAAAGCCAAATTGCTGCTTGAAAGCAGTTTATTACCGGTGGAGCAGCTACTGCCTGTGGTGGGATATGAAGATGTGTCGTCGTTTCGCAAATTATTTCAGCAATACACCAGCCTGACACCTAAAGCCTATCGCGAGCGTTTTTATCTGGCAGAAAAACACTGACAGACTCAGTGTTCGCTGAAGGCAAAACCATTACGGCCATTGGCTTTGGCCTGATACAGGGCATTGTCAGCGCGGCGCAGCATGCTGTCATAGTCAGCTTTGCTGGCTTCATCCACACAACAAATGCCGATACTGATACTGACATGATCAGTGGCCTGATTAAACTGATGCGGCAACGCCGCCTGGCGGAACAACAGCAGCAGGTGACTGGCAATAGCGCTGGCACCTGCTGCATTGGTATCTGGCAAAATGGCAATAAATTCTTCACCACCATAACGGGCTACTAAGTCGCTGCCGCGGTTAATACCCTGCTGTAATAAAGCAGCAACCCGCACCAGCGTATCGTCACCGGCCTGATGACCATAGTGGTCGTTGTAAGCTTTAAAACAATCCACATCAATCATTAACAAGGTCAGTGGCCACTGCTGACGCTGTGCCTGCACCAGTGCCTGATGGAACTGCTGCTCAAAAGCCCGGCGGTTGGCAAGGCCGGTTAAACTGTCGGTATAAGACAGCTGCTGTAATTCCTGCTGCTGCGCGGCCACCGTACTGGCAAAATAAGCAAAAGAGCGGGCAATAGCAGCAATTTCATCATGACCTTCAATCTGATGAGCGGCGGCTTTACCCTGCACCTGCAACAATACGTTGTGATTCAGCTGCTCCAGCCGTCGCACCACGCGGCGATGGATAAGCGCAATGGCCACCAGTAAAAACACAATCACCAATAAAGCGCCGGACAAAATCTGTCTGTTGTCCTGCTGCAGCTGTTGCTGAATTTGCGCAGCGTCAGCAAGTACAGTGCCGCTGATGTCATAAGCACTGTTTTCGGCAAGACGGGCGTAGTCCAGCACCAGATTACGCACAAAATTGCCACGCCCTGTGGCACGGCCGCCAATTGCAAGCTGTTGCTCGCGCAGTGGCAACAAACCTTCACTTTCCAGTAATAAAGAACGCAACTGCAGATCGGACTGTTCCGCCAGCTCCAGTTGATTAGTTGGTAAAACGGCTCTGGCCTGACGCAGTCGTAACATTTGTTGTTCAACCTGTTGTTTCAGCTGACGCAGCTGCATCATTCGGTTTGAATCACTGGCCTTGCCCGACAAAGTCACTACAGCGGCAAACTCCAGCAACCAGGGGCTATGGCGCTCTTCGTCGGCCAGCGCCAGTTTGCTGGTATACAGCTGCACCTGTTCATACAACTGATAAATCTGCTGCTGGCTGGTCTGTACTTTGCTCTGTAACTCCAGCCGCTCCGACATCAGCTGATTCAGGTTGTCGATTTCTTCGGTCAGCGCCACCAGCTGGGCATTCTGATAAAAACCGGTTTGCCATTCTTTGGTCAGGCTTTGCAGCCCCTGCAGGTTCAGCTGAATGTCCTGATACAGATTATGCCGCACCGCCTGACTGGGCGAGCGGCTTAAAGCTTCGGTTAAGTAAAGTAACTGATTGATCTGGCTATAAACCTTGCTTGATTGCACCACAGCGGGAATGGCTGAACCCGTAATGTTCTGCAGCAAGTTCTGAAAACTGCCGAGCCGGTTTTGCACCAGCACCGCCATGGCAATAAACAGCAGCAACACCAGAAGCGAGGTTAAACTCAGCATCATGGTGATGGAATAACGGCGGCGAACCGGCATTGGCTTCAGACTGTTCATGGCATCGCCCGCCCTACATCGACCAGCCGACCTTCAATCACCGGCGCGACCTGCTGCTGTTGTTTGATGTAATCCACCACTACTTCGGCCACCAGTTTGTTCATCTGATTCGGATAATTCTGTTGTGGCAACTCGGTCAGCATTTTGTAACCGTCACCACCACCTGCCATATAATCAAAAGTCGCCAATGTGTATTTTTTATTTAAATCCAGTGCCTTGCCTTGTAAGGTCACTGCCAGCACCCGCTCGCCCACCGGCTTGCGGCTGTCGTAGCGCACTTGCATGCCGGACACATGGGCAAAACGGCCGCGCAATAATTCCAGTTCGCTAAAAGAGTTTTCCAGCGCCGCCAGTAGCTGCTGACCGCTGATTTGCAATAACACCACCTGATTGCGGTACGGCAGCTCCATGGCGATATCTTTGCGGGTGAGCGTGGCCCCCGCCTTATACTGTTTTTCGCCCCTGATATTGCCGGAATTTAACATGGCAATGTCGGCACCGGCATGCAGCCGCACTGCATCGGCTATCAGATTGCCAAAGGCATTTTCTTCACTGCGCACCGTTCGTCTGCTGGTGTCGAGCGCAACCCGGGTCAGGCCAATTTTTTCACCAAGCAGCTGCTCCAGTCTGGCGCTGTGATTTTTCACCACACTCAGCACTTTAGGTTCAGGTGCAAAATTTTTCAGCAGCACAATATTGGGTTGAACCTGCAAAGTGGCAGGATCCGACTTTTGCCAGCTTAGATCCAGCACCGCCACTTCCGAAGATGCCATCAGATTGATGTGGCGTGGCGAAGACGGTGCTTTTACATTAGAGGTCAGGCGGAATAACTCGTTTTTGCGTAACGCCAGATCAATCAGCTGTTGTGACAATAAAGGCTCGATAAAATCAAAATTGGCGCTGTATAGCAGCACTATCAGCTCTGCACCGGCCTGACGTAACAATATCGACTGCTCGCGCACTGCTGTTTTGGCATCAAAAATCATCACCCTTTTTAGCGGATATTGTTCCTGCGCCGCCGGTGATAACACGGCAATGACACCAATTTTGATATCGCCCTGCTGCACCAGCACGCCGCTTTCCAGTCCATCGAGATTGGCGCCGGTGATAGGGTCATATAAGTTACTGGCGACCAGTGGAAATGAAGCTTCATAACTGCGCTGCGACAATTCATCTTCGTAAAAACTAAATTCCCTTTTTGCCACCCCCATAGCGTCGGGTTCCAGTAAATTCAGCAAGTCAATAATATGAGCGCCCCGGTCGAAGGACGACAAAGTGCTGGGGCCTAAACTGTCGCCGCCAAACAGAAAAAACAGCGGCACCGGCTCACGCCGGTATTGTTTTAGCAAAGTAGCTAACTCGGCATAATCGCCATGTTCGGTTTCAGCAATACGGGGAATTTCGGAAGTAAACACCAGCCGCGCCTGGCGCTGCTCACTGCTATTGGTGTCGTTGCCATGGCCGGCCACAACGGACCAGAGCGGCAGGTAACAGCACAACAGCAACAGTGTAAGCCAGCAGGAGTTGTTGCCTGATTTGCGCTTTTTTGATTTCACTTTATATCAACCTCTGCCACTGCCGTTTTGGCCACTGCCGGAAGGATGCAATAGCGCCGCGGGCGCTGACTTAGTATGCCGACAATGCGCCGGCCATGGCAAAAGGTTTTCTGCCCTTTACGACCAAAGTTGCAGTAAAACCGTAACTTAACATCAGTGTATGTCAAAAAACCGCTTTATGTTATCCAAGTGCCTGCTTCGTTTTAGCCCCAGCGCCAAGCCCGCTTCTTGTTGCTCTGACAACAATAATCATTGCCTCGCTGAAAATTTATGCTATAAATGAAAGCGCTTTCAGGCAATAAAAATATGACAAATCAACACAACAAGCCAGGTAAAACGCCACTTGAGCATTGATGAGTGCGCTACTATCTGGCCCATATTAAAAATAAACCAGTTTAAACAAGGATTTGACCTGATGACGCCCAAATTCCCTGCCACCAGGCGACCACTTTATGCACTTGGCAGTCTGCTGTTTGTTGCTGTTGCTGCTTGTCAGCCTGCAGCAGAAAAAGCCGGCAATCAGCAAAACCAGACGGAGGCTGAGCCAGTGACAGCCCAAAGCCCAAGCCCAATCACGAGCACAAGCCCTGACAAGGGCAAACCAAAGTTGCAACAAAGCGCGAGCCAAAGCCCGGCAACCGACCTGAAGCTGTGGCCGGCCTTAACACCGGCTGTTGCCAGCAACCCTGAGCTTGAAGCGCGGCTTGAAAAAATATTAAGCAGCATGACACTGGAGCAAAAAGTTGCCCAGATGATCCAGCCGGAAATTCGCGATATTACCGTCGCCGATATGCGCAAATACGGCTTTGGCTCTTATCTCAATGGCGGCGGCTCATTCCCGGACGGCAATAAACAGGCCACGCCACAAGACTGGATCAAACTGGCCGAAGCCATGTATCAGGCCTCTGTTGACGATTCAGAAGACGGTTCCACTATTCCAACCTTCTGGGGCACAGATGCTGTGCATGGTCACAACAATGTCATCGGCGCTACTTTGTTCCCGCACAATATTGGCCTTGGCGCCGCCCGTGATGAACAACTGATTGAAAAAATTGCCCGCGCTACCGCCCGTGAAGTAATGGTAACTGGCATTGATTGGGTATTTGCGCCTACTGTGGCTGTGGTGCGCGATGACCGCTGGGGCAGAAGCTACGAAGGTTATTCTGAAGATCCCGACATTGTGCGCTCTTACGCCGGTGCCATAGTGCGCGGCTTACAAGGCGCAACAACAGACAAAGATTTTCTCGGTGCTGAGCGTGTGGTGAGCACAGTCAAACACTTTATTGGCGATGGCGGCACCGAAGGTGGTGTTGATCAGGGCAACAACACCGCCAGCGAAGCTGATTTAGTGCGCTTGCATGCCCAGGGTTATGTCGGTGGCCTTGCCGCTGGCGCCCAAACCGTGATGGCGTCTTTTAACAGCTGGCATGGCGTGAAAAACCATGGCAATTCTTATCTGTTAACCGATGTACTGAAAACCAGAATGGGTTTTGATGGTTTAGTGGTAGGTGACTGGAACGGCCATGGCCAAATTCCGGGCTGCAGCAATGAAAATTGTGCAGCGGCTGCCAACGCCGGTCTGGATATTTATATGGTGCCCACCGCTGCCTGGAAACCTTTGTACGAGAACCTGATTGCCCAGACCAAAGCCGGCGAAATTCCACAAAGCCGCATTGACGATGCAGTACGGCGCATTTTGCGGGTGAAACTGCGTGCCGGCCTGTTTGACAAACCAAGCCCGGCCAACCGGCCTTTATCCGGTAAAACCGAACTGATAGGTTCCAATGAGCACAGAGCTATTGCCAGAGAAGCTGTACAAAAGTCGATGGTGCTCTTGAAAAACAACAATATTTTGCCGCTGAGCCCAAAACAAAAAGTGCTGGTGACAGGGGTTGGCGCCGACAATATTGGCATGCAAAGTGGCGGCTGGACCATCACCTGGCAAGGCACCGGCAATCAGAACAGCGATTTTCCGGGCGGCAGCTCTATTTACGCTGGCATTGAGCAGCAGGTAAAAGCTGCCGGCGGTTCGGTTGAACTCAGTACTGACGGCAGTTATCAACAAAAACCTGATGTAGCCATAGTGGTGTACGGTGAACAGCCTTACGCCGAAGGCAATGGCGACATTAACAATCTGGAATACCAGCGTGGCAATAAAACCGATTTAGCCATGCTGAAAAAACTCAAAGCCGATGGCATCAAAGTGGTGTCGCTTTTTATCAGCGGCCGGCCGCTTTGGGTGAATCCGGAAATCAACCAGTCTGATGCTTTTGTTGCCATCTGGCTGCCGGGCAGCGAAGGCTCAGGCATAGCGCCGGTGTTATTCCAAGGTGCCGACGGCAAGGTGCAACAGGATTTTCACGGCAAGCTGAGTTTTTCCTGGCCACAAAGCCCGAATCAAACCAGCGTGAATCGCGGTGATGAAAACTACCAGCCGCTGTTCCCTTATGGTTACGGCCTCAGTTACCAACAGAACGCTGAAGCGTTAGCGACCAACCCATTGCCGGAACACATCAGCGATGCCGCCGCCCCCCTTGAGCCGCTGGTCCTGTTTAACCGCGACTTGAAAGCGCCATGGCAGCTGATGTTACAAAGTGGCCAGCAAAAAGCTGCCGTCAGCAGCAGCCAACAAAAGCTGGGCGCTGTCAGCATCCGCAGTTTTGATTACCAGGTGCAGGAAGACGCCCGCGAGCTGGTATTTAGTGAAGCAGCTGCAAGCAGCAGTGCCGGTATTGCCATTATCAGCAGCTTCCCACGTGACTTACGCGCCTACCGTGAACAGCCGTCGGTATTAAGCCTGACACTCAAACGCGACAGCAAAGTGCCAGACACAGTGCTGGTTGCCATGGCCTGTGGTGAAAAGTGCAGCGCAACGCAGAATATCAGCAAAGCTTTAAGCGCGATGCCAGAAGGCAGCTGGCAACAGCTGCACCTGAACCTCGAGTGTTTTGCCAAACAAGGTGTTGATTTTGCACAAATCGGCAATGTGCTGACGCTGCAATCTCAGGGTGCACTGAGCTTAAGTTTCCATCAGCTGCAAATTCAGCCGGTGACCAAACTTGGTGCTGATGCAGTGGTGGTTGCATGTGACTAGGCGGTTGCTGCCCGGTGCGCCGGGCATGGCGCTTTGATTTTAAAAACGACGCTTTTTAGCGTTGTTTTTTTGGCGTCGTTTTTTTGTGCCGATACTTTGGCAATGAAGTCGTTTTTGATGCCTGCGGTATGGCGCGGATGTGGGGTTGCTGCACCCCAGCGGCATTGTTGGTTGATTTTATGCCTGCGGCATGGCACGGATGCCGGGTTTCGCCCCGGCGGGCGAGTCTCTTTCTTTGCTGACAAAGAAAGAGACGCAAAGAAATCACCCCGAGATCGCTCGAAAGCCCGCTGTTTTGACCAATTTTGAGGCGCCGCCAAAACTCGGCGAGCGCTACCGTCGCTCGCCTCAAACAGTTGTCGGCTTAAAACCTCAAAACCGGCCAAAACAACGGCTCGCTTGACGGGGCAAAGAGCGGGACAGCTTGGGAATTTCTGTTTTGAGAGCATATCAGACATTAAAACTGCACTTTGAGGCCAATACAGAACACCAGCGAAATAAACGAAAGTAAAAAAAGCCGCTTTAGAAGTTTTTCGTCACATCCGTATTATCCTTAAGCGCATGCTTTATCTTCTTGGGTAGCTTCATTTTCCGATCAAGCCATTTGATTACGAAGCTTGAACAAGATGGTGCACCTGGCCCGGTCAGGTAATCCAACGTCGTGACCGCACTAGAGATAGTAAGATAAAAATTTTCATTTGGGAGTTCCACGAAACTCATTTGCTCCGGTGTAAACCATGGGTTGTAAGAGTAAAAAGCCTCAATGAGCCCCTGCTCCATTTTGCTGAGGGAATTTTGAATCGGGGGGACTCCTATGTGCTTCCTTAGACTAAAAACATAACTATCGAGTGCAAATAAAAGACCCGAATTGAAATCCACCCCGAAAGCGTTGTATCGATTATCAGGGCATCCATGTTCTTCAACATTTTTTATGAAATCATCGACCAAGAAAATTTCAATTGATTCGGAAACGTCCGAATTAATCTTAATTGCGGTATGAGGCTTAGTGTCGAGTGTTGAACGTAACTCAACTATCGAGCACGCTTCACTGTGCAAGGCGGTAATAGGATGACCATCGAACCGCTTTTGATTAATCGCTTTTCCTCTCATAAGGAGAAAAGCCTTCAAATATTTCTCTAATGCCTGAGAAGCAGCCCAAAAGAATGCACGATGCATACCTTTTTGAGCAAGTAACCGAGCCGTAACATAGTCCTCGTCGGCAGGTTTAACGAAAGAATCGCAGATAACGTCAACGATATATCGTTCGATATCGGCTTGAGTATGACTAGGCAAAATTTCAAAGTGTTCAAGCTCGTCTTTACATCTGAGACTGTGTACATAGTTCAATTCCATCTGACTCCCCTTCCAACCAATGATGTATCTGTAAGCAAGACGCAGAACATGATCTACTTTCTTTTACTCTGAATCTGAAGCTTTTGAACGTTATATTGACGACTAATACTAAATAGAAACAGCATCTTTCCTGTTTTGGAAAAAACCAACCACCAAACCAGCGCTTTTCCTCCCCTTTAAGCCGAGCCGATAAAAATCGAAAGTTTGAGGTTTTAAGACGCCAACTGTTTGAAGCGGCTGACGCTAGCAGCCGCTGAGTTTTGGCGGCGCCTCAAACTTTTGATTTTTAGCGGGCTTTCGAAGGCTTACCGGGGTCGTTTTTTGCGTCACTTTTTGTCGATACAAAAAGTGACTCGCCCGCGGGGGCGAGTCCCCGCATTCGCGCCATGCCGCAAGGCATCAAATAAAACAAACACTTAGCTTTCTAAAGCGCGCTGTTACCTATGTGGTTGAACTGAAGTATCACCTATGAGGCTGCACTCTAAACTGCCAAGTACAACACTGCCACAGCGCCATCAGCCGCAAGTGCAAAGGCAAAGGCTAAAGCATTTAGCCCTTCAGCTCTGCTGCCGACTCCCTTACCACCAGCTCTGGCACAAACACATTATTCACTGCCACGCTGTCGTCTTTGTACAGATTTTTCAAAAGCCACAAAGCGGCCATTTTACCCATTTCATGGATGGGGTTGTTCACTGTGGTGAGTTTGGGGGAGATATAACGGGCAAAAGGAATATTGTCGTAGCCGACAAAAGATAAGTCGCCGGGTACTTTCAGGCCGCGGTCTAAACAGACCGAAATGGCGCCTGACACCATCTGGTCGTTGGCGCAGACCACGGCGCTAAATGGCAGGCCTGTGGCGAACAGTTGTTCCATGCCGGCCACACCGCCGTCTTCTTTGTAGTCGCCTTCGACACAAAGTCTGGGCTCAAAGCTCAGGCCAAATTCTGCCAGCGCTCTTTTGTGGCCTTCCAGGCGCTCCAGCGCGTCGTGTTTGCGCTTAGGGCCTGAAATATAAGCAATATTTTTATGACCAAGCTGCAATACATGCTGGCAGGCTAAATAACCGCCCAGCTCGTTATCGAGGTAAATACAACGGTCGCTGATTTGTTCGATATACCTGTTGATCAGCACTATCGGCTTGTCACCCTGGCTGAGTTTAATTAAATACTCATCCGACACCGCTTCTACATCGAGGATCAGCGCGTCACAACCTCTGTCCTGCAAAAACTCGACACTGTCCATTTCCTGCGCCGCATCACTGTGGCCCACGGCAATAATCACATGTTTGTTTTTGCTGCGCAGCGAAGCTTCAATTTCCGCCATCATAGGACCGTAATAAGGACCATCCAGCTGCGACACCAGCACGCCAACGCTGTTGGAACAGTTTGACGCCAGTGACTGGGCAAAGGTATTAGGCCTGTAGCCAAGCGCTGCCATGGCATCCAGTACTTTTTGCCGGGTTTTTTCGCTGACGTTGGTGTTGTTATTCATCACCCGCGACACTGTTGCCAGCGACACGCCCGCCATCAATGACACGTCGTAAATTGTAGCCATAAGTCCTTTATTCACATACGCTTAGGTTGTTTGTGCTTTTTAGCTTACCAGCTTTTCAGCCTCGGCTCTTTGTAAATCCGTGCTTATCCGGGCAATTTTTTCATTGGTCAGAATGTACCAGCGCATCACCAGCGCCACCAGCAACGAGCCAAGGGCGGGATAAACACAAAATGACCATAAAATGCCTTGTTTGGCGGTTTCAGTCTGGCTTTGGTCGGCCTGATAACCATAACCGGCCAGTAACCAGCCGGCGGCAGCACCACCAATGGCGAGCCCCAGTTTGATAAAAAAGATAATGGATGAATACACCATGCCGGTGGTGCGGATGCCGGTTTTCCATTGGCCATAATCTACAGTGTCGGCCATTTTTGCCCAGAGCAGCGGTGTACCGGCGTTAAAAAAGAAGTTCCACAGCATAAAAAAGCCAAACGCCAGCATGCTTTGGGAAGGAGCGACAAAATAAGCGGCCACACAGACAGCTGCGGCGCAAAGCTGCACCGCGATATAGAGTTTTACCTTGCAAAACCTTTTGGCAAGCGGCTGCGCCACCATACAACCGGCAATACTGCCGAGCATGCCCAGAGTAATAAACAGGCTGATATCATCCGGCAATTCCAGATAATATTTCACGTAATAAATGGCCAGGGTATTTTTCAGCACAGCGCCCGACAATAAAAACAGCGCCGCCAGCGACAACACCCGCCATTGGTCATTGGCCCACAAGGCTTTCCAGCCTTGCGCCAGGCTATTTTGTTCAGCCGGCGGTTGCACCCTTTCTTTAGTGCCGTAAAAACAGGCTAAAAACATCAGCACCCCGGCCACACTCATGGCCAGAATGGTCAGCTGATAACCTTTGGCTTTATCGCCCTCGCCAAAATAATCCACCAGCGGCAAAGTACAGGCCGACACCAACAGGCCGCCTAACATGGCAAAGACAAAACGGAAACTTTGCACCGATACCCGTTCGCCCGGATCAGCCGTTAACACGCCGCCCAAAGCACAATAGGGAATATTAATGGCGGTATAAGCCAGCATCAGCAGGGTATAAGTGAGGAAGGCATACCACATTTTGCCGTTTTCGGAAAAATCCGGTGTGGTAAAAGCCAGCACGCTAAAAACACCAAAAGGCAGCGCAAACCACAATAAATAAGGCCGGAATTTGCCATGTTTACTCTGGGTCCGGTCGGCCAGCGCGCCCATTAAGGGGTCGGTAATAGCGTCGATAATACGCACCACTAAAAACATGGTGCCGACAAAGGCCGGTGAAATGCCAAAGATGTCAGTGTAAAAGAAGGTTAAAAACAGCATCACGGTCTGAAACACAATATTGCTGGCGGTATCGCCAAGCCCGTAGGCTATCTTCTCCCTGACGCTGACCATCAGCCTTCCCCTGTAATTATTGTTATAAAGTTAAAGCGCGTGGCGCCGTCGCAATCTGTGTTTATCTAAAGTTCAAACCTAATGCATCAGGCAGAGACTGGCAAGCAGCCCCGCGCTGCGCCACTGCCTCCTGCTGCCAATGCTTGTTAGCGCCGGCGGCTTTGAATAAAGTCGCGATAGGCCAGACCACTGGTTTTAATGGTGCGCTGCTGTGTGACGTAATCTACATACACAATGCCAAAACGTTTTAAATAACCTTCAGCCCATTCAAAATTGTCCATCAGGCTCCAGGCAAAATAACCATCCACCCGCACGCCTTGCCGGATGGCACTGTCGAGCGCCAATAAATGCGCCTGATAATAAGCCAGCCGGTCTTCGTCATTAACAACTCCGCCTATCAGTTTATCGTCCATGGCAGCGCCATTTTCGGTGATATACACAGGCGGCAACTGATATTGCTGATGCAAACTCACTAACAAGTCGGTAAAAGCCTGCGGATAAATTTCCCAGCCAATATCGGTTTTGGGCGCATCCACCATATCCACAGGGGCAAAACCATGCTCGGCACAAGCCTGATACACAGTGCGGGTGTAAAAATTCACCCCAAGAAAATCCAGTGGCTCGCTGATAATGGCCAGATCGCCGGGTTCAATGCCGGGTTTGTCCTGCTCGTTCAGCAGGGCAAAACTCTGTGGGTATTCGCCATCCAGCACGGGTTTGATATACCACTGATTAAAATAATCATCGGCCAGCTGCGCTGCCGCCACATCGGCCGGATCCTCAGTCTGGGCATAACAAGGGGTAAAATTCAGCACCAGACCATTGAGGCTATCGGGGCTATTTTTTTTCAGTACTTTGAGTGCCAGCCCATGGGCCAATAACAAATGATGCGCCGCTTGCCGTCCCCAGGCTTTTTGCTGTTTGCCCGGTGCATGAATACCAGCTTCATAACCTAAATACGAGCTGCAAAATGGCTCATTTAAGGTGGCGTAACTGTCTACCCTGCCCGCAAAAGCGCGGCTGATTTTGTCTGCATAGTCAGCAAATAAATAGGCGGTTTGCCGGTTTAACCAGCCGCCCTGATCTTCAATATACTGTGGTAAGTCCCAATGATATAAAGTGACAAAGGTTTTGATCTTTAACGCTTTAAGCGCATCCAGCAACTGAATATAAAAATCAACACCGGCCTGGTTTAACGAGCCGTCCTGATACATCACCCTGGGCCAGGAAATGGATAACCGATAAGCATCCACCCCCAGCGACTGAATAAGCTGCACATCGTCCTGCCAGCGGTTGACATGATCACAGGCCACCAGACCATTGGATCCATCACGGATCTTGCCCGGTGTGGCACAAAAAGTATCCCAGATACAGGGCAAACGGCTTTCGGCACTGCCTTCAATCTGAAAAGAAGCCGTAGCCACGCCAAAAATAAAATCGCGCTGGCAGAGTCTGGAATCTTTGGGTAACTGAATTGTTTTCATTGTTATTCACTGTGGTTATGTGCTGCCACCGGCACTGTCCGGCGGCGAATCAACTGCGCATTGTGCTATTGCACTGCAGGTTAAAAATCATCGTTGTTGCAGCCTTGCTGCACACTCATCGGCGCCGGAATAGACTGACGTTATTGATTTTTTTCAGCAACTTACCAAAACTTTGGCCGGCTGTTTTACAGCAGCGCTAAACACCTGTAAGCGCTTTCACGCTATTTTCAGAAGTTAGGTGATTTTCTTAATCGCGTCAATACAAGCTGAGAAAAAGGCCAGAAAATAACCGCAGCTAATTTGCATACGGCCGCTGTTGCAGCGTAGAAACAGCAGCAGAAAAACACAGATGGAGGCTTAATTTCACAAAAACAACAAACAGAAGCCGCTTATGCTGGCGTCAACGCCAGCCAGGACGCCGGCGGTTGCCACTGGGGTAACCAATTAAGCAAGGCAGCAGCCGGCATGGGCCTGGCAATGGCATAACCCTGCGCATGCTGGTAACCCATTTGCAGCAGTTTACAGCCATGGCCTTCAGTCTCGACACCTTCGGCAATCACCTGCATATCAAAAGCCCGGCTCAGCGCCAGAATGCCCTGCAAAATGGGCACATCGTCATCGTCCACCAATAAATCACGGACAAAACTCTGATCCACTTTGACACTGTGCAGCGGCAAGCGCTTCAGATAAGACAAAGACGAATAACCGGTACCAAAATCATCCAGCGCAAAACGCACACCAAGCGCACTACATTTGCTCATCAGGTTGCTGACGGTGCTGATATCATCCAGCGCGCTCGATTCCAGAATTTCCAGCTCAATATATTGCGCCAGCTGCGGATTAGGCGCTAATAAAGCAGCCAGATCCTTTTCAAAATCAGCATGCTGTAAATGATTGGCCGAAATATTAATACTGACCGGCAAACGGATGCCGCGTCTAAGCCAGAGGCCAAGCTGGCGCACTGCCGCAGCCAGCACCCATTGCCCCAGTTTAATGCCAAGTGAATGTTGTTCCAGCACCGGCAAAAAAGCCGCCGGTGATAATAAACCCCGTTTGGGATCCTGCCAGCGCACCAGCGCTTCCAGCCCTGTCACCTCCCCTGTCGCCATATTTACTTTGGGTTGATAAAAGAGTTCAAACTGCTGCAGCTCCAGCGCCTGGCGGATTTGCTCCAGCTGATGATGATAACCACGCAGCTGCTGCTCCTGCGCCGCATCAAAACGATGGTAGCGGTTTTTGCCGCCCTGTTTGGCCTGATACATCGCCTGATCGGCCTGACGTAATAACTGATCGGCCTGCACACCTGGCTGCGGATAAAAAGTTAAACCGGCACAGGCCGACAACCGAAGCTCCAGCCCTTCAACATACACCGGCAAACTGATTTCGCTAAGCAAACGTTGCAACAACACAGCGCCCTGCTGCTCAGTGTCAAGCGGATACAACAGCACCACAAACTCGTCGCCGCCAAAACGGGCAATTAGATCTTTGGGCCTTTGCAAATGTGACAGCCGCTGCGCCAGCTGCACCAGTACCCTGTCCCCGAGCTGATGACCGTGATGATCATTGATACTTTTAAAACCATCGATATCCAGATACGCCAGCCCCAACAAAGCCTGTGGCTGCTGGTCCATCGCCTGTTGCAACGACTCGAGCAATAACAGCCGGTTGGCAAGGCCGGTCAGGCCATCATAATGCGCCAGATGTTCCAGCCGGTGTTGTGCCATGCGCCTGGTATCATCCAACTGCAACAGGCGCTGCTGCGTACGCGCCAGCCAGCCCAGCACTGTGTCTTGTTTATCCGGGGCCACTTCAATCAGCGCTGAGTCTTTGGCTGAACCCAGCACACTGATATGTTTATATAAATCGGCAAGCGAAGTACCAAGCACCGCATGAAACTGGCGCTGCACCCGCCATACCAGCAAAAATAAAGCGCAGGCAATGGCAATAAAAAGTGCTCGCAGCAAATCGGCCACAAACATCGCCTGCGCCACTTGCGCGGCAGTGCGGTTGTCAACCAGCAGATAAAACTCTTCTATCGGCTGCATAATGCCGGCTTTGGCCAGATGGTAATTGTCATCAAACAGCAGATCCAGCGCGCTCTGGCGGGTCTGCAACTGGAGCGCTAACGGCAAGGCGGCCGCATCTTCAGCCTGCTGCATCGCCTGAAACTCAATAGCGGTTAAGTCATCCGAAGCAGCCTTGGCTTTGGCCAATCTGTCAAATTCCTGTTCGGTAAAACCGGCCTGCTGCATTAAGCTCAGCAAAGCTGCCGGTGGCCCATAAGCTTTGGGTTTATTGCTGCCTGCGACAACTAAATCCCAGTACAGCCGGTGATAATCCTGTGGCCTTGGCGCTTTGCCATCACGGATGGCAATAATTTCACGGAAATAATCTTTGTATTGTGGGTTACCTGTGGCGACATAACTGCGCACCATCCGCGTTAAATCATCGGAAGTTTGCCTAAGTTCGTCGGCCAGAAAAAACGACACCAGCCGCTGCTGGTTCGCTTCATCTATCAATTGCTCTGAACGTACATACCAGAAAAAACTGCCAACAAAAGCCAGCAGCAGCCAGATAGTCTGCCGAAAATAAAGTTTTAATCTGGATAACTGCTGACCGGCTCCTGACAAACAACACTCCTGCTGACTTAAAGTTGCAATGTTGACCAAGGCTTGACACAGACTTTGATAATAAGAAGGCAATTGTATGATTACAAGTTGACCCATATATTAGATCAACCTAATAAACATTGTCAGTCTGGCTGGCAGCCGCTACATTAAGCCAGATTTTCAGACAACTTTTTACAGACAACTTGAAGGAACAACCATGAAAAACGCCCAGCAACTGGTGGCCGAAGCCAAAAGCCAGATCCGCGAAGTGTCCGTTGAACAACTCGCTGCCGCCCTGAACGACCCACACAGTATTCTGATTGACGTGCGTGAACCGGACGAATTTAACGTCGGCCATATTCACAGTGCAGTGAACTATCCGCGTGGTGTACTGGAAATGCGTATTCATCAGCACCCTGCTGTAGCTGCAATTTGTGACACAGATCAGGCGCTGGCGACTTTGGCCGGTAAGGCCGTGTATTTATTATGCCGTAGTGGTGCCCGCTCGGCGCTGGCCGCTGTGTCGTTACAACAAATGGGTTTTAGCCGGGTGTATTCTGTTACTGGCGGTTTTCAGGCATGGCAGGACGCAGGCCTGAAGGTTGAAATCTGAAGGTTGGATCTGCAGTTTTAGTTTTTCAGCTTAGCTGCTGAAACTGAGCCTCTGAACTTTGCATCGAACTGAGCGCCTGCAGCAAAATGGCGGGTTCCCCGCTGCTGAGCGCCAACCTGAACGGCAACTTTGTACTTTTTTCCCGGGCCACTGCTCCAAAAGCACCGCCGCTGCGTATTGCCGTGATAAGTCGTGCGATTTATTAAAACCAACACCAACCGGCAGCTACTGCCGGTTGGCTTTTTTTCACCACAGGAGTTTTTATGCTGAGTTATGTAACTTTTGGTGTCAGCGATTTAGCCAGCGCCCGCGAATTTTATGGCTCTTTATTGTCTGAGCTGGACGCCAAACCTTTGCTGGAAATGGACCGGATTATCTTTTTTGGCCAAAGCATGAATAAACCTATGCTGGCGATTTGTATTCCTTTTAACAAAGAGCCTGCAGCCCCGGGCAACGGCACTATGGTCGCTATCAGCCCTGGCAGCAAAGAGCTGGTTGACGCGCTCTATCATAAAGCCATCGCCCTGGGTGCCAGCTGCGATGGTGCGCCAGGCCAGCGTATTCCAGGCAAGTTTTACGGTGCTTATGTCCGGGACGCTGACGGCAACAAAATTGCGTTCAGCCACTTTGGATAACAGCGTCAATGCAGCTGCACAGTGACTTTACCAGGCGCATAGTGGTTTTACCGGCTGAGCAACAATGGCAAGACTCTCCTATGCCAGGCGTCAGCCGGCTGATGCTGGACAGAGCGGGCGGCGAAGTAGCGCGCGCCACCAGCCTGGTGCGTTATGCACCAGGCAGTGGTTACCATGCCCATCGACACGACGGCGGTGAAGAAATTCTGGTGCTCGAAGGGGTGTTCAGTGATGAGCATGGTGATTATCCGGCCGGCACTTACCTTCGAAACCCGCCTGGCAGCAGCCATACGCCCTTTTCCGAACAGGGCTGCCTGCTGTTGGTAAAACTCTGGCAGTTCTCTGAAGGTGACAAAACTCAGCTGGTGCTGCCAAGCCAGCACAGCAGCTTTGTGCCGGGCACAGCCCCCGGTTTAACTGTGCTGCCACTGCATGAGTTTGACGGTGTCAGCACAGCGCTGGTGCGTTTTGCACCTCATACCCGCTTTCACCGGCATATACACCCGGGCGGTGAAGAAATTCTGGTGCTTGAAGGAGTATTTTGTGATGAGTTCGGTGAATATCCGGCCATGAGCTGGCTGCGAAACCCAAGATACAGTCAGCATCAGCCTTTTACCGGTGCTGAAGGCGCGCTGATTTATGTCAAGGTGGGGCATTTGGGGGCCGGTTTATTGGGCGACCAATTTATTGAGCCCAGCGCCTGACCCCGCAGTGGTTGCCTTGAAAGGAAAAGCCGGGGCCTGCTGCTGTTGTAGCAGGCCCTTTTTCTGCTGCTGCACTGCCTGCTATCGAGGTGCCTGCTATTGTGGTGGCTGCATAGAGCGCAATATTGCTACAATCGCAGCATTCCACTGTCCTGATGCCAGAGCACAGCACTTACAAAAGTGATATCCATGCAAACCGAACATAGCTACAGCACACTCCCTGCTGAATTTTACAGCCTTTGTGCTGCTACCCCTGTAGCCGCACCCAAATGGCTGGCCTTTAACCATGAGCTGGCCGCTGAGCTTGGGCTGGACGCAGCACTTTGTGAAACAGAGCAAGGCCTCGCCATTTTCAGCGGTAATCAGCAGGCGCCCTGGAGCAAACCTTTGGCACAGGCGTACAGTGGCCATCAATTTGGTCAGTTATCACCCCGCCTGGGCGATGGCCGGGCTTTATTACTGGCAGAAATTATTGATAAAAAAGGCCAAAGACGTGACATTCAGCTCAAAGGTGCTGGCCCAACACCCTATTCACGCCGTGGTGATGGCCGCTCAGCTTTGGGGCCTGTGGTGCGGGAATATCTGGTCAGCGAAGCCATGCACGCACTGGGCGTTCCGAGCAGCAGAGCGCTGGCCGCAGTGTATACCGGCGAGCCGGTGTACCGGGATCAGCGGCTGCCGGGCGGCATTCTGACCCGGGTGGCCGCCAGCCATATCCGCATTGGCACTTTTCAGTATGTGGCAATGCTGCAGGATTTACCCGCGCTGCAACAACTGGCTGATTATGTACTGCAGCGGCATTACCCAGAGTTGCAACAGGAAGCAGAGCCTTATCTGGCGCTGCTGCGCGCTGTGTGTCAGGCTCAGGCAGCACTGGTGGCACACTGGATGAGCGTCGGTTTTGTGCACGGTGTGATGAATACCGACAATATGACAGTGAGCGGCGAAACCATCGATTATGGCCCCTGTGCCTTTATCGACAGTTATGACCCTCATACGGTGTTTAGCTCTATTGATCATCAGGGCCGTTATGCTTATAAAAACCAGCCTGCCATTACCCAATGGAATCTGGCCCGGCTGGCCGAAGCCTTGCTGCCTTTGCTGCATCCGGACGAGCCTACGGCTGTTGCATTGGCGACCGAAGTACTGAACGAATTTCCGACTTTGTACCAACAACAGTGGCAACAGCGCTTTTGCGCCAAACTGGCATTAACCCCAGGTGCTGAAAATGCCGCGCTGGTGCAGCAGCTGCTGGATTTAATGGCACAACAGCAGCTGGATTTTACCCTGACTTTCCGACAGCTCAGTCAAAGCCTCACCGATGCACTGACGCCAGAACGGCCGACAACCCCTATCAGTCACGATGCGGCCTTTTTGCAATGGCATCATCACTGGCTGGCGCAGCTGCAACTGGAAAACCCCAAGCCTGGCTTTGTTGCACTACAGGCTCAGATGGACCAGCACAACCCGTTTTTTATTCCACGCAACCATCAGATAGAACAGATCATCAGCCAGGTGGTGCAGCAGGACGATCTGACCTTATTCCAGCAATTTGCCAAAGCACTGCAGAGCCCCTTTGTTGCCACAGCCAGCAATGCGGTGTTTGCCCAGGCGCCGCCAGCCGGCGGGCCGCATTACCGCACTTTTTGTGGTACTTAAGTGGTGGAGCCTGAGCTGCAGTCACTAAAAACGAACAATTAAAAAGGAAGGTAAATACCTTCCTTTTTGCTATCAGTGGCTGTAATCACAGCAAAAGCTCAACCTTAGTCTCTGGTTTTAAACTGTTTTACGTTTTGCTCCAGAGTGCGCGCCAACGCCTCCAGCTGCTGACTGGCGGTGGTAATTTTCGCCGCTTCCTGTTCGGCCTGCAGTGCTGAACTGGTGATCTGACCAAAGTTTCGGTTAATTTCCGACGCCACCACAGACTGCTCTTCCGCTGCCGTGGCAATCTGGGTGTTCATATCACTGATTTTAATCACCGAAATATTAATGGCATTTAAAGAATCGCCGGCACATTGCGCCTGCTCCACACTCAGATTCGCCTGCGCCTGACCTTCGTTCATCACAGCCACAGCCTTGACTGAGCTGTTTTGCATTTTTTCTATCACTTCTTGAATTTGCCGGGTTGATTCCTGGGTTCTTCTGGCCAGATTACGTACTTCGTCAGCAACCACGGCAAAACCACGACCCTGCTCACCTGCCCGCGCCGCTTCAATGGCTGCGTTTAATGCCAACAGATTGGTTTGCTCAGCAATACCCTGTATCACTTCCAGCACAGAGCCAATCTGACGGCTGTCTTGTGATAAATGGTCTATCACCTCGGCCGCTTCACCCACTTTTGCCGCCAGTGCATTAATGCTGGACTGGGTTTTATGCACTTCACGCTGGCCGGCATTAAATTCATCAATGGCTGTTTGCGCTAAACCTGCAGCTTCACTGGTGTGATGCGCCACTTCAGTCACAGTGGACGACATCTGATTAATAGCAGTTGCACCTTGCTCAGTCGCCATCTTCTGATGACCAATTAAATCTTCGTTCTGATGGGCGGTTTGCAATAAATTTTTTGATGCCATCAGCAAGGCACTGGCCGCCTGCATCGAATTTTTAGTCATACCGGTCAAATGCGAAGTTAAGTCTTTGACTGCGCTTAAAATACTGTTTTGAGATGTTGTTCCAACATCGACAGTTAAGTCACCGGAAGCGATCTGGTTAATGACAAAAGCTGCATATTCCGGCTCACCGCCAATAATATTTTTTAAACTCTGCACCGAGCGGATAGCGACAAAACTACCAATACCCAGTGCAATCAGCGTGACAATAATCATCACTTTGGAAAAACTGTTGGTTTGTTCACGGGCAGCTGACACCTCACGCTGAATAGAGCGCTCCTGATAATCAATCAGCTGGTTAATACGTTTTAACCATTCGGTGTAAGCCGGTGAGACGGTGCTTTGCAGGTAGTCGCTGGCTTGCTGATGCTGCTCGTTATTGACCATATCCAGCAAAGTGGCGGTGAGTTTCAGTGTGGAAGCTTCAATATCTTTAATGGCCTGCAGATAAGCAACTTCTTCATTGCTGTGTTTTACCTTGCCATACATATTGTCCAGGGTTGCAGCTGACTGCTGGTAAAAATCGTTGAGTCTTTTGATATCTTGTTGATGTTGTTCAGATTTTGTTTTGTCAGCAACCAGCACTGCATCGCGGATTGAAATAGCTCTGTCATGCACACTACCGCGAAAGTTAATAGCCTGACGCTGTTCCACTGCTGTTTGCTCCGACAGCGTGGTCAGATTGTCATCAGCAATACTAATTTTAACTAAACCGAACAGGGTGATGCCCAGCATAATGACCAGTAAAATGGCAAAACCTGCGTATAAACGATTAATTATCTTCATAGAGCGAACCTTATGGTTGAGTTGGCTATCTGGTGTAAACCTGTTGTGCCACATCCATACGGCAATGCCAGCAAAAATATCCAGTACTTCAGCATGAATCGTTTTAGCTCAATCCGCGACGTCGTTTTTTGCCGTTTCTTCGCGGTGAGGTGCGCCCAAAGCGTTCATCATGTCACTAGTACGCTGCACGGTGGTGGATGGATTAGTTTCCACTACCACAAAAATTAAAAACTGACCAAGCCTGCAAGCGGTGGCTCTGACATAACACAGCACAATAGTAAGCTGGAACAGCAAACATTAGAGCAAGCTTATGTAGCATACAACTGTATGAAATATATAAGCGTTTAAACATGACAAAGATAAAACTGTGAAAAATTGACTTTGATGAACAGCCGTCGCCAGACGGCTTGGTGCGCCTGCTGCCACTCAGATAAGATTTCACGCCAAAATTTGGGCACAAAAAAACCAGCATTAAGCTGGTTGATGTTTTACTAAATATTACTTTAGTAAAGTGGCAAAGCGGACGGGACTCGAACCCGCGCCCCCCGGCGTGACAGGCCGGCCTTGCTTTTAACAGAGAGCAACCGACTGAACAGCCGTCGGCAGACGGCTTGGTGCGCCTGCTGCCACTCAGATAAGATTTCACGCCAAAATTTGGGCACAAAAAAACCAGCATTAAG
>NZ_JAOBWS010000008.1 GCF_025245835.1 Rheinheimera sp. 4Y26
GACGCATAGCTCAGCTGGATAGAGTACTCGGCTACGAACCGAGCGGTCGGAGGTTCGAATCCTCCTGCGTCCGCCATCTAAATCAACATAAGAAGTTACATTGCTGGGTGAAGTAAGAAAAAGTTGTACTACGGACGCATAGCTCAGCTGGATAGAGTACTCGGCTACGAACCGAGCGGTCGGAGGTTCGAATCCTCCTGCGTCCGCCATTAAACCTGCCTCGAGCAGGTTTTTTTGCTTTCTGCGTCCCCCGGCCTTTTGCAGAGCAAAAGGCGTGAAAACGGCGCAAGCCAAATTGTTGGCTTGCTTAGATCCGTTTTCACCCATTAAACCTGCCTCGAGCAGGTTTTTTGTTTTTCACATCCATGTGAAAAATCCCTGCGGGACCAGCTTCGCTGTCCAACAAGGTTCCAGACCTTGTTGTGTTTTCTGCATCCCTGTAGAAAATCCTTTGTGGACCAGCTTCGCTGTCCACAAAACGGCAGGATAGCCGTTTTGCACAACGAAGTTGCCGAAGGCGAGCTACATGGATGTGGCGAGTGTAAAACGCTCCGGGCGTTTTTGTGTTTCTGCGTCCCCCGGCTTCTCGCAGAGCTCGTCGTGTTCATTCTGCAAGACGCAAAACTGTTTGCCTCTTGAGAGCCCGAATTCTCCCCTGTAGAAAATTCTTTCAGAACCAGCTTCACAGTCCGCAAAAAGGCAGAATAGCCGTTTTGCATATGCCGGTTACCCTGCGACCTATCTTAAAAACTATGGCCATGGCTCAGTGCCGGACACCGCCGCTATTGGTCTGACCTTTTTGTGACTTTGTCGCCATTTTAGCGGAGGGCCGTTTAAAGTTTTATACGGCTGTTGTGACAGGAGGGCGGCAGGGCGCGCTCCAAATCAAAACTGCTTATTTTTTCTCCAGCGACTACAACCTTTGCCTATCTGGATTTCTTCAGAGCCTTGTGTTCTGATGAGGCGCTACTTTTTGGGGGTTGTATGTTGTACACAAAAATAAAATCAATAAAACAAAAGATCTTACTGACAGTTGGCGGCTCAACCGCTGTGCTTTTTGTGCTGACTGCTATTTTTGTGGTCAGCCACCTGGCCAGTCTGACCCGGCAGCAGGTGGAGTCGGATGTCGATGCGCTGATGCAAAAAGAGGCGGTGTCGGTCGGTAAATTTTTTGCAGGTTATGCCCAGGTGGCACGCACTTTTTTGCATGCACCACAGTTTCAGCAGTGGTTTGTCAGTTATCCGGGCCGTGGCACCGAACTGAATGGTTTGGCTGGTTATGAACAGATTAACCAGACCTTTAAAACGGTTAGCGGCAGTGATGAAGCCATTTTGTCGGCATTTTTTGCGTTAACCCGCTCTGATGAATATTTCCGTGAAGATTCGCGCACCGGTGTAGATAAAGAAGGCCCCAATGCCGGTGATGTCACTAAAGGTTATTTTGCCAGTCAGCGTCCCTGGTATCAGGAAACGATGAAACACAACGCCTTTTTTTTAGGCTCGCCTTCGGCCGACTTTACCACCGGCATAGTGTCGGCTGTGGTGGAAGGGCCGGTTTATCTGCCTGATGGTACGCTGCTCGGTGTTGGTGGTGTGGATCTTCACATTAATAAAGTCGGCGAGCAGGTTGATACCATTCGTTACCATGGCCAGGGTTTACCATTTTTACTGGATGACAAAGGCCAGATAGTGCATTTCCCGACCCAGCAGGGTATCGAGATTAAAACCAATGATGCCATTGCTGGTTTTGATCAGAAAATCACTGAAACCTCAGGTTTTACCGCAATTGCCGATGCCGCCAAAGCCGGTAAAGCCGGTTTTTTCCCGGTACGTTTTCAGGGAGAGCAATATTATGTCGCGCTGCAGCCGGTCAAACTCGATTTCCCGAAAATGGCCTGGTTAGTGGGCATGTTAGTGCCGGCAGAGCTGATTGATGGGCCTATTCAGAGGTCCATCAGCTGGGCTTTATTCGCCACGCTGCTGATGCTTGGCATTATTACCCTGATGATTTTATTAAGTACCGGTCTGATTACCAAACCTCTGACTGATTTAACTGCCGCGATGCGCGACATTGCCAGTGGTGATGGCGACCTCACCCGCACTATCAATATTGCCCAGCAGGATGAAGTAGGGGCTTTAGCAACACACTTTAATACCTTTGTTGGCAAGTTACGTCAGTCGCTGCAAATGACCCGGCAGCAGGCTCATCAGGTACAAAGCTCCAGCCAGCATTTAAATCAGGTAGCCGGTTTAACCAATCAGGAAATTCAGCAAAGCAAACAGCAGATTGATTCAGTATCGGCTGCTGTCACTGAAATGGCCGCCACTGTGCAGGAGATCAGTTTAAATGCTCAGTCCACCAGCGATGCTGCAGCCTATGCCCAGCAGCAAGGGCAGGACGGTTTTAAACTGTCTGAACTGGCAGTGCAGGATATGAACGAGCTTGACAGCAGCATGCTCGAAGCGGTGCAGGTGGTGATGGGGCTTGCAAAAGAATCTGAAAATATCGGTACTGTGGTGGATGTAATTAAAGGTATTGCCGAACAAACCAACTTACTGGCTCTGAACGCCGCTATTGAAGCTGCCCGTGCCGGCGAGCAGGGCCGGGGTTTTGCTGTGGTAGCCGATGAAGTACGGTCCCTGGCAGGGCGCACCCGTGACAGCACAGACGATATCCGCCGTATGGTGGAAAAACTGCAGCAAATAGCCAAGCAGGCCGAAACTGTGATGCAGCGTGGGCGCAGCCAGACCGAAGTCAGCACAGAGCGGGCGCAGGCTATGCAGCAGGCGTTGTCGGCTATCAGTCAGGCTATTGTGGTGGTGCAGCAGCAAAGTACCCAAATTGCCGTTGCCACTGAACAACAAACCATAGTGGCGGATGATATTAACCGTAATCTGCATTCTATCACTGCTTTGGTGGATAACACTGCAGGCCATGCTACTGAACTGACCGCAGAAGCGGCGGCTCTGAATGGCTCGTCCAGTGAACTGCGTCAGGTAGTGGCACAATTTAAAATCTAACTTGATGCGCTGAGCTCAGGGGCCAGCTATTGCTGTGTGCCCTGAGGTTCAGCGCAAAATCTGCAGCACGTTCTTATCCGATGGCCAGCCTTTGGCGCGGCTATGGATTATGGTAAAACCGCTTAGCGCTGTTGAATATAAAACATCAGTTTTTTATTGATGTTGTTTTGCTGGTGCTGGCGCGCCAGATATTGATTAAAACCACTGAGATAAGGCTGCCAGCTGGGGTGAAACGCTACCCGCAGTGCCACTTCGCCAAAATGTTCAGGTGACTGATATAGTGCTGTATCGGCAAACTGGTGTTGTTGCAGCCAGCGCGCCACGTGCTCATTAATATAAGCGTAATCACAACGACCACTTTGTAACATTTTCATTTGCGCCAGTTCGCTGGAGGCATCCACCCTGGTGGTGTTGTGCTGAGAGAAAAAGGGTTCAAGTGCCTCATAAACGTAATATTGCCGGGTGCAGACGGTTTTTCCTGCCAGCCAGTCTTTGATGCTGCTGCCATTGGCAAAAGGTTTTAACGCAAATAAATAATCGCGGTGTTGTAACACGAGATCGGAAAAAATCAGCTGCTGTGGTTTTTTAGTCCATTCAGGCGCAAGCAGCATGGCATCCACATCACCACTGTATAACCTGTGCTCTGCGCCGCGTCTGTTATCAAGAACAAATTCCAGTTTTACTTTTTGCCCGGCAAAATGCTCTTCCAATAATTCAGGAACCAGACCAACCACTTTGTTGGTCTGCTGATCCACATACATATATGGTGGCACCTGCGGGTAATACAGCACAAAACGCAATTTGTCGGCTGCCAAAGTGCAGAAACTGATATGAAAACTCAGGCAACAGAGCACAGCTGTAGCTTGCCGGTGAAATCTGACCATAGCGCTACTCCCTGTCACAGTGAACTGCGGCCCCTTCATTCTGCTTGATTATTCGCCGTTGTTGGCATAACAACAAGTCTATTTTTTTGCTGATATTTTCAGCGTTTTTTGCTCTGGCCGCCGCTGAATAAAAGTTAAAAAAATGAAAAATGTTAAAGTCTTTAATTTTTCACAGTTCTCCGTTACTATCGTAGTAATGGAAAAATAAAAACAAAATAAGGATGTTTTACTTTTTTCAAGAGTCATTCCAATGTTTAGGCAGTATCTTTTTGTATTTTCGACGCTTTTTTTAAGTGTGAACACCAGGGCCGCAACCAGTGACTGGGAGCAGGCTAAAAATGAACTGCGCACTGCGCTGCAATTTGTTCACAACTCTAATCTTTATTTTCAGCAATCCCCTGTTGTCAGCGACCAAAAAGTGGCGGCTTCTGTGCAATACCATTGGCTTGGCTTGTTTGAAGGATATGCCTTAGCCCTGCCTGCCAGCATCACCTCCGGCCGTTATGCTGAGGAGTCGGCACTCAACAGCACTGATCACCAGATTGCGCCTGCGCTCAAGCTGTTTTTATCTGAAGCCGCCGATTTTACGGTGCAAACCAGCTGGCAACGTGAGTTGTTACGTGCAGGTTTTGGCAAAGCAGAGTTTCTGCAACCGGGGGCCCAAAGCCTGACTGATGATCACAAGTTATTGCAGTTTGCATTACAGCTCGGGCGCTCGCCGGACAAACAACAGCTGACGCTGAGCGCCGGTCGTGACTTACGCCAGCAAACAATTCAGCAACAGCAAAATTCGCCGTTGTTATTCACTGAACAGGACACCGAGCTATTTACCAGGCAGCAGGCTAACTTTGTCAGTGCCAATTACGGTCACAAGCTGAGTGAAAATACCAGTCTGTTGCTGCAGAGCGAAATGCGCCATGAACAGCAAGGGACTATCCCGTCAAAGTTGTATCAGTTGGGCGCCGGCTGGTCGAGCCATTATGCCGGTAGTCAGCAGTTTCAGCTCGTCGCAGGTCAGTTCAGACGTGACACTGCAGGTCAACAAAGTAGCGGCAGTTATTGGCAGGCCAACAATCTGTGGCAGATCTCCAGACAATGGCAGCTGGTGCTGTCCAGCAGCCGCAATTCAGTATTGTCTTATGCCACCGGCAGTGTCAGTCAGCTCGAAACCCGTTCTGCGCTGACTTTGGGCTATCAGTGGAACGACGCTCATGTTACATCACTAACGGCATCTCACGGCAAAGCGCGGCTGGACGAGCAGCAGATTCAAAAAACCAGACAAGAGCTGGCGTTGAACTGGCAATGGCAGCCAGGCAGCAACTGGCAACAGCAACTGCAGTTGCAACAGGCACGCATAGATCAGAGCGGGCAGGATAAAACAGCCACCGAATTGTTCTGGCAAGTGAGCTGGTTATGGTAAAGCTGCTGGCTCTGCTGCTGTTATTTGTAATCTATAGCCCGGTACTGCTGGCAGAGGCTGCGTTATCTTTGCAGGGGTATCAGTTTGGGCCTGGTGATACCATTAAAATTAGTGTGTATCAGGAACCGGACTTATCGGTCTCAGCCCAAATCAGCCAGCAGGGTTTTATTGATATGCCGCTGCTCGGCAGCGTAAAAATGACCGGACTGACCCAGCAACAGGCCAAAGAAAAGCTTGAAGCACTGCTGCGGGACGGTTATCTGGTGTCGCCCAGTGTGTCTATTACCGTCGACAGTTACCGGCCATTTTTTATTTACGGTGAAGTGCGAAACCCTGGTTCTTATCCCTATCAGCCGGACATCACGCTGGAGCAGGCTATTGCTTTGTCCGGTGGCTTACAGGACAGAGCCTCCCGTAAAGCCTGGCATATTCAGCGTGGTGTTGACAAAACCACCTTTGTTGCCAGCTCAGACACCATCATTCTGCCGGGTGATGTGATCAAAATAGACAAGAGTTTCTTTTAATGGGCCAACAGCAGCCACAACGACAAGGTCAAAATAATGACGTGATTGAACTCAGCGTCATTCTGGCTATTTTGTCGGCGCGGCGCTGGTTGATCATACTCATCACAGTATTGGTATTTGGTGTTGTGACGACGCTGGTGGCGCAGTTGCCTTCGATGTTCCGGGCCTCCACCACATTAATGGTCAAAGGTGTACTGGCGTCCAATCCACTGCAATCGTTATTACCTGGAGTGGGCAGCGACAATGATGGCCTGGACACCCAGATCAAACTTTTGACTTCAGCCCAGTTTGCCCGGGATGTGGTCAGTCAGTTGCCTGATGATTTGCAGCTGGGTTTGCCTGATGATTTACGCCGTGATGATGCTCAGGCGCTGTTGGCTGGTTTAACGGTAATTTCAGTGCCTAAAACCACCTTGCTGGAAATTTCCTTTGTGCATTACAACCCTTATATTGCCAGCGAAGTGGTGAACCTGGTGGCCAGCCGTTTTATGGCGTATCAGACAGGGTTGATGCAACAACACAGCCATCAGGCCAGCGATTTACTGCGCCAGCAACTGGAGCAGGCCAAAATACAGCTGGCTCAGTCCGAAGAGCGGCTGGCCAAGTTCCGGCAGCAACATCATATTATTGATATTAATAGTGATGTGGAGCTGGCCAGACAGGAAATCGTGCAGCTGGCATTGGAAAAACGTGAACTGAACCGTCAGTTGCGTGAGCTTGATGTACTGTTACAAAAAGTCAGTCAGGCGCAGGATTATCTGCAGCTGAGCAGTGTGCCGGAGCTGCGTTCTGTGCCTTCAATTGCCGGATTACAACAGCAGTTATCGATGTTACAGGCCGAGTTTGCCCAGCTTAAACTCAGTTATCTGGCCAAACATCCAAGATATATTGCCGCCGAGAAAAAAATTGAAGTGGCCACAGGCCAGTTAACAGCAGAAGTGGACAAACTGACCGGTAACTTCAGCACCCGTCATAGTGAATTGCAACAGTTACTTCAACAAACCGAACAGCGCGCTATTGTTGCCAACCAGAAACTCGAATCTCTGGTGGATGTGGCACAACATCATAAAAAGCATGAAGCCGATATTCAGGCCAGTCTGGCGCTGTTAACTACCCTGAGTGATAAACTCAAAGAAAGTCAGTTACTTAAAGATATTAATAAAAGCTCCAGCATTATTGTGGTGGATCCGGCCAACGTACCTAGTCAGCCGATAGGCCCAAAGCGGCTGTTGTTGTCGGTGGCGGCATTTTTAATCGGATTTATCGGCGCGGTTTTTCTGGTGTTATGTTTGCACTTTTTTGCCGATGTCACCGCCAAATACCGCCAGATTGCCGCCCGTTTTGGTTTTAAGCTGATTGGCGTTGTGCCGCAAATCCGGGTGAAGGGTATTGATAAAAACCTGCCGGTGGTGCAGCAGTCGGGCAAACAATACACGTTGTATCAGGAATATATCCGCTCTATCCGCACCAATATTTTGCTGGATAAAAAGTTGTGTCAGCAAAAGCTGCTGGCTTTTACGTCAATTGCACCCAATGAAGGAAAATCCAGCATCTGTCTGCAGCTGGCCAAATCTTTTTCTGAGCTGGAGCGGGTGATAGTGATTGATGCCGATTTACGTTTTCCGGCGCTGGCTGAGGCGCTTGGCGAAAACCCTCACAGGCCCGGGCTTACCAACTTACTGGCAAAAACTCATAGTTTTGAGCAATGTGTGTTTTACAGCAAAGAACTCAATGCCGACGTATTACCCTCTGGCATCAGACCAATGAATCCGTTGTTGTTTTTATCGATGCCAAGATTTGACGCCATTCTCAAAGTGCTGGCAAAAAAATACGATAGGGTCATTATTGAATGCCCGCCAATTTTATCGGTCAGCGACGCTATGGTGGTGGCTAAGAGTGTCGGACAGCTGGAGCTGGTGGTGGATGTGAAAAAAACACCGCTGGTGGATTTTGCCCGTAAGCTGGAGCTACTGGAGCAATCCGGTGTGGCGCTGGGCGGTATTATTTTAAACAGGGTCAAAAACGACACGTCCAATTATTATGCGACGGCCGCTACCCGCGCCAAACAACCCTCGGCGCTGCAACTGATGCTGCAAAATAATCTAAAAAGAGCATAACAGGCGCATCATCAGCCTTTTTAGTAATGCCGAAGCAAAACCAATAAAAAAGCCCATCTGTTGATGGGCTTTTGCCAGAACACTTAATCTTGTGTGCCGGTGAATTCTAAACCTGCATTAATGACCTTGTTTTAATAAATCAGCTGACAAAGTTAACTCTTCGTTTTTATTGACGCCAACACCACGGTCAATCACGTTTTTAGCAATTTGTTTCGCCTCATCCAGCGAATGCATTTGATAAGTACCACACTGGTACACGTTTAATTCCGGAATTTCAGATTGTTGCTGTACTTTTAATACATCAGCCATCGCCGCTTTCCAGCTGTCTGCTACCCGCTGTTCGTCCGGCGTGCCAATCAGGCTCATGTAAAAACCGGTGCGACAACCCATAGGGGAAATATCGATAATTTCCACACCATTGCCGTTTAAGTGATCACGCATAAAACCGGCAAATAAATGCTCCAGGGTATGAATGCCTTTTTCTGACAGAATTTCCTGATTTGGCACACAAAAGCGCAAATCAAAAACAGTGATGGCGTCGCCTTTTGGCGTGGTCATGGTTTTGGCAACCCGCACGGCAGGCGCTTTCATAATGGTATGGTCAACGGTAAAACTATCGAGTAATGGCATCTTGGTCGTCCGGAAAAAATAAAAAAACAGATAACAGGATTATACCCAGCTACGTGATGGCAAGCGAACTGGATTTATTGATTTTCTGTTGGCGCAGGTTTTTGTGACCGGGTAACGCTGAAAAAATCCGCTTTTATGTCAATTTCTGAAAAAATTTAGCTGAATAACCTTGAATCGATCAGGGATTAACCCCATTAACCGGTCAACACAATTTTAATTGTTCGAATTTAAGAGCGGAGTACATCATGGGTAGAATTATTGGTATTGACTTAGGTACAACAAACAGCTGTGTTGCCATTTTAGATGGTGACCAACCTCGCGTCATTGAAAACGCTGAGGGTACCAGAACTACACCTTCTATCATTGCTTATGCTGAAGACGGTGAAGTGTTAGTGGGCCAGCCTGCTAAACGTCAGGCGGTGACCAACCCAAAAAATACTTTATTTGCTATCAAACGTTTAATCGGTCGTCGTTTTGAAGACGCTGAAGTACAACGTGACATCAAAATCATGCCATACCAGATTGTCAAAGCAGACAATGGGGACGCCTGGGTTGAAGTCAAAGGCAAAAAATTAGCTGCACCACAAATTTCAGCTGAAGTGCTGAAAAAAATGAAAAAAACCGCTGAAGATTATCTGGGTGAACCAGTGACTGAAGCAGTTATCACAGTACCGGCTTACTTTAACGATGCACAGCGTCAGGCCACTAAAGACGCCGGCCGTATTGCTGGTTTAGAAGTAAAACGTATTATCAACGAGCCAACAGCTGCAGCATTAGCCTACGGCATGGACAAGAAAAAAGGCGACACCAAAGTTGCGGTTTATGACTTGGGTGGTGGTACTTTTGATATCTCGATCATCGAAATTGACGACGTTGACGGCGAACAAACTTTTGAAGTGTTATCGACCAACGGTGACACTCACTTAGGTGGTGAAGACTTCGACTCACGTGTCATTAATTATTTAGTTGACGAGTTCAAAAAAGAGCAGGGCATTGACCTGCGTAACGACCCACTGGCGATGCAACGTTTAAAAGAAGCCGGAGAAAAAGCCAAAATTGAACTGTCATCAGCGTCACAAACTGAAGTAAACCTGCCATACATCACAGCTGATGCGACAGGTCCAAAACACTTAAACATCAAAGTGACCCGCGCCAAGCTGGAATCTCTGGTGGAAGATTTAATTCAGCGCACTATTGAACCGCTGAAACAAGCGTTAAAAGACGCTGGTTTATCGGTAAGCGACATCAACGACATCATCCTGGTGGGCGGTCAGACGCGGATGCCAAAAGTACAGGAAGCAGTAACAGCTTTCTTTGGCAAAGAGCCACGTAAAGACGTGAACCCGGACGAAGCTGTAGCTGTTGGTGCTGCTATTCAGGGTGCTGTACTGTCAGGTGACGTCAAAGACGTTCTGCTGCTGGACGTAACGCCATTGTCTTTAGGTATCGAGACTATGGGTAGCGTGATGACAGCACTGATTGAGAAAAACACCACTATTCCGACTAAAAAGTCGCAAACTTTCTCAACAGCAGATGACAACCAGTCAGCGGTAACTATTCACGTACTGCAGGGTGAGCGTAAACAGGCTTCTGCCAACAAGTCACTGGGTCAGTTTAACTTAGAAGGTATTCGCCCGGCCCGCCGTGGTGAACCACAAATTGAAGTGACTTTTGACTTAGACGCCGACGGTATTTTGCATGTGTCTGCCAAAGACAAAGACACCGGCAAAGAGCAAAAAATCACCATCAAAGCTTCTTCAGGCTTAACGGATGAAGAAGTGGAACGTATGGTACGTGATGCTGAACTGAACGCTGAAGAAGACAAAAAGTTCGAAGAATTGGTGCAAACCCGCAACCAGGCTGACGCTTTAGTGCATGCAACCCGCAAGCAGATTGAAGAAGCCGGTGCCAACTTAGCCACCAATGACAAACAGGAAATTGAAGCCGCCATCAGCGCGCTGGAAGGCGTGATCAAAGGCAGCGACAAAGCTGAAATTGAAGCCAAAACTCAGGCGTTACTGCAGGCAGCACAAAAACTGCAAGCCGCAGCAGGGCAAGGTCAGGCCAATGCGGGTTCGGCAGACAATGCCAAAAACGCCGGCGACGACGTGGTCGACGCTGAGTTTGAAGAAGTTAAAGACAAATAATATTTGTCTGGTGAAGACCGCTGCTTTAAGCTGCGGTTTCTACTGGTTTGACACTAGAGCGACCGCCCAGGCGGTCGTTTGTCTATCCCCTAAATCATTGAAGTTGTAGCGCGGCGACAATATGAGCGAGTCCCCGGGAGCATAGTGAGCTACGTGACCGGGGCGAGTGAATGCAGTCAACAAAGCTACAATTTCAAGGATAACGGGATATCCGCTCACACAACCTTGAAGCAGCATTATGTCAAAGCGTGATTATTATGAAGTCCTGGGCGTTGCCAAAGGCGCCGACGACAAAGAAATCAAAAAGGCTTATAAGCGCCTCGCGATGAAATATCACCCTGATCGCACTCAGGGTGATAAAGCGATGGAAGAGAAGTTTAAAGAAGTACAGGAAGCCTACGAAGTTCTGTCGGATGAGCAGAAAAAGGCGGCCTACGACCAGTATGGTCATGCCGGTGTGGATCCAAACCGCGGTGGTTTTGGCGGTGGCGGAGCTGATTTTGGCGACATTTTTGGCGACGTCTTTGGAGACATTTTTGGTGGTGGCCGTCGTGGTGGTCAGTCACGCGCTCAGCGTGGCTCCGACTTACGCTACAACCTGGAAATGAGCCTGGAAGACGCGGTACGCGGCAAATCGGTTGATATTAAAGTTCCGACCTGGGTGAGCTGTGACAGTTGTGAAGGTTCAGGTGCGAAAAAAGGCACTCAGGCAAAGTCTTGTCCAACCTGTCATGGCGCAGGTCAGGTGACGATGCGTCAGGGCTTTTTTGCCGTGCAGCAAACCTGTCCAACCTGTAGCGGTCGCGGCAAAATTATCCCGGATCCATGTACTAAGTGTCATGGTGAAGGCCGGGTGGAAAAAACCAAAACTCTGGCCGTTAAAATTCCGGCCGGCGTGGACACAGGCGACCGCATCCGCTTAAGCGGTGAAGGGGAGGCCGGTATGCACGGCGCGCCTTCAGGCGATTTGTATGTACAGGTGCACGTCAAAGATCACCCGATTTTTGTCCGTGATGGCAATAACCTGTCCTGTGAAGTGCCAATCAGTTTTAGCATTGCCGCTTTAGGTGGTGAAATTGATGTGCCAACACTGGATGGTCGTGTGAAGCTGAAAATCCCTGCTGAAACCCAAACTGATAAAATGTTCCGTTTGCGTGGCAAAGGGGTGCAGTCGGTGCGCGGTGGTGGTGTTGGCGATTTAGTCTGTAAAGTGGTGGTGGAAACGCCGGTGAACTTATCAGACAAACAAAAAGACTTGCTGCGTCAGCTGGATGAAAGCTGGGCCGGTGAGAGTGAAGCGCGACACAGGCCTAAATCCAAAGGCTTTTTTGATGGTGTGAAAAAGTTTTTTGATGATTTAACAGGGTAAGTTATGTATCACCGCCAGCTTCTGCTGGCGGTGTTGTTTTAAACTATTGTTTATAAATGTTGTTTTCGGAATTTGCTAACAACAGTTTCAGTTGCCGTTCATCGGGCAAGAGTTAAAAACAGCCTTGAATCCGGCGCAGTTGGCATGACACTGAACTCGGCAGCATCGCAGCAGTTTTTTCCTGCTTTATATTCAATACTCTGATCATCACCGGATCTATATTTTTAACCCGAATCATAGAACACAGAAGGGAGGCCCATGTTCACATTGCCCAAATTAAGCTTAAAACAACTGTCTGTCAGCGCTCTGGCGGTGATGCTGCTGGGCTCTTGTGCCGAGTCGCCAACAGGCCGGCCGCAGCTGATGTTGTTTGACAACAGCCAGGTCAGCAAACTTGGTATTCAGACTTTTGAAGAGTTAAAAACCAAAACTGCGATTAATAAAGATAAAAAAACCAATCAGTATGTGCAGTGTGTGGCGCAGGCGGTGCTCAAAGTGACCCCACAAAAATACCAGGCCAACCCCTGGGAAATTGTGGTGTTCGAAAGTGATCAGGTCAACGCCTTTGCCCTGCCTGGCGGCAAAATTGGTGTCTACACAGGTTTATTGCTGGTGGCAGAAAACCAGCATCAGCTGGCTGCGGTGATAGGCCACGAAATCGCCCACGTGATGGCCGGCCATTCGAATGAGCGGTTGTCCAGCAATCAGGCGGTACAAGCTACTTTAGGTGTGGCCGACGTAGCGCTCAGTGCCATGAACACCCGTTATAAAGCTGAGCTGTCCAGTGCCTTTGGTTTAGGCGCTCAGGTGGGCATAGTGCTGCCATTTAGCCGGGTCCATGAAACTGAAGCCGATGTCATCGGCCTGGATTTGATGGCCAAAGCCGGTTTCCAACCGGAAGAGTCAGTGAAGCTGTGGCAAAATATGGCCAAACAGGGCAGTGGTGGCACACCACAAATTTTATCCAGCCACCCGGTGCCGGAAAACCGCATTAAAAAATTGCAGAAGGACATGCCAGCTGCGTTAAGCGCTTATCAAAGCAGGCAGGCGCAGGGCAACCTGCCACGTTGTAATAAATAACAACAGCCACATCTGTTTGGCGTCACCATAAAAAAACCGGCAATGCCGGTTTTTTTATGGGTTCGATAGCGTGTTCTAGCTGGTGGCTGTGACCGCTTTGGCCTGATGTTTACTGAAGGCAATTGCAATCAGGGCGGTAGCGGCCAGGATCAAACAATAATAACTCTGAGTGACCACTTCCCAGGGCGACAGCGAAAAGCTGGCGCCTAATAACAAAGCCTGGGCACCATAAGGCACCAAACCCTGACTGATGCAGGAGAATATATCCAGCAAGCTGGCGCTGCGTTTTGGGCTGATATTATTGTGTTCGGCCAGGTCTTTACTGACATCGGCTGCAATAACAATGGCCACAGTGTTATTGGCAATACACAAGTTGCTGATAAACACCAAAGCGGCAATCGCCAGCTGCTGTGCTTTATTGCCGGCCAGCGCCAGCTTACCGGCCAGATAGGCGATATGGCCTGCTATCCAGGAAAGGCCACCTTGCTGCTTCACAAATTCTCCCAGCGCGCCGACAAACATCGATAACAGGAAAATCTCCTGCATATTGGCAAAACCTTTAAAAATATCTTTGCCAAGGTTAGCCAGCTGATAATCGGCAAAAAACGCGCCCTGTAAGGCTGCTAACACAATGCCCAGCAGCAGTACCACAAATACATTCACGCCGGCAATGGCAAGTACCAGAATGGCGGCATAAGGCAAAACGCCAGTCCAGTTAAATTCTTTCACTGTCACAGCGCTTTCAGAGCTTGTCAGGCCTGCAAACAGCAGCAGTGTTATTAGTGCTGCCGGCATGGCAATTTTAAAGTTTTCGCGGAATTTATCTTTCATTTCAGCACCCTGAGTGCGGGTTGCTGCAATGGTGGTGTCGGAAATAATTGACAGATTGTCACCAAACATAGCGCCGCTTAATAAAGCGCCGGCCACCAACGCCGGTTCTAATCCGGCTTGTTGTGATAAACCCAGGGCAATAGGGGCTAATGCACCGATAGTGCCCATTGAAGTGCCCATGGCAGTAGCCACAATAGCCGAAATCACAAATAAACCGGGTAACAATAAAGTGGCAGGAACAAGGCTTAAACCTGCATTTACTACTGCGTCTACACCGCCACTGGCCTGAGCCACAGCAGCAAAAGCACCGGCCAGCAGGTAGATAATACACATGGTAATAATGTTGTTATTGCCGGCACCTTTAACCAGCACATCAATGCCCTGGGCTATCGGCGCGCGGTTTAGCCATACGGCCAGCACCAAAGCCGGAATAATAGCAACAGGCCCGGGTAACTGATAAAACGCATAAGCAACACCCTGACTCTGCAGGTACAGGCCTGTGCCTAAAAATAAAAATACAAACAACAGCAAAGGCAATAACGACAATTTTGCCTGCTGTCGGCTGGCTGCATTCATGAGGGTCTCCATCAAAATCTGGCATACGTCTTGTAATCGCTAAAACAGCGATTATCCGAATTGCATATAACGCTGCGGAATATAAAGACGTCCAGAAGGCCTGTCAAATAACTTTATGTTATGACTTAAAGTATCTTTAATTTAGTTATTTCTGAATAAAGGCAATAAACAGGTTGAATTTACCCAATAAGCCGCCATATCCAGAATCCAGCTGCTACTTTTCTGCGTATACAAAGCAGTTTTTCATAAGCCTGAAGGCTTTTACCTGTTGCTTAGCACACGGAGTTTTTATGTTTAATTTTTCTTATCAAAACCCAACCCGGATAGTGTTTGGCGAAGGCCAAATTAGTCAGCTTGCTACTTTAGTGCCCAAAGGCAGCAAAATCTTGCTGACGTACGGTGGGGGTTCAATTAAACACAATGGCGTGTATCAGCAAGTGATGCAAGCATTAGATGGTTTTGAAGTTGTTGAATTTTCAGGCATTGAACCTAATCCGTCTTTTGAAACTTTATTAAAGGCTGTGGATATCGTTAAAACCCAGGGCATCAATTATTTATTGCCTGTGGGTGGCGGCAGTGTTATCGACGGCACCAAGTTTATTGCCGCTGCAGCGCTGTTCCAGGGAGACCCATGGGATATCCTTGCCAAGCGGGCGCCAATCAGTGCAGCTTTGCCACTTGGCTGTGTGCTTACTTTGCCGGCAACAGGTACAGAGAGTAACGGCAACTCTGTGGTCACCCGTTACAGCACCCAGCAAAAGTTGTCTTTTGCCAGTCCGCTGGTGTATCCGAAGTTTGCGGTGCTGGACCCAACAGTTACTTACAGTTTGCCGCCAAAACAAGTGGCAAATGGTGTGGTGGATGCTTTTGTGCATGTGATGGAACAATACATGACCTATCCGGTCAATGCCGCTGTGCAGGACAGATTTGCCGAAGGTTTATTATTGACCTTATTGGAGCAGGGGCCTTTGGCACTAAAAGACCCGCACAATTACGACGTGCGCGCCAATGTAATGTGGGCAGCCACTATGGCACTCAATGGACTGATAGGTCAGGGCGTGCCACAAGACTGGGCCACCCATATGATTGGCCATGAGTTGACCGCTTTATATGGGCTGGATCACGCTCAGACATTGGCGATTGTGTTGCCAGCGTTGTTACAGCAGCAGCGCAGCCAAAAACGCGAAAAACTAATTCAGTACGGTAAGCGGGTATTTAATCTGCAACACACAGACGAAGAACGTCTGATTGATGAAACCATAGCGCACACCAGGGCCTTTTTTGAACAAATGGGTGTGCCAACCCGGCTGGCGGACTATGGTGTGACTGCCGACGCTGTGGACGCTGTGATTGCCAAACTGGAGCATCATAAAATGCTGAAGCTGGGTGAACATGGCGATATTACTCTTGAGGTGTCCCGCAAAATCTTAACTGCGGCTTTGTAAGTACAGCCTGCTGCGGTTTTGAGATAAACAACGCAGTGAATAGCAAACCAGACAAAGGGCAGCGCAGCTGCCCTTTGTTTTTTCTCTGTTTTTTGACTGTGGCCACCATAGGCACAACAGATTCAGCGCATTTTGCTTTTTGGCTGGTCAGGCGGGGAGTTCAGACGTTATGATAACGCCCTTGTTTCAGAAGGCCGGACATCCTGTTAATGACTTTAGCTGCAGTGCCCTGTTTAGTTGTGCTTGCCGCCGGTATGGGCAGCCGTTTTGGTGGTGATAAACAACTGGCGCAACTTGGCAGCACAGGCCGCACTTTATTGCATTTTAGTGTGATGGACGCTTACAACGCCGGAGTGCGGCATGTGATACTGGTGATCCGCGCTGAGCTGACTTCAGCCCTAGAGCATCAGGTGTTACCGCATTTTCCCGCTGATTTAACAGTGCAGCTGGTACTGCAGCAAGGCGATGATCTGCCCGCTGCAGTGCTGGTGCCACCACGGGACAAACCCTGGGGCACAGCCCATGCGCTTTGGTGTGCCCGCGATGCAGTGCAAAATTCGCCGATGATAGTGATCAATGCCGATGATTATTATGGCAGTGATGCCATGCAGCTGTTGGTACAACATTTTAGCGCAGAAAAACATACATCTGCCGGCTCATCTGATGCTGAACTCAATGGCGAATGGGCGATGGTGGCCTTTGAACTCTCGCACACTTTGTCAGCGCATGGTGGTGTGAACAGAGGTCTTTGTGTGGTTCAGCAGCACTATCTGCAGTCGGTCACTGAATGTTGTGATATCAGGCAACAAGGTGCACAGCTTTGTGGCCAGGATGCTGCCGGCCAGTTGTTGCCACTGGATGCGGCTCAGGCGGTATCAATGAATATCTGGGGCTTCAGTGCCGCTATCATGCCCAAACTGGAGCAGGCGCTGACTGAGTTTTTTCAGCAGATGCCACAGCCAAAAGCAGAATGTTATTTGCCCGCCGTAGTGAATAATGCCTTGCAACAAGGGCAAAAATTAAAAGTGTATCTGTCGCATCAGCGTTGGTTTGGTGTTACTTATCCTGCTGATTTGGCAGAAATTGTAGATTATTTTCAGACAAAAAATACGGCGTAATGCCGCTGCTGTGGAACTTATTGCATGACATCCAGTGTTGTATCGCAAACAAAAGCCGCCGGGGCACAGCCCGCTGTAAAGTCACATCCGCTGGTCACAGCTGAGGTGCTGGCTGCTTATCAGCTGTCGGCAACAACTGACATTGTGCCTTTTGGCAATGGCCATATTAATCAGACTTTTTTATTAAAAGATGGCGATAAGAAACTGATATTACAAAAAATTAATACCGCTATTTTTCCGTCAGCCCGGGATCTGGTGCAAAACGCGCTGAAAATTGAACAACATTTGCTGGCAAAAAAACAACAAGGTTTGTATCAGCTTGAAGTGCTGCGCCAGCAGGCAAGGGCTGATGGCAGTTATCTGGCAGGCGCAGCACAGGATTTACGTGCTTTGCAGTTTATTGACAATGGCAGCAGCATCGAAGTGGTGGACAATCCGGCTCAGGCATATGCCGCAGCCCTGACATTTGGCCAGTTTGCTGCTGCGCTGGCCGATTTTGATGCGTCGCAGTTGGTCACAGTGATCCCGGATTTTCATAACCTTGGTATGCGCTTTTTGCAGCTCAAAGATGCCATTGATAACAACAAAGCCGGCCGGTTAAGCCAGTGCCAGGCGCTGGTGGATTATTGCCTGTCGCAACAAGCGTTGGTGACTGAACTTACCCAGGTCTGTGCAGCTTTACCGCTGCGGGTTTGTCATAACGACACCAAAATCAATAACATGCTGTATTCAGCCCAATTGCAGCGTGGCATTGCCGCGATAGATTTGGATACCTGCATGCCGGGTTATTGGTTATTTGATTTTGGCGATATGGTGCGCACCTGCTGCTCGCCTGAGCCGGAAGATTCATTAAATACCGAAGCGGTCAGAGTGCGGCCGGAGATTTTTAAGGCTTTGGCCGAAGGTTATTTAACTGGCCTTGCCGGTGTGATCAGCGAAGCAGAAAAACAAAGTTTATTACTGGGCGCCAAAGTGATGTGTTTGATGATTGGCATCCGCTTTTTGGCCGATCACCTCAATGGTGACAGTTATTTTGCCATTAAAAGGCCAAATCATAATTTACAAAGGGCGCAGAACCAAATCCGTTTATATCAGGATTTATTGCAGCAACAACCAACACTGGCCGCCTGTTTTAGCGAACAGCAACCGGTTTTTTAATGATCCAGCGGTGATGCCAGCTGAAAAATCAATGACAGTCAGCACAATAGATAGGTAAGTTCATGACAACAATAGGTATTTTTGGTGCCAATGGCCGGATGGGGCGAGCTCTGGTGTCAGTGGCTGCTGAGCAAAAACTCAAGCTGACTCAGGCGACAGTGCGTCAGGGGTCAGCTCTGGTTGGCGTAGACGCAGGCGAGTTGGCCGGTTGTGGCAAACTAGGCTTGATGCTGAGCGAAACCTGTTTGAATTCAGTGCAACAAGCCGATGTTTGGGTCGATTTCACTATGCCAGAAGCCATGCTGGCGCAACTTGAATTGGCAGTGCAGGCCAAAAAAGCCATGGTGATTGGGGTGACGGGGTTGTCCGATGAACAATACGCCAAAGTAAAAGCCGCCAGTGAGCTGATTCCTGTGGTGTGGGCGCCCAATATGAGTGTGGGTGTGAATTTGCTGCTGCATCTGGTACAAACTGCCGCCAAAGTGATGGGGCAAAGTGCCGATATTGAAATTATTGAAGCCCATCATCGCTTTAAAAAAGACGCGCCCAGCGGTACGGCGTTAGCTATTGGTAATAGCATTGCCAAGGCCTTAGGTCGTGATTTAAGCCAGTGTGCTGTGTATGGCCGTGAAGGTATTACCGGTGAGCGCGACCAGCAAACCATAGGTTTTGCTACAGTGCGGGGGGGCGACATTATTGGCGACCATACTGCACTTTTTGCCGACCTGGGCGAAAGGTTAGAAATTACCCATAAAGCATCCAGTCGCAGCACTTTTGCCCAAGGTGCGCTGCGTGCCGCGCTTTGGTTGCAAAATAAACAGCCCGGACTTTATTCTATGCAGCAAGTGCTGGGTTTGGCCGACTTAGCTTAGGTTTTTGAGCTATTCTTCGCAAAATTGCTACAAAACCGTTATTTTTATAATTTTTCAAAAAAGGATTAGACCAAATCCAGCAAATAGCCTAAAATACTGCGGTTTGCCTGAAGGGTCTGTTAGCCGCTGTTGATTGGTGAATACATTCATCAATAAGCAGAATACAACAGCCAAAGCGCAATAAAGAGTACACAATTTTGGGTCAGAACGGGTTGTAAAACATTGTCAGTTTTCGCCCGTTTTTTGCTGTTTGGAGGTTACCTTGACTAAGTCCGCCCTGCTCGTACTGGAAGACGGCACCGTATTTCGCGGTACAGCCATTGGCGCTGAAGGTGTTTCTGTTGGTGAAGTAGTGTTTAACACTTCGATGACAGGATATCAGGAAATTTTGACCGATCCTTCGTATGCTGAGCAAATGGTCACGCTGACCTATCCCCACATTGGTAATACCGGCACCAATGATGAAGATGAAGAATCCGGTAAAGTTTGGGCCAAGGGCCTGATTATTCGTGACCTTCCTCTTCTTGCCAGCAATTTCCGCAATCAACGTTCTCTTAGTCAATATCTTCAAGACCACAACATTCTCGGCATCGCCGACATCGACACCCGTAAGTTAACCCGCATCCTGCGTGAAAAAGGCGCTCAAAACGGCTGTTTAATGGCGGGCGACATCGACGAAGCCAAAGCTTTAGAGCTGGCTCGCAGCTTCCCTGGCCTGTCGGGTATGGATTTAGCCAAAGAAGTCACAGTAAAAGAAGCTTACCAGTGGACTGAAGGCAGCTGGAAATTAGGCCTTGGTCATCAAAAAGCACCTGAGTCTAAGTTTCACGTCGTTGCGTATGATTTTGGGGTGAAACGCAATATTTTACGTATGTTGGTAGACCGCGGTTGTAAATTAACTGTAGTTCCGGCCAAAACCACAGCGGCCGAAGTGCTGGCGATGAACCCGGATGGCATCTTTTTATCGAACGGCCCTGGCGACCCGGCACCTTGTGATTACGCTATCAAGGCTATCGAAGAATTCCTGAAAACTGACATTCCGGTATTTGGTATTTGTTTAGGCCACCAGTTATTAGCGCTGGCGAGCGGTGCCAAAACCTTAAAAATGAAATTTGGCCACCATGGTGGTAACCACCCGGTGCAGAATCTGGATAGCAAAAAGGTGCTTATCACAGCGCAAAACCACGGTTTTGCTGTAGATGAAGCCACTTTGCCAGCCAATCTGCGTGCCACCCATAAATCTTTGTTTGACGGTTCGCTGCAGGGCATTCACCGCACTGACAAACCGGCGTTCAGCTTCCAGGGCCACCCTGAAGCCAGCCCGGGGCCGCATGAAGCCTCTGAACTGTTTGACCACTTTATTGATTTAATGACCCAAGCCAAAGCCAAATAAGCCAGGAAAAGAGACGAGACATGCCAAAACGTACCGACCTTAAAAGTATTCTGATCCTCGGCGCTGGTCCTATTGTTATCGGCCAGGCCTGTGAATTTGACTATTCAGGCGCTCAGGCCTGTAAAGCCCTTCGTGAAGAAGGCTACCGCGTGATTCTGGTGAACTCGAACCCGGCCACCATTATGACCGACCCTGAGATGGCGGATGCCACCTATATCGAGCCAATTCACTGGCAGGTGGTGGAGAAAATTATTGAAAAAGAGCGTCCATGTGCAGTGTTGCCAACCATGGGCGGTCAGACAGCATTAAACTGTGCGCTGGATTTAGAGCGCCACGGTGTGCTGGCGAAATACAATGTGGAAATGATTGGTGCCACAGCTGACGCCATCGACAAAGCTGAAGATCGCAGCCGTTTTGACAAAGCCATGCGCTCTATTGGTCTGGCTTGTCCACGCGCAGGTCTGGCTCATTCGATGGAAGAAGCATACGAAGTGCTGGAAAAAATCGGTTTCCCATGCATTATCCGTCCTTCTTTTACCATGGGCGGTTCAGGCGGTGGTATTGCTTATAACCGCGAAGAATTTGAAGAAATTTGTACCCGTGGCCTGGATTTATCGCCCACCAAAGAGCTGTTAATCGATGAATCGCTGATTGGCTGGAAAGAGTACGAGATGGAAGTGGTGCGGGATAAAAACGACAACTGCATCATCGTTTGTTCTATCGAAAACTTCGACCCTATGGGCGTGCACACCGGTGACTCTATTACAGTAGCGCCGGCGCAAACCCTGACCGACAAAGAATACCAAATTATGCGCAACGCCTCTTTGGCTGTTTTGCGTGAAATTGGTGTGGAAACCGGCGGTTCAAACGTGCAGTTTGGTATCAACCCTGTGGATGGCCGTATGGTAATCATTGAGATGAACCCGCGGGTATCGCGCTCATCGGCCTTAGCATCTAAAGCAACGGGTTTCCCTATTGCCAAAGTGGCAGCCAAACTGGCGGTCGGTTATACCCTGGACGAACTGGCCAATGACATCACCGGTGGCCGCACGCCGGCTTCTTTTGAGCCGAGCATCGACTATGTAGTCACCAAGGTGCCACGTTTTAACTTCGAAAAATTTGTTGGTGCTAATGATCGTTTAACCACCCAGATGAAATCTGTCGGTGAAGTGATGGCGATTGGCCGTAATCAGCAGGAATCTTTGCAAAAAGCGCTGCGTGGTCTTGAAATTGGTGTTTGTGGTCTGGATCCGATCATTGACATTCATGCCCCTGAAGCCAAAGAAAAAATCACCCGCGAACTGCGTGAGCCAGGCTCTCACCGTATTTGGTACATCGCCGATGCCTTCCGTTTTGGCATGAGCATGGACGAAATCTTTAAGCTGACCAATATTGATCCCTGGTTCCTGGTGCAGATTGAAGATCTGATCAAAGAAGAAGCTGCGGTTAAAGCCGGCGGTTTTGCCGGTTTGGACCAGGCGCGTTTAACCGTATTAAAACGCAAAGGTTTTGCTGACAAACGTATTGCCGACATCTTAGGTGTGGCTGAAGCTGAAGTACGCAAAAAACGTCATGGTTTTGGCTTGCACCCGGTTTACAAGCGGGTGGATACCTGTGCTGCTGAATTTGCATCAGACACAGCTTATATGTACAGCACTTACGATGAAGAGTGTGAAGCCACACCAAGCAACCGCGATAAAATTATGATTATCGGTGGTGGCCCGAACCGTATCGGTCAGGGTATCGAGTTTGACTACTGCTGTGTACATGCCGCTTTAGCGCTGCGTGAAGACGGTTATGAAACCATTATGGTGAACTGTAACCCTGAAACAGTTTCAACCGACTACGACACCTCAGATCGTTTGTACTTTGAACCTATTACGCTGGAAGACGTGCTGGAAATTGTGCGCAAAGAACAGCCTAAAGGGGTGATAGTGCAATATGGTGGTCAGACCCCACTGAAATTAGCCCGTGCTTTAGAAGCGAATGGAGTGCCAATTATCGGCACTTCACCGGACGCTATTGACCGTGCGGAAGACCGGGAGCGTTTCCAGCAAGCCGTAGAGCGTTTAGGCCTGAAACAGCCAAAAAATGCCACTGTCACAAGCCTTGAAGAAGCCATTAACAAAGCGCCGGAGATCGGTTATCCGATGGTGGTCCGTCCTTCTTATGTACTGGGCGGCCGCGCCATGGAAATTGTGTACGACGACAATGACCTGCGCCGTTATATGACTGAAGCCGTGAGCGTTTCGAATGACTCACCGGTGTTGTTAGACCGTTTCCTTGATGATGCAATTGAAGTGGACATCGACGCCATTTGTGATGGCTCCGATGTGATTATCGGCGGCATCATGGAACACATTGAACAAGCCGGTGTGCACTCTGGCGACTCAGCCTGTTCCTTGCCACCACACAGCCTGAGCCAGGATATTCAGGATGTAATGCGCGAGCAGGTGAAAAAGCTGGCGTTGGAGCTGGGTGTGGTTGGTTTAATGAACACTCAGTTTGCGGTGAAAGACAACGAAGTGTACCTGATTGAAGTGAACCCGCGTGCTGCCCGTACTGTGCCTTTTGTCTCTAAAGCAACTGGTGTTGCAGTTGCTAAAGTAGGCGCCCGTTGTATGGCTGGCCGTTCGCTGAAAGAGCAGGGCGTCACCAAAGAAATTATCCCACCTTATTTCTCAGTGAAAGAAGTGGTGATCCCATTTAACAAATTCCCTGGTGTTGACCCGCTGTTAGGCCCTGAAATGCGCTCAACAGGTGAAGTCATGGGCGTAGGTGAAACCTTTGCCGAAGCTTTTGCCAAAGGCGAGTTAGGTGCAGGTACGCTGATCCCAACAGGGGGCCGTGCTTTACTTTCGGTGCGTGATAGCGATAAAGTGCGCGTGGTCGAGCTGGCAAGAACCATGGTTGCGCTTGGTTTTGAACTGGATGCAACTGGTGGTACCCATGCAGCCCTGGCTGCAGCCGGTATTCCATGCCGCGCCGTAAACAAAGTGTTTGAAGGCCGCCCGCACATTCTGGATCGGATCAAAAACGGTGAGTACAGTTACATCGTCAACACCACCGAAGGCCGTCAGGCCATTGAAGACTCCAAAGTGTTACGCCGTGGCGCGCTGCAGCACAAAGCAAATTACACCACGACACTGAACGCAGCTTTTGCAACCTGTAAAGCAAATGCAGCCAATGCTTTTGCCACGGTCAATTCAGTGCAGGAGTTACACAAGAGAGTAAACGGATGAGTCAAATCCCGATGACAGTGGAAGGCGCGCAGGCTCTGCGCGACGAACTGCATGAGTTAAAAAGTGTGAAGCGCCCGGCTATTATCGAAGCGATAGCCGAAGCGCGTGAGCACGGCGATCTGAAAGAAAACGCTGAGTATCACGCTGCGCGTGAAGCCCAGGGTTTTTGTGAAGGCCGTATCCAGGACATTGAGGCCAAGTTGTCCAATGCCCAGATCATCGATGTCACTAAACTGCCAAACACCGGCAAGGTTATTTTTGGTACCACAGTCACTATTCTGAATCTGGAAACCGACGAAGAAGTGACCTACCGCATTGTCGGTGACGACGAAGCGGATATCAAAAACAACCGTATTTCAGTCAATTCACCGATAGCGCGTGGCCTGATTGGCAAAGAGCTGGATGATGTGGTCAATATCAACACCCCAAATGGTATGGTTGAGTTTGAAATCACTAATGTTGAATATCGTTGATATTTCAATAAATTAAAAAAGCGGCTTCGGCCGCTTTTTTGTTATCTATCCAAATCACTTTTTTCGCTTCTGGCCTTACAGCATTTTTAATTGATGTAGCCATTTGCAATCAGATTGCGGTGTAATGCGGTTTTTTTGCTCTGATTGCGACCAAGGTTGCATTGACAATCACTTGAATGGCTGGTGTAACATGATGGTGCCAAACATTTTTAACAAAACGCCAGACTGTCGATAGCACGGGCTGACAAAGCAAAGGCTCGTATTGTGGGTGAGGCGGTTGGATTTAATGAAACAAACAAAAGCTTATCAGTTACAGGTGCAACAACGAACCTTGTGGGTGCGCGCCAATGGCGTATCCACTTTGTTGGTGGCAGCTGATTATCAAAAAGACTTTAAAGCCGCCGCAAAAGCTTTATTAGGCGATGATTGGGCTGTAGTGGTTGATATGAGGTTGTGGCAAGTGAGCCCGCAGCAAGTATTTGATTTATTTAAAGCTGTGGTGAGCTGGAGTTATGCCAACGGCTTAAAGCAAGTGGAAGTGATTAAACCTGCCGATCCTTTATTGCTGTGGCAATATTTAAAAGCGACTGATGTACAGCAGCCTGGGGATGTGGTGCGGAATTTTGTCGATGATGAAGTAACTGCCCGCCTGCATTTACAGGCGGCCGGTTATCTGACAGAAAAAACTTAACCGCGTGGCAGTACTAATTTTTTCTCTTTGGCTGCGCGGTATAAAACCAGAATGTGACCAATCACCTGCACTTTTTCAGCTTTGGATTCGCGGACAATAGCGTCCATCACTGCAACTTTTTCGTCACGGTCAATACTTGGCACTTTGACTTTGATCAGCTCGTGGTGTTCAAGCGCCAGATCAATTTCAGCCATCACACCTTCGGTCAGACCGTTGCCGCCAAGCAGAATAATTGGCTTTAATTCGTGCGCTTTGGCTTTTAAAAACTGTTTTTGTTTGTTTGATAAACTCATAAGTAGACTTTTTCCATTGGGAAAGCTTGAAATTACGCTATTGTACCGCCATCTTGCAGGGAAGACCAATTAAGAGTAGTTCCATGACCAAGAAAAAGCGTTCTGCCAGCTCATCCAGATGGCTGCAGGAACATGTATCAGACCCTTTTGTGCATAAAGCGCAAAAATTAGGCTTACGTTCACGGGCTTCATTTAAGCTCGAAGAGATTCAGCAAAAAGACAAACTGATTAAACCCGGCAACACTGTGGTGGATCTGGGTTCAGCCCCAGGCAGCTGGTCGCAATTAGCGGCTGAGCTGGTAGGGCCTTCAGGCTGTGTCATTGCCTGTGACATTTTGCCGATGGATCCATTGGCCGGAGTTGCTTTTTTGCAGGGCGATTTTCGTGAAGATGCAGTGCTCAATGCGCTGCTTGACCGTATTGGTGGCCGTAATGTTGATGTAGTGTTGTCCGATATGGCACCCAATATGAGCGGTAATGCCACAGTTGATCAGAGCCGCAGTATGTATCTGGTAGAACTGGCGCTGGATATGTGCAGTAAAGTACTGAAACAGAACGGCAGTTTTGTGGTCAAAGTATTTCATGGTGATGGTTTTGAACAATATGTGCAGAACATCCGTAATGTATTTGGCACTGTACGGATCCGAAAGCCCGATTCGTCGCGTTCACGTTCGAGCGAGACTTATATCGTGGCGACAGGCTTCAAACTCTAGTAAAGTAGCAACAGAAGCATTTTCTGGTAACAAGAGGTTATAACCTTGAGCGATATGGCAAAGAATTTAATGGTATGGCTGGTGATCGCCGTCATTTTAATGACGATGTTCAACAGTTTCAGTCCAACCGACCGTAGCGAGCGGCAAACCAGTTACACCCAGTTTATTAACGACGTGAAACAAGGCCAGGTCCGTGAAGTGAAAGTGGACCGCACTGGTGTAGTCACAGGTGTGAAGCGGGATGGTCAGCGTTTTGAAACCGTGATCCCTGGCGGTTATGACGATGGTTTGCTCAAAGACCTGATTGAAAACGGTGTAGATGGTACTGGTGTGCAGCCGGAAGAAGGCAGTCTGCTCGGTCAGATTTTCATTTCCTGGTTCCCAATGTTACTGCTGATTGGCGTCTGGATTTTCTTTATGCGCCAGATGCAGGGCGGAGGTGGTAAAGGTGCCATGTCTTTTGGTAAAAGCCGTGCCCGTTTAATGGGCGAAGACCAAATCAAAACTACTTTTGCTGATGTTGCAGGTTGTGACGAAGCCAAAGAAGAAGTATCTGAGCTGGTGGATTACTTAAAAGACCCATCACGTTTCCAGAAACTGGGTGGTCGTATTCCAAAAGGCGTTTTAATGGTTGGCCCACCAGGCACAGGTAAAACGTTATTGGCTAAAGCTATTGCCGGCGAAGCCAAAGTACCGTTTTTTACCATTTCAGGCTCTGACTTTGTTGAAATGTTTGTTGGTGTGGGCGCGTCCCGTGTACGCGACATGTTCGAACAAGCGAAAAAAGCCGCACCTTGCATTATTTTTATCGATGAAATTGATGCTGTCGGTCGTCAGCGTGGTGCCGGTTTAGGTGGTGGTCATGACGAACGTGAACAAACCTTAAACCAGATGCTGGTTGAGATGGATGGTTTTGATGGTAATGAAGGTATTATCGTGATTGCTGCCACCAACAGACCAGATGTATTAGACCCTGCATTATTACGTCCGGGCCGTTTTGACCGTCAGGTTACTGTTGGTTTACCTGATGTACGTGGCCGTGAACAAATTCTGAAAGTGCATATGCGTAAAGTACCATTAGGCGATGGTGTGGATGCATCATTAATTGCCCGTGGTACTCCAGGTTTTTCAGGTGCTGATTTAGCAAACTTAGTGAATGAAGCCGCACTTTTTGCAGCCCGTAATAACCGTCGTGTGGTGTCGATGGATGAGTTTGAAAAAGCCAAAGACAAAATCCTGATGGGTACTGAGCGTCGTTCTATGGTGATGACGGAAAAAGAAAAAGAAATGACGGCTTATCACGAAGCAGGGCATGCTATTGTCGGTCGTCTGGTGCCTGAACATGATCCGGTTTACAAAGTCAGTATTATTCCTCGTGGCCGGGCCCTGGGTGTGACTATGTATTTACCTGAGCGCGACAGAGTCAGTCATTCCAAACGTTATCTGGAAAGTATGATCAGCTCGTTGTTTGGTGGCCGTATTGCCGAGCAAATCATTTATGGTGATGAAGCTGTCAGCACTGGTGCATCCAATGACATTGAACGCGCCACCAACCTGGCACGCAAAATGGTTACTCAATGGGGCTTCTCCGAAAAATTAGGCCCATTGTTGTATGCAGAAGAAGAGGGTGAAGTGTTTTTAGGCCGTACTGTGACTAAAAACAAGAGTATGTCTGAAGACACAGTGAAGCTGATTGATGCAGAGATCCGCGACTTTATCGACCGTAACTATGCGCGCTCGAAAAAGCTGATTGAAGAAAATATGGATATTCTGCACGCGATGAAAGATTGTCTGATGCAATACGAAACCATCGATGCAAAACAAATTGATGATTTGATGGCGCGTCGTGAAGTGCGTCCACCAGAGCACTGGGAGCCAAAAGACAAAAAGCCTGATCAAACATCAGGTGGTGACAGTGCTGCTGTAGCAGACGTCAAAGTTGACGACAAACCAGCAGAGAACCCATTGCACTAAAAGGGTTCACCAAGAGCAAAGCTAAAGCTTAGACCGAGCCGGTGCTGTCGTACGTTAAAGTAATTGAAAACCCCGACTTGTTCGGGGTTTGTATTTTTCAGCTGGATAAAAAGTGGTGGGCTTGGGCGGTAACTGCAATTCGCAAACACAAGCCCTAACCAGACTGCTTTCACTTGCGAAGTTACTCCAAAGCCAGTGGTTTGCCGGGCGCATTTTAGTAAAGGCGCAGCAAACTTCTTATTACGCCTGTAAGGCCGAACTTATGTTTTGCCGTGAAATTGTATCAACGAGGTGTTTGATGTTGTTGAGGTTACCCCGTAATCGACAATTGTTGTTAGATAAATGCAAACTGATGGCCATTTTAAATGTCACGCCGGATTCATTTTCAGATGGTGGCAAATTTGTCGGCCATGATGCTGCGTTGCGTCAGGTTGAACAAATGCTTAAAGACGGCGCTGACATTATAGATATTGGCGGTGAGTCCACCCGTCCTGGTGCCGCAGAAGTGTCTATCAGTGAAGAGCTGGATAGAGTTATTCCTGTGATCGAACTTGTCCGTCGTGAATTTGATACTGTCATTTCTATTGATACCTATAAAACTGCAGTGATGAAAGCGGCGATAGCTGCCGGTGCTGACATTATTAATGACGTGCGGGCGTTACAGGACGAAGGTGCGGTAGAAGTTGCTGTTCAGACTCAGGTGCCGGTTTGTCTGATGCATATGCGTGGTATGCCGGGTTCTATGCAACAACTGACAGACTATCAGCAGGTTACTGACGAAGTGCTGACTTTTTTAACAGAAAGAGCAAGTTTTTGTATAAAAGCCGGTATAGCACCGGGTCAAATCATTCTGGATCCCGGTTTTGGATTTGCCAAAACGCTGGCGCAAAATTACCAGCTGCTGTCTGGGCTGAGTAAGTTTCAGCAGTCTGGTTTTGCCGTTCTGGCTGGTATGTCGCGTAAATCGATGATAGGCCAATTACTGAACAGGCCGGTATCAGAACGTTTGGCAGGCAGTATTGCCTGTGCCACAATAGCCGTCATGCATGGCGCGCGCATTATCCGCACGCATGACGTCAGAGAAACAGCCGATGCAATAGCCGTGGCTGAAGCGACAATGTCTGGAGAATTAGAATGAGCAGGAAGTATTTTGGTACCGATGGGGTGCGTGGCCGGGTGGGTGAGTTTCCTATTACCCCTGAATTTGCCATGAAATTAGGCTGGGCCGCTGGCCGTGTGTTATCACAACGTGGTACCCGTAAGGTGTTGATTGGTAAAGATACCCGTATTTCCGGTTATTTACTGGAAACCGCGTTGGAAGCAGGCCTCATTGCTGCCGGTATCGATGTTCGGTTATTAGGCCCTATGCCAACGCCTGCAGTGTCTTATCTGACTCATACTTTCCGTGCCGAAGCAGGTATTGTCATTAGTGCTTCACACAATCCTTATTATGATAACGGCATTAAATTTTTCTCGGCCGATGGCTCGAAGTTAGACGATGACATTGAGCTGGCAATCGAAGCTGAACTCGAGCAGCCGATGGTGTGTGAGCCATCAGAAAAACTCGGTAAAGCGCAACGTATTGACGATGCTTCAGGTCGTTATATCGAATTTTGCAAAAGCCACTTGCCTAAACATATGTCGTTAAGTGGCTTTACCATAGTGCTGGATTGTGCCAATGGAGCTACTTATCACATTGCTCCTAATGTGTTTAAAGAGCTTGGCGCAGAAGTGCATACCATCGCCTGCAGCCCCAATGGTTTAAATATCAACGAAAAATGTGGTGCAACTCATACCGAAGCGCTGCAACAGGCTGTGGTTGACTTAAAGGCTGATCTGGGTATTGCCTATGACGGTGATGGTGACCGCGTGATGATGGTGGATCACACAGGCCGCCAGATTGATGGTGACGAAATTATTTATATGATTGCCCGTTCTGCCAAAGAGCGTGGTCGGTTACAGGGTGGTGTGGTTGGCACTTTAATGAGCAACATGGGCCTGGAGTTGGCACTTGCTGAGCTGGACATTCCCTTTGCCCGCAGCAAGGTAGGCGACCGTTATGTGATGGAGCTGCTGCAGGAAAAAGGCTGGCGTATTGGCGGCGAAAACTCAGGCCATGTGCTGAACCTTGATCACACAGGCACCGGTGACGGTATTATTGCATCGTTGCAGGTATTGGCTTCAATGATCGATACCAAATTATCACTGGCAGAACTCAGCCAGGGCATGACCAAGTTGCCTCAGGTGCTGGTGAATGTGAAGTTTGAAAAAGGTACTGCGCCTTTAGAGAATTTACATGTCAAAGAAGTGATTGCGCAAGTAGAGCAAGAGTTATCCGGTCAGGGGCGTGTACTTATTCGTAAATCGGGTACAGAGCCGCTGATCCGTGTAATGGTTGAAGGAAGAGAACAACAGCAGGTACGGGAATATGCCGAAAAAATTGCTGCTGCTGTGAAAATCGCGAGTTAGATAAAGACTTTTGCTAAGCTGATACTGCGGCTGATTTTGCAGTTTCAGTCTGACAACACAGCAGATAAAAAAAGCGCCAATGGCGCTTTTTTTATAAAGCATAGCTTGTGCCTCAGTGCCATGTTCGTTAATATCTCGCGCGCTAAAACACCGGAGCTCTCATGACACAACGCAGACCATTAATTGCCGCTAATTGGAAGATGAATGGCAGTGTTGAACTGGTGGAACAAGCCAGTGCAAGCCTTAATAGTTTGGCGGTTTCAGCCGCTGAAATTCTGATCTGTCCGCCTGTAATATTTCTAAGTCAATTTCCGAAAAGCGACAAATATAAGCTGGGTGGTCAAAATGTCAGCAGTGAGCGCAGTGGAGCCTTCACAGGGGAGATCAGTGCTGATATGCTTCGCGCCGCTGGTGCTGAGTATGTGATTATTGGTCACTCTGAACGCCGTGCGCTTTTTGCAGAAACTGACGCTGTAGTTTTAGCAAAAACCAAGCAGGCAATTTCGGCGAAATTAACGCCAATTGTTTGTTTTGGCGAAACTTTAATCGAAAGACAGCAAGAAAAAACTATGCAGGTTCTTGCACAGCATTTGGATGCAGTGTATGCTGCGCACCCTGAATTGCTGAGGCATTCAGTCATCGCTTATGAGCCGGTTTGGGCCATAGGAACAGGTGAGACGGCGACGCCGGAACAGGCTCAGCAAGTGCATGCTTTTATCCGGTCTCACTTGAGCCAGTATGATAAAGAAGCGGCACTACAAGTAAGAATTATTTACGGTGGTAGCGTCAACGCAGAAAATTGCGCTGCCCTGTTCGCACAGCCTGATATAGACGGTGGTCTGGTCGGTGGTGCAAGTTTAAAACCTGCAGAATTTGCTGCAATTTGCCTAAGTGCACAGGATTAACCATGTACGAAATTGTAATTGTATTATACGTAATAGTTTCGCTGGCAATTATCGGTCTGGTGTTGATCCAGCACGGTAAAGGTGCAGATATGGGCGCTTCTTTTGGTGCCGGTGCGTCTGCAACTATTTTCGGTTCTTCAGGCACAGGTAACTTTTTGACAAAATCAACGTCAATTCTTGCGGTAGTGTTTTTTGCGTTGAGTCTGGTATTAGGTAATTACAATACCAGCCATATCGAGAAAAATTCTGAATTTGAAAATCTTACAGCTCCTGTTGTTGAAAAAGCACCGACTGCCGAAGAAAAGAAAGACACAACTAAAGATATTCCGGTTGGTAACTAAGTTAGCAACCACTGCAACGCAGCAACGTTTTTAGCCGAGATGGTGAAATTGGTATACACGCTACCTTGAGGTGGTAGTGCCCTAGGCATGCGGGTTCGAGTCCCGCTCTCGGCACCATTCTTTCAACTGTTCCTTTGTATTTAGTCATTCGCAGCGAGTTAAAACACCGCTGCAAAAAGCAAACTAAGTCAGTGACAGTTAAAACAAATCTTGCGATACAGTGCTCAGCACTATATAATGCACGCCAGTTACGGACGCGGGATGGAGCAGCCTGGTAGCTCGTCGGGCTCATAACCCGAAGGTCGTCGGTTCAAATCCGGCTCCCGCAACCAACTTTTGAAAATCCTGTTTTGATGTGCTTAAGGCACAAGATAATTACAAAACAGCTTTGCGGCACTCAACTAAGAGTTAGTGCAAGATGTTTATCACATGACCGCAATCAATGGCGGAACTTCGATAAACAGACCAGATTTATAAACAAGATTGGCGATATCTTGTTTTTTCAGATTTAACTTCGCCCCGTTCTTCGGGGCGTTTTTATATCTGAAGTATTGATGTACTAAAATTCTGGGCTATATGCCCTTTTTTTATTTCTGGAGGTCTCTTTGACTAAACAAGAACAGCGCTTAACCGAGCTGTTAGGTCCAACAGTAGAAGCTGCGGGCTTTGAGTTGTTGGGCTGCGAGTTCGTGCCTGCTGGGCGTCATTCCACTCTGCGGCTTTTTATTGATCATCCGGACGGAGTGACAGTTGATCACTGTGCGCTGGTCAGTCGTGAAGTGGGCGCCATCCTTGATGTTGAAGACCCAATCCCTAACGAATACAACCTCGAAGTTTCTTCTCCTGGTCTGGACCGTCCGTTATTTACACCTGCTCATTTTGCCAAAGTTGTTGGTCAGAAAGTGGAAGTAAAGCTGGCGATCCCACAGGACGGCCGCCGTCGTTTTAAAGGGCAGCTGCTGGAAATTGTCGATGACATGCTGGTAATTGAAGTGGATGGCAAACCTTATCGTTTGCTTATGGATAACGTAGATAAAGCAAACGTAGTTCCGGTTTTTTAAGTTAACCGGCTCTTAGTGAGGCAGAAAACATGGCAAAAGAAATTTTATTAGTAGTTGATGCGGTCTCGAACGAAAAGTCAGTGCCGCGTGAAAAGATTTTCCAGGCATTAGAATATGCACTGGCCGCCGCTACCAAAAAGAAAAATGAAAGCGACATCGAAGTTCGTGTTTCTATCGACCGTAAAACCGGTGCTTATGAGACTTTCCGGCGCTGGCTGGTGGTTGCTGATGACCATGTGATGGAGCATCCAACCCGCGAAATGACTTTGTCAGCAGCACAATATGACGAGCCAGGTCTGCAAATCGGCGATTATGTTGAAGAGCAAATTGAATCTGTAGTATTTGACCGTATTACCACTCAGATGGCCAAGCAGGTCATTGTGCAAAAAGTTCGTGAAGCTGAACGTTCACAAGTGGTTGAAGCTTATATCGATCAGGTTGGTGAGCTGGTAACAGGTGTGGTGAAAAAAGTAAACCGTGACAGCGTTATTGTGGATCTAGGCAACAATGCTGAAGCCATGCTGGCCCGTGAAGAGATGATCCCACGCGAAACTTTCCGTCCGGGTGACCGTATCCGCGCTTTATTATATGCAGTCAATCCGGAAGCACGTGGTGCTCAACTGTTTTTAAGCCGCACCCGTCCTGAGATGCTGATTGAGTTGTTCCGCATTGAAGTGCCGGAAATCGGCGAAGAAATGATTGAAATTCGTGGTGCTGCCCGCGACCCGGGTTCACGTGCCAAAATTGCCGTGAAGACCAACGACCGTCGTATCGACCCGGTTGGTGCCTGTGTGGGTATGCGTGGTTCAAGGGTACAGGCCGTTTCCGGTGAATTAGGTGGCGAGCGTGTAGATATTGTGCTGTACGACGACAATCCGGCTCAGTTTGTGATTAATGCGATGGCTCCGGCTGAAGTGGCTTCTATCATCGTAGATGAAGAACGTCATGCGATGGATATCGCCGTTGAAGATGCCAACTTGCCAATGGCGATTGGCCGTGCCGGTCAGAACGTGCGTTTAGCCAGCCAGTTAACGGCGTGGGAGCTGAACGTGATGTCAGTGTCTGATATGAAGAAAAAACACCAGGAAGAAAATTCCAAAGTGCTTGAGCTCTTTATGTCGTCACTGGAAATCGATGAAGATTTTGCCGGTATTCTGGTTGATGAAGGTTTCTCGTCGCTGGAAGAAATCGCTTATGTACCTGTCAGTGAATTACTGGCAATTGACGGTCTGGACGAAGACACAGTTGAAGAGCTGCGTAAACGTGCCAAGGCTGTATTGACCACTCGTGCGCTGGCCAGTGAAGAATCACTGGAAGGTGCAACACCGAGTGAAGCGCTGTTGAACCTGCCTGGTTTAGAAACGCACACCGCCTACGTGCTGGCAAGCAAAGGTGTGGTGACGCTCGACGATCTGGCTGAATTAGGTGTCGATGATTTGCTCGAAATTGAAAAAATGAACGAAGAAAAAGCTGCCGCGCTGATTATGGCTGCACGCAATATTGTTTGGTTTAGCGAAGAAAACTGATAGGTCAACGGAGGTAACATTGACATGGCAGAAGTAACGATTGAAAAACTAGCCAGTGATGTGGGAACGACTGTTGATCGGTTAGTCCAACAATTTGCTGATGCAGGCATCTCGAAAAAAGCCGGTCAGGTGGTTTCAGAAGAAGAGAAAAAGTCTTTACTGGAACATCTGAGTAAACAACATGGTGGTGCCAGCACTGAACCATCGCGTTTAACTTTAAAACGCAAAGAAACTACAACCCTGAGTGTCAGCGGTGGCGCAGGCCGTAACCGTGAAATTCAGGTGCAGGTATTAAAGCAAAAAACTTACGTTAAACGTCCTCTGGTGGATGACGCTGCGGCGCAGGCAGCTGAAGAAGCCCGCTTAGCTGAAGAAGCTAAAAAAGCGGAAGAAGCACGTCAGGCTGCGGAAAAAGCGGCTGCAGAACGTAAAGCCAAAGAAGAAGCCGATAAAAAGGCTGAAGCTGAACGTAAAGCATTAGAAGCGAAAAAACAGGCGGAAGCCCGTGCTCAATTGCTCAAAGATGATCCGGAAGAAGCGGCCCGTCGCCAGGCTAAAGAAGATGCCAAACGTGAGGCGGACCGCATTATTGCTCAGCAAGATGCTGAACGTCTGCGTAAGCTGGAATTAGAAGCACAACGTCAGGCAGAAGAAGCCCGTAAACTGGCTGAAGAAAACGCTGAACGTTGGGCGAAAGAAGAAAAATCACCGGTTGAAATTGGTGATTACCACCTGACGTCTAACGTTTATGCCAAACAGGCAGAAGACGAAGTTGACGCGCGCGATGAGCGTGGCGGCCGCCGTCATGGCAAAAAAGCCCCTGTTGGCAAAGCCAAGAAAAAAGATGATGACGATAAAGACGCATTTAACCGCGCCAATCGCCATAAGAAAAAGAAAACGCCAACCAGCATGCAGCACGGTTTTAATAAACCAGCCCAGCCTGTTGAACGTGAAGTAAAAATTGGTGAAACCATCACTGTGGCTGAACTCGCCGCTAAAATGGCAGTAAAAGCATCAGAAGTGATTAAAGTGATGATGAAGATGGGCGCTATGGCGACTATCAACCAGGTGATTGATCAGGAAACTGCGGCCATTGTCTGTGAAGAAATGGGCCACAAATTTACCCTGACCAAAGAAAACGAGCTGGAAGAAGCAGTGATGTCTGACCGTGAAGGTCAGGGTGAACTGGAGCCGCGTGCACCAGTTGTGACTGTGATGGGCCACGTTGACCATGGTAAAACTTCAACACTGGATTATATCCGTAAAGCCAAAGTTGCGGCCGGCGAAGCCGGTGGTATTACCCAGCATATCGGTGCTTACCACGTTGAAACTGAACGCGGTATGGTTACTTTCCTCGACACCCCAGGTCACGCCGCCTTTACCTCAATGCGTGCCCGTGGTGCTAAGGCCACAGATATCGTTGTGCTGGTGGTTGCTGCTGACGATGGTGTGATGCCACAAACCAAAGAAGCCATTCAGCACGCAAAAGCGGCTGGTGTACCTTTAGTGGTTGCAGTGAACAAAATGGATAAACCGGATGCAGATCCGGATCGTGTTCGTAACGAATTATCCCAGTACGATGTTATTTCGGAAGAATGGGGTGGTGACACTCAATTTGTGCCAATTTCTGCCAAAACCGGTATGGGTATCGACGATTTACTCGAAGCCATTCTGAACCAGGCTGAACTGCTTGAATTAAAAGCAGTGAAAAAAGGTCTGGCTCGTGGTGTTGTAATCGAATCCCGTCTGGACAAAGGCCGTGGTCCTGTTGCTTCTATCCTGGTGCAGGAAGGTACTCTGCAACAAGGCGAAATTGTGCTTTGTGGTTTTGAATACGGCCGTGTTCGTGCAATGCGCGATGAAAACGGTAAAGAAGTAAAATCAGCCGGTCCTTCTATTCCGGTAGAGATTTTAGGTTTATCTGGTGTGCCACAAGCTGGTGATGAAGTCACAGTGGTGAAAGACGAGCGTAAAGCCCGTGAAGTTGCCCTGTATCGTCAAGGCAAGTTCCGTGATGTGAAACTGGCCCGTCAGCAAAAAGCCAACCTGGAAAACATGTTTGCCAACATGACAGACGGTGATGTGTCTGAACTGAACATCGTCCTGAAAGCTGACGTACAGGGTTCAGTGGAAGCCATCAGCGAGTCACTGCAGAAACTGTCGACCGACGAAGTGAAAGTGAAGATTGTAGGCAGTGGTGTTGGTGGTATTACCGAAACCGACGTGACACTGGCAGCAGCTTCATCCGCTATCGTCATCGGCTTTAACGTTCGTGCCGATGCTTCTGCCCGCAAACTGGTGGAAGAAGAAGGTCTGGACTTACGTTATTACAGCATCATTTATGAGCTGATTGACGAAGTAAAAGCGGCGATGACAGGTATGCTGGCACCAGAGTTTAAACAGCAGATCATCGGTCTGGCTCAGGTTCGTGATGTGTTCCGCTCACCGAAGTTCGGCGCTGTTGCCGGCTGTATGGTTACCGAAGGTGTGGTTAAACGTAATGCGCCAATCCGCGTACTGCGTGACAACGTGGTGATCTACGAAGGTGAACTGGAATCACTGCGTCGCTTCAAAGACGACGTATCTGAAGTCCGTAACGGTTTCGAGTGTGGTATCGGTGTGAAGAACTACAACGACGTCCGTGAAGGCGACCAGATTGAAGTGTTTGAAGTGATTCAGGTTGTGCGTACACTGTAACGCAAGTGCCTGATTAAACACTGTAAATATTAAAGCAGGGGCCGGGTGCCCCTGTTTGTTTCTATTGAAGCAGGACATTTTATGGCTAAAGAGTTCAGCCGGGTTGACCGGTTATCCCAACAGATGCAGCAGGAAATTGCCGTGATACTGCAGCGCGAAATTAAAGACCCGCGCCTGCACAGCATGATCACAGTGTCAGCGGTGGACGTATCGCGCGATTTATCTCACTGCAAAATTCATGTGACTTTTTTAGGCCTGGCGCCGGAAAAAGTTCAGGAAAACCTGAATATTTTAAATGACGCTTCGGGTTTTATCCGCAGTTTAATCGCCAAGCGTATTCAGGCGCGTATTGTGCCGACCATCCGTTTTTATTTTGATAAGTCGCTGGATGAAGGCATCCGCATGGCAAATCTGGTAGAAACTGTGCGCAAGTCGGACGAGAAAAAACGTCTTGATGCAGGTCAGGAATTAGACACGCCAGCGGCCAAACACGCAGACGAAGAAGAATAAGCCAATGGCACGTCGTCCCGTGAATGGCATTTTGTTACTGGATAAGCCATTAGAAGTGTCCAGTAACGGTATTTTGCAGCGCATCCGCTGGTTGTATCAGGCGGAAAAAGCCGGCCACACCGGCGCGCTGGATCCGTTAGCTTCAGGTTTATTGCCGATTTGTTTTGGTGAGGCCACCAAGTTTTGTCAGTTTTTATTGGATACCGACAAAACCTACGAAGTAACAGCCAGATTTGGCGTTCGTACCGACACCAGCGATGCGGCCGGCGAAGTGATCAGCCAAAAGCCAATTGCTTTTAGCCAGAGCGAACTTGAGGCGGCTGTAGTGCGGGCGCGCGGGCCACAACTTCAGGTGCCCACCATGTATTCGGCGCTGAAGTATCAGGGCCAGCCGCTGTATAAATACGCCCGTCAGGGTATTACTGTGCCGCGTGAAGCCAGACCAATAGAGATTTTTAAATTTGATTTATTGTCTTTTGATGGTCAGGACGCCCGTTTTGTCGTGCATTGCAGTAAAGGCACTTATATCCGCACTCTGATCGACGATTTAGGTGAAACTTTAGGTTGTGGTGCTTATGTCACGGCGCTGCGCCGTATTCACGTCGGGCCTTTTAACGCCAGCCAGATGCGTACTGAAGCTGATTTAGTGCCGCTGAATGAGCGTCAGGACTGGGCTGGTCTTGACGCTTTGTTATTGCCGATGGACCAGGCCCTGCTTGGCCTGCCAGAGCTTATCATCACGCCCATACAGCATCAGCGACTGGTTCATGGCCAGACAGTTGTGCTGAGCGATACTGAATTTGATAGCCTGCAAGCTGCGGCTACCCTTGATGCGGTAAAACTTTACACCCAAACCGGTCAGTTTATTGGTATTGGCGCTGTGGCAGAGCAGGTGTTATCTGTGCGCAGGCTGCTGAACACCAGTCAGTTTCAGCTCAGCTGAAATATAGGTTGTAATCAATGGCGGGCATGCTAGAATGCGCGCTGTTTTTTGGCTGTATGCTGGATTAGTGCCTGGCTGCAGCAACATTCAATAATCCTGGAGGATTTTATGTCACTAACTACTGCTGAAAAAGCAAAAATTCTGGCCGATTTCGGCGTTGTTGCTAACGACACTGGCTCACCAGAAGTACAGGTAGCTCTGTTAACTGCTTCTATCAACAAACTGCAACCACACTTCGCTGATCACAAGCATGACTTCCACTCACGTCGTGGTCTGCTGCGTATGGTTTCTCAGCGTCGTAAGCTGCTGGACTATTTAAAGCGTAAAGACCAGGCTCGTTACGCTACTCTGATCGAGCGTTTAGGTCTGCGTCGTTAATCGACCGCTAAACCCGGTAAGAACAATAAAGGAGCTTCGGCTCCTTTTTTGTTGACCAAAATTCAGCATTGCAGCACAAAAGACCGTTGATTTTTGTCCGGATTTCTCTTTAAAAGTCTTGTCTGGTAATCATTGGCAAATAGCCTATCGCAAAGTGCTGATTTTTCTTAAGTGCCATGCTTTGGTGGCTATCTTTTGTCGGTGCTTACAAGCTATACTGTCGGGCGAAAAATCGACCCCAAATATAGCGCGTTTAAGGCTCAGCAGAGCCCCGGTCCACGCGCACATCAGAAAGGAAATTACCACGTGAATCCCATTGTAAAATCATTCCAGTTTGGTCAACACACTGTTACTTTAGAAACCGGCGTTATTGCCCGTCAGGCAGACGGTGCCGTGTTGGCCAGCATGGGCGACACTTCAGTTTTAGTGACAGTTGTTGGTAAAAGAGCACCAAAACCGGGCCAGGACTTTTTCCCGTTAACAGTGAACTATCAGGAAAAAATGTATGCTGCCGGCCGTATCCCAGGTGGTTTTTTTAAACGTGAAGGTCGCCCTTCAGAAGGCGAAACATTAATCTCCCGTCTGATCGACCGTCCAATCCGCCCTTTATTCCCTGAAGGTTTCACCAACGAAGTTCAGGTGATTGCCACTGTCGTTTCAGTACAACCTGAAATTCAGCCTGATATCGTAGCAATTCTGGGTACTTCTGCCGCTTTAGCTATTTCAGGAATCCCGTTCAGCGGTCCATTAGGTGCAGCCCGTGTGGGTTATATTGACGGTCAGTACGTATTAAACCCATCAGAAACCGAATTAAAAACCAGTAAGTTAGATTTAGTGGTTGCCGGTACTGCTAACGCGGTATTGATGGTTGAATCAGAAGCTGGCGTATTGTCAGAAGAAGTGATGTTAGGTGCTGTGGTATATGGCCACGACCAGATGCAAACGGCCATTAAAGCCATTGCTGAATTTGCCGCTGAAGGTGGCAAACCTGCCTGGGAATGGGTTGCTCCTGCCAAGAACGAGCCACTGATCGCAAAAATTGAAGCCTTATCTACCGCAGCCTTAGGCGAAGCTTACCGTATCACAGAAAAAGCCAAACGTTACGAGCGTATCGGTGCCATCAAAGCTGAAGTATTTGCCCAAATTAAAGCTGAATTGGCTGAAGGCGAAAGCTTTAACGAAACTGAAGCCGGTGAAATTTTCCATAACCTGGAATCAAAAATTGTTCGTAGCCGTATCATCAAAGGCGAACCGCGTATTGATGGCCGTGACAACGAAATGATCCGCGCTCTGTCAGTGATGACCGGCCTGCTGCCACGTACCCACGGTTCTGCTTTATTCACCCGAGGTGAAACTCAGGCGCTGGTGACCTGTACTTTAGGTACAGCCCGTGATGCACAAACTGTGGATGATCTGCTGTCAGACAAAACTGACCATTTCCTGTTCCACTACAACTTCCCTCCGTTCTCAGTAGGCGAGACCGGCATGGTAGGTTCACCAAAACGCCGCGAAATCGGCCATGGTCGTTTAGCTAAACGTGGTGTTGCTGCTGTAATGCCAGATTTTGAAACTTTCCCGTACACAGTTCGGATGGTGTCTGAAATCACTGAATCAAACGGTTCAAGCTCAATGGCTTCTGTTTGTGGTTCTTCATTAGCTCTGATGGACGCTGGTGTACCAATCAAAGCTTCTGTTGCCGGTATCGCTATGGGTCTGGTAAAAGAAGGCGACGACTTTGTTGTACTGTCTGACATCCTGGGTGACGAAGACCATTTAGGTGATATGGATTTTAAAGTGGCGGGTACCACAGCCGGTATCACTGCACTGCAGATGGATATCAAAATTGAAGGTATCACCAAAGAAATCATGCAGATCGCGCTGAAACAAGCCAAAGCGGCACGTATCCACATTCTGAATGTGATGGATCAGGCAATCAGCACCCACCGTTCAGAACTGTCTGAGCACGCGCCACGCATTTACACCTTAAAAATCAACCCGGAAAAAATCCGTGATGTGATTGGTAAAGGTGGTGCTGTAATTCGTCAAATCACTGAAGAATCAGGCACAACCATCGAGATCGAAGATGACGGTACGGTAAAAATTGCCGCCACCAACTCTCAGGCTGCTGCTATTGCCATCGCAAAAATTGAAGCTATCACCGCTGAAATTGAAGTGGGCGCAGTGTATTCAGGTGAAGTTGTTCGTATCGTTGATTTTGGTGCCTTTGTAAACGTGTTACCAGGTAAAGATGGTCTGGTACATATTTCACAAATCTCTGACGAGCGCGTCAGCAATGTTGCTGATCACTTATCTGTTGGCCAGAAAGTACAGGTAAAAGTACTGGAAGTTGACAAGCAAGGCCGTGTCCGTCTGAGCATCAAAGAAGCGGGTGAAAAATCATCTGCTGAAGCTGCTCATGCTGAAGCAACAAACTAAGGTTAACACCTTCAGGCAAAGCAGGCTGGTACTTGCCGGTCTGCTGTCACTGCTGCTTGGCAGTGGCATTGCCGGTTGTGCCGCCACTGCGCCAGCACCTGCTGGTGTGTTGGTGGAACAACCCTTAACCCCCGAGCCGATGGTGGTGCCTTACCGCACTGAAATTGCGATAGCCCGTCTGAACGAAATTCTGCAATCTGCCGAACTAACCGAACCACAACGAGCCCGTTTGTACTATGACCGTGGTGTCATGTACGACAGCGTCGGTTTGGCGGCTTTAGCCCGTTTTGATTTTATGCGTGCGCTCAGGCTTAAACCTGATATGGCAGATGCCTACAATTTTATCGGCATTCACCATACCTTAAACGGTGATTTTGACTCTGCTTATGAAGCATTTGACTCGGCACTGGAGTTGGAGCCGGACTATCAGTACGTCTATCTGAACCGGGCTATTGCTCTGCAGTATGACGACAAGCTGGAACTGGCACTGCGTGACTTTAAACAGTTCCAGAGTATTCAGCCTTCCGATCCATACCGCGCTTTATGGTTGTATCTGGCGCAGGTAGAGCAGTCAGAGCAAGCTGCACAGGCTGAGCTCAGAGCCCAGTTTGTTAAGCTGGATAAAAAACAGTGGGCCAGCCAGATAGCCGCTTTTTATCTGGGTGATATCAGCGAGCAACAACTGCTGAATATTGCCAGCAGCAATGCGCTGGAGCCCAAACAGCTGGCAGAGCAACTTTGTGAGGTGTATTTTTATCTGGCGAAGTGGCATGCCCTGCAGAAGAACCCAACACAAGCCATTGAATACTACAAAAAAACTCTGGCAACCAATGTGTATGAGTTTGTTGAGCATCGTTATGCCAGGCTGGAAATGGCCAGATTACGCCAGCTGGTTGTGGCCGAAGGTGCTGCGGCTGAGGATGCGGCAGCTGAAGATGAAGAGCATGCGCATTAACCCTTTAATCAGAATGAAAAGAAGCCGGCTTGCTGGCTTTTTTTTATGCTTGCTGCTCACTGGCTGCAGTCCGGCAGAGTCTGAACAGAGTGCGTTGCAGCATGCAGCACAAAGGGTCATGCAGCAGGCAGAAAAAGCCGAACAACAAAGGTTAATCAGTCAGGCCTTGCCCTTATACCAGCAGGCTGCAGCTTTAGGTCATACCGCAGCTGTGGCCGCGGTATTCCGGTTACAACAGCACAGCAGCAAAGTGCTGCTGGGGCAGTGGCTGGCTGAGCTTCCTGCTGACGCCAGTGCACTGGCGCCATATTGGGCTGAACTGGGCCATTGGCAAAGACTAACACCAGATCAGCAACAGCAATTTCAACGGCCTTTTGCCGCTATTACTCTGCAGACAGAGGCCTGCCGCTTGTCGGTACTGCCGGTAGTGACTGGCCTGGCCGAGGCCAGGCAGTGGCAATTGTTATTGCACAATTGGCAGCAGGATCCGCAACTGGGCTCGTTACCCATATGCTGGTTGCCGCCGCGCTTTATCGACAGCATGCTGCTGCAATGTTCAGAGCAGCCAACACAAAGAATTCAATGTGATTTACCGGCACTGCAACAGCAGATGCGCGATGTGGATTTCCATCAGTTGCTGGTATTGGCCGGGCGGGGTGGCGCCAGTTATAACAATGGTGTGCTACAACTGCCGGAACAAAGCGACCTGGCGTTATTGCGCCATGAATTCAGTCATGCCTTTGGTTTTCTTGACGAATATGCCTTGATGCCAAAAGTTGCCAAAGATGAATGCAAACCCGGACGGCTGACAGCGAATCTGCTGTTCCATAAAGCGGATTTAGCCGCTTATCAGCAGCACTGGCAACTTGATGCCAATGAACTTGAATTAACGCCGGTAGCAAGCTGCCATCACGCCGGACTGCAGGCGTACCGGCTGGTGGCGGCAGATACCCATATGCAACATTATGAACTTGCCATGCCGGCGCTCTACCTGAAATTGCTGCACAAGCAGCTGGCAAGGCCTGAGCAGCTGATGCCGGCTGCTTATTATTTTGCTTATCTTGCCAGACAGCAACAGGACTGGCCGGCATGGCAGCACTGGATGCAACAAGCAGCAAAGCTTGGATACAGGCCTGCACAGCAGGCATTAGTGATACAAAATGCCGGGCAACAGGCTGCTGTGGCGCCTTAAGCCAGCTGGTTCATCTATTGACGGAGTTTTGAGCTGACTGGCTACAAAGACAGTTTTAGATGCTTGTGATGCCCTGGAGTCATTGCCGGCGACTTTTGATGCTGTGATGCAAATAAAAAAACGGCTTGGGTAAGCCGTTGTTCGTGGTAAGGAAAACAGGACAGCCTTTAGTTGGAGAGTTCGCTCAGTTCGCGGCTTAATAAATCGGCGTCACCAATATTCAGTTCCAGCAGACGGCGCAAATGGCCGGCGCTTTCAATATCAATCCGCTCACAATATAAACCTAAAGTATCCTGATGGCTGTGCGCCACCCGGGTTTCCATTTCCAGCACCAGCTCAGAGTCATTCAGCTGAAACTGCAGCATCAGTTCAGCGCCGTCTGTCAGATCCCAGTCTTTCGGTTTTTTCACCAAGGCACCGCGTAATGATAAATCCAACACCTCGGTGGCAAACTCTCTGCCGGCACAAATTAACTTGGCGTTGCTACTAAACAGAATGCGGCTAAAACGTCTGTGATCCATATCGACTCCTGCGTAAGTGATTACAGCATAGCGTTTTTTTACTAAAAAAACAGGCTGCAATTGCAGCCTGATTTGCCGTTTTTAGCTGATATCTTCACCAGCAGCCTGACGATCGGCATGATAACTGGAACGCACAAAGGGGCCTGAGGCAACATGTTTAAAACCCAGTTCGTAACCAATACGTTTGATTTCATCAAATTCGCTTGGTGACACATAACGTTTCACCGGTAAATGGTGTTTGCTTGGCTGTAAATACTGACCCACAGTCAGCATATCCACGTTGTGAGCACGCAAGTCGCGCATGACTTCAATAATTTCTTCGGTCGTTTCACCTAAACCCACCATCAGGCCAGATTTGGTGGAAACTTCAGGATGCGCTTCTTTATAACGGCGCAGCAATTCCAGCGACCATTTATAGTCGGCGCCCGGCCGGGCCAGCTTGTACAGGCGTGGTGCTGTTTCCAGATTGTGGTTAAACACATCAGGAGGTGTTTGCGTCAGAATATTCAGTGCAGTGTCCATGCGGCCACGAAAATCCGGCACCAATACTTCAATTTTAATGGCTGGGGTTTCGCGGCGGATAGCACTGATGCAGTCGGCAAAATGCTGAGCACCACCGTCGCGTAAGTCGTCGCGGTCAACGGAGGTGATCACCACATACTTCAGCTTCATGTCTTTAATGGTTAACGCCAGTTTTTCCGGCTCTTCAGCGCTCGGTGGTAATGGCCGGCCATGAGCCACGTCACAGAATGGACAGCGGCGGGTACAAATAGCGCCCAAAATCATAAAAGTGGCGGTGCCGTGATTAAAACACTCGGTCAGGTTAGGGCAGGACGCTTCTTCACAAACCGAATGCAGACCGTGTTTACGTAATGCACCTTTAATTTCATCAATGCGCTCAGAGCTTTTTGGCAGTTTGATCTTCAGCCATTCTGGCTTACGCAACATTTCAGCTGGTTCTGTTGGCAGAACTTTTACCGGGATCAGTGCCATTTTTTCGGCGTCACGTAACTTGACTCCAGGCTCCATCCGGGCTGTTTTTGGCATATTAGTCATAAAACCCTGTCTTTGTTGTAAGCTCTGTCACTGCCAGCTGGCTGACAAACTGACGGCTGATTTGTGCTTTGGCCACTGCCATGGTCAGAGGGCCACCTAAATCTTTGCTTTGCACCATTTGCATACCGGCATAACCACAAGGATTAATGCGGCCAAAAGGTGATAAATCCATATCGACATTCAGTGCCAGGCCGTGAAAAGTGCAGCCTTTACGCACTCTTAAACCCAAAGAGGCCACTTTTTTCTCATCCACATAAACACCTGGTGCGTCGCTTTTGGCATAAGCCTGCACGCCATTTTCTGCCAGGGTTTGAATAATGACCTGTTCAATCAGTGTGACCAAGGCCCGTACACCAATATTGCGTCTTTTGATATTCAACAGCACATAAGCCACCAGCTGGCCCGGGCCGTGGTAAGTCACCTGGCCACCGCGGTCTACCTGCACCACAGGAATATCCCCCGGCATTAATAAATGCTCGGCTTTGCCGGCCTGGCCCTGGGTAAATACCGGCGGATGCTCCAGCAGCCAGATTTCATCGGGCGTGTTGTTGTCACGGTTATCGGTAAATTGTTGCATCCGTTGCCAGGTGTCGGTGTAATCCACCAGGCCTAAATCCCGGATCACTAAAGCATCAGCGACAGGCACTACAATGGCTCCTGCGTAAAAAATGGCTGCATTATAAAGGGCAGGGCTGAAAAATCGAGCTTTTGCAGCCAGTTACATAACATAACGGACCAGTTCAAGTTTACCCAGTTCAGTGTATAAAAGTTCAATATGCGCTTTGCTGGTGACTGTCACCACCACAGTCACTGAATGATATGTGCCTTTGCTGCTCGGTTTTACGCTTGGTGAGTAGTCGTTTGCCTCTGCATGGCGCTGCAAAGTGGCAATCACCTGTGGCACTAAATCATCATGGGCTAAGCCCACAACTTTAAAGTTAAAAGCGCAGGGAAATTCAAGAAATTCATCAAATCTGGTGTCTTTTACTTCAACGGCCATCGGATCCTCACTTACCACATTGGATACTGTTGACTGGGTTGTGCCTGTGCACAAATTGGCGGCTATTCTAACAAAAAGTCCCGGCCTGTGCCGGGACTTCTTCAACATCTTTTAGAGGTAATGCGGCTTGTTACTGTAACTGCATTTTGACGTAATCAACCAACCGGCTGAAAATGCCGCCTTCAGCAATATCTTCTAAAGCCACCAGCGGGAATTCGGCAATATCTTCTTCATTGAGTTTCAGATACACAGTGCCAACCACCTGGCCTTTAGCAATAGGCGCTACCAGCTGCTGTGACAGTTTAAAATCGGCTTTGAGGTGTTTACGCTGGCCACGCTGCAGCGTAATAGGGGTTTCACTCATCACACCCAGGCTGATATTTTCTTTATCACCTTGCCAGACGCGCTGTTCAGCAAATACTTCGCCGGCTTTATAAGGTGAAAAAGTTTCGAAAAAACGAAATCCATAAGTCAGTAATTTTTTGTTTTCCGCTTCACGGATCTTGGCGCTGTCGGTGCCCATCACCACTGAAATTAACCGCATGCCATCTTTGGTGGCAGAAGTGATCAGGCTGTAACCTGCTTCTGAGGTGTGACCGGTTTTAATACCGTCCACATTTAAGCTTTTATCCCACAGCAGGCCGTTGCGGTTGTATTGTTTGATGCCGTTAAAGACGTATTCTTTTTCCGAATAAATTTTATATTCTTCCGGCACATCACGGATCAGCGCAACCGACAACTTGGCCATATCGCGTGCTGTGGTGCGCTGCTGTTCAGCCGGTAAACCGTGGCTGTTGACATAAGTAGTGCTGGTCATGCCCAAACGTTTGGCATGGGCATTCATCAGCTCGGCAAAGGCACTTTCGGTGCCGGCAATGTGCTCAGCTAAAGCCACACAAGCATCGTTACCTGACTGGATAATGATGCCGCGGTTCAGCTCTTCCACTGAAATGGTTGCGCCTACTTCAATAAACATTTTCGACGAATCGCTGTATTGTTTGGCCCAGGCGTTTTCGCTGATGGTGACCTGATCGCTTGGCTTGATATTGCCATTTTTAATTTCAGTGCCCACCACATAACTGGTCATCATTTTGGTCAGACTGGCTGGTGCCAATAACTCGTCAGCATTGCCTTCGGCCAGCACCTTGCCGGTATGGTAATCAATCAGAATATAACCTTTGGCATTTACTTCAGGTGCTTGCGGCGTCAGCTGCATATCGGCAGCGGTCTGGCTTTGTGCAAAAAAACTCAGGCAGCTAAAACTGGTGGCTAAAAAAATGCGACGGTATTGATTTTTCAGGCGGTAATTCATGAGACTCTTTCTTATTAGTGAACAGCAACAGCACGGTTAACAAAACAAACAGGTTAACCACATAATTTTTTATTGGTGACATAAGCGTCCGGATAATTACCTGAACGCAGCTTGTCCAGCCAGTCGGCGGCCACTGCGGCCCCCTGTAACGGGCCTGCCAGCAGCTTATAAATGCCATTGGCATTTTCAATGGTTGTGGGTACAGACCATTGTTGTTGTAATTCGTTCCCAAGTCGTTGCACTTTTGCCGGATCACTGCTTGCAATCAGCTGAATAAAACAGCCGTTTTGTCCTGCCGGTTGACTTGCGCTGACCACCGGACTTGTAGCTGTAGTGGCGTTTGGGTTGTTATTCGTGGCCAACCTGTCAGTTTCCTGAAACTGCACCGGCTGACTGACCCTGTTTTGCGAAGACGGCCGCTGTACTGGCGTGACCGGCTCATAAGGGATAGTCGGTTCCTCCGCTATCGGGGTTGCAAAGCTGTTTTGGTTTTCCATGGCGGGGGAGGCTATCAGCTCTACTTTCACCCGACCTGTGCCGGTTTGGAAAATCCCGAGTTTATAAGCGGCGGAGTAAGATAAATCAATGACACGACCATCGTGGAAAGGACCACGGTCGTTCACCCGCACTATAGCGCTACGGTAATTGTCGAGGTTGGTCACGCGCACATAAGAGGGCAGAGGCAGAGTTTTATGCGCTGCTGTCATTGAAAATACATCGTAGGTTTCGCCATTAGAGGTTAAATGGCCATGAAACTTGCTGCCATACCAGGACGCAGTACCGGTTTCGCTGTGTTCGGTGATGGTGGTTTTTGGAAAATAATCCACACCGTAAATATTATAAGGTTTATTGCCGCCGCGGCTTAATGGCTCGACCACAGGTTCAGGGTCAATCATTTCTTCCTGGGTTGGAAAACGCAGTGGAATACTGTCTTTAGACTGGGAATAACGGCCGGCATTTGGATCCGGATAGCCAGCTGCAGTGGTGCCGCTTGATGAAGAGTCCGGCGCACTGGAACAGGCGGCCAGTACCACAACAGAAAAAGAACACAACAACAACGTCTGGCGCAGAGGCCGCAAAGCACGGGGACAAGTTTTCATTATTGTTTCGCTAACATCCGTTTGTGAGTGCTGACCGACATCAGAATGCCAAAACCGGCCAGTAAAGTCACGAAAGAAGTTCCGCCAAAACTGACCAGTGGCAGCGGAACACCAACGACCGGCAGAATACCAGATACCATGCCGATGTTCACAAAAACATAGACAAAAAATGTCAGAGTGATACTACCGGCGAGAAAACGACTGTAGTTATCCTGAGCACGGCTGGCAATCACCAGGCCACGGCCAATAATAAACAGATAAAGCAGAAACAAACCACAGACGCCCATCAAGCCCATTTCTTCGGCAAACACAGCAAAAATAAAGTCGGTATGGCGCTCCGGCAAAAACTCCAGTTGCGACTGAGTGCCCTGCATCCAGCCTTTGCCTTCAATACCGCCTGAACCAATGGCTATCATCGACTGAATAGTTTGATAACCAGCGCCTAACGGATCCCGCTCCGGGTCAAACAAGGTCAGCACCCGGCGTTTTTGATAGTCATACATCAGAAAGTGCCACAGAATAGGTAAAAATGCCGCCAGCAGCGCAGCGACAAAACCGATAATACGCCAGCTCATGCCACTGAAAAACAACACAAAAACACCAGACATCGCGATAAGGATAGAGGTACCGAGATCGGGTTGTTTGGCTATCAGTAAGGTAGGGGCAGCACAAATTAAAAAGCCGGCCAGCACGTCACGGGTGCGTGGTGGCATCGGATGTTTTGCCATATACCAGGCAACGGCCATCGGCACCGCCAGTTTCATCATTTCAGAGGGCTGAAACTTGGTAAAACCTAAATCAATCCAGCGGGTTGAGCCTTTGGCTGTGTAGCCAAAAAACTCCACTATCAGCAGAAAAAACAAACCACTGATATACATAGGTAAAGACCAGCGCCGGTAACTTTGTGGATTAATCTGCGCCAGCATCGTCATAATGCCCATGGCAAAGGTAACTTTCAGTGCCTGGCCTTCCACCTTGGCTAAATCATGGCCGTCGGCGCTGTATAAGGTAAATAAACCTATCACAATCAGCAGCAACAAGGCTCCGAATAGCGGGCCGTCAATATGCCAGCGCATCAGGCGGGATTGGTTTTCCTGCTCAGTCATCGATGGGGTTATCCTCAGTTGGAGCCTGGCTGACAGCGCTATTGGTGTTAGGGGATCCTTCGGCGGGCGCCGCAGCGTCAGGCTGTTGTGCCGTGCCTGCTTCAGTGCCGGAACCAGTGCCATTGGCTTGCGGTTGCGGCCGGTTTTGCGTTATTGGCGGCTGTTCTGCTGTCGTGACCGGAGCGGTAGCAGGTTCAATTGTGGCCGGAACTGCGCCGCCCGGCACGGCTGATGGTTCATGCTGTTGCTGCTGACGTTTGAGTTTGCGCGCTTCCTCGGCAGCTTTTTCTTCGGCATAACGTTGTTCGCGCGCCAGCATCTGTGCTGCTCTTTGTTCCTGCATCAGTGCTATTTCCGCCAGAGTTGGCAGTGCCGGTTTTTCGGCGGCCGGCGTAAAATAATGATCCATCATAACGCGGGCAACAGGGGCTGCATTACTGCCGCCGCCGCCGGCGTTTTCCACCACCACAGCCACCACCACTTCCGGATTATGATGGGGGGCGTAACCGACAAACATGGCGTTGTCACGGTGGCGCTCGTTAATGGCTTTGGCATTGTATTTTTGCCCGGCGGCGATGTTGATCACCTGTTGGGTTCCGGTTTTACCGGCCGGGTCGTAAGTTGCGCCCAAAAAGGCGCCGCGTGCTGTGCCACCTTCCTGTTGGGCGGTACGGCGCATGGCTTCACGTGAAATAGCCCAGTTATTTGGGTCGACGACGGTAATGGCCTGCTCGGGTGCCAATAATAAACTTTGATCTTGTTGTTGATTATGAAAATTACGCGCCAGTCTTGGTGTAATGCGGGCGCCGGTATTAATTAAGGTGGCTGTGGTGAGCGCCATTTGTAGCGGAGTGGCCTGCCAGTAACCCTGGCCTATGCCGATATTAATGGTATCCCCCGGACCCCAGTTTTGTTTATGTTTGATTTTTTTCCATTCACGGGTGGGCATATTGCCTTCATTTTCTTCGTGAATATCAATACCGCTGGGGCGGCCAAAACCTGCTTTGGTCATAAAGTCGGCAATTTTGTCGATGCCCATTTTATAAGCCAGGTCGTAAAAGTAGGTATCACAACTTTTGATAATGCCGGTATAAATATCAACATAACCATGGCCGTATTTTGAGTGATCACGCCATGGCCGGCTGACGTTGGGCAAACGATACAAACCAGGGTCCGGAATACGGGTTTGTTCAGTGACAGTGCCATTTTCCAGACCCGCTACGCCGAGCAAAGGTTTAATAGTGGAGGCGGGCGGGAATAACCCCTGTGTAATACGGTTCACCAGTGGTCTGTCCGGCGAATTTAATAACATACGGTAGTTTTTACCGCTGATACCATGCACAAATAAGTTCGGGTTGTAACTTGGGTTGCTGTAAAACGCCAGTACGGCACCATCTCTTGGATCCAGCATCACTACTGAACCGCGGTTTTCGCCCAGTGCTTCCTGAGCTTTAAGTTGCAAGCCTAAATCCAGTGACAGGTATAAATCATCACCTGAGATGGCAGGTTGTTCGCGCAGGGTGCGGATGACCCGGCCGCGGCTGTTCACTTCAACTTCCTGATAACCCACAGTGCCGTGCAGCTGCCTTTCGTAAAACTTTTCCAGGCCCACTTTACCAATATCTCGGCTGGCGGCGTAATTGGCGCTTTGCTGGCTTTCTTCCAGTTGTTTGTATTCTTTTTCGTTAATTTTGCCGATGTAACCCAGCGCATGGGTAAATAAATCGCCATAAGGATAATTGCGGGTCAGGCGGGCTTCGAGCGTGACCCCACTAAACTGGTGCAGATGCACCGCCAGAATAGCCACTTCCTGTTCGGTCAGATGTTCTTTCAGCGCAATACTTTTAAAGCGGCGCTGTTGTTTCACTTCTTTAAAAAAGGCCTGTTGCTGTTCTTCGTCGATAGCGATGAGTTTGGCAAGGGCCTGAACGGTTTGGGTTAAATCTTTGACTTGCTCCGGCACCAGCTCCAGCGAATGCACAGGGCGGTTTTCTGCCAGCAATACACCATTACGGTCATAAATCATGCCGCGGTTGGGAGAAAGTGGCACCAGTTTAATGCGGTTACCGTCAGCTCTGGTGGAATACTCTTCGTACTTCACTACCTGTAGCTGGTATAAATTCAGCAGCAAGACGCCAAATAACAGTACCACCATGACAAAAGCCACCAGCAGCCTTCTGTTAAACAGCAGAGCTTCGGCAACATGATCGGCAATGGCGATACGGCTTTTGCGCATAACTACTCGCGATGATAAGGATGGTTAGTACTGATACTCCAGGCGCGGTACAGGCTTTCAGCGAGCACCACCCGCACCAGCGGATGGGGCATGGTGAGTGCAGACAAAGACCATTTGGCTTCGCTGGCGGCGATACAGGCAGGTGCTAAACCCTCAGGGCCGCCTACCAGTAAACAAACATCACGGCCGTCCATTTGCCATTGTTCCAGCTTCTGTGCCAGTTGTGGGCTGCTCCAGTTGGCACCTTCCACTTCCAGCGTGACAATGCGGCTGCCTTTAGGTACTGCAGCCAGCATTTTTTCGCCTTCCTGCTCCAGAATACGTTTAATGTCGGCGTTTTTGCCCCTTTTACCGGCCGGAATTTCAACAAGTTCCAGTGGTAAATCCCGCGGGAAACGCCTGGCGTATTCTTCGTAGGCCGTGGTGACCCAGGCTGGCATTTTTTGCCCAACGGCAATCAGCATTAACTTCATGAACTCAGGCGGCCCAGAGTTTTTCCAACTGATAAAAACCACGGCTTTCATCAAGCATCACGTGAACCACCACTTCGCCTAAATCAACCAGTACCCAGTCACCGGATTTTTCGCCTTCCACACCCAGAATATGTAAACCGGCTTTTTTGGCTTCCTGAATCAGGTATGCCGCCACCGAACGAGTGTGACGGTTGGAAGTGCCTGAACACACCACCATACATTCGGTTTCGGTTGATTTGCCTTTGACGTCGAGCTGAACAATATCTTTGGCTTTCATGTCGTCGATTTTATCAACCACAAAAGCAATTAATTCCTGAGTCTGCACTTGGTATACCCCATAGCTGTGCGCTGTAAACGCGGCATTTTAACAGCTTTTTATGCGCAGTTATACCTGATACAGCCCATGCTGTTGGATATAAGCCATTACCGCAGGAATTTGTAGCGCAGGTGAGGGACCTTGTTGTGGTTCGTTTTGCTGCAGGCCAGCACGGATTTGACTTGCCGAGATATCAAACAAAGGGTTTTGCAGCAGCAGAATTTTACCGGCACGGTGGTTTTGAAGTTCATTGATACTCTGTGCGCCATAATTTTGCAGCAGCATAGTTGCTTCGGCATTTTCTGCATAACCCGGGCGCTGGCACACCAATAAATGACAAAGGCTTAAGATGTCCTGGTATCGATGCCAGCGGGTGAAAGCACAAAGAGAATCCATGCCAATGACAAAACACAAAGTGTCGTTTGGGTATTGCCGGCGCAGGATTTCCAGCGTTTCAACTGTATAAGAAGGACTGTGTTTGCCAAGCTCCAGCTTGTTCAGTTGAAGCGCCGGGTATGGCGCAATGGCCAGCTCCACCATGGCCGCTCTGTGTTCGCTGCTCACCCCAGGATGTGCTCTGTGCGGCGGCAAGTGGCAAGGCAGCAGCTGCAGTTGTTCAAGCTGACAATGTTGCCGGACATAAAGTGCCAGCCGTAAATGACCCTGATGAATAGGGTCAAAGGTGCCCCCATAAAAACCCAACATGGCCATGTTAATCAGCCAGCTGCTGTTGCAGCGAAAATAATTTGGGCACAGGGTTGATAAACAAGGTCACCAGATGGGCCAGCGCCACTTCAGGGTGGCTCAGTTGACCCGATTTAAGCGCCCGGTCAAAACAGGCCAGTTCCTGCAGCAGATGTTGCAGCCAGTTGCCGGATAACCTGAGCAATGCCTGTTGATACAAAGGCTGACGTTTAGGCCAGATACTGAATTTTTTAAAATAGTCCTGGGCCAGAACCCCTTGTTGCTCCAAAGTTTTTAACTGTAACAACAGCAACGCTTCTTTTTGTAATTGCCAGGCGATCATCACAGGTTCCTGATCTTGCGCTAATAACCGGTCGAGCCGGTGCAGCGCTTCTTCCCCCTGACCTGCGAGCACAGAATCAACCAGCTGAAACACACTAAAGTGGGACTGGTCCGCCAGATATTGCTGCAAAAATGCCGCATCCAGCCACTGGCCATGCTGGGTTAACGCCAGTTTTTCCAACTCCTGTTTGGCGGCCAGTAAGTTGCCGGCGGCGTGGTGTTGTAGTAGCTGCAGCGCGTCGGTCTGCAATTTGACACCAAGGCTGGCGGCACGCTCTTTTAGCCAGCGCATAAACTGATAATCGTCCAGCGGATAAAACTGTACCTGCACGCCAATCTCAGCCAGTGCTTTAAACCAGCTTTGTTTGGCAAATTCGGTGGCGTTTTTGGCGGCATGCAGCACTAAAATCAGGTCAGGGTGTAACAGAGCAGGGATTTTTTTCAGAGCATCCTGCGCCGCCGGGCTTAATTTGGCAGTGCCTAAATCCAGCTCCAGCAGCTGACGGGGGTTAAACAGCGACATGCTGTTCATTTCATTAAAAAAATCGGCCCAGTCAAACTGGGCTTCATTGATAAAACTTTGTCTGTCGTCAAAACCTGCGGATTTGGCGGCGCTGCGAATATCGTCCAGCGCTTCCATTTTTTGCAAAGGTTCTTCGCCAAACACCAGATAAACCGGCGCCAGGCCTTTTTTCAGCTGAGCCAGTAACTGGTTGCTGAACAGTTTCAGCATAACTCAGAGCCGGCCGAGCTGACGGATGATACGTGACACCGCCTGGGTGCGCAGTTCATCCAATAACAAATCCAGTTCCCGCGCTTTGGCCAGTGCCCTTGATGGGTCGTCCTGATAGTCCCGGGTTAATTCAATTTTGTGGCTGGTTGCTTCAGAGCCCGGCATCAGCAGCTGATATTCCACTGTGTAAATCAGCTCATATTCTGCCACCTGACCGTTAGGAAACAACGACAGGGTGCGCCGCTGCAGACCATCGGTCTGCAGCTGAATATGGGGCAGTTTGGCATCTGCGCCCGGCAGCAGTTTTACATTATTGCGTTGCAGCTGCTCCGACAGTTTGGCTAAAAGCTCCGAGTGGCGATCCCCTTCGAGGTAAATCGCCGGATATTTGGCCAGCGGCAGCTCACCACGCAACTGAAAACCACAGCCGCTCAGGAGCAAAGCGCCAAGCAGCAGACAGAGCCAGTGGCGTGACAACTTCAGCATTAGCCCACCACCAGACTTAATAACTTGCCAGGCACGTAAATCACTTTACGCACTTCCACACCTTCGAGGTATTTTTTCACGTTCTCTTCGGCAGTGGCCAGTGCCATCACTTGTTCCTGAGTGGCGTCAATAGCGACAGTCACTTTGCTGCGCACTTTACCGTTAATTTGTACCACCACCAGTTTTTCATCTTCTACCAGTGCACTCTGATCAACAGCGGGCCATGGTGTTTGTTCAAGCTCAGTGGTATGGCCAAGTTCAGCCCACAGATGTTGTGACAAATGAGGGGTAATTGGGTTTAACAGCATCACCACGGCCTGAATACCTTCGTTTAATACCGCTAAATCTTGTGCCGTGTCAGTGGCAGCTTTTTGCAACCTGTTCATCAGCTCCATAATGGCGGCAACGGCGGTGTTAAAGGTGTAACGACGACCGACGTCATCGGTCACCTTGGCAATGGTTTTATGAATTTCACGGCGCAGCGTTTTTTGCTCGCTGTTCAGGGCATTCAGATCCAGCGCCGGCACAGCACCTTTTTGTTTAAAGTCGTTGACCAAAGTCCAGACGCGGCGCAGGAAGCGGTTGGCACCCTCTACGGCGGAATCCTGCCATTCCAAAGTTTGCTCTGGTGGCGCTGTGAACATCATAAATAAACGCACTGTGTCGGCACCGTATAAGTCGATCACCGTTTGTGGGTCTATACCGTTGTTTTTTGATTTCGACATTTTGCTCATACCGGCAGACAGCACCGGCTGGCCGTCGCTGGTTAAAATAGCGCGGCTGATGCGGCCTTTGTCGTCACGTTCTACAGTCACGTCTTGTGGCGAATACCAGGTTTTGCTGCCACCTTCGTGTTCACGGTAGAAAGTTTCCGCCAATACCATGCCCTGACATAACAAACGTTTAAACGGCTCGTCAGATTGCACTAAACCCACATCACGCAGCAATTTATGGAAAAAGCGTGAATACAATAAGTGCAAAATGGCGTGTTCAATACCACCTATGTACTGATCCACCGGCAGCCAGTAGTTGGCTTTGGCCGGGTCCAGCATGGCAGTGTCATGCTGCGGGCTGCAATAACGGGCGTAGTACCAGCTGGACTCCATAAAGGTGTCGAAAGTATCGGTTTCGTGGAAAGCGGCCTGGCCCTGGTAACTGGTTTTTGCCCAGTTTGGGTCGGCTTTAATAGGGGAAGTCACACCGTCCATCACCACATCTTCCGGCAGACGCACCGGCAGCATGTCTTCCGGCACAGGTACCTGAGAGCCATCTTCCAGCGTCAGCATTGGAATGGGTGAACCCCAATAACGCTGACGGGATACACCCCAGTCGCGCAGGCGGTAATTCACTTTCACCTGACCCAGGCCCATGGCGGAAAGTTTGTCGGCAATACCTTTAAAAGCAGCGGCAAAATCCAGGCCGTCAAATTCCGCTGAGTTCACCAACACACCTTTATCGGTAAAAGCGGCTTTGCTTAAATCGATGCTGTCTTCAGCGCCGGCTACAGGCGCGATGACCTGTTTAATCGGCAGGCCGTACTTAGTGGCAAATTCATAATCGCGCTGATCGTGCGCCGGTACTGCCATTACAGCACCTGAGCCGTAATCCATCAGTACAAAGTTGGCAACCCAGATTGGCACTTGCTGACCAGTTAACGGATGCACAGCAAAAAAGCCGGTTGGTGCGCCTTTTTTCTCCATAGTGGCCATATCGGCTTCAGCGATTTTGCCGCCTTTACACTCGTCGATAAATTGCGCCAGTTTGTCATCCATTTTGGCGGCTTTTTGCGCCAGCGGGTGTTGCGGTGCAATAGCAACATAAGTTACACCGTAGAAAGTGTCAGGTCTGGTGGTGTAAACGCTGAAATCGTAGCTGGAGCCTGCCACGCTGAACTTAATTTCCACCCCTTCAGAGCGGCCAATCCAGTTGCGCTGCATGGTTTTCACCTGCTCTGGCCATTCGTCCAGTTGGTCTAAATCCTGCAACAGCTCTTCGGCGTAATCGGTAATTTTAATAAACCACTGCGCCAGTTCACGTTGTTCTACCAAAGCGCCTGAGCGCCAGCCGCGACCGTCAATGACCTGCTCGTTGGCCAGCACACACTGATCCACCGGATCCCAGTTCACAGTGGCCATTTTTTTATAAACCAGACCTTTTTCAAACAGCTTGGTGAAGAACCACTGTTCCCACTTGTAATATTCAGGTTTACAGGTAGCCAGTTCACGGTCCCAGTCATAACCAAAACCAAGGCGTTTCAGCTGGTTTTTCATGTAATCAATATTGGCGTAAGTCCATTTAGCCGGCGCTGTTTTATTGGCAATAGCAGCGTTTTCGGCCGGTAAACCAAAAGCATCCCAACCCATTGGCTGCATCACGTTTTTGCCCTGCATGCGCTGGAAACGGCTGATCACATCCCCAATGGTGTAGTTACGCACATGACCCATATGCAAACGGCCGCTTGGGTAAGGGAACATCGACAGACAGTAGAATTTTTCTTTGCTGTTATCTTCCACCACTTTAAAGGCTTTGCTTTGTTCCCAGTGCTGCTGCATCCGGGTTTCAATGGCTTTTGGATCATAAGTCTGGTTGAGGTTTTGAGTGTCTGACATCGAAAATTCCAACTGTTCAATCAAAGGCGGCCGGCCATCCGGCAAAAGTGCCCGTAGCATACCGCAAGCGGGGGGGCGACAACAACTGCAAAGCGCTGGCGGGCGCTGTCAGCTATGTCTGACTTCGCTGAAAAGTTCACCTTGTGCCGGACTGGCTATACTCAAGCTACTAAAGGTTCTTCGGGAGTCTGTAAATGCAGGACTTTACCCATAAGTATCAGCAATGGTTAAACCAACTGTCGGATGCGGTGCGACAAGCCAAAGAGCAGCAGGTCAGCCAGTTATTTAAGCTTGGCGAAACCATCAAAGCCTATCTGAAAGCGGGTTCTGATTTAACCGCTTATGAGACCACACTGTTTCTGGAAACCTTCAAACGGCAGTCGGCTGAAGAGGATTTGCCGTCGTTATGGCCTGAAGCTTTATGGTATGAATTGTCGCAGGTGACCGACAAAACCCAGCTGGAGTGGCAGGAGCTCAGCAGCGATTTTGCCCATCAGGGGCATTACCAGGCTGGCGAAGAAGTGGGCATGGGCTTGTATTGTTGTGACGCCTGCAGCGCAACTTTGCCTTATTATCACCCCGCTGAGCTGGTGGTTTGCCCTGATTGTGGCGGCCATTTATTTCACCGTCGTGGCTTACCGGTCTGAAATTCGGCTGATGGTTCTGATATTTAGCTTGCTTTGGTGCACTTTAGCCACTTTCGCCCACAGTAGTTTTTGTTACTATAGGCATTCGTTTTTTATCCGGGAATTTTCTGCATGACGCATCCGGCAGTACATAAAGCCGCTCTATCTCATTTGCAAAGCATGGCTTTGCCCGTTTCTCAACTTGGCCCGCAGCTTGACGACAAGCTGATTGCAGAGGCACTGGATGTGGCCGGTTTTAGCAGCACTTTTATCGGGCAGGAGCGTGCCAAAGCGGCGCTTTCATTTGCCATTGGCATGGACATGCCGGGCTACAACCTTTATGTGATGGGTGAACCTGCACTTGGTCGTTACACTCTGGTGCAGGATATTCTGCAAAGTGCCGCCAGTGAAAAAGAAACACCGGACGACTGGTGTTATATCAATAATTTTGAAGACGAGCGGGTGCCACAAACTTTAAGGCTGCTGCCTGGCGAAGGCCGGGTGCTGGTGAAAAAGATTGAAGCCTTAATTGACGAGCTGCTCGACACCTTCCCGGCCGCTTTTGATAACCCGGGTTATCAGCGCAAGAAAAAAGCCATTCACGCCACTTTTGATAATAAATACGAAGCGGCCATCGCCCTTGTTGAGCGTAAAGCGCTGGAAAAACAAGTGGTTTTGTATGAAGACAATGGCGCTGTCAGTTTTTCGCCTGTGATCGACGGTAAACCGCTGGATGATGCCGAGTTTGCCAATTTACCCGACGATAAACGGCAGTTTTTTTATGGGTTGGTGACTGAACTTGAAACCATTTTAAACGAGCAGTTGCTGGAATTGCCGCAGTGGAAACGCGAGCTGTCGGAAAACCTGCGTACTTTACGCCGCGAAACCATTGAAGTTGCGCTCAAACCTTTGCACAAAGCACTGGAGCATGACTATTCCAATGAATTGGGTGTATTGCGTTATTTGCGCGAAATGCGCCCTGAGCTGGTAAAAGCCGTGCTGGAGCTGCTGCCGGAAGAGCTGGAAAGCGACAAACTGGAAGAGCTGGATATCCGCAGTTTGTTTGTTGGTGATTTTGTGCCTAACGTATTGGTTCATCACGAATTAATGTCGGGCGCCCCTATTGTATTCGAAGCCAACCCAAGTTATGGCAACTTATTCGGCCGGGTGGAATACAGCTCAGATCAGGGCGCTTTATATACCAATTACCGGATGATCCGTGCCGGCGCTTTGCATAAAGCCAACGGTGGTTATCTGATTCTGGATGCCGACCGTTTATTGTCACAACCTGCGGTGTGGGATGCGCTCAAGCTGGCGCTAAAAAGCGGCGAAATTAATATCGACACTTTGTCAGACCATGCTGTCACCAACTCCACCATTATTACGCCCAAAGCGATACCGCTGAATGTGAAGATTGTGCTGCTCGGTTCGCGTGATTTGTATTATCTGGTGCAGGACGTAGATGATGAATTTAATGAACTGTTCCGGGTGCTGGCCGATTTTGAACATTACCTGCCGTTTAATCCGCTGACAGTCAAATATATGTCGCTGCAGCTGCAGGACCAAATTCAGGCGCTGGACGCCGGGCCTTTAACAGCCTGTGGTTTAAAGCAGTTGTTAACTTTCAGTTTCCGTCAGGCCGAACATCAGCGTAAGTTGTCAGCCCGTTTTGCTGATGTGCTGGAGCTGGTACGCGAAGCCTGTTATTACGCCAACCAGGCCGGTGATACTGAACTCAGCGCTTTGCATATTCAGCAGGCGTTGCAGGGTAAACAATACCGCACCGGCCGCATCAGCGAGTCTTTCCTGGAAGATATTCAGGAAGGACAAATTTTGATTGATACCGATGGGGTGGCCGTCGGCAAAGTGAATGGTCTGACAGTGCTGGAAATTGGCGATACCGCCTTTGGTACACCGGCCCGTATCAGTGCTACTGTGTATCCTGGCTCCAATGGTGTTATTGATATTGAACGCGAAGTAGAGCTTGGCAAAGCCATTCACTCCAAAGGGGTGATGCTGCTGACCGGTTACCTCGGTGCTAAATATGCCCAGAACTTCCCGCTAACCTTATCCGCCAATATCGCCATGGAGCAGTCTTATGGCCTGGTGGACGGTGACAGTGCGTCACTGGCCGAAGTCTGTGCGCTGATTTCCGCTATAACCAATGTGCCTATCCGCCAGGATTTAGCGGTGACAGGCTCCATCAACCAGCATGGTCAGGTGCAGGCCATTGGTGGTGTCAACGAAAAAATTGAAGGGTATTTCCGCTTATGTCAGTCCCGTGGTTTAACCGGCGCTCAGGGCGTGGTGATCCCGGCCAGCAATCAGCTGAATCTGGTGCTCAATGACGAAGTGGTGAATGCGGTGGCCTCGGGCCAGTTCCATATTTATGTGGTAAAAACCGTCGATGAAGCGCTGGAAATGCTGACCGGTTGTGAGGCTGGCGTTAAAACCGCCAAAGGCCAGTACCCGAAAAAATCACTGAATGCACTGACCATGACACGCCTGGCCGCTATTGCCGAGCTGGTGAATGGCTCATCAGACGACGAATAAGGATAAAAGATGTTATTTAAAATCAAACATATATTGCAGTTTGTTGCGCTGTCTGGCGCCTTGCTCGCTGGGGGGTGCAGCACAGCTTATTACGCCGCCATGGAAAAAGTCGGGGTGCATAAACGCGATATTCTGATTGATCGTGTGGAAGAAGCGCGGGATGCTCAGGCAGTCAGTCAGCAGGAGTTTAAAGACGCGCTGGATCAACTCAGTCAGCTGATTAACTTTCACGGTGGCAATTTGCAGGACAGATACGAAGCCTTGCAGGCGCAGTATGACGACAGCAAAAAAGCTGCTGAGGAAGTGACGGCCCGTATTAACAAAGTGGAATTGGTGGCTTTTGACTTATTTGATGAATGGGAAGCTGAGCTGTCGCAGTATCAGAATAAAAAACTTAAAGCCGACAGCAAAAAGAAACTGCTGGACACCAAACGCCAGTTTGATGCTTTGGTGAAAGTGATGCGCCGTGCCGAGAGTAAAATGCCCCCAGTGCTTAGGGTATTAAACGACAACGTGCTGTATTTAAAACACAATCTAAATGCCAAAGCGGTAGGCGCTATTCAGGGGGAGTTTGGTGTGCTACAGCAGGATGTCAACAATCTGCTGGCGGAAATGAACAGAGCCATTGCCGATTCCAACCAGTTTATTGCCACTATGAATCAAAACTAAAGTTGTTAAAGGCTGCGCCCCGTCATCACGAGGGCGCGGCTTGTGTTCCTTCAACGTCTTTTCAGCCTTCAAACAACCGCTCTGATAAATCTGTTTTCTGTTCACGGTAGCTTCTGCTAAGGTAACTCTCTGAAGCTAAAGCCGAAAGCCGGAAAACCTATGAACAGTAACAAGCCTGTGTTAGAAGTGATTTATCGGGTAGAACCCGGTTGCCTCGGCCCACAGGGCAAAGATTATATTGAAGATTTTTGCAATTTTTCCCAGCCACTGGTGACGGCCCATACTGCAGGTTTTATGCGCTGGATTTTAGTGCCACGTTTTGACAAGTCGCTACCCGAAATGCAGTGCACACTGTCAGGCCGCACTTTAACGGCTGAGCAGGCCAAAAGGTATTTTGCCTTGTTTCAGGCCGATGCTGATGAGCTTGAGGCTGAACTGAACGAGCAGCTGACTTTACTGATTGATCAATATTTTGGCCGCTGGTAGCAGCCTGTTTAGCCAGTGGTAGATCTGTTGTTTATGTCAGACAGACCTCTGTGATTTTGCGGCAACAACCCAACTTTAAGCAGTTTTATTGCGCTGGATCCGGTTTGGTTATTTCAGTTTGTCTTAAGCTCGTCCTATTAGTCTTGGCTGAGTCGCTATGAGAAGGAAAAGATGATGTCACAGGATCAGAATAATGTTCGTTTCAGTCAACTGACGGTGCTGCTGCACTGGTTGATTGTGCTGCTGTTTATTGGCGTGTATTGCAGTATGGAGTTTCGCGATATTTTTGAGCGCGGCACCGAGGGCCGGGAGCTGATGAAAACGGCTCATTATTGGTTTGGCTTGAGTATTCTGTTGTTGTTATTGCCGCGTGTGCTGGCCCGTTTTAGTCAGCACACACCACCAATTACACCACCACAACCCCATTGGCAACATAAGCTGGCAATAGCTGTACATCTGGCATTTTATGCCCTGATGCTTGTGATGCCGCTTATGGGGTGGTTACTGATGTCGGCAGAGGGCAAAGAACTCAGTTATTTTGGCCTGCAATTACCCGCTTTGATGGGGCCGGATGAAGTCTGGGCTGAGCGGTTGGAAGAGCTGCACGAAATTGGCTCTAAACTCGGTTATGCGCTGATTTTAATTCATGTGGGTGCAGCGCTGTTTCACCATTATCTGTTAAAAGACAATACGATAAAACGTATGATGTTCAAATAAAAGGAAAAAGCCGGGAATTCCCGGCTTTTTATTCAGTGGCACTGCTTAGTTAAAAGCAAACTCAGGCACAGGGCATCATTTTAAGTAAGTTGGGCCACTGTGCCACACTGGGAGGCTACAACCAGTGCTAAGGAGCTACTGCGTCAGACCTTAGTTGCCTGTGGTCTGAGGGGCAACACCAGCCAACACCTGTCCATCCTGGATCAGGATTTTTTCGCCCGGTGCCTGGTCCATCCGCACCGTTTTTAATTCACCATTGAGTAAATAACGCACGTCATAACCCACAACTTTTTCCTGGGATTTTTGCACGGTTTTACACACGCGTTGGGTGTAACTTTCTACATCTTTATTTTGCATATCCTGCTGCACTTGTTTACCGGCATAACCACCGGCAGCTGCAGCGGCAACTGTGGCCACTTTTTTACCTGAACCACCGCCAATCTGGTTACCCAAAACACCACCCACCACAGCACCAATCACAGTGCCGGCAATCTGATTTTCGTCTTTGACGGCTTTTTTCTGTTGCACGACCACGTCTTTGCACTGCTCAACAGGTTCGCTAAAACGTTCAATCACAGCTTTACTGCTTACCACTTCAGCATATTGCGGGCCTTTGTCCAGGTAGCTGTAGCCGGCTACTGAACCTAAAGCGGTCACGGCGATAGCGCCAACAATTGAACCAATCAGCATTGAGTTATTCATTTGGATGTCCTTGTGTAGGTCGAATTTTTATAAAGTGGACTATACAAAGCTGTTGCTGTATTTAAGCTGAATGAAATATACAAAAACGCTGATGTTTATTGTGCTTGATGTTAACCTTGCGGATAGCGGCACATTAAGACTTGGATCTTATTGCTAAGACTCAGTTTTTTCGCAAAATGACAGGGCACAGCAGCAGTTTTACGCCTATCTTTTTAAGACTAATTTGTGTCTGCCATACAGTGGTATTGCGTGTTTTTCCGGGGGCATCATGAGCAGCTTACTTTCCAATATCGACCAAAAAACTAACATAGTCGGGCAAAACCGGCTGGAGTTGTTGTTGTTCCGGCTGAACAGCATGCAACCTTTTGGCATTAATGTGTTTAAAGTGCGTGAAGTGTTACAGTGCCCTGAGCTCAGTGCCTTACCAGGAGCGCATCCGAATGTGCGTGGTATTGCCCATCTGCGGGGGGAGCCTGTCACTGTCATTGATTTAAGTATGGCGACAGGCGGTCAGCCTATCACCGATCTGAGCACAGCTTATGTGCTGGTCACAGAGTACAACCGTCACACTCAGGGATTTCTGGTAGCAGGTGTGGACCGTATTATCAGCAGTAACTGGGAACAAATTATGCCGGCGCCACAGGGCGCGGGCAAAGCCCATTATGTAACAGCTGTGACCAAGGTGGATAATAAGCTGGTGCAAATTCTGGATGTCGAAAAAGTATTTTCAGAAATTTCACCTGTGGATGAAACGGTCAGCGAGTCGGTCAAAGAAAAAAGCAAAACACTGGATTTTAAAAATCTGGTAGTGCTGGTGGCTGATGACTCCGCTGTTGCCCGCAATCAGGTAAAAAGAGCGCTTGGTGCCATTGGCGTGGAAATTCAGACGGTGAACGACGGCCGGTTGGCGCTGGATTGGCTTCTGGCCAAAGCCGCCGAAATAGGCGGTGATGTATCGTCGCAGGTACCTTTGCTGATTTCTGACATCGAAATGCCGGAAATGGATGGGTATACCTTAACGGCAGAAATTAAAGCCCATGAGCAGCTAAAAAATATTCATGTGATATTGCATTCATCGTTAAGCGGTGTGTTTAACAATGCCATGGTGAGCAAAGTTGGGGCCGATCAGTTTATTGCCAAGTTTCACCCGGATGAGCTGGTGTCAGCAGTGCAGCAATGGATGCACAGCGCTGCGGCGCAACAGAGCGAGCAAGCGCCAGCTGATCAGCACTAAAAATACGCAAAACATAAAAAAAGCAGCTCAGGCTGCTTTTTTTATGCTTTGCTGGTTCCCGGTTCCCGGCTGCCTGCTGCGGATTATTATCCTCCGGCACCCATTGATGTTTTAACAACTTTGCTGTTAACGAGCTGTAGGGCGGCTAGCGCTGCTGGCAAAAAAACGTGTCCAACCCAGTCTGAAAAAAATCACAAAAGCCACAAACCACAGCAGCAGGCTATCTCCGGTGCGGCTGTATAAAGTGCGGCCCTCTGCCAGTTGCACATCTGCCGTTAACACCCCATCCTCAAATTGTGGCAACAGTGCCTGTAAAGTGCCGTCCGGACGCGCTATACCTGTGACACCATTATTGGTGGCGCGTAACAGCGGCCTGCCAAATTCCAGCGCGCGCATCTGGGCGATTTGCATATGCTGCAGCGGGCCAATAGATGCGCCAAACCAGGCATCATTGCTCACTGTTAATAAAAAGTCGGTGTCATTGGTAAAGTTGGCCTGAATTTGCCTTGGAAAGGCAATTTCAAAACAAAGGGCGGCGAGCAGCTGATAACCATTGGCGTTCAGGTTAGGCTGCAGCCAGTCACCACGGGCAAAAGAGCTGTTGGGTAAATCAAAAAAGGGCGCAACGTCTCTGAGCCAGCGTTCAAAAGGTACAAATTCACCAATGGGCAATAAATGGTGTTTCTGATAACGGTTTTTGCTTTCGTACAGATAGTCACCGGCTGTGGTTTTACTACCAGATTTGCCCAGCACAATAATGCCGTTGTAGGCATCTCCATTGTTTTTGTAATCAAGAATGCCGGTGATCACTGCACTTTGCTGCTCAGCAGCCTGCATATCCAGATTTAATAAATAAGCCTGGGCCAAAGGTTCCAGTTGTGGAATAGCCGCTTCTGGCCACACCACAATTTGCTGCTGTAAATGGGGTTTACTCAGCTGCATATACTTTTTCATGGTCGGCAGCTCCTGATCCGGGTCCCAGCGCAGCTCCTGTTTAATATTGCCCTGCACCAACGCCACCGACACTTTTTCATCCGTCAGTTGCCAACCTTTGAGCGGCTGTAACAAAGGGCTTATCAGCAACAACAAAGCGGCCACAGCCAGCGGAATAAAACGTTGTTGCTGTTTAACTGATGTGCTGAGTGCCGGCAGCAGGGCAGCTGCGGCAAACACCAGTAAAAAAGTAATGCCGGTTTCGCCCACCAGCGGTGCCCAGGGGGCCAGCCAGCCTTCAGTCTGGCTGTAACCTAATGACAACCATGGAAAGCCGGTAAAAAGCCAGGAACGCAGGTTTTCACTCAGCACCCAGCAACTGGCAAACAGCAGCGGAAATAAAAGCAGATTGTCTTTGTTAATGCGATACACCGCATAACTGGCAAGTGCCGGGAACAAACTTAAATAAGCCACCAGTAAAGCCATAATGCCAAGACTGGCAGCCAGTGGCATACCGCCAAAAGTAGCAATGCTGACATGTACCCAACTGACACCAAGGCCAAACCAACCCAGGCCATAGGCAAAACCAAAAAGGGCGGCCTGCGTTGCCGATTTAGCAATACCAAGCGCAAGCGCAAGCAGCGCCAAAGTGAATAAAGGTAAAAAATGCAGCTGATAAGGAGCAAAAGCCAGGGTATTGGCGATACCTGCCAACCCTAACAACAGGCTTAACAACAAAGGTTGCTGACGGAAAAATACCAATAGATTGGACACGGTTTGTTTACCACTTTAACAGGAACTGATAACCAACAAGCCAGCATGTTTTTGCCTGAAAGCGGCAGCAACAAGCGGATCATCGCCGGGTTGTTGGATTTTGTACTCTTTGTTTTGCAGAACGACGCTTATTCAGCATCGTTCTGTTCAGTTTTGGGTGTAATAACCTGCAGCTGAACTAAACGCCGGCTGTTGGCTTTGTGCACTTTAAAGGTCAGGCCGCCAAGTTCTATCACTTCACCTTTGGTTGGCATATGACCAAAAGCATGCAGTACGATGCCGCCTATGGTGCCTGCTTCTTCTTCATCAAAACTGCTGGCAAAACTTTCGTTAAATTCATCCAGTGGCGTCAGGGCGCTGACCAGATACACATGGCTGCCCAGTTGACGGATATCGGAGCCTTCTTCGTTGTCGTGTTCATCTTCGATGTCCCCAACAATCTGCTCCAGAATATCTTCAATGGTAATCAGGCCCGACACCCCACCATATTCATCGACCACTATCGCCATATGGTAACGTTTTTGCCGGAACTCTTTGAGCAGCGCATCCACTCTTTTGCTTTCCGGAATAATAACGGCAGGGCGCAATAAATCTTTTAAATGCCACTCCACATCAGGCGTCAGAGCGTACTGCAGAATATCTTTAACAATCAAAATACCTTCGATATGGTCTTTGTCTTCATTGACCACAGGGTAACGGCTGTGATTGTTTTCCAGCAGAATAGGCAGGAATTCACTGAGTGGCTGATCAATGTCGATGGTTGCCATCTGTGAGCGTGGCACCATAATGTCGCGGGCGCGCATTTTGGATACGTCCAGCACCCCTTGCAGCATACCTTTGGTATCGGTGTCGATCAGATTGCGGGTATTGGCTTCGGCAATCACTTCTTCTAAATCAGACAGGTCCTGAGGTTCTGCGGTAAAAATGGCGGCGATACGCTCAAGCCATGACTTCGCGGCAGAACCGCTTCTCGAGTGTGGATTGTCGTCACTCATAATGTAAAAACCAGCTCCGTGTTAGGTTGAACTCTGTTATTCAGGAATCACATAAGGATCGGCAAAACCAAGTTCTGCCAGGATCTGAATTTCTTCTGCTTCCATTTCGGTCGCATCTTCTTCATTTATATGGTCAAAGCCAAGTAAATGCAAGCTGCCATGCACCACCATATGGGCCCAATGTGCAGTTAAAGTTTTGTGTTGTTCAGCCGCTTCTCTGGCCACCACCTGTGCACAAATCACTAAATCACCCAGGAGCGGCAGTTCCACACCGGGTGGGCACTGAAACGGAAAACTCAGTACATTGGTTGGTTTATTTTTTTCCCGATAATCAAAATTCAGCTGCTGACTTTCCGCTTCATCGACAATCCGCACCGTCACTTCAGCTTCAGCCTGAAAAGGTAAAATGGCCGCTTCCAGCCATTGCTGAATTTGCTGTTCGCCGGGCAGATTGTCGGCTGTGCTGGCCAGTTGTAAATCTAAAATAATACTCATGATGCTGTTGTGTCCGATTTGGGCGTTGCTTTTTTCGTCCTGCTGCGCGTTTTGGCTGCTGGCGGCTCAGCTGCTATTGCTGGTGTTGCAACAGGGGCTGTGATGGCACTGGCAGCAAGCCTTGCGGCCTGTTCAGCTTCACGCTCAGCCTGTTTTTTCGCGGCAGCTTCAGCCTCAAAAGCTTCATAAGCCAGCACAATTTTTTGTACCACAGGGTGGCGCACCACATCTTTGGCAACAAAATAGTTAAAGCTCAGTGCATCCACTTTGGACAGCACGTCAATAGCGTGTTTTAAGCCTGAATAAGTGCCGCGCGGTAGATCGACTTGCGTCACGTCACCTGTGATCACTGCCTTGGAATTAAAACCAATGCGGGTTAAGAACATTTTCATCTGTTCAACTGTAGTGTTCTGGCTTTCATCGAGAATAATAAAAGCATCACTTAAAGTACGGCCACGCATATAAGCCAGAGGTGCAATTTCGATGGTGCCACGTTCCAGGTACTTTTCTACTTTTTCAAAACCCAGCATATCAAATAGCGCGTCGTACAATGGCCGCAGATAAGGGTCAACTTTTTGCGCTAAATCACCGGGTAAAAAACCCAGTTTTTCACCGGCTTCTACCGCAGGGCGGGTGAGCACAATGCGGCGCACCTGATTTTTTTCCAGAGCGTCTACCGCACAAGCCACAGCTAAATAAGTTTTACCTGTGCCTGCCGGGCCAATGCCAAAGGTGACATCGTGGCGCAAAATATTGGCGACATAACGGCTTTGGTTTGGATTACGGCCTTTGATCAGACCTTTTTTGGTTTTGATGCTGACTTCCTGCGCCTGCTCATCCACCTGCACTAAAGTGGCCGGATGTTCTACACCGCTGATGGCCAGGTGCACCTGCTCAGCTGTTAAAGGCACCAGCTTACCGCTGTCATTGATGGTTTCCTGATACAGGTTTTGCAGCAGCTGCTGCACTAACGGCAGTTGGGCCGTTAAACCAAGTAAACGGAATTTGTCGTCACGTAAACTGAGCTGAACCCGAAAATGGCGTTCAATCTGGCGGATATGGTCATCAAAGGGGCCGCATAATAACGACAAACGCTGATGATCGGTGGGTTCTAGGGTAAATTCGATACTGCTGACTGGATTATCCAAAGGTCCTGTTCTCTGTGGTTAACGAGGCCGCGGCTTAAGCCTGGTGCGGCCTCTGTAAAACTTTACTCGACTCAGGGTTGATAAGTCTGCACCCCAAGTGGATCTGCTTTTGGCTGACGCGCCAGAATTTGTTGTGGTGACACGTCGCGGCGTAAACCCATTTCTTTTTCAGTGCGAACCACCACACCTTTTAAAGAATTGGTAAATACATCGGTAATTTTTACATCAACAAAACCACCGATCATATCCGGGGTGCCTTCGAAGTTGACGACCCTGTTGTTTTCGGTGCGGCCGGTCAGTTCCATCAAATCTTTTTTCGACGGACCTTCCACCAGAATACGTTGTTCCGTGCCTAACATGCCACGGGCGATCTGCAATGATTGCTGGTTAATGCGATCCTGCAGAATGTATAAACGTTGTTTTTTCTCTTCTTCACTGACGTCGTCCGGTAAATCGGCCGCTGGTGTGCCTGGACGGGCGCTGTAAATAAAGCTGAAGCTCATATCAAAACCGATACTGGCAATTAAGTCCATGGTTTGGGCAAAATCTTCTGCCGTTTCACCAGGGAAACCAATAATAAAGTCGGATGACATGCTTAAATTTGGCCTGATTTTTTTCAAAGCACGAATTTTGGCTTTGTATTCAAGCGCTGTGTGGTTACGTTTCATCAGCGTCAGAATACGGTCAGAACCCGATTGCACCGGCAAATGCAAATGATCAACCAGCTCTGGCACGTCGCGGTACACTTCAATAATATCGTCTGTAAATTCAACAGGATGCGATGTGGTGTAACGAATACGGTCAATGCCGTCAATGGCGGCAACTAAACGTAATAACTCAGAAAAGTGGCAAATTTTACCATCATGGGTTTCACCACGGTAAGCGTTGACGTTCTGACCCAATAAATTCACTTCACGCACACCTTGTTCGGCCAGCTGGGCAATTTCCAGCAGCACGTCATCGAGCGGGCGGCTTACTTCCTCACCACGGGTATAAGGCACCACGCAGAAAGTACAATATTTAGAGCAGCCTTCCATAATGGACACAAAGGCGGTTGGGCCTTCAGCTTTTGGCTCTGGCAGACGGTCGAATTTTTCAATTTCAGGGAAAGATACATCAACAACAGGCGAACGGTCGCCTTTGACTGAGTTGATCATTTCCGGCAGACGGTGCAGCGTTTGTGGCCCAAAAATAATATCAACATAAGGGGCACGCTCACGGATAGATGCACCTTCCTGTGAGGCCACACAACCACCCACACCAATAATTAAATTTGGGTTTTTCTTTTTCAGCGGGCGCCAGCGGCCCAGTTGATGAAACACTTTTTCCTGTGCTTTTTCGCGGATAGAACAAGTGTTCAGCAGAATAACATCGGCTTCTTCCGCCTCTTCAGTCAGCGTATAGCCATGAGTGGCATCCAACAAGTCGGCCATTTTCGATGAATCGTATTCGTTCATCTGGCAGCCCCAGGTTTTAATGTGCAGCTTTTTGCTCATGGTAAATTCTTGCCTGTAAAAGTCGTCAACTACAAAAGGGCAGGCATTTTACCCGAGCCGGCTGCTGAGTGCCAGCATCTGCTGTGTTTAATCACAATGGCAACCACAGGCTTTTTTCTGTTGAACGTCGATTTGCCGCAGCAGGGTTATTTTGTTGCGCTACACTGGAAATGTTGGTTATCTAAACCCGGACTTCAGCGCCGTTTGAACGTCGCCCATCTTCCCAATCCCCGGTCCTGCAGTATGGTGGCTGGGGATTTTTTATCTCTGCAACCTTTTCTTGCCTTCTTAGTTACCTCGTTATTTTTTCTTCATTTTTTCGCTTTTGCAGCCCTGCTGAAGCCGGAATTGAGACAGGCATTTTTAGCAGTTACAAAAATTATTTCAGCTTTTACTAAACCATTTTTGTGCCCGGCACGACTCTGTTTACAACAGCTGTCAGTGAGAAAGACACAAAGGAGTTTAAATGAAAATAGCTGAACCCAGTGGCCAGGATGAGATCCGAAGCCAGCGTAAAAAAATAACACCAGCTCTGGGCTGGAGCCTCGCTGCTGTTGCCTTGCTGCTATTGCTGGGCTGGCAACTAAGCCCGGCGCTGGCCCGCTGGCAGGATTCTGAGATGTCGGTATCTATGGCCAGGGTTCGGCTGGACGCGGTAAAAACCGCAGCTTTTATCCGTGATGTGTCGGTGCAGGGCAAAGTGGTGGCGGCGGTCAGCCCCAAACTTTATGCACCGGCCGATGGCACAGTCAGCTTTTTTGCCGAAGCCGGCACCACGGTTAAAAAAGGTGACGTGATAGCCGCCATTGACAGCCCTGAGCTTGATAGCAAGCTCAAACAAGAGCAGGCCAGTCTGAATAGTCTGGCTACGGGCCTGGAGCGGCAAAAAATTCAGTCGCGCAAACAGCAGTTGCTGGACCAAAAAGCAGTGGATTTAGCCAAAGTGGCGCTCACCACAGCCGAGCGGGAAAAACGCCGTGCTGACCAGGGTTACAGCGTCAAAGCCATTAGTCAGATTGATTATGAAAAAGCCGGCGATGAGTTAAATAACGCCCGGCTGCAGTTTGAGCATGCAGTGCGCGACGCCAGACTGAATAAAGAAAGTCTGGATTTTGAATCCACAGCATTGTCGCAGGAGCTGGAACGCCAGACTTTGTTAGTGGCCAATTTACAGCGTCAGGTGTCGGCTTTGCAGGTACAGTCGCCGGTGGATGGCATTATTGGCAACCTCGCCACCGACAATAAAACCTACTTAAGCAAAAACCAGTTGTTGTTGTCTGTGGTGGATTTAAGCCAGTTTGAAGTGGAAATTGCCATTCCGGAGAGTTATGCCGACGACTTAAGCCTCGGCATGCCGGTGGAAGTGACGCTGGATCAGCAGCTGTATCAGGCGCAGCTGGTCAGTATCTCCCCTGAAATTGTTGATAACCAGGTGACAGGCCGGGTGCGTTTTAAAGACAAAACGCCACCAGGACTTCGGCAAAACCAACGCCTGGCCAGCCGTATTTTACTGGAGCAGCGTGACGCTGTTTTGCAGGTGGCGCGTGGCCAATTTTTAGAAAGTTCCAATGGCCAATTTGCCTATAAGGTGCAAAACGGCGTTGCGGTAAAAACCCCCATTACGCTTGGCGCGCGCAGCCTGGCTGCAGTTGAGGTGCTCAGCGGCCTGAATGAAGGCGATCAAATTATTATTTCCGGCACCGATATGTTCCAGGGCGCCAATCAAGTTCAGCTGAATCAATAACAGGCTCTGGGAGCCCTGAGGTTTATTTATGTTAAAAATGAAACAGTTAGGCAAGGTTTTTCATACAGGTGAAGTGTCCACCCATGCGCTGCGTGAAGTGGATTTACAGGTCAATGAAGGAGATTTTGTCAGTGTGACAGGGCCATCCGGCTCGGGCAAAACCACCTTTTTAAATATTGCCGGTTTGCTGGAAGTGGCAACATCAGGTGAGTTTTTACTCGATGGTGACAATGTAAATTTATTGTCTGACTCAAAGCGCTCTAAAATGCGAAACCAGAAAATTGGTTTTATTTTTCAGGGCTTTAATTTAATTCCTGAGCTGAATTTATTCGACAATGTCGATGTGCCTTTGCGTTATCGCGGTTTTGATGCCAAAGAGCGCAAACGCCGTATTGAGCAGCAGCTGGAGCTGGTGGGACTGGCCTCCAGAATGAAACATTTGCCCAGTCAGTTATCCGGCGGCCAGCAGCAAAGGGTGGCCATCGCCCGTGCCCTTGCCACCAGTCCAAGGTTTTTGCTGGCGGACGAACCCACAGGGAACCTCGACAGCCAGATGGCGCAAAGTGTCATGGCGCTACTCGAAGACATTAACCGCCAGGGCACCACCATTATTATGGTGACGCATGACCATGGCCTGGCGCAGCGGGCCAAACGGCAAATTTTTATTAAAGACGGCCGGGTGTCAGAGCTGACCGCTGTGGAAGGCCTGCACAGTGCCGGTCTGGAAAGGGTGACGCCGTTGCACGCGCACACCGTGACTGATGCTGCCCGTCAGCTTGGAGTCTGATCATGCTGGCTTATTATTTACGTCTTGCGCTGATCAGCATCCGGCAAAGTCCGGGGTTAAGTTTACTGATGGTGTTGGCCATAGGCCTGGGCATTGGCGCTGCCATGACCACTGTTACAGTCAATTATCTGATGTCGGCCAATCCTATTCCGCATAAAAGTGATCAGCTGTTTTATGTGCAACTTGACAGCTGGGACCCACATCAGGCTGCTAATGAAAACGGCGATCCGCCTGATCAGCTAACGTACCGCGATGCCACTGCGCTGTTGGCAGCCAAAAAAGCCTATCGTCAGGTGATCCAGGCACAAATTGGCACTGTGGTAGAGCCTGAAGGCAAAGACAGCCTGCCATTTCAGGTGTCAGGCCGCGCCAATTCGGCGGATTTTTTTGCCATGTTTGATGTGCCTTTTTTATATGGTGGTGCCTGGAGTGAGGCTGCAGATACCGAGCAGCAGCATGTGGTGGTGCTGAGCCAAAGCCTGAATGAACGTTTATTTGGCGGCAAAGATTCGGTTGGGCAAAAAGTAAAAATGGCTGGTGATTATTACCAGGTGGTGGGTGTGATGGCCAACTGGCAACCCAGACCGCGTTTTTATGACGTGACCACTGGTGCTTTTAACGAAGTGGAAGAGCTGTTTGTGCCTTATAGCTTGCTGGCTGAACCAAAGATCAGCCGAAATGGCAACACCAATTGCTGGAAACCCAGTGGTGAAGGTTATCCGGCCTTTTTAAATTCAGAATGTGTCTGGACCCAGATGTGGGTAGAGCTTAGAAACGACAACGAAAAGCAGCAATATCTTGATTTTTTAAATGCTTATGCCAGTGAGCAGAAAAAGCTTGGCCGTTTTTCAAGGCCACTCAATAACAGACTCAGTGATGTGATGCAGTGGCTGGAAAACCAGCAGGTGGTAACCGAGGACGCCAACCTGATGATGGTGATGTCGCTGATGTTTTTATTGGTGTGTTTATTGAACACCATAGGTTTATTGCTGGCCAAGTTTTTAAGTAAAGCGCCCCAAATTGGCTTGCGTCAGGCGCTTGGTGCCAGCCGGCAGCATTTGTTTGCCCAGTATCTGACCGAAGCCGGCTGCATTGGTCTGGCCGGTGGTTTGCTTGGCTTGCTGCTGGCCTGGCTTGGCTTGCAGGGGGTGACTTTGTTGTATGGCGATAACATGAAAGGTCTGGCAGAGCTGGACTGGGTGATGGTGCTGCTTGCGATGGGGCTGGCGCTGCTGTCGAGTTTAGTGGCTGGTTTGTATCCCACCTGGCGTGCCTGCACAGTGCAGCCGTCGCAGCAGTTAAAAAGCCAATAAGGAGGCTGTGATGTTTGAACTTGGACCCATTTTTCGGGCGCTGTTACGGCAAAAAGTAGGCGCAGTGCTAATCGCACTACAAATAGCGTTAACGCTGAGCATTATGGTAAACGCCATTTTTATGATGCAAAACCGCAGCACGCTGATGGCGCGCCCAAGCGGTCTGGATGAAGCCAATTTGTTTTATTTAAGCAATACCGTTTTTGCGCAAAACTATCCGCATCAGGCGGCGCTGCAAGATGACTTGCGGCTCATCCGCTCTATCCCGGGGGTGCTGGATGCAACTCAGATCAATGCCATACCGCTCAGTGGCGGTGGCTGGTCGATGAGCCTGCAGAAAAAGGCCGGTGAAGGTGAAGATGGCACCGGCGTGGCGGTTTATATGGTGGATGAGCACGGCATTAATACACTAGGGGTGGAGCTGATTCAGGGTGAAAACTTCCAGAACACCGACATCAGATGGCGTGCAGCCTCCGCGGTTGACTGGCCGGAACGCACCATTATCAGTCAGGCGATGGCCGAAGCTTTATTCCCCGGCAACTGGCAATCGGCGCTTGGCCAGACTGTCTATATCAATAACAATGAGCCGATGCAAATTACCGGCATTATCAAAACCTTACAGGCACCTTGGAACGGTTGGGATGGAGTTGAACGCAGTATGCTGGTGCCTTATCAGCTGGAAGGGCGCAACAGCAGATATATGATCCGCACCGAGCCTGGCCGGCGTGATGAGCTGATGCCGATAGTGGAAAAAGCGCTGGCGGAATCGGATAAAAACCGCATTATCCGCGGTGTGCAAAGCCTGGAACAAACCCGTGCTGACAGTTACCGCAGCCACAATGCGCTCAACCGCATTCTGCTCTTGGTGATTGTGGTGCTCACGCTGATCACGGCTTTTGGTATTGTGGGTTTGGCCATGTTCAGTATCAACAGACGCAAACGTCAGATTGGTACCCGCCGTGCCCTGGGCGCGACACAGCTGCAGGTGATGCGTTATTTTATGCTGGAAAATTTGTTGATCACCAGCTTAGGTGTGCTGATAGGGGTGGCTGCCGCTATTGGGCTCAATATCTGGCTGGTCAGTCAGTTTGAACTGAAACCACTGGAGCCTGCACTGTTGTTGACCGGCGTGATTGCCCTTTATCTGGTAGGGCAACTGGCGGTGTTATATCCGGCGCGTAAAGCGGCGTCTATTGCGCCAGCCACGGCCACCCGCAGTGTCTGATAGACTGAGTTTGTTTTAGCTTGCGTTCGCCGATACCGGCGACCGCATGTTTTACCTGAATGCTGCTCAATCTGCGACTAAATCAGCCGCTGTCTGGTACTGATATAACCAGCATAAAAAATCACCAGCACGCCGGCAAACCAGCCCATAGTGACAGGCTCCTGCCAGAACATATAACCAAATAAACCAGCAAATACCACGCTGCTGTAGGTCCACATGCCAATATCACTGGCTGGCGCCAGGGCATAAGCTTTGGTCATGGCCATTTGACCGGCTGCGGCCAGCACCCCCATGCCGGCAAAAGCCCACCAGGCAATTTCGGGCAAAGGATGCCAGGCAAAAGGCACCGGAATAAATGAAATAACAGCAGTGAGTAGGGAAAAATAAAACACTATCCGGGCGGCGGGTTCAGTGTCGGACATATAACGGATGGTGGTTTTGGTGATCGCTACCAGCACCGCAGATAACAATCCCAGCATTAAAATCAGTGTATTACCGGCTTCTCCCTGCAGTGGAATGGCCAGAAAAACCCCGACAAAACCTAAGGCTATCGCAAAGAGTGTTAAGCGGCTAGGCCGCTCTTTCAGCCAGATGCGGGCTATTAATGGCACCACAAAAGGCGACAATAACAACACCAGCATGGCCTGCGCCAAAGGCAGCTGGCTGATCACATAAAAAAAAGAATACATGGAAATAATGCCGGTGGTGGCGCGGCTGGCGTGCAAATACCAGCGTTTGGTGTACAGAATTTGACGACCCTGACTGACAATCCAGGGCAACATCACCAACAGCGCAAAAAAGTTGCGGAAAAACACCACCTGTGCCTGACTGGCGCTGTCGCTGGTGAGTTTCACCAAAGCGCCAATGCCGGCAAAACAGGCTTCGGCCAGTAATAACAACAAGGCGGCAAGATACAAAGGTTTCAGCGGCACACCCGACTCCGGACTTGGTGGCTGTTGCGGATGCGCGAGTGTAGCAGAAGGCGGCTTTTGTGTCTGAAGTGAAGCTGTAGTCTTTGGTCTAACCGGCATTTATTAGCTTAGTTTTTTGCAAAAACTCAGGTCACTGCGACCAAGTCGGTTCAATCAAAGGGGCAGCGGGGCAGTCAGCAAGCCGGTGTAGCCGCTGATAGGCTAACCCAGCTGATGTTCCAGCTTAAGCCGCTCCAGCAGTTCTGCCGCCGGCATAGGTTTGGCAAATAAATAACCCTGAATAAAATAACACTGGCGCTGGGTAAAAAATGCCAGTTGTTGCTCGGTTTCCACCCCTTCGGCAATACAGTACATACCAAGGCTGTTTGCCATACTGAGCATGGCGTCGATAATGGTTTCGTCGTTGCTGTCGATGCCAATATCTTTGACAAAACTGCGGTCAATTTTAATGGCGTCTATCGGCAGTTCTTTTAAATACTTCAGCGACGAATAACCTGTGCCAAAGTCATCCAGCGCCAGCACTATGCCTTGTTCGCTGAGCGCCAGCATAGTGGCGATGGCAATTTCATGATCCTGCATCAGCGCACTTTCGGTCACTTCAAAACGCAGGCAACGGGCCGGGATCTGGTACTTTTTCAGCAGCAACGACGTTTGCCGGCTTAAATCTTCCTGCGCCAGGTGGTGGGTGGATAAATTCACCGACAGATACACCGGGAAACCGGCCTGGTGCCAGCGCTGTAAATCACTCAGTGCCCGCTCCAGTAAATCCAGTGTCATTGGCACTATTAAACGTAAATCTTCAGCCAGCGGAATAAATTCCGATGGCGGCACCAGACCATTGGCTGATTGCCAGCGCATCAGCACTTCCACCCCAACCATCTGCTGACTGCGGCTGTCGTAGATAGGCTGGTAATAATTAATAAATTCACTTTGTTGATAAGCACTGCGCAACATGGTTTCTTTCGCCAGCTGCATATAGGCTTTTTCGTTCATCTCATTGATAAAAAACTGGAAGTTATTACGGCCGCTGTCTTTGGCGTGATACATGGCCACGTCGGCATGTTTGAGCAGCTCTTTGGCATCACTGGCGTCTTCCGGATAAACCGCAATACCGATGCTTGGCGAAATACTGACGGTATGGGCGCCCAGCTGCATCGGCTCGCCTATGGTTTTAATCATTTTGCGCGCGACATGGCTGATATTGTCATCGTTTTTATAACCTTCCAGCAGCACCACAAATTCATCACCCCCCAGTCGCGCCACTGAGTCGGATTCGCGTAGTGTATCTGTGAGTCTTTTCGCCACTTTTTTCAGCAGCAAGTCGCCGATATCGTGACCCAGGCTGTCGTTAATTTGTTTAAATTTATCCAGGTCAATAAAACACAAAGCCAGCGAGCGGCGCTGCCGTTTGGCCGCTTCAATGCCGTGATAAATGCGGTCCATCAGCAGGGCGCGGTTCGGTAAGCCGGTCAGAATGTCGTAGCTTGCCAGATACCGGAGCTCTTCTTCAGCCTGTTTTTGCGCCGTGATATCGGTAAACACCAACACAAAAAACTCCACCTGCAAATCATCACCCACAGCTGTGATGTTAATCAGGGTAGGGCGCTCTGTGCCGTCCGGGCATAACACTGTTTCTTCACCTTGCCAGTGCTGGTTGACCGTCATGCCGGATAACAACCGGGTGTAAAAACGGCGCCGGTTTAAGCTGATGCCCAAATCATGGGTGCGCGGGTTATGCAGATATTCGTCCATATTGCCAAATACATCGGTAAAAGACTGGTTGGCTGCAATCACCCTTTGTTCTAAATCCAGCAACACCACCCAGTCACGGGTTTGCTGAAAGGCTTCGCCAAAAAGCCGGGCTTTTTCTTTGCTGACCCGGGTTTCGGTAATGTTGCTGTAAGTGCCTATCACCCGTTCGATTTTATTTTGTGCTGATAATTCAGTGACTTTGCCAATATCTCTAAACCATATCCAGCGGCCGGATTTGTGCTGCATCCGGTAGCTATGGTCAAAAATTTTATCCGGTGCGCTGACAAATCTTTGCCAGGCCTGCTGATAAGCTTCACGGTCGTCCGGGTGGATCAACGACAAATGCTGTGGCATCGTCAGCGGATTTAAATCTTCGTTGTAACCGAGCATCTGATGAATACGCTGGGCATAAATACTGTTTTTATGGGCATGCCATTCCCAGGCACCACTATCGACAGCTTCGAGTGCCTGCTTCAGCCGTTGTTCACTGGCCCGCAGTTTTTGGTGGGCATTGGCCAGCAATCGCCGCTGTTTACGTCTGGCCTGCCACCACAGCAGCAGTAACACCAAAAGCGCCGACGCATAAGCAGTGATGGCAGTTTCAGAGCGCCAGGGCGCTGCAGCTATGGTCAGCGAAATATGAGCCGGGGCACTTTGCATACCGGTCATCGGTGAAATGGCCACCACGCTAAAACGATAATTGCCGGGTTTAAGCTGCGGAAAAACCACTGCCGGCACAGCTTGTTCCGGATACAGTAGTTTTTGCTCGCCATCGAGCCAGAATTTGTAGCTGATTTTGCCACTGTCGCGAAAATTCAGCGCCGAAAACTGCACTTCAATACCCAATGCATCATGGTCAAAATGAAAAGTCTGGCCGCTTAAATCACCGAGGCTGTTGTTGATCTGATGATTCATCGCCTGAATGGAGGTGATGACCACTTCCGGTGGCATCGGCGCTTCCATCAGCCGGCGTGGGTCAAATAAGGTAATACCGCGACTGGTGCCATAAACCAGGTCGCCGTTTTTCAGTCGGGTGCTGGCGGCAAATACAAAAGCGTGACTGGCTAAACCGTCTTTTTTACTGAAATGTTCCATCCGCAAGGTTTTGGTATCGAGTCTGGATAAGCCATAACTACCGGCAAACCACAGATTGCCGGCTTCATCCAGTTCGTTGGAATACACAGTGTTGCTCAGCAGCTGATTATCGGCATGAAAATGATGTTTCAGTGTCAGGCTACCAAGGTCAAAACCCAATAAACCTATGCCCTGAAAGGTCACCCACAACACATTCTGCGGATCAACACTAAATTTGTCGGCAAAACGGTCACGGCCTGGCTGGTAATCATTAGCCTGATAGATTTTTTGCAGTTTGGCGTCGTGTTGGCTGTAGAGCCACAGCTGATCGGCGGCACTGAGCAGAATTTTATCGCTCTGGCCTGGTAATAAGCCTAAAAACCGCCCGGCATAACGCGGCGGAATCTGCTCTTTAATACCCGGCAGTTCCGTCAGCTCACCGGTTTGCGGCTGATAACGGTAATAACCATCTTTGTTATAAAACCAAAAACTGCCATCTTCACCCCGCCAGTGGCCCAGTGAGTTGTTCTGCAATAAAGTTTGTTGTGATTCTTGTTGTAACTTTGGCGGCAAAAATGTGCGTTGTTGTGGGTCATAATAACGCAGGCCGTCGCCGGTTCTAAGCCAGAGTTTGCCATCCGGCTCAGGGTAAATGCGCCTGACCTGCATGGCAAAGTTGGCCGATAACCCATCCGGATAAGGCAGCAGTTGTTGCCTGCCATTTTGCAGGTTTAGCTGATACAAACCCTGTTCATTCGCTATCCACAGCTGCTGCTCCTGGCCTTGAGCCAGCGCAAAAGCACCGCGGATGGCGCTATTGTTGTCCGGTGCTGAAAGGTTTTCTGCTTTGAGTTCAATATTTTTAAAACTGGTGCTGCGCGGGTGCCAGTAAAAGGCGCCATCGTCGCGGCTGGCAAGCCATAAACCGCCGTCGCTGCTGGCCACTAAATCGACAATAGCATCGTTACCAATCTGATGGCTGCTGTCGCGAAAACGCCAGAGCAGGCGTGCGTCGCGGCGGCGTTCATCAAATTCAAACAACCCTTCATTGCTGGCCAGTAACAATCTGTTCTGATGCGCCAGCATGCGCATCACCATCCGATCCGATAACAGGGTTTGAAGGCTGGCGTTGTTGTTGTGAAGTGCCGTCAGCGGCATGGCCAATAAGTTGTTGCTGCTGGCAATGTAAAGTTGCTGCTGATAAGCATAGATATGGCGGATCATGGCGCCCCGGCCATTGGCGTCAGGCAATAATAACGCTTTGCTGGTTAAACTTTGGGTGTCGAGCTGAAACAGCCCTCTGTTGCTGGCGATGAGCAACTGTTGCTGGTGTAACCACAGCTGGCGAATTCTGTTGATGCCTTCGCCACCGGGCATAGTAAATATGCGTTGTAATGTGCCCTTGCCCGGCTGATAACGATACACAGCATCATTGATGGCCAGCAATAACTGTTCGGTCGATTCTTCTACGACATCGCTCAGCACCGGCATTTCCAGCTGCTCCTGAGCGGCTAAATCCAGTTTTAGTTCAATACGCCCGCTGGTTTTATCCAGTAAAAATAAACCAACATCGGCCGAGGCAGCCCAAAGCCGCTCTTTGCTGTCTTCCAGCAGTTGCACAAAATTCAGATCGGTCAGGTTTTGTTGTTCAGACTGCACCAGCACATTGCGGGTGGCATCAAAGCGGTTTAAACCGTTGCTGGTGGCTATCCATAAAAAGCCTTCACGGTCGAGATACAGACGTTGCACTGTGCCACGCGACAAACCCTGATCGACGGTCAGCGGCAATAACAGCGGTTTGACACTTTGTGCATAAAGCGGGGTGCTTAAGAGCCAACAGCAGGCCAGCAGGAGCAAAATACTACGCATCAGAGCTCTGTGACTGAAGAAACATATGAGTATTGTCTGTTGTCGGGATGTCAATAAAATTGAAAATATCGCAATTGACTGGCCAAAGTCCAGAAGATCCCGCTGTTTTTGCGTTATATCACCACTTTTATCGATAAGCTAAAGTGGGGACAAGGCCACCATCAGCAGTAACCAGCCACTGGCAATTAATAACACCACGGCATGCTGAAATTGCCGGCTGATTTGCACAAAACGTTGAATATCATAGGCATTGGGTTCTGCCGGAGGGCCAAATCGAATACGGCGTTGTTTGGTGGCACTGTAATAACGCGGGCCTGCTAAATTGCGCTGTAAAGCAGCGCTGCTGGCGGCCAGTAACCAGCGCTGCGGCAATGCATAATCACCATCTTGAGCCAGCTTGCGGTAATAATGACTGCCGCGCCAGTTTTGTAGCAGTGCCAGCAGCAGCGCGCTCAGCCACTGCGGCAACCAGGCCAGTAAGCCGAATAACCGGCTGACCGGCTGACCAAAGTCAGCAAAATCGGGTTGTTTGGGATTCCAGCATTGTTGTAATTCCAGCAAAAGCCGGTAGCCAAAAGCGGCCAGGCCACCACCGGCTAAAAACCAGAACAACACGCCAAACCATTGTTTGGCCAGGCGCAATGTCAGGCTTTCAATACTGGCTTTACAAAGTCCAACCTGGGATAACTGCTGACTCTGGCGCAGCACCAGAGGTTTGATCAGATCGCGCGCCAGACTGAGTTGTTGTTTTTCAACGGCTGCCGCCACCTGCAATGCCTGCTGTCTGGGTTGTTGCCAGTCAAGACAACAATACAGCAGCAGGGCGTGCCAGAATTCCGGCCACTCTGACAAACTGGCAAAAGCTGCCGCTAAAGCGAGCAGTGGCAAAACCAATACCAGCATGGCCAGTGAACCTGAAATAAAGAGTTGTTGTTTGCCATAACCTGGTTTATTCACCCTGGTGGCAAGACCTATGGCGGCCTGGCGCACCACCTGTAATGGCTGATAACTGGATGGCAGCGGAAAGATGGCACTCAGTGCAATCATCAACAGTGCCAGCAAAGGCTGCTGCAACAACGGCTGTTGCAGCACAGTTAAAAATTCAGGCAGTTGCAGTGCAGGCCAGTCCACAATGCACTCAGATGCTCAGGGCTTGAAGTTTAGGTAATAATGCCATCACCATAGCGCTGCTGTTGCGTGATGCTACTTCCAGATAAGCATCAAAAGAGGTTGGCGATTCTTTGCCGGCGATATCGCTTAAGCTACGGATCACCACAAAAGGGGTGTTCAGCTGAAAACAGGCCTGGGCAATAGCCGCGCCTTCCATTTCTACCGCCAGCATGGCCGGAAAAGTAGCGCGGGTTTTGGCAATCCGCTCAGGATCGCACATAAACACATCACCAGTGGTGATGAGGCCCTTTTTGGTTTTGCAAAAACCAAGAGAAGCAATACATTGTTCTGCGGCGTCAATCAGCGCCGGATGAGCTGTAAAAGCAGCAGGTAAACGTGGCACCTGACCTGGTTCATAACCAAAAGCAGTCACATCCACATCGTGGTGGCGCAGTTCGGTTGAAATCACAATATCACCCACGTTCAGTTCAGGGTCAAAACCACCGGCTGAGCCAGTGTTGATCACTGCGTCCGGCTTAAACTGGCTGATCAGTAAAGTGGTAGCCACAGCTGCCGTAACTTTACCAATGCCCGATTGTACCAGCACCACATCTACGCCATTGAGCTTGCCCTGATGGAAGGCAAAACCGGCAATCTGCACTGTGTTGGCATGGGTCAGTTGTTGTTTAAGCAGGGCGATTTCCTGCTCCATGGCTCCGATAATTCCGACAAGCTGCATAAGGTTCTCACTAAGTAAAAAGCCACATTATACGAACTGTGGCTTTGGCTTGCCGAACTTTTTCAAACCGCTGCAACCTTGATAGTGCCGGCGGCACCTTTGGTCAGTTTGCCTGCCTGGTAGTCGCGAATGGCCTGTTCTATTTCCGCGGCACTGTTCATCACAAAGGGGCCATATTGCACCACAGGCTCGCCTATAGGTTTGGCTGCCAGAACCAGAAGCCGCACCGCAGTTTTGGCCACAAGGTGCAGCGTATCACCTTTACCCAGCACGGCCGCATGATGGGTTTTCACCAGACTGTGGCTGCCATCGGCACTGATATGCACCTCACCTTCAAAAGGATATACCAGCGCATTATGTTCAGACGGCAGCGCTACGTGCAGCTCGCTGCCGGCCGGTAAGCTCAGATCGTAATACTGTGGATCTGTGCTTAAGCCCTGTATCGGCCCTGGCGTTTGCTGGCTTTCAGTACTGATTTTAAGTAGACCGGCAATTACCACGGCAGTGCCGCCATCGGTTAAAGTGCGGCGACCAAGCTGCGCTGGTTTTAAATCGACATAAGCCGGATCTTTCATTTTTTCGGCGGCTGGCAAATTTAACCACAGCTGAAAACCACGCATCAGGCCGGATTCCTGTTGTGGCATTTCCGAGTGAATAATGCCACTGCCGGCGGTCATCCACTGCACACCACCCGACATTAAATGGCCTTCATTGCCCAAATGGTCCTGATGCAACATATGGCCATCCAGCATATAAGTGACAGTTTCAAAACCCCGGTGCGGGTGGGGCGGGAAACCGGCGATATAGTCTGATGCCTGGTCTGAGCCAAAACAGTCCAGCATTAAAAAAGGATCGAGCCGGAGCTGTTGTTGTAAACCCAGGCTGCGGCGGATTTTTACGCCAGCTCCGTCCGACACCATTTGCGCTGGGATCAGCTGTTGAATATGACGTTCGCTCATTTAAGTTACCTGTTGTGTTTAACTTTGCATGAGCTAAGTAAACGCCATTTTAGTTAGATAGAAAAGCGCATATAAACGCGCTTTATGTCCTAAAAATTAGAATTATTAGGCGCTGGTTGTTGCCATTTGCCGCTCATGCTGCAACAGCCAGACTTTGCGGCCTAAACCGCCGGCATAACCGGTCAGGCTGCCGTTGTTACCAATCACTCTGTGGCAAGGCACCACTATCGCCAGTGGATTACGGCCATTGGCCGCACCGACAGCCCGCACTGCTTTGGGATTCTGAATAAAATCAGCAATGGCGCCATAACTGCAGCTTTGGCCATAAGGAATATGCAGCAACGCCTGCCACACTTGCTGCTGAAAGGCTGTGCCTGTAGCTGCAAGTGGCAGACTAAAACAGGTTCTTTGCCCGGCAAAATACTCTTTAAGCTGCTTAAGCGCCTGCTGAAGATGCTGTTGAGCTTGTTCAGTTGGATAAAGAGCCTTTTGTGCCTGTATTGCTAAAGTTTGGCTGGAAGCCTGCGCAGTTAAATTACCGCTTCGCACCGGCGCCAGTGTTGTTGCTTTTACTGCGGCAAGTTCAGCTGTGAGTTCATCGGTAAAAACAATAGCCTTGATACCATGCTCATTGGCTTGGATCTCAAGTTGGCCAATGGGGGTTGCCATAACGGCTGAAAGATTTGTCTGTGCCTGGTTCATCCTGCTGTCCTTTGATGCTGGTATTTTGGGGCAATATCAGTTGTTGCTGCTGTTTGCTGTCTTTTTGGCGGGCAGGCCAAACCATAGCTGTAAAGTGGCATAACTGCGCCATGGGCTCAGGCTGGCCGGACTGAGCGGGTTGTCCCGTGCGGCCAGCGCTTTTTGAATGCCTAAATCGCCTGCTAACCAGATATCACTATCAGACAGACCACGCATTTTGCTGTACGCCACTGTCCATGGCCCTATGCCTTTAACATTAAGCCAGCTATCGGGGTCGGCCAACGGATCTGCGACCACAGCTTTAGCCAGTCCCCACAGCGTGTCACGTCTGGCCTGCGGCACTTTAATCATCGATAAATCCGAATGAATAATTTGTAGGGGCGTTGGGAATAATTTTTTACCGTTTTGCCCGGGCAAATCGCTGCCAAGAGCGCTAACCAGCCGGTTAAGCTGAGTGCGGGCGCCGGCCACACTGACTTGCTGGCCAAGCACTGCGCGAACTGCGGCTTCCCAGGCTGACCAGACACCGGGAATACGGATGCCCGGTTGCAGTTTATCGCCAAAAAAAGGCAGCAGCTGCTGCTCTATGGTCATCATATCGGCATCTAAATCCAGCAAACGGCGAATATGCGCTATCACAGTGTTCAGGCTGTCCGGGTAAGGCCAGTACAGGGTCAGTTGCAGATGATTGTCTGATGCCGGTGTTACTTCAAACCAGCCGCTGCGGCTTTGGCTCTGTGCAGTTGCCTCTTGCGCAGGCAAGGAAAAAGTGCGGCCATAACTTTGCAGCCCAAGCCACTCCAGGCCATCCAGGCTGCGCGCTTGCCAGAACTGTATTAATAAATCCCAGTTGAGCGGTGGACGGTACGGTAGTTTTAAGGTCAGCATCGGGGTACTCGTTAAGTCTGGTTTACGGCGGATTTGGCTTGGTGTTAGTTGCAGTTGTTTATTAAAAGCATCGTTAAAACGGCGCACACTGTGAAAACCAGCCTGCAGGGCAATATCGGCAACCGGCAAAGTGGTTTGATGTAACAAAGTTTTGGCAAACAGCAGCTGTTGATACAAGGCATATTGTTTTGGTGATACACCAAGTTCACGTTGAAACAGTTTGCGTAAATAACGCTCACTAATGCCAAGACGGCTGACAAGCAGGTTCAGATCACCGTCAATCAGCGCACCTTCGGCAATTAAACGCAGTGCCCGTTGCAGTGTACTATTGCTACCTTGCCAGGCCGGTGAGCCGGGCGCACTGTCGGGGCGGCAACGCAAACAGGGCCGGTAACCTGCAGCAGCTGCTGCTGTGGCGGTTGGGTAATAACAAACGCCACTTTCAGCGGGCAGCCGCGCCGGGCACACCGGTCGGCAGTAAATGCCGGTGCTTTGCACCGCAATATAAAACAGGCCATCAAACCTTTTATCGCGGCTTAAGCGGGCTTGCTGACATTGTTGTGCACTGAGCATAAGCTGTGTTCCACCTTCAAAACTGTGCTCAGTGTACCTTGTCACGGCTGCCGGATCAGCCAGATCCGGTACTCAATCAAAAAATTGTCAGATGTTTAAATCCACCTGCTGGACGAGTCCGGCTGTGCCTTGTTGCGACAGAAAAATACCACTGCGGGCAATACGCCCAAGCAGCGCCTGGCCATCATATAAACCAAAGGAGGTGGCCACAGAGCTGGTGGAGATTGCCGCTATGCCAAAGTCAGCCAGAGGTTTTTGCCTGGAGACACCATCCCACAGCTGAAGCTGTTGCCAGCTTTTATCCTGAGCGTCAATAAAGCCGTTTTGGTCGTTATCAAGTTGCGCAAGCTCGGTAAAACCCTGATTACTGGCCGGGCCAAATAATTCCAGGCCTGAATCGGCTTTACCGTTCTGGTTTTTATCATGCACCAGATAATACTGGCCACTGCCAAGACCCGGCAGCAGGCCTTCAGAACCTTGACCGCTAAAGTCAAAGCTGCTGCCTGTTGTTTGCAGCTGCACCGGACTGCCATTGAGGCTCAGCACTAAGGGATCTTTCAGCGCGGCCTGCTGATAACTTTGAAATGACACATATTCTTCCTGCATTTCAAACGCAAAAGACCAGCTGATATTGCTGCCATCGGCCAAAGTGGCTTCGCCACTAAAGCTTGCACTCAACTCCTGATAACGATAATTAAATTCCAAAATGGTGCTGCCGTTGTCGGCCTGGGGCGTTTCATTGTTGCCAGTCTGCGTATTTTGTTGCTGCTGAGCGGCAATTTTTTGCGCTGAACTACCTTCAATCCAGGACAATAATTTGCCGGATGTCAGTTGTTCCAGAATACGTTTCACCACGCCTATGCTTTGTAAGGCATTAAAAGGTAACGCATCTTCATTTTGTTCTTCAGATGCCTTAGACTCGGTGCTGATTTTTTCAGCGACCGCAGGCTCCGGCATTGGTTTGTCGATAACTGGGACCACCGGACGCTGCGCTTGGGTAGGGCGGTTCGGAATTTGCAAACGGCTTTGCTGAAAAATCGCTTGTTCCTGTACGGCAAATTGTTGTGTAGCTGTGACGATATTCATCATAAGCTCCGTATTTTAACAATGATGCAATAGGGCTATCGGCAGCTGTTGGTTAAACTTTAAGCAGGTGAGGTTATGTTAGAAGCTTTTTTTCGTCAGCTAAGCACTGAACCCGAAACTATTACTTTCCAGCAGAGCATCGCGCTGATTGATGCTTTATATCAGTTTACGCCGACTGCTTTTCAAAACGGTGCACTTTGGAATGCGGCCGGGGAGAATAACGGTTCATGTAAAATTTTGTCTTTTGCCGCTATGCACAAGTTGTCTGAACCCCAGACGTTACAATTGTTTGGTGATTATTACCGGCTGGAAGTATTGCCTGACTTAAAAGGTGACAATCATGCCAATATCCGCAACTTTATGCGTACCGGCTGGGATGGGGTAGAGTTTAGTGGTCAGGCGCTCAGGGCCAAAGCGTCCACTTAGCGCCCTTTGAAAATGCCGGCTTTAACAGCGTTCAGCCTGCAACCTGTTGCATTTAGCCAGCACTGATTCAATTTTTTTCGCGGAAAAGGGTTTGGCAATAAAACCGCAGGCGCCCGCCAGAATACTTTGCTGCACGTTTTCTACAGTGCTGTGGGCAGTCATAATCACGACGTTGGCGTCAGGATTAATTTCTTTCAGTTGTTTTAACAAAGTTTTGCCGTCGCAATCGGGCAATTCAATGTCTAAAAACACCACATCCTGTTTCATTTTGCTGTAGCTGCTGATGCCGTGGCTGCCATCAGAAGCTTCGCTGACATGGCTGATGCCAAGCAGCATCAGAGTCTGGCGCAGATATTCCCGCACTGAAGTGACATCGTCGATAATCAGCACTGAACAATCGGAGACTTTCATCATTCTTCCTTAAATGTCTGAGATCCATCTTTTGTTAAGTTGTAGCTGGCGCTGGCCGGACTGGCAAGCTGAGTAAATTCAGTTCTTTGTGATTGCTGGTACTTTAATAGGTACTTTGCAAAAATTTGTAACTGTAATTTTCCACATGCTAGCAAATTTTGTGGTGTCTGGTACAGCAGCCGTTGTTTTTTTGTCGGAGCAGCAATAAAGCCGCCTTTTGCCAAGCGCGCTTTACGCTGTGATGATGCTGAGTTATGGTGAAGTCTTAAGCAAATACAGCAGCAAATGGACGTTTTGTGTGCAGTTGATTGATTACAGCGAGATTTTCGCTTTACCTTTGACTTTCCTTTTGTATAATGGCCGCTCCAACGCTAGGGGCATAGTTCCAATTGGTAGAACAGCGGTCTCCAAAACCGATGGTTGGGGGTTCGAATCCCTCTGCCCCTGCCACTTCTTCTGAAGATGAAATTGAATACACATCAGCAGCAACTGCTGCAAATTCTCCGAATTAAACCACTGAATCTGCATGCAGATTTTTTGTCGTTTTCAGAGCATTCAGCTGCGAAAAACAAAGATAATACCCATCAGCATCAGGTGGCAGCTCAATTGCCGGCTTCAACTGAGCAGGTGGATGCAGAGTTCTCAGCATTGATGGGCACCGACACAGAAACTGCAGCGCAATCTTGTGCTGAAATCGAATGGCCACTGCTCCAGCTACAGCAGGATATTCAGTTGCTGCTGCAGCAAAAATCGCGACAGTTGTCGACCAAATTAAGCTGGCAAACCAAAGCTGAACTCACAGACAGTTATCTCGATGGTCAGTTACTCTGCACCCCAGATCTTCAAAACCTCACGAATGCCCAAAGCAAACGCCAGTTATGGCAACTATTCAATAACGGATGGTCTGATGTCTGATGTGCTGATCCGCCCTGCGCTGGAAACGGATATCGAGGCTATGCTGGCGATAGAACAAAGCGCCACCAGCCATCCCTGGAGCAAAGCCACTTTCACCGGTTGTTTTGGCGAACGTTATTTTAATTTTGTGTTGCAGCAAGGTGATGAAATACTTGGTTTTTATATTGGTAACTTTGTTGCCGGTGAAGCCAGTTTGTTTGATATTTGTGTAGCGCCCAAAGCGCAGGGGCAGGGCTTTGGCCGTTTATTGCTGGAGCATTTTATCGCTGAATCTGAAGCAAAACAGGCCTTTGATTGCTGGCTGGAAGTACGCGAGAGCAACCACAGTGCCATCGAGCTTTATCAGAGTGCCGGTTTTCACCAAAATGGCAAAAGAGTCAATTATTACCCAACAGCCACTGGTCACGAAGATGCCATTTTAATGGGCTTGCCACTGCGTTTTGGCTAAGCCTTCCGGGTCATCCCTGTAATTGACGTCCAGGCTCAGTTCATTTTTGCATAGCCGTTCAGGCTGCAGAGTATGACAGCTAAAAATCCCATCAGACAGATGCTGCTATGGCTGTGCCTGCGCTTTGCATCCTGCTATAATCGCCGCCATTTTGCACAAAGCTCGGCAGCCGCCGCTGATGTTCAGCCGGTGAGTCTTGTTGACTGAATTGATATTGGAACCTACGCACGCATGGCCTCTGCACAATTTCTTGAAGAAGTGAATAAACGTCGCACCTTTGCGATTATTTCTCACCCCGACGCCGGTAAAACCACCATCACTGAAAAAGTGTTGTTGTTTGGTCAGCTGATTCAAAAAGCCGGTACAGTGAAAGGGAAAAAATCCGGCCAATACGCCACCTCTGACTGGATGGAAATGGAAAAAGAGCGTGGTATTTCTGTGACCACTTCTGTGATGCAGTTTCCTTATGCCGATTGCCTGGTGAACCTGCTGGACACGCCGGGTCACGAAGACTTCTCTGAAGATACTTACCGCACCTTAACGGCGGTGGATTCCTGTTTAATGGTGATCGACGGCGCCAAAGGTGTTGAAGACCGCACCATTAAGCTGATGGAAGTCACACGCTTACGTGACACGCCTATTATCACTTTTATGAACAAAATGGACCGCGATATTCGCGATCCTATTGATTTACTTGATGAAGTTGAAAGTGTATTAAAAATCGCCTGTGCCCCTATTACCTGGCCTATTGCGTCCGGTAAAGAGTTCAAAGGGGTGTATCACATTCTCAGAGATGAAGTGGTGTTTTATAAGTCGGGTCAGGGTCACACTATTCAGGAAGTGGACACCATAAAGGGCATTAACAACCCTGAGCTGGATGCCCGTATTGGTTATTACGCCCAGCAGCTGCGGGATGAAATGGAGCTGGTAAAAGGCGCCAGCCATGAATTTGATTTAGAACTGTTTTTAAAAGGTGAACTGACACCGGTATTTTTTGGTACCGCTTTAGGTAACTTTGGTGTCGACCATATGCTGGACGGTTTAACCGACTGGGCGCCGGCACCACAACACCGAGCTACCACAGACCGGGTGGTTGAACCTACTGAAGAAAGCTTCTCCGGTTTTGTGTTTAAAATTCAGGCCAATATGGACCCGAAACACCGTGACCGTGTGGCCTTTTTACGCATTTGCTCGGGTAAATATGAAAAAGGCATGAAAATGCACCATGTGCGCATCGGCAAAGACATGCTGGTACCACAGGCTTTAACCTTCCTTGCTGGCGATCGTGAGCATGTGGAAGAAGCTTATCCTGGCGATATTATTGGTTTACATAACCATGGCACCATCCAGATTGGTGACACTTTTACTGCAGGTGAAAAATACTCTTTTACCGGTATTCCCAACTTTGCGCCTGAACTGTTCCGCCGCATCCGGCTGCGCGACCCATTAAAACAAAAGCAGCTGCTCAAAGGTTTAGTGCAGTTGTCGGAAGAGGGCGCTGTGCAGGTCTTCAGGCCACTGGATAATAACGATTTAATTGTTGGCGCCGTGGGGGTGCTGCAGTTTGACGTGGTGGTGCACCGCTTAAAGTCGGAATACAACGTAGATGCAATTTATGAAAGTGTGAACGTGACCACAGCGCGCTGGGTCTATTCAGATGATGGCAAGGCGCTGGATGAATTTAAAAATAAAGCCAGTAGCAACCTGGCGCTGGATGGCGGCGACAATTTAAGTTACCTGGCGCCTACTATGGTGAATTTAAACCTGGCGATGGAACGTTATCCAAAAATGAAATTCCATAAAACCCGCGAACAAACTTTCGCGAGTAAGGCAAAATAATTCATGAATATTAAACAGTTATTATCAGATAAAACCCAGGCGGCCATGATTGCCGTGGGTTTACCGGCAGATACCAACACAGCCGTTACTCAAAGCACTAAAGCAGGTTTTGGTGATTATCAAATCAACGGTGCTATGGCAGCAGCCAAGCTTCTGAAAACCAATCCACGTGATTTAGCCCAGCAGCTGCTGGAAAAGCTGGATTTGGCGGACATGGCTGAAAAAGTTGAAGTGGCAGGCCCTGGTTTTATTAACGTGACACTGAAAAACGACTGGGTGGCGGCACAATTACAACCGGCCTTGCTGGACGCACGTTTAGGTGTGAGCCCAAACCCTAAACCACAAAAAGTGGTAGTGGATTATTCGGCGCCTAACCTTGCCAAAGAAATGCATGTGGGCCATTTACGCTCCACCATTATTGGTGACGCTGTAGTACGCGCGTTGGAATTCTGGGGTGATGACGTTGTTCGCCAGAACCATATGGGCGACTGGGGTACACAATTTGGCATGCTGATCGCGCATCTGGAAGATAAACTGGCGGCCGGTGTTGACCTTGAAACCGTGGCCCTTGCCGATTTAGAAGATTTTTACCGCGAAGCGAAAAAACGTTTTGATGACGAAGCAGGTTTTGCCGATAAATCACGTGATTATGTGGTGAAACTGCAAAGTGGCGATGCACATTGCCAGAAGTTATGGCAGCTGTTTATCGACACCTCGATTAAACACAGTGAAGAAGTGTACCGTGCGTTAAACGTGACTTTGGGCCATGAACATATCAAGCCTGAGTCGGCTTATAACCCAATGTTGCAGTCTATTGTCGACAACTTAAAAGCCACCGGCATTGCGGTGGAAGATCAGGGCGCTTTAGTGGTATTCCTGCATGAGCTGGCCGACAAAGAAGGCAACCCATCGCCTTTTATTATCCAGAAAACCGGCGGTGGTTTTTTATATGCCACTACCGACTTAGCGGCCTGTAAATACCGCAGCCACGAACTTGGTGTTGATCGTATTATTATTTTCACCGACGCCCGTCAGGCGCTGCACTTTAAACAAGTGGAGCTGGTAGCGCGTAAAGCCGGTTTGCTCAGAACTTTAACGTCTTACGAGCATTGCCCTTTTGGCACCATGATGGGCGAAGATGGCAAACCATTTAAAACCCGTACCGGTGGCACGGTAAAACTGGCAGAACTGCTGGAAGAAGCGGTAGTGCGTGCTAAAGCCGTGGTGGAACAAAAATCCACTGAGTTAAGCGAAGGCGAAATTGCCGAAGTGGCGCGTAAAGTGGGTATCGGTGCAGTAAAATTTGCCGATTTATCCAAAAACCGCACTTCCGATTACATCTTCAGCTGGGATTCGATGCTGAGTTTTGAAGGCGCAACAGCCCCTTATCTGCAGTACGCTTATACCAGGGTGCGGAGTATTTTACGCCGCGCTGAAGTGGCCGAAAACTTTAACGCGCCGCTGCAACTGGTTGAATCTCATGAAAAACAACTGGCATTAAAAACGCTGCAGTTTGAAGAAACACTGCAGCAGGTGATGAAAGACGCCCAGCCAAACCTGCTGTGTAATTACCTGTATGAACTGGCCAGTTTATATATGAGTTTTTACGAAGCCTGCCCTATTTTAAAAGAAGGGGTTGAACCGGCGCTGCGTGACAGCCGTTTAATGCTGAGCATTGGCGTATCGCGCTTATTGGCCAAAGGCTTAGACCTTCTGGGCATTGAAGTGATGGAACGGATGTAACAACTAAAAAAAGCGCTTCGGCGCTTTTTTGTTATCTGGCATGAAGTAACGGAATTAAGCATGAAGGAATTCATTGTTACGCATTGGGTGGGAAGGAATAAAAAATGAAAATTGACGATATTCGCCGCAGCTATGTCAAAGATAAGCTGGATTTAGACAAATTAAACGCCGACCCTTTTGTGCAGTTTGAGCTCTGGCTCAAAGATGCTATTGCCGCTGAATTACCGGACCCAACGGCAATGTGTGTGGCCACAGTGGATGAAAACGGCCAGCCATCACAACGGCTGGTGCTGCTCAAAGATGTCAATCCGGAGGGTTTTGTGTTTTACACCAACCTTGGTAGCCGCAAAGCAAAAGAGCTTGCTGGTAATCCGAAGGTTTGTCTGCATTTTCCCTGGCATCCGCTGGAGCGGCAGGTCATTGTCTATGGCACAGCGACAGAGTTGCCGGTCAGAAATGTGATTAAATATTTTTTATCCAGACCCAAAGAAAGTCAGCTGGCGGCCTGGGCCTCAGAGCAAAGCCGGCCTGTGTCGACCCGTCAGGCGCTGATGCAAAAATTTGCTGAAATTAAACATAAGTTTGAACACGGCGAAGTGCCGGTGCCGTCATTCTGGGGTGGTTTTCAAATCAAACCCCATGCCATTGAATTCTGGCAGGGCGGGGAGCACAGATTGCACGACCGTTTTATGTACCAGTTACAGGCCGATGGTAGCTGGGCTATTGAACGCTTGTGCCCATAACAGCTTCCATAACAGCTGAGGTAGCATTGTGAATACAGCTCTGTTGCCGGCGCTTTTTGACAGTCATTGCCATCTGGATTTACCTGAATTATGGCAAGACTGGCCTTTGCACTGGCAACAGGCCAAAGCGGTGGGCGTACGCTCTTGTTTAATTCCGGCGGTGCAGCAGTCGTCCTGGTTGCAGTTGCTGGCTTTTAAGCAGCAACAACGAGAATTTCAGATTGCACTCGGTATACATCCCTGGTGGGCCAAAGCACATTCATTGCAAGCTCTGACTGAGCTTGAACATTTGCTGGCGCAGCACTCAGAGCAAATTTGTGCTGTCGGTGAAATAGGGCTGGATTTTGCGATTGCACCAGACACTTTTGCGATGCAGCAACAGCTGTTTGCTGCGCAGCTGGCACTTGCAGTTCAACATCAAAAACCAGTGATTTTGCATCACCGTAAATCTATGGTGCAGCTACTGGCTGAGATAAAACGGCAAAAATTTAAAGAAGGTGGCATTTTACATGCCTTTTCCGGCAGCCCGGAGCAAGGGCAGGCTTTTCTCGATTTGGGTTTTAAACTGGGTATTGGCGGCACTATCAGTTACGAGCGCAGCCAGAAAACGCAAAATGCGGTGCGTCGTTTGCCATTGACCAGTTTTGTGCTGGAAACCGACGCACCGGCCATGCCGCTTGCTGGTTTTCAGGGGCAAAACAATACGCCCAAACAATTGGCGCTGGTGTTTCAGCATTTTTGCAGTTTAAGGCCGGAAACTCCGGAAGAAATTGCCGACATCTTATGGCAGAACACCATGCAGTCGCTGCAATTAAAAGCCTGAGGTAACAGGTCCGGATAAGGCTGTTTGAGCCAAAGCACCTGCACTGACCAATACTTGTGCTGGCGGACTTAGCGCAGTGGAATTGTTGTTAACTTTTTATATGTTCGTGACTATCTAAAGCGGCGTGATGCAACTCTTGATTGCTGGCCAGCTTGTGCGACAGCAGCAATAAACTGGAGCGCGCCATTAATGCCACCAGGGCCGCCAGTGCCAGCATCCACAATACCTGTTCCATCATGGCGTGCCAGGCGCTCGACACAGCGCTAAAGCCGGTATCTTGTTTTAAGCTGATTTTGATATAACCCAACAGCTGAGAGCCCTGATAAATTTCCTGCACCATCGGCTGCAACTCCACCTTGTGTTGAGGTGCATATAACAACCGCGCAGGCTCACTACCGCTGGATTCACTTAACCGCACGCCGTTGGCGTCGTACACCACCACATCGTGTAAATAAGGGCTGGACGCCAGCTGCTGGGTCAGTGCCGTCAGACCGTCGAGCTGGTCGTTTTCAATCAGATAAGCGGCGGTTTGTGCCAAAGCTTTTAAGGTTTCACGCATCAGTACCGAACTTTGCTCGGCAAACAGCCGCTGTCCCTGATTACTGCTGTCATGCCACCACTGTAATAAAACAATCAGGCCGGTGATAGCGAGCAGCAGTTGCACTGAACGGAATAGTTTTGCTGATTTTTTTCGCGTTTTTGTCGCTGAATTTGTCATTTTCACTACACCATAGACTGACAGGGGCTGAAAAATGTCGGTAGAATGCCACGGCATCAGGTTGAAGTATAGGGATCAGTGTGGGCTTTTTTCTGAACTGGACACGGCAGCAGCCGGTAGAAATCGACTTTTTTTCGTTATTACAACAGCATTCTTTATTGCAGCAGACATCAGCTCCAGATGGCTTTTTACTGTCGGCCCCGGAGCCGGTCAGTGCGTCAAAAATGCACCAGAGCATTCAGGCCAGAATTTGTTGTTTTGGTGCAAGTGTTGGCGCCGAACAGTTCGCGAAGCTGGTTGAGTTGTTACAACCTGAGCACAGTACAATGCTACTGACTGCGGGCTCGCCGCACCCGGAATTAGCCGCAGCTTTATATCTTGGACTGAATCAGCCCTTGTCTGAGTCTTTGCAGATGAAACTGAAAGACTTTGGCAGCAGTATAGCCGCTGAGCTTGTCTATCTGGAAGGTAATCTAAGGTTAAGCCAACCTGGCGTGCTGGTAATGGATATGGACAGCACCGCCATTCAGATTGAATGTATTGATGAAATTGCGGTGCTTGCCGGCGTGGGTGAGCAAGTGGCAGCGGTGACAGCAAGGGCGATGAATGGCGAGCTGGATTTTGCCCAGAGCCTGACGCAAAGGGTGGCGGCGCTTGCCGGTGCACCACAGACTGTGCTGGCTGAGGTGCTGCAACAGCTGCCTTTGATGCCGGGTTTAACTTCGCTGGTCTCGCATCTGCAGGCCCATCAATGGCAGGTGGTAATAGCCTCTGGTGGTTTTACCTATTTTACTGATGCCCTCAAAGCGCAGCTTGGCCTCACCGCCACATATGCCAATGTGCTGGAGATAGCCGATGGCAAACTGACCGGCAAGGTGCTGGGCGCTATTGTGGATGCACAGCGTAAAGCTGAAGTGGTGGCCGAAGTGGCGACTGCATATCAGCTCCCACAGAGCCAGACTGTGGCTATCGGCGATGGTGCCAATGACCTGCCGATGTTGGCAAAAGCCGCGCTTGGCGTGGCTTTTCATGCCAAACCCAAAGTACAGGCCCAGGCCAAAGCCGCTATCCGGCAGGGTTCTTTGTTGCAGTTGCTGTATTTGTTAGAACCGGCCTTATGAAACATCAGCAAAGTTCGGAATATCTGGATCTGCAGCAGTACCAGCTGCATTTACGCAAGCTGACCCCTTTACACGTCAGTCAGGCGCCCGTGCTGATGTTGCATGGTGCTATTGAAAATGGCCGGATTTTTTATAGTCAGAACGGCAAAGGGCTCGGCTGTTATCTGGCCAATCAGGGTTTTACCGTGTACTGCGCCGATTTTGCCGGCCGGGGTTTATCCAAACCTGCAGTGGGGCCGGATTTTAATCACAGTCAGCATCAGCTGATTTGTCAGGATATTCCGGCGCTTATCGAACATTTATATCAGCGCCATCAGCAAAAAATTCATCTGATTTGTCATTCATGGGGCGGGGTGGTGTTGGCTGCCAGTCTGGCACGTTTTCCACTACTGCTGGATAAAGTGCAGAACAATGTGTTTTTTGGCACAAAAAGGCGTATTTCGGTAAAAAGCGCCGCTAAAACCCTGCAAATTGACCTGCTGTGGAATAAGGTCTCGCCCTGGCTTTGCCAACGTTATGGTTATTTGCCGGCCAAAAGCTGGCGTTTTGGCGCGGACAATGAACCGGCGCAGTTTCTGCTTGATACTGTGCATTGGATCAATACCCCGCATTTTGTTGATCCGACGGATCAGTTTGATTACGCCAAAGCAGCAGCGCAACTGCAGTGGCCGCCCAGCTGGTTTTTTGCTGCAGTAAACGACAAAATTCTCGGTCATCCGGATGATGTACGCTTATTTATGGCCGAGACTAATCTCTCGGATGCCCGTTTTAGCTTGCTGGGCAAAGCGCAGGGCGACGCGCTGGATTATGACCATATCTCAATGTTGACCCATCCACAGGCGGTACAAGGGCATTTTCAGACGTTGTCGGACTGGTTAAAACAACAAAACTGAGGTTCAGGTGTAGCACTTAGAGTACCAGCTCTGGGTGCAGTCACAGCTTTCTGCCATCTGGCCTGCAGCGTGCTGTAGAGCCAAAACCAGCGCTGTGGCTCAGGCCTGCTGCAAAGCGGCAATAAACTGGCGGCGTTTTTGCAGTTGCGTGGCGATTTGAGCCGCACTGATGCCATAACGCAGCAGCACTTCGTCGCTGATATCTATCACATCACCGACCCCCACCACACTCCATAACTCTTCTTCCAGCACCTTGGCTTTGTGAATGGCATACAGGCTGACATAACCCAACTCTTTGGCGATGTAATCTGTGTCGGGCCGGCCGGTGCGGGACAAAAATACTTTAAAACAAAACAATAAATCCTGGTTGATGGCGTCCTGTACAAAACTTTGTCTGGCCTGACTGGTTTTTAATTCAAAATCAAATTCAGTGACAAAACTGGCTTCACTGCGTGCTGTGGCTGGCTGATAACGGATAAAGACTTCATACAGCTTAGGCGCATCCTGACGTTTCATTGCTTTCAGCTGATTGGCAAAATTCAGGTTAGTGGCATTGTTTTTCAGCAGCGGCTGCAAGTTTATTTTGCTGTTTTTGCCGCCGGCCAACCCCAGAATATAATGCAGGTTATTCGGTTCAGCACCGCGGCCTACCACATTCAGGTCATAACGAATGCCATGGCGGTGCATATAAAACGGCAGACTGTTTAACGCTTTAACGTACATATTGCGCAGCACGGTGCCAAGGCCGGCATACTTGGGCGTTTCTTCGGCCGGGGTCAGTTTGTCTTTGTTGCTTTTAATCAGCTGCTCAAAAAACAACCTTCCCTGATGTGGCTCTTCCTGCTCAAAAACTTTTAAGTTCATAATGAGCTGGCTTTTACTGACCGCCATCACTTCATAATCCAGTTGTTGCAGGTCAAATTTACTGGAAATTTTTTGCATATCGGGCAAGGCCAGCCGGATATGTTCACCTTTTTGAAAACTAACCGGCAGCGCTGTTTCCACTTGCAGACCTTTACTGGAAAAGTCGCGGGTGTGGGCTTCGAGCTGTTGGTCACCAAGTTGCAGCAGCACTTTGGTTTTATACAGATAGCGGGTTTCACCACGTAAATTGACGTACTGCAACGCCACGGCTTCCAGGGGGGGCAGTTGGTCGACTTTGGCATGGCCGAAAATTTTCAGTTGTGACAGCAAATTTTCGTCGTAGCGGATTTGCTGATACAAAGCGATATTTTCTTCAGTGGTGATGTCGGTCAGGCTGACAATATAACGAAAATCACGGATCAGATTCTGCACCAGTTGGGATGGCGGCTGATTCAGTTTGCTGACGTCCTGATCGGCGGTATTAGGCAGCGACAATAACTGATGGGCGTGCTCCGGATGGGTGCGGTGCACCACCAGATGAAAAACACGGAAACTGGGTTTACGGGCGGCAAAACCAAAAAAAACTTTCTGTAGTTCAGGGAGTTGCTGCAGCTCGTCTGAAGTGGCGCTATAAAAAAACAGTTTGCCTTTGGCAGCATGGGTAAAACAATACAAAATGCAGGAGCGTTCTGCCGGCGCTTTTTGCAAACAGGCTTTTAATCTTTTGCCTGACAGCAGCTGCATCAGCACAGAACGTTGTTGTTCATCCTGAAAATACTGCACATGCTGGCGGTTATTCTCGGTGGTCATAGCGCAAACCGGCACAGGTAAGCCGTCACGCACCGCCAGAAACACCGGTAAAGAGCTGATCCTGGGCAGGTAAAACTGCTCATACCCTTTGACCACAACCGCATCGAGTGTGTTGTCGAGGTTTACTTTATAACGTCTTTTATTGCCCTGAATAAACTGGCGTAAAAACTCGCTGAAACCATGCTCGTCGGCCATTGGCAACCTTTTGACTCTGGCATACACAGCACGATCAACCACCTCAGTGTCAATCACCTGATAAGGCACACCCTGACTGAGGCCTAAGGCAAATTCTTGCTCCAGACCTTTGAATGTAATGGCAATTTTTTGCCCTGCTGACAGCGATCTGCTACCAGGGATCTTCAGCTTGCTGCCGGAAACTGACAAATCGACTGTACTTGCCGGAAACAATTCACCGTTTTCCAGTGCAATTTCGATGTCGATGGTGAAGTTCATCCGCTCTTCACCACGGCTGCAATAGCTGGCAAATTGCACCAGGGCAGGGCCGGTTTTGACTTGCTCAGGCTCCTGAGTTTCTACTACGGCTTGCGGCGGTGTTTCACCGGCAATAACCGCCTGTAATCTTTGTTCTGTTTCCTGTTTGTGCCTTACTCTGTAGTTATTGTCGGTGTTCATCACCTCTTCAAACAAACCCATGGTAAAACGACCGTAACGTTTCAGGCCGCGTTCAAAGGCTTTAATGGCGGTATCGTCCATATAATGGGTGCGGCCACCATGCTCATAAGGCCGCACTTCACCGTCTACTTTGCCCCGTAAATCGATGTAATAGCTGCAGGGCTGTCCCAAACGTTTCAGTTCCATTTTCAGCAGGAACTGTTTGGGTTTGGGCAGCTCTGAAGTCAGAATGCCAAACACCTCGTTAAACTCAGATGTGTTTATCAAGGGGATTAAGCGTTCGATCACGCCGATGTAAGGCAGTAAATCGGGTGTCGTCATAAGGTGAGTGTCTGAGTCATAAAGACTTATTGTTGTGATACCATGTCTTACATTAAAAGCAAAAATTATGCCTTTCAATTGTTTCGGTGAAAATTATGGCCAAAGTAAAGACCGCTTACGTCTGTAACGATTGTGGTGCAGACTTTGTACGCTGGCAGGGACAGTGTACTGAATGTGGTGCCTGGAACACCATCAGCGAAGTGCGGATGCCTGCCATCAGCGCCAAAAGCAGCCGTAGTTTAGGGGGCGGTTATGCCGGCGCCACTGTCGCCAAAGTGATGCGGCTTGATCAGGTGGATTTACAGGATGTACCGCGGTTTAGCTCTGGTTTTGCCGAATTTGACCGGGTGTTAGGCGGCGGTATAGTGCCAGGTTCTGCCATTTTAATTGGCGGGAGCCCGGGCGCTGGTAAAAGTACCCTATTGCTGCAAATTATGTGTTATCTGGCGGCGCAGGGGCCGGCGCTTTATGTCACAGGCGAAGAATCTTTGCAGCAGGTGGCGCTTCGGGCGCACCGGCTGGGATTGCCCACCAATCAGCTGAATATGCTGGCAGAAACTCAGGTGGAAACCATTTGTCAGCTGGCGCAGCAGGAAAAACCCCGCATTATGGTCATCGACTCTATTCAGGTGATGCAGATGATGGACATTCAATCTGCACCAGGCAGCGTGTCACAAGTGCGTGAAAGTGCTGCTTTTTTGACGCGGTTTGCCAAGCAGCAGAATGTGGCTGTGATTATGGTCGGTCATGTCACCAAAGACGGCTCTTTAGCAGGCCCCAAGGTGCTGGAACACTGTATTGACTGTTCTGTGATGCTTGAGGGCGATGGTGATAACAGATACCGCACTTTGCGCGGTACTAAAAACCGGTTTGGCGCCGTCAACGAACTGGGTGTGTTTGCCATGACAGGCCAGGGCATGAAAGAAGTAAAAAATCCTTCGGCTATTTTTTTAAACCGGGGCAAAGATGAAGCGGCCGGTAGTTTAGTGATGGTGTTGTGGGAAGGCACCCGGCCATTATTAGTGGAAATTCAGGGGCTGGTGGATTATTCGCCACTGAATAACCCACGCCGTGTCACTGTGGGGATGGAACAAAACCGCTTGTCGATGTTACTGGCGGTGATGCACCGCCATGCCGGTATTCAGATGTCGGATCAGGATGTGTTTGTCAATGTCGTTGGGGGCGTCAAGGTCAATGAAACAGGCGCCGATCTGGCCACCTTACTGGCGCTGGTGTCGAGTTTTCGCAATAAACCGCTGCCGGTTGATCTGGTGGTCTTTGGTGAGGTGGGTTTATCAGGTGAAATCCGCCCTGTGCCGAGCGGTCAGGAGAGGCTGCGTGAAGCGGCAAAACATGGTTTTAAACGCGCAATAGTGCCACTTGCCAATGTGCCAAAGGAGCCTATTGCCGGTATGACGGTGATTGGCGTACAAAAATTGCCGGAGGCGCTGGACGCTTTATAGGCCGGATTTTGTCGGCTGTGCAAGCGCGGCGATGTAAAAAACGCAGCAATATAAAAAACGCAGCAATATAAAAAACGCAGCAATAAAAAAAACGCAGCAATAAAAAAGGCCGTATCACGGCCTTTTTTGTCACTAATGCTTTATAGACGCAAAGCTGCTTTGTGAACCAAGCTTCGTTAGTTGGTGTTTTGTTCCGGCATCTCAGCCTGCGGGAAGTTCAGCGCTAACACTGCTTTGGCGTCGTCACGCAGTTTGGTTAAACCCAGCGCGTCGTAGCTTGTGATCATCAGTTGTAAAGCTTCAGGCACTTTTGATGAATCACGATAAAATTCAACGATATATTTAGCGCGGTTCGCGGCAGCTAAGTGAGCGCCACGACGGCTGTAATAATCGGCCACCAGCATCTCATGACGCGCCATTTTTTCTTTAATAAAGACCATCCGCGCCTGACCATCGGCAGCGTATTTGCTGTTTGGATAGGTGCTTGTCAGAATTTTAAAGTCTTCAAATGCCTGTTTGGTGCTGGCCATATCGCGGTCTGCACGGTCAATGCCAAAAAACTCCTGAAATGCATTTTCATCGGCTTTCTGGTTAGTTAAACCACGCATGTAATAGACATAATCCAGATCCGGGTGATTTGGATTTAACCGGATAAAGCGGTCTATACTGGCCAGACATTGTTTAACGTCACCTGACGCATGGTAAGCATAAATTAAATCGAGCTGAACCTGGCGTGCGATAGGACCAAAGGGAAAACGGCTTTCCATGGCTTTTAACAATTCGATGGCTCTGCTGTATAAACCAGAGTCGAGAATTTCTTTAGCGTCGTTATAAGCAGCTTGCGCTGACTGGTTAGTATTGACCAGCACTTCTTCTGATTTGTTGCCAGCACAGGCGGTCAGGGCGGCAGAAACACACAAAACTACGAAAAATTTAGCTTTCATTGAAAAATCCACTACTACTTCAGCCGATTGGCTGTCTAGTCGTTCATAAAATCGTTAAAATAGACGCAATACACCGATTCTAACCCAGACTGTTCGGGTATGCACACAGGATAACTGGTTCCGACATGACAAAACAGATAAAACTTGCAGAAATTGTACCTGACCATCTTTACGGCAAACGCTTAGATCAGGTGCTGGCAGAAATGTTCCCTGATTATTCACGTTCAAGAATAAAAGAATGGATTTTGGCTGGCTGGGTGCTGGTTAACGGCCGTGTCTGCGACGTGCCACGCGAAAAATTATTAGGTGGCGAAAATATTGAAATTAATGCGGAGCTGCCGGAAGACGAGCGTTTTGACGCAGAACCTATCGAGCTGAATATTGTTTATGAAGATGAACATATTCTGGTGATCAACAAGCCGGCAGGTTTGGTGGTGCATCCTGGCGCTGGTAATCACGACGGCACCTTATTAAATGCGCTGCTGCATCATTGCCCGGGCATTGCCGAAGTGCCGCGCGCCGGTATTATTCACCGTCTTGATAAAGACACCACAGGTTTAATGGTGGTTGCCAAAACCATTCCGGCGCAAACCCATCTGGTTGAGATGATGCAGCACCGTGAAATTACCCGTGAATACGAAGCTATTGCTCATGGCTGTATGACAGCAGGTGGCATGGTGGATGAGCCTATTGGTCGTCACCCAACGAAAAGAACCCATATGGCTGTGACATCCAGTGGCAAACCAGCCGTGACTCACTACCGGGTGATGGAAAAATTCCGTAACCACACCAGGCTGCGGTTAAGGCTGGAAACCGGCCGTACCCACCAGATCCGGGTGCATATGACCTACATTAACTACCCGCTGGTTGGTGACCCTGTGTATGCAGGCCGGCCGCGTCCTCCGCGTAAAGCCGATGAAAAACTGCTGGCTGTATTGCGCAACTTTAAACGTCAGGCACTGCATGCCGCTATGTTGCGTTTAGCGCACCCAATCACAGGCGAGCTGCTGGAATGGCATGCGCCAATTCCGCAGGATATGGTTGAGCTGACGTTGGCGCTGCGTGAAGACACCGCCATTCACGGTATGGACAATCAATAATGTATGAACTTGGGTTTATTTATCCGGACTGGCCGGCACCTGCCAATGTAAAAGCCTTGTGCACCAGCCGTTTGGGTGGCGTGTCACAGGGCGCTTATGCCAGTCTGAATCTTGCAACCCATGTTGGGGATGACATTGCTGCAGTGATGCAAAACCGCTTGTTGTTAACACAGCAGGCGGATTTACCTGAGGAGCCGGTCTGGCTGAATCAGGTGCATGGCACTGAGGTGCTGGTGCTGGAGAACTGGCTGGGCGGCGTCACAGACGCTGACGCATCTTTTGCTCAGACTGCCGGTAAAGTTTGTGTGGTGGTGACAGCCGATTGTTTGCCTGTGCTGTTTTGTGATCAACAAGGGCGACAGGTTGCGGCTGCTCATGCCGGCTGGCGTGGCTTGTGTAACGGCGTGCTCGAACAGACGTTACAGCATTTTGCCAAACCATCTGAGGTGATGGTTTGGCTTGGGCCTGCTATAGGTCCGGCTGCCTTTGAAGTGGGGGCTGAGGTGCGGCAGGCGTTTCTCCAGCAAGATGCAGCTGCTAACCGAGCTTTTGTGCCCACCGGCCATGGCAAGTATTTGGCAGATATTTATTTATTGGCACGGCAGCGTTTAACAGCGGCCGGCGTCACACAAATTTATGGTGGCAATGATTGTACTGTCAGTGCACCACAGCAGTTTTTTTCCTACCGCCGTGACGGTCAAACCGGCCGTATGGCCAGTCTGATTTGGCTTAGCCAGAACTGAACTTCAGCGTTTTTTTGACGGAAGTCAAATTTTTGACGTTTGCTGCTTGAAAATGCAGCAAACGCCCTCCATCTTAACTGCAACCTAGCTTGTTACTATGGAGTAACCTCATGCGCTTAGAACGTTTTACCAGTAAATTTCAGGAAGCCATTGCCACAGCGCAATCTTTAGCGCTGGGCCGTGATCATCAATTTATCGAACCTGTGCACCTGATGCATGCCTTGCTGAATCAGGATGGCGGCAGTGTGCGCGACTTACTGAACAAAATTGGCACCAACCTGCACGAGCTGCGCTCAAAAGTGTCGCAGGCCATAGAGCGCCTGCCCAAGGTGGAAGGCAGCGAAGGCAATTTACAGCTGTCAAACGGCACCATTAACCTTTTGAACCTGTGTGATAAACTGGCGCAAAAACGCAAAGATCAGTTTATTTCCAGCGAGTTGTTTGTGCTGGCCGCTTGTGAAGACAAAGGTGAGCTCGGTGCTTTATTAAAACAACTCGCAGTCACGAAAGAGGGCGTTGAGGCAGCTATTGAACAGCTGCGGGGCGGCCAGAAAGTGGATGACGCCAATGCCGAAGACACCCGCCAGGCGCTGACTAAATACACCATAGATTTAACCGCCCGGGCCGAAGCCGGCAAACTCGACCCTGTGATAGGTCGCGACGAAGAAATTCGCCGTTGTGTGCAGGTATTGCAGCGCCGCACCAAAAATAACCCGGTATTAATTGGTGAGCCTGGTGTAGGTAAAACGGCCATTGTGGAAGGTCTGGCACTGCGGATTGTCAATAAAGAAGTGCCTGAAGGGCTTAAAGACAAAAGGGTATTGTCGCTTGATTTAGGCGCGCTGCTGGCCGGTGCCAAATACCGCGGCGAGTTTGAAGAGCGTTTAAAAGCGGTGCTATCGGAGCTTGCCAAAGAAGAAGGCCAGGTCATTTTATTTATTGACGAAATTCATACCATGGTAGGCGCAGGCAAAGCCGATGGTGCCATGGATGCCGGCAATATGCTCAAACCTGCACTGGCGCGCGGTGAACTGCACTGTTTAGGCGCTACCACTTTAGATGAATACCGCAAATATATTGAAAAAGACGCGGCGCTGGAGCGGCGTTTTCAAAAAGTGCTGGTGGAAGAACCTTCAGTGGAAGACACCATCGCCATTTTGCGCGGCTTAAAAGAGCGCTACGAGTTACACCATGGTGTGGATATTACCGATCCGGCCATAGTGGCAGCGGCAACTTTGTCACACCGTTATGTCAGCGACCGGCAGTTACCAGATAAAGCCATTGATTTAATTGACGAAGCAGCGTCCAGCATCCGGATGCAAATGGACTCTAAGCCGGAGGAACTCGACCGCCTCGAGCGGCGTATTATTCAGTTAAAACTGGAAGACAACGCCCTTGCCAAAGAAACCGACGACGCCAGTAAAAAACGCCGTGATTTTATTCTGGAACAGATTGCTGAACTTGACAGTAAATACAACGAGTTAGACGAAGTCTGGAGCTCCGAAAAAGCAGCGCTACAGGGCACTCAGAGCATTAAAGCCGATTTAGAGCAAGCAAGACTGGATATGGAAGTGGCGCGCCGTGCCGGTGATTTAAATCGCATGTCACAACTCAAATACGAGCGTATTCCGGAGCTGGAAAAACGGCTGGATTTAGCCGCTCAGGCTGAAATGCATGAAATGACTTTATTACGCAATAAAGTCACTGAGACCGAAATTGCTGAGGTGTTGTCCAAGGCAACCGGCATTCCGGTCAGCAAAATGCTGGAAGGTGAGCGCGATAAACTGCTGAAAATGGAGCAGTCGCTGGCGCAACGAGTGATAGGTCAAACCGAAGCAGTGCTTGCTGTGTCAAACGCCATTCGCCGCTCCCGTGCCGGCCTTGCCGATCCAAACAAACCTATAGGCTCATTTTTATTTTTAGGCCCGACAGGTGTAGGTAAAACAGAACTGACCAAAGCGCTGGCGCATTTCCTGTTTGACAGTGAAGATGCGATGGTGCGCATTGATATGTCTGAGTTTATGGAAAAACATGCGGTGTCACGTTTAGTTGGTGCGCCTCCTGGATATGTTGGTTATGAAGAAGGTGGTTATTTAACCGAAGCGGTGCGTCGTCGCCCTTATTCAGTGATTTTGCTCGATGAGGTAGAAAAAGCGCATCCGGATGTGTTTAACATTTTGCTGCAGGTGCTGGATGATGGCCGTTTAACCGATGGTCAGGGCCGCACAGTAGATTTTAAAAATACTGTGATCATTATGACGTCCAACCTGGGCTCTGATTTAATTCAGGAGCATTACCACCAGCAAAGTTATGATGAGATGAAAGCGATGCTGATGGGCGTATTGAGCCAGCAGTTCAGACCTGAGTTTTTAAACCGGGTGGATGAAACTGTAGTGTTCCATCCGCTGGATCATGCACAGATCAAAAACATCGCTGGTATTCAGCTCAAACGTCTGGCACAGCGCCTGGCAGACCGGCAGATGACTTTGGAAGTGTCGGAAGCCGCACTGGAGAAAATTGCTGCTGTTGGGTTCGACCCGGTATTTGGTGCCCGTCCGCTGAAAAGAGCCATTCAGCAGTATGTGGAGAATACGCTGGCGCAGTCGCTGCTCAGAGGTGACATTCTGCCAAACTCTGTGGTCAGAGTGGACGTGAACGATGACCGCTTTGTGGTCAGTAGCAGAGCACAGGCGTAAACTGGTCGCCACCGGTGAAAAACCAGTGCCCCAGGTGCTGGTTCTCAGATAAAAAAGAGCTGCAATGCAGCTCTTTTTTTGTGATTTAAATTGAGAGGGCTCAGGGGCAGGTTTTGCTTAACGGCTTGCCGGATCGTCACAGAATAAATTAATTTGTTGTTCGGCCAGGGTACGCTGTGCATCCATTTGCGCATCGGTCAGCTGCTGTTTGCTGCCATCTTCCATATCAATAAATACCGGTAAATCCTGTTGCAGAATTTTCAGATTTTTGCGGGCTTTTTCGCAGCTGGCCGCTCTTGCCTGCTGCTCTTCGGTGGTTTTTTTCTGTGGTTTTATGGCCGCTGTTTGCTGTGCCGGGCCTATCACGACGGTTTCGTATTCCACACCTTGGGGTGGTAACTGACTGACATGCAAAGTGTTGTTTTTATCACGCCACTGGTACATCACTTGTTCTGCCGCCCAAAGATCACAGCAAAACCAAAACGACATCAAAAGCAAAAACATTGTTTTCATAAAGGCCTCTGTCGGATTGCAGCAGACTGAATTTCAAGTGTAACGAACATTGGCAAAATTGCCTCTGCCCCAGCAAAATTCAGTCTGCGCATAAGCCTTTGTGTTTTAGGCTTTAACTGAAAGTTTTGGCCAGGCTGGTCAGTTCTGCTGCTTTGTCGTGCAGCACATGGCTGTTTTCGGCCACCACCGCCATGTTGTTGCTGTTGGTGTCAGCAATCATAGTGATATCCTGCACGTGGCTGGCAACCCGATGCGCCACTACATCCTGTTGCATAGTGGCTGTAGCAATTTGTGCCGAGGCCGATGCAATCTGATCCACCATCACGGCAATATCATTGACCTGCTGCGCACTGAGCTGGCTTTGTTCCACACAATGTTCTGCCTGCTGACGGCTTTGAACCATCACGCTGCCCCAGCTTAATAAGGTTTGCTGGATTTCTCGAATCGACAGCTGAATTTGTTCAGTCGCATTGTGGGTGCGTGACGATAATGCCCGCACTTCATCGGCCACTACAGCAAAACCGCGGCCATGTTCGCCTGCCCGGGCCGCTTCAATAGCGGCATTTAATGCCAGTAAATTGGTTTGGTCGGCAATGCCCTGAATTTCAGCCATCACAGCGCCAATACGTTGTGCTTCAACGGCCAGACTGTCGGCCGTGCTGGCGGCACCATCCACTTCTTTGGCCAGTTGTTGCACTGTGTTGGTGGTCAGTTGCATCGCTTGTTGTGCCTGCTGACAAATCTGATGTGTGCTTTGCACCTGAGTGGTGGTGTGGGCGGTGCGGGACGATATTTCGGCCACTGTTTGCGTCAGTTCCTGACTGGCCTGGTCAATCAGTTGTAGCTGTTGCTGCTGTTTCGAAATACCACCTTTGGTCTGGTCCACAGCTTCTGCCAGAGTGTCAGCAATGTTGCGCAGTTGTGAGGTGCTATCGCCGGTGCGGCCCAGCACTGTGGCTAATTTTGCCTGCAAAATTTTGATTTGAAAATCAGCCACACCAAAAGGACCAAAGCCGCTGTAAACAAAACGACTGACCGAGTCCCCCTGTCGTTGCAGCTCGTTTAAATGTTTTGGTGTCACGTGTAGCTCATCGTAAAAACAGCTGTGCTCAATCAGCGGCAGTAACAGCGCCAGTGCAAACCAGGGCGACAGCCAATAACAACCGGCAGCCACAACAGAAAGCATCAGGCCGGATGCAATAAGTTGCCGCCGCGACAGATTAAAACGCCAGCCGGCTAATGCTTGCCCGGCACGGACTTTTTGGTAAGTGAGTTCAGCACGGCGAATCAGTTCAGGGGTTGGGCAACGTCTGACCGACTGAAAACCCACCAGTTTATGCTGTTCAAAAATAGGGGTGACAAAAGCATCCACCCAATAATAGCGGCCGTCTTTGCAGCGGTTTTTGACCATGCCACGCCAGGACTGATTTTTTTTCAGAGAGTCCCAAAGGTCAGCAAATGCCTCTTTTGGCATATCCGGATGGCGCACAATATTGTGATTTTTACCTACTAATTCGTCCACGCTGTAGCCGGCAACCTGACAAAATGCCGGGTTGGCATAAGTGATTACCCCTCTGGTGTCCGTGGTAGATACCAGCTCCACATCAGGGCTAAAAGTGACAGCTTCGTTGATCAGTTGTTGATTTCTTCGGTTCATATCAGTGACTTGGACTTTAATTAGTGCGGTGATACAGTAGTTTACTACAAAGTTTTATTTAAGCATTAAAGAAAATAGGAACGCCAAATGGCTATCGCCGACATCATGACAAAAAAGGTAAGGGTGACGACTGAAGATGCACCATTAGCCAGCTTGCGTGCTTTGTTTGTCGACGCCAAGTTTCAGCATGTACCTGTTATTGATAATCTCCACCGTCTTATTGGCATAGTGTCGGTGAAGGATTATTACAAAACCTTAAGCCCGGTGATGGATGCTGCGTCGGAACAAACCACAGAACTTTTTTTGCAAAGTCGCAAAGTGCGGCATGTGATGACCACCCCTGTCATCAGTGTTTCACAGGACTGTGCTGTGCTGGCGGCAGCGAAGTTATTACTGGATCGCAATATCAGTTGTTTGCCTGTGGTGGATGAACAGCAAAGGCTGATCGGTATTGTGTCCTGGAAAGATATTTTGCGCCTGGTGGTGCAGTCGCAACAAAAACGGCAGCGTCGTTCAGAGGAAGAAGAGTAAGCTTGTTTTCGTTTTTGTGACCCTTGTTTTTTGGTAGGGGACGCCCAATCATTGGCAGACAGCATCCTTATAAGGAATACACTTGAGTCAGTTTTTATCAGCACAAATGGCAAAGTTACAGGCCGCGCCCTGGAAAAATACCCTCAAAGGTATCCGTCGGGGTATTGAACGTGAAACCTTACGTATCAAGCCGGATGGCCGCTTAGCACAAACCGATCATCCGCCGGCGCTGGGCTCTGCATTAACCCATCCTTTAATCACCACGGACTTTTCCGAGTCTTTGCTTGAGTTTATTACGCCGGCGCAGCAGGACATCGAAACCACTATTGCACAGCTGACTGATATTCATCGTTTTGCTATCCGTCAGCTCGCCGAAGAGCGCTTAGGTTCTGGTAGCATGCCGTGTTTTATTGAACATCAGGATGAGATCAGGCTGGCTTATTACGGTAGCTCTAATGTGGGCCGGATGAAAACTTTGTACCGTAAAGGTCTGAAAAACCGTTACGGCAGTATGATGCAGGCTATCAGTGGTGTGCATTTTAATTTTTCGCTGCCGGAAGAATTCTGGCAGGGTTATCAGCAAAGCCTTGGCAACACTGAGCCACTGCAGGAGTTTATTTCGGCGCAGTATCTGGGTCTAATCCGCAATTACAAAAGATATGTCTGGCTGATTGTTTATCTGTTTGGTGCTTCGCCGGCCATGTGTAAATCATTTTTGCAGGGCAGGGATAGCAAATATCCATTCCAGAAACTGGGTAAAGGCAGTTTGTATTTGCCATACGCCACCAGTTTGCGGATGAGTGACTTAGGTTATACCAACAGTGCGCAGTCGGCGCTCAATGTCAGTTACAACAGCTTGCCCGAATATATTCAGGGTTTGCAGCAAGCGATCAGCACACCATCAGATGAATATCAGAATATTGGCGTGAAGGTTGAAGGTGAATATCAGCAGCTCAATGCCAATATTTTGCAGATAGAGAACGAGTTTTATTCCACTATCAGACCCAAACGCACCACCCAAAGTGGCGAGCGCCCAACCTGTGCTCTGGCTAAACGTGGTGTTGAGTATATTGAAGTACGGGCTTTGGACGTGAACCCTTTTAGTGCTGTGGGCATCACCGCTGAGCAGATGCGTTTCCTTGATTTGTTCCTGCTCTACTGCTTATTGGAACAAAGTCCTGCCATGTCAGCTGAAGAACAACTGCGGGTTGATAATAACCTGCGTAAGGTGGTCACCGATGGTCGCAGATTAAATCTGGAACTGCTGGATGGCGACACCCCAAGATTAATGCAGGATTGGGCCGAAGAAATATTTGCCGCTTTAATGCCGCTGGCACAGCTTTTTGACGAGGTTCAGGGCGGCGAGCGTTACCAGGCGGTGTTAAAACAGTTTTATTTAAGCCTGCTCGATCCGGCACAAACCTTCTCCGGTAAAGTGCTGAATCAGCTTGTTGCGGCACAGCATGACAATAGTGTGATAAGTCTGCAGTTGTCAGAGCAATACCGGCAGCAGTTATTAAGCGGTGACTATCAGTTTTATCAGGAAGCCGATTTTGTGAAGATGGCCGCTCTGTCTTTAGCGCAGCAACAGCAGATAGAACAACAGGATAAAATAAGTTTTGACGATTATCTGCAGCAGTATTTTATTGAAGATCCCGCGCAGCTTTGTCAGGGCAACAGCCAAAGTTAATACAACTTTAAAGCACCGTTTGATAGCAGATAGCAGGGTTCTCACCCTGCTATTTTTTTGTCTGCAATATCGAAGTTTAAAACCTTTGCTTTATGTCGCAGCCAGAAGCTGTGCATCCATCAGCATGAAGCTACATCATCACAAGATAGCTGCAGGGTTCTAGGTTCACTATAAAAAGCAGGCAAAAAAAACGGCCACTGAAGTGGCCGTAAAACTAAGGATAGGAGAATCCAGGGATGAAAACAAAAACTTGGTTGAATCCATTCGCTAAGTTAGAAGCTGAGTCGTGATGAAAGTTCAGCAAGTTTAAAATATTTTCTGTTTTTTTTAGTTTTACGCGCTGATTTTAACCTATCTATTTGTTTTGTATGTGAAATTATTTTTTCTTGAACAGGGCTAAGCCATGCTGCTCCGGCATTTAGCTGCCTTTTTTCAGATGAGGGAAGATTCGCACCGATTTAATCATATTGTCCTGCACTTCCACTATTTCTAGTGGATAGCCCAGCAGCTTCAGACTCAGGTTGGCTTGCGGGATTTCTTCCAGGTATTCCAGTACAAGTCCATTCAATGTTTTCGGACCATCGGTTGGCAGATTTAACTGCATTTCCCGATTCAGATCGCGCAGGTTAATACCGCCGTCGACCAGAAATGAACCATCGGGCTGTGGCTGAATTTCTTCACTGTTTTGCTCGGCAATGTGGGTGGTAAATTCGCCAACCACTTCTTCCAGAATATCTTCCAGTGTCACCAAACCCTGAATATCACCGTATTCGTCGACCACCAAACCAATACGCTCTTTAGAATTCTGAAACTTCACCAGTTGGGTATTGAGCGGTGTGCCTTCAGGAATAAAATAAATGTCATTGACTGAGCGTAATAAAGTGGCTTTGGTAAGCTGATCTTTAAGCACCAGGCGCATTACGTCGCGGGTATGCAAAAAGCCGATAGCATCATCAATACTGTCACGATACAACAAAATACGGCTGTGCTGGGTGTTGGCCAGCTGGCGGATAATGTCTTTCCATTCGTCATTAATGTCGATGCCGGCCAGTTCATTACGTGGGATCATAATGTCTTCGACAGTGGCATTTTCAAGATCCAGCACACCCACCAGCATGTTCTGATGCTGTTCCGGCAACAAGGCGCCAGCCTCGTGCACTACGGTGCGCAGCTCTTCACTGCTTAAACTGTGACCATGATGATGTTCAGCACTGATGCCAAAAATTTTCAGGAAGTTATTGCAAACCCAGTTCAGTAACCAGACCAGAGGGTAGAGCAGTTTCATCAATGGGTTTAACAGTAGTGAACTTGGGAAGGCAACTCGTTCCGGATGCAAAGCAGCCAGCGTTTTGGGGGTAACTTCGCCAAAAATCAGGATCACCAGAGTTAAAAATACTGTGGCTATGGCAATACCTAAATCACCATAAAGACGCATACCAAGAATGGTGGCAATAGCTGAAGCGGCAATATTTACCAGATTATTGCCCACCAGAATCAAACCTATCAAGCGGTCGCGTCTGGCCAGCAAGGCCGCAGTACGTTTAGCTCCGGGATGATTTTCATTAGCCAAATGCTTTAGCCGGTAGGGATTTACCGACATCATGCTTGTTTCAGTGGCAGAAAAATATGCAGAACAAAACACCAGAACACCAAGGATGATAAACAAGGTGCTGGTTGATATGTCGTCCAAGAGAGATAACCTATATAACCGCTAAGGCCTATTTAATATGCCAAAGCGGCTTTTGAGTCAAGATTTACAAACGTTGCAGCAGGATTTCACGCACAAAACGGCTGCCAAAATAGGCCAGGGTTAACAATAAGCTGGCGCTGATGGTTAAAGCGTTAGCCACTCTGCCGCGCCAGCCAAGCCGGGCATGACCAATTAACAACAGCGAAAACAACGCAAATGCGAGCAGACTCAGCATATTTTTGTGGATATTGTGTTTTGCAAACCAGTCGGCGGTAAAAATAGCGCCGCTGAGCAGCGTGAGCCCCAGCAATACAGTACCGGCCAGCAACAGCCGGAATAACAGCTGTTCGGCCTGCATCAAAGGAGGGAACACAGCGCCGGTTTGCAGTGGTGTTTTTTGCTTTAAACGCTGACTGATATAACTGACCTGCAGCGAATATAAAGTGGCCATAATCAGCATCACATACGCAATAAAAGCCACTATCACATGCAGCAGCAGCCAGGTGTTTTGTTCAAAATGTTGTACCTGAGCACCAGCTGGCAGAATGGCCACCGCCAGCTGAACCAGCGCGGCAAAACCAAAAACAATAGGTAATAACAAGGCGATCGGAGTGCGAAGTGCGGTGACAGTAAAAGATAAGGTAATGAGCCAGCACACCAGAGAACTGACATTCAGTAAGCTGAAATTCTGGCCATCGCTGCCAAACATCGCCTCACTTAAGCCCAGCATATGCAGCACTATGCCCGTTATAGCTGCAGAAAAAACCAGCTTTAAGTTGGGGCCTTGCGGGTGATACAAACGCTGTGCAACAGCCACAGTTGCAATCAGGTAACAGAAAAAAGCCAGCAGAGGTAACAGCGCGAGCGACATGCGAATAATTCCGGTTTAAAGCGCAAAAACCTATTGTATTGCAAGCTTTGCAATAATGACAGAGCCGACGGCTGACGGCGCGCTGTTCCTCGGTTATAATCACCGCCATTTTGACATTCGTGGTAAAAAAACATGTTTGAAAACCTGTCCGATCGTTTAACCCGCACGCTGAAAAATATCAGTGGCCGCGGTCGCCTGACCGAAGACAATATCAAAGAAACCCTGCGTGAAGTGCGGATGGCGCTGCTCGAAGCCGACGTTGCTTTGCCTGTGGTGCGGGATTTTGTCAATCAGGTGAAAGAACGTTCGGTTGGCCTTGAGGTCAGCAAAAGTTTAACGCCCGGACAGGAGTTTTTAAAAATTGTCCGCAAGGCGTTGGAAGAAGCCATGGGCGATGCCAACGAAGAACTGGCGTTAAACAGCCAGCCGCCGGCCGTGGTGCTGATGGCGGGTTTGCAAGGTGCAGGTAAAACCACCTCTGTGGGCAAACTGGCTAAGTTTTTAAAAGAACGTAAAAAGAAAAAAGTGATGGTGGTGTCGGCCGACGTGTATCGTCCTGCCGCTATTAAACAGCTGGAAACTTTGGCCAAAGATGTTGGCGTGGAATTTTTCCCAAGTGATATCAGCCAGAAGCCGGTAGCTATCGTCAGCGCCGCTATTGCTCAGGCTAAACTGGGTTTTTACGATGTTTTATTGGTAGATACCGCCGGCCGTTTGCACGTTGATGGTGAAATGATGGATGAAATCAAAGCATTACATGCGGCGATTAATCCAATTGAAACCCTGTTTGTAGTGGACGCCATGACAGGCCAGGACGCTGCTAATACCGCTAAAGCCTTTAATGAAGCGCTGCCACTGACCGGTGTAATTTTAACCAAAGCGGACGGTGACGCCCGCGGTGGTGCAGCCCTGTCTATCCGTCATATTACCGGTAAACCAATTAAGTTTATTGGTATGGGCGAAAAAACTGACGCCTTAGAGCCATTCCATCCAGACCGTATTGCGTCTCGTATTCTGGGTATGGGCGATGTGCTCAGCCTGATTGAAGAGCTGGAGCAAAAAGTTGACCGCGAGCAGGCGGCCAAGGTTGCAGCTAAGGTGATGAAAGGCCAGGGTTTTAGCCTGGAAGATTTTCGAGATCAACTGGTGCAGATGCGCAATATGGGCGGCATGATGTCGATGCTGGACAAACTGCCTGGTATGAAAAACCTTCCAGCCGGTGCCAAAGACCAGATGAACAACAAACAGTTTGTCAAAATGGAAGCCATCATTAATTCGATGACACCCAAAGAGCGCCAGTTCCCGGATTTAATTAAAGGCTCTCGCAAAAAGCGTATTGCATCAGGTTCAGGCACTCAGGTGCAGGATGTTAATCAGCTGCTGAAACAGTTCACCCAGATGCAAAAAATGATGAAACAAATGAGTGGTAAAGGCGGCTTAATGAAAATGATGCGTGGCCTTGGCGGTAAGTTACCCCCGGGCATGCTGCCGCCGCGTTAACTGATTGTTTTATAGGAAAAACCGGCTCAATACAGCCGGTTTTTTATTGCCTGCTGCTGTTTGCAGCTGTCAGCAATATCTCACAACAATTAGCGTTACTGCGGCTTTGCTAACCCATTCTTGCGGCGTATGCTGCCGGGGCACTCTTAAGGATGAGGTGAACCATGGCAACTCCACTGGCGTTTCTAAGCGAAATTGGCCGTCGTATTGACCCGCTAACCGATATTGTTGGTATTTGTCAGCAAGTCAGCAGCCTGATAGTGCAGGCTTTGCAATTGCCCGACAATGTCATTTACCTGCAAAACCCGGAACAACGGCTACAACAGGTGGCTGCTGCCGGTGCTAAGTTTTGCCAGACACAAGGTGTGCTTGAACCACTGCAGCTTGAGCTTGGTCAGGGAGTGGTGGGCACAGCGGCATTAAAACAAAGCAGTTTGTGTATCGCCGATACCGCAAGCTTTGGCCATTATGTGGTAGATGATGCGCCCAGGTTATCTGAGTTGTCCGTGCCCTTAACCTATCAGGGTGAATTGCTGGGGGTGATTGATGCTGAACATCCCCAGGCGGGTTTTTTTAGCAGTGAGCATCAGTATTTTGTGGAAGTTGTCGCTGCCATGCTGGCACCGAGGCTGGCTGATTTATCTGCCAAAGCCAAAATGCAGTGGCGTTTTATGCCGCGCAGCGCCAAAGTGAATCATAGCCAAAGCCTGAACACGGGCTGGTGCAGCCAGTCGCAGTTTATGGAACTGGTGCAGCAGCTGCTAAAACACTTTTATCAGCCAGCGAACTGGCAGAGTAGCTTACTGCAGAGCAGCGCCTTGTTTCAGCAGCACCGCTGTGCTCGGCATCAGAACTTCACGGCTTTGCAGACCGTTCAGGCTGAAAACATCCGTCAGCAGCTTTCACACTTGCTGACGCAGATGCAGCAAAAAGAAGCCACTGCACTTTGGGCCGCCATTATCAGCGACAGGTATATTGACAAACGTCAGGGGCAATTGCAGCTTGCCGATAAATATCATATGGGATTTAGTACTTTCCGCCGTTACCAGGCGCAGGCTGTCGCTTATCTTGGTGAGCAGCTTTGGCAGCTGGAGCTCCAGGCAAGACATCATTAAAACAAATCAACAATAAGGCTGGCTTGATGCCGGCCTTATTTTTTCTATACCGGCTACAAAGCTTTTGAGCCAAGCCAGCTCTCATTTTATATCATCAGAACCCATCTATAAGAAAAATAAGTATATTTCATCGGTCTCCCGCTGCTGAACCAGCATACGCCCATGTGCAATTTGTAAAAACCGAGCAGTTTCAGAGCACTTTCTGAGCAGTTTTGCTTTGGTGGAATTTATATCCTGACTGCGAGTTGTGAACATCACTAAATGCAACAAGGAGGCAAGCATGAAACTACTCACTCTGGCTCTGACCCTGACGGCCATCAGCGCTCAACTGCAAGCTGCAACTTATGATCTGCCATTTAAAGGACAAAACTTTGGTGATCATGAAAAAGTGCATACTTTTGACCACGCCCAGAACACGTCACAAAAACATGGTTTTGATATGGGGGCACGGCGTTATGATTTTGACAATAGCCGCTGGACTTCAGTCAATACGACGCTGGCGGATTACAACGCAGCGCCAACCAATGACAAATTTACCATTTACAACAAATCCATTTATGCGATGCGGGCCGGTAAAGTGGTGGGCTGCTGGCGTAACGCACCACAAAACCCAAGGCCAAAACTGTCCGGTGATTCAGAAACTACCAAACCCTGGCTACACAGCAATCTGAAAAACGGCCTGATGCCAGGTGGTGGCAATATGTTGTGGATTGAACACGACGACGGCACCCGGATGTTATATGCCCATATGATCCCTGGCACTATCAGCTCTGCGTTGTGCCCCCATGACGACGTGGCTTATCCGGCGCCAATTGGCAATAACAGCGAGATGAAGTATGTGGCTGTGCCAGAAGCTCAGCAAGCAGTGATTAGTAAAGGCCAGTACCTGGGCCGTGTTGGTAACAGCGGTAATTCCACCGGGCCACATTTGCATGTGCATTTGCAGGACAGTAGCGGCGTGGGCCAGCTCATCACCTTTAACCGCGGTATGGCTGCGGTGCCGGATGACAGCAAACCTTATCCGGTCTGGACCCGTTTTGCCGGCAGCACTATTCCTGGCGGTTCACAGTTGATTTGGGCCCCCCGCACTGTAGGTAGCCAGTATGTGCGCCATGGCATGGCGTCTGTTGCCATGCAGGGCTGGTTTAGCCATCTGGCAGACTCAGGCTTTAAGCCGGCCTGGTTTGATGGTTATACCGTGAACGGCAGCACCTTTTATAACATGGTGTGGAAACCCGCCAATCTGGCATGGCGCGGCTATTTTGGTCAGTCTGGAGCCTCTTATCAAACAGTGTTTAATGACGCTATGGATGATGGATATGTGCCTGTACAGGTCGATTCTCATCAAACCGGTAGTGGCACCCGCTACAGCGTGATTTTTGAGAAAAAGGCCATGGCGTTTTTGGCAAGACACGGCCTGACCTACCAACAACATCTGGATGTGATGGAACAGGCCAAAACCTTAAATATGCGTCCGGTGAACATTTCTGTGGTGTCTTCTGGTGGGGAGCGTCGTTACACCACTTTATATAATCAGCAGAATGTGGGTGGCTGGACTGTCAGTTCACAACTCAGTGCCGCGGCTTATCAGGCTAAAGTCACCAGTGAATGGGATGCAGGACGCCGGCCGATTTACCTGAATGCTTATGTGCATGGCGGTAACGTGAATTACACCGCAGTTTTTGCCCAGGCGCCGGTAAATAGCTGGGTGGCGCGTCACGGTCAAACTTCAGCACAGTTCCAGACTTCTTTTAATGACTTTAGTGGTCAGGGTTATCTGACAGACGTGGTGGCCGGTATTGATGGTGAAGGTGTACATCGTTTTGCCGGACTCTGGAGTAAAAACTAACAAGGTCATTGGACAGGCGAAGTGCAGACTTCGCCTGTTTTTTCAGATTTTTTAGCACTCAGGGAAGAGAAAATGAAAAACTTTGTACTTATTGCCACTTTATTATTCGCTTTTGCCAGCGGTTATTTAATTGCCAGCCAACTGGCCGCATCCTCGCCCAGAGTTCTGGAAGTTGCAGCACAAAACACTCAACCTGCTTGTGAAAATAACAGTACGGCAGATATAACAAGTGCCGAACCTGCGATGCAGCGCAGCCTGCAGTTCCGCCCGCAGCCGGCCTCACAAAACAAAGTTCAGCAGGCAGAGCAATACAGCATTGTGGAAAGATCCCAACCTGAAATATCGCTCAGTGCCTATAGCAGTCAGGTGGCCAGTGAGTTACCTGCAGTAACAGAACTGATCCTTCAGCTTGAACAAAGCGAATTTTCGCAGCTGTTGGAAAATCATCAACAACACCAGGGCGGGGAGATGGCCGCCATGGATTATCAGCAGCAACTGGCGGATTTTTTCGCGGCACAACCCGCACTGAGCCTGCAACAACTCGATTGTAGGGCTGATTTGTGTCTGCTGCAGCTTGAGTTGCAGGATGAGAGCAAATGGCCGCAGATTTTTGGCGAGTTGAGCAGCCAGCCCTGGTGGCAGTCTGTCAGTTATCAGGCTCCGAGTGCAGATTCTGCAGATGGTTACAGAGCGGCAACACGGTCGCGTCAATTGATCCTGCAACAACAACAGATGGGCGTCCTGCAGGACTTTAACCAGACACAAATGCTGGCCGATGATGGTGCCAGCCAATAAAACTGGCCGCTGTTACAAAACCCGGACACAGTGTCATTGTTATCGGGTTTTGGCGGTCGTTTGCACCTTAGCCTTGCGTTCAATTCAGCGATTGAGTTTAAATTTGTCTTAAGCCGCCCCAGTGGCGGCTTATGCCATGGCTGCTGCGGCAGCTCCTTGCATTGGTCAGTAATTTCTCCGCAGCAGATACCGAGCAGCCGGATAAGGACATCGAAGTGATCCCACAAACTACAGAAAGTGTGATTCGTGACAGCGATTTTTTTGTTGAACCTGAGATTTTTTATTATGTAAATGCGCTCGAGGTGAAAACGCCGGCTATGCATCGGTTGGTTTGCCATGATGACAAAGAAATTACTGTGGTGACGACAGCGGCCGGTCTTGCTGATTTAACCATTAAACAGCAGAACCAGGACCAATGGCGTCTTTTGGTGATTAATTGTGCCAATCCGTTTTATTGTGTTGGTTTTTTGCAGAAGATCAGTAGCGCCATGACAGCGGTTGGCCTTGATATTTTACTGGTGTCGGCTTTTAGCCGCGATTATGTTTTTGTGCAACAGCAGCATCTGGAACAGGCTGTTGCCATTTTACAAAACATCGGATTTGTAAAGCGAGAGCGCCACAACTAACGGCTTTTGCTCAGGGCGAAATCTGGGCAAAGCCGTGAAATACCTTGCATTCATGCTAAAAATCCGTACAATTCGGCGTCCCTGTGGTTTGACTGCAGGGATTTTTATTTCAATAAAACCTGAACGATTGATTTAGAGGACGGTATGGTAACTATTCGTTTACAACGTGGTGGCGCGAAAAAGCGTCCATTTTACCAAGTTGTGGTCGCAGACAGCCGTTTTGCTCGTGATGGCCGCTTTATTGAGCGCGTGGGTTTCTTTAACCCAATCGCCAGCGGTACTGAAGAGAAAGCGCGTATCGACCTGGACCGCGTAGACCACTGGGTAGCACAAGGTGCTGCTTTAAGTGATCGCGTGGCTTCACTGGTAAAAGCAGCTAAAAAAGCTTCTGCTTAATTAGCAAACTGGTTGGAGTTTAAACCTTGAACGGTAAAGATTTAGTTGTCTTAGGTAAGTTTGGTGCTGTTTACGGTATCAACGGGTGGCTAAAAGTAAACTCCTACACAGATATCCCGGAAGGGATTTTTGATTACACACCCTGGCAAATTCAATTACAGGGTAACTGGCGACCAGTGCAGATCAGCAGTTGGAAGCGTCACAGCAACGGCTTAATTGCCAAGCTGGAAGGCGTGAATGACCGTGATCAGGCGCAACTCTATGTTAATGCTGACATAGCAGTGACGCCCGCTGCATTACCAAAGCTTGAAGACGGTGATTATTACTGGAAAGACCTGATGGGGATGAAAGTAATAACCGAAGCCGGCTACGACTTGGGTGAAGTAGTGGACATGATGGAAACAGGCTCAAACGACGTTATTGTGGTGAAGGCCAACCGGAATGATGCATTTGGTCAGAAAGAGCGTTTGTTACCGTTTTTAACTGACTCTGTCATTAAAGCGGTGGACACAGCGCAAAGTCGGATCATTGTTGACTGGGATCCTGAATTTTAATGGCCGAACAGCCAAAATTGTGGTTTGGGGTGATTACCTTATTTCCGCAGATGTTCGATGCTGTGACAAAGTTCGGTGTGACCAGCCGGGCAGTCAAAAACGGGTTGATCGACGTACAGTGCTGGAATCCAAGGGATTTTACCTCGGATAAACATAACACTGTAGACGACAGACCTTTTGGCGGCGGCCCTGGTATGTTGATGATGGTGCAGCCTTTAACCGACGCGATTCGCGCCGCTAAAGCTGCTGCAGGTGGAGACGTTCATACCATTTACCTTTCGCCGCAAGGCCGGAAGTTAGATCAGGCAGGCGTAGCCAAACTTGCGACTTATTCGAAGCTGCTGTTAGTAGCTGGCCGTTACGAAGGAATTGATGAACGCGTAATAGAGTCGGAAATTGACGAAGAATGGTCAATCGGCGATTACGTGCTGAGTGGGGGCGAATTGCCTGCGATGACGCTGATTGATGCGGTATCGCGACTGGTACCAGGTGTACTGGGGCATGATTTATCCGCAGTTGAGGACTCGTTTGCCTCCGGATTGCTGGATTGTCCGCACTATACCAGACCAGAAGTGTTAGACGGCAAACAGGTTCCTGCTGTATTACTCAGCGGACACCATGAAAACATCAGACGCTGGCGTCTGAAGCAGTCTCTTGGGAGAACCTGGCTTCGGCGACCAGAATTGTTAAATGTCCTGGCTCTGACTAAGGAGCAACGCAAACTTCTGGAAGAGTTCCAACAGGAACACCAGGCGTTGCAGCAACGATAGTTTATCCAGGTAAAGTGAGATTGTTATGAGCAAAGTTAGCCAAAACATCATCAAAGAACTTGAAAACGAACAGCTGAAAACCGACGTTCCAGCTTTCGGCCCAGGTGATACTGTGGTAGTTCAGGTTAAAGTTAAAGAAGGCGATAAAACTCGTCTGCAGGCTTACGAAGGCGTTGTTATCGCCAAGCGTAACCGTGGTTTACACTCTTCTTTCACAGTTCGTAAAATTTCGAACGGTGAAGGTGTTGAGCGTGTATTCCAAACGCACAGCCCAATGATTGACAGCATCACGCTGAAACGTCGTGGTGCCGTACGCCGTGCCAAGCTTTACTACTTACGCGATCGTTCAGGTAAATCAGCGCGTATCCGCGAAAAGCTTAACTAAGCACTTAAAGGCTGCCTTATGGCAGCCTTTTTTTTGCCTGCGACTCGAACCCTTGTTCATGGCGCAAGTCCGAATGCCATGCTGAATAGGGCAGTGATCGCCTTTTTATGATTGCCCCAATCCAATAGCTTTTGGCATAAACTCAAAAATTCCCCAATTTCTACAATAACTTAATCTTTTTCATCAGATCTTTTTTCTGCCGCAAAGCCGAACTACAATTGCCACAGTTTCCCGCCAAAAGGATGTTGTTGTGCACTCAGCCAGTTTTATTGAAAAACGCCGTTTTATTGTCAAGCTTGGCAAAATGTTGCATAAGTTCGGCACGCCGGCTTACCGGCTGGAAGTGCATTTGTTAAATGTCGCAGAGTTTCTGGGTATAGGTGCGGCTTTTGCCATTACGCCTACGGTACTTACTTTTGTCATTTGGCAGCCAGGCGAAGAAAACGAATACACTCATGTGGCGCGGGTGATGCCGGGTGAGCTTGATCTTGGCTCTTTATCGCGTACCGATGAAATTGTGGATGCGGTATCCAATGGCAGCCTCACCCTGGAGCAGGCCACAGCCAGGCTCAATGAAATTGCTGCTATGCCGAACCCTTATTCCCGTATTTTTACTTTTTTAGCTTTTGGTGCCGCCGGTGGTGCTTTTGCCATGCTGATGAAAGCCAGCTGGCATGATGTGTTTTGGGCAACCTTGCTGAGTTTTCTGGTGTATCTCTTTGTGCTCTGGGCGGAAAAAAGCCGGCGGGTCACCAATATGCTTGAGCCGCTGGTGGCTATGGTATCGGCTTTTGCGGCCACAGCTATTGCCGCTTACCTTGATGCCAGCATTCAGGTGCCGCTGGTGGTGTTGTCGGCCATTATTGTGTTTATTCCGGGCCTTGCGCTGACGCTTGGTCTGGCTGAGCTTGCGGCACGCCATCTGGTGTCGGGCACTGCCCGTATTATGGATGCAGTGATGCTGCTGTTTAAGCTGTATTTTGGCGCTTTTTTGGGCATGGCGTTAGGGCGTTTGTGTTTTGGTGAGGTGGCTTATCAGCCAATCACTGCAGTGCCAGACTGGACGGCCTGGCTGGCCATAGCGACCTTGTGCGGCAGTCTGGTGGTGGTATTTCGGGCACGGAAAAAACATGCACTCTGGGGTATCGCATCCGGCTTTATTGCTTTTGGTGCCAGTTTGATTGGCGGTGTTTATTTAGGCCTGGCGCTCGGCGCTTTTGTGGGGGCTTTTGCGGTTGGGGTGTATGGCAATATTTTTACCCGGTTAATGAACGCACCCGCCAGTATTGTCGCTTTGCAGGGCATGATAGTGCTGGTACCTGGCAGTAAAACTTATATCGGCCTGAATTCTTTTATTTCAGGGGAACAAATGGCGCCGGTGGAGCAGTTGGGGCAACAAACCTTCCTGATTTTTATGTCGCTGGTGGCCGGCTTTATTTTTGCCAATGTGGCATTGCCACCGAAGAAAAGTTTGTAGTGTTGTGGTGTTGCCGGTCAGCCTTAGTGTGCCGACTGGCAGCTGCAGTGAAAAGAGGGCGGCAATCAAGGGCTGGTGACGCTATTCAAAACGCTCCGACCAGCCTTTGACGATGCCGGCAAATTCGCCATTGTTTTTCAGTTGCTGCAGGCTCAGTTTCAGTCTGCTCACCAATACCGGATCGGTTTTCAGGCTACAGGCGAGGTGAAAATCGAGCGGTAGCTCAGGTAAATCCAGTTGTTTTTTCAGGCTATCAATTTCAATGCCAGACTCTTGTGCCCGGTATTTTAAGATGGTGTCATTAATCACCACTAAATCAATATCCTGCCTTCCTTGCAGCACATTCAGCATCATTGTTACATTTTCCAGTAAATACAGTTCCTTACCTTCGGTAAAACCATTCTTCACCAGATAATGATGGGTAATGTCATCGCGGGTGACGGCTGTGACATATTTTTTGGCATCTTGTAGTGTCGCCAGCTTGATATCAGTGCGGCTTTTTAGTGAATAAATGGACGTGTGGTTATAAGAAATGGCGCCTATCCAATGAAACAACGGCGTGCGTTCAGCGCTTTTTGAGATGGAATAAATACACAGGTTAGGCTGGCGCAACGCCAGCTGATAAGCGCGACTCCAGCTTTGTACTTCAATTTCATAAGGGATGCCTGCGCCGGCAAATGTTTTGCGTACCACCTCAGTGGCAAAACCGCTGACATCAGTGCCGTTTGCTATCTGATAAGGGGGTAAATGTTCGGTCAGGATACGAATGGGTTGATTGGCCGCCATGACCATCCAGGGAGCTGCCAATACCAGAGACTGAATTATTTTTATAATTTTGCCTGCCAAAATGCACTGCACTCCCAAAGTCAGACTGAATTTACTCTACCCATCTTCAGCAATGGCTGCAAACTTTGTTGGCATTCTTTTTGTTTTCCTGTCGATATTTCTTTATCTCTCAATCATATAGACATTTATACGTCCATTGGTTTGCTGTGAGGTTTTTATGTGTTCATTTAATTGTACGGTTTGCATTGGTTGTTGTGATGGTGACTATTCAGTTTTTATAGGTCTTTTAAAGGTTGACAGTGAAGTGGTGAATTTTTAATATGCAAAACCGTAATTAATGAATTACACAATGTATTAAAAAGTTTACGTTCATTTCTGCCTCATCCTCCTGGCTGGAATAACAACTGAAACGACACTGCTGGAGCCAAACCGATGAGCAAAATTGTTGATGATTTACGTATTACCGCGGAAAAACCCTTAAGTCCGCCGCTGGTGCTGAAAAAAGTGCTGCCGTTAACGGAAAAAGGCGCTTTGTTTGTACAACAAGCCCGCCGTGATATCGCCAATATCATTCAGGGCACAGACCCACGCCTGCTGGTGGTGGTGGGGCCTTGTTCCATTCATGATCCTGTTGCGGCTATCGACTATGCCAGGCGTTTAAAAGTGCTGCAGCAGCAATACCAGGACAGTTTGTATATTGTGATGCGGGTGTATTTTGAAAAACCACGTACCACAGTGGGCTGGAAAGGTTTTATCAACGATCCACACCTGGATGACTCTTTTGATCTGGAAACCGGTTTAACCCGGGGTCGTGACTTGTTATTACAACTGGTGGAAATGGAGTTGCCGGCGGCAACAGAAGCGCTCGACCCCATCAGCCCACAATACCTGTCAGATTTAATTGCCTGGGCTGCAGTGGGTGCCCGTACAGTGGAGTCGCAAACCCACAGAGAAATGGCCAGTGGTTTGTCGATGCCGGTTGGATTTAAAAATGGCACGGACGGCAATTTAAATATTGCTTTAAACGCACTGCAATCGGCGGCCAGCCCACACACTTTTATTGGTATTAACCAAAAAGGCGAAGTGGCGCTGGTGCAAACGGCCGGTAACCCGGATGGTCATATTATTTTACGCGGTGGCGCCAAACCCAACTATGACGCGGCCAGTATTAACGACGCAGTTGCAGCTTTGAATAAACTCAATCTGCCCAAGGCCATAGTGGTGGACTGCAGTCATGGTAATTCGAATAAAGATCACAACAGGCAAGCGCAGGTGGCCGAAGCTGTGGTGGCGCAGCGCCAGCTGGGTAACAAGGCTATTATTGGTTTGATGCTTGAATCTAATATTCACGCCGGACGGCAGGATATTATCAACGGTAAAGCTGAGTTGTACGGCGTGTCGGTGACAGATGCCTGTATTGACTGGCCAACTACAGCACAATTACTGGCGGCTATACATCTGCAAATGCAGCCTGTGGTGCAGGCGGCTTAAGAGGTGGGCATGAACAACAATGACACTGGCTCTGATCCGATGGCGGCGCTGGCGCCTTTACGCGCGCAAATTGACGAGCTGGATCGTCAGCTGGTGCAGCTTTTGGCCGCACGCGCCAAAGTGACAGCTGAAGTAGGGCGGGTGAAACAACAACATGCACTGCCGCTTTATGTACCACAGCGTGAACTGGCCTTGCTAAAAGCCAGAAGAGCAGAAGCAGAACAAGCCGGAGTGTCGCCCGAGCTGGTCGAAGATGTACTACGCCGGGTGATGCGTGAGTCTTATCAAACGCAGGAAGCCGGTTTTGTCTGTTGCCGGCCACAAGGCGGCAAAGTGGTGGTGGTTGGTGGCGCCGGTGCGTTGGGTGCACGTTTTGTCAGTTTGTTTCAGCGCTCGGGTTATGAAGTTGTGGTGCTGGAGCATAACGACTGGGAACGAGCAGCAGACCTGGTGCAAAACGCCTGCTTGGTGCTGCTGGCAGTGCCTATCCATGTCACAGCTCAGGTGATTGGCCAGTTACCGCCGCTGCCCAAAGATTGTGTGCTGGCGGATTTAACCAGTATTAAAGCCGAACCTTTAGCAGCGATGCTGGCGCATCATCAGGGCCCTGTGCTTGGCTTACATCCGATGTTTGGCCCAGATATCAGCAATATTGTGAAACAGGTGGTGGTGGTGTGTCATGGCCGTGCGCCGGAGCAGTATCAGTGGTTATTAAAACAATTTAACGTCTGGGGTGCTGTGCTGACTGAAAAAGAAGCCCGGCAGCATGATGAACTGATGCAGATGATCCAGGCCATGCGCCACTTTTCGTCTTTGGTCTATGGTGTGCATCTGGCTGAAGAGCAGGCGGATTTACAGCAGCTGCTGGAACTCAGCTCGCCGATTTACCGGCTGGAGCTGGCGATGGTAGGGCGCTTGTTTGCCCAAAATGCTGAACTTTATGCCGATATTATGTTGTCTTCTGTGGCAGTTACCGGGTTATTACAGCGTTATCAACACAGATTTAATCAGTTGTCGCATTTGCTGGCCGCTCGCGACAAAGCGGGTTTAATGGCTGAGTTTGCCAAAGGCCAGCAATTTTTTGGCGAGCTGGCGCCGCAGTTTTTACAGGAAAGCCGGCGTTTATTACAAAAAGCCTCAGATGAGCGCAGTTAACCACTGCGCTTTTCTGTTGCTGTAACCCCCTTGTTCCTTCTGCATTATCACTGCATACGTATGGCAGCATTCATTGCTTGTGATCGGCCGGCAAAATATTAAATACTCATGGTTAAATTTTGAGCTGCTCCGGTTGGCTGCTCAGGGCTGATACTGAGGGTATGATGAAAACAACGTTACATTTCAAATGGTTATTATTACTCACGTCCTTGTGCACTGGTTATGCTATGGCCAGCAGCAAAACGCCTGCAACAGCGCCCAGCACCAGCACAATATCACTTGCCGCACGTCCTTATGTGCAGTTAAAACATCCGGACTGGGCTAAAGATGCGGTGATTTATCAAATTAATACCCGACAGTTCAGCCAGGAAGGCACTTTTAACGCCGCCGCCAAACAACTGCCCAGACTGAAAAAACTGGGGGTGGACATTTTGTGGTTAATGCCGGTGCAGCCTATTGGCGAAAAAAACCGTAAGGGTAGTTTGGGCAGCCCTTATTCGGTGAAAGATTATCTGGCGGTGAACCCGGAGTTTGGCACCAAAGAAGATTTAAAGGCCTTTATTGCCAGGGCGCACCAGCTGGGTATGTATGTCATTCTTGATTGGGTCGCCAACCATACGGCTTGGGACAATCATCTAGTGACGTCGCATCCACAGTGGTACGCCCGCGACTGGAAAGGCGATTTTCGTCCAACGCCCTGGTGGGACTGGCACGACATTATTGAGCTGGATTACAGCCAGCCTGAACTGCGCCGTTATATGATTGACGCGATGAAGTATTGGGTCAAAGACATAGGTTTTGATGGTTTCAGAGCTGATGTCGCCGGTTTTGTGCCGCTGGATTTTTGGGAACAATTACGCCCTGAGCTGGACGCCATTAAACCTGTGTTTATGCTGGCCGAATGGGAAACCCGCGATTTACATGCCAAAGCTTTTGATGCTACTTACGGCTGGAGCTGGTATGAAGCGGCGCACCAGATAGCGCAGGGTCATGCCGATGTAAATAAACTTTATGTGTATTACTCCTGGAACGAGCGGCACTACCCACAGGATATTTTCCGTATGCTGGGCGTCAGTAACCATGATGTGAATGCCTGGGAGCAAACCGAATTTAAAGCCTTTGGCGCTGCGCTGCACGCTTTTATGGCGTTATCTGTGGTGGGGGAAGGCATTCCGATGATTTATAACGGTCAGGAAGCGGGTAATCAAAAACAACTGGCGTTTTTTGAACGGGATCCTATTGAGTGGCGTGAGCATGAAAACGGCGCTTTGTATCAAAAACTCTTTGCACTGAAAAAAGCCAACAGTGCGCTATGGAATGCTGCCTGGGGCGCCCGGATGATACCGGTGTTTAATAGTGCGCCCAATCAGGTGCTGAGTTTTGTCCGGCAAAATGACAACAACAAAGTGTTTGCGGTGTTTAATTTGTCAAAACAGCCACAACAGGTCAGCTTTAAAGAAAAACTGCACCATGGCAGCTATCAGGATTTTCACAGTGGCAATCAAATCAACATTAAAGCGGATACCAGCCTTGAGCTTGCGCCCTGGTCTTATCGAATTATGACTGTGCAACTTTAACACTGACGCTGATACCAGCGCAGGCGCTAACTCTGGCGTCAGCTGTCACTGAAGGCCCTTGCTGCAGTTCAGGCGGCAGCAGACTGGGTTTTGTCGACAGATGTCTTTATACTCGCAGCACCCAGACTTAAGTGGTTATCGGCAGTGCTGTTGATTTTTCATAAGTTTTTGTCCTTTATTGCGGTTTTGCTGCGTTATGGCAGTGCCGGCTTATTATTGCTGGTGCTGCTGTTTGCCTGGCTGCCTGTGCCTTATACCGCTGTGATGCTGGAGCGGCAAATCAGCGCCTGGCTGTCTGATAACAGGCACTATCAGCCGCGCCACCAATGGCGCTCTATCGACACTATCTCACCGCATTTATTGCAGGCTGTGGTGGCAGCTGAAGATCAGAAGTTTTTGCAGCATCATGGTTTTGATATGCAGGCCATTGAAAAAGCACTGGTTTATAACAAAAAAGGCAAAAAAGTACGGGGCGCCTCCACTATCAGCCAACAAACGGCCAAAAATGTATTTTTATGGAGCGACCGCAGCTGGCTGAGAAAAGGGCTGGAGTCTGGCATTACAGTGCTGATAGAAGGCGCCTGGGGCAAAGAGCGTATTTTAGAAGTCTATCTGAACAGTATTGAATTTGGTGCCGGTGTTTATGGTGTGGAAGCAGCGGCACAGCATTTTTTTGGCACTTCAGCAGCCAGAGTAAACCGGCAGCAGGCGGCTTTGCTGGCGGCAGTGTTACCCAATCCACATCGCTTTTTAGTGAAGCGGCCATCCCCTTATGTGCAAAGACGTCAGCAATGGATTTTAAAACAAATGCGCCAGCTGACACCGGTACAAAAACAACTCAGTCGTTAATGTGAAGCCCTTACAGCTCTTACCAGATGCACAATTGGCGGAAAAAACCGCAATTTCGCCGAACATTAGCGAAATAATACTGTGCCTGAGAGCCCGACTTGGTTATCTTATTGCGCTTGTCTGCGCTGGTTTCAGGGAACCTTACACATTGTCACAGCACAGCTCAGTCCGGTACCTGCCGCGGCTGCCATAACTATAAAGATTGAGGAATGAGTTGATGAATGAAATTGTAAACAGCATAAATAATGTGATCTGGAGCCCGGCTCTGATTTATTTATGCTTAGGCGCCGGCCTTTTTTATTCGCTGATGACCCGCTTTGCCCAGGTTCGCCATTTTAAAGAAATGTGCAAACTGATGCTGAACAATAACGAGTCCGACAAAGGCATTTCATCCTTTCAGGCCCTCGCGGTGTCGTTATCCGGCCGGGTTGGTGTGGGTAATATTGCCGGTGTTGCTGCAGCCATTGGCTTTGGTGGCCCAGGCGCCATTTTCTGGATGTGGGTGGTGGCCTTTTTAGGCGCCAGTACCGCTTATGCTGAATCAACTTTAGGTCAGATTTACAAAGTAGAAGAAGATGGTCAGTACCGTGGTGGCCCGGCCTATTATTTTGAACGTTGTCTGGGCTGGCGTCCGCTCGGCATTATTTTTGCCATTTCTGCCATTATTGGTTGTGGTATTTTCCTGCCTGGGGTGCAAGCCAATGCCGTTGGTAATGCAGTAACCCAGATTTTTGGTGATGGCAACATGGTCGTTACCAGCTTTGGTGAAGTGGGCACTTATAAACTGATTTCGCTGGCCGTGATCCTGATCATCCTGGCCTTTATTATTTTTGGTGGCATTAAACGTATTGCTCAGTTTACCCAGGTGATTGTGCCTTTTATGGCGCTGGGTTATATCGTGATGGCGCTGATTGTGGTGTTTTTAAACCTGGACAAACTGCCAGGTATTTTTATGTTGATCATCAACGACGCTTTTACCGCCCAGGCAGGTTTTGGTGCAGCTATCGGCTGGGGGGTCAAACGGGGCATTTATTCCAATGAAGCAGGTCAGGGAACCGGCCCTCATGCGGCGTCAGCAGCTGAAGTAGAGCATCCGGCGCAGCAGGGGTTAGTGCAGGCTTTTTCGGTTTATGTCGACACCTTATTGGTTTGTACAGCCACAGCGCTGATGATATTAATTACCCAACAATACAACGTTGTGGGTACTTTAACCGACGGCAGCTTTATTGTGCAGAACGTAGCCGCCAACACTGAAATTGGCTCAGCTGCTTTTACCCAGCTGGCGCTGCTGCAGGTTTTTGGTGACTTTGGGCAGATATTCGTTGGCTTGGCACTGTTTTTCTTCGCTTTTACCACTATTCTGGCTTATTACTACATCACTGAAACCAACGTGGCTTATTTAAACCGGGTGTTTAATAACAAGTTACCTGTGGTGTTTTTTAAATTGCTGCTGATGTTTATGGTGGCATACGGCACAGTTAACAGTGCAGGTTACATCTGGACTATCGGTGATATTGGTGTAGGTCTGATGGCCTGGGTGAACGTGTTAGGTATTTTGCTGATTTTCTTTTTGCACAAACCAACCATCACTTGCCTGCGCGATTACGAGCGGCAGAAAAAAGCCGGCGGTCCTATCAGCTTCGATCCGGTGAAGCTGGGTATTAAAAACGCAACTTTCTGGGAAAAACGCCTGGAAAAACAGCGGCAACAACAAGCTGAATAATTAAAAAGTGAAGCCCGGTTCTGATACCGGGCTTTTTATTAAAGCGACAGTGAAGATCCATAACCACAGTGGAGATGTGAAGGTGCTATTTTCCAGTCCCCGTTTGTTGTTTCATTTACTGACACAAGCCGATGCGGCGCTGATGCTCAGATTGTTAAACGAACCTACTTTTATTGCCAATATTGCCGATAGGGGTGTGCGTACTCTGGAGCAGGCAGAAAAATATCTGAATGAAGGTCCGCTTGCCATGTATCGCCAGCATGGTTTTGGTATGTACCGGGTCACAAGGAAGGAAGACGGGCTGGATATTGGTCTTTGTGGTTTGGTGTACCGCGATTATCTGGGCAAACCCGATATTGGTTATGCGTTTTTTCCGGAGTTTGCCGGCCAGGGTTATGCATCTGAAGCGGCGGCCGCTGTATTTTCTTATGGCAAAAATGTATTGCAACTACCTGAAATAGTTGGGATTGTCGCCCCACATAATATTGCGTCACAAAAGGTGCTGCAAAAGCTCGGGCTGCAGAAACAAGGCCAGCTGCAAGTGCCGGGTGAAGATAAAAAAGTAGATTATTACGCGCTGCCAAAAGTTTAACGCTGTGACTGGTTTTTGGCGGCACTACGTTCGCGTACAAAGTCCTGATAACTGCGTTTGGCAACATCTGTTAAGCAGTTGCTGGCTAAAGGCTCAGGCAACTGGCTGCATTGAGCCCTTTGTTCCATTTGTAATTTATTAAACCAATATTCTTCACTGCCTCTGGGTGGCGAGCCGCTGCAGGCACTCAGGGCAAGTACGGTGATGAACCCAAGTGTCAGCCGAAGCACAGATAGGGTGGGTTGAACTTTGCGGTGTTGCAAAAGAAACTCCTGCCAGAGGGCGGTATCCTCTTACTATGCCATAGTTTGCCGCAGTTGCTGTGGCTAAAAAGGCTGCCGGTTAAAAATATCAGGTAAATTTTCATCAAAACGCCATCTGACTGACACCTGTTATAGCTAGGGTGTTGTTTTCTCTTGTAAAAACACTGGCGGTTGTTTTGTTTGCCGAACTTAATCAACTGGAACTAATGTTGCAGCAAGCGCCAAAGCTGGTGCAGTCACAGCAGCTTGGCAAGGTGCAGCTTAAAACGCAGCAATTGCCGGTTTATGCCATTGAAATTGGCAAGCGTGCAAAAGACAAACCTGTGTTATTGCTAACCGGCGGTGTGCATGGGCTGGAGCGCATCGGCACTCAGGTATTGCTCGCTTATCTTGAGTCTTTATGCGCCCGCTTACAATGGGATCAACACTTTGCTGCACTCTTTGACAAAGTTCAGCTTTGTATGGTGCCGCTGCTAAACCCCGGCGGTATGGCACTTGGCTGGCGCTCTAATCCACAGCATATTGATTTAATGCGTAATGCGCCGACAGAAGCAGTGGAAAAAGCCGCTTTTTTATTGGGTGGTCACAGAGTCAGCCGGTTTTTACCCTGGTATAGGGGCGAACCCGGCGAGCTGGCACAGGAAAATCAGTGGCTAATTGCTTATGTGCGGAAGTTTTTCCAGGCACCTTTTATGCTGGCGCTGGATTGCCATTCCGGTTTTGGCCGCACCGACAGGTTATGGTTTCCCTATGCCAAAACGGCAAAACAGCCTATTGCTCATCTGGCGCAGATGTACCGGCTACAGCAGCTGTTGTTTCAGAGTTTCCCGCAGCAAAATTATATTTTTGAGCCACAAAGCCGGCATTATTTGTGTCATGGCGATTTATGGGATCATCTGTATGACGAGTCACAGCAATATCACCAGATTTTTTTGCCATTAACACTGGAAATGGGATCGTGGAACTGGGTGCGGAAGAACCCCTTTCAGCTGCTCAAAAGCCATGGTTTGTTTCATCCGGTCAAACCACACAGAGTAAAAAGAGTGCTGCGTTCCCATCTGATTTTACTCGACTTTTTATTGCATGCCACAGCGGCAGCGCCGGATTGGCTTGGCACTGTTGGCAGCGCGCAACAACAGGCTGCGGAGGCATTATGGTACAGCAAAGCATAAATAACGCTGATACAGGCAGCCAAATCACGGACAAAGAGGTTCAGACTCAAGCCGAAGTGAAAACAAAGGCCCAAGCTGAGCTGGTAAGGGCACAATTTGGCTCGGCACCGGTGATTTTATTGCGTGGCCTGGCGCGCGAGCAGCAACACTGGGGGCAATTTCCCCAGCTATTACAACAGCACGTCAGTCAGCCGGTGTATTGTGTGGATTTGCCCGGCATGGGGCAGCATTATATGCAGCGCTCGCCTGCCAGCTTGTGCGGTATTCTGACTCTGGTGCGCCGTCAGCTGCGTCAGATTGAGGGCCCTTATCATCTGCTGGCCATGTCGCTGGGCGCTATGCTGGCGATGCGTTTTGCCGAACTTTATCCGGCTGAGGTGTTGTCTTTGCTACTAATTAACAGCAGTGCCGGCGATCTAACGCCCTTTTATCAAAGACTGAAATGGCAAAGTTATCCTGCTGTGCTGGCGGCCTTGTGTGGTTCAATAGCCCACAGAGAACAGCTGATTTTACAGCTTACCAGCAATAAAGCGCAGGTGAGGGAGGCTTGTTATCCGCATTTTGTTGCATTGGCGCGGCAAAGGCCGGTGAGTCGCAGCAATGCACTGCGCCAACTATGGGCGGCCAGTCACTTTGTGTTGCCGGATAAACCAGGCTGCAAAGTGCTGCTTTTGGGGAGCCGCAACGACAGATTAGTGGATATCAGTGCCAGTCAGCAGATTGCACAGCGCTGGCAGGTGCCTTTGTTGCTACATCAAAGCGCCGGCCATGATCTGGCGCTGGACGACCCGGACTGGTTATTAGCTCAGGCGGTGCGTTTTTATGCAGCACCAGAGTGATTAATTATCCGTTTCGATAAAATTCAGATGAGGTTTACCGGCCATATAATGTTTGCGAAAAGTGGCAAAATAGCTTGCAAGCGCAGTGGCCGCTTTGTTGTCATTGTCGATTTTTAACACTTCAATCATCACTTCAGCGGTACAGAGCTGATGTAAGTGCGCTGCTTCGCGCAATTGGTAGTTAGATGCCTGCTCCGGCTGAATACCCAGCACCGGAAACTTATCGAGGTATGGGCTTTTGCTAAACATTTTTTTCGCTTCACGCCAGGTACCATCCAGCAAAATAAACAAGGTTTTTTTACCAGGCTCTGGTGTTGGTTTTTTAATGCAACGTTCAGGCGCCGCATATTGGGTGGGGAAAATTACCACCGGCTGATAACGCTCGTCCTGTAATAATGCCAATAAGGCCGGATCCGGTTCTGTTCTGTCCCAGACAAACGCATGATTATCCAGTGCCACATCGGCGATTAAACGGCCGGTATTAGTCGGTTTAAAACACTCGCCTGTGTACATCAAAAATAAAAAAGCACTGTTGGCACAAGGCTCTGGTTTGGCAAAACAGATACAATCGGCTTTGGGTAATAAACAATGATCACAGCGGATCACCCGGCTGCCTCTGGCGTTAAAAGGTTTGGTGGTGCGTTGCAGTTCCTGCAGACGCAGTGCCAGCACTGAATTAATATGGGTCACCAACAGCTCCGGGTAAAACAAGACCAAATTTTGCGGCGGCCATTGTAGCCGAAAAAAGGCTTGGGCAGTGATTTGGATAAGCTGCCTTGTCTGCGTGAGCGCAGCAACTGATGAGAAGGACAACAACATAGTGTTTAGTCGCACTGCAGCAACAAAAAGTTTATTCCGGCCGGGTTATCAGCGCCTGAAGCTGCTGTTATGGCTGTTATGTGCTGGTTTATCGATGGGCTTTGCTCAGGCCAGTGAAGAGCCCTGGCGTTTATATAAAAAATCCGAACAAGTTAGTTTGCAACAGCGGCATATCAGTCAGCGTGGCAAAAAACTGCTGCAGGTGCAGGTGCAGCTCGATTATCAGGGGTCAATGTCGGCTTTTTTGCAGGTTCTGGCCGATACCAACAACGCAGCTTTGTGGTTACACAATGTGGCGCAGGTAACAGTGCTTGCCAAACCCTCGCTGTATGAAGATTTGGTTTATACCCGTTTTAACGCACCCTGGCCGTTAACAGAGCGGGAGTTAGTCAGCTGCTCCGAGTGGCGGCAACAAGCGGATTTAACTTTTCATATGCAGGTGTGGGACTGCGCCGAGTTACATCCGGATAATCCGGGTAAACTGCGGCTGCGGGGCTTTTCCGCACACTGGCAGTTAAAACCTTTGCCAGATAACAGAGTCAGGCTGACTTATATTGGCATTGCTGATGCTGGTGGCAAGGTGCCACGTTTTTTAAGCGATCCGGTGGCGTTATCATCCAGCTGGAAAAGTTTTTTGGCGTTGCAGCAGCAACTGCAATTGGCAAAATATCAGCAACCTCATCCGGGAATTTGTGAAACGCTGCAGTCGGTAACTGAGGCCTGTCAGAGGTTAAAGGCTGCAGAAGAAAAACGCTGAGCGTCGTTTTTACGCCGCTGAAGGCTCTTTATTCTGCTGAAGGCTCTTTATTCCGCTGAGGCTTCATTGGCATAACGCCGGCTAAAACGCTGGCTGATTGGGTAGGGGAAAATATCCTCTACAAATCCCGCCTTGATTTTCTGTTGTTTATCACACCAGAAATCGGCGTCCAAAAGCTGCGGATGGGCCTGAAACAACAGTTCACGAAGTCTCGGCTGCGGCGTCACAAAAGTCGCAATTTGCTCCGGAAACACATCACCCGGGCTTACGCTATACCAGGGTTCTGAACTTAGCATGTCATCGTAGTTATCGGTTTTAGGAATTTTACGAAAATTCACATCCAGCAAATATTGCACTTCATCGTAATCATAAAACACCACGCGGCCGTGGCGGGTGACGCCAAAATTTTTTAACAGCATGTCCCCCGGGAAAATATTGGCGGCAATCATGTCTTTCAGTGCCTGACCATAATCGGCCATCAGCCTGGCTTTTTCTGCATCACTGGCAGTTTCCAGCGCAATATTGAGTGGGATCATCCGCCTTTCAATATACAAATGTGAGATCACCAGATTGTCGTCTTCAAAACTTAATGAGCCAGGAATAGCTTCCATCAGTTCGGCTAAGAGTTCAGGCGAAAAGCGGTTTTTTGGCAGCGCCACGTAGGAGTATTCCATGCTGTCGGCCATCCGGCCCACTCTGTCGTGTTTTTTTACCAGTAAATAACGGGCTTTGACGGTGTCGCGGCCAAAGTTTTTGGTGTCGGAAAATTTATCGCGAATGACTTTAAATACATAAGGAAAAGATGGCAGCGTAAACACCATCATCACCATGCCACGAATGCCGGGCGCCGCGACAAAACTGTCGCTGGATTTGGTTAAATGCTGCAGCAGCTCGCGGTAAAACTCGGTTTTGCCCTGTTTATGCAAGCCCACCGATGAATAAAGTTCGGCCAGGGTTTTATGCGGCAGCAGCTCTTTTAAAAAGTGCACCAGGGCTGATGGCACCGGCAAGTCCACCATAAAATAAGCCCTTGAAAAGCCAAAGATAATACTCATTTGCTGCGCATCGGTAATCAGGGTGTCCAAATACAGCTGGCGTGGCTGGGTTTTACTTTGCAAAATCGGAATAATAAAAGGTTGCTGGCCGTCGGGGCTCACTACACGGCCAACAATGTAAGCGGCTTTATTACGGTAAAACACCGATTTGAGCATATCAAAGCGGATCTGATGCACCGGATGGCGGCCATGGCCGGATTCGGCACGAAAAGTCTGGATCACATAGCGGATATCGCGCTCTACATCGGCAAACGGCAGTGAAAATGCGTAACTTGCCACAATTTTTCGGATACAGTTGCGCAGGCCATCCTGCACCGGAAAATAACTGTCATAGACCGAAGCCACAGGGGCCGGCAGTTTTTGTTTGCTTAAGGTCGACTCAACAAAAATATTCTGATTATGAAAATATTTGCGGGCAAACAAGCGGCAAAACACAGAGTTATAAAAAGTTTCGGCAAGCTCGGCCTGAGGGTGAAAAGTTAAAAAATCCAGATAATGTTGTTTCACCTGCTGCCATAAAGATTCATCCAGACAATGTTGTGGCAGTTCCAGCACCAGCCGGTCTATCGCTTCCTGCACCCTTAAATCATAAAAGCTGATGCGGTTGGCGTTGTCCTGCTGTAACCCGGGCCAGTCGGCATGGGCAAAACGTTGTTTGGCCTGCTGGGTCATTTGCGAAAACAAACTAAAGTGGCGGCGAAAGCCTTTTAAAATCACTTCGGCAATATGGCGGGGCTGACTCATAAGGCTCCCTGGCCCGCCCACAGGCGATGGCACTAAATTGAGCTGATACTCTAATCTCTATTGATACCCAAAGGCGGGCGAAAAAGCAAACCTGTCAGCAGCTTGCGCCTTTACTTTTAACTGTGCTCTGATAGCGTTTTTTAAAATTCCAGCAAGGAGTGCCTGATGCAACAGGCGGACTTTTGCCCCATTGTGGATTTAAACCAGGCTTTGGCCGACTTACTGACGCAGGCGCGCCAGATGCCCATCAGCGGCAAGGTGGCCGATTATATTCCGGCTTTGTCTCAGGTTGCGCCTAACCGGCTTGGTATAGCCGTGGCCACTTTAGATGGTAAAGTGGCATCAGCCGGTGATGCGGCTGTGCCTTTTTCCATTCAGAGCCTGTCAAAAACCTATGCGCTGACCATGGCAATGCAGCTGCAGGGCGATGAGCTGTGGCATAGAGTGCGGATGGAGCCTTCAGGCCAGCCTTTTAATTCGATAGTGCAGCTGGAGTGGGAGCAGGGCATACCCCGTAATCCGGTGATAAACGCGGGCGCTCTGGTCATTGCCGATGTGCTGGCCAGCCATTATTCGGCCAGTATCAACAGCTTTTTAATGTTTATCAGGCGCCTGACCGACTGCCAGTCTATTTATATCGACCCTAAAGTGTATGCTTCAGAGCAGCAGCACGGCAGCCGTAATGCGGCCCTGGCTTATCTGATGAAAAGTTTTGGCAATATTCAGAGTGAAGTGCCGCTGGTGCTGGAGCAATATTTTCATCAATGTTCGGTGGCAATGAGCTGTGAGCAGCTGGCGCGCAGTTTTTTGTATCTGGCTAACAGAGGGCAGGATCCGGTGAGCGGTGAGCAGATTTGCAGTCGCAAGGACGCCCATAGAGTGAATGCTATTCTGACCACCAGCGGTATGTATGATCAGTCCGGCGAGTTTGCTTTTACCGTGGGGTTACCGGCCAAAAGTGGCGTGGGCGGCGGTATAGTGGCGGTAGTGCCCAATTATGGGGTAATAGCCGCCTGGAGCCCGCCACTAAACAGCTTTGGTAATTCGCAGCTGGCGATGCATTTGATCCGCGCTTTGGCCGAGCAACTGGGTTTATCTGTGTATTAAAGCTGTGTGGCCGTTGCACAGGGGTTATAGTTGAAGTGAACCCGCAAGCTTGCAACTATCAGCAAAGGAAGATGTATGTTAGTCACATTTCATAGCAAAGATTATTACCCCATTACCATGTTTGGTGATATTGCACTGCAACTAATAGAAAAAATGGGCGTCACCCCCAAAGTGCCGGGCGCCATTTTTGCCGAAGACGTGCCCCAGGCTTTATGGCAGCTGCAACAGGCACTGGAAGATGGGGCAGAGCCAGAGCTGCCCAACTCCAACACCAATGCCGATGAGCAGGACGCGCCGGTTAGTTTACGTAAAAGAGCACTGCCGCTTCTGGAAATGCTCAAAGGCGCCGCTAAGGCTGGCCATAATCTGAGCTGGGACTAACAGGCTGTCCTAAGCCGCTTCAGTAACAGATTTGATAGTCGCTGTTGCTGTGCTTTTTTATCGCTGCCAGCGCAGCACATGTTTCAGTTGTTGCCGTTTGTGGATGCAATTGTTGCCGTGCTGCTCAGCAACACCAGTAGCTGCGCTGTTAATTGTTGCTGTACGTGGCTTCTGTTTACCCCTGCTTTATCAAAGCAGATAGGCACACCCAAAGCCCGGTGTGGCAGGGTGCAACTATCCAGATACACAAAATGTCCTTCGCCTTGATTAAAGGTCACTTGTTGTGCCTGTGGAATCTGGCTGGCATAAAAACCGGCGTGCTGTGCAAAAGGTAAAAAGTCGTTTTGCACTGAACCTGCCACCAGGGTCGGTAGTTTGATTTGCTGCAGGCTTTTTGCATCGACCAGATGACCCAGTGCCGGGTCAAGTAACATCAGTTTTTTGACTCTGGCATCATACCAGTCTTGGTCTGATGGCAAAGTGGGCAAGTCTGTGGCGGCTTTATGCACTGTTGGCTGCCCCGCTGCGGCTTTGGGTAAATAAGCACAGCTGCGATCGGCTTTGGCGGCGTCGGTTTTGCAGTAACTGGTCACTTTGGCAAAATCAAAACCGGCACCGGCCAGCGCAGCCACGCTGGCACCGCCTGATGAATGGCCAACGGCCACAGTGCTGCGCCAGTTGATCGACTGATTAAACAACTTTTGGCCTTCATATTGATTGGCTTCTAACTGATCCAGCACAAAACCTAAATCGAGTGGCCGCTGCCAGAACTCCAGTACAGCGGCAGCTTTGATATGCCCGGCACCATAAACCCAGGATTCACCATAATGATTGACGCCAACAGTCACCCAACCACGGCCGGCCATACTTTTGCCAAGCCATTGATAATTAAGCGCCGCTCCCATGGCGCCATGTGACAACAACAAGGCCTGACTGCGCACTGTGTTATCGGCCAGACAGATCTGCGCCTTGCAGGCTTTACCTTCGGGGTACCAGAGGGTAATTTTTACCGGTCTTTGCCTGGTTGCATCGAATAAATCCAGCTGCTGCATTTTCACGTTAAATCCGGCCTGCACAAGCTTGGGCTCAGCTTTGCTCTTTTCTTGCTGCGCTCTGTTATCGCTGTTGCTGATAGCGCTGCAGCCCAGAAGCAGACTGACAGTAAATAAAGGCAGCAATAATTTTCGGCCAATAAACAGGCCGCTCAAAGCCCGGATAGGGGAGGAAACTCTGTGATGATGTTGTTGCATGCATTTGTCCTTTTGCGCTGCCTGAGGAATCTATTCAGCCTTATTGCTGATATAGGCAGTCTGAGGCAAAAGGTTGGTGTTGTGTTGTGCCGGAAGTCACGATCTGGCCTTAACCTGAGCAAAAGCCTGGTTAGCGATGTAAAAGCGCTTGATACAGCGCTTTTTGCTGAGACTCTCTGTGATTGTGCAGTTATTGCAGTTTTAGCCGCTCTACCGCGCCATCTTTTTGCATTGTGATATATAAAAATTTGAAATCACTGGAAAAAGTGACGTTTGTTGGAAACTTGCCATGCAGCTGGTATTCGCGCAGCAGTTTGCCTTGTGGGCTTATTTTGGCAATAGTGCCTTTGCCATAACGGGCGATATATAAATTGCCGTTGTTATCACAGCGCATACCGTCCAGGCCGTGATCGGGAAATTCAATCAGCAGGGTTTTATTGCTGATATTGAGCTTTTTATCCAGCTGATAACGCCACACTTTGCGCTGGCGGCTTTCGTTGACATACAAAAAACGCTGATTTGGGCTTACTTCAATGCCATTGGTGGTGCCCATGTTTTTTTCCAGCAAGCTGCTGCTGCCGGCTTTGTTAATACGCCAGATTTGACCGCTGTTGTTTTTCCAATCCGGGTCGCTTGCGAATAACACGCCCTGTTGGCTGATCGCCAGATCATTGGGCTGAAACATCAAAGGTTGATGCAGGTACAAACTTAAACTGCTGCCGTGATAACGCCAGATGTTATGGCCGGTATAGTCAGCAATATACATCCGTCCCTGCTGGTCAAACCGGATACCATTGCCAACACTGGCTTTGGGCAGCTGTAAAAAATGTGAGGCTTCACCCTTTGCCGTTATTTTACCGATGCTGCCTTTGGCTGCTGCACTGTTACCACCAAAATTCACCGCATATAGATTGCCTTCTGCATCCACTGCCGGGCCTTCTATTTCCGGATGAAATACGCCGGCAGCCACAAAAATTTCGCTGTCGGGTGATGGTTGTGTTGGCGTTGGCGTGTCTGCCCAAAGCGGGGCAGTGGGCAGCAGAGATAAAAGCAGGGCGCTGATGGCATGTTTGCAGCAACGGATTTTTAATAACAAGGTGCTTTTCCCCATATTTTTAATCTTAAAGCGCTGCATCCATGCAGCACATTACCAGGCCGGTACTAAGCCGGTACTAGGCCGGTACTAGGCCGGTACTAAGCCAGTTCTCGGCCAGTTCTCGGCCAGTTCTAAACCGGAGCTATACCCTGGGCAACACGGAATAGCTGAGCTTTATCATAACGCGCTTTGATCTGCTGTAATCTGCCATAGTGATCGCCGTAATAAGCCTGTTGCCAGTTTTTCAGCAGCGCATCGGTGTAATTGAGATAAGCACCGCCACTGCTCCAGGTTTTCATTAAATGGCGCATCCGGTTTACCCAGGCTGCCCCTTCTTTTAATAAAGATTCCGGGCTGCCCACAGGGCCGCTCATTAAATATTGCGCACTTAACAGCGCATGACGGTGGGCAAAAGCGGTGTCGTCGTGTTTGAGATTTGTAATAGCGCCACCCATAGCGGTTAACATCACGCCGCCTCTGTGGCCGCTTTGGTGGCGTTTGTTAATTTCGCGCAGCAGGGTATTGAGTGCAGCGCTATGCAGGTAACGGTCAAAAATATCGGAGCTGCCGGCCATGGCCACCCGTTTGAGCACACCCTCTTCATGTTGATTAGGCAATTTGCATTGAGGCATTTCAAGGCCGGCACAGTCGCTTAACATAAAATCCAGGTACTGATGGTCCTGCATATCAACATCAGACCAAATGCCAATCAGCCGCTGCTCCAGCAATTGCCAGTGGCGGGTTAATAGCAAAGGCTCGCCGATAGCACAGGCGCGGATTTGAATTTCAGGTTCATTTTGCTGGCCATTAAACCAGATGGTGGCTTGTGACCAGACCTCATCAGGCAGCTCTGACAGCCATTGCTGCCAGTTTTGCAGCACCTGCAGACCGTGTTTCAGCGGATAACGGCCAATATAATTGCGGATGGGGGCAGTTGGAAAAGTCTGAAACGTTAACCTGGTGACAATACCAAACTGACCACCGCCGCCACCGCGCAGCGCCCAGAATAAGTCGGGATGCTCAGTGGCGCTGCAATGGCGCAGCTGACCATCAGCTGTCACTATGTCGGCACTTTGCAGTGCATCACAGGTTAAACCATAACGCCGGTCGGCAATGCCCAGGCCGCCGCCCTGCACTAAACCGGCAATGCCCACGCTGGCACAGCTGCCGGCTGGTATTGAACGTGCTTTGGCACCAAGCTGTGCATACACATCCCCCAGCTTGGCGCCGCTGCCAATAGTGGCAATGTTATCTTCCAGTGTGACTTGCTGCATCAGGCCCAAATCAATCAGCACGCCATTGGTGCTGGACAGGCCGGTATAACTATGACCGCCGCTACGCACGGCAAAAGGTAAGGCAAAATCACGGACAAAATTCACCGCCAGTTGCACATCGGCGGCATTAACGCAGCGCATAATCACCGCCGGCACCAGTTGGTCATAACGGGCATTGGCCGCTTTTCGCAGCCGGTCAAAATGTTCGGCTTGCGGCAACAGTAATTCACCGGAAAAACGGCTTGCCAATGCCTGCCAGTCGTGAGGTTCAGGCGGTGCTTTCTGGCCTTGAGGTAGCTCGGGCATATTGCTGCAACCGCTGAGGCTGGCGATGCTGAGCAGGGTAAAACCTAAAAATGTTCGGCGTTGCAAAAGAAAACTCCGGCATTAAAACCGCTGCAACCTTAGCATAAAGTGCGTCTGGGATCACAGTGCAGCAGCCCATGCAGTTGTTAGTGCGCCTTGCTAAAACCGACGCGAAAACCACCCCAGTGTTTGCCGCGAACCAGAATAGGCACCGACAAATCATGCAAAATTTCGCCTGTGTCTCTTTTATAGGTTTGTAGCAACATGCTTTCTGTGTTGCTGCCACAGCGACTACCTGTTCTGTCATTAAAGATACGTTTGCTGCGGTTGTTGATTAAATCCTGTTGATAGTTGCCGGTCAGCGGCTGGCTGAATTTACGGTTGTGGGTTGGGAAATAACCCTGACTATCCACAGCGCCGGCGTACAACACCTGTGGATTTCGCGCCAGTATCGCTTCCTGAATGGCCGGGAAATGCAGGTCAGTAAAACTGTCGTAGGCGGTGTGGTATTTCTGCGGATTGGTATTGGCAATAGGCTGATAACTTTTGGCAAAAAGCGCCTGCTCCGTCAGCTCTCCGCGCGCAATCGCCTGTTCAAATAATTGGGCAATAGCAGTGGCGGCTTGCTGTGCTTCCTGTTGCAGCACACTGAAAAAATGCTGGTTGCTGACCAGACTGAGTTCACGGTAGATACTTTCGGTTTCAACCGACAGCTCAATGGCCTGAGTGGCGACAGAATCACTTTTTTGCTCCACTGCAGCCAGGCCCTGATGAATATTGTTGATAGCATCACCAATTTGCCGGCTGGCCTGCTCAAGCTGATGGCCGCTCTGATCCAGCTCACTCAGTGCGCCAGACGCCTGATTAATTTCGGTATTGATGCCACCCACGCCGCTCGCCACCGCCTGCAGCTGTTGTTGCACGTCGCTGCTAAGTGCCACCAGTTTGCTCATCAGATTGCCGGTTTGCGCACTTTGACTGCGGATAGTGCTGAGCATTTGCGCGATATCGCCGGTGGCACCGGCAGTTTTACCGGCCAAAGCCCTGACTTCATCAGCCACCACGGCAAAACCGCGGCCGGCGTCACCGGCGCGGGCTGCTTCGATGGCGGCATTAAGCGCCAGTAAGTTGGTTTGGTCGGCGACACTTCGGATCACTTCGGTAATATGCTGGATTTGATCGGCGCTTTGTTGCAGTTGTTTAAGCTCTGCTGCGGCGTGGTCTACCGCGCTGCCAAGCTCTCCCACCTGCCTGACGCCAGAGCCTAACAGGGCCGCAGTATCGCTGCTGGCAGTGGCAGTATGCTGCACACTTTGGCTGATGGTTTGCAGGTTGTGACTCAGTTGGGTGCTGGTTTGGGTCAGCTGGCTGGCCACTTCGCTGATTTGTTCGCTGTCATGGCTGATTTGGCGGATATCTTTGGTCAGGCCGTCCATATAAAACGATACTTCGGCTGCGCCTATCGCCATATTGGAGGTAGCGCCACTGATCACGGCTGCGCTTTTTTGCAGACCGCTTTGCGCGCCAGCTGCACTTTGAGCGGCATCTGGTTTTTGTGCAGCTGTGCTGAGTTGGCGGTAAAGCCGATAAAGCGCCAGCAGTTGCAGCAAGCTACAGCCAATCAGCACAGGGTAAAAATACTGACTTTGCGCAGTAAAAAACAATAACAAAAACGACAATGGGATCAGTAGCATCAGTAGCAATAGTGGCAGCATCGGCTGGTACGTCCCGGCAAACAGCTTATTATCCATCAGGCCTCCTGCAAGTTGTGCCGCCCAGTGTTTGGTATACGGCGCATTGTGTCAAACATTGATACAGCAAACTCGACTAAAGTGGTAGACCAGTTTGGCTGTTGATGCCAGGGCACGACTGATGCCAGAGCACGACTGATGCAAGAGCAGAAGGTGTGCCGGATAAAATAGTGATACGGGCTCTGGTTAAAACAAAGCCCCGGTGAAGCGGGGCGGTATTTCGCTGAAGCTGGTGAGAATAAGCTCAGTGACTAAAACGCTGAGGTTCGTTTGCGCCTGAGTTTGAGTCAGCCCGGCGCACAAAGCCCGCACTGAGCACATAGCCAGCCCGGATCAAATAGCCCGCCGGTAAAGATCAGGGCTTAAGCGCCGGAATTGTCCGTTTTGGCAATGTCTGCTCCAGTAGCGCCGCAAGTCCAAGCAGTTTTCTCTCACTCCAGGGCAGCCCCACCAGACTGAGCCCAAGCGGCAGCTCGCCATCCATGCCGGCCGGAATAGTGACAGCAGGATAACCAGACACAGCGGCGGCGGTAGAAGTGCCAAAACTAAACTGATCACCTTTGACATGATCTATAGGCCAGGCCGGGCCATAAGCGGGCATTAAAATAGCGTCAAATTTTGAGAGATAAGTATCCAGTTGTGCTTTTGCCAGTTGTTTGCTGTTTTTCAGCGCCTGCAGATAAGCGGCTTTGTCTTTTTCCAAATCAATAGCGGCGGCTTGTTGCAAATATTCCTGACCATAAAAGGCCAGCGCTGCTTTGCCTTTTTTCTGGTTAAAAGCAACAATTTTGTCGATGCTGCCAATAGCGGCCGGCACCTGATATTCTTTCAGCCAGTTGGTTAAATCACGTTTAAATTCATAGATTAACACTGTCAGTTCGTCTTTGCTCAGTTGCTCCGGTAATTGCCATTGCTCCAGCATCTCAACTTCAATACCTTGTTGCTGCAGCTGTTGCGCAACCTTGTCCTGCATTTGTTTAATGGCGGCAAATTGTCCGTCAAAAGCACGCACCAGCAGCACTTTGTTCACCCGCATTTCGTTAATAGCAGTGGTTAAATCGCCATAACGGGTTTTGGCTTTATCTGTTGCTAATACCTGCAGTAATAAAGCGGCATCCGCCACAGTGCGCGTCATGGGGCCGGCGATATCCTGTGAAGCAGCGATGGGAATAATACCGGCGCCGGACACAGCACCATGGGTGGGTTTAATGCCCACTATGCCGTTGACTGAAGCAGGGCAGGTGATAGAGCCATCTGTTTCTGTGCCCACTGCCAGTAAGGTCATATCAGCGGCTACGGCAACAGCCGAGCCAGAGCTGGAGCCGCAGGGGGACTTGCTCAGGTTATGCGGGTTTTTGGTTTGACCACCCAGTGCCGACCAGCCGCTGGCCGAGTTTTCGCCCCTGAAATTAGCCCATTCTGATAAATTGCTTTTGGCAATAATCACAGCGCCTGCGGCGTTAAGCTGGCTGACTAACTCAGCATCTTTTTTTGCCAGAAAACCTTTTAGTGCCAGTGCGCCAGCCGTGGTGGGCATGCCGTCTTTGGTGGCGATATTGGCTTTTAATACCACAGGCAAACCATGCAGCGGGCCACGGATTTTGCCGGCATTACGTTCTTTGTCCAGCCTTGTCGCGAGCTTAATGGCATCGCGGTTGATATCGGTAATGGCTCTTAAATCAGCGCCTTTTTGATTGTTTTTTTCAATTTGTTGCAGGTAATAAGTCACCAGTTCTACTGAACTGAGTTTTTGTTGTTCCATTAAAAACAGCGCTTGTTGTGCTGTGATGTTGTTCAGTTCAGTGGCTGTGGCCGGCAGGCTGCACAACAGGGCTAAAGTACTGAATGCAAAAGTCTGAAGACTTTGTTGAAAGCGGCGCATGAAATCGTCCTTGTCATTATTATTTGTTAGACCAGTGCAAACGATTTTGGCTTTTGCTGCAAGAGGCTTGCGGTTAAAAATGACTAAAATCCGACCAGCCTCATGTAAAGAACCACAGACCGCATCCGCCTTGACGGCATCAACAGGGGCTGGAATAGTCAAAACAAACCACATTCCGGCTGAGCTATGGGCTCTGTTACATCGTATAGATTGCTGTATTCAGAAGTATTTTGTGCCAATACATCGGCTGTGTTAGTGCAACACAACATAACAATTTTTAATAAGACCTTTGTCATAGCCGGTATCACAATTTTTATCACGGTTCGCAGGTATTTCTGTGACTAAGTGCAGGTTCAGCCAGAGACTCTGAAGCTGCGCTGCAGACAGGAGTGGGTAAGATGGCGGGATTTAAGCAAAAACGATTTTTTTTCTGGTGGGCTTTAGTTGCTCTGCTCAGTCTTTCGGCCTGTAAACAAAGTCCGGAGCCGTTACAGCTCACGCAGCAGCAATGGGCAGAGCACCTGCAGTTGCCTTCGGTACAACAGGCCAGTGAGCTTAGTTTAAGTTGGTCTGACAAAGTCACTCAGCACGAATTACAGTGGCAGGACAGCGCCCGGGGCCGTGAAGTGCCGGCCTTGTTATATCTGCCCGCTGGTGTTTCTGCGGCAAAGTTGCCGCTGATAGTGTTTTCGCATGGCCTTGGCGGCTCCCGCGACCGTTATGCTTATCTTGGTCTGTACTGGGCCAGTCAGGGTTTTGCCAGTTTACACTTGCAACATATTGGCAGCGATCGGCAGATCTGGCGTGGCAGCCGGTTGACCTTGCCGTTTCGGCTGATGAGTGCGGCCGGTGAGGAAGAAGCTCTGGCGCGGGTGGCGGATGTGCGTTTTGGTCTGGATAAGCTATTGCAGTCTGAATTTGCTGCGCTGATAGACCAAAACAAGCTGATTATGGCTGGTCATTCATATGGTGCTAACACCACTATGCTGGTTCTTGGCGCTAAAGCTGAGCCACACCAGGCTGATTTACGTGATGCCAGATTCAGTGCCGGTATGCTGATTTCAGCCCCGCCTTTTTATAATGACAAACCGCTGTCGCAAGTGCTGGCCGGTATTGCGGTTCCAACCTTACATATCACCAATACCATGGACGAAATAGAGGTGCCGGGTTACCACTCCAGACCGGAAGAGCGTATTGATATTTATCAGGCCATGCCAGGGCCGGAAAAAGTGCTGGCGGTGTTTTATGGTGGCAATCACAATATTTTTTCCGGCAGAAGGCAAAAACCAGAGCTGGCACTGCAGGACAAAGTTCTGAAAGCTGCAACTCAAAGTTTGTCGGCAGCTTTTGTGCGGCAAATCACCGGAGAGGGCCCAAGAGCGGTCGCGCAGTGGCGACAACAGCATCAACCTTTGCTGGCACAGTTTGAACAATATGCAACACTGAGCACTGCTGGAACAGCACGTCAGGCACTGAATTAAGCTGTTTTGTGTTTTGTGTTTTGTGTTAAAAATGGAAAGGGTTTTGGTAGGGCGGCCCTGCGCTATATACAGGTTAAAAAAGTGAGTAAAAAACAGGTATAAATAATGGCTTGCTGCAGCGTTGGCTACAGCAATTGCCGTTTTTTCAGTTCATCTTCCAGTGCTGCTAAATCGGCACCACGGATCACCTTATTGCCAATCAGGATCTGTGGAATACCTTCTGCGCCCAGCGTTTGAAATAGTTGCTGAACCTTGGGATCTGCTGACTCTATGTCTCTGTTTTCAAACACCAGCTGATGTTGATTCAGGTAGTTTTTTACTTTATCGCAGTATTGGCACCAGGACGCTGAATACAAAATCAACCTTTTGTCGGTGGCGGCAAAATGGGCGCTGGTGTCCATTTCAATCACAGTGGGCGGCTGATTGGCATATTGCCAGCCGTACAAGGCCGCAATGCCGATAGCAAAACCCAGAACGACTGTCATCACAGAGCTCAGTAACGATTTGAATGCTTGTCGATTGATCATCATCTTCTCTAAAGCTAAAGGCACTTTCAGTGACGAAAGTGCCATGTTCTGGCCTTGTTATTGTGGTGTACCACAACCCCATTTACACAATTGCAGATGTGAACTACAGGTGGTTGAAGGGCCGCCGCCAGCCAGACAAATTCTGGATTTCTGATGGCAATCAAGAATGCATTGCTCGTAGGGTGACAGATCGTCCGAAGCAAAGCTGAAAAATGCCACAGCCAGACCGGCACCAAAGGCCAGTGATTTTATTAATTTACTAATTTTCATGAATATTCCTTATTGTGTCAGATTAGGTACTGCATAGCTGAGATATCACAAGGTGAGCTTTCAGGCAGGGCAGGTAACAGAGTGACAATCCCATCACTGCATGTTCAACAACGGCATGCTGTCAGTTGAAGCCCGGTGCTGCAGTTTTAACCTTGTGCTCTGATAGTTGTTAGATTCCAGCCGGGTACGCGTGAGGGAATGCAGATAAATTGCTGATAAAAGTTTGATAATGGTCGGCGGAGCACTTTGTGCTGTTGCCATGCAAGGGCATAAAAAAGTTGGAGTGAAAAAAGCCGGGTTAATTCACCGGCTTTGCTGCAGAGTTGGTTAGCTGCTATCTGATGGCACTATTCAGGCGGCAATTACACCGCCAAAAAGTCCAGCATACCTTCAGCCGCTTTGCGGCCCTGGGCTATGGCGGTTACCACTAAATCGGATCCGCGCACCATATCCCCACCGGCAAAAATCTTTTGCTGGTTGGTTTGCAGTGGGAACAGGCTGTTTTCACTGGCAATCACCCGGCCTTTGCTGTCGAGTTCAATGCCTTTGTCCTGTAACCATTTTGGCGGGCTTGGCTGAAAACCAAAAGCAATCACCACAGCATCAGCAGCCAGCACCTGCTCAGAGCCTGGCACCACTTCGGCAGAGCGGCGGCCTTTTGCATCCGGCGCACCAAGGGCGGTAGACACCACTTTTACGCCACAGGCACGGCCTTCATTATTTATTTCAATGCCCAAAGGCTGCAGGTTAAACATAAATTCAACCCCTTCTTCGCGGGCGTTTTGCACTTCTTTGCGTGAACCCGGCATATTGGCTTCGTCACGACGGTAAGCACAAATCACTTTGCTGGCGCCCTGACGAATGGCAGTACGTACACAGTCCATCGCAGTGTCACCACCACCCAGCACCACCACGTTTTTGCCTTTCAGATCAACAAATTGATGTTCGGTTTGCCAGCCCATTAAGTTATTGATATTGCCAATTAAATAAGGCAGAGCTTCATAAACGCCAGGCACCTGTTCATTGACTAAACCGCCAGCCATTGGCGTGTAAGTGCCAAGAGCTAAAAACACGGCATCGTATTCTTCCAGCAGGCTGTCAAAACTCACATCCACACCCACTGTGGTGTTTAAGCGAAACTCGATGCCCATAGCGCTGAAAATTTCACGGCGTAGCTGCATCACACCTTTTTCCAGTTTAAAAGGTGGAATACCAAAGGTCAGCAAACCGCCGATTTCCGGATACTTATCAAACACAACAGGGGTCACGCCATTACGCACCAGCACGTCAGCACACGCCAAACCTGCCGGGCCTGCGCCTATCACCGCTACTTTTTTATCGGTTTTAACGACTGCCGATAAGTCCGGCCGCCAACCCATCTCAAAGGCTTTGTCGGTGATGTATTTTTCAATAGAACCAATAGTGACAGCACCAAAACCTTCGTTTAGGGTACAGGCGCCTTCACAAAGCCGGTCTTGCGGGCAAACCCGGCCACAGACTTCAGGTAAGCTATTGGTTTTATGTGATAATTCTGCAGCTTCAATAATTTTGCCGTCGTTGGCAAGTTTTAGCCACTGCGGAATATAGTTATGCACCGGGCATTTCCATTCGCAGTAGGGGTTACCACAATCGAGGCAACGATCGGCTTGACCTGCCGCCTGGGTGTCGGTCATTGGCTGATAAATTTCGACAAACTTAATGGTGCGATCTTCATGCGACTTTTTCGGCGGATCGACCCTTTTTACATCAATAAACTGATAAACATTCTGTGCCATGGTTAATTCTCCACCCTTACATCGCCTGAACCCGCAGCTCTGCTGAGGAGCGTGCGCGGTGACCTAATAACGTATTGACGTCACTGGTTTTTGGTTTAATCAACTTAAACTGGCTTAAGCAGCTTTGGAACGACGACAAAATTTTGTGCGCGCGCTCTGAACCCGTTGCTTCAAAATGCTGATGAATCAGGCTACGCAAATGCTCCTGTAAGATTGGCGTGCTGACATCTAAACATTCCACCAGTTCAGGGTTGACCCTAAGGGCTAAATCCTGATGTTCATCAAATAAATAGGCAAAACCACCTGTCATACCGGCACCAAAATTCACACCGGTTTGCCCAAGCACTACCACCACACCGCCTGTCATATATTCACAGCAGTTATCGCCTGTGCCTTCAATCACCGCTATAGCGCCTGAGTTACGCACGGCAAAACGTTCACCAGCTCGACCTGCTGCATAAAAACGCCCGCCGGTAGCGCCATATAAACAGGTGTTACCCACAATAGTTGCGTTGTCGCGGGCAAAACTGACGCCTTTGGGCGGATAAATAGCCAGTTGTCCGCCTGTCATGCCTTTGCCGACATAATCGTTGGCATCACCTTGCAACGACAGATGCAAACCACCGGCATTCCAGACACCAAAACTCTGACCGGCAGTGCCGGTAAACTGCACTTCAATTGGCTCAGTTGCCATGCCCTGATTACCGTGATGACGGGCAATTAACCCTGACAAAGCTGCACCCACTGAGCGGTCGGTATTGCGGATAGGCAAACTTAACCGGCCGCCGGTTTTAAATTTCACCATATCAACACATTTGCTGACCATCAGCTGGTTCAGCGGGCCAGAATCAAAGGGATCGTTGTTTTGCATGCAGTGCAGCGGTTTGTCGGACTTCACCCCACAAGCCTGCAAAATAGGAGATAAATCCAGTTTTACCTGCCGTGCGGTCTGGCCTTCACGCTGCACCAGTAAATCGGTGCGGCCAATCAGGTCAGTGATTTCTTTTACCCCTAATTCAGCCATCAGCTGCCGTACTTCCAGCGCTAAAAACTTAAAGTAATTCATCACCATTTCCGGCAAACCGTTAAAGTGGTCGCGCCGAAGGGTGGCGTCCTGAGTGGCCACACCGGTAGCGCAGTTATTTAAGTGGCAAATCCGCAGGAATTTACAACCTAAAGCCACCATAGGGCCTGTGCCAAAACCAAAACTTTCAGCGCCTAAAATGGCCGCTTTCACTACGTCCAGGCCGGTTTTTAAACCGCCATCCACTTGCAGGCGCACCCGGTCGCGCAGGCCGTTTTCCACTAACGCCTGATGCACTTCGGCAAGGCCAAGCTCCCATGGCGAGCCGGCGTATTTGACCGATGTTAAAGGGCTTGCGCCTGTGCCACCGTCATAACCAGAAATGGTAATCAGGTCGGCATAAGCTTTGGCCACACCTGTTGCAATAGTGCCAACACCAGGCTCAGACACTAATTTCACGGAAATCAGCGCCTGTGGATTCACCTGCTTTAAGTCAAAAATCAGCTGCGATAAATCTTCAATCGAATAAATATCATGATGTGGTGGTGGCGAAATGAGGGTCACGCCTGGCACTGAATAACGCAGCCGCGCTATTTCGGCCGTGACTTTTTCACCCGGTAGCTGACCGCCTTCACCCGGCTTGGCGCCTTGTGCCACTTTAATCTGAATGACTTCAGCATTGACCAAATAATGTGGTGTCACGCCAAAACGGCCGGACGCCACCTGTTTGATTTTGCTGTTTTTTTCGGTGCCAAAACGGCGTGGATCTTCACCACCTTCACCTGAGTTAGAACGGCCGCCCAAACGGTTCATGGCAATGGCCAAAGCTTCGTGCGCTTCCGGGCTTAAAGCGCCAATCGACATAGCGGCGCTGTCAAACCTTGGGTAGAGCTGCTCGGCAGGTGCCACTTCGTCCAGAGTAATAGGGGACACATGGTCGCTTTTTATAGTTAATAAATCGCGGATATGGGCCACAGGGCGTTGATTGACAAAGTCGGAATAGACTTTGTAATCCTCGTACAGACCGCTTTTCACCGCTTTTTGCAGGCTTTGTACTACGTCCGGGTTGTACGCGTGGTATTCGCCGTCGTGTACATATTTGAGTAAACCACCATGATCCAATGGCTTACGTTTGAGCCAGGCCATATTGGCGCGCTGCTGCACGTCCTGCTGGAAATCTTCAAAGTCGGCGCCGCCCAAACGTGAAGGCACGTCCGGGAAACACAGCTGCATCACGTTTTTGTTGACACCCACTGCTTCAAATAAGTTAGAGCAGCGGTAACTGGCCACAGTGGAAATGCCCATTTTCGACATTATTTTATAAAGGCCTTTATTAATGCCTTTACGGTAGTTTGTTACAGCTTCACGGGCTGTGATATTTAACGAGCCTTTTTCGCACAGCTGTTCCACAGTTTCATAAGCCAAAAACGGATAAATACCGGTGGCGCCAAGACCAACCAACACCGCAAAGTGATGTGGGTCGCGTGCAGTTGCGGTTTCTATCACTATATTGGAATCACAGCGCAGCTGGGCGTCCACTAAGGCGTGATGCACAGCACCCACCGCCATCGCAGCCGGAATAGGAATCAGCTCTGGCGCAATACGGCGGTCGGTTAAAATAACCAGCACCACTTTGTGTTCGCGCACCGACACAATGGCTTCCTGCGCCACACGACGTACTGCCTGCTCCAGTGTTTCTTCAGTTGGGTTGTAATTCAGGCTGAAAATCTGATGTTTGTAGTATTTTTCATCGGCAGTTTTTAACTGTTTTAAATCCGAATACATCATTACCGGCGATTCAAACTGAATACGGCGGGCATAACCTGCGGTTTCCGAAAACACGTTGTGCTCGCGGCCAATACTGGTGGCCAGCGACATCACATGCGCTTCACGCAGTGGGTCAATTGGTGGGTTGGTGACCTGGGCAAACTGCTGGCGGAAATAATCGTAAAAGGTGCGGGGTTTACGCGACAACACCGCCATCGGCGTGTCATCACCCATAGAGCCCACAGCTTCCTGACCGTCTTTGGCCAGCACGGTAATAACCTGATCAATTTCTTCATAGCTGTAATTAAACAGCTTGTGATACACCATCATTTCATCGTCGCTGAACACCCTTTTACCAATCAAATCCACTTCGAATTTTTCATAAGGCACTAAACGTTGTACGTTTTGGGTCAGCCACTGGCGGTACGGGTGACGGGCACGTAAGTCTTCGTCAATTTCGTTGGAGCGCCAGATTTTTCCTGTTTGTGTATCAACTGCCAGCATCTCGCCCGGCCCCACGCGGCCTTTTTCCTGTACTTCATCAGGTGTGTAGTCCCAAATGCCAACTTCAGAAGCCAGCGTAATTAATTTATCTTTGGTAATGACAAAACGGGCAGGGCGCAGGCCGTTGCGGTCCAGATTACAGGCCACATGCTGGCCGTTAGTCAGCACAATACCGGCCGGACCATCCCATGGCTCCATATGCATGGAGTTAAATTCATAAAAGGCTTTGAGGTCATCATCCATCACTTTGTTGCCTTGCCATGCCGGCGGCACCAGCAAACGCATAGCGCGGAACAAATCCATACCACCTGCTAAAAACAACTCAAGCATGTTGTCGAGCGAGCTGGAATCTGAGCCCTTTTGACCCACAAAAGGTGCGGCATTTTGCATATCCGGCAGCAGCGGGGAGGCAAATTTGTACTGACGGGCCCGCGCCCATTGGCGGTTGCCTGTGATGGTATTAATTTCACCATTGTGCGCCAGGAAACGGAACGGCTGCGCCAAAGCCCAGCGGGGCATGGTGTTGGTGGAAAAACGCTGGTGGAATACACAAATTGCCGTTTCCATGCGGATATCGGCTAGATCCAGATAATAACCCGGCAAATCGGCCGGCATCATCAGGCCTTTAAATACAGTGACTAAACCGGAAAAACTCGGAATATAAAAGTCATCGTCGTTGACAATTTGTTTTTCAATACGACGGCGCACCATATACAAACGGCGCTCTAAATCGTGGTCGCCCCAGCCCGGCTGAGCGCTGACAAACACCTGCACCACTTTAGGCATAGAAGAGAGCGCAATAGGACCAAGCACTGAAGGGTCTACCGGCACATCACGCCAGCCTACAAGAGTTAAGGTTTCGCGGGCTATTTCGGTTTCGGCAATATGTTTGGCAAATTCGGCTTTGACCGGATCCTGGCTTAAAAAGAAAATACCAACACCGTATTTTTTACCTAAGGTCCAGCCATTTTCTTCGGCAATAGCCCGAAAAAAGCTGTCAGGTTTTTGCATCAGCAAACCACAACCATCACCGGTTTTACCGTCGGCTGAAATCCCACCCCTATGCTGCATCCGGTCCAGACCGCTGATAGCGGTACGAACAATACGATGGCTGGCAGTGCCCTCTAAATGTGCAATCAAACCAAAGCCACAGTTTTCTCTGGCCTGACTGTGGTGATACAACCCCATGATATAAACCCTCCAACCTGTCCTGCATGCAAAAATACCCGTCGTCATTGCGGATGCAGGGGTGTTGGCGCCTTCACTCATGCCAATCACATAGTTCACTATGCTTATGGCAATTCGTTCAGTTGCCGCCTACCTGCATCCACAATGACCCGGACAAAATGTTGTGGTCATTATGGATGCAGAGGGTGGTTGCCACCTTCGCTGATGCCTATCGCATAGTTCTGTACGCTGATGGCATGTCGTTCAGTTGTCGAAGTATCCACCCGGGCCAATCTTTATTCACCACAACCTGGGGAGCAACCCCTTGTCATCGAGAATAAGGGTATTTTGCCCTTATGTTCTGCCTGCATCTATCGCTAATGATTTCAGTATAAATATGTTTAATTAATGAATTATTATTCTAATTTTTAGTTTTTTTACGTGTGAAAGAAAATAACGGCGTTATTTTCAAGGGTCAAGGGTTGTTAGTGTTTTTACTCTAGTGCGGTCTGCGCGTCGTTTAGACGTCTATACATAAAGACCTTGCTTTAGATATACCGATTTTTACCAGCAATTGCAAGCTGACTTTTAGCGAATAGTGGTGGTTTTGTCTTGTGGTGTTTAAAGTGGGAGTTGTGTAATAAAATTACATTTTTGCACTAAAAATTGCTGTTTCTAGCAATTTAAGCCAACAAAAAAGCTGCCGAAGCAGCTTTTTAAGGTGAATTTACCACAAATCTTATGCGGTAATTATGCGGTGAAGCGGCAGTGGAAATTTTGCCTGTTTTACCAGATCAGGCGCGATAACCGCCTTCCAATCCTTTGACTGTCACTGCCACTGCATCATGAGCATGCAAAGATTCATAGTGATTGACCCGCAACCAGAAATCGTCAAATTCAGATAACTGATTCAGCGCGTGTTTTAAACGACGGGCAGCGTCTTCACAGAACATCAGGTTCTGACCGTTTAAGCGGGCAAACTCTTGTTCGTCAGCGCGTTTCACTGCAGCTTGCACCGGTGTTTTTAACGCATCTTCAATAGCGTCGATCAGTGCAACAATAGGAAACTCTGTCACTTTGTGATTCAGTTTCACTTTAATTTCAGCAACAGAACGCTGGCTGTGAGGCGTGGCCACTATGCCCTGGGTTGTGCCCAGCCAATCCACTACCAATTCACTGCTGATTTGTTGCTGACCGGCAAACTTTTTCACAAAAGCTTCCTGAATAAGCTGACGCGCCAGTGCTGCTGAACAAGGGCAGGTTGATGAATAAGGCACTTTCACCGCTAACTCTACTGAAAGCTCTTTATCAACCACCTGGCCTGTCACTGTCACCGGATAGGCTTTCCAACCTTGTTTTTCGGTGATCAAGGCTTTACGGCGCAGGTGCAGGTCAAAGTCAAACTTTACAAAAGCCTGATTACTCAAATCTTCATGGCTGGTAATAAAACCATCCAGCAGATCACACAGACTGGCATGACTTAAGGTGGACTCGCGTGATAAATCGTCCAGCAGCAGATATAACCTGGACATATGAATGCCTTTGGCTTTTGGATCTTTTAAATTCACAAAAGCTTCGACATGGGCACTGACCTGACGCGGTGCTTCACCGGCAATAGCCAGCATCAGTGGCACTTCAATATTGCTCATTCCAACCCAGTCCAGTACCCCTTCGGTGGTGGCACAAGAGTGATTGGCTACATCTGGCATCGCTGTCGGCATGAATTCTCCAAGATCCGTCGATTGCATAAAAGGCGTTAGCTGGGGTTGTTGCTACTGCGTTTGTGCACAGGCAAAAACCGTTGGATGGCTAAAAAGGGCTGCATTTTACCCCAGTTCACAAATTTGTCTTATGAAAAATTTGCAATAAGGTCATCCATTTTTTCGAGCTATGGTGTCAAAAACCAGAATACCCGATTAAATCAGTCGGGTATTCTACTCCTTCCATTTACGCACTGACAAGCAAAGTGGATCAGCGTGGCGGATTTTCAAAGGTGCCAAACACCAGCGCCTTTTGTTGTTGCACCATGGTGCGGCCTTTGGCGTACACACTGTGAATTTGCAGATCGTCTTTGTGAATAAGCACTAAATCGGCCGCTTTGCCTACCGCCAGCTCACCTTTGTGCTTCAGGCCAAGCACAGCAGCGGGGGAGGCGCTGATAGCGGCAATGGCATTGCTTAAACTCACCTGATAATCCAGAACTGCAGTTCTGGCGCTTTGGTACAAACTGCTGACTTTACCTACTTCCAGACCCAATAATTCTCCCTGGGGGTTAAACAGCGGTAAGCTGGCATTACCATCCGAGCTCAGTGTTAAGTTGGCAATTGGAATTTGCTGCTCCAGTGCCAGCGCAAGCGCTTGTGCTGCTGCCACTTCACCATGCTTTAAATCGTAAGCTGTGGTGCTGGTGGTAAAATCAATAACACCACCTGCTTTGGCAAAACGGATACCGGCGGCAAACACATCCTGATTGCGGTTGATATGGGTGGGGTAAAATTGCCGCAGTGATAACTCAGTGCCATTTACCGCCTGATGCAGCGGGTCCAGTAACGAAGCGCCCGAACCCACATGCACACTGACAATACCTGCTTTGCCGGCCAGCATACCGCCAACCCTGGCTTCGGCAGCCACTTTTCGCAGTTCAGTTAAAGTGGGCTGGGATGAACGGTGGTCGCTGATGGCAATTTCACCCACACCAATAAACTTGTCGACAAGGATTAAATCATCGGTGACAGAGCCCATTAAAGTGCGGCAGGGGACTTGATAAGAGCCGGTGTGGCAATAAGTTGAAATACCTTCAGTTTCAAGCGCATGGGCCTTGGCCAGCAGATTGGTTAAGGTGCGGGTGGTGGCATCTGTACCCAGCACACCTATGGCCGTTGTCACGCCGCCTAAAGTGGCGTCTGTCAGCTGCATTTCCGGAGTGCGGCTGGCAAAACCACCTTCACCACCACCACCGATAAAGTGCACCAGCGAATCCACAAAACCCGGTGTTAAATAACAGTCACTGGCGTCAATTACTTCAATCGGCAAATTGTGCTGACCGATCAGCAAATCCTTGCCAATAGCGGCGATTTGGCCGCCGGCTATTAATAAATCCTGTTGACCCAGATCCATAGGCGCCAGCAGATGGGCATTTTTAAATAGTTTAATTGGGCTCATCATCTGCTCCTTATTGATAACCGATAGCTACAGCCACGAACACCGACAGACTTGCCAGCACAAAGAGCCACAGCTGTAGTTTCCAGGCAAATTTTGCCCAGACCATCCAGTCGACCCGAACAACCCCCAGACAGCCAATAAGTGAGGCCGAGGTTGGCACTATGCAGTTGGTTAAACCATCACCCAGCTGAAAAGCCAGTACCGCAATTTGCCGGGATACACCGACTAAATCAGATAAAGGCGCTACCAGCGGCATGGTTAAAGCGGCCTGACCTGAGCCCGAGGTCACAAAAAAGTTAAACACCGATTGGAAAATCAGCATCAGCCAGGCGGCTATATAAGAAGACACACCGCTGAAACTCTCGCCAGCCAGGTGCAACAGGGTGTTAAGCACCGAAGGCTGAGTCGGGTCGTCGCCACCAAGCAGCAGTACTATGCCTTTGGCCATACCCACAATCATGGCGGCCGGCAAAAGTTCAGCGGCCCCTTGTTTAAAGGCGTCGGCTGCGCCGTTGATGGTCATTCTTTTGCCCAGAATGGCAATAATGGCGGTGGCAATACCCAGGGCAAAAAACTGGGTAGCAATTTCAGGAATATAATAACCGCGCGCCACCACACCCCAGATCACCCAGCCGATACCAGCTACAAATACCGTTAAAATGGCGGCGTCCAGAGCACCAAAAGCAGATTGCTGTTGTTGTAGTTGTTGGCTTCTTAACTTTTCATCTGTGGCAAAACTCAGTGAAAGCTTTGGTTGTTGTTTGATTCTGGCGGCATAACGCATGGTGAAAATAATGCCAAACAGCGTAAATACCAGCCACAGCAGCATACGATAAGAAGCGCCGGACATCAGCGGCACACCGGCAATGCCCTGGGCTATGGCCACACTAAAAGGATTCATCCAGCTGGTGGCAAAACCTATCTGGGTGGCGATATAAGTTACCAGCACTGTGGTTATGGCGTCATAACCTAAAGCCAGCATTAATGGCAGCAGCACGATACAAAAGGCGATGGCTTCTTCACCCATACCAAAGACGGCACCGCCGAGTGAAAACAGAGTAAACATCAGCGGAATAAATAAAAATTGCATGTTTTGTGTGCGTTTTATCAGCGCCAGAATACCGTTGTTCACAGCGCCTGACTGCATAATGATGCCAAAAGCGCCGCCGGTTAGCAGAATAAAGGCAATAACACCAATGGCCGCCCCCATTTTGTCGCCTGACACCATGCCTTCAAAGGCGTAATTCAGAAAACCAGTTTCACCTTGTTCGGCAAAAAGCACCACACCCTGGTTGTTATCCTGGCTATAGCTGAAACTTTGTGGATCTATCCGTGCTTTTTGTAATTCACTCTGGGCATTGGTTTGGGCGGGCAATAACTTAAAACTACCGGCTGGGATCAGATGGGAGGCCAGTGCGGCCAGCACCATGACAAAAAACAAAATTACAAAAGCATCAGGCATGCTGAGCGCTTTTGGCGGGGTATTGTGTTGCATAACAAAAATCTCTTTTCCAAAGTGTTGGACAGGCCAGATGTTCAGGCGCTGTGCTTGCTGATTCAAGCCTTTTGCTTGTTCAGGTGCATGACTTGAGTAAAAAGCTGCAGACAGATTGTTAACAAGTGTGGGCTACACATTGATGTGTACACAAAGTGCAGTGGACAAATGTAAAACAACAAGATGCCGCAGTCAGAATGACCGGGCAGGATCTACTCGTTAAACCACTCCGATAAGTAGTACGGCGAGTAATGATAGCTTGGCAATAACACGGCGTTTTTTAACATTGAACGACCAAATAACCAGCATGAAGGTTAGAAAAAGACTGTTTAGGATTATCTGTAATTGGCAAAGATGTCAATACCAGTTAATCTAACAGCCTTATTTTCATTCGTTTAGCGCGTTTAACTCATTAAAACAAGAAGAGACTATGAAATTAGCCCACTGTTGCTGGCCAGTTCTGGCATCAATGTTACCGCTGTTATCGGTCCAGGCCGCAGATATAAAATCCGGCTCATCAACCAGCAAAGCGATGCCATCTTATTCGATGATGTTGATAGGTGGCGGCGCTTCGGTTTGTTCTTCAACAGAAAAATCACAATGTGATGCAACAGCAAGTTTCAGCGAGAATGCAAAGACCGGTGCGCTTTTTAGTGTGCAGGCAAAATACATCGACAATATTGTCAACAACGAATTCTGGCCAGCTGCACGTAAAACAACAGCACAGCAGGTTGGTGCTTTGTTAAAACATTTACAGAACAAGCTGGCTGGCAGTGAAGTGACTTCGCGTGAACTTAGCAGGTTGTGGCGCTCAAGCGAAGCTGAACATAACGGCAGCTGGGTGTCGGGACGTGAGCTTTATAGCAGCCTGAGTGAAGCGGAACGCAATTTTGTGTTTGACCAACTCGAAGTTGAAGTCAGTGAAAGAACTTCAGCGGCAAATCGCAAAAAAGAACAGGTATTGCCGCAAAACAGCAAAGACACTATTTCACTGGGGCTATACCAGCAATTTGTCAGTCTTGCCACCGAAGTCAGTGGAAAAAGAGCGCCGAGAATTCTGGTCGTGACAGCTTCAGGACGCGACCCTTTTGCGGCCGTTGATTATTACGTAGATTTGTTTAAAAAACTGGGCGCAGATGCCAGCTGGTTACCGGTGAATGCCGCTTATCAGGCCGCACAGAGAGATAGTGCAGGTCGTGCTGTTGGTTGTCAGAATTATCTGCAACATTTAGTGCAGGAGCAGGGCAGTTTTCAGCGTGGGCGGGTTTATCCTGACTTGCTGGCTGAGCAAAAAGATTTTTGTAACAAGGGGTCAGATCAGGCGTTGGAGATGATTCGCCGTGCTGATGCCATTTTCTTTAATGGTGGTGATCAAAGCCTGACCTATAAAGCCTTTAAACAACCCGATGGCTCAGACAGCAAAGAGCTGGCGCAAATCCGCACTATGCTCGGTAAAGGTGAGCTGGTACTGGCCGGCACCAGTGCAGGCACTGCTGTAATGTCCGGTGGCAGTTATTTAGGTGCTGATACTGTAATGATCAGCAACGGCCAGAGCCCACAAGCTATTTATCAGGGCGCTTTTGCCGCCAAAGCCCCGTCACCTGGTTGTGAAAACAACAACAGCTGTGGCACAGGTATGGACGAAAATAGCCTGACTTATCAGGCAAATGGTGGCCTGGGTTTATTCCCCTGGGGTGTGCTGGATACACATTTTTCCGAGCGTGGTCGTCAGGGCCGGCTGTTAACTTTGGTCGCACAAAGCAAAAACACTTTTGGTTTTGGTGTGGACGAAGCTACAGCGCTGCTGGTGGGTTTTGATAAGAAAAACCCTGAGTTTATCCGGTTTTCTGTTAGTGGTGCTGAAGGTGTGTATGTGGCACAACGTGTTGCAGAAACCACTGTAGAGCCGTCGCTTATTATGGCGATGCAAAGCCATTATTTTACCAATGGCGACAGCTTTAGTTTGCAGCAGGGTCAATTGTTGGCCAGTTTTGCCGACTGGAAATATGCGCCAAGCACCACCAGCAGTCCCTTGTTAACGTCCGGCAATTTGTTTAGCGGTGATAACTTCCGTCAGCTCGCTAACTTAATGTGTAATAACCAGAGTCGCACTGCGGATGGCAGTTTTAGTGTAGCGGGCAAAGAGTTTAAATTGCAGCTGCGCCGTGATGCCCAGTCGGCAGCCAGATCGGGTCAGTACCATGTGGGCAGTATCAATAAAAACTACTGCTCCTATCGTAATATACAGGTGTCGGTCGCTGGCAATTAATGTTCACCTAACCCAGAGGTGCAGAGCTTGAGTCAATATCCGGTCAAATCCTGGGTAAGACGTCTGGCCGCAGTGTTAAAACTGTGGGGGTGGCTGCAGCTTGCCAGCCTCACAGTGTTATTTATTCTGGTCAGCAGCGCTTTGCTGGCGCTGGCGGTCAGTTTAATTCTGCACAATCAGGTGCGCTGGGACATGGTCGCCGGCGCCTTGTTATTCGCTTTTGTCGCAGCGCCGGTTTTTGTCAGCCTGCTGCTGTATCTGGTACGTCATCTTGACGCCGCGTTATTTTATTTAAAAGACTCCGCCCGCCAGGAAACCCTGCTCAATGAAAACCTGCAGGAAAATATCCGCCAGCTGAACTTTGAAATTGAAGAGCGCAAAAAAGCTTTCCAGGCCAAACGCCGGGCCATTGATGAGCTGCGTAAAGAAATTTCCGAACGGAAAAAAACTCAGCTGGAACTGGAAGAGCAAAGTTTGTTGATGCGCTCTATCGTCGACAGTTCGCCCGATTTATTTTATTACCGCGATGAAACCGGCCGTTTTGCCAGCTGCAATAAAATGTTTGAGCAGCTGATTGGTAAAAGTGCCAGTGAACTGATTGGCCATTATCCGCTGGAAATTTATTCATCAGATATGGCGCCAGCCGCCATTCTGACCGACCACGAAGTGTCGGTAAATCAGGCGGAACTGACGCTTGATGTGGAATACACCACACCACAAGGCCAGGTGATGTGGTTTGAAATGCGTAAAGTACCGTTTTTTGACCGCCAGGGCCGTTATATTGGTTTACTCGGTTTTGGCCGTGACATTACCAGCCGTAAACTGGCCGAGCAGGCGCTGGAGCGGGCTTATCAGGACAAAGGTAAATTTATTGCCACTTTAAGCCATGAGCTACGCACGCCACTGAACGGTATTGTCGGTTTAACCCGGCGTTTGCTGGAAACCGAACTGGCGCCAGAGCAACGCAGCTGGGCCAATACCATTTTCAGCAGCGCTGAAACTTTGGGTAATATTTTTAACGATATTATCGATTTAGATAAAATTGACCGGCAAGATCTCGATATTGTTTATCAAAGTGTGAAGCTTGATCAGTTTATCGGTGATATTGCCAACTTCGCCGAGCTGATTTGCCAGCAAAAAGGCCTGAAGTTTAGCGTGCAGCGGGTGGGCGAGCTTAGCTGTTTTGTCAAACTGGACCCAACCCGGGTGCGCCAGGTGTTGTGGAATTTAATTAATAACGCTGTGAAATTTACCGCCAAAGGTGAAGTCCGGCTTTATTGTGAATTTAGTCAGGCTTCGGGCGCCAATGAGCTGATTTTTATTGTCAGCGACACCGGCATTGGCATAGCGCCACAAGAACAGCAGCGCATTTTTGATATGTATTACAAATCAAGCGATGGCCGCCGTTTAAGTATTGTTGGCTCCGGCATTGGTTTGTCGGTGTCCAAAGCGCTGTCAGAAGCCATGGGCGGTCGAATCAGTTTGCAAAGCCAGCTCAATCAGGGCAGCAGTTTTACCGTACATCTGCCCACCGAAGTGCTGGCCGAGCCTGAGTTGTTAGCGGCAGTACGTTGCCCCAGCCTGACAGTTCTTTTGGTGGAGGATGTGCCACTCAATGCTGAAATAGCGATAAATCTGCTGGAGCAGCGCGGCCATACCGTGGTGCATGCCGAAACAGGCGAAGATGCGTTAGCTTTGCTGGAAACTGAAGACGACATTGATTTAGTGCTGCTGGATATGCAATTGCCGGATATGACCGGCGATCAGATAGCCAGAGCCATGAAACTGGACCCAAGACTTTCGCAAATTCCAATTGTGGTATTAAGCGCCAATGTGCGTAAAGCCGAGCAGCAGCTCGAAGGCATTCAGATAGACGGCGCTCTGGCTAAACCTATTAATACCGCCAATCTGGACCAGCTGTTGGCGCAATTATTTTCACCAAGTTCAGTGCGAAGTTCGACACTTGCGCAACCGGAAAAACAGCAGGACACAGTGCTGGATTTAGGCACATTGCAGGATTATCTGCAGTCGCTTGGTAAAAAGTCGGTGAACCGCAGTATTCAGCTATTTGAGCAGCTGCTGCCGGGTTATATCAACAAAATGCTGGAAGCGGCCACGCAGCGTGAGCTGGAAGAATTTCATGAAGCTGCGCATAAACTTAAAGGCGCTGCGGCTTCGGTTGGCTTGTTATGGGTGCAGCAGCAGGCCAAGTTGTTAGAGCAGGAAGAAACACCCAACTGGCAGACGATGGAGCGGCAGTTAATAGAGTATCACTTAACAATAGAGCGGCATCTGGCTGCGCTGCATGAGTTTGTGGAGCAGTATTAAGCCGGGCAAACTTTGTTTTTTTTGCGCTGTTGCTGTTGTTGTGTCTCACTACGCTTTTTACAAAATAGTACTGGTTACAAAAAAGCACTGGTTACAAAAACACTGATTACAAAAGCCGTTTCAGACAAAAAACGCGCAAAAAAAAGCGCCTGTTAAACAGGCGCTTTTCACAACAAGCATTTGTACTGCTTATTTTTCCAGTTTACCGACAAAACGGTAACCTTCACCGTGAATGGTGCTGATCAGCTCAGGGCTGTCCACATCAGATTCAAAGTGTTTACGGATACGACGGATGGTGACATCCACAGTACGGTCATTCGGACGTAAATCACGGCCTGTCATATGACGGATCAGCTGCTCACGGGTGAAAATTTTACCCGGTGTGTCCAGCATTAAACGCAGCGCGCGGTATTCGCCTTTTGGTAAACGGCGTGACACACCTTTAGGGGAGGTCAGGTTGCGGCTGTTTTCATCCAAAGTCCAACCGTTAAATTTCACAATACTCTTATGCTCTTCAACCACAGGCTGAGACACAGTACGGCTTAACAGGTTGCGGGCACGGATGGTCAGTTCACGCGGGTTAAAAGGTTTTGTCAGGTAATCATCAGCACCGATTTCCAGACCCAGAATACGATCGACTTCACTGTCACGACCGGTCAGGAAAATCAGACCGATGTTTTCTTTCTGGCGTAATTCCCGCGCCAGAATCAAGCCGTTTTTCCCTGGCAGGTTAATGTCCATCACAATCAGATTCACGCTGTTTTCAGTCAGCTTCTGATGCATTTCTTCGCCATTAACAGCTTCCAGCACGTCATAACCTTCACCCTGAAACAGGCTGACCAGGTTTAAACGTGTTACTTCCTCGTCTTCTACGATCAAAATCACAGGCGTCTGCATGAGATGAACCTTATGTAAAGTTTGTTGGATTTTTAAACAAGTCGAGATGGAACCGGTGACATTCAGTTGTCATTTTTTCCGCAATTATAGCTTTGGGTCCAAATGTTAACAAGTGATTTTGTTAACAATTAGATTTGTCTAATGTAATAGGTTCTGTTGTTGGCGGGCTTACAAAGGCGTTACAGTGTTTGTGCAGCCGAGGCTTTTACCACAACGGGGAAGTCAAACAGGATATGTACACCTTCACCCAGGCTGCTTTCCAGGCTGATTTTGCCGTTCAGCGCCTGAGTCACCAGGTTATACACCAGATGCATACCTAAACCACTGCCACCTTCACCTCTTTTGGTGGTGACAAAGGGGTCAAAAATACGTTTTTTGATGTTTTCCGGCACACCGGCGCCATTGTCACTGTAATGAATAAAACAGCGGCTTTGCTCAACCTTGACCTGAATTTTAATAGTGCCTTGTTCTATATGTTCAAAGGCGTGGATCAGGCTGTTCATAATGAGGTTAATTAAGATCTGGTTGATTGGACCTGGTTTACTGTCAATTTCAAGGCCAGGGTCACACTCCAGCAGTACCTGATGCTGGGTCTTTTTCAAATTAGGCCGCAGTGAAAGCAGCACTTCATTCATCAGCTGCAACATATTAAAAGTACGGCGGTTTTCGTTGGACTGATCAACCGCAACCTGTTTAAAACTGCGAATAAGGCTGGCTGCTCTTTCCAGATTACGGTAGATAATGCCAAGGTTTTCGGCGCTTTCACTTAAGAATTTTGCCAGTTGATTTGAGGTAAGTTTTTTCTCGTCAAAGGCTTTTTGAATATCGGCCAGTTTATCCTGCATTAAGGTTGAGGCCGTAACACCAAGGCCAATTGGGGTGTTAACCTCATGCGCCACACCAGCCACCATCTGCCCGAGACTGGCCATTTTTTCCGTTTCAACAATTTGATTCTGATACTGATGCAGGGTTTCAAGGGTATTGAGTAAGTCCTGATTGGAGCTTTTTAATGCCAGGGTTCTTTCATTAATTTTTTGCTCCAGCCCCTGGTTTAACTGGCGTATTTCCTGTTCAGCCTGCTGCACTTTATTAAATTGTTGTTCTATGCGGTCCAGCATATTGTTGATGGCGCGGCCCAGCATATGCAGCTCTTCAATTTCAGCGGCAGGAGCACGCACTGAATAACTTTTTTCTTTGGTAACTTTTTGTACTATCGCCAATAGGGCTTCAATAGGTTTGGTAAAACGTCGTTGCAGGCGCACGCTGACAAAAAACGCACAGAGTAAAGCGATAATAGCGATCAGTAAGTCAAACAAAATGCGGTTCTGCATGTATTTGTTCAGTTCGGTCAGACTGGCACGCAGATAGATATAACCTATTTTTTTACCTTCAAAATCAACAGCTTTAGTTAGTTCTATTACATCACCGTCAAAGTGCGGTTCCAACAGCTCGTCAACTTTGTCAAATTGGGTGGGGTGGGGGCCAACGTCTCTTCTGTTATAACTGGAAAAAAACGTCAGCTGGTTTGTTTCAGGTGTTAATTTATAAATGTGAATGTTGTGCAAAATATCAACAGCAGCAAAAGATTTTAACCTGCCATCTTCCATCTCAGCGTCGTCATATAAAATGCTGGCTTTGGAGTTAAAAGCCACAATATTGGCGTAAGCGTGCAGCTGATCCACCAGTTTGCGCTTCTGAAAACTAATGTCCTGCAGTGAAGAAATGGTCAGTGAAGCCAGCAAGGTCACACTACAAATCAGCATGACAACCCAGCTCAGAGCCCCTTTAATTGACGTGGTGCGTAATAAAGGCTTCATTGATAAAGTCACTAAACCTTAAGCAAGCTCAAATAGTTATAACTTTGATGTTATGCATTTTCAGGAAATTAAGCAAACCGGCCTGACAAAATTATCAAGGCCGTTTATAGTGTCTGGCGTTACAGTGTGAGCCGGTTTTTTGCAGTCGTTATTGCACTGTGTTATGCGATGAATGACATTGTTAGCAAGCTGACAGGAGCCTGTGATGGATCTTTGGGAAAGCTACAAAACCAGTGTGTTTTTATGTCATCAGCCACTGGGCGATCAAATCGATTTTGCCATTATCAGTGCACAAAACCCCGCCGGACACCTGCACCACCCGCAACATAATTTAACCCTCGACCGTGAATTTGAAACTGAGCTGGATGAAGCTCATATCCCTTACCGCACTTTAATTGGTGCTTCACCGGATTTATCGTTTCAGGAAAAAAGCTGGGCTGTACTTTGTGACAAACACAAAGCGCTTAGTCTGGCACTGAAATTCCGCCAGAATGCTATTTATTGGGTGGAGTCTGGTCAGTTATATCTGGTAGCGGCTTTGATGGAACAGCAGGGCTACCCGGCAGAAGAACATCTGGGACCCTATCTGGCGCGGCAAATTGTATTGCAGGGCTAGCCTGCACTGGTGCTATCAGATGGTGCTATCAGATGGTGTTACAAAAAAGGCAGAAACTTGCTGGTTTCTGCCTATTTTATTGCCGGTTTAACAGCAGCTCCGATGGAATGTGTTTTTAGTATCAGTTTTTGCGGCTGTGGTACACCACAAAACCATTGCGTCTTGCCAGCTCTTTGACATTGCCAAAAGTGCTTTTCAGCCATTCGGCATAAGGCAGGTGGGCATTGGCTACCAGGGTTAAAGTGCCGCCAGAGATGAGTTTTTGCTGACTGTCGCGGATAAACTTTTCCGCCACGCTGTAATCAGTTTTTAAGCCGGTATGAAACGGTGGGTTACTGACAATATGGTTAAACAGCGGCGTACCGTCCGGCATCCCATCAGCCGCTATCACCTGGGCTTGCTGCTGGTTCAGCGCAAAAGTAGCTTTGCTGCTGGCAACGGCCAAAGCACTAACGTCTGAGCAATAAAGTTTAATGCCAGGCGCTTGTTGCAACAAAAAAGTGCCAATCACGCTGGCACCACAGGCGAAGTCCAGCACATTACCTTGCTGAATAAAACCAAGTTGTTCCAGCAAAATGGCGCTGCCCACATCCAGCTTGCCGTGATTAAACACGCCGGGCAAAGAGCAGAATTGCAGCGTTTTTCCGGCAACTTCAGCTTTGAATTGCGCCATCGGCTGGGCTTGCTGCGGTTTATCGGCAAGGCCGGTTAAAGCAAACCATAAACAGTGTTTGGCGTTATCGAGTTTATGTGCGTGCAAACCCAGTTTTTCGGCGTGCGCCACTAAACTTTTGATGCCACCTTTGTTATCGCCCACCAGATAAAGCTGCGTGTTGTTGTCGATAACAGGGGTTAACTGCGCCAGACTAAAGGCCAGCTGCTCTTTGCTTTTGGGGTAAAACAGCACCACAGTGTCGAATTTTTTGCCTGGAGCCAAATGCTTAGCATCAAGCTCAGCGGCAAAATAACAAGGCGCCTGGCTTTGCTGTTGCCAGTTGTTGGCGACTGTTTTATCTGTGGTGTAACAACAAAGCTGAAGGTCTGATTCGCGTGACAGCTCGCGCGCCAGGTCGTCGGCCATAGGTTCAACCAACAACACAGCACCTGATAAATCGCCGATATTGCGCAGCAGCAGCTGACTTTGTGGTGTTAACATCAGCTCACCCGCTTAAACATTAAATCCCAAACGCCGTGACCTAATTTCACACCGCGGTTTTCAAATTTGGTTAAAGGTCTGTTGTCAGGGCGCGGCACATATTGCTTGTCTTCAGCCAGATTCTGATAACCTTCGGCAGCGCTCATCACTTCCAGCATATGCTCGGCGTAATTTTCCCAGTCGGTGGCCATATGAAACACACCACCAATTTTTAATTTGCGGCGTAGCAACTGCACAAAATCAGGCTGCACAATACGACGTTTATGGTGGCGGGTTTTATGCCATGGATCCGGGAAAAACAGTTGCACTGTGGTTAAAGAGCCATCCGCCACAGAGTCATTCAGAATTTCCACTGCGTCATGTTCAAATAAACGCAGGTTCTTCACGCCTTCAGTTTCGGCTTCACCCAGGCAGGCACCAACACCTGGTTTGTGCACTTCGATACCAATAAAATCAAGCTCTGGCGCAGCTTTGGCCATAGCCACCAAAGATTTACCCATGCCAAAACCAATTTCCAGCACCAGGTCGGCTTTGCGGCCAAATACCTGTTCAAAATCATAAGGCTCAGGCTGATGTTCCAGGCCCATGCTCGGCCAGAACAAATCCAGACTACGTTGTTGGCCCTTGGTCAGACGGCCTTCACGCAACACAAAACTGCGGATCCGGCGCAGATATTTTGGCTGTTCGGTGTCGCTTGAGGCTGCATCTGGCAGCACAACTTCAGTCTCAGTGTTGTTCATCTTTTGCTCCGGGCGGGAATTTTTGCGGCGCACATTATGCGTTGTTACGGCCTTGCACTCAACCGACTTTGCATTGGCAGTAACTTGTGTAGCGGTTAGACTGCACGGCAACTTAACAGCGGAATTTGTTATCGTGTTGCAGTCAGAAGTTAAAACATTTCAAAATCAGGTGGTTAGCTGGCAAAAAACACATGGTCGTCATATGTTACCCTGGCAGCTGGCGGCTACACCTTATGCGGTTCTGGTGTCGGAATTAATGTTGCAACAAACCCAGGTTGCTACTGTGATTCCGTATTTTCAGCGTTGGATGGCCTCTTTTCCGACGATAGAAGCTTTGGCGCAGGCAAGCACTGATGAAGTGATGGCGCATTGGCAGGGCCTTGGTTATTACGCCCGCGCCCGTAATTTACATAAAGCTGCGGTTTATATCAGTGAGCTGGGCGCTTTTCCCAAAACTTTAGCGGCGCTTTTGGCTGTGCCCGGGGTAGGGCGTTACACCGCAGGCGCCATAATGTCTTTTGCCTATGACAGTTACGGTCCTATTGTCGATGGCAACGTCAGGCGTTTGTATGCCCGTTATTTTGCCATTGATGGGGTCACCTCAAGCTCAGCGGTGGATAAAAAGCTCTGGGCTTTGGCTGAAGCTCTGACGCCAACTGACAACTGCCGCAGTTTTGCCCAGGGTTTATTGGATCTAGGTGCCACTATCTGTAAACCGCGTCAGCCACTTTGTGAACAATGCCCGCTATCCGGCAGCTGTCAGGCGCTGTTGCAAAACCGGGTTGATGAACTGCCCACAGCTAAACCGAAAAAGCTGGTTCCGGTTAAACCAGGGCATTTTTTATGGCTTGCGCAGCAGGATAAAATTCTGCTGCAAAAAAGGCCGGACAAGGGCATTTGGGCGTCACTCTGGTCGCTGCCCCAGGTCGAAGCACAATCGCCCTGGCTTGAAGATGCAAAGCTGCACGGTGTTTTTGTACACCAGTTTACCCACTATAAACTGGATGCTTCGGTCTGGACGGTAAACACCGGCGCATCGCAGGTGCAGGAAGAAGTTGCCGGCAGCTGGTATCACAAAGATGAACTTAACAAAGTGGGCTTGCCGGCTCCTATCCGCAGTTTTATCGAGCAGCAGTTTGGCTTAGCAACTGACAAAACATAACAAAGCAGGGCAAAAGGCGGCAAAAATAGATTACAATGCGCGCAATTCCCTACGCCCTATGGCAAAGAGCAAAGCCGAGGTAGATTATGGCACGTGAAGTATTTTGTCTTTATCTGAAAAAACAGGCACCTGGGCTGGATTTCCAGTTGTATCCGGGTGAACTTGGCAAAAAGATTTTCGATAACATCAGTAAAGAAGCATTTTCGTTATGGCAGGCCAAACAAACCATGCTGATCAACGAGAAAAAACTCAATATGATGAATCTGGAGCACCGCAAATTGCTGGAAGAACAAATGCAGCAGTTTTTATTTGAAGGTGCCGAAGTGGCCATTGAAGGTTATGTGCCACCGGCCAAAAGCTGAGTTTTTGTTTTCAGATTGCAGCATCAGCAGGAATTGATATGGCGCGCCGTTTACCACCGCTTAATGCTTTAAAAGCCTTTGAAACGGCCGCCCGCCATCTTAGTTTTACCAAAGCGGCGGAAGAGATGTATGTCACTCAGGCCGCTATCAGTCATCAGATCAAAGCGCTGGAAGATCATTTAGGTCTGAAGCTGTTTATGCGCAAAAACCGCTCTTTGCTTTTGACAGAAGAAGGCCAGAGTTATTTTCTCGATATCAAAGATATTTTCCTGCAACTGCATGAATCTACTGAAAAACTGCTGGCACGGGGTGCCAAAGGTGCCTTAACCGTTAGTTTGCAGCCAAGTTTTGCCATTCAGTGGCTGGTGCCAAGATTAAGTTTATTCAGTGAGTTACATTCAGATATCGACGTTCGTATCCGAGCTGTGGACTCCGAAGAAGGCTCGCTGACTGACGATGTGGATGTGGCGATTTATTACGGCCGTGGTAACTGGCGTAATTTGCATGCTGACAAGCTGCACACCGAATATCTGGTGCCTGTGTGTTCGCCAATGTTGCTAAACCGCGCCAAACCCTTAAATGAAGCTGCAGATTTACGTTTTCATACGCTGTTGCACGACACCACAAGAGACGCCTGGAAAGCCTGGTTTACCAGTCAGGGTTTTAAACATTTTAATGTCAATCAAGGGCCTATTTTTAGTCACAGCGCCATGGTGCTGCAGGCCGCCGTACATGGTCAGGGGGTGGCGCTGGCGCATAATGTGCTGGCTCAACCCGACATTAACTCAGGCCGTTTAATAGTGCCTTTTAACCATGTGCTGCAAAGTAAAGATGCGCATTATCTGGTGTGCCGCGACAATCAGACTGAACTTGGCAAAATTGCCGCTTTCCGCCAGTGGATGATTGCCCTGGTTGAGCGCGAGCAGGAAGATTTTAAAGAGCAGCAATTTAATATTGCAGCGGTAAACGATTGAATTCAGATATTTTTCTAATAACACCAGCAGATAAGCCTGTTGCCCGTATGCTGTTATTGCATGGCGCTGGTGCAGCTGTGCAGTCGCAGTTTTTATCTTTATTAGCACAAGAGCTGGCGCTACAGGGGATTGAAGTGTGGCGGGTGAATTTTGCTTATATGCAAAAATCACTACAAGGCCAGAAACAACCGCCGTCTAAGGTTGCAGTACTTCAGCAAGAATTGGTCGCTTTTATTGGGCAACTGCCAAACGATTTGCCACTGCTGGTCGGCGGCAAGTCGATGGGGGGACGGGTTGCGACTTTACTGGCGGCGGCAGAAGATGAGCCTTCGCTGGTAGCCACGGCAAAACTTAGGGCTATTTGTTGTTTTGGGTATCCTTTTTGTCCGCCTGCCAAAAAAACGCAGGGCATCGGCGCCAGAACTGAGCATTTTCCGATGCTGAAGCTGCCGGTTTTGATAGTGCAGGGGGAACGGGACGAATTTGGTGGTAAAGCGCAGCTCTCAGATGCCCCTGTTGAAAGCTGGCCACAACTGAATATGCACTGGCTGCCTTTTGGCGACCATGATTTAGCAAGCTTAAAAAAACATCCGCTGTCGCAGCAGCAACTTATTATGCTGGCGGCAACTGCCTGCAGAGACTTTATCAATGCAAAAATTCTGGCAAATTAGTTTAACTTTAACGGCAATTTATGGTGCTGTGGTGGTGGGCATGTCTGCCGCTATTTCGCATCTGTTTTTGCATAGTCTGGATGGCAAAGCACTGAGCTCACTACTGAGCAGCACTGCGCTGTTAGCGTTTCAGACCCTGGCTTTATTAGCTCTTAGTTTGTGGCAGCTTGCTATAGCGCAACAACAAACAGCTCAGACTGAAACTGCAGGCTCTTTAAAAATACTGCCGGCTTTGGTGGCTGCAGGTTTTCATCTGGGGCTTTGGCTTTTTGTGTATACGGTGTGGGCCGGTTTATTAAACCTGCCGCTACATTTTTCCCAGCTGGCGCCTTTAGGCGGCCAGTTATTGCTTTTGTGCTGGCTGTTGCTGGCCGCTACTGCCTGGATCAGGAAATAACATGAAACAACTAATACTCTACTGCCGCGCCGGATTTGAAAAAGAATGTGCGGCGGAAATTCAGGACAAAGCCGGTCAGCATGGTGTGTTTGGTTATTGCAAACTGAAAGACAACAGCGCCTTTGTGATTTTTGAAGCTTATGACAGCAACCTGCTGGCGGCTTTTTACCGTGATTTCCCTTTTGAGCAGCTGGTGTTTATCCGCCAGTGGGCGCTGTTAATTGGTGATTTAATTGAACTGCCAGCCGGCGACAGGGTGAGTGCTGTAGTGCAGCAGGCAGTTGCGGCTGAAATTACCACCTGTGGTGATATCAGGGTGGAATATCCGGATACCAATGAAGGCAAAGAGTTATCCACCCTGGCGCGCAAATTAACAGTGCCGCTGCGTCAAAGTCTGCGTCAGGCCGGTGTGATGTTGCCAAAACAACAATCGCGGGCGCCTGTGCTGCATTTGTTTATGTTGTCGGGTAAAGAAGCTTATCTGGCATTGTCGTACCCGGAAAACAGCAGTGAGCTGGAAAACGGTATTCGCCGCCTGAAGTTCCCGCACGACGCGCCAAGCCGCAGCACCTTAAAACTTGAAGAAGCCTTTTTGCAGTTTATTCCGCGTGATGAATGGGAAAGCCGTTTAGCCTCCGGCATGAATGCGGTGGATTTAGGCGCTTGCCCTGGTGGCTGGACTTATCAGCTGGTGATCCGCTCCATGATGGTGGTGGCGATAGATAACGGCATGATGGATCAGAAGTTAATGGACACAGGCCAGGTTAAACATTATCAGGTGGATGGTTTTAAATATCAGCCGGAAAAACGTAATGTGTACTGGCTGGTGTGTGACATGATTGAAAAACCACAAAGAGTAGGGCAACTGATTTGCGATTGGCTGATCAAAGGCTGGTGTCAGGAAAGTATTTTTAACTTAAAACTGCCGATGAAAAAACGCTACGAAACTTTGCAGGAAGTCCTGGGCCAGATGCAAAGCCGTTTTGATGAGGCTGGTTTAAAAGTGCGTTTCCAGGCTAAACATCTGTACCACGACCGCGAAGAAGTGACTGTGCATTTGTGTAAGGTTTAAGTTGGATAAAGTCTGGTTTGGGTAAAGCTGAAACTTTGTTTTAGTCTGAAACAGTATAAAAAAGGCCAGCATCAGCTGGCCTTATTTTTTGTCTAACCCACTGTCTGCACAGGGGTTAACAGCGCCATGTTACTTTTGCATATTGTAACTTTGGCCAAAAGTATTACCAAAAAACGACTGTTTTAACCATTGTGGCCTTTGTGCGCTGTTGGCAATTTCTTCGCCAATGGCGTAGTTAATGTCGGCAAATAAAGCGCCGGCATCATAACGGATAGGACCAAAGTCTTTGGTCAGGCCGGCAATATCATCAGATGGCTTGTGATAATGTTTGGCAAAAAACTTACCCCAAATCTCACCGCCTTTTTGCGCTGGATCTTTAGAGGTAAAACCTGTCATTAAAAACACTGAAGGTACACCTTTTTTCACTAGCGTGTAGTGGTCTGAACGGGTGAAAATGGCCTGCTCCGGCATAGGATCAGCGCTTAACTTAATGCCGTGTTTGGCAGTGGCACGGTCTACTACAGCACCTAAAGTGGAGTGATTGGCACCAAAAGCAATCATATCGGCAAATGGATACAACAACACCGGCATATCCAGGTTAACGTTAGCCACCAGCGACTGCATTGGTTTGAGCGGATGATGGGCAAAATAATCAGCACCCAATAAACCTTTTTCTTCACCTGTTACAGCCACAAACAAAATAGAACGTTTTGGTTTAACCGGTGCCTGGCTATATAACCGGGCAGTTTCCAGCAAAATGGCTACACCGGCGGCGTTGTCCATTAAACCATTGTTAATTTTGTCTTTAGAGCGTAAGTCGTTGCCAATACCAATATGGTCGGAGTGGGCTGTCACCACCACATATTCGTTTTTCAGCGTTGGATCAGAACCTTCCAGCACTGCAGCCACGTTCTGGCTCTGAATGTCCGTGTGGCTTGATTCGCGGCTGAAACTCATTTTGGCATCAAGCGCAAAACCTGTTGGAACTTGTTTTTTCTCCAGTTTGGCAAAAATGCTGTCCAGGCTTTCTTTGGCGCCGTCGAACAAAGGTTTAGCCGCTTCCATATGCAAATAAGCACCGGCTTTTAACTGCGGATAATCACCTTCTGATACACCTTTGTCATTCACCCAGCGTACCCGGGCCGAGTTTAAATACATCAGGCTGTTGGCATAAGGGCGGGTTTTCTCTTCTTGTGGTGTGTGCAGTGTGATGATACCAATGGCACCATGCTCAGCGGCCAGACGCTGTTTCAGCGAGCCTAAATGGGCAGCTTCTTCGCTTGGCAGTTTGCTTGGGCGACCAGGCAGCATCACTACTACTTTGCCTTTTACATCCAGGCCGGCGTAGTCATCCAAACCAAATTCTTTTGACACCATGCCATAACCGACAAACACCAGCTCAGCGTCTTTTACTTCCACTTTGCCTTCGTGGCTGCTTGGGCCGGTGAAAAAATGTTTTGGATAAGGCACGACCACATTTTTGCCGTTGATGTTAAAGCTCAGGCTGGCACTGTTGTTTACCAGTTTGCTTTGTTTTAATGGCACTTTCTGGAAAAAACCGCCGTTATCACCGGCCGGCTGTAAACCCAGTTGCTGAAAATTGGTAGCGATATAGTTGCTGGCAATTAAATGGCCTTTACTGCCGGTATCCCGGCCTTCCAGTGCGTCGTCTGCCAAAAATTGCATATGAGCGGCGATACGGTTGGCATCAGCGCCCTGGCTGGTGGCAGCAACTGCTGTTGCCGGTACCGGTGGTGCTTCAGCACTTGGTGAAGTTGCGCTGCAGGCGCTTAATAACAGAATGGATGACAGCGTCATCAGGGTTTTGGTTTGCATCTTGTGTTCCTGAAAAAGAGAGCAGTTAAAGCACCTGTAGTTATTATTCTGAGCTGACAGGACCCGGGCTTAAAGGCCGCAGCAGCCTAACATGAAACAATAAAGACCGCCGGAGTGGCGGTCTTTATTGTGCGACGAAAAGTAGAATTTCAGCGTCGGGCTTAAAAAAGTGGTAAGCAAATGTTAACCGGATCTATCGCTGTCGCTGTTTAAATCATCAGCGTCGATATAATCGGGCTTTTTTATCGCCAGCACTTTATCAATACGTTTGCCGTCCATATCAATAATTTCCAGCGTCCAGTTACCCACTTCCACTTTGTCAGCGGTTTGTGGCATTTTGCCAAGCAACAACATAATCATGCCGTTCAACGTTTGGTATCTGTTGCTGTCTTCTTCTGGTAATTTATTGATATTCAAGCAGTCTTTTAAGTCGATAACAGGCAATAAACCATCTAACAATAAAGAGCCGTCGTCGCGGGTGATCACCATTAAGTCTTCACCGTCATCCGGATTAAATTCACCGGTTAAGGCTTCCATTAAATCCAGCAAAGTGACTAAACCTTTTAAATCACCATATTCGTCAACTACAAACACCATCTGACTGCCAGTGGTTCTGAAGTGTTCCAAAAGCTCCATGCCGGTCAGGCTGTCCGGAACAAAGTTACAAGGTTGTGCCAGCGCTGCTAAATCGGTCAGACTACCGGATACCGATTGCACCAGCAGCTGTTTGGTTGATACCACACCAATTAAATCATCGGCATGACCACGGCACACCGGAAAACGCGAATGTGGCGACTGGGTGAGCAGCTTTAAGTTATCTTCAATCGAATTTTCAATATCCAGAAATACGATGTCTGAGCGCGGCACCATTAATGAAGAAATACTGCGCTCGTCCAGCCGGAATACGTTTTTCACCATAGTGTGTTCGTTGTGCTCAATCACACCTGAGCTTGAACCTTCCTGCAGCATGGCATGAATATCTTCGTGGGTGACATTGGATTCCTGATTTTGGGAAAAACCAAATAACCGCATTAAGGCATGGGTAGAACCTGACAATAACCAGACAAAAGGTTTGGTTAACAGAGCCAGCAATAACATAGGCTTAGCCATAATGCAGGCGATGGTTTCAGCGCTGATTTGGCCAATACGTTTGGGCACCAGTTCACCCACAACAATAGAAATGTAGGTCACCACAATAACCACCAGCACTGTGGCAAACACACTGCTAAAGGCCACCGGCATGCCGAGTTCCTGCAACCAGATGGCAAAAGGCCCGGCCAGAATAGCTTCACCAAAGATACCGTTTAAGATACCAATAGAAGTGATACCAATCTGCACAGTGGATAAAAACTGGGTGGGATCTTCGGCCAGTTTCAGCGCTATGGCGGCGGAGGATTTTCCGTTATGTGCCAGAGCTGTGAGCCGTGATTTACGGGCTGTGACAATAGCAATTTCAGACATGGCAAAAATGCCGTTTAACAGAATTAAACTAACGAGGATCAGGATTTCCATACAAACCGTAAAGTTGCTGCGAAGCGGCGAGTATAACAAAAAGTTGCGGCAGCACCAGTGTCAGTTATTGGCATTTAAACGACTGTTTTAACTTTGCCTGAAGATCTGACCCGGTGTTGCAATGATTGGCAGCGGAATATCCCAGGCTTCAACCGGTATATTGGCAACCTGCTGACACTGATGGGCAAGGCCTATCAGCACAGGTGTTGCCGCAGTTAATCCGTGGCTGTTACCGGGGGTTGTTGTTTCTAGCTGAGCTAAAGTCCGGTCGTAAAAACCGCCGCCCATGCCCAGGCGATTGCCCTGTGCATCAAATGCCACCAATGGTGTGCAAATCACATCAAGTGCTGCCACAGGAATGATATCAACACAATTGAGCACAGGCTCAGGGATTTGAAACCTGTTCAGTTTCATTGGGGTATCTTGCTGATAACGCTGAAAAATAAGATAGCCAGGCACAAAAGGATGCAACACAGGCAAGTAGATTTGTTTGCCTGCTTGCCACAAGGCCTGAATAAGCGGACTGGTATCAAGCTCGGCGTCGTTGCTTAAATACAAGGCAATAGCAGTGGCATTCTTCACTTGTGGCAGTTGCAACATCTGGCCAACCAGCAGCTGTGCCGCTTGTTGCTGCTGCTCAGCGCTTAAGGCGTTTCGAAGTTTTCGTACTTGCTGGCGAATGGCCTGACGTTGGCTGTTAATGTCGGCAGGCGTTGTTAAATCTGTCATCAAAAATTACATTAAAAGTGCTGAACTAAAACGAGTTTTACACAGAAGCAGCAAGGAATACAGCGGTTTTAAAAGGGCTTAAAAGAGAAAGGAAGTGTTCTCCGAATTGCCGTGTCAAACGTTAGCCTCGAACCATAGGTTCAAGGCGGAAGTCAGATCAGCACCGCAGGCTTCCCGGTACGGGCCGGGCTTGCACAATAGTGCTGGAAAAGAATTCCTATGTTAAAACAAGTATCGGCTCGGGGACATCAGTCTAATCACAAACAACCCAGAGAACCCAGACAGTATATCAGCTGCAAACCAGGCCGTAAGCCCTAATCTGCGTTCTTTTTCAGTTCCAGCAACTCATTGCACAAATTTAACGCAATCATCAGCAATACATCTTCAGCGCCATGCACACCAGGCTGATATTTGGTTTTGCTGACCCGCTGTTCCAGCTCCAGCATGGCATTTTGCAGTTTTTCTTCCTGACCGGCCGGGCAGGCAATTTTCATATGGCGACCCAGCACTGTGACCGTCAGTTGTTTTGGTTTAGGCTTAGTGTTGCTTGCTTCTGCTGTTGGCTTTTTTGGGTACATATCAACCTATCTTTCCATCTTGGATGCTGGCTATCTGAAGGCGGCCGACAGGCACTGACTTGGCGCTGCCTGGCGGCGGTGATAGCATAGTGTCAATTATCATAGTGAATACCGGATTAATATGACTTCTCAACTGCTGCTTAACTACGATCACTGGACCAGTCAACTTGATCAACATTCGGTGATGGCGTCAGCTGCCGAGGTGCAGGGATTGATTGCCGGTATGCTCAGTGCCGGTATTCCGGCGGATGCAGGCACAATTTTACCAGTTCTGTACGACTTCTTAAACGACGGACAGGCGCTGAATGCACATTTAAAAGACTTAATTGAACAATTAATTGCCGAAACCGCAAAACAGCTGGCGGAAGAAGACTACAGCCTGCAGTTATTGTTACCCAGCGACGACGACGCTATGCCGGAACGGCTCGAAGCCATGATTGAATGGGCGCAGGCGTTTTTAGTGGGTTTTGCCATTCAGCAAACAGATTTGTCTCTGGTGTCGCCAGATGTGCGTGAAGCTATTGATCAGCTGACCGAAGTCACCCGTATTGATATTTATACCGAAGATGACGCCAGCGACGCCGAAAACGAAGAGTCTTATTTCCTGGTGCTCGAGCATATGCGTTTGCTGGTGCTGACTTGTTTTAATGAAGTAGGGCAAAAATTTACCATCAGCGAAGTGGCAGCCAAAACGCTGCACTAATCAGAACCCTGCATTCACAGTGTTATCCGGAGACTCAGTACTGATGGCATCCATTATCAAAGCGCCGGTATTTGATACCGCAGTTTATGCCGGCCGCCGCGCCCGCCTGATGGCAAAATTACCCGAAAATTCAGTGTTGTTGGTAAGCTCAGCCACCGAAATTACCCGAAGCCGCGATACCGAATTTGCCTTTCGTCAGGACAGCGATTTTAACTATCTGACCGGTTTTCCTGAGCCAGATGCTTTATTAATTCTGCAAAAATCAGCCAGTGGCGAAATAACAGAACTACTGCTGTGCCGGCCCAAAGACGAGCTGGCGGAAATCTGGCAAGGCCGTCGTTTTGGCCCTGAGCAAGCGGCACAACAGTTTGCTTTGCCGGCGGTTAGTAACGAGCAGCTGACACAAGAAGTGCAAAACGCGCTGAATCAAAAAACCACTTTGGTCTATAGCCAGGGTTTGTATTCAAAGCTTGATGATTTAGTCAGCAGCACTTTGGCTACCTTACGCAACTACCCGAAAAAAGGTTATCTGGCGCCAAGCCAACAGCTGGATTTAAGGCCCATTATTGCCGAACTGCGACTTTTTAAAGACGAAGCCGAAATCGGCCTGCTGCAACAAGCCTGTAAAATCAGTGCTGATGCGCACAAACAAGCCATGCGCCAGTGCAAAGCTGGTATGTGGGAATTTCAGCTCGAAGCCATTATCCGCCATCATTTTGCCATGCAGGGGGCTCGCGAGCCTGGCTACAACACTATTGTCGGTGGCGGTGAAAACGGCTGTATTTTGCATTACACCGACAATAACGCAGAGCTTCAGCACGGCGATTTAGTGCTGATTGACGCTGGTGGTGAACTGGCCGGTTATACCGCCGACATTACCCGTACTTTCCCGGTCAGTGGCAAATTCAGCCCCGAACAAGCCGCGTTGTATCAGGTGGTGCTGAACGCCCAATACGCCGCCTGCGCTGCGGTAAAACCGGGCAACAGTACTAAAGACACAGTGGCTGCCGCCATTTTTGAGCTGACCAAAGGGCTGCTGGAGCTGGGTATTTTGCAGGGTGAGCTTGAAGCGCTTATTAAAGAGCAGGCCTGTAAAAAGTATTTTATCCATGGCCTTGGTCACTGGCTGGGCCTGGATGTACACGACGTTGGCGCTTACAAAGTGAATGACGTAGAACGCCCCTTTGAGCCTGGTATGGTGCTGACCATAGAGCCTGGCCTTTATATTCCAAAAGGTTCTGCCTGTGAGCAAAAGTGGTGGGGGCTGGCGGTACGGATTGAAGATGATTTGCTGGTGATCAAAGATGGTCATTTAAATCTGACCGATACTGCGCCCAAAGAAATTGCCGCTATTGAAGCATTAATGGCCGGCCTGCAATAAACCCTGCTGGCTGCTGGGGTCAGGGCCGTTGGATACAAGGAACTCAGTTGCATACTGACACATTTGATGTAGTGATTGCCGGTGGGGGCATGACAGGCGCCATGCTCGCTTATGTGCTGCTTAGCCAAAACCAGGCGCTAAAACTGGCTATTGTTGAGCAGCAGGCTGCGCCAGAGCCCCAGCAAGGCGCTTCGTCGCACCAGCAAGGCCAGGCCGCAACCGCGCCCCAGGTCAGTTTTGATAGCCGCAGCATTGCGCTGGCCGCAGCCAGTGTGGAGCTGTTGGCTGCATGGGGGCTTTGGAGTCAGCTGGCGCCATCAGCCTGCGCCATTGAACATATTCAGGTGTCGGATCGTGGTCATTTTGGCAAAGTGTATTTGTCTGCCAGCGAATTTAACCGCCAAAGCCTGGGGCAGGTGATTGAAATTGAATATATAGGCGCGCTGCTGTATCAAAAGCTGCAGCAGTTTAGTCAGCAGGGCACACTTTGCTGGTTCAGACCCGATCAAATTCAGCAGCTGCACAAAACCCAAAGTTGCCATCAGTTACTGCTGGCCAGTGGCCAACAACTCAGCACAAAACTTTTGCTGCTGTGTGAAGGCGGCGATTCACCGAGCCGCCAGCTTGCCGGTATCAGCCAGCAACAACAGCCTTATGGCCAATCTGCGGTCATTGCCAATATCGGTATTCAAAGTCCCCATCAGCAACGTGCTTTTGAACGATTTACGCCACAAGGGCCACTGGCGTTATTGCCATTAAGCCGTCAGCGTTATTCGCTGGTGTGGACGGTCACACCGGACGAAGCAGCGCGGTTAATGAAGCTCAAAGATGCAGATTTTCTGTCTGAGCTGCAAAACGCCTTTGGATACAGAGCCGGGCTGTTTCAGAGCGTCGGCAGCAGAGTCTGTTATCCGCTGACGCTTAAATACAGCACTGACGCCAGCAGCCATCGTTTAATGCTCTGTGGCAACAGCCTGCACAATTTACATCCTATTGCCGGTCAGGGTTTTAACCTGGCGCTGCGGGATATAGCGGCTGTGGCGGCTTTAATTAAAGATCAGCCAGACCCGGGCTGTTATGCCGTCACTTCGGCTTATCAGCAGCTGCGTAGCGCCGATATGCAAAAAGTGATTAGTCTCACCGACGGTTTAGTGCGGCTTTTTTCCAACAGCTCACGGTTGTTGGCTTTAGGCCGCAGCCTGGGTTTAACCGCCTTAATGCAATGCAGCGAATTAAAACAGGCCTTTGCCAGCCAAACCATGGGCTTTACGTCGCTTCAAGCACAGCAGCAAAAAACGCAGCAGCTAAACACGCAGCTGGTAAAAACGCAGCGGCTGGTAAAAGCACAGCAACTGGCCGCTGAAAAGTCATTCTCTTGTTCTCAATCTTCTGAGCTTAATAAACAAGGCCCCGGAGGCCAGTCTGATGCAAACATCTGATGTGCTCATCGCAGGCGGCGGCAGCGCCGGTTTAACCCTGGCGCTGTTATTGGCAAGCGGCGACTATAGCCAAAAATTAAAAATTACCCTGTTGGAGCAAGGCCCGGCGCCAGAGCCTGCGCCCGCCACTTTATTAAGGGTCAGTGCGCTTAATCTGGCGTCACAGCGGTTATTAACAGCGCTGGGCGTCTGGCAGGGGCTTACGGCAAACCCGGCTTATCAGCAGATGGAAGTATGGGAAGCCGACAGTTTTGCCCGTATTGAATTTGATGCACAAACTGAAAACCAACAGGCTTTGGGCTGGATAGTCGACAATCAGCAGCTGTGTCAGCAGTTATATCTGAAGCTGCAACAATATCCGCAGGTACAGTGTTTATTTGGCCGGGCTATCAGCCAAATCAGCACAGGGGATGAACAAAGTTTAGTTACATTAAGCGATGGCTCTGTGCACTTGGCCAAATTGCTGGTGGGCGCCGATGGCGCTGAATCCAAGGTACGGCAAAGCCTGCAGTTGCCACTGACATTCTGGGATTACGACCAGCATGCGCTGGTGGCTGTGGTTAAAACACAGCAGCCGCATGGGCAATGCGCCCGTCAGGTGTTTTTGCCAACCGGGCCTTTGGCGCTGTTGCCGCTGAGCGACCCAAATTTATGCTCAATTGTCTGGAGCACCAGCCCGGCACAGGCCGCTGATTTAATGGCAAAAGAGGACGCTGAGTTTAACCAGGCGCTCAGCGCAGCAACTCAGTCGGTACTGGGTGTGCTTTCAGTGCAAAGCCCAAGGCATAAATTTCCACTGAAAATGCGTTATGCCACTCAGTGGCAACAACAGCAGGTGGTGCTGGTGGCAGATGCTGCCCACACCATACATCCGCTGGCCGGCCAGGGGATGAATTTAGGGCTGATGGACGTTGCCGCATTAGCAGAACTAATCAATCAGCAGATGGCAAAAAATTTACCCTGGGCCAGTCAAAAGATGCTGCGCCAGTATGAACGCTGGCGAAAAGCCGAGGCACAACAGATGATTGCTGCCATGGAGCTGTTTAAACGTGGTTTTTTACTGCAGGATCCACTCGCGAAACTGGTACGAGCTGTTGGTATGAAAACCACCAATCAGTTGCCATTTCTGAAGCGAAAAATTATGGCTGCTGCGCTCGGTAATAGTGGTGATTTACCGCAGCTGGCAAGGCCTGTACCTGTAGCGCTGTAACTTTGCGTTGAAGGTATAAGGTATACAATCCTGGCTTCGCATTATTAAATCTAATTAATAAGGGGCTGTTGAGCGCTTGACCCATCGGCTATAATCCGGCGCAACTTTTAGCGATACCCGTAATGATGCTGTGGATATCAGCAAAATTGCCGGGCGCTGGCCAACGCCTTTATCGGCATTTGGCATAGTGCCAGACAAGCTGTACGCTGCAGAACCATTATTACCTTACACAACAGCCAGAGCATAACTGGCAGAGAGGATGGTACAGATGGCTCAACAAACTGTGTTAATTGGCAAACATCTCGAAGCTGGCGCAAAAGTCGTCGATTTCCACGGCTGGGATATGCCGCTGCATTACGGCTCTCAAATTGAAGAACATCACACTGTGCGCACCGACGCTGGTATGTTCGACGTTTCTCACATGACCATTGTTGATTTAAATGGCGAGCGCACCCGCGAATTTTTACGCTTCTTATTGGCCAACGACGTTGCCAAATTAACAGTGCCAGGCAAAGCGCTGTACACCGGTATGCTGAACGAAGCCGGCGGTGTGATTGACGATTTAATTGTGTATTTCCTGTCTGAAGATTATTTCCGTTTAGTGGTGAACTCTGCCACCCGCGAAAAAGACCTGGCCTGGATCAACGCTCAAGCTAAAGCTTTTGACGTAAAAGTTACCGAACGTCCTGAATTTGCGATGATTGCGGTACAAGGCCCGAATGCCAAAGCCAAAGTTGCCACTTTATTAAATGACAGCCAAAAAGCCGCTGTTGCCGGTATGAAACCATTTTTTGGTGTACAGGCAGGTGACTTATTTATTGCCACCACTGGTTACACAGGTGAAGACGGTTACGAAATTGCCCTGCCAAACGAAATGGCTGCTGACTTCTGGCAAAAACTGCTGGACGCTGGTGTAAAACCAGCAGGTTTAGGCGCCCGCGACACTTTACGTTTAGAAGCAGGCATGAATCTGTATGGTCAGGATATGGACGAAACCGTATCGCCACTGGCTGCCAATATGGGCTGGACCATTGCATGGGAGCCAAGCGATCGTAACTTTATCGGCCGCGCAGCCCTTGAGAAACAACGTGCTGAAGGCACCTTTAAACTGGTTGGTTTAGTGATGGAGCAAAAAGGTGTGCTGCGTCATGGCCAGAAAGTTGTGGTTGAAGGTGGTGAAGGCGAAATTACTTCTGGTACCTTTTCACCTACTTTAGGTTATTCCATTGCGATGGCCCGCGTGCCAGCAACTGTTGGTGAAACGGCCGAAGTGGATATCCGTGGTAAATTAGTACCGGTAAAAGTGGTAAAACCTTCTTTTGTCCGTATGGGTAAAAAAGTCATCTAAACTAGCTGTTGCCTTGGCAGGGCGCGCGTAGATACCGTTTCCTGCCAATAAACATAATATTAAATCGCGAATTAAGTCCGAGGAATTAACATGAGCTCTATCCCACAAGAATTAAAATATGCAGCGTCACACGAATGGGTTCGCAGTGAAGGCAACGGCGTTTACACCGTAGGTATCACAGAACACGCACAAGACCTGCTGGGTGACATGGTGTTTGTTGAATTACCAGAAGTGGGTGACTCTGTTGCTCAGGGCGACGACGTTGCTGTTGCTGAATCTGTAAAAGCGGCTTCTGATATTTATGCGCCAATCTCTGGTGAAATTGTGGCAATCAACGAAGCCCTGGGCGATTCACCGGAAACAGTGAACAGCGCACCATACACCGACGGCTGGATGTTTAAAATTAAAGCATCTGACGAAGCCGAAGTTGCTGCTTTGTTAGATGCTGCAGGTTACGCTGCTGCTATCGCCGAATAAGGCCCGCAAGGGCAACACAAGCCCCGCCGAATAAGCGGGGTTTTGTTTTCCTCCGTCATCATTGACGACGCAGGGTTGTTGGCCGCCTTCGCTCACTCCAATCGCATAGTTCACTATGCTCATGGAGATTCGCTTAGTTGCCGCCTACCTGCTTCATCAATGATTTAGGAGGCACCTTACCCGAAAGGGTAAAAGTTTTTAGCAGTTAAATCAGTAACGGCAAGGCCAAACAGAAATTTAACCCGTAAGGGTAAAGTCTGCAGCGCCAAACCGTTGCCCCAGTTAAGCTTTTTAGGAAATTCCAGGCATGACCACTTCTGTGAAAACCCTGTCGCAACTTGCGAATCAACAAGAATTTATCGCCCGCCATATCGGCCCGAACGCAGCTGAAACAGCAGCGATGCTCAAAGAGCTGGGTGTTAGCAGCATTGAAGAGCTGATTGCTCAGACAGTGCCAGCCGACATTCGCTTAACAACGCCGCTGGCAACGGGTGAAGCGACCACAGAAGCGGACGCGCTGGCTTATTTAAAAGCTGCTGCCAGCAAAAACAAAATGTATAAGTCATACATTGGTATGGGTTACCACCCAACCCACACACCCAACGTTATTTTACGTAACGTGCTGGAAAACCCGGGCTGGTACACTGCTTACACCCCATACCAGCCGGAAATTGCCCAGGGCCGTTTAGAAGCGCTGCTGAATTTCCAACAAGTGTCATTAGATTTAACAGGTATGGAGCTGGCATCTGCTTCATTACTGGACGAAGCCACTGCCGCTGCTGAAGCTATGGCGCTGGCTAAACGTGTGACTAAAAACAAATCAAACACTTATTTTATTGCCGATGACGTGCACCCACAAACCATCGACGTAGTACGCACCCGTGCCGAAATGTTTGGTTTTGACATCATCGTTGGTAAAGCAACTGAAGCCACCAGTCACGATGTATTTGGTGCCTTAATTCAGTACCCGTCAACCACTGGTGAAGTACGCAACGACGCGCAGTTAATCGCTGATTTACAAGCGAAAAAAGCCATTGTTGCTGTAGCAACAGACCCAATGGCGCTGCTGCTGTTAAAATCACCAGGCGAATTGGGTGCTGACGTAGTATTAGGTTCAGCCCAACGTTTTGGTGTGCCTATGGCCTTTGGTGGCCCACACTCAGCGTTTTTTGCCACCCGTGACGATTACAAACGTTCTATGCCAGGCCGTATTATCGGTGTGTCTAAAGACCGCCGTGGCAATCAGGCCCTGCGGATGGCCATGCAAACGCGCGAGCAGCATATCCGCCGCGAAAAAGCCAACTCGAACATCTGTACTGCTCAGGTGTTACTGGCCAATATGGCGTCTTTCTACTGTGTGTACCACGGCCCGCAAGGCCTGAAAAACATTGCAGAACGTATTCACCGTTCAGCCGATGTATTTGCCGCTGGTTTAACTGCCAAGGGCGTAAAACTTTTGCACAACAGCTGGTTTGACACTGTAACTTTTGCAGTTGCCAACCGCAGCGAAGTTGTAGCCCGTGCTTTAAAGGCCGGCGTGAACCTGCGCACTGATTTAGCCGACACTTTAAGCGTCAGCTTCCACGAACAAACTTCAGTAGCTGATATTGCCGAGCTGTTTGATGTGGTATTTGGCGCTGGTCACGGTTTAGATGTTGCCGCTTTGGATGCAAGCATTGTTGCCAATGGTTCTAACTCTATTCCTGCTGATTTAGTGCGTACTTCTGCTTATTTAACGCACCCGGTATTTAACCAGTACCACAGCGAAACTGAGATGCTGCGTTATATCAAAAAGCTGGAAAACAAAGACTTAGCATTAAACCACGCGATGATTTCATTGGGCTCTTGCACCATGAAGCTCAACGCAACTGCTGAGATGATCCCGGTGACCTGGCCTGAATTTGCCTCTTTGCACCCGTTCGTGCCTAAAGATCAGGCGGAAGGTTATTACCAGATGATTGGTGAACTGGCCGACTGGCTGGTGAACATCACAGGTTACGACCAGATGTCGATGCAGCCAAACTCAGGTGCGCAGGGCGAATACGCCGGTATGATTGCTATACGCAAATACCATGAAAGCCGTGGTGAGTCGCACCGTAACATCTGTTTAATTCCGGTATCTGCCCACGGTACTAACCCGGCAACAGCGGCTATGGCCAGCTTTGAAGTAGTGCTGGTAGATTGTGACAAGAGCGGCAATATCGACATGGCTGATTTAAAAGCCAAAGCCGAAGCTGTTTCTGACCGTTTAGCCGCCATTATGGTGACTTACCCTTCAACCCATGGTGTGTTTGAAGAGTCGATTCGTGAGCTGTGTGACATTATTCACGCCCACGGCGGCCAGGTGTATATGGACGGCGCCAATATGAATGCTCAGGTGGGTGTAACCTCACCAGGCTTTATCGGCGCAGACGTATCTCACTTAAACCTGCACAAAACTTTCTGTATTCCACACGGCGGTGGCGGCCCAGGCATGGGTCCAATAGGTGTGAAAAAACAACTGGCTCCGTTCCTGCCTAACCACGCTGTGGTAAAAATCGAAGACACAGGCGCGAACAACGGTGCAGTTTCTGCCGCTCCATTTGGCAGCGCCGGCATTCTGCCAATCAGCTGGATGTACATTAAGATGATGGGCGGCGACGGTTTACGTCAGGCTACTGAATACGCCATTTTAAATGCCAACTATATGGCCGCTAAACTCGACCCTATGTTCCCTGTGCTGTACAAAGGCAAAAACGGCCGTGTAGCGCACGAATGTATTATCGATATGCGTCCGTTAAAAGAAGCCACTGGCGTAACCGAGATGGACATTGCCAAACGTTTAATGGACTACGGTTTCCACGCGCCGACTATGTCATTCCCTGTGGCCGGCACTTTAATGATTGAGCCAACAGAGTCTGAATCTAAAGTGGAACTGGACAAGTTTATTGAAGCCATGACTTCTATCCGCGCCGAAATTGCCAAGGTAGAAGCAGGTGAGTGGACAGCAGACAACAGCCCGCTGCACTTTGCCCCACACACCATGGCCGATATTTTCGACGCCAACTGGAACCGCGTATACGACCGTCAATACGCCGCCTTCCCGGCGCAATACGTAGCCGACAACAAGTTCTGGCCAACAGTAACGCGGATTGATGACGTGTATGGCGACCGGAATTTAATGTGTGCTTGCCCTAGCCCGGAAGATTATCGGTAATTGAAAAGGAGTTGGGATCATTTAATTAAGTTGGTTAACGTTTTAATTAAGTTGGTTATTTTAATTAAGATGGTTAATTAGATACAAAAGACGAGCCTAGAGCTCGTCTTTTTCATTTTAAGCCGGATATTTGGCTAATTTTATTTAAAACGAGGCGAGCTTAGGTTCGCCTCTGCTTTTTTTTGGTCTAATTCACGCCCGGTCGTTCAGTAAAAAGCTCATCGCAAATTCAATAGTTGAGTCAAAGTGATCCGGGTCGTTGTCGTATTCATGCTGTGCATAAGCAGTACAGGCCTGAATCCAGAACTCCTCTTTCAAGCCATCCGGAAAATCAAAGCCCTCTGCTTTACGCACCCACTCAATGACAGCGTCAGAGCTATGCTCTAAGATAGAAAAGCTCAGTCGCAGGTAATACAGAGCGACATCGTCACTTAATACGCTGCCGTGCTTTGAAAAATAGCGGGAACAGTAGAGACCGAACCTTAAAGATGCAGTGAAGCAGTCATAGCTGGCGAGCATCTGTGCCCCAGCCTGAAGTATGTTGACCGAAGTCCTGTCAGTATCAAGTTCACGTATCCACATAAACCAGAGTAAGCCCCGGCAGCAATTCTGGTAGGTCGAAGCTATGTTCTCAATATCAGTAGTAGCTTGTGATGGCAGCATATTGGTCAAATCGAGATGCATTTTGTGCTCCAATTGCAGCTCAGGAAAGCGCAAAGTCTGCGGCTATCTTGATGCGTGAAGCCAATACCGATTTGCTTCTAGCATCTCTGTTTAGATGAAAAAATAGCCTTTCACAAATGGCTGTGCTATGGTTGATGGTGAAGATAACTTATTGTTTAATAATTAATTTATATGAAATTAAATTGATTTTCGAGTCTTTAAAAAAGTTAAATATGCCTATTTTAAGTCGCCTTGGCGCAAGGCACGAGCATAAACTATCAAGTTGAAATCGGCAGCAAAAATGAAATCCCCCTTCCTGCTGACCTTTGTCAGGAACCTCACTTTGCAGTAGGCGATATTTTGTTTTGTAGAAAATTAGACGACACGACGGCAATTGTGCTGAGCAAGCATATTAACCAATCGCTCACTGATGCTGAAATTGACTCTGCGAGGAATTTGACACGTGTTATTCAAATTCGCACTGGTGGCGACAGTTATGAGTGAAGCTCAATTATTTTACTGCAATTTTGGACTATTTTGTGCCAAACCTGACAAGGTTATCGTTGAGTAGATACATAGAATTGAGTCTGGCTGTACGACAGCCATTACTAATAATATGAGATGTAAAAAATCTTGAAATATTTGCAAAAATTCATGACTATGTTCCCTAAATGAAAAACATTGCTTGCAATGGAATTGAGTGAATTTTCAGGATGAATAAAAATAATGGTACTTGAAACTGTTCAGCCTCGAGAACAATCTGGTAGAGATTCATTTGCGCGCTACAAAGCTCAGGTTCGGTCAGCAGCTATTGCTGCTTTACAAATCTTGTCTGGTACTGATGTAGACCGAGTCTATTGTGACTTGCATGATGATGTCGTTGTCCGTAAGAAAGATGGGGCCGGTCTTACATATATTTTTTATCAGGTAAAAACACGCGCTAAGCAGAACAAAAACTGGACACTTGCAGAGGTATTTGGGATAAAACCCACACAAAAAACTCAGTGCAAAGTGGCTATCAGAAACAGCTTCGTCGGAAAAATGCTACTACACACAGTGGTATTTGATGACCACTGTAACGCAGTTGTTTTCCAGACCAACATCCACAATGATGATCAGATCGACGAGTTGCTGTCAGATATTGAAGAAGGAACCTTCGCCAATAAATTCACTCAGGAATTACTTGCTCGCTTTAACGAACTTTACCCTGACGAAATTAATAACCCACTGACGGAAAGTGAAATCAAAGCTCGTTTATCCAAACTCGTGTTTGAAAATGACGTGCATTACCTTAAAGAAGACCCAAGTCATTTTGGACCAGCTGTTAGAGAAACAATTTATGAATACAGCGAAATTGACTTACAGCATCACGAATCGACTGACATAATCATTAAACTTTTGGATCTCATATCAAACAAATCCGCTGGTGTGATCATTCCTTTTACAGTTGACTCTATTGAGAAAAGCGCAGCTGTTTCTATCGACGATCTCTTGCCATTGCTGAGCATCTCTAAAGAAGCCTATGAGCAAATCTTACAAGGTGGGGACCCAAAGGCGATAAAGTCGACTTCGATAATTCAACGGACATTGCTAGCTGCCGGAGCATCTTTAGAAGATGTGACATTTTGTTCAAAATGCAAAACTGAATGGGATGTCTGGTATCGTAACAACAGGCATCCATTACGCGAGATGGATCTCAGGGTAATAATCGGCAAGGTAAGAGAGGTACTAAAAAATGCAAAGTCAGGTACTGGAAATTCACTTCATATAATCCATCTACAAAAACCCTTAGAAAAGTTAATAGATGACCTCGCAGCTGAATCATTAGCTTTTGATCTTACAAAAGAACTACTACTTGGCGCTCTATTTTCAGAACTTGTGAAAGGAAGCATATGAATTTCGAGACATTTTTTGACAGGGTTAAGACTAAACAAATTGTTGTGAACATGCCACAAAAAGTATCAAGTGAGCAAGAAACCCTGCCGAATCAAGACATGTGCAAGCAACCAGTAGGGTTACTCGACAATGAAGCACTTTTTCAACTTCCCTTGATCTGTATAATTATTTTGGTCATGGCGAAAGATAGGCGCAAACCTAAAGTTGCAGAGTTAGGGCAGTTGGTCGGTGAATGTATTGAGTCAAGCTTTGTAGGCTTTAAAGGATCTGCTCAGCATATCGGTTGGTCTGCCAATCTTAGAATTAGAACAGTAACGGCACTAGGTTTTCTGGAGTCTACAGGCCTGATTATTGTTAATAATCGGAAAGATAGGTTGCAAATAACTGAACTGGGAAAAAAAGTTGTAGAACGCGCCATGAATTGGAACGAGCTCCTTGAATACAATATAGCGTTCATTTCAAGATCATATCGTAATATATGCGTATCGCGTCAGTTAGATCTGGAGTTGGAATGAAATTACTAAAATTACAAATTTTTCCTAAAGGTCGAGACGGCTGGGCTTCTGAAGAATTATTGTTTGCAGACCACATTACACAAATATATGGCCCGAATGGTTCCGGCAAAACACCTATAGTTCAATCAATTTCGTTTTGTCTTGGCTACCCAAATGAATTTAGAAATGACATCTATGAACGATGCAATTATGCCGTATTGAGTATTAGTACAGCAGCAGATGGCATCTATCAATTCAAACGCTACTATACCAAAGAATTTCATATAGAGATCCGTGAGCCAAATGGGTTTGTGCAGACTTTTTTTGATGAAGCAACTCACAGTGCTTACATGTTCGAACTGATGGGCTTCGAAACCAGCGAATTAGTTGATGTGAGAAGCCAAGCAACTTTACCGTATATGTCATCATTGTTACCCATTTTCTACCTCGATCAAGACTACGGTTATGGCTCTCTCTATGCTGCGCCGAGCAATTTTGTAAAAGATCAGTTTTCTGAAATGGTTCGGATGATTTTCAGGTTATCTCCTAAAAACTCTGTAGACGAAAAGAGACAACGCCGGATCGCCAAGGAAAATCTAGACATTCTTGATAGACGAATTCAGACGTTTAACAAGCAATTAGATGCTGCAAAATCCAAATCCTCACATATTACCGCTACGCCTGAGGCGCTTAGGACTGAAATAGAATCATTAGAGAAAGAACTAGAACAGTTTAAAACCTCTGGCACTTATCATGATGAAACACTGAGCGTTTATGATCGGCTTATCGCTAAGCAGCGTGCTGAAATTCGCCACATTGATGAACAAATAAATGAGATCCGTAAACGGGAAAGCGGTATCACGAAGATCATTGAAGACATTAACGTAGAAATTGAAACAGTGAGTTTGAATGAGGGAGCACGGCGTGTTTTCATGTCTTTTGATGAAATTTGTGGATCCGCTAACTGTCAGTTGTTCTCACATAGCTCCGGTTCTTACAGTAAAAATCTGCTTTATTTGAAGGATCAACTAAAGGATTTAGAGCGGAATCGTATTTCTGATTCCGCATCATTAACGAACTTGGAGCAGCTTAAAACTAACTTTGAAGCTGGCATTCAGTCGATTCTCGAAGAACGAAACGCTTCTTCGAAGAAACCAGAAATATCTGCATTGGTTGATGCCATATCTCGCATCAAAAACCAAGTGTTTGAGTTACAGTCGCAGCTTAGTGAACTGGACCATATTAGTGTCTTAGAGGAAAAAGTATTTTCTAACGCTGTTGAGCGAAACAAGGCCTATGAAAAGCTACAGAGCCTTTCAAATAGTAAATCTACATCTCCAGAATTAATAAAGCTCAAGCATGAACTCAAAGACCTATTCATTAAGTGGTTAGACGCTATTCACACCACAAATATTAGCAAAAACATAACGTTCGTTGACGACTTCGTTCCTGTTCTTGGGGTTGAAACAATTAAACAACTTAAAGGAAGCACTAAGATAAGGGCTGTTCTTGCTTTCCATGCTGCGCTTATCGAATTGCTAGTGTCTAAGCCCTATAAGAATTTCAGGTTTATCATACTTGATACGCCGAAACAGCAAGATACAGAGAATTTAGATTTAGACGGCTACATCAAGACTCTTAAAACACTGTCTACTATAACTGGGGTTCAAGTTGTTTTCTCAACAACAGGCTATCACTACGAAGGTGACAATGCGGATATCGAGTGGCTCCCCAAATTCCCCGGTGATGACCATCTGATGTATCTAAAGCGGAATGACAGCATCGATATCATTAACTTGTGATATTTGATTTTATTTAAAAATATCCGGTAATTCGCAGTATTATCAGGTGTTAACTTCTGCAATGACATTCAGGCTTGCTGTCGTAAAACACCCTATTTTTTTCGTGGGTGTTAAAATCGATCATGAGTAAGCATCAGAGTGTCATTTGGTAAAACCAGAGAAAGCGTGTCAGCACAATATACAACTGTTAGGCAACCAATTAACTTTCTCGGAAACTAGAGAGATCGCAGTGAGCGGAACAAATCTGACCTTTCCCCGGAATTAATACCAATCCCGTGATGAGATTTTCCAGCTTATGCGGCCTGCTTTGCATACTCAACAG
>NZ_JAOBWS010000009.1 GCF_025245835.1 Rheinheimera sp. 4Y26
GGCTGCTGTCTGGCACACGCAAACACCAGACCCGGCACACTCTGCTGCTGCGGATAAGGCTGTGCTGTCTGGTTCCAGGCCGTCAATAGTGCCATTTCGGCTGCACTGACCAGCTGATAACGGCTCAACAATTGTTGGGGGAACGCCAGCACCTGCTGACATAAAGCCAGCACTCCGGCTATCAGCCTCTGACCTTCTTTTTCAGTAAAATAAGCCAGGTTGATATCAAGCAGAATATCCGCTTGCTGACTTCTCTTTTCAGTCCAGATATTCAGCAGCAGGGGCAACTGTTCGTAGCCATGCGATAAATACACCAGCTCCGCCGCCTGCCCGTTCAGGCTAAACTGACTGTCGAGCTCGAGAAAGTTGAAGGCGGCATCAAACAACTTTGGCTTATGGCCCGCTGTTGTTAAATGCTGCATCAGATGACTCAAAGGATATTTCTGATAACGAAAATTCTGCTTTAGTCCGGCCTGCAGCTGTAACACAAAACTCAAAAAGTCCTGCTGGCTGTCCAGCGCCACCGCAAACGGGCTCATGCTGGTAAAAACTCCCGGCATCAGTTTTTCGCTAAAACGGCTGCGGCCATGCACCGGGAGCCCCAATACCAATCGCGGCAAATCGTGGCTGAAACCAAGATAGGCAGCAAATACCGCCAGGTAAAAAGTCGCTGCCGACAATCCGTATTGGTCACAGAATTGTTGTACTTGCTGCTGCAGGCATAAAGGGAGTTGCTGCTGCAATCTCAGGCTTGGCTGGCTACCGGTCTGGCCCGGCTTTCTGTTAAATACATTATCCGGAGCTGCAGGAAACTGCTCCAGCCAGAACTGCTCGTCCTTCACAAAACGGCTGCTGTTTAAATACAGCTGCTCCAGCCCGACCACCTGCTGCCAGCTCACCATCTCCTGTTCAGGCGCCGGCTCGCCGTTATAAAGCCGCCCTAATTCTCTGGCCCAGTTTGCAAAACCCCAGCCGTCCATGATCAGATGATGAGCCATGCCGACATAATGCACTGAGTCTGCACTGACTTTTACAATATAAGCGCGGAACATTTCCTCATCATGCAGCGGGAATGGTTGCTGTATTTGTTGCTGATACCAAGACTGTAAAGCAGCGTCCGCATCGGGTAATTCACTAAAATCAATCACCTCCAGAGTCAGAGTCCGCTCTGCACTGATGTACTGCCTTGGGCCTTCTGCCGTGTTGATAATCCTGATCCCAAAGACATCCCAGCGCTGAATCAGGGCGGCATGTGCCGCACAAAGCTGTGCTATATCCAGCGCCGGCAACCGGATGTAGCCACCAACGTTGTAAAGAGGCAATGCAGAGTAATACAGCTGGTCAAAATAAATATCCGCCTGAGTACAAGTCAACGGAAAAAGCTGTGGAGAGATAGGCATAACAACCCCTTTATACCAGCCGCTGCATTGGCTGACGCGTAATATGTTTCACAGTACCGGCTTCGACATACATCACCCGGTCGGCAATTGGGAAATACTTTTCGTCATGACTAATCACAACCACGGCTTTATTTTGTTGTCTTAGTTCGGGCAAAAAGTAGGTATAAAAAATGTTTCTGAACTCAGGATCCTGGTCTGCCGCCCACTCATCAAACAGATAAAGCGCTTTGTCTTCCAGTAAGGCCACCAATAGCGCCAGCCTTTTTCTTTGCCCGTCAGACAGTGCAGTGGTGGAGAAACGCCCCGCATCGATCCGGACTTTGTCAGCAAGGCGCAGCTTGATTAATAAAGTCCGCGCCTTTGCTTCTAAGGCAGGATTAAGCTCGATCAGCAGTTGTTCAAACAGATAAAAATCTGAAAAAATCGCAAAGGTCTGACTTCGAAGTGCAGCAATATTCCTGTTATCTGATGGCACACCGTCCAGCAGAATCCCACCGCTGGCTGGCAAATAATGCTGGGTAATAAGCTTGCTGATTGTCGACTTGCCGCTGCCATTGCCGCCGACAATAAAGAGGATTTCCGCCTTGTTGATACTAAAATTCAGCGGCCCCACCTTAAAACCCGGATCACCGCCACTGGCCGGATAATGGTAGGTCATCTCAGTGAACACCAGATGCTGCCATTCACGTACCGGGCCTGTAAGCTGCCAGCACGCTTCCGGTGGCAGGCTATCGAGCAAAGACAGCACTTTGCGGTGTGATACCCGGGCCACAGACAGACTCGGCACCGAGTTCAGAATCATGCCGACTGGCCCTGAAATATACAATAACGCCATAATGGCACCAGCCATGGTTTGCGCATCTATGGCATGGTAATTCGCGAAAATAAACACCACTGCGCCAATAACAAAAAAACTCATTAAATCGCCTAATGCAACGGCGGCGCTCGTCATGGTCAGGCCTAACTTCTCAGAGGCTGCGAGCTGGTATTCATATTTCAGCAGAATGTCCTGCATGAATTTCTGACGCTTGCCAGCATCAAGTTTTAATTCTTTCTGACCATAAATCAGTGCCCGCACGGATTCCTGCACATTGTCATGCACAGCTCTGCTTTGCTCAAACACCCGGCGGCCAGCCGAAACCGGCACCTGATAAATGACCACACCTGCACAGATTGCTGCGATCACCAGATAAAAAATATTGCTGTTAATGCACAACAAAAACACCAGCATCCCAATGACAGTCACTGAGTTAATAAAAACCGCCGGCATAATTCTGGCACCGTTCACAATACGCGGCACATCAATATTGATTGCAGCAATCAGTTTGGCCGGGCCCAGCCGCTCTGCACTTTCAACCGCCGCAGCGCAAATGTGGCGATAGATCACCTCGCGGATATTGCGCGCAAAATCCACACCCAAACGGTAAAGCACAATTTCCGAACTGCTGCGCAACAGCAAAATCAACAAACAACAGCTGATGTAAAGGCCGGCCAGTTTCGGATTTGTCACTTCAAAGGAAAAGAAACGACTGTTTTGTTCTGCCAGTACCGGAAACTGCGGATCTGCAGTTTCAATGCTCAGCATAATCAACGGAATCATCAGGGCATAACAAAGACCTGCCAGACAGCCCATCAGGATCGAGAAAAAAACCCGGTTCGGCGCGTAACGACTGAGTAAAGACACAAAACTCATGGTGCGCTGCCCACCGCTGACAGGGGTAACAGGACAGTGTCCCTTGTCCTTCCCGACACCCCGAATGAAAGATAAGCATTATCCTGCAGCAATTTGTTTTGATCTGAATAATAAAGGCTGGCGATGTGGCCGGACTGCCCTGTTGAATTAATAAAATGATGCTTCACCTCTGTCGGGGACAGCTGAATTATTTGACGGAACCCGGCGCCGAAGTTTTTGCGGTAACCCTGACTGGCATCAAAGGCGCCTGCAGCAACATTCACGGTATGCACATTGCCGGCAGCAGGGAAACGGATCTCAAATAACTGATCTAACGGCTTTATCTGACTAAATGGCGTGTGCTGGTATTCAACCTGGTGTAACTTTCCCCAGGTCCAGTCATGCAAATCCGTCCCGGCAAGTTTTTCCAGTTCCTGCACTGTACTATCCAGCGACCGCAGCAGAGCGTCGGCACAAGTCTCGGCCTTTGCGGTGGTGACATCATCACACCAGACGCTGTTTTCGCGCAACAAGCCGGCAATCTGTGTATCAGTAAGCAAATCAGGCAATACTTTGAGTTGGGCCGCCTCCGCACTTTTATTCCAGTAACCCGCCAGTTCATCCTGAAACATCTGCTGACGGACATTGCGCGCCCAGCCGTAATAAATACTGGCACCCACACTGTCGGTGAAGGCCTGTTGATCCCAGGCCGCCAGCAGCTGAATCACCTTTTTCTGCCGTTCTGTGACACCAGGTACAGCGGCAAATACCGGCAATAACCCATCAACAGATAAGTCCATCACATCCGCCTGAATAGCGGCCATCGAAGCGATGCTCAGTTTAGCGCCGGTCTGCAACAGGGCTTTAATCCGGTTTGCACGGTCCGGCGGCGCAAAATGGTCTGAGATAAAATAAGGATAATCCCCGCTTACATTGGCGTTGTTTGCATTAAACAACATACCTGAGGCCGGATTAAATTCAGCGGGCATTTGGGCAAAAGGAATATATCCCTGCCAGTTCTGCGGATGCTGCTCCGCAGGCAGTGGCACCTGTCCTGTGCCGTGGCGCCTGACGGGGATTTGACCTATACCGCGAAAGCCGATGTTACCTTGAACATCGGCATAAAACAGATTTAGTGCCGGCGCTTTGTAGTCGGAAAAGGCTGCAGTGAAGGATTGCCAGTTGCGGGCAAAGTTCAGCCGGTAGAACGCCTCTATGCTCCGGTCAGCACCTTGCAGTGCCACCCACTGCAAGCTCAACACACCGGAGCTGCCCGGCATCAGGTCGCTGATCACGGGTCCACGTTCAGTGCTTCGAAGCATCACCCGAACCGGCTGCAATTCAGCTTTGACCATATCGGGAAATTCCGCCCTGACCTTAATCACAGTTTCCGCCGTATTAAAGTGTTGCCAGCGACCATGTTGCCAATACAGCCTGCCATCCAGCGGATTTACCTTTTCTACATATAAATCCTGAACATCAGCCATCATGCTGGTGCCCCCCCAGGCAATATGATCATTTTTCCCGAAGATGACAAAAGGCAATCCAACCAAAGACATACCACTGACAGTGAGGTCTGGAAACCGCTGTTCCAGCGCATACCATAAAGAAGGTTGTTGTAAACCCAGATGGGGATCGTTCGCCAAAATCGCGCCGCCTGAATCCGTGTGTTTCCCGGCAACCACCCATGCATTACTGCCAACATAACGCCCGCCAATGCCATGGTCCATTTTCAGCTGATCCAATGTATCGAGTAACAGGCTGGCCTGCGGCTGTACCTCGCTGAGCAGCTGACAGTGCGTTTTACACTCAGGTTTCGGATAAAACAAACGCAACTGATCATCAGACAAGTACTGTCTGGCAAGCACAAACTGCGCTTCATCACGGTAATTTCCTGACAAATTCAGCGCAAACATTTTGCTCCAGGCCACAGAATCAACTGCAGTCCATGGCTCAGGTTGAATATTGAGTAATGAAAATTCAACCGGCAATACCGGTGCTGTTGCCAGCCAGGCGTTGATCCCTGCGGCATAGGCATCCAATGCTTGCTTCACTGCCAGATCCAGCTGTTGGTAACTCAGGGCCGCAGCTTGCTGGATCCCCAGACTTCGGACATAAATATCACGCTGCAGCATAGATTTGCCAAACACTTCACTGAGTTTTCCCTGACTCAGCCGCCGTTGCAGCTCCAGTTGCCAGAGCCGGTCCTGGGCATGGGCGTATCCGGTGGCAAAGTACACATCCGCCATTTGCCCGCCCCGGATATAGACAGTTGCATGTTGATCCCTGCCAATGACGGTGCGGCCTGACAACTGCGGCAGCCTGACTTCACTATGCATCGGCGGGACGGCGTCAAGCACCAGCACCTTGGCCAGATAGCCGCCAGCAATAATCAGCGGCAATAAAATCAGCAGCACAAAACGGCTCAGCAGCGGCTTGCGGCGATCGTCTTGTTGCAGACTAAATCCTGAACCGTCTTCCCGGGTTAACACAGCTGCGCCTTATTTATTTTGCCATTCATGTTCACCGGCATTTTATCCAGCCGGTGAAATCTGGCAGGGATCAAATGGGCAGGTAACATCTGATCAATGTCTGCCCTGATGGCCTGAGCCGACCTGACCTTGTTGTCATCACTGGTGTAATAACACAACAACCTGTTATCACGACAGACCACGGCAACATCTTTAATCCAGTCCAATAAGGACAGCTGTTGCTCAATTTCTGTCAACTCAATGCGGATCCCCATGACTTTCACCTGCTCATCGCGCCGGCCATAATATTCCAGCCCCCCTTCCGGTAGCCAGCGGCCAAAATCACCGGTTCGGTATAGCCGGGTTGGCTGTCCTGAGATCGACACTGTGACAAAGGCGCGCGCTGTCGCTTCAGGTGCATTAATGTAACCACGGCCGACACAAGGCCCGGCGACACAAATTTCCCCGATACTGCCAAAGGGTAACAATGCCAATGATTCATCCAGGATATAAATGGCTGCGTTTGCGATTGGATAACCTATAGGAATACGCTCGGCCTGAAATTCACGATTGATTTTAAAATGCGTGATGTCGTCAGAAGCTTCGGTTGGGCCATAAGCATTAACAAGAGGTATCTGCGGATAATATTTAAACCAGCGGGCGGCCTGACCAACTGTCAGGCGCTCACCTGTAACCACCAGATATCGCAACGCCGAAAAGTAGCGTTGATCACTCAATTCATGGACATCAAACAACAGCTCAAGATACGAAGGAACAACCTCAAGGATAGTGACAGCATTGTCTGCCGCCATTTGCATCAGGCTCAGTAAATCCCAAATCATTTCTTCGCGGAAGATCACAGTTCTGGCCCCGCAATATAATCCGGCCAACACCTGCCAAATCGACACATCAAAGCACTGCGACGCGGTTTGTGCTATCACATCCTTGCTGCTCAGTTCCAGTTCTGTCATTTTTGCCAGCAAGTGATTCATCATACCAAGATGCTCAACCATAGCCCCTTTAGGGACGCCGGTTGTGCCTGATGTAAACTGAATATAAGCCACCTGCAGCGGCGAAAATTGTTGGCACAACTGCTTAGGATCTGCACCGGGTCCAGCAGCCAGTGCTGCGTATGAGACCACTCTAATATCCAGCGTCTCACAGCCTGGCACTGCGGTCAGATCTGCGGTATCACCAGCGGTCACCACAAGTCTGGCAGCAGAATGCAAAATCATCTGCGCGATGCGGGCTGGCGGGAAACGCAGATCAAGTGGCACATAAACAGCGCCTGTGATCATGCAGGTGAGTTGAATCACAACCCACTCAAGATCACGCTCGCAGTAGACGGCAACTCTGTCGCCGGCCATCACTCCTGCGGCCTGCAGTCCGCCGGCCAGCATGAATACCTGTTGGCTGCACTGCGCAAATGTCAGCTGAGTCTGCTCACACTGAAATGCGATGTCGCTGCCCCGGGTTTCGGCTTGCATTAACAGAATCTCAGGCAGAGACGGCATGGTATCCAGCGAAGCAGTATGGAACTGCCAGCCCAGCTCAAGCTGTTGCAAAATACGTGGTGGATGGAATTGTTCCGCAGCAATCAGGGCATGTGGATTTGCCGTCACAACAGCAACCAGATGTTGGAAAGTCTCTGCATAAGATTGCAGTTGCATCTGCGGTAACTGGCCGCGGAACAAACGGAATTCACAGACATAAGCAGCGCTGTCCGGGCTGGCAACACTGACCACATAGGCCGGTGTCTGCATCGCAGCACAGAGCTGCGGCACAAGGCCAGGTAAAGGCTTCCAAACAAAAACCGGCAGCGGCTGGCCATTTTGTCCGCTACTTGCTACCGGGTGTTCAACAGCATCAAGCCATGTGGTGCCGGCCCTTGTGACTTCGCGGATAAAATTCAGCCAGCAGATATCCGCCGGCCAATCCGATTGACTCCAGGCCAGCGGCTGAGCGGCCCCATCCCCCAGATGACAGAGGCTCTGGCTCACTGGCTGGTTGCAGATACGGGACAACATGGCCAGATGAATGCTAAAAAACAACATATCTGCCGGCACTTGTTGCTGCTGACAAAATAAACGAACCTGCTGACTCAGCCCGGCATCAAAGTGACATGAATAGATCTGGTCATCAGCTTGCGCCGGATCTTTCCGGCAGAAACCCGGTAAATTCATTGTTAAATCGGGAAAGCAGATAGGGTTGGCGGATAACACCGGATGAAAAACTACCATCTTGTCTGAACACCAAAAAAGTCGTCGATGACAGTGCCGAGGTTTAACCGGCAGGCTTCGTCATACACATAACGGCCAACAGCCACATCGAGCACACCTAAACCAAAAGGCGAAAAAATAGTGGGCCTATCCGGCTGAAGCTGAAGATTGCCCGACAGCAGATCACCAAAATGCCCATGAATAAAGTCATGATGACCAAGTTGCTGATAAGCCAGATGCAACGAAGTATTGGCTTTCAGACAATGCTGAATATCATCGGTGATGTTATTTGCCTGCGACATTAATTCAGCGGAGAAATCCCGCAGCGAAATGTTCAGAACTACAGGATTATGCTGCAATAATCCGGCATCGCTGATGTAAGGTTGTGCCGCTGTGGTTGTCGTTACTATGACGTCGGCGTTATCCATAGCTGCAGCCAGCGAGGTGACCACCTCAGCCTGTCCTTGCGCCCCTGCGTTCAGCACACTTTGTAAGGCAGTTGCATAACTGTGGTCGAGGTCATACAGCTTCAGCCGCCCCACAGTCCAGCCAAGCGCAAACAAACTGTCGGTCAGATGTTTAGCGATAAATCCACAGCCAATAATTGCAAGACAGTTGATATGCCGTGGTCCGGGTTTTAAATAACCCAGCGCTGCAACAGCACTGATCGTTGTCCTGACCGCACTAATCAGGCCAGCTTCGAGACAAGCAAAAGGAAAACCCGTGGCGCCATCGTTGAGGATCAGTGTTGCGGATGCCCGTTGCAGACCCAACCGGATATTGTCCGGGAAACTGGAAATCCATTTTATACCTGACACAGCCGGCGCCTCTGCCAGATGAGCAGGTAATGCAATAATTCTGTTTTGCGGCTGCTCGGGGAATCTCAGGAAATAACTGTCCGGATTAATAGTTTTACCCTGGTGATGCTGCCGGTAAAGGTCGCAAATAAGCTGCTCCAGGGCAGGATAGCTCTTTGTAATGATCTGTTGAATGTCCTGTCGGCCAAGAATGCGGAAACTGTTGCTAACCATGGATGGGGTAACCCTTTTGTTTATTCAGAATCTGTGCGGAACTATCACACCACAACGTGCCCGGCCGGGCTTTGCGCTGTTTGTTTTTCCTGCTGAGATTGGAGGCTTTTGGCCGTCACCATCCCGGCCCAATCATCGTTGTAGATGGTTTCCAGATAGTTTCCGCCATAATCCGCCGCCAGCATCACCACTTTACTGCCCGCAGCGATCTTCGCCTGATACTGCTGTATGCCCGCCAGCACAGTGCCGGTTGACCCACCAATTAACCAGCCACGTTGTTTTGCCTGCTGCCGGCACATCGCCAGGGTATCAGCCTCTGTGACAGTGACCGAATCAAAGGCCATATCGGGGTCAAGCAAGGCTGGCCGTACACTGCCGCCTATGCCAGGGACATATCTGGGCTTCGCCTGCGGGCCAAACAAAATTGACCCATCCGGATCCACGGCAATAATTTTCACGTCGGGTTTGTGCTGTGCAAAGTATTGTGCACATCCCATAAAGGTTCCGCTGCTCCCCAGACCCAAAAACAGATAATCGATGTCAGGGATGTTTTTATGAATGGAACTGGCAGTTGTCTGAAAGTGGATCTGCGCATTGTGTTTGTTGGAGTATTGATCTGTCCAAATCATTGCCGGATTGTGTGCCAGTAAAGCGGAAACAATCTTCAGCCGTTCTTTCACAAAGCCGCCACTACTGAATTGTTCGACCACAATAATGTCGGCACCATAGGCTCTCATGTGCGCAATATTTTTTGGTGAAGCGTTTGGATCGGTCACACAGGTAAACTTATAACCCCGTTCTGCACATACCATGGCCAGAGCCACCCCAAGATTGCCTGATGAAGATTCTACAATCTCGCCCCCGGGCATCAACCGGCCTTCAGCTTCCAGCGCGTCAATCATGGCCACTGCAGCTTTGAGCTTCACCGAACCAGCCAGATTGAGGTTTTCCAGTTTGACATAACACTGCGACCGCGGCAGAAAGTCGTGCAGCTGCAAAAAGATTTCATCACAATTCACTTCAGCCAGAGTATCGAAAATCATTCACTTACCTTTAACAAAGTTAGTTTCCAGATGGGGCACAGTGCTGAAGCGGCTTGTCATCCAGAGCCTGGTCACATCTATCCGGGTTTTTGGGCAGCATAGCTGACCTGTTTTACTGTGGTCGGGTGTTCTGTTTCAAATAGAGGTCTGAAATTACCGGCAATCCCCGGTCACAAGAAACCGGATAAAATCGTCTTTTCCGGCCAGCAGACCATGATTATGCGGTGGCAGACAACGATGCCGGGTGCTACTTCCTGCAGCCGTTAGCCCTAAGCTAAACCCATATTTTTGCATTTTTCGGATTAAACTGCGGCTAAACATTAACAAAAAATATCGTGATGTCACCAGCTTTTTTTACAACCCAGACTGGTCAGCCCAGTCATCTCAGGGACAGGCAATAGAGCGGCCCGTTAATATCAATACATATTCACTCTCTGGCCGGTTGCTGTTGAGTGGCTTGTCACCCTGCATGTTAACCAGACATCTGTGTCTGAGCTGACATATTCCCAAACCAGCTGCAGAAACTTGTTTTAAGCTGATACAGAAAAACCAATTCAACACTGCAAAGCCGCTTCCGGACCCTGCTTTGTTGCACCACCTGTGATTTGCGGCAATAACATAATCTTCAGGTTATTGGGCGGTCAACAGCAGGCTTCAGCTAAGACATTCAGGCAAAAAAAGATGATCTCACGTATGAGATATTTGCAATGACCCTCTGTTTACTGTGGCGGCACTTTGTGAGCTGTAAGTGGTCTGACCGTTTATAAAAAGTTAAATTTTATTTTTACATTAGTACTTTTTCAGTTATTTTAAAGTTTCGAAAGAAGACCTTCCGCCCGGAACCTGTTTATCTCTCGGATACAAGCTGGCTACTGCAGCAAATTCTTAAGTCAGACTTTAAGTTGAAGTCAAATTATTATAGGTTTTCGCACCTGATGGAAATGACGCGTTTTTATCGGCTTTTGACCCAGCATCGTTGGCTTGTCCTGATTCTGGCTCTCATCCTCGCAGGCTTAGTCAGTGCCGGTGCGGGTAAGCTGTATTTTCGTGGCGATTACCGGACATTTTTTAAGCCTGACAACCCGCAGCTTCTTACCTATGAAGCCATGCAAAAACAGTTTAATAAAAGTGATAATCTGCTGGTCGGCATAGCCCCGCGCGATGGCCAGGTATTCTCAGCAGACACCCTGGCACTGGTGCAGCAAATGACCGGAGAACTCTGGCAAACACCTTATTCGCTGCGGATAGATTCATTAACTAACTTTCAGCATTCTGCAGGACAACAGGATGATTTGGTTGTAGGTCCATTACTTGAATCCGGACAGCAGCTTACCCCTGATGTGATCAACAACATTCGCCAGATCAGCCTGCAGGAACCACTGCTGCTGCAACGACTTATTTCAAAGGATGGCACTGTCACTGCCATCAACATCAGCTTAAAGTTTCCTGACACTATCTCAGACGCCGATATCCGGCAAAGCTACCAGCACGTCAGCGCATTAATCGACAAGTACCAGCAAAAACATCCGCAAGTGGATTTTTACCTGACCGGTGTAGTGGCCCTGAATTATTCTTTTTCTATGGAGGCAGAGCAGGATTCCATCCGATTGATCCCACTGATGTTTATAGCCCTGGTGCTGATGCTGCTCTGGCTGCTCAATTCCGTTTATGCCACACTGGCAACCCTGGTCGTCATTCTGAGCTCTATTACCATGACCTTGGGTGTGGCCGGTTGGACTGGGTACTTTATCAGTGTGACCACGGTCAATGTTCCCATATTTATTATGACTTTAGCTGTGGCTGACAGCGTGCATCTTGTGTTGTCGATGCAAAGAGCGCAACGCCTGGGTATGGCAAAAGAACAAGCTGTCCAGTACGCCGTCAGCCATAATTTTGTTCCGGTAATTCTGACCAGTGTCACAACCGCCATCGGCTTCCTGACCTTCAACTTTTCCGAAGTTCCGATTTTAAGGGATTTGGGCAACCTGACCGCATTTGGTGTGATACTTGTCTGTGCCCTGAGTCTGACCCTGTTGCCCTCTCTTTTGGCCATTTTGCCGGCACCTGTGCAACCCGCCCGTTCAGACAAAAAAGCGATGAATCTGCTCGGCACTTTCTTGCTCAAATGGCACAAGCCCGTGTTCGCTGCCGGATTCATTGTCACAGTAATGTCTGGTTTTTCGTTAAGTTTGAATGTGGTGAATGACGAACCCCTGAAGTATTTTTCGCCTGAAACAACCTTTCGCCAGGCCAATGACTTTATGGAACAACGGCTGTCTCCGGGTATGACCATCGACATCATGTTGGAATCGGGCGAACCGGGTGGCATTAATACCCCTGAATTTCTGCAAAGGGTACAAGAATTAAAGGAATGGCTCAGCCTGCAACCGGAAATTGTGCATGTTGTCAGTGTGACTGACATCTACAAACGACTGAACAAAAACATGAACGGTGACCAGGCTGGCTATGATCAGTTGCCACAACAACGGGAATTAGCGGCGCAATATCTGCTTCTTTACGAAATGTCCCTACCAAAGGGACTTGATATGGGCAATCTGGTTGACATTGATAAAAGTGCCGTCAAATCCAGCGCCACCATCCGCAATCTGGGCAGTAAAGAGCTGATTGAACTGGAAAAACGCATCCAAAACTACCTGGAAACCAGAACAGATTACAACTACAGCCTGTCTGGTGCTGCCTTGATGTTTGCCCACATCAGTGAAAACAACATGAATTCGATGTTGTTGAGTTTACCCCTTGCAATAGCCCTGATTTCACTGTTGCTTGCAATAGTATTCCGCAGCTGGCAAATCGGTTGTCTGAGCCTGCTGGCCAATCTTATTCCCGGCATCATCGGATTTGGCATTTGGGGGATTTACCGTGGCGAAATTAATTTAGGTCTTTCTGTTGTTGCCAGTATGGCGCTGGGTTTAATTGTCGATGACACCATCCATTTTATCTGTAACTACCGGCGTGCGCGTAGTCAGGGCCACAATACCAGTGAAGCGGTGCAACTGACGCTGACGAATATTGGCTTTGCCATCTGGACAACTTCAGTCGTGCTGATCATCGGTTTTGGCATTCTGCTGTTCTCATCATTCCGGCTTAATGCAGACATGGGAATGCTGACGGCACTGATTATTCTGGTAGCTTTATTCACCTGCATGATTCTGTTTCCGGCATTTTTGCTCAGTTTCGATCGACGTACGGCACAGCAACGCTCCCTGACGCCATCGCTACAAAGCCCGGTCATCAGCAGTGCCGATTTGCGTCAGGAACCATAAGAAAAGAGTGTCAGAAAGGCCTGCGGGTGGATCAGGCAAGGGCAGTCCGCAACGGATAACGGATGCCTGAGTCAAAGAGGGTTAGCCATACCTTCACCTGTGCACCAGCGGATGAAGTGGCGTCATCTGGTACACCACAAATGGCAGGCAAGGTCTGCACAATCACAGCATTGAATCAGCGGCTGACCAGATTGTACAGACACAATGTAAAAGTGGTGTATTGCCACAGAATGAGGCTCGCCAATGGCGTTGCGACATGAACATCCCAGTGTTCATCAACAAAGTACTATTTCTTTCATCGGGAAAAGACAGAGATTGGAATATTTATGCGATCATACAACTCTTATATTGCAGGTACAGATCAACAATCAGAATCGTGGGTTTATTCAATCCGCGCTTCGGCAGTGCTTAACGATTTTGTCGCCAGCGTAAAACTGAAGCGTGGTTTAGAAAAAGGCTTGCGCGACGATGGTGCTCAACAACCAGATGTTGTCGCCCGCTGTTCCATCAGCACTCAGGAGCAACTGGATGCGGCGCTGGTGCAAGCCAAAGCAGCAACTGCACAGTGGGCTGCATTCCCATTAGAGAAAAGACTGGAGCTGGCTCGCCGTTTTCACCTCGAAGTGAAAAAAAGACAGCAGGAATTTATTGATGTCTTGATAGCCGAAGGTCACCCCCGCAAATTAGCCGAATGGGAAGTCGCCGGCATTCTGCAATGTTCATCATATGAATCGCTGGAACTGTGGGAACGTCAACTGCATGAAGAACGTAAAATTGGTCCACGCCGATTGCTGCTGGTCCGCAAACCTGATGGTGTTGTAGTCCTGAGTCCACCACAAAATGCCGCCGCCTCTAACTCAGTCGGAGGTCTTGCTGTGTTGGTTGCAGGTAATTGTCTGGTCGTCAAAGCACCGCGCAGCTGTGCTTATGGTGTGATGTATGTCTGGCGTGACATCGTGGCACCAATACTGGAAGATTTGGGGGCACCACCCGGAGTACTGAGCATTGTTTGTGGCAACTCAGGCAATATCCTGCAGCAGTGGCTGGATAGTCCGCTGGTCAATGACATTTTTTATTTTGGTAGCAGCGAGCGTGGTATTCAGCTTGGTATTGATGCAGTGTCACGCGGCAAAAAACCCATCCTGGAGCTTGCAGGCAAAGATGGCTGTGTCGTCTGGAAGGATGCGGACCTTGGCAAAGCCGCAGAAATGCTGACAGAGTGTTTTTTTGGTTCAGGTCAGATTTGTATGGTGCCTAAATATGCCATCCTGCACCCGGATATTGCCGAACCATTAATAGCGCTGTTGCTGCAGAAAGTGGCTGGCATCAGACCAGGCTACCCGGAAGACAGTAATGCTCTGCTCTCCCCGGTACTACGCACCGACGAATATTTCCGCTACCTGCAGGAAGCAACTGAAGCTGGCGCCCGTCTGCTTACAGGTGGTCATCGGGTCGAACTGGATGGTCAGCCATCACAAACCGGTCCTTTTATTGCACCGACGATTTTGCGCATCGACAGCCTGACAAAAGCCCGCAGCATGTCCAGCGTCTCGGAAGAAACTTTCTTCCCGCTTTTGCCTCTGGTGATTCCTGAAGTTGATCATGCTGACTTACTCGATGAAGTCATTCAGTTCATCAACGACAACCAATATGGTTTGCGCAACTCATTCTGGACCAGCAGTGAATCTGTTATCTCGCAGGTCGTCAGTAAAGTAAATAATGGTGGTTTGCTGAAAATTAACGATTCACATATCGGCTTTACGCCCTGGCTGGCAACACACGGCGGAACCGGTCTGACCGGAGGTCCATTTGGTGAGCTGAACTACCCGCTGCTGCGCTCCTCTCATTTACAGGGCATCAGTATTGCGGAGAACGTCCAACCCAGTCAGGCCGTTTTTGAATCAACATCATTTTCAGAAGAGAAGCACAGCAAAGTTGCGCTGGATGATTTTGCGAGGGTGATATGAGACTGCTGGCAAAAGAAAGGGAAACCCTGGAACAATTTTTACCCGGCCTGGATGCCAAACTGGCAGCGATACCGTTGCAGACGTTAGAGAGTCCGGGAAATCCGTCACTTTCGATGTACAAAAGTGCCGGTGGTGCGGGTCTGCTTATTCCCAAAATTCATGGTGGTAAAGGTGCTACGGCGGTACAGGCCGCCTTATTGACCAGAGCACTGGCATCACGCTCGCCTTCACTGGCACTGGCGACCACTATGCATCAGTTTTCTGTGGCCAGCCTGATCGCATTGGCTGAATCGAGTGATGGCCCGGAATGGATGCTACTGGATGGTATCGCCACCGAACAAAGGTTGATGTCATCTGCATTTGCCGAAGGTCATGCCGGCCAGAGTATTCTGGCCCCGACCATGAAAGCTGTCTGGGATGGCCGGAACTGGCGTGTCACAGGTAAAAAACAACCCTGCAGCCTGGCGCGTTCGATGGACCTGCTGACAACCAGCCTGCAGCTTGAACATCCTGAAAAAGGGGTATCGGTGGGTGTTGCGCTGATCCCGGCACAATCACCAGGCATTTCGGTGGAACCCTTCTGGAGCTCCTGGATTCTGGGAGGCGCTGAATCCGATGCGGTGATTCTGCAGGATGTGGAGGTTCATCCCGATTTGGTGTTTGAACTCGATGCCGAGTTACAGTCGCAGGACAACGATTTGCAGACGCTGGGTTATGTCTGGTTTGAAATGTTACTGACAGCCTGTTACCTCGGCGTTGCATCAGCGCTGGTGGAAAAAGTGATGGCAAGCGGCCGCGGCACTGTGCAGGACCGAACATCACTGTGTATTCAACTGGAAAGTTCAAACTTGCTGGTCGATGCGATCGCCCGGAATCTGGATCTCGGGGATTTTGGCAAAGATGCATTATCCCGGGCGCTGATCACAAGATTTGCCGCCGCAGATAACATTCAGGCAATAGTGGCAAAGTCTGTCGAACTGTTAGGGGGCATGGCGTTTATCCGGTCCTCTGATGTGTCCTATCTCGCCTCAGCCACCCACGCTATCGGTTTTCATCCGCCGTCGCGTAATAGTGCGATGCAATCGCTGCTCCACTGGTATGAAGGTCAACAGTGGGTGATGGTTTAAGTCAGGGAAAAATTATGTCAGCGAATCATATGAGAGACATCGAACAACTTAACAGCGCCAGAATAGCTGAATTATATCGGCGTCATTTGTCCAAAGGACGCGCAAAAGTCTCAGATGTGTTCGGCACAGAAACTGAAGTTGCCGCACAAGGGGCCTGGGTTGAAACTCTGGATGGCCAACGTTATCTGAATGCCGGTGGTTATGGCGTGTTATTACTGGGTGCGCGTCACCCTTATGTTGAAGCTGCGGTGATTAAGCAAATTCAGACCAATCCGATTGCTTCAAGAATATTGCTGGAGCCACAAGCAGCACTGGCGGCACAAGCCTTGTGCCGGGTCGTTCCGAAAGGGCTGGCACATGTCCATTTTGCAGGTTCAGGCACAGAGGCAACTGAAGCGGCAATTAAACTGGCCCGTACTCTTGGCAAAACACGGTTAATCACAACACAAAACGGCTACCACGGTAAAACCATTGGCGCTTTGTCGGTGACCGCAAATCCGCTTTATCAGAATCCGTTCCTGCCGCTGCTGGCCAACGTCAGCACTGTCCCTTTTGGTGACAGCAACGCTCTGGAAATGGAACTGAAAACAGGCCCGCAAGCCTGCGTCATTCTCGAACCGATTCAGGGTGAAGGCGGAGTCCGCATCCCACCGGCAGGATATCTGCAACAGGTCAAGGAACTTTGTCAGCGTTATGGCGCTTTATTAGTCTTTGATGAGATTCAAAGCGGCATGGGACGAACAGGTCGCTGGTGGGCGGCCGACCGGGAAGGCGTAACACCGGACATTATGCTGGTTGGCAAAGGCTTATCAGGTGGCATAGTGCCGGTGTCAGCGATGGTTGCCACGCCGGAGGCATTTGCTGCATTTAACAAAGATCCGTTTATTCACACCTCAACCTTCTCAGGAGCGCCCATTGCGATGGCGGCAGCCAGAGCAGCGGTCGAAGCGATAGAGGCAGAAGATCTGGTTTTCCGGTCCGCACAAATTGGCGAAGTGCTTTTAAGCCGCATGAAAGAAATAGTGCAAAAACACTGTGATTATCTGGTTGAAGAAGTGCGTGGAGCAGGACTGCTGATTGGTGTTGAAATGAAAGGTGCCGGTTTTGCCGGTGCGCTGCTGGCCGAAATGATTGAACGTCATGTCCTGGTCAATTATTCGCTGAATGCCGGTAAGGTACTCCGATTCACCCCTCCGGCAATTATGACTGATGAAGAAGTCAGTTTTTTACTTAATGCCTTTGATGGCGCTTGTGCAGCGCTGGCAAACCAATATACGACCGTCGAGTCTGTAGGAGCTTGTTAAAATGCGGCATGTTGAAATTCACTCTTTTATTCCGGGCGCTGATGCAAACCATGTGTTTGATACCTTAGCCGACTTCCGGCACTACGCGGATTTAGTGGATGTTGTGGTCTCAGTCGATGTTGAAAAAGATGACGAAGACAATGTGCGCAGCAGCTGGGTCGTCAAATTTCGCAACGGCTTGCTGCGCTGGACAGAACAGGACTGGTTCCGCCGTCATAAATTACGACTGGATTTTAATCAGATTGAAGGGGACTTTGATGAGTTCTTTGGCGGCTGGGTATTGGTTGCAGAGCCGGATGGTGTCAAAGCATCTCTGATTGTCGATTTTGATTTTGGCGTACCTTCGCTGGCGAATATTGTTGATCCGGTCGCTGAGCGGGTGTTAACCGATGTCACCAAAGAGATACTGCGCGGCCTGTTCGGTGAACAGGTTGTGTTTCTGGACCCGGCTGCCAGCAAGCAGCAGGAACTTACGACGGCTTAATGCCTAAGGTGAGTGCTGCCGGCAATATCCTTTTGCCGACGGCCATGTCAATCATTTGAACTTAATGGGGTTTATGATGAGTAATCAGGAAAGTCTGGCCAGTAATAAAAACAATTTTTCGCAACCTGCAAAGTCCACGGCAGCGCAGTTATATTTGCATCATGCTTCAGATGAGACCGTGCCTCAGGGCCGCCTCGCAACTGACGTAGGTTTGAAGCAATTGAGCCGCGCGTTTCGCATCATGTTTGCCAAACACAGCCTCCCGCGTAAGCTGCTGCCGATCAAACTGGATTTAACCGAGTTTAAAGCCGCTGGTTTTCAATACGATAAATCATCGACACAACAAGTTGCCGACAGGCTGAAGCCATTGCCCTTGTCCAGTGACGGCATGAAGTGGATTTATCATTATGACGGCGAACTTTGTGTGCAGTTTTACGGCGTTCGCTACGTCAATATCAATTATGACGAGTTGGTGAGCAAAGTAGATATCAGCCGGGTGGGTGATTGTTTCAGGGATGTTATCGGCATCAATACCGAAGTATTAAAACGCGACGACCAAGGCCGCCCTGTATTGCAAATTGAACGTATTGCCGCACTGGCACAACCGGACTATTCGGCATTTTTGGGCAAAGATGAACTGGATGTCTACAAGCTGGAGTTTCAGGAATACCACAATGATCATGTGGTCAACTGGATGAGAACTGTCTGTAGCCCAAATGCATCAACAGTCGCCGACGACAGCTACTTATCTTTGTCCCGCATGCCGGATGGCACGACAAAAATTGAATTTGTCGCCCTTCAGCAGTTTCCGCTTCCCCGCATCATGGTCCTGCTTGGTTTCAGCCGCTGGAAATGGTTGCGTGAGTTCTTAACAAGACGGGCATACAAGGCTTTTTGGTATACAACATCAGACAATATTCTCGCCCGCTTCTATGGCAAAGAATTTGAAATTGGCTGTGTAAAAACCAGAAAGTAAATCAGATCACTGGAATAAAGAAGATTAGGACGTTTGGGCACATGACATTTCCGTACGAGTTTCATATTGCTTTAGATGGTAACGGCCTCAATGGCCTGGAAGGCAGGGCGGGAGTCTGTGTGTTCCGCTACGACCCTCAGACGAATGAGCACAATTTTGATATCAAATTTTATGATGGCATGGCTGGCGGGCATGCGCTCAGTATCAGTCCGGATCGGAAAACTGGTTTTCTGGGGAGTACTGCTCAGCACCTGATGTTTTACGACACCGCCACATTGCAGGAGATCAGCAGGATCTCCACCCTGAGATTTGAGTCTACTGATTCGTCAATCAAAGGCAGTACACACGCGGTCTGGTTGAACAACACTGAAGTGATTGTGACCATCGGAGATGGCCTCTGGAAATTTGATCTGAATAATCCGGATCAGCCAGAACGCTTGTGTGATCACGGCTTGAAAGTGCCTCATGCGCTGAAAATGACGGCGTCTGGCCGTTATCTGGTTTATGGCGGCATGGACCACCCGGTGCAGGGAGAAGGTTGTGAAGTGGGTATCTACGATATGGAAACCCGAACCGTCAGAAGATTAGTACTGCCAACCACCTGCTGGCATGTGGTCTGCGACCCGGTAGAAGACCTGTTTTATGCCTTGTCTTTCCGGGTCCTGCCGCAGGATGGCGGCAACTATCATGAATGGGCAATTGCTCAGTTTAAAGAATATGCATATGAGATTGATGCTGTTGCAGGTACTGTGGTCAGGCATTGGGCGACGGGGCAGGATACCCATGCTCATGTCAATTCTGATGTCTGCCTGTCGGATCAGGAGCTCATTTATTGTAACGGAGCAAGTGGCACTATCATGATGATCGACAGAAAAAATCTGTCATCTTACCGGCTGCTGGACGCTAAACCCTGTCTGATTGCCCGTCTGGGAGCAACCCGGCAAAGACTGCGGACTATCCTCGACTCAATGTCCAGAGGCTCGCTTATCACCCATGGGCATCACCACCTGAGAGCCATTCTGGTATCGCGCGGCGCATTTTTAGACTCAGTCTATGGTTGTCAGTTATCAGAAGACCAGACCATGTTGTTTACCGCAAACCGCGGTCTGAATTCGATAACTATTTACAACTATCCGGAAAACACCGTGAAACTGACCGTCAAAATGCCTTCACTGCAAAAGTATGATAAGAGCTTGCACTGGTGGAGTGACCCAAGACTTGGTTTTCACCACAGCGTTTTGCTCAGTCCGAAAAATTAAAAAGTGTGTAAATTCCGGTGTGTTGCTTACAACAAGGTCAATATAAATGCGAGATATCATTCTGAACGTCGTTAAAGCGCCGCAAATCTTTTTTGCAAAACAAACGATTAAGCGCAAACGGCAACCCATGTCCATTGATATTCGTTCATATCAGAGCGAAGACTTCGGCTATATCATTCCGACCTTACGCAACATTGAACAGCAACTATTGGCACTGCCCGCCACCAAATCCGGCATGCGTTGGATACACCATCAGGACACCGTTTATTTTTACGGTGAACGTGAATTTGATGTTCCTTATGACGAATTTATCAGGAAGGTCAGTGTTTGCCATGCCGGAGAGTTCTACCGGGATTCGGTCAGTACTGATACCCATGTTGTCCGGACAGACCAACAGGGCCGGCCATTGCACCAGGTTGTGCGTATTGTCGCATTGCCCCAGCCGAATTACGCCGCCTTTATGGGAAAGGGCAATCTCGACGTCTACAAACTTGAGCAACTGGACTACAGCGAAAATGAACAGCGTGTCTGGATGTATACAGTGCATAGTCCGAACGGATCCGCTGTCTGCGACGATGGCTACTTAGCGTTCCGGCGTGTCGGTGATGGTTCCAAAACAAGCGTCAGTTTCCTCGCGTGTCAGAACTTTCCAATTCCGCCACTGATGGCGCTGCTGCGACTGGATAAATGGACCTGGCTGAAAACAAAACTGACCGAGCATGCCTATAAAGTGTTCTGCAATACCATGTTTAATAATATCCAGGATTGTTATCTGGGCATTAAGTTTCAGGTTGGAAGAGATTAGTCTTTTTTCTGAACACGCTTCAGGAACATGACCCCGATCCAGGAGACACAAGCTTGTGAGCTACGTATATCAAGAAAATGTGCTGGCGAAAACTGTGAAGGCCATCCATCGGCTGGACCTTCATTTGCTCGCGAAAATACAGCAGTTCAAAAGCCATAGCCTCATCACCAGGTATTGCCGGTATATATCTTTCTCAGCCGATGGATATTTTTATGTATTACTTGGCATTTACCTGTTGTATAGCAGTCAATATGAATTGTTTAATCTGGTTTCTCTGGCATTTATAATAGAGAGAATCATTTACTTTACATCAAAAAATTTATTTAAAAGAAACAGGCCAGCGGACTGTATTGATGGATTCTGCAGTAGCATTATTCCACAGGATAAATTTAGTTTCCCTTCCGGCCACACCTCAGCAGCATTTTTGATCGCCGGCACTATTGGTATCTGGTATCCATCATTGATGGCTATTTTATATCTTTGGGCAGTCTGGGTCGGGCTTTCAAGAATCATATTAGGTGTGCATTTTCCATCTGATACTGTTGCCGGAGCCGCGCTGGGCGCTTCAGTAGCAGCTATGGTGTTATGACTTCAAATTTGCACCAAACAAGAACGTAAGATATTGAAAATTAGATGAATACTTAATTTTCACAACAGATGCAAAGATGAACAAAAATTAATCACAAACAATATAGTTAACTATATTACATCTACAAAAACCATATAAATAAAAGCGAGAAAGAATCAAGCTCACAACATAAGAAACCAGCAAATTAATAATTGTTGATTTTCAGGGGAGTAAAAACAACCGCCACACATGCAAAATACACTCAAAAATATTTTTTATATTCAATTAAAGTGCAATCGAAGCATTTATTTTCGAATACTATTTCAGATTATTTCACACCCACAATACTATATGTATTTTCATGTCTGAAATATGTTTTATAACAATTACCATATTTACAATTCATGTATGCTTATCACTCAGATACATTGTTAAGGCCTGACATTGTTACCGGTGCAGCAACATCTGATAAACCGCGATTCAGCCACCTGGCTGTCAGAGCATCACTGCACACCAGCGTGAGCACATCCAGTTGACTACAACTAAACCAGCAGCGAAAAGTCCGTTGTGGTGATCTGGCAGCGACCCATTCGCTGGTTAACTGCAGTTCCAACCAGCCATCCTCTGTACTGCAGGAACCGACGGCGGCAAATTGCGAGCAAGCCTTTAGCTCAGCAGCATCAAAACCAAAATACTCACCAACAAAAGGACAAATGGCTTTAAACAGCGCTTCTTTAGCAGAAAAGAGCAGCGTTGTGGCCTGCGCTGCGGTAAAACCTGCACGCAACAGCATGTCCTGCTCGGCGGGGCTGTGTATCGATGTTGCAATGTCATGGGCCTGTTGTGGACTAAGCCAAAGCTCTGTATCAACGCCAATAAAATTATCAGCGGCCAGTGGCCTGGTCAGTAACACAGTACAGGCGTGACTCTGGTGATGTGTGATAGAGCCTGTCACTCCCAAAGGCCAGGCAGGTGCGCGCATCAGACTCACCCCAAGCTCTGGGGGTAAGGGTTGAAATAATCCACTTTGCTGCAACAGAAGCCGGCTCAGATAACGACCAGCAAGGTACTCAAGCTGTCTTTTTGGCACTGCAGCTGCAATGTCTGAAGGCAACTCTATCATCAGCCCGGCATAATCAGCTTGCCGGAAAGCGGCCGGCAAAAAACGACAGCGGGCCAACAACAGCTGCTGACTGTTGTCGCAGAACAATTGGATCTCGCTGAGGCAGGATACCTGAGCACCGCTTGCTGACAACTCAGACAAAAATCGAAATGGCGGGCATGGCATGACAGACAACTTTAATAAAATTTATCAATGATTTGTATTTACTGCACCAACCTTAATGTAGCTAAAAAGTAAAATCAATTTATAAACTACTGCTTTTTAACACCAGGACAGCTCGCGACAACATCAGTTGCCAAATTTTCAGGATATGACAAAACACTGCAAAACCAAGGCATAACCGCTATTCGCCTTAAACGTTATCCGGATATGTTTATTTGCAGGCATCGCTGAGCCAACCTTTAGATTGGATCTTGCTGTGTTTATAAAAATTGACTGCCTTTAAGGCACAGGAAAATGCAGCTTTTGACGTTTGAGAAGGGCGGATTAGCTTTCTACTCTTTACCAACAAAAAACGCAGGTAAGTATCTGAATTGATTACTTACCTGCGTTAATTTTTAAGCTTATACGTTATAGATTATAAAAGCTGGGGGTCAAAAGGGTAGTACAAACTTTTCCGAAGAATATAACGTTAGAAGCCTCGCCAGTACTGGGTTTCGGCCACTTTTCAGGCCTCACCCATTAAAAAGTATCACCTATCAGGGTTCAACACGGTTTTACGTTATAAATTACCTTAATGCATTGTAGCCGCACAACAAACACAACCTAAATCGATGATTTTAAACAACAACGGTATATGTTATTTTTTTGTTTAAACCAACTAATCCCTACCGTTTTATTATGTACAATAGCTTACGCTCACCAGAGCCACTCAACATAAGATTTTGAATTATATACCCTCATCTCCGGTACCATTTTACGCTCCAATCTCTGCTGAAAGGTCTGTCTAAAATAGACAAGAATTTTATTATGTTGCACTGGTTTACTGCAAAACTTCAGCTATCAGGATGGAAGGGTATAAATCAGTTCATCCCAACACTGTGGCCACCAAATATCCTAGCAGAGAGTGTGCGCTTAATAGCCGGAGCATTTCTTTTGCCTGCTTTTAAAACACAAGCTCAATTTTCTGCATGGCAATTATTGTTAGTATCGCAGCAATTTAAGGGACACGTTGCAATCCGGCAATGGCGTCTTAAATTGATGGCGGGTGCTTTTGGGTGGTAAACGTACGCCAGCATTCGCGAACTCCACCACCATTTGTGGTGTCAGCTCCAGATCAGGGTGAGTACTCCAGAACTCCACTTCCTCATAGGGCAGCAGCAAGCATGGGACTTTTTTCAGGCCCAACTGCATTGCCACTGTATAACGATGATGGCCATCCATAATCGACATACTGCGGCTGTCTACAGTAATGGGCACACGCCATAGCTGCTCGGCCTGAATTTTTTCAAGTAGCCAGACAGCGCGCTCGGGGATGATCTCCTCATTAGGCTTTAGTGTGTTTGGGCAGAGAAAGCTTAAAGTTTTATCAAGCGGCATAGGACACCTCGGTTGTGATGAATTGCTGTGCTTTGATGTACATGCGCTGCGGGTGTGGGTGGCTGAGAAAATCATGGTGAGAGATGTGCCAGCCATAGGCCCCCGCTTTGTTAAACACAATTACATCACCAGCACGCAACTGCGATACTGTGACCTGTTTGGCAAGCACGTCTTTTGGGGTACAGAGTTCCCCACATAAAGTGACTGTTTTGCCATTAATTTCGGGCCGAGGATAAGAATGCGGCCAGCTATCACGGGCAAAAATGGTAAAGGGATGATTATGTTGCCATGACGAAGGCAGACGGAAATGGTGGTTTCCCCCTCTTAAAATGGCGAAATACTCGCCATGGTTACATTTGATATCCGTCACTTCGGTGAGGTACACCCCACACTGTGCGGTTATGTAGCGGCCACATTCGGTCGCAATACGAAGTTGCGGATATTCGTGACAGAGCTGAGTCAGTTGCTGGCAATACCGGGCAAAGTCAAATTGTGGCTCAGCTTGATAAGCCACCCCAATACCACCACCAACATTCACAACACTGAGCTTTAGTGAAAACTGGCTGGCCCACTGGCTTGCTGCGGCCAGATAATGGCGAACCAACCCGGCATGAGTGCCAGCATCCAGATTATTGGACAAACAATGGAAGTGAAAACCGACAATCTCAAGCGCTGGATATTCGGCCAGCCGCGGCAGCAACTGCAGCAATTGCTGCTCGTCAATGCCAAACTGAGTGGCCTGTCCGGCCATTTGTAACGTTGCTTTTGGCAAGGCAAAATGCGGATTAACCCGCAGCAGGCAGCATACTGTCTTACCCAGCTCCATCGCTAAGTTGTTCAGACGGTCCAGTTGCAGCGCACTCTCAAGATGATAAAAAGTAACGTTGAGCTCAAGTGCACGGCGCAACTCACTCAGGGTTTTGCCGGGCCCGCCAAAAGCGACAGGAACGCTGTCGCTGATAGCCCGGACTTTTTCGATTTCGCCTATGGACGCAACCTCAAAACCATAAACATGCGGCAGCAGCGTTTGGAGGATAGCCGCATCGTTGTTGGCTTTAATGGCATAATAACAATCCACTTGTGCTGGCAACTGTTGCTGCAGCTGGCGAATATGCTGTTCAAGGTAATCTAAATCATAAATAAAAGCAGACAATTCATTGTTCTGCCGGTCAATGTAGTCGCGGATCAAAGCATTATTCACTGTCATACTGGAGCTCCGTTAAATGTTGTTGTAAATGCTGCTGATGTGCGCGGCGCATAATGCTGCGGTCGTCGCCGATAACAAAATGCACCACCTCGCGCTTGCGCCAGGCCTTGAGGTCACTGAGCTGTCTGGGAATGGCAATAAAACCACAACCCTGTTTGTGGCAAGCTGCTTGTAAATGCAGCAGTGCAGCTTTGACTTCTGGGTGTTGGGTTTGCCAGGGGAAACCAAAATCCTGAGCAAGATCAGCGGCGCCTTCCAATACAGCATCAATCCCTGTCACCGCCGAAATTGCGTCAGCATTGGCCAGTCCTTCAAGGCTTTCAATCATGGCGATAACGACAGTATGCTGATTAGCCGCCTGATTGCTGCTGGCCAGATCTGTGGTGGCGTAAGCGTTAAAACGGGTGCTGTTCAGGCCTCGACGACCGAGGGGGTGGTAATAACTGGCGGCCACAAGAGCCTGTGCCTGAGCAGCGGTTTTGACGTTAGCTGCAACTATGCCATTGGCACCCGCGTCCAAAAGCGGTGCTATCCAGTCATAACGTTGTGCAGCAATCCTTACCAATACCGCAAGGTTGGCGGCGCGTGCTGCCAACAGCAGATGCTCGAGTTCCCCAGAGCTTAACAGGGTATGTTCGGTGTCCAGAATGACATAATCATAACCAGCCAACGCCAGTTGCTCGAGGGCCACGGCATTGCCAATTGCACTGAAGAGTGCAAATGTCGGCGTCCCGCCGCGTAACTTGTGTTTCAGCGAGCTCTGTTCCATCAGCTGACATCCTGCGCGATACGCTGGTGGCTGGGTTTCAACACTATAAGGGCCTTTTTGGCAATATAGAGTGGGTTATCCACGGCCATAACACGTAAACGCTGCTCGGTTAAGAAGCGTCGGCTGGCCAGCTGCTCTACTGCAATTTGTGGGGCAAAAAAGTCAAACAAACTAAAGCGGGCAGCAAGCTCCGGATGGGCCTGCTGATAGTGCATCACCCGTTTTGCTACCAGCTGCCAGAATAGTTTACCGGCCAGACTAAACTGCTGCTCAAAAAACCAGCCAAGTTCGCCTAAATTGACAAAACACAGTGCATCCTGGGTAAAATCGCGCAGCTCATTGGCATCTGTAGTAACCAAAAACGAGTTTGGATTGACTGCGGCGTGTGTCGCAGGAGCATCGGTTAAATCCGGCAATAAATCCGGCTTTGCCAGCCAGGCCGGGTTGTAACGTACACCGTCATGAAAATCTTTGAGTGCAACCCCCACAGGTAAATCGTCTTCGAGGATCAGTACCATATTCTGGGCGTGCGACTCCATCGCCAAACCGTGGTGCCACAACATGTGCATTACAGGCAGATAAGCAACATCAATTAAATGCTCTAACCATTGGTACAGACCATGTTTGGCAACCCAGGGCGCGATGACGGCTTGACCATCATGGTCAGTTTGCATCAGGGCAGTCACTGGCACGGCGCGTTGTCCTGGCTGAAGATAATGCTCAACACTGTCGCGCCAGATACAGGCTAGAGCACCATATTGTGCAGCTAAACCGCTATCGCCTGGCACACTGAGTCCTGCGACTTCACGTAGCAACATTGGCTTTTTAACCAGTCGCCACGCTTTGTCGTCAGCTACACAGTCGCTCAGCCAACAGCTGATGGCACTGGCGTTGGCCACTGTATGGGGTGCCAGCACGCGGGACGTTGAGGTATTCGTAATACTGAGCGACAGTTTGACCGACAGTGCGGTGTGTTGCTCATGCTGGCTTAAAGTGCGTATTGATTGTTGCGGCAGATATTCGGGACCTTCAAACTGTAATGGATAAATCCCGGGCTGCGGAAAATACAAAAGGCCAATATGTTGCCATTGCCATGGATGCACCGGCAGCAGATAACAATGCTCCAAACTCAGACCAAGACTGCTGAGTTCGACCTGCAAGGCTGCCTGATGGGCCATTGAAAAACTGGCTGCAAGTAACCTCTCAGCGTTAAAAGGCGCCATAACATAAAAGTGCGCGACACTTTTATGCACGGCCAACCACTGTAAACAAAACGGCTTTGCCAGCTCAGGGCCATAACGCTGATTGTCTGCCAAGGTAAAGCCTAAGCGGGATTTAAAGCTTGGGTGGTACAAATGACCATTATTAATTCTGGCTTCCAATGCCGTGTACGACAATTCGCGTAATGGCACTTTTGGTTCGTTTTCAAGAACCTGAGCATGTTTCATCATGGTCTGCCACATTTCATCGCTAAAACGCTGCCAGGCCTCAGGTTTGGCCAGATTCAGCATATTAAGATCAGCAAGCAAAGTGAGCAGTGAAGCTTGTTCATAACGGCTATCACTGACCCGCAACAAGGTAGAGGCATCAATGCGCAGACGATTAAAATGGGCACTGTACTGCGCTTTAAACTGATAACTCAACTTAGCGTGGATAACCACATGAACAACACTGCCGTGCCAGTGCAGCGGCAACACATGCTCGTAACAGAGCGCTTCGAGTAGCTGCAATATGACCCGCTGTTCACTGCGATCGCGCGCAGCTGCTGTGTGCTTTTGCTCCGGAATTTTCCGGCCCGCCAAAGGATTTTTGATACTCACCCACACCGGAGACTCACCACATGCCTGTAAGGTGCTTAACAAATTGCCTTTTGCGGGCAGCGATAGGGCACTTTGCAATTGCTGGCAATAAGGGTGCAACTCAACATCTGAGTTACTTAACGCATCGCGGCATACCTGCCAAAGTGCGTCTTCGCTGACCGGAAAATGACGGGCAATTGCACTTAACACATGAGCCAGATGATTCACGACCACATAATACTGGAAGCGAAACCAGGCCTCAGCGTCGCTGTAACTGGCATGGCTTTCGGGGGCCAGCATAAAACCCGCATTGAGCTGAGGACGTGGAGCAATACTGGCTCCTTCCATGTCACGTACAACTAAAGTTTCAGGCCAGCCGCCGGCAAACAACATCAGGCTGTTTTGCAGATGAGCCTCGAGGCTAACGCCCGTTTTGGTAAACAACGTTAATGCCGGCAGTAAAGACGCATCAACATAGGTACGCCACCAGTCTTTCACAAAATGACTATTGGCAGTTGTGCCGTGGTTTTGAGCAGCCATGGCGATAAATTCTGCCAGTGGCAGCTTGCCGCTGAGTGGGCATTCTTCCACCAGACTTGCCACCACCCGGGTATCACGTGCCTGAACCGGAGTTAGTCCTTTGCGATATAACACTGCAAATGAGGCTTCGAGCCCATCTATGGTTAATGTCTGCGCACCAAGCTCAGGTAAAATTAATAAACCCCGGATGGCGTCACACAATTGATTTGAGGTTAAAAAGTCACTGGCGTCCATGGCTCTGGCAATGTGAGCGGGTGGGTTGTTGCGAATAAAATTGGTGATCCTTACATCCAGACTCAATTTTATAAAAAGCCCGGGATTAGGCATAAACACTGTACGAACCGATGAGGTTGGCCACACGGTTTCACCTAAAGGGCCCAATGACAGGATTTGCTCATGTTGCAGATACGGCTGAAGCTCAGCTTTGGCGAGCAGCATATTGGCTTGCCACGGGTGGCATGGCAGCAGCCTGTAGTGCTTAAACTCCTCAGGCAGCAATGTGTGTGCTGAGTGCAGCGCGTCTGAGTCCTGTGGCAGAGCGAAGCCGGGCAACAGCCGTTCCGACATTAACCCCGGCGCCACAGCAAAATAATGCAATTTAAATGCTGCACCAAGTTCAGGGCTGTAACGCTTAAGATCAGCCTCGCTAAAACCTTGTATAGCCTTCGAAGTTACGTGGAAGGGATGTCCCAACAGCAAACCCTGCTCGGCGGCAATAAAGTCATTGGCAATAGTGCGATCTGAAGGCATCGCCTGACGTGCCTGACAATAATAGTCACAGTGGCTGAGGCTATTATGGATATTATCAAGCAAATTCAGAGCCGCTTTGTCATCAGAGAGCGACGCCAGTGACTGACAAAGCACAGTCACCAGAGCACTGGCGTCGGCCAGTGGCTGATGTGACTGAGCCACAATCAACGTCAGCGGAAAATGATAACGGTGATATCCTGTGGTTGAAAAGTGGCTCAGACGGAACTGACATTGTGTCTCAGTGCCACGAAGCGGTACACAATAGAGCTGTTCACCCTGATGATAATCACTCAGGTCAATTTCCAGTTCGCGCAGGTAGGTATTGAGATATTGTTCAGCCAGCTTTTGCTGTAAAGGTGTCAGGATCATTTTGAAATCGCTTTAAAGTAGGTTGAATTTAAAAGGGTGGGACAAACAACACAAAACGCTGCCACCAGAAACCACAGCACTACAGGCCACAGCACGAAGGATGCGCCAAACTCGTCATAACAAAACGCCACAGACAAGGGCCCCAGTAGCTGTCCGGTCACCTGACTGCTGCGCGCCAATCCAAGCGCCGCGCCGCGCTCTGCGGCCGGACAGAGTTGTCCTACTTGTAAAAAGAGCGTCTGCGGTAAAGCAGAAAAGCAGGCACCTTGTAACAACCGGGCAGCCGCAAACCACCAGAGTTGGGTACTAAAAGGCATAACCAGCAGTGCAAAAGCACAGCCCAGGGCAGCAAGCGCATAATTGCGGCTAAGCCGTCCATGTTGGTTGTGTTGACCCCAAAAGCCTGCACACACAAAAGTGGCAAACCAGGCAGTGGCGTGTAGTCCGCCAATTAAAGTGGCCTTGTATTCCAGGTGTTGCCAAAGTGGCTGACAATAAAGTGCAAAAGCCACCACCAGTGCAAAAGCGCCAGCCTGCGCTGCGCTGCCAGCACAGAGCCAGCACAACAACGGCAATGACCATAAGGAGGAAGCTGGTGAAGATTCCGCCTGGTGCTGGAGTTGATGTACCTTGCCTGGCACTAACCAGCCAGAACAACACCAGATCAGCACACTGATGCAGGCGGTAAAAAACAACAGTTGTTGTATACCAAACTGATCCAGTGCATAACCCCCAAGCAAAGGACCCGACAAACACGCCAGTGCAATAGCGCGTTGTTGACTGGCCAGTTGCAGCGCTTCACTGCGAAAACCGGCATGACTGAAAAACACTGTCAAAACCAGCGAAATACCGGCAAAACCCAGTAGCAGTCTCGCGGCTAAAAAGCCGGGGACAGTGTCGGCTAAGGCCATAGCGAATAACGCCAGTACGAAGGTGCCCTGTGTGATCATCAGCATCAGTTTGTGACCCAAAAGGTCACAGCCTTTACCAATCAGCGGTGCACTGAGCAAGGCACCAACTGCCGGCACTGCAATAGCGGCTGCCGGCCAAAAGCCAGACAGCGCCACGCCCTGATTAAGTTGCTGTAGATAGAGTGGCATCGCCGGAATAAGCAACATCAACGCAAAAGTGGCGAGAAACTGCACAGTGCACAAAAGGTAAAAGCTACGACGCATACCGCGCCTCAGCCCTGGTTTGCTTTTGCCATGGATTAGCTATCTCTGTGATAGCACTTGGCATGCCCGTCACCTGTTCATCGGCGTTAAGTAATGGCGTTAAAATTGCTTTAAAAGGCCAGTGGCTGGCCGCAACTAATGCCTCATTAATCTCCAGGGCCGCAGCGTCAGGTAAAGCGCAACTGATGTCACTGATGACCTGATACAAATGTTGCCAGAACAAGGTTTCATTGCCGAATCCTGCCCGGCTGATTGCTAAAGCAATAGGGTAGAGATTGACCTGAATACCTAATGTGGTGAAATAACTTAGCAGCTTGGTTTGATCCGCCAGCACTAAGGTATTAGGGCTGTGCCAGTTGATTTGATAATCCGGCACCGGTAGCTGCTGGTGCTTTAACTGTGTGGGACAAATTCTTAAAGTGTCGTGGTCGCGCAGAATAAAACGCCACTGCTGATGTTCATCAAGCCAGATCTGAATATTCTGACCGTGGCATTCCGGCAATACCCCATAATGCCAGAGCCTCAACATCAGCTGGGTAAAAGCCGTACATAAGTCCAGCCATAATATATGAACCGCAAACCCCTGCGCATTCAACCATTGCCAGGCATCCGGGTGATTTAAAGCCGCCATGGTAAAGCGTGCTAAACTTGCACGCCCTGTATCGGGAAATACCCGTAGTTGAGCGGCAAGTTCCCCCTGGCAAGCAATGAGTTCTGTTGCTGCTCCACTGGCCCACCAGTTTCGTTCGTCACAGAGTTGCAGACTATCTCGCAACTTCACATCGTTATTTAATATTTGTTGCAATAACGCATAAGCGGCATCACCGTTGTGCAAATAACGTGGTGGCATAGTCCGTTTGGCACCAAGGGTAGCTTGGCTGGTGGCAAATTTGAGATGACGTTGCTCTGCATAATAAAAGCTGCGCAGTGAACTGGTGGCAGCTGGTACTGTTGATTGAAAATCAAGCTGGAGAAGCTGTTTTTGTGCTGCTAACACCGGGCGTTCGCTTTCCAGTGCCGGTAAAGCCAAATAAGCCTGTGGTTCAGCCCCTGGCACCAGGGCAAGCCGGGCTTCAAGCGCCGCCGTTAACTTTGCCTGTTCAGCTGGGGGCAATAACAAAGTTGCAGGTGCAGAAGATTGTTTGGTGAACACCAGCTCTGAAGGCACTGCCCACCAGTCCACCTGGCTGCTTTGTTGGGTGAATAACGGAAGAAGTTTACCTTTGGCATGAGCAAACGGATGATGCGGTCGATCAATTTGCATCGCCAGCCGTTCCATGCTGCATTCAGGCGTTGTTGCCGTTACTGTGGTTTTATTGCCAACCGTGAATGTTGCGACGGCCCTTCTGCCTTGAAGTGCATCTTGCCATAAACGCAGCGCCTTGGAGCGCGTGGCAACTGGCCACCAGTCGGCGCTGGTCAATACTGTCATAACGTCGCTCAGTGCGATCAAACTTGCGTCTTCCCCACCTTCCACGGTTAAGGTGGCAATGTCCGAGGTTATGTTTACCGGCTGCATGGCAGCTGCCTGCCAGGTGGCAGACAGGTGTATAGTGCGGGACGCATCCAGAGCAATCCGCAACTGATCGTCGCTAAAATGACAATAGCGTCGAAAATCGGCGAAGTTTTCCAGGTACAAAGCGGCTATCAGCGAGTGTAACTGATCGGTTTGCCAGCTGTGCATATCGTGCTCCTTGCTTAAAACAGCGGCAAACGGGTACCGACATTGTGCGTCAGTGCTGCCTGATAAAACCAACGCGCGCAAACGATATCGTCTATAGCCATACCCATCGGATTCAGCAGAATAATTTCGTCGTTGTTGTCACGACCGGTTATTGCGCCACTGACAATATCACCCAGCTCTGCATGCAATTGCTCGCGGCTGAACAGCCCTTCTTCAACTAATTGATTGATGACTTTTTTCTCACGGTTGCACTGCTCCCAGTCATCGACAATGACTTTGTCAGCTTTTAGGAACACATCTTTGTGAATGTCCATAATGGAAATATTCGAGACAAAACAACCGCGTTTTAACCAGGCAAAAGGAATGTATGGCGCATCTGAGACTGTGCAGGTTACAAGTACATCGGCAAGCCGCACCAAAGTTTCGGCATCGGGCTGAATGGTAAACTGAACCTCAGGATACTGTGGCGTAAACTGACTGATTAGCTTATCGGCAGCGGCGGGAAATAAATCATAGAGGTGCACATGAGATATCTGTGAATACTGCTCTAACAGCGTTTGCACTTGCATTTGTGCAATAGGACCGCAGCCTATAATGCCTATCTCACGAAAATCTGACCTGGCCAGATAACGGGTGGCAATACCAGTAATGGCCGCAGTGCGCATTGCGCTGATCAAACTTGCTTCGAGCACAGCCACCGGATAATTGGTTTCGGCGTCATTCAGTACAATAACGGCACTGGCGCGCGGAAGTTGATGTTTGCCTGGGTTATGCTGGCGTGAACCAATCCATTTGATGCCTGCAATCGGATTCTCACCACCCAAATAACAGGGCATAGCGATGATCCGGTCTGCAATATGTGACGCTTCCTGCCACCTCAGATAAGGTTTCAGCGGCTGGACGAATTGACGTTTAGCATGCAGTTGCAGCCCCTCTTCAATAGCACTCATAAAAGCAGCGCTGTGATCACCACCCAGTTGTTTAATGTCGGATTGACTCAGGTAGCGAAGTTCAGCTGTGATAGTCATAGTTATTCCTTGAAATGTTTTTTACTGCGCAGGATCAGGCAATTTTTTCGATAAACTGCGTTTGTTCGGCTTGTACCCGGGCTTCATGGCGGGCTTTGACCATGTCTAACCAGGTCTGGTCGTAGACCAGGTCGAGATAACGGTCACCGCGGTCGGCAAAAAGAGTGAGCACTGTGCTTTGAGGCGGAATTCTGGGTAGCAGCTTGTTGATGGCAGCAATAGCGGACCCACTGGAACCGCCGGCAAAAATACTTTCCTGTTTAACCAGTTGATGACACGCCAATGCGGATTCGTAATCATCAACATAAATAACTTCATCGACTTCGTCGGCATTCAGTAACTCAGGTACCCGGCTTGCACCAATTCCCGGTAGCTCACGCGGCGCAGAATGGCCACCAAACAACACTGAACCAAGGATATCGACGGCTATAACTTTAAGCGCAGGGTGGGCTTCTTTTAAACGCCGCGAAATGCCCATTAAGGTGCCAGAGGTGCTTGCACCAATCACCAGATAGTCAATTTTGCCTGGGACCTGCTGAAGAATTTCTTCAGCTTCGCCATGATAATGGCTGCGCCAATTATCTGGGTTCGCATATTGATTCACCCACACCGCATTTGGCACTGACTTGAGCAGCGCATTCACAGTGTTGATACGGGTCAGCAAGTAGCCGTTATTGCAGTCTTTTTCCGTGACCTGAACGATTTCAGCACCAAAGATTTCCAGCAGTTTCAAGTTGGTTGGTGAAATTTTCGGGTCAACCACAGCAGTAAAAGACAATCCCAGCTGTAAACAGCTCATTGCCAGCGCAATGGCGAGGTTACCCGACGAACTCTCAATAATGTGGCTATCGGCTTGAATACGGCCACTCGCCATGCCCTGCTCAAGCATAAAACGCGCCGGGCGGTCTTTAACACTGCCACCTGGATTCAGCATCTCCAGCTTCGTTAACACGGTTTGAGGGTGATCCGCAAAGAGTCGATTAAGTCGCACTATGGGGGTGTTGCCGATACACGACAAAATACTCGAATGAATTGCAGCCAACATACTAAATATCCTTTTCGGTTAAATCCTTGAGTGATCCTACACCAAATGCAAATGAGATCAATTATTATTTGCATTTATTTGTGATAATTTCCCTCTCGTTGTTAACATTCGAAACCCGTTAAGCTCTCAACAAAAGACGATAAATTTGTAATAAATTGAATTTAAAGAAAAAATAAATTTCGATTACCGTAAAAGCCAATATGCTGTTTTAGCCGATTCTTGCAGTAGAAGGTCGAATGATAGTTGCAGAACTTTTAATCGGAATAAGATAATTGAGTTTCCGTGAGGTCACGGTCTTACATTAAGGAGAAAGGTCAGGTTTTATCGACAGTACTTCACTCATTTCTTGTTGCGGCTTGCGGGCGCAATATGAACAGAAGCGGATATTTAACCAGCATCAGGCATTGCCCTATACCTCGCATAAATCTGCTCGATTTCACCATCTTTCATCATTTGCTGCAGCGCCTGGTTAATAACTGGTAAATAATCTGCTTTATCCGGATGCAAACGCATCATCACGTCTTGTTCGTCCACGACATCCCCTATTTCCAAGACTTTGTATTCAGAGCGTATTTTTTGCAGATACAACAGGGTGTCGTAGCCTATAAAAATCTGATTTAGCCGCCCGACCAGCAGCTGCTCCAATAGTAAATCACTTGATAAATTATCCAGCCGGATGATCAGGCCTGCGCTCATAGCAGCGTCATACTTGGGATACACAAACCCCCTGACAACGCCCACCATATCCCCAAACAGGTCTGAGGGAACCTTCACGGGCTTTTTTTTCCCCTGGCGCAAACACGACCACTTCAGTGGATTTGGCATAACTGATACTGTAAATCCCGGGGACACGCATATGCGCGCGCCAATCAGGATTTACCCCAGGTTCAATATCAATACGTCCGGCATCAAACTCAGCTAAACCCCTGGCAACAGGGCGGCTGACTAACTCAAACTGCACTTTGGAGATTTCCTGAATACGGTGGAAAATATCGGTAAAGAGCCCTTTATGCTTGTCAGCCTCGAGTAGGGTATAAGGCGGATTGCCCGGTTGATATAACAGTACTTTTAGCGGTGGCTCTGCCAGAACAGGCCCACAAGCCGTTATCAATAGCATGACCGTTAACCAGGTCATCATAAGCGAAGAAGTTAGCCTGACCATAAAACAAGTCTTCTGAAGTTATGATTGCCTTAAGTATAAAGACTTTCCTGCTATTCGCTTTAATATAACAAACACAACTAACACATTGATTATAAATAAATTATATTTTATGTGAGCTCAAATCTATGCCCACTATTCAACAACATCGCTGAGTGTTTTTACCAACCAGATACCCCTATAAGTTGATGGAAATACCTCAAACGTCACACCAATCACAAATGATAACAATTGTTATTTGTATGAGCGATAACTATAATGCCGCTGGTTTTAATGTTGCACCTTTGGAGTAAATAATGCCCGGCACTCACAACATGATGTATTTAGCAGTTTTGTTGGCGCTTATCCCAGCGTCCGCTCAGGCTGACGATGACAAAGATATGAAGAGCATCGAGCGGATTACCGTCACCGGAAGCCGTATTGTCGAAAGTCTGGACGAGGTTCCGGCAAGCATTACTCTTATTGACCAGCAACAACTACAGGAAAATCTTAAGGTCAGTTCCGAACTGCAAAACCTGCTGGCGCTTGCTGTGCCTGGCATGGCACCAGGTACCGGCAGTACCAGTAATTTTGGTCAAACCTTACGCGGCCGTAATGTGTTGGTGATGATTGATGGGGTGCCGCAGGACACACCACTACGAAATGGTGGTTTAGGCATTCGTACCTTAGATGCCGCCAGTATTGAACGTATCGAAGTGGTCAATGGCGCCACGTCAATTTGGGGCAACGGCGCTGCCGGTGGTGTTATTAACTACATCACCAAAAAACCAACCGAAAATGCTGCCAATGTCATGTTGTCACAGTCCGTGCGTAGCAGTCTGGTGAAGACCAAAGATAGCCTGGGTTACCGCACTGTCGTTTCGGTGGATGGCACTGAGGGTAAGTTGGGCTATGTCACTAAACTATCGCAGGAGAAGTATGGTGTGCAGCGTGACGCCGACGGAGACATTCTGGGCTTGCAATATGGCCTGTCTGACAGTCAGCAACGAGATGCTTTTCTGAAGTTTGTCTACAGTCTGGACGACAGCCGTTCTATGCAGCTCAGTTACAACTATTATGATTCTGCTCAGGATGCCAATTACCGTGATGTGCCCGGCAATATTGATTTGGGCGGCAAAACCTACGCTGTACCTCTGACGCAAGGCGAAAGTGCACCGGGCGCACCGCAAGGGCCGGAAGGCAATTACAACCTGATGGCAAAATACCAGGATAATGAACTGTTTAGTCACACTGCTTTGGTTGTGGATGCTTACAGCCAAAAAATCGACAACGTATTTTTCTGGTCGCCCACATTGGCCAATCCCGAGCAAGGTTTTAATGGCGGTCAGTCGGCAATACTGTCGGAAAAAGACGGCCTGAGAGCGGTGCTGACCAGCAGTGTCGCTTTGGGACAGCTGGATGCCACCTTTGTCTATGGGCTGGATATGCTTCAGGATGTGACATCACAACCGCTATTGGACCAGCGTATCTGGGTGCCGGAAATGGACATGGGCTCTCACGCATTGTTTGTACAAAGCAAGTGGGAGTTGGGTGACGACTGGACTTTAAAAGCCGGTGCCCGAAACGAGTCGGTCAGTGTCGAAGTGGCAGACTATACCACCTTAAAATTGTGCACTAATGCCCAAACCTGCTCTACACCATTTGCAGTTTCTGGTGGAGAAATAGATTACGACGCAACAACTTACAATGCTGGTATCCGCTACAGATTGTCCAACGCCTTTTCACCTTTTGTCAGCTACTCAGAAGGTTTTGAAGTGCCGGATCTGGGCTTACTGCTGCGAACTGCAACCGTTAAAGATATCAGTTTGATCCAAAGTGAAGCGTCGGTGGTGAAAAACTATGAAGCCGGATTTAGCAGCGAGCTGGACGCCCTGTATCTGAATATTGCTGTCTATCGCAGTGAGTCCGAACTCGGCACAGGTAGTCAGTTGGATAAAACCACAGGTATTTACATACCGGTAAGGGCACCCCAAAAAATATGGGGTTATGAAGCATCCGCAGAATACCGTTTGTCCGATGCCTGGCAGTTCAGTGCAGCTTATGGCTATACCGAAGGCAAAGACACTAAAAATGATATTTACCTTGGCGCCCGGCAAATCAGTGCGCCTAAATTAACCAGCTCAGTGCGTTATCTGCCAACTGCCGATCTCAGCTTTAGTATGTATTGGTTGCATGTGTTTAATCGTGACCGTTTTATGCCAAACACCCAGGGTTTTTATACAGGCGATCAGGGACCGGTTCATAGTTACGATGTGCTGAACCTGTCAGCCAACTACCAGTTCAATAACTGGCAATTGTTTGGCGGTATTGAAAACGTGCTGAATGAAGATTATTTCCCGGCGCGTTCCCAATCATTCAGGTACGGTAGCGGCTATAGCGTAAAAGGCATAGGAGCTACTGTTAATCTCGGCGTCAGCTACACATTTTGATGGTGCAGTTAGCTGAAAAATGGTCGGCCATAATCAGGCGTAACAAACCCTGGTACGTCAGTGTGGGGCGTGGCCGGTTCTGGCACCGGCTGCTAGGGTTCTGGCTTGGCGCAGTGTTACTGCTGGTCTGTTTGACCGGCAGCATTCTGCTGTTTAAAAACCCGTTGCTGCAATGGTTATATCCGCAGCTGAATATCAGCCTGGTGGACGACCCTCAGTTACAGGGCCTTGCTCTGGACAGTCTTGATCAGAGGCAATATGCTTTTGTCCGGCTACCAAACACCACAAGGCCCTGGCTGGAATTGTCACGGCTGGACGGCACCCTGGAGTACTGGTCTGTGCCGGTTTCCGCAGTCGAAACACCTCGCTTACTGCTTAGCCGTGCGCCTTATAGTGATCTGCTGGATTGGTGTTATCAGCTGCATTTGTATCTGTTTGTGAAACCCTGGAAACATCAGCTGCTTGGTGTGGTTGGATTGGCAGCATTGTTATTGCTGGCGACTGGGGTTAAAACACAATGGCCGCGCAACTGGCGTATGCTGAAATTGCCACTGCACGCCCGCACCTTGCCGGCCATACAGCGTCACCGGCAATGGCATTATGTTATCGCCGTGCTGAGCCTGCCCTTGTTACTGTTGGTGGTCAGTACAGGTACTGCTATAGCGTACAACACACAAACCCAACAATTGTTCAGCTGGGTGCTGCAAGACCCCCCTGAGCCCGCAATAAAAGCAGAGCCTGTGTTACCTGCTGTGGCGTTGACGACTTCAGATTGGCCGCTATGGTTGACCACAGCCCGGCAGTTGGTGCCAGATGCGCAGCTCCGGCTTGCCAGCTTTCGCAAAACTGCAACTGATGTGGTGCAAATGCGTGTGCAGCTCCCCGAAGAGTGGCACCCAAACGGCCGTTCGGTGATCCGCCTGGCGCCAGATGGCACTGTGCTGTCGCTGCAACGAGCCACAGAATCAGCACCGGGGCGCCAGCTCAGCCAGTTGATCTACCCACTGCACGTCGCTGCGGTTGGTGGCACCTGGTACTTATGGTTGCTGTTCGGCAGTGGCTGGCTGCCACTTACACTCTGGTGGCTCGGAGCTCACTGGCGAAGAGGCCGGCTTCAAAAAGAAAAGCATAGGGGCTAATTCTGTCAGGGTGCTGACACAAACTTAACTGGAGATAGTCAAAAACCACTTGATCATTCAAGCGTCAAAAGCCCCGCTAACGAGGGGCTTCAAGGGTTTTTAATTAACTTTATTTAAAAACGTACTTGCTAGAACGGAATATCATCATCAAAGTCGATGCTTGGTTCCATTGGCGCGCGGTTTTGCTGACCAAAGCCACCTTGTTGTGGCTGGTTGTAAGCCTGTTGTGGTGGCGCCTGGTTATAAGCTGGCTGAGCTGGCGCCTGGTTGTAGGCCGGTTGAGCCGGAGCCTGATTGTATGCGGGCTGCTGTGGCGCCTGGTTGTAGGCTTGTGGTGCCGGAGCCTGATTATAAGCTGGCTGGGCCGGGGCTTGATTATAAGCCTGTGGTGCCGGCGCCTGATTATAGGCAGGTTGCGCCGCTTGTTGTGGCCGACCCTGACTCATGCCTGGTGTAGGTGAAAACACAAAACCCAGTTTGGCATCGAGAATTTCAATCGACAGGTTTAAGCCATTGGCTCCCTGGAACTGACGGATACGCTGTTTGTCGCCGCTGACTTCAATAATGGCGCCTTCCACCAGCGCTTGCTGGTAAAACTGAATTTGTGCCGGCGCTTTGGCAAACACCACGGCTTCGTAGTTACACCACTGTTCCATTTTGGTTTCACGGTCGTAGTACTTCACGCCCAAGCGCAGGCCAAAACCTGTTGATTCACCGGCCTGAAACTGAGTGGCGGCTTTATTTAACTTGCCTGTAATAGTTGTTGCCATGATTACTTTACCTTCTGATTAATAGTCTGAAGAACTGCTGCCGGGTATTGTTGCCCCTGTGCAGCACCGGCTGTACCGGCCAGAGTTTTTCAGTGTGATCCTTGTGCTGACTTCAATCGGGCGCCACTGCTTAACCAAGCGCCCCTGAAATCCAATTTTTGGCGGTCAAGCCACCTTATCCCGCTTTTTATACTGTTGCCGTCCCGGCTTGACCCTGCGCTGAGCCCAACAAAGCCTGTGCCTGTTGCAGATCAAAATCGCCCGGCGCCACCTTTAAATAACAACGTTGCTCGGCCAGCACCACTGTGGCTTCCTGCACACCGGCAAGCTTGCTTAACTGCGCCACATAAAAATTTGCCGTCCTTTCATCGGGCACGACCAGCGCAAAGGTCAGTCGTTGTGCCCGGGCAGGCACCACCAGCGAACGGGCAATAAGCAGCCATAGTAAACCAATTCCGGCGGCAACCGCAAACACAGCCGACAGGCCAAAATTACCTGAAACAGCACCGCCGATCAGCCCACCAAGGAAAGCCCCAAAAAACTGCGCACTGGCATAAATCCCCATGGCGGTGCCTTTTTGGCCAGCAGGCGCAATACGTGATACCAGTGCCGGCATACTGGCTTCCAAATAGTTAAAAGCAACAAAAAACAGCAGCAGCGCACTGACACTCAGCCACAACTGCTGACCACTAAACATTAACAATAAACTAACAATCAGCAAGCCGATCGCCAGTAAAAAATAACCTTTTTCCTGTTGTTTGCGCATAGCCAGGATCATCATCGGCACCATCAACACAAAAGCGCCGAGCAGCACCGGCAAATACACCTGCCAATGTTGTTCAGAAGCCAGCTGCTGACTTAATAACTGTTGTGGCACCACCACAAAAACAGCGGTCAGCATCAGATGCAAAATCAGCACGCCTGTGGTGAGCTGCCATAACTGCGGATGTTTAAATAAATCCAGAATAAAACCGGGTTTGGCCAGAGCTTCACTGTCGCTGGCCTGTTGCACTGCTTTAGGCACTAAAAAACTGACAATCAGCACACCACAAAGCGCCAGGCCTGCGGTAAACCAAAATATGCCACTTAAACCGGCAACTGCGGCGATGAAAGGCCCGGCTATCATCGCTACCGCAAAAGAAAGACCAATAGTGGCGCCAATCACCGCCATCACTTTGGGTCTTTGCTCTTCACGGGTTAAATCAGCCGCCAGCGCCAATACAGCGCCGGAAATAGCGCCCATACCTTGCAGCACCCGGCCAAAAGTCACCATATAAACCGAGTCGGCCAAAGCTGAAACCACTGAACCTACCGCAAATAAACTCAGACCGAGCAACATCACCTGATGCCGGCCCCAACGGTCGGATAACCAACCCATCGGAATTTGCAAAACGGCCTGGGTTAAACCATAAGCGCCAATAGCAAGGCCAATCCACAAGGGTGAAAAGCCAATCAAATCTTTGCCATAAATGGCAAACACCGGGATCAGCATAAATAAGCCTAACATCCGAAAAGCAAACACCAACGCCAGCGAGATGGCGGTGCGCCGTTCCAGTGCGGTTAACTGTTGCATGAATCTTTAATCTCGTGCTGGACACCGGCGAACGGAAGGCAGCCGGTACAAAAGGGCGGCATTGTAACACAACACTGCTGGCTGCGGGTATGGCATCAACAAATCAGCGACTGGCAAGTTCCACTCTGCTGCGGCCATTTTGTTTAGCCTGATACATCGCCAGATCGGCGTTTTTCAGCTGACGCGACAAATCATAATCCGGGCCAAAGCGCGCAATACCAATGCTCAGCGACAAGGGGGCTCTGCCAGATGGCAACTGCGGCAAGTTGAGTTCAGCCACAGCGGCCAGCATCTGCGCCGCGGTGAGCTGCGCCCCGGCCAGGTCGGTATCAGGCAAAAACACTAAAAACTCTTCACCGCCAAAACGGGCCAATAGCTGCGGTGTTTTGAGTTGTTGTTGCAGGCAGTTGGCCACTGCAATCAAGACTTCATCACCCACATCATGGCCAAACTCATCATTCACTTGCTTAAAATAATCCAGATCCATCAGCAGCAGCGCTGCAGGCTGCTGTTTTGCCGCCAGCCGCACCAACTGTAAATTCACCGCTTCAAAAAAACCGCGGCGGTTTAACAAAGCCGTCAGCGGGTCGTGAGTCGCTTCACCTTTCAGCTGCTGCTGATTTTCTTCCAGATAACCAGTCAGCGCAAAAATAGCATAAGCCGCCATAACACCGGGCCAGATGGCCTGAGTAACCAGCTGGCTAGACAACAACCAATGTGGCGCCAGCAGCAATAGCACAGAACGTACCAGCACCACCAGCACCCACACCACCAGTGTCAGCGCAAACCAAAAATCTGAGCGGGTACGTTGTGGTTTATGCCATAACATCAGTCGGATCACCGGCAATAACACCAGCAAAGATGCCACCGTCTGCCCATGCCAGACAAAATGCTGATATTGCAGCACAGCAAAATAGCTGTACCAAGATGCATGCAACACAAAACCGGCACACAACCAGAATACAGGCAGCGGAACAGCGGCGCGGCGCATGGCAAAAGCCGCCAGCAACCATAAATTGGCACAGGAAAACAGATTAGAAATCACCACAGCAGCCGGCCATTCAGGCCATAGATAAAACAACCAGCTGATGGCATCCGCTAAAAAGGCCAGCTGTAAAAAGCCCAGACTGCCCACAGTTTGAGGTTGGCCACGCAGCCGATAACAGGCCAGAAAAAACACCAGCGCCAGCTGCATCATCCCCAGAATATAAATTTGTTCAGCAGTCATAGTGGCGGGAAGTTGAACTCACAGCATTCATGCTTCGAGGTTAGTCGCAGCCGTCTCACAATGCAATGCAGCGGCTGTCAGCTTGCAGCAAAAAGCCGGACTGCAAAATCACAACCAAAGAAGCAGCTCCGACGCCGCCTGTCAGTCATGACACAACCGCTAAAACGCTGTGTTGTTGGGCTGCAACAAGGCATCCAAAATGGCACAGTCCGGCGTTTCGTCACCACAACAGGCATCCGACAATTGCTGCAGAATCTGCTGCATTTGCTGCAATTGACTGATTTTGACAGCTATTTCAGCCAGATGTTGGCTCGCCAGCTGTTTGACTTCACGGCTGGGCCTGGTTGGGTTTTGCCAGAGCAACATCAGCTCTTTGATCCTGTGACTGGAAAACCCCAAATCCCGTGCCTTACGGATAAAAGCCAGCTGCTGTAACTGCTGCGGGTTATACAGGCGGTAACCTGCAGCAGTGCGTGTGGTTTTTACCAGCCCCAATTCTTCATAATGGCGGATCATTTTGGCAGACACACCACTTTGGACAGCAGCCTGACCTATGGTGAATAAGTTTGTGTTGCTCATAAGGCCTCCTGCACTTGCTGTGGCAGAGTTTTTGGCCGCCAGCGTTGTAATAACAGCGCATTACTCACCACCAGCAAACTGCTGCTGGCCATGGCCGCACCGGCAATCACCGGACTCAGGTAACCCAAAGCTGCCAGTGGAATGCCAAGGCTGTTAAAGATAAAAGCCCAGAATAAATTTTGCTGAATTTTGCGGTAACTTTGCCGTGAAATTTCCAGCGCCGCGCTGACCAGGCCAGGGTCGCCCCGCATCAGCGTAATAGCGGCAGCGCTCACTGCCACTTCAGTGCCTGTGGCCATGGCGATCCCCAAATCGGCCTGGGCCAGCGCCGGCGCGTCGTTAATACCGTCCCCTACCATAGCCACCAGCTCTCCCCGCTGCTGATACTGCTGCACCACTTTGGCTTTATCACCGGGCAACATCTCAGCGCTAAACTCGGTAATACCCAGCTGAGCTGCGGTATAACGGGCGCTGGCCTGGCTGTCGCCGGTCAACATAGCCACTGTCACGCCCTGATGTTGTAAAGCGGCCACCGCTGCTTTGGCTTCTGCTTTGGCCTGGTCGACAAAACAATACAGCGCCAGCAACTGGTAATGCTCACCTTGCTGCTGCGCCAGCCAGGACACTGAAGCCCCTTCCACTGCAATTAACTCCAGCGGCAAACTCAGACCCAGCTCAGTCAACCAGCCACCACTGCCCATCAGCAAACTGCGCCCGGCCACTTCACCGCGAATGCCACGGCCAGCCACCACCTGCACCTGAGTCACCGGCAATAACTGCAGCTGTTGTTGACGGCTATGTTCCAGCACAGCACGCGCCAGCGGATGTTCACTGTGTTGCTGCAAAGAGGCGGCCCACAGTGCGGCTTCTGCTTCAGTACAGGCAAAGGCCTGCAGTTGTTGCACCACAGGTTTGCCCGCTGTCAGGGTACCAGTTTTATCAAACACCACCAGGGTGATGGCTTTGGCCTGCTCCAGTGCCACCGCGTTTTTAATTAAAATACCAAAACGGGCGGCGGTGCCGGTACCGGCCATAATAGCGGCTGGAGTGGCCAGACCCAAAGCACAGGGACAGGCGATCACCAGCACAGCCACTGCATTTAAAATGCCCTGCACCCAGTCACCGGCCAGCCAGCCAAACCCCAGCAGCGTCACCAGCGCAATCAACACCACGGCAGGCACAAACACAGCACTGACTTTATCCACCAACGCCTGCACCGGCGCTTTGGCTCCTTGCGCCTGCTCTACCATGCTGATAATGCGCGACAAGGTCGATTCCGCCCCCACTGCAGTGGCCCTGATTTGCAACACGCCGTCCAGATTGACCGAACCGCCTGTGACCTTGCTACCGGCATTTTTGCCAAGCGGCACACTTTCACCACTGATCAGCGCTTCATCAACATGGCTGCTGCCACTTTCAACCACCCCATCCACCGGCACTCTGTCACCGGGTTTGACCAGTACTAAATCGCCTTTTTTCACAGCTCCAGCGGCCATCACCACCCAGTTGTCTTGTGCATCCGCGCCGGCCTGCCAGACCATGGCTTGTGCCGGCTGCAAATTTGCCAATGCACGCAGCGCATCTGTGGTGTGTTTTTTCGCGCGGTGTTCTAAATATTTCCCGAGCAGCACCAGAGTTAATACAGCGGCGCTGCTTTCAAAATACAAATGTGGCATCACCATCCCATGCGCCTGATGGCCACTTTGGGTCAAGCCCCAGCCAGAGTAAGAGTCCCACCATAAATACAAACTTAAAAAATAAGCGGCGCTGGTGCCAATCGACACCAATAAATCCATATTGCCGGTTTTAGCTTTTAAGGCGCCCCATGCGGCGCGGTAAAAACGGGCGCCAAAATAAAACTGCACCGGGGTCGCCAGCACAAATTGCCAGAAGGGCGGGAGCATCCATTGTTCTGCTGCCTTTGCGCCCAGCCAGGGTGTGAATAACAGTGCCAGCATCGGCAGCACCAAAGGCAGGGTGAGCACTGCGCTGCCAAGCACTGGCCAACTGTCTTGTTGCCAGAAAGGCTTCCGCTGCCCTTGTGCTGTATCAGCAGCGGCGGCGTCACCGCTTGCTGTGGCCGACAGTGGGAACTGCGCCTGATAACCGGCTTTTTGTAGCACAGCAGCAAGTGCAGCGTCGTCCACTGCAGATATCAGCGTCAGCTGCGCCTGCTCTGTTGCCAGATTCACACTGACACTAAGCACCTCCGGTAAAGCCGCCAGCGCTTTTTCCACCCGGCCAACACAAGAAGCACAGCTCATCCCGACCACCGCCAGTTGCTGCTCTGTCAGCTCCAGCTGATATCCGGCTTGTTGCACAGCTTGCGCCAGCGCAACAGCACTGAGTTGGTCGCCACTGACACTGGCGGTTTCACTGGCCAGATTGACCGACACAGCGTTCACACCAGGCACTGCAGCCAGCGCTTTTTCCACCCGACCCACACAAGACATACAACTCATGCCTTTGATTTGTAACCGCATCATTTTGTCTCCTTTGTGCCAGCCGGAACCGGCTTTCGCCACACCAAGTTTTGCAACTGTCAGGTGAGGCTAAAGCTTGCCATCATGGTAAGGTCAAGCCCTTTATTGCAAGTATCCGGCAACACAGCAAACCAACTGTTCCCCCCGCAATAACGCCAGCTTAAGCTATTGACGCTAAAATATAAAAAATGACAACAACGGCCTTGACCTTGCCCCGGGGGCAAACCGCAGACTGCCAACCGGCCAAAGCTATAAACAAGCAGCACAGAGGCCTGTCGTTTGCAGCAACCAGTCACAGTGACCGCTTTGTGATTGTTGCCTGCTGCACTAACCAACAGAGGAACACCTGATGTTTACATTAAAAATTGAAAGCATGACCTGCAACCATTGTGTCAGTCTGATCAACAAAGCGCTGAATCAGCTGCAGGCCGATTTAGCTTTTGACATCGACCTGCCAGCCCAGACTTTACAGGTGCACAGCGATATTGATGTGTCAGATGTGATTGCCGCGCTGGAAGAAGCAGGTTATCCGGCCGTACTACAATAAAGCCCACAATAACCAGGCTTATCAAGCAATGTGATGCCGGCTTGCCAAAAAATCTGTATTTATATACAGTGTCTTGCTGTATGGGTTGAACTTCAGTGTGCTGCTACCGGACTGATCCGAACGCTGCGTCCTGACATACTTTATGCTTCAACCTGTTGGCTTTAGGCTGTAACTACAGATGGCAGGCTGGCTCAGGCCAGCCCTGACGCCCCCAGCAACCCGCCGCTGAACCGGAACTGTGATGGACAAAATTGATATCCGGGGTGCCCGCACCCACAACTTAAAAAACATTTCGCTGCAAATTCCCCGCGATAAACTGATAGTGATCACAGGTTTATCCGGCTCCGGCAAATCGTCTCTGGCTTTTGATACGCTATATGCAGAAGGCCAGCGCCGTTATGTTGAGTCGTTGTCAGCCTATGCCCGGCAGTTTTTAAGTCTGATGGAAAAACCCGACGTTGATCATATCGAAGGTTTGTCGCCGGCTATTTCGATAGAACAAAAGTCCACTTCGCATAACCCACGTTCTACTGTGGGCACCATTACCGAAATTTACGATTATCTGCGGTTGTTATTTGCCAGGGTGGGCGAGCCACGTTGCCCAACCCACGATTTACCCTTAGCCGCCCAAACCATCAGCGAAATGGTGGACAAAGTGGTGGCTTTCCCGGAAGGCACCAAGCTGATGGTGCTGGCGCCTGTAGTACAGGAGCGTAAAGGTGAACACGTCAAAACCCTGGAAACTTTAGCTGCCCAGGGTTATATCCGTGCCCGCATTAATGGCGAAATTTGTGATTTGTCTGACCCGCCAAAACTCGATTTACATAAAAAACACACCATCGAAGTTGTCATCGACCGCATTAAAGTGCGCGACGATATTAAACAGCGGCTGGCGGAAAGTTTTGAAACAGCGCTGGAGCTGAGCGGTGGTATTGCCAAAGTTGCGCCTATGGATGTGGAGCCCGGCCAAAGCAGCGAAGAGCTGATTTTTTCCGCCAACTTTGCCTGTCCGACTTGTGGTTATTCCATGGCCGAATTAGAGCCGCGGTTATTTTCATTTAATAACCCGGCCGGTGCCTGTCAGGCCTGTGACGGCCTTGGTGTTAAACAATATTTTGATGCTAATAAAGTGATTGTAAGTTCGGAACTGAGCCTGGCCGGTGGGGCTATTCGCGGCTGGGATAAACGCAATTTTTATTATTTTCAGATGTTAAAATCCCTGGCTGAGCATTATGGCTTTGACGTGGACGCGCCTTTTCAAAGCCTGACAAAAGATCAGCAAAACGCCATTTTAAACGGCAGTGGCCGCAAAGACATTGAGTTTAAATACCTGAACGATCGCGGCGACATTGTGCTGCGCAAACATCCTTTTGAAGGCATTTTGCCGAATATGGAGCGGCGCTACCGCGAAACTGAGTCCAATGCGGTGCGCGAAGAGCTGGCAAAATATCTGGCCAGCCAGTGCTGCCCTGTTTGTGAAGGTTCCCGCCTGCGCGAAGAGGCGCGCCATGTGTTTATTGGCAACACCACCTTGCCACACATAGTTGAGCTGTCGATTGGTGATTGTTACCAGTATTTTCAGGCACTGACGCTGACCGGGCAAAAAGCCCAAATTGCCGAAAAAGTATTAAAAGAAATTCAGGACCGGCTGATGTTTCTGGTCAACGTTGGCCTGAACTACCTCAACCTTTCCAGAAGCGCCGAAACTTTATCCGGCGGTGAAGCGCAGCGTATCCGTCTGGCGAGCCAGATTGGCGCCGGTTTAGTGGGCGTGATGTATGTGCTGGACGAACCTTCCATTGGCCTGCACCAGCGTGACAACGACCGTTTACTCGGCACCCTGACTCATCTGCGCAACCTCGGCAACACAGTGATAGTGGTAGAACACGACGAAGATGCTGTGCGTTTAGCAGACCATATTATTGACATTGGCCCGGGCGCCGGTGTGCATGGCGGTGAAGTGGTCGCGCAGGGCACTTTGGCTGATATTGAAGCCTCTGAAGCCTCTTTGACCGGCCAGTATTTATCGGGTAAACGCAAAATTGCCGTGCCAGATAAACGCCATGTTGGTAAAAAAGGCAAAGAACTAAAAGTGTTAGGCGCCACCGGCAACAACCTGAAAAACGTGGATTTAACCATTCCTTTTGGTGTGATGACCTGTATTACCGGCGTTTCAGGCTCGGGCAAATCCACCCTCATTAACGACACGCTGTTTCGGGTGGCGCACAAGGTGCTGAACAAAGGCGAGGGCGACGACCCGGCACCCCACCGTGCTATTGAAGGCCTGGAGCATTTTGATAAATGTGTCGATATCGACCAGAGCCCAATAGGCCGCACACCCCGTTCAAATCCGGCCACTTACACCGGTATTTTTACCGCAGTACGCGATTTATTTGCCGGCACCCAGGAAGCACGTTCACGCGGTTATCAGGTGGGACGCTTTAGCTTTAACGTCAAAGGCGGGCGCTGTGAAGCTTGTCAGGGCGACGGTGTGATTAAAGTGGAAATGCACTTTTTACCCGACGTGTACGTGCCTTGTGATGTCTGTAAAGGCAAACGCTACAACCGTGAAACGCTGGAAGTAAAATACAAAGGCAAAAACATCCACGAAGTGCTGGAAATGACAGTGGAAGACGCGCGGGAATTTTTTGATGCTATTCCTGCTGTGTCGCGCAAATTACAAACCCTGATGGATGTGGGTTTAACTTATATCCGCCTCGGCCAGTCGGCCACCACACTTTCCGGTGGTGAAGCGCAAAGGGTGAAACTGGCGCGCGAGCTCAGTAAACGCGACACCGGCAAAACCCTGTATATTCTGGATGAACCCACCACAGGCCTGCATTTTTACGATATTCAGCAGCTTTTGAATGTACTGCATAAACTGCGTGATCACGGCAATACCATAGTGGTGATCGAGCATAATTTAGACGTAGTCAAAACCGCTGACTGGGTGGTGGATTTAGGCCCTGAAGGCGGCAATGGTGGTGGTGAAATTTTAATTGCCGGCACACCGGAGCAAGTGGCGGCCTGCGAAAAATCTTATACCGGTCAATATTTAAAGCCTTTGCTGGCAAAATAAACCGGCGCTGAGTTCATCATCACAACAAAAACGGGCAAACAACAGTTGCCCGTTTTTTTATGCTAGTTGTTGGATGCTGATCAGTTGGATGCTGATCTGCTGGGTTCTGTGGCTAAAGCTTCGATCAGACACTTAAACGTAAGGCTGAGTGCTATTGTTATGCGCTGTGGTGATGTGGTTATTCACTGCAGCTTGAGCAAAAGCCTTGCGGCGCTCAACTCCTTGCTGCGCTAAATCCCTTGCTGCGCAATGTTTTGGCTTTTATTATCTGCCCATCTTTTTGCGCGGCACTGCCGCAACCCGGTGATGTCGATGAAAAAACTCTCAGCCGTACAACTCAAACAACAAAAAGCCGTGTTAACTGCCGTCGAAGCGCTGGAACAACAAGCAACTGCTGAACTGCCGGGTTTTGTGCAAGGTTGGTTTAGTCTGGAATATGAAGCTTTTCCGGCGTCATTATTGGTGCGGCTGCAGCTGGTATCGGATGAAGCTGTGGCGCTGGCGCAGCCCCAGTTATTGTTATGGCAAAAACGCCTGAGCGCTTTAATGCTTAAACGGGGCGTAATTTTAAAAGATATGCGTAAACATCTGGTGTTCACCAGCCAAAGCCCGGAAGACTAAAACCGGCGCTCACTTTGGGTAGCGCCGGTGCTGCGCCCCCCAACCAACGCACTCAAAACCTCAGCCCGTCCATTCGAACCAAGTCGGCCAAAACAAAGAGGTACTCACCTCAGCTGCCTTGTCTGCCGACCGGGGTAACCAGCTCAGTATTGATGTGCTCTGGCGGCATGCTGGTGTTATTTTTCGCGTATAAAAACACGGCGATATCCAGAGCTGATCACAAATAAAAATTGAGTTAATGCGAACTATTTGTGTTAGTATCAGCGCGTTTCTTATCAGGAGAGTATTTTAGATGTCTGCCAACACCTTGCGTTATTCCCGACTGGCAAAAGCCGTAGCTCTGTTTTGTGTTGCATCACCCCTCTATGCCGCTGATGCCGCTAATGCCACTCTTGATGAAGTGTCAGTGATTGAAAAAAAGGCTGAAAAGAAAAAAGCCACCCCCACTTTAGAAGTGATCAAAATTACCGCCAGCAGCGCTGATGCGCATTATCTGGAAACGGGCACAGTCAATCTGGTGAGCCTGGAACAAATTGAACAAGTGCAGCCGCTGTCAACCGAAGACGTGCTGCGCCGTATTCCTGGTGTGAATATCAAAACCGAAGATGAAACTGCGGTAGTGGCTAACTTTGGTATCCGCGGCCTGTCGGCCAGTGAGTCTAAATCTCTGATGCTGGAAGATGGTGTACCTGTTGCGCCTGGTTTATTTATCGGCAACGAACGTTATTTTAATCCGCGTATTCAACGGGTTGCCACTGTTGAAGTGCTCAAGGGTTCAGCCTCTTTACGCTATGGCCCTTCCACTATCGGCGGTGTGGTGAATTACCAGACCAAAACGCCGGATGATGGTGTTGAACTCTCAGGTCGCCTTGGTTCTTTTAACACCCGCGAGCTGAGCGTAGAAGCAGGTAACCGCAATGCGTCCGGCGACGCTTATGCCGGCGTGATTGTCAGCCACGCCAAAAGCGACGGTTTTATGGACAAAGGTTATGACATGACAGACATCCTGGCCAAAGCCGGTGTTGAGTTTGCCAATAACCAGAAACTTGGCATCAAGGTGTCACGTCATGAAAACGACGCCAATATTTCTTACCGTGGTTTGCTGCTGGGTGAATATCTGGCCGATGTAAAAACCAATCCGGCACCGGACGACTTTTTATTAATTGACCGTACCGCCTTTGACATTAACCACGAGTGGCAAATTAACAACGATATGACGTTAAACACTGTGGCTTATTACAGCGATATGGCGCGTGACTACTGGCGTTATGGCGTGAACAGCGCCGCTTCTAACGCTGCGGGCCGCTGGGTGTACACCAATAACCTGAACGGTAACAACCGTGCTTTTGAACGTGTGGGCATTGAATCACGTCTGAGTGTAGAACATCAGCTGGCCGGCCTTAACAGCAGCTCTGAATTTGGTCTGCGCCTGATGAGCGAAGAGTCGGACGACCAGCGGATTGCCGCCACCCGCGCTGCTGATCGCAGCGGTACTCTGGCTGCCCACCTGCAGGATTCCGCCGACAGCGTGGCTGCTTATGCACAAAGCCGTATTCAGCTGACTGAACAACTGGCGATGACACCTGGTGTTCGTATTGAATCCTACGAGCAAAAAAGGCTGAACCTGCTGCAAAACAACAACGAAGCCAAAACCACCAATACGGAAGTGTTGCCTGGTGTTGGTTTTACCTACAGCCTGGACAACAACCAGCTGTACGGTGGTTTGTACCGTGCTTTTTCGCCAGCCGCCAATAACGTGGCGCTGGATGGCTTGAAAGATCAGCAGCTGGACGGCGAACGTTCGGTCAACTACGAAATGGGTATTCGCGGCACCACAGACAAAACCCGTTATGACGTAGCGGCTTTTATGATGGATTTCAGCAATCAGGTGGTGACAGGCAACAGCGATCCAAACCTGTCGCGTTCAAACGCCGGTGAAACCCGCCACTATGGTATGGAATTCAGCCTGGGTTACAGCCTGGCCACGAACCTGATGCTGGATTCAAACCTGACCTGGGTACCTGAATCTGAATTCAGAACCGGCAGCACCGCAGGCAACCGCATTCCTTATGCGCCTAAAGTGATTGCTAACCTGGGTCTGAGCTACGACCTGTCTCAGTGGAATTTTGCGCTGAACCTGCACCACCGTGGTGAGCAGTTTGGTGACCCAAGCAACAGAATTGATATTCCGGCCAACGCCGCCAGCGGGATCTGGGGCGGTTTATTACCAGCCTACACAGTGCTGGACCTGTTAGCGCAATACGATGTCAGCAGCCAGTTTAACCTCTTTGCGTCAGTGAAAAACCTGGCCGACAAACGTTATATCACCGGCCTGCGTGAAGGTATTTATGTCGGTCCTGAGCGTTCATTTGAGCTGGGTGCCCGCTACCGCTTCTAATGCCTTGTGGCTGTCAAAAAACCACCTCCCTGAGGTGGTTTTTTATTTGCGCAGCAATCGAAGCAGTAGCGCTTAGCGGTTTTGCGCAAGCTTGCTTTAATCTGAAAGATGAAGCTTGTCCGCTGCTGTTGCTGCCGCGTTTGTGGTTTCAGAACCCAGCGGCAGACGTAATCTGGCAATAGCCCCCCCACCTGGCCTGTCCAGCCGGATAAAGTCGCCGCCATGCTGATGGGCCACCCGCGACACTATCGCCAAACCTATACCATGCTGCGGCACAGCGTCGGGTCTGGCTTGTGCTGTGCTACCATTGCTGCTGTTGTGATTGGCCCGGCTTGCAGCAGCGGCGCCAGCGGCTGACTGCTGTTGTTGCCAGCCGCTGCCGTCGTCACAAATATCAATCAGGCAGTCACTGCCCTGCACTTTAAGCTCAATCCAGACTTTGCTCTGGCAATAGCGCAGCGCATTGCTGAGTAAATTCGACAGCGCTCTTTTTAATAGCTTTTCGTCGGCCTGAATGGTTAAAGCCGGGCCTGGCAACAAGGTCAATTCATGCTCAGAATTGGCAGCAAATTTATCAATCAGCTCCTGCACCAGCAGCGGTAAATTCAGCTGGCTCAGCTCTAAATCAGCACGAAAATCCTGCTGCGCTAAGCGCAGGTAATCATACACATTGTCTTCAATTTCCTGCAGATTGCGGCAGACCTGAGCATAATGCGCCGGACTGAGTTGTGATTCGATACTCAGCATAATAAAACGCAGCCGCGCCAGCGGCGTTTTAATGTCGTGGCACACAGTGTCGGCCATTTCCCGCTGCAGTGAATTTAAATCTGTGATGCGCTGATTCATCCGGCTTAACGATTGCGCCAGCGGTTGCAGATAAGATTTGGCACTGAGGCGAAACGCCGGCAAATGGCCGCGTTTTATTTCCTGCAAAGCGCTGAGCCTTAAAATTTCCACATCACGGAACACATTGCGGCTGAGCCAGAACATACAAAGCAGCAACAGCAGAATAAACACATGGGCTAAATCAATACTAAAATCGGTGCCGTCCGGCAGATTCAGTTTACTTAAACACAACAGCTCACCGGCGCCCACTTCACTGCACAAAGACGCATTGCCACTGTTATCGCGCATCACTTCAATAGCGTAATAAAAACCGGGTTGCGGCTGCCACATGCCGGCCGGGTAAGTCACAAACAAAGCGTCGGTGCAATCGTCGGTATCTGACAGCCGGCAACTGAGTTTTTCCCGGATGTTGTATTCGTTGACATGCAACAACAAACTTTGTGCAGCGTCTGCGATATCGTCGCGTTGATAGGCCCAGCTATACAACTGATTCAGACTGAAAAACAGCAGCAATACCACCAGCACTATGCCAAGGTAAAAACGCCACAAGGCCGATCTCATGTGCTGTGCTCCGTGCTGTCTGCCGTTGTGGCTTCTGCATAACTGATGCAATAACCCTGGCCCCAAACCACCCGGATATTCCAGTGTGGATCAACGGCTTGTAGTTTACGCCTCAGCCTGGAAGCACGACCGTCCATGGTGCGGTCTTCCCCGTCATATTCCCGGCCCAGTTGTTCCCGGAATAATCGCTCACGGCTGATGGCCACACCATAATTGTCCAGCAGCGCCAGCAATAACTGCAATTCGGCATTGGTCAGACAAATGTCCTGGCCTGCCACACTGGTGTGGCCGCTGACTCTGTCCACCGTTAAATTGTGGTTTTGCAGCACAGTGACAGTGGGCGTTTGCGCCGCTGCGCTTAAAAACACTTTAATTTTTGCCAGCAAAATGCGCGGATCTAAGGGTTTGAGCAGATAATCCTGTGCACCCAGCTCCAGCCCTTCCAGCTGTGCGCCCACAGACGTTTGCGCCGTCATAAATAAAATCGGCCCTTTAAATTGCTGACGGATTTGCCGCACTAAATCAAAACCGCTGCTGCCAGGCAGCATCACATCACAGACGATTAAGTCAAACTTATGCGCCAACAGCAGTCTTTTTGCTTTTTGCGTATTGCCACAACTGGTGATCTGATATCCCTGCGCCTGCAAAAAATCGCTGACTAACCGCGCCAGTTCTACATCGTCTTCAATCAGCAATAAATGATGCATCAGGGTGTGCCCCAGCTGGCCCGGCTGCGTTTAAGCAGCTGATCACCGGCATTTAAATCAACCTGCAGCACCCGAACCAGCCGGCTATCGAGCAAAGCGCCACTTTGTTGGGCGCGCAGTTCAAGCCGGGTATGGCTGGTCAGCATGAGTTTTAACTGTTGTTCGGCGCCATTGCCGCATAACAAAGGTTCGGTCGCGGATTTTTGATACAAACAAGCCGGCACCTGCTGTTGCCAGCTGACTTTGACTTGCAGTTCACAGGGTTGTTGTGGATGCTGTTGTGGATACTGTTGTGGATCATGCAGACACAATCTGGGGTGTAACTTAAATTCGGCTGCTGCCAGCGGCTGGCTGAAACAAACAAGCGCCAATACCAGGCCAGCTGAAAGCGTCATCAACAAGCTGCCAATCATGCTGTGCTCCTGTGTTCAGTAGCCCGGCTTCACACCGGGCTTTGCCTCAAACAGATACTGCCGTGTTCCTTGTCAGAGGTAAAGCACGGCAAAGCATCGCTGTTTTTGTCAGAACTGATAACGGACTTCAGCACCATAAGTACGGGGCGGGTTTAACGACGTAATAGGGGTGCCCAGCACATCTGCCGCCCAACCACCAATACCGCCGGTGGTGGCACTGTCGGTCAGGTTTTTACCCCACAGCGCCAGCTCCCATTGTTGATCGGCGCTGCTCCAGCTCAGTCTGGCATTCAGGCTTTTACTGTCGGCAAAATAAGCCGGAATGGTTTTTGCCACTTCCAGCAAATCCGGGTCATCAGCGCGGGTATTTTCTTCAAACACATAATCCAGATGCAGTTTAATATCACCGGCCAGCCATTGTTGGCCAGGGGTCCAATCAGCGCTCAAGGTATAAGAGTCGGCGGTGGACGATTTTTCCACATCTGTGACCAGTTTGCCTTCGGCATTGTAAAACTGCTGCCACTTCGATTCAGTGCTGCGATATTCGGTGACCAGCCCCAGTTTTAACGTATCTGTTGCCTGATAATCCAGAATGGCTTCAACCCCATTGATGTCCTGATCGCCGTTGATCACCACAGGCACGGCCACACCAGCGCCCGGCTCTTTGCTGTTGACCGAACGCTGACGGTTGGTTAAATCCATCTGAAAGCCCACCAGCTGCAACCGCAGTTTGCCCCATAAGTCGGCTTTATAACCCAGCTCTAAGTTGCCCACTTCTTCAGGCGCAAAAGGCGTGATGGCGGAACGTGGATCTAAAGAGTCATAACCACCTGATTTATAACCAGTTGAATAAGAAAGATAAACCATGCTGTCCGGGTTCAGCTGATAACGGGTGACTGCCCGACCTGTTAATTTACTCCAGCTGTGTGAAGCATCGAGCCTTGGCATCACAGGGAATAAAAAGTCGGTGAGACCTGGCATCGCAGCGCCAAAAGAGCGTTCTTTAATTTCCCAGCTGAAATCTTTGTCGTCGCGGCTATAGCGTAAACCTGCGGTAAAACCCCACTGCTCATTGAGCTGGTAATCCACATCGGAATAGATGCCATAAGAGTTAAATTTGCCGCTGTTGATAATATCTTCAGACCAGAGTTTACCGGCATTAGAAGGGCCAAAAATTTCGTTAATGCCAAGACCGGCGCTAACGGCCTGATAAGTTAAATCGCCGGTAGCGGCAATAGCACCCGCCAGCTCAGGGCTAAAAGGCGCTGCACCTAACATTTGTAATAATTGCTCTGCGCCCGGGTCGACCATCGCCATCACACTTAAAATGCTGGCCCAGTCCTGCGGGTTCCACAGATGATCGGCAGGTAAACCCATTTGCGCAATCATCTCTGCCGGCAAACCGGCACCTTGTAAAGCGCCAATCAGCATGCCGTTCAAATTCGCAGTGGTCAGTCTTGCCACAGTGTCGGCCATAATATTCAGGCTGGTTTTTTGATAAACGTTTTCAGTGCTGTAAGTGACACCGCCAACATAACTCAAAGCGTCTTTCTGATAGTTAATTTGCAGCTCGTTATAAAAAATATCGGAATCTTCAAAGTTGATGGTATCGAGGTAACGGGTTTTGTCGGCTGTGCCGTCTGAGTCATCACGGCCCGACACTTGCCATTGCCTTTTGCTGCTAATCAGTTTTCCCGACCAGTCATCGTTAAAGTCATGGGTAATTTTTAACGACAAAGCGTCCATATCCCGGCGTTCATGGCCGTCAATCACGTCGTTTTCTATGGTTCTGTCCAGCGGGTTCATGCTGTAGGCATAAGGGCTGACGCCAATAGAGGGCGCATAACCCTGATTCACGTCATCCCAGTCGTAACTCAATTGCACCTTAGTGTTGGCGCCCGGTTGCCATAAAGCCGCCAGCCGCGCCGCCTGATGATCGGTGTTGCCAAGCTCCTCACCCTGATAAGCTGAATACACATTATCTAAAAATGAATCCCGCTGATTGCTCATCAGATTAAGCCGCAGCGCAAACTCGTCATTCAGCGCTGTATTGGCCATGGCCTCATAACGCTGCAGTGCATAGTTGCCCAAAGTGGCTTTTAAAAAGGCTTCGTTGTCCTGCGAAGGGGCATTGGGGATCATATTCACCACACCGGCGGCGGCGTTTTTACCAAACAGCGTGCCCTGCGGGCCCTTCAGAATTTCAATGCGCTGCATATCGGAAAACATCACACTTTGCGCGGCGCGTGGCAGGTAAAAATCATCAAAAAATATCGCCACCGATGGGTCGCCGCCCGTGCTGATATTGCTGCTGGAAATACCCCGCATGGTGGCAGAAGCCTGCACTACGGCGTCTTTACTGAATTTAAAACCCGGGGTGTAATCGGCAATGTCCCCCAGCAGCACTGAGTTGGTTTCTTTTAAATCTGTGGCAGAAATACTGTCGATGGCCACAGGCACATCCATCACATTCTGCTGCCGCTTTTGCGCTGTGACTGTAATAGTTTCAATGGCTTGGGCTTTGTTGTTGCCCTCTTTGCCGGCCTGATCCGGCGTGGCTGTGCCGCTCTGCTGTGCCAATACCGGGTTGTGAGTACCTGCCAGCAACATAAAAATACAAAGGGCTAACGGCTGGACTTTAAATGACGGTCTAAATGACTGATTTAATGCTTGTTGCTGAGGGTTGTTTGACGCTGCGCGGCTGGATTTGTTTGTTATAAACATCACTCTCTCCGATTTTTTTAATTGTTATACCTGCAGGGCCGGATCCTGAAACTGGTTCTGATGTTTTGCTGCTGTTCAGAGAGGGTCCTGGTCGCCTTGATAGTAACAATGCAACAGGCTAAAGAAAGCCAACTGGACAATTTTGCACACTTTTCGGTTTGAACCTTGGCGGCTGAAAAAGCAAGCTAGCCCTATGTTCCACAGCAAGAGCAGCACCCGCTGAAGCCTGATGCTTAAAACAAAAAACGTGCAAATTTCAGCCATTTTATTGTTTTTATTCAATATAAATGCAGCATCTGCCACAACGGCCGCCAGCTGTGATGCCTGTCATGCCACTGCTGCTCGCCAGGCAACCAAAGCGCCCCAACTGGCAGGACAATCAGCGTCCTACCTGCAAAAGCAGCTTGTTCAGTTTCAGCACGGCGAGCGGGGCGCAGCAGCAGGAGATGTGGCTGGTCAACAAATGGCGGCCATGGCAAAAACCCTCACTGCAGCCCAGATAGAGGAACTCAGCCAATTTTACAGCAGCCAAAAAGCTGACAGCGCCAGCACAAACAACGGCACATCAACCAGGCTGGATGCCAACCAACTTGATCAGGGCCGGCGTTTATATATCGGCTCTTGTGGTGCCTGTCATGGTGCCAAAGCTGAAGGCAATACGGCTTTAAATGCACCGGCTTTGTTTTTGCTCGATAACAGCTATCTGCAATTGCAGTTAACCCATTTTCGCGACGGTGTACGAGGCACCACTAAAACAGACAAACCGGGCCGGCAAATGGCGTTAATGAGCCGCCAGCTTAGCGACGCTGAAATTCAGGCTGTTGCTGCTTATATCAGTGTTGGGGCGCAATAATGCTGCCGCTGCTGTTGGCACTGGCGGTGACCGGGCAAAACACCACAGCCATAGAACTAAAAAACAGCTGCCCACCCAGCTTTGAGCTCAGCAATAACAACACCTGTCTGTTGGTCAGCCGTTATGATTTGTACGATTCGCTGCACGATAAAGGCGTAGGCGGCACCCAAACTTCTTTGCCCAAAGCCCGGGATGGTTTTAGCCCACAACAAATTGATTTGGGCCGTTATCTGTTTTTTGACCCATTGCTGTCCGGCAATCACCGCCAGGCTTGTGCCAGCTGTCATCAACCCGATAAAGGTTTTACCGATGGCAAAGCCTTAAGCACTGGCACGCACGGCGATGTCGGTAACCGCAGTGCGCCCAGTTTGTGGAATGTGACGTTTTTAAAAAAACTGTTTTGGGATGCCCGCGCCGACTCACTGGAGCAACAAGCCTTAATTCCACTTTTTGCTGCCCATGAAATGGCCAATAGCGCCGAGCAGTTATTGGCCGATTTATCGACCAATAAAATTTATCCGGCCTTGTTTAAACAGGCGTTTCCACAAGCAGCGCAACTGGAGTTATCGCAGGTAGCCACTGCACTTGCGGCTTTTCAGAGTTCGCTTATTTCACTGAACAGCAGATATGACCAATATGCCCATGGGTATCATGAGGCGCTGGATACTGACGAAATCAAAGGGCTGAACGTGTTCCGCTCTTTTGTCGCGCGCTGCGCCGAATGCCACACACCACCGCTTTTTACCAATCAACAGATTGCCGTGATAGGCACACCAGAACCAGACGGTATGCCCTTTGATCAAGGCGCCGGCAACAGCAGCGATAAAAAGAAATTACGCGGAGCCTTTAAAGTGCCAAGTCTGCGTAATATCGCCAAAACCGCGCCTTATATGCATTCCGGCCGTTTTGCCACGTTAGAAGAAGCGGCTGAGTTTTACACCAAGGGCCGGGGCCATGCAGTGCAGGAACAAAAACTGCTGCTGCACTGGCATATCTGGGAGCCCAAATTAACGCCGGAAGAAATCAGCCAGATCAGCAAGTTTTTACACACTTTAACCGACGAGAGCCTGATGCCTGAGCTGCCCACAGCGCTGCCATCCGGCTTACCACTGCCGGCGGAGCTGCAACACAACACAACAACAGCAGCGGCCGAAGCAACCCCATCCATTGCACCCTCCAGCGAACAAGGGACACAACCATGAAAAAAACCACCATCACATTGGTGTTATTGCTGCCCGCGGCATTTTTTGCCGGCCAGTTTTTCAGCAAAAATACCCCGGTAGCGCCAACCTATGCGCCTGAAGTCAGCTACAACGCCGGCAGCGCAGCCAAAAGCAGCAATGCCAAAAAATCGGTGATTAACCCGGCGCCCACCGGCACTATCCATCAGGTCAAAGACGGCCAGCTGATTATGGACGCGGTCAAAGCTGCCCAGCCCGGTGATGTGATTCAGGTATGGCCCGGCACTTATACCGAAACTGTCTATATCGACAAAAATAATATCCGCTTAAGCGGTGTGATAGTGGAAGGCAAAAGACCCAAACTTTTTGGTGACGGCCATTTAAACGACGCCATTTTGTATTCGGGCAACAACGTGGTGGTGGAAAATTTCCTGATCACCAAATACAAAGGCAATGGCATTATGGGCCAGGCCGGTAACAACTTTGAGATCCGCAATAACATTATTGAAGACACAGGCGTATACGGCATTTTCCCGCAACTGGGCGAAAACGGCATTGTGGAGCATAACGTGGTGTCGGGTATTGAAGACGCTGCCATTTATATTGGCATGAGTGATTATATTCACGTCGCCAACAACGAAGTGTTTGACAGTGTGGCCGGTATTGAAATTGAAAACAGCCGTCACGCCGTGGTGGAAAACAACTTTGTGCACAACAACACCGGCGGCATTCTGGCTTTTGTCACACCGGGTTTACCGATTAAAGACACTGTCGATGTCATTATCCGCAACAACTGGATAAGCCACAACAACACCAAAAACTTTGGCGCTGTCGGCAGCATGGTGGCTGGCATTCCGGCCGGCACCGGCATTCTGATTATGGCGGCCGACAAAGTGGTGATTGAAGACAACCTGATTTTGAATAACAAAACCGCCGGCATTATTATCACTGACCATCAGAATGCACCAAACACCACTTTGGATCCAGAATCAGACCCCACACCAGATGAAATCATGGTGCTGAATAATCTGATGTATAACAACGGCTTTGATACCATTCCTGAAGCCAAAGTACTGATGACCACTGAGCTCAAACAAGGCAATCCGGACATAGTGCGGGTGGGTAACAGCAACAACAGCTGCATTAATAATGCCCAGCAATATGTCACAGTGGGCGTCAGCAGCTGGCCGGCCTGTAGTTTCAGCAACACAGACTCAGTAGTGAGTTATTTGCTGGACACGCCAGCGGCACCCCGTTCAGTGGCTGCTGCCGATAAAGGCAAATATGCTTATTTAGGGATTTGTACCGGTTGCCACGCTTACACCGGCCGGCTGATTGGCCCACCTGTGCAGGTGATTCAATCTTTGTATATGGACGACCCGCAGGCGCTGGCTGATTACATCGCCAACCCGGTGAAAAAACGCGAAGATTATCCGCTGATGCCAAAACAGGATTACCTGGATGCCGAAACCCGGCTGGCGGTGGCTGAATATTTGTTGTCGGTGCAAAAATAAATAAAAAACAGTGGGTTGCCTGCAAAAATGCAACCCACTGTTCGTTTTACCTGAAAGATTACTCCCCGACTTATTTGCCAGATGAGTTCGCCAGCTTTTGCAGATTTTCGTTAATTTTAAAGCTGTATCAACAGCTCAGACCCAATGCAGGACGCGATAGCCCCCAGCAAAATGCTAAACCCTTAAACCGCCCCCCTCCGGGTTTTCCTGGGCTGAACAGCGACAAAGCTGAATAAAAACAACTACTTCCACTTTATTGCAACAATGGCAAGATGAACTTTGGCCAACACGGAACTGCAGCGACACCAGGCATAACCCCGGTTTATTCAGCGAAGGCTGGTCGTTCAGCACAGTGAATAACAGCAACAAGGCCTGCACACAAACTTGCCGGGCTGGCAAAAGCGTGAAATATTAAGTCTTTATATCTGCCTTTTGCCGGGCTTCTCCGGGCTCCCTGTTGATAAGGAAAATTACATGGCACATCAATGGCGTTTTTTCCGCTCCGGCGGTTTTGATCAGGTCAAACTGGATAAAATTGCCGACTGGCAGCAGTTAGACCAACTGGATCCAAAACTCTGGGCTGCACTCAGTTGTCCGGTACAGGGGCTGGAGTTTGACCATCGCACCCTGAGTTATCTGGATACAGACCACGACGGCCGGGTGCGGATTGATGAAGTGAAAGCAGCCGTGAACTGGGCTTTGTCGGTATTGCAGCAGCAGGACGTATTGCTGACAGGGGAAGCACTGCCGCTGAGTGCCATCAACAGCAGCCATGAAGAAGGGCAAAAGTTATTGGCTTCTGCCAAACGGATGCTGCAAAACCTCGGCAAAGCTGATGCCGGCAGCCTGACAGTGGCCGACACCGCCGATATGGCACTGATATTTCCGGCCAATCAACTGAACGGCGATGGTGTAATCACCGCAGAACTGGCTCAGGAGCCGGAAGTACAACAACTGATCAACACACTGCTGGGTCTGGAAATCTCGACCATGGATCGCAGCGGTGTGCCGGGCATTGATAAAACACAACTGGAACAATTTGTCGCCGATGGCCGTTTGTATACACAATGGCTGCAACAAGGCCAGAACATCAGCACTATTTTTGCCGAAAATACTGAGCCGCTGTATCAGCTGGTGCAAAAACTCGACGCCAAAATCACCGACTATTTTACCCGTTGCCAGCTGGCTGCTTACGACGAAAGCGCTGCAGTGCCGCTCAATGGTGCCGCTGAAGACTATGCCGCACTGTCACGACAACTATTGTCAGAAGCCAGCTCAGACACCAATTATCTGCCTTTGGCTCATGTGAGTGCAAAGGGCCTGTTGTCACTGCATCAGGGCGTGCATCCGCACTGGGCTGCCGACCTTGCCCATCTGGCAACCCTGGCACAGCCGCTGTGGTGCAATACAGATCAAATTAAGCTGGCACAATGGCAACAATTAAAAACTGCACTGGCCACTTATAACGAATGGAAAGCACAACAACCCAATAGCAATGCCGCCACACTGGACGCTGACCAGCTGGCCGCTTGCCTGAATGAACAAACGTTAACAGCCGCTTATGCGCTGATGGACGCGGATTTAGCGCAGCAGGCCGAAGCTGAGTCTGTGCTGGATGTCGACAAACTGGTGCGTTATCAGCGTTATTTACGCGATTTATTGCGTAACTTTGTCAATTTCGAGAATTTTTACAGCCTGGAACAACCGGCTATTTTCCAGAATGGCCGTTTGTATATTGATGGTCGCAGCTGTGATTTATGCCTGAATGTGAACGATGCCGGCAAACATGGCAAAATTGCCGGTTTAAGCGGCACTTATCTGTTGTATATCGACTGTGTGCGCAGTGCCACCGGCGAAAAACGCTCAGTGGTCGCCGCCATGACGGCTGGCGATGCCGGTAATTTAATGGTCGGCCGTAACGGTGTGTTTTACGACAGAGCAGGCCGGGACTGGGACGCCACTGTCACTCAGATTGTCAGCAATCCTATCAGTATCCGCGAAGCCTTTTTTACCCCTTACCAGCGCATTGGCCGGATGATTTCTGATCAGGTACAGAAATTTGCCGCCGCCAAAGACAAAGAAATTGAAGCCAAAAGTGCTGCCAGCGTCGGCGACGCCGCCAAAGTAGCCGAAGCACCGGCGCCAGCCAAACCGGCCGCACCTTTTGATGTGGCCAAATTTGCCGGTATTTTCGCCGCCATAGGTTTAGCCATTGGTGCTATAGGCACAGCGCTGGCCGCTGTGGTGACTGGTTTCCTTGGTTTATTGTGGTGGCAAATGCCTTTGGCAATTCTTGGTATAGTGTTGTTTATCTCAGGCCCATCGATGCTGCTGGCCTGGTTTAAATTACGCGCCCGTAATCTAGCACCGCTGCTGGACGCCAATGGCTGGGCGGTGAATACCAATGCCAAACTCAGCATTAAATTTGGTACCCGCTTAACGGCACTGGCAGCTATTCCGGCCGGCGCCAGCCGCTCGCTGATTGACCCTTACGAGAAAAAAAGCAAAGCCGGTTTATGGCTGATTCTGCTGGTGGTTGTGGTGGCGAGCTGGGTATTGTGGCGCCAGGGCATTTTTGAATTTTTGCTGAAATAAGCCCAAAGCAGCACCGGCTGCTGCAGCTTAACCCGCGAAACGGCCAGGCAATAACAATTGCCTGGCCTGTTCTTTAAAAGCTTCACCAATTTTTATCACCCGCTGATTACTGAGCCTCAGCTGCTGGCTGTCACGGCTGACCACATGCGCCGCAGCCACCAGAAACGACTTATGCACCTGCACAAAAGCTGTGACAGGTAACTGCTGGCAAAGCTGCTTTAAAGTGCTGCTGACCAGCGTCATCTGCTCACCCTGCCAGACTTTGACGTAGTTACCATAAGCTTCAAAACAACACACCGTATCCAGCTGAAAACGGCGCAATTCTCTGTCTACTTTTAATACAATAAAATCAGTAGTTTGCGCTAAGTGATTGCCGCTATTGTTGTGTGTGTTCACAAGGGGGAGTTCTGGTGCAGAGCGCACCATATGGTTACGCCGGACTTTCTCCAGCGCCTGAGCCAAACGTTCTGCGCTGATCGGCTTTAACAGATAATCGGTTACATCCAGTGCAAAACCTTCCAGCGCATAGTCGGCATAAGCGCTGGTAATAATCACCTGCGGCGGTTTGGCCAGCAATTTCAGCATCTCAAGGCCGGTGAGCACCGGCAGCTGAATATCCAGCAACATCAGGTCAATCTGCTGCTGCGCCAGCACCGCCAGCGCTTCTGCCGCATGATAACTTTGCGCCACCACCTGCATATCAGGGTGCGCCGCCAGATGATGCAATAACACCTGATGGGCTAAAGGTTCATCATCAACCAGCAGCAATTTCAGCATCTGTGGCTCCTGTGGAAAATTCCAGTGGCAACTCTAATTCTGCCAGCCAGCTTAACTGCTTTGTGCTGTGATGTTGAGCGGCGCTACTCAGATAAAAATTGTCACCATAATAAAGTTGCAGCCGCCGGCGTAAATTCTCCAGCCCAAGGCCGGTGGTTGTGTTGCTGCCCACAGCGCCGGCATGACCGCCTTTGTGTTCGTAACTATTAACGCAACTAAAATACAGCCGCTGTTGTTTTATACTGACGATGATTTCCACCTGGCAAGCGTCAGCAGAGGGCTCCACCCCATGTTTATAAGCGTTTTCCACCAGCATAATTAACAATAACGGCGGTAACTGGTGCTGGCTGGCGTTCTGTGGCAATTGCAGCTTTAAGCTGGTTTTATTGCTGACCCTGAGTTGCTGCAGCGTCAGATAATGCTGCAGATAATCCAGCTCCTGTTGCAAAGTCACCAGGTTTTGCTGGCCCTGATACACCACATATCTTAATAAATCAGCCAGTTGCAGTATCAGTTTCGGTGCATCATCCGATTTGATTAAACAAAGGGCATACAGATTATTTAAGGTATTAAATAAAAAATGCGGATTAATCTGCTGTTGCAGCAGCTGCAATTCGGTTTGAATTTTTTGATGCTGAATTTGCGCTAAGTTGGTTTCCTGCTGCTGCCGGTCAAAAGCCAAAATCAGTGGCGTGGTAAATAACCACTGCAATAACATAAAGTTAAAGTTGTACCAGTCAAAAGGGTTATGGCTGCCAGCTGGTACTGCCGGCACAGCAACCTGATTCATCGGCAGTTGTAATAACAGTAGCGCCAACGGCACATAACTCAGCAGCATCAACACCAGGCTCAGCATCACAAAAGGCAACAAGCCGTGCCGTGCCAGAATACGCCGTACCAGCCAATAGCGGTTAAACCAATAACAACCATACATCAGCGCGGCTAACACACTGAATTGCCATAAATAATAAAGCGTAAGCAGCGGGTTTTGCAGGATGCGCTGCCAATCAAACTGCACCGGTATTGGCTGCTGCGCCAAACCAGGCGCATGCGACACCAATAACAAAGCCCAGCCGACAGTCCAGCACAGCAATAACAGCGCCAGCACCCCGTCCAGCGACCAAAGCCATTGCCAGCGCCTGGCATGTTGCAACTTGTGCTGATAACAAAAATGCAGCCAGTACAGCAAACTGAAGCCAAAGGCCAATACCCGCTGTTCCAGGCTAAGGATGTTAAGTGCAGCAGGATAGCCCAACATCACAACCAGCCAAAACAACAGCAGCAGTGTCATTTTGAAGGTTAAGCTTGCCGGTTGCGGCTGCCCCCCCTGTTGTTGCCCCTCTATAAAACGGCGGGCAAAAAATTGCGCCGCCGCCTGAGCCAACAACAAAGGAAAAAACTGCAACAGCAACCAACCGGCTTGTGGCCATAACAACAACCAGTCCGTCTGTTCCAGCGTCATGGCGGGACGCAGTGCTGCCAATAACCAGGCCAGCAGCACCGGCAATAACGCAAATACATCTCCAGGCTTCAATGGTGCAAGTCGCTTCATTATTGGCATATTCAGGAACATCAATGCCGTTATGCTGCCTGTGTTCGATGGCCTTGTCATCTGTCGGCGGACAAAGACGGCTTTTGGCCTGACAAAACCGCGGCAGCAGCGTCGATTGCGGCCATCGGGCTGTTGGTCATTGAAACTGCACCTTTGGTCATTGCCCGCTTGAGCCCTTTATTGCGGGCGCCTTAGCCTTGAGCACAGAACCCGGCACCACAAGGCTCATTCCATGCTGCACATCGAACAACTCAATAAAACTTACCCGGACGGTACTATGGCGCTGCGGGGTTTAAACCTGCGCGCCGGCCGTGGCATTTTTGGTTTATTGGGTCCCAATGGTGCCGGTAAATCCAGTTTGCTGCGCACCATTGCCACTTTGCAGCAGCCCGACAGCGGCCAAATTCACTTTAACGCTCTGGATGTGCTGCAACAGCCACAACAATTGCGCTGCCAGTTAGGCTATTTGCCACAGGAATTTGGCGTTTATCCCCATCTGTCCTGCCTTGTTTTGCTCGAACATATTGCAGTGCTCAAAGGTTTGACCGATAAAACCACCAGGCAACAACAAATCACCGAATTGCTGGAGCTGACTAACTTAACCAAAGTGGCGCATAAAACAGTGGCGAATTTTTCCGGTGGTATGCGCCAGCGTTTTGGCATAGCGCAGGCACTGCTTGGCGACCCGAAGTTATTGATCCTCGATGAACCCAGCGCCGGCCTTGATCCGCTCGAGCGGCAACAACTGCATAATTTACTGGCACAAATCAGCAGCGACCGGCTGGTGTTGTTGTCGAGCCATATTGTCGACGATATAGAACAACTATGTGCCGAGGTGGCCATTATGCAACAGGGTCAAATCCTGTTGCAGGGTGACACCGACGCTTTAATAACACCGCTCTGGGGTAAAATCTGGTTGTATCAGGGCGAACTTCCCGCTTTATCTCCCAAAATACAGCTGTTGCAGCAAAGTTATCTACGTGGTGTACCACAACACAGAGTGTATGCCGACCTTTGCCCCGGCGATGGTTTTAGCGCCGCAACAGCCTCTTTGCAGGATCGTTACTTTCTAACCCTGGCCGTTGCGCCCACACAGGAGCAGCTTTGATGTTAACCCCCTTCGCTGCTGTTGATTCGAAACGGCAAAAAACTTCGCAAAACACCCTATATCAGCCGCAGTTATTGGCGCTGCTGGCCAACGAATGGCGCTTTTACCGGGCGCAACCCTGGTTCTGGCTGGTGTTGTTATTGGCTTTGGCTTTTGCAGTGTTGGCCACTATCGGCAACCCACCACAAAGCGCGCAGCCGGATAAAGAGTTGCTGATTAGCCACACAAAATTGCTGATGATGTTACAACCACTGTTGATTGGTGCCTTGGCACCTTTGGCTTTTTTACGCGACCAACAAGCTGGCATGGCCGAACTGACCGGCGTGACGCCAGTTAGCCAACAACAATGGTGTTTCAGCCGGGCTGGTGCTTTATTGCTGTTAGCGCTTGGTTTTCAGCTGCTGCTGTTAATTTTGGCGGCGACTGCTGTCTGGGGGGGGATCCAGCCGGCACAGAGCCATTTTAGCCTGGGCAGCCTGGCTGGCATTTCCATCCTGTTGTTTTTACTGCAACAAGTACCGGCGCTATTGTTGTTAGTGGCTTTGCAGCTCTGGTGCAGCCGTCACATCCCTCAAATTGCGTTGTTATATCTGCTAACCGCCTGCTGTTTTATTGCTTACATGCTGCTCGCTGCAGCTACCGGCTCCCCTGTCATGGCACAAAGTGGTGAAATAGCCCCCTGGTTGTCACAGCTGATGTTGTATCTGGACCCTTATGCCTTGACGCCCTGGCTGGTACAACTGCAAAACAGCGGTTCCATAACACCAGGCGCCACCCTGCTGTTAAACCGGGCTTTGATTGTCGCACTGAGTCTGTTGTTGTGCTGGCGTGCCCTGGCCGCTGTTCCATCCGCAAAAGGACCAAAATTAACAGCAGAACCCGCTGCAACCTTGTTGAACCAACAGGTAGCCAGCCACAGCAGGGGCTTTTTCAGTCGTATTCAACCTGACATCTCTGCTCTGCAGAGTTTTATCAGCCTTTGCAAACTGCAGGGGCTTCAGCTGTTACATCAGCGCAGCACAATATTGGCGTTGCTGGTGCTCTCTGGTTTGGTTTTTAGCGAAGTTTTTAACGGTTTGGGTTATGCCGAAGCACTGAGTCAGTTGCAACCAAACAGCCGTGATGCACTCAACAGAATCAACTGGGACCTGTTGCCAAGGTTTGGCCTGGTGTTGCTGGCACTCTGGGCCAGTCAGCTCAGCTGGCTGAACCGACAGCTGCGCTGTGACGGCCTGATTGCTGCCACCCCGGTTTCTGGTGCAATGCTGCTTTGCAGTCAGCTTGTGGTGTTATGGCTGATGACCCTGCTGTTGCTGCTGCTTGGTTTTGCTGCAGTGGCAGTTGCAGAACTCTGCCAGCAACTACAGATTCAGCCCTTCGAATACCTGCAACAGGGCTTTTTCACACTACTGCCGCTGCTGGTCTGGGCCATGTTATTACTGGCTTGTCATGCCTTATTACGCTCGGCGTTGCAGGCTAACCTGGTGGTATTTGCCCTGTTGTTATTGGCACTGTCACCACTGCCCGCCATGCTGGAACTTCAGCACCCGCTGTGGCGTATTGGCCAAAGCCAATTGCAAATGCCGGACGCGCTCTTGGCTTATCAGGCTTCAGCGGGCGCTGGTAGTTTTGGTGGTGGCTGGAGCCTGGGTGGTTTTTGGCCTTATTGGTTGTTCTGGGCTTTAGTTGCCCTGGTGTTCTGGCTGCTGGCACTGACTTGTTACCACCGCGGCACCGGGCACAGCAGGCCGCTGTTGCGCTTCGGCCATCCGGCATTTAGTGTTGCTGCTGTTGTGATGTTGTTAGCGCTGACGCAGGGGCTGCATCTCCATCAGCAGTTAAGCCAGGCCGGAGTGTTACAACACAGCACAGAGCGCGCGGCCGAACGCGCCGCTTACGAGCGGCAATATCAGCACTTTTTGCAGCAAAACCAGCCGCTGGTCAGCCAGGTGAAATTGCAGCTTGAACTGCTACCCTCGGCACAACAAGCCCGTATTGATGCCAGGCTCAGCCTGAAAAATGCCGGCACCAGCCCCATCAGCGAGTTGCTACTGACAATACCGGGTGGCCTGCGTGAACAGCGGGCCATTCAGCAGATCCGTCTGGCAGGAGCCAAAGTGCAGGCAAAGCCGGCCACGGGCCAGACTTTTGATGAAAAGCAGCCAAGCGCGCTGCAGCTGCCACATCTGCTGTATCATTTTGACCGGCCATTAGCGCCTGGTGCCACAGCCGAGCTGCAACTTCAGCTGCTGGTGCAACAACAGGCCATCAGCCCGGCGCCGGATCATCAGCTACTCAGGCCCGGTTTTAGTTATCTGCGTTTATTACAGCTGCTGCCCCAACCGGGTTTTATGCCACAGCTGCGGCTTAGAGACGAGCGGCTGCGTGCTGACTATGGTTTAGCGCCCTTACCTGCCAGCGAAATTCAGCCGTCGTTGCTGGCAGCACAGGCCACCCCCACCAGCGCCCGTTACCACTGGGCCATGCTGGACATGACCTTCAAAGTACCGCTGGGTTATCAGGCCATTGCCGCCGGCACTTTAAAGTGGCAGTGGCAGCAAGACAACAGCAGTTATTTTCATTACCAGACCAGCGCGCCGGTACACAATATGCCTGCGGTGCTGGTGGTGCCCTGGCAGCCACAACAGCAGCTATGGCAGGGCATACCACTGGAAATTTACAGCCCCTATTACAACGAAGCGACAACACTGACCATGCAGGCGATACAACAGACAATGCAGTGGTTCAATAGTCAGATTGGCCCATACCCAGGTGATGCACTAAGGCTGGTGATGATGCCGGACACAGGCCCAACCGGTTACGCTCTGCCTCAGCTGGTGCTGATCAATCATAGAGTTGGCCTGCGGGCACAAGCCGCAGCTGATGCCGGTTTTAGTCAGATCTACCGGCGTACCGTGCATGAAGTGGCCCATCAGTGGTTTGGCCATGGGGTCGGCAACGGTGTACCGGGGGATGGTGCTTTTCTGGTGGAGTCGCTGGCCAAATATGCCGAGCTGGTGCTGATAGAACAACATTTTGGCCAGCAAGCGATGCAGGCGCTGGTGGATTATGAACAACAGCGTTATCAAAACGCGCTGGCCGGTAGTGTGGCCGAAGCCAAAAGCCTGGTCGACGCTGACGAAAGTTATGATCAGTATTCCAGGGCCACCCTGGTGTTTGCCAGGTTGCGGGCGGAGCTTGGGGATCCGTTGATTTGTCAGGCGTTACGCCAGTTATGGCAACAACACCGTTACCCGGCAAAACCTGCCAGCGCCATGGATTTTGTCCGGCAGTTACAGGCGCTCAGTCCGGCTGACAAACAGCCGTTGATCCGCCAGTTATTGCTGGAAGCCAAAAGCCCGTTGGCGACAGTAAAGGGCGGTTAATGACAGAGCCTAAGGCTGGGTTTTTAATAACGCCAGTAAACGGGCACTTTCAATAATTTTGGCATTATTAAGCTGGCGATAATCAAAAAAGGGCGTGACTAACACCCGCTGTTTGATATCAATGGCAAATTCGTCGTTCAGCCAGTGTAGCTCTGCACCAAGACCTGCTGCCAGCAGCTGTTTGGCGTGGGTGCGGCCGGCAATCAGATGAATTTGTTGGGGTTTATCAGGCAACAGCTGTGGCGGGCTAAACAACAACGCGGTATTACTGTGCTGCTGCAACAAAAGCTCATCTCTGAACTGCTGCCAACTGTGCGCTGTTGCAGCATAAGGAAATAGATTTTTATCAAGGGCAAACAACAGCTTGGCGTACACATTAAAAATTTTACGCCAGCCGTTGCCACAGTGGCGGTAAATCAGGTCGATATCACCGGGCAGCAATGCCTGCACCGAGCCCAGCTGCTGATACTCAGGCATAGGCGGGCTATTGGCGACATAAACACAAAATTGTGCTGTGGCATCTCCTAAACCTGCGTTTTGCACTGCTGCACTCCCGGTATTGTTCAGGCCGTTACCGGCACTAAAAACAAAGGCCGGTTTCCCGGCCTGTTCAGCGCTGGCAGCCCAACATCATCTGCCCAGACCCGCTGTTATTTGCTTTCAGCTTTAATCATGTTGATTTTGCTGACCACATCTTTATCAAAAGACAATTCAATCGCTTTTGGCGCCTGTGGATACTGCGCTAACAAAGCCGGTAATGCCGGGTAAGTTTGCTGCAGTTTAGACAGGTCATAACTCCAGACTTCTTTTTGCTGTTTTAAGGTTTTGCTGACCGGCTCACCCAGCTTTTCCAGCACATAGCTGCTACTGGTTTTACCCTGAGTTAAACCTAATGCAGACTGCACTGCGCTGTCATAAGCGGCGTCTTTGGCGCTATCGGCACTTTGTTTCACCGAATCTGTCACGCTGCCTTTAACTGAATCTGTGGCTGCTTTTAACCAGTCGGCTTGTGCCGCAGTTGAAGCCAGTACCAGAGAGGTGATTAAAGCGAATTTAAATTTCATGATGGGTTCTTTCCTTTGCTCATCAACAACAAGCCGGCAGAGTGCATCCCTTGCCGGGCGGCGCGCATGATAAAGTAAAAAAGCGCGGAACAAAACCCAAAACTGCAACAAGCTGTTCACTTGTCGCCGTCACGGCCGTTATAAATGCGGCCACCGGAACTGGCATATAAATCCAGCACAGCTTTAGCCTCGCGCTGCATAAAACTGCGCACTACCTCGATGCCGGCGTTTTGCAGATATTGATAAGACTCGTTAAACACTGGCCCTTCATCAAAACCTATAGCCCGTGCGTCGGCCGCAGTACCGGCGCACACCAGCCGGTTCACACCGCTCCAGAGCACAGCGCCCAGACACATGGCACAGGGTTCACAAGAAGTAAAAAGTTCACGGCCGGCATCGGATGCCAGGGTAAAAGTGCCAAGCCGCTGTTCTGCCAGCATAATGGCCACTGTTTCACCATGTAAGGTGGAGTTATTCAGCGGTAACACGCGATTGACGCCAACTGCCAGTAACAGATGGCTGTTGCGGTCAAAAATGGCAGTACCAAAAGGGCCGCCGCTTTGCTTTAACACATTTTGCCGAGAAAGCTCTATCGCCAGCGCCATTTTGGCGTTGTCGTCGGGGTAGGGTTGTTGCCAGTTCACAACTTGTGCCACCCAGTCGGGCAGTTTCACCAGCGCCTGTTGCGCCGGCGCAGACCATGGCTGCATCTCAAAGCTCCTGTTATCAGCTTGCTGCAGTTAAATCTAGCGGCAAGGCTGCGGGCAAACAAGCACAGGCTCAGCGCTTTTTCAGCCAGAACAGCAAGATACAACAGCAATAGCAAAAAAACGGGGCCAACAGGCCCCGGATCATTCACCTTTATCAGCCATTGATGCTGATAAGGCGTTAGTTTTTATAAGGTCTAGCTTTTATAAGGCTCAGCTCTTATACGGCATTGGGCCCAGATAGTCTTTTTTACCTACATCCACACCGTTGTGGCGCAAAATGGCGTAAGCGGTAGTGATATGGAAATAAATATTTGGCACAGCGTGCTGCACCGCAAACTCAAAACCTGTCAGGTACTTACCTTCCCAACGTGGCTGGCTGATCTGACGTTCAGCCGCCTCAACAAAATCAGCTGGCGTAAAAGTTTTTAAATAAGCCAGAGTTTCAGCAATACGGGTTTTTAACTCAGGCAAAGTGCTTTCAGTGTCGGCATGTTTAGGCGCACTGTCGGCCACACCAGCTAAGCGAGCCACACCTAACTTGGCGGTATCACAGGCAATTTGCACCTGACGGATAAAATTAAACTGGTCCGGCGCTAAACGGGCGTTGAGTAACACCGCAACATCATATTTTTTCGCACTGGCCGCCTGTTCTGCTTTATCCAGAATGGCATCGAGGTTGTTCAGCATTTTGCTAAATTGCACTACGGTCAAATCATAAAGCATGGTGATTTCCTAATCGGCTTAAGGGCAAGCTCTGAGATGGGGTGGGTTGGTGCTGAATTCAACAGCAGGTTGGTTTTATCCGGGCGGATATGGGCGCTTTGTTGTTGCAGCAATGGATTTGCCAGATGCCTGCGGCATGGCGCGTATGCCGGGTTTCGCCCCGGCAGGCGGGTCTCTTTCTTTGTCAGCAATGAGAGAGACACAAAGACAAAATCGCAAAGCGATTTTGGACAGCTTTAGCTGGCCCCGAAGGGGTGAGAAACTTTGTTGCGAACAAATCACCCCGAGAACGTTCGAAAGCCCGTTGTTTAGACTCGCTTTTGAGGCGCCGCCTGCTTTTAAAACCACGGGGCGGCGGCGGCTACCGTCGCTCGCCTCAAACAGTTGTCGGCTTAAAACCTCAAAACCGGCCAAAACCACGGCTCACTTTACGGGGCCGAGAGCGCTGGAATGGTGATTTGTTTTTTCTAAGTACAAAACGCGCTTTAAAAGACCTGGCCCTGAAGCGGTTTCGCATGCTGCGGGTCTGTGATAAAGCGGGGGATTAGGGTGGTTTTAGCCGTACCTGGCTTTGAGCTGGGCCAGCGAGCCGATGACCAATTGCCCGAGGACTGTGATGTCTATGTCTGCGAGCCTCTTAATGTACAGACAAGACTTGCCCATCTTGTGCTTGCCAAGTCGTTTCAGCAACGCCTGTTGCTCAGCACCTTCAGCAACAAGATAGACAACCAACTCCTTACCCCGGATTGCAAAGCCGGTTCTGCACATTTCACCAGTTCTGCCACTCTCATAGGTGTATTGGTAGAGGCCATAGCCAACGATACTGGGTCCCCACATCTGAGGCTCTTCCCGGGTCACCCGTGTTAATAAAGCCATCAGGGTCTTACAGTCGGCCTGCTGCTCTTCATTCGCCCTTGAGCCGATGTATTCATCAATGCTTGCACCGGTCGGCCTGGTCTTCAGTTCTGCCATAACAACGAGCTCCTGCAGTGATTGTTGCGTCTAACACCCAAATTTAGCGCGGAAAACCGCGCAGCGGATTGGATTTATGTCGCAGCCCATGTGCAGCCTGGGCGATTAACATTTGCTTGTGAGCCATATCAACCAAGCTCCAGCATTTGTTGCCAGCATCAGCAACGGGCCGGTTGAAGGGCAGAAAAACACCTTGGATCATTGCTAATGTGCCGCAGCCACCCCATCGCGACGGGAATCAGAACCTGCGACATATCCGTTGGACGTTTTTATCACACCTTGTCCGCCGCCAAAGACCAGCCCCGGGTTATTGCCATGAAAAAAGCCTTGTGCGGTAGCCATCACAGGGTTTTGCGGCGCATGTCCGAGTGAATACAGCTCATCCACTGTACTCTGAGGGATGCCTTGTTCAAAGCTCACGCTATTTCCTTCCCAATGGCGAAACCTTGGCGCGTCAATAGCTTCTTGTACATCCATACCAAACACCACCATATTCAACAGCATTTGCACATGTGCCTGAGGCTGCTGCGGACCACCGACAATACCAAAACTCAACCAGGGTTGTTGCTTACCCTGAGCATCGGCTTTAGTGACAAAACCAGGAATAATGGTATGAAATGGCTTTCTACCCGGGGCAACTGTATTGGCGCGATCTGGTTGCAGCGACAAACCCACACCGCGATTTTGTAACGCAAAACCGGTGCCCGGCACAACAACGCCAGAGCCAAAAGGCCCTGCGACGCTGTTAATAAAAGACACCATATTGCCGTTTTTGTCAGCCACGCTTAAATAGGTGGTGTCGCTGGTATGTAACGACGCTTCCGGATCAACCTGCTGCATGGCTTGATCCGGTTTGATCAAAGCGCGCCGCCTGGCGATAAAAGAGTCGTCTAATAACTGTTCCGCTTTTATCTGCATAAATTTGGGGTCACCGACAAAATGTTCGAGGTCGGCATAAGCCAACTTTTTGGCTTCAATAAGATGGTGTAAATAAGTGGGTGAATTATGCTGCATTGTTTTTAAATCATAGGGTTCGAGGATTTTCAGCATTTCAAGCGCAGCAATACCCTGCCCATTCGGCGGTAACTCCCATAAACGGTATTCTTTATAGGACACTGACATCGGCTCCACCCACTCAGCCTGATAATTGGCAAAGTCGCCAGGGGTTAAAAAGCCACCTAACTCTTGTACTCTTGCCGCAATTTTTTCACCCAGTTCACCACCATAAAACACCTGCGGGCCTTGTGCTGCAATCAGTTTCAGTGTTTTGGCATAGTCTGGATTGACAAACCTGTCACCGGCAACAGGCGTCCGGCTGCCATCAAGCAAAAAAGTGCTTCTTGCCCCTGGGTCATAATTGATTTTACTTTCAAAAAGGCCCCACTCTTCTGCCGTTGATTTGGAGATTGGGAAACCTTGTTCTGCCAATTCAATAGCCGGAGCAAGCGCTTGTGCCAGGCTGATTGTGCCATGAGCTTCCAATAACATGGCCCAGCCACTGAGCGCTCCGGGCAAGGTAATAGATTGAGCGCCCTCGTCTGGTACACGATTGCGACCCGCAAATTTGTCTAGCGTCATCAGCGCACCGGCATAGCCACTGCCATTGATACCGATCAGGCGCTGCTCAGGCTCCAACCAAACCATCGCAAACATATCGCCGCCAATACCGGTCATATAAGGTTCCACTACACTCAACACGGCTGCGGCTGTCACTGCGGCATCCACGGCGTTGCCACCATTTTGCAGCACGGCCAAACCAGCCTGACTGGCTAAAGGCTGGCTGGTAGCCACTACACCATGCGGTGCATACACTGCTTTTTCTTTGAACTCTGTGGTTGGCGTACCTAACCCAGAGCGAAACGACAACCCCGCCACAAGCGATGCAATGCCAATCACTAAAATGACGGCGAATGCCCATTTCAAAAACCGGATAATTCCATTCATAAATGCCTGCTACTCCTGTAACTTGATTGTCGACGGTACTTTAGGTTTTATAGATAAAGTATTCTCATAAGATAAAAGCGCACTAACGATTAAGCTAACGGGCGGCCAAAAGCGCAGCTTTTGGACGTCCAGCGAACGAAGTGAGCGGCAGTTGAGCGCATTGTTAGGCGTTCCCGGTTTCGTGGCACTTCTGCCAAAAAGAAATCTGATAGTCGGAGAAGTTTTCTCGATCTTTAGGGATGTATAGTTCGACTATGCAGGGGTGCTCTGGGAACTGCCACTTGAGCTTTGCCTCATAAATTTCTTTGAGCGTATTTCCCAAGATGATGAGTTTGTCTTGGGATATGTCTTCACATCCAAGGTAATGAATACTGTCAAGGTGAAGGTGATTCATTACCCATTCGACGGTTTTTCGGTTGCCTGCATTCTGTTGCTCAAAGCCTCTTAGCGAAGACTCTGAGAAATCTGCTCGAAGGATGTAGCCGTCAAAGTGTGTGAATTCTGGCCAGAATAAGGTTGCATAACCAACTGCCAGGGAGAAATTTCCAGAGCAGCCTATCCATGACTCTAAGTCTATACCGTTGCCATTATTCCACTCTTGAAGGCTGGATTTCATGCTCTCGGGGATTTCCATTCCTATTTCCGCCTAACGCCCGCCACACAGGCGAGCAACTTGTTGCGAGTCCAGCGCCGCAGGCGCAGTGTGCTGGCGTTTGTTATATGCCGTTAATCATTTAACCGTACGTCACCATCGGGGCTGACTATTATGAGATTAAAATGCTCCAAACTTTCATATTCGAAACCTAATTCGCAACCATCTAAAACATAAGGCTCTGATTTCAGAAACTCCAAAGGCCAACCTGACTTTTGGACATATACTTTAGCTCTATTGAAATAGTCAACTTCTGAAATATTACAGTTGGCTTCAACTATGTAATCACTAATAACAGAGAAACAAAAAACGACAAGAATTAAACCTGAAGGTATTAAATGCGCTTTTTCTCGATGCTCGTCTTTATAATATAACCAGATGTTGTGAATTACAGATGTGCATGCTCCAAACGCGACTCCAAGCGCAATAAAAATTGCGCTAGCACCGCCCGGACCGGCTCCCGCCGAAGCTAAAAAGAAACCTGCAATGAAGCCGAATACTATCCATTTAATAGTAAGTTTTGTCGATTGCCACATAAGTCCACTTAGGCATATAACGCCCCGCGCATGCGCGCGAACTTGTGAGCGTCGCAGGGGCCGCAGGCCCCGAATGACGCGGATTGTTATGTTGTAATGAACTCTGAACGGAGCAAACCAAAACATTTGAGATCATGAAACTTATTCTTCCAATATCCGCACTCACGCCGAAGCCCCTCCTCTTTAAACCCAAGCCGACGGAGCAATGATTCAGATGCTCTATTGCCGGGAACTGTATCTGCCTGAACTCGATGCAATTCCCCACAAGGCAAAGAACCCAAAAATCCAGCAGTAATAATGGCGCGCACAGCTTCTGAGGAATAACCTTGTCGCCAAAACTCAGGATGCAGGTCATAACCAATAACGGCATTACGCATTTTGCTGTTCCACGAGTTAAAGCCGCAGGTGCCTATCAATCGACCAGATGACTTTAACCGAATGGCCCACCTGATACCCTGCCGCTCCTCATATCTGGATTTAAAAAGACTAATCAAATTAGCCGCTTGGCTATACTCGCGAAACACATCTAAATCGTAGTATTTGACCACAGATGGATTGGAAAACAAATTGAACAGACCAGCTTCATCATCAACACGAAGTTCTGTAAGTAATAGACGCTCAGTTTCTAGTGATGGAAATACCATCTAAATTCCTTTTTCAACATAACTATCGCCTAAACGGCGAGCAACTTGTTGCGAGTCCTGCGGACGAAGGCCGCGATGTTTAAGGCGCTTGTTATAAGCATCACTTAACAACTCTTTTCGGCCCCTCTAAAAACCACATAATAAATGTACATTTTTTACAAATAAGAACTGATGCACTTCTATTTGCCCAATCCAAATTTATAAATGTGAGGCCCGCGGTATTTAACTGCGCTTCTCCAGTTTCAAAATGCTGATGTCCGCAATGGATGCACTTTGCGTTTACATCATTGACTGTATATTGATCAACATTTAAAGCCGCCGCAGCTCCTTTTAAACCTTTGCCTAGAGTCTTCAAAAATGACATCGGTACTCCTCTAGCTTATAACTATGCGCGCACGCGCGTGAACCTTGGTGAGCGTCGCGGCGGCCGAAGGCCGCAAAGTGCCGCGCCTTGTTAGCCATAATTAACTTACTCTTAGCCAGCGGCATACTTTTGCTTTGCATAGAAAAAGTACACCAGAGGCAATGAAGAAAAAATAAGAAACGAGACTAAAAACGATACAAGCCCTGTACCAGCGAAATAAACTAGACAGCCAGACAAGGCAACCAGCACGCCGGATACAATGAGGCCATTACCAAATGTTCGGCAAAATTTAGTTACGTCAGAAATTTTGCTGAAGTCTACGCCATTGATGAGATTTGACTTGTTTTTATAACCAATAAGAAAGCCAAGCAGAATAAATACCACACCGGTAATAAAACAAATCAGAAAGATAAATAAACTTGTACTCATAGTTACTCCTGTAAGTGGCTAACGCTTGCAGCAGCGGAGAGCAACGCGAGTCCGCTGCCTGCACTTGTTAGGTTTTTATTTACGTTCAAATTTAACAATTTTATTTTTCTTAATATCGTAGTAAATAACACCATTTTTATATGACTCATCAATTTCGTTTTTACTTATGCGGTATGTCGAGGAGTGCTTTATATAAAAACGGTATAAGCCAGTTGTTACGTCCAAATAATTTTCAGCTAGGTAGTACTTGTTTAGATCTTCATTCTGATTTTTCAAATATGCTTTTGCAGCTTCAAATGCCTTAATTTCCAACTCGGTCTTAGCATTGAATGACCAAAACGCGGTCATTCCATCTGGAATTGGAACAACTCTGTCTGACCTTACTGGACCGGCCAACAAAATTAGCACGATTGCGAGGTATTTCATTTTTAACCTAACGCTGAGCGCACGCGCGGAAAACTGCATCGCAGTTTGACGTCGCTGCGGCCGCAGGCCGCAAGTGCCGCGATTTGTTAGGGCGTAGTTGCTGACAAAACAAAGATATATACCCCCAATAAAATGGCCAATACAGGAACGATAAATAGCAAACCTTTTGACAACTTGCGCTGCATTGGAAACAAGCGCACTGAACAAAAAACGATGGCACCGACTAGAAAAAAAGGCACCATTGCGTAAAAAGCTAATTTACTTTGTGTTAAGGGTTGGCAGTTTGGAACTGGATTTAACTCGCCACAGCCAATGGCTGCTGCATATGGCAACATTTGATATATGAAAATTGACGCTGTTATTGCCAACGCAATATTAATCAAAATCAAAACTTGCTTAGTCATAAAGCCCTAACTATCAAAGCAGCGGCGCGCGTTAGCGCGTCCAGCCCGCAGGGCGATGCTGCCTTTGCTTGTTAGCGGTTTTTGACAAATAGCTCGCATTTATAGCCGCCTCCCTCACTTTCCAAGTTTTCACTTACATAGAGGGTATATTTCCCAGGCTTAGAAAATATCGTCTCATTACCGCCTTTGTTATCCCACCGATACCCAGTTGTGGTTGAGGCTATTTCAATTTGCTTTACGTTTTCAAACCGTTGAGAAGACATTAAAGGCTTCATGGTTGATGGCGGTGAGCTAACTACCAAAAATAGCCATAAACTTTCGTCATGCCTGTACAAGGCAAGCTCTTTACCGTGGCTCCCACTAAGATTAACTCGAAGGACATCGCCACGGCTTAACTCGCGTGGGGTGCAAGAAACCATCTCATCTGATTCTAACCAAATAGTTTCTGGAGCATCTGATTCCTCAGCGATCCCATGCGAGCTCATAAAAGCAAAGATAAAAAATAGGACTCGATTCATCATTGACCACTAACGCTTTGCTAATTGGCTGCCGCAGCCTAGCGGAGGCAGTCCAGTGGAGGCCACGCTTTTTGTGGCCGGAACGAAATTAAGCAACTTGTTAGCTGCTTACCACATGATTTTGCAAGTAACTAATCCGTGTTTTACGCTAGTACGGATAAAAGATTAAACTAGTAGTGCTGTAACTTACCCAGTTACCGTCCTCAAATGCTTCCAAGACCCATTTATATTCTGTCTTGCCTTTAATAAAGACCTTTAATCGACACTTTTCACTGAGGCCAAAAGCAAAGCAATTTAAGGCTTCATTTTTATCTGAAAATTCTTCGTGCCAACCGTTGTAGCCTACAGTACAACCTTGCTCTGATTCAGCAAGCCAAACTGTGAACCCATTCTCTGGTGATACTGATATAGTTGAGCCGTCCAGTTCCCATTTGAGATCGGGATATTTCTCAAGTCTTTCTTTAATTTGGTTGATGCAATCCATACTCATACCAACAGCTAACGATGCCCGCAGCGGCGAGCGTAGCGAGTCCAGCAGCCGAAGGCTGCGTGCTGCCGGGCCTTGTTATGCACTTTTATTGTTAATTTCATTGATAATTTTCTTAATAAACTCAACGCCTAAAGTTTGATTAAACCAGATTTTATATTTGCCGTTTTCTGACTTATTTGCATGACTCACAGCTATAATCTCTAAGTCATATTGCTCAACGAAAAAATCCTCTAGCTCGTCGTAATCATTAAAGTCAGCAACTTCGACAAAAATACCAAAACTGTCTTCTTCGACTCGAACATCGTATTTCGGCATATCCTGGCTCATAACTGCTCACGCATAACGCTTTGCTAATTGGCTGCCGCAGCGCAGCGTAGGCAGTCCAGTGGAGGCCACGCTTTTTGTGGCCGGAACGAAATTAAGCAACTTGTTATAAAGTCGATTTGCATAGATGGTAAATGTAATCATCAACAAGTTGCCCCTTAATTAGGGTATTTTTCCTTAAGCACGCTTCTCGAACAAACCCCAGCTTTTCCAGCACTTTAAAAGAACCAATATTACTGACCGAGCATGTTGCAACTAACTTATTTAAACCCAGCTCGGTTAACGCAAAATCTCGAACTAACTTCAAAGCTTCAGCAGCGAAGCCTTTACCTTGAGCTTCTAGCTTAATCATAAAGCCGACTTCAGCGATTTTTGCTTCATGGTCCACTATTTTAAGTCCAATATTTCCAAGCTTTTCGGTTGACGATAAGTCAGATATACCAAAGGAAAGCCATCCAGCGCCATTACTGTCCCAGGGCTGAGCTTTGACTTCAAAAGCGGCTATTGCCTCTTCATATGTACAAGGTTCATATACATGAGCCATCATTTTCGGACACATTGATATTCGAATAAACAGCTCTCTATCAGAAGTATCGAGTGGTGACAGCATTATCCTATGGCCTATGAGATGCACAATATTTCCTAGACTTTATAACGTCGTGCGCACGGGTGGCAAACCGCTCGCGGTTTGGCATCCCTGCGGCCGCAGGCCGCGAGTGCCGCACATTGTTAGCGAACCGTGCAACAATTAATGCCAGCCGTGCAATTTAAATACATTATTTATTTTTTATATTTTGAATAGTAATCGCCGAATACCCTTTCACCGTTTTCACTTTTGAAAAAATAGTAATATGACAACGGGGACAAAACCAAATAGGATAACGCTAACAACCAAACATGAGGGCTATCATCTAACATAAAAACCCGTCGATACAATATAGAAATCATAAAAACACTAGCTATCGTTATCAAAGTCATTCTAGCCCAGCGATCATTCCATATATGAATAAGCAGATTAATATTTTTTACGCTAATAAAAGCTACTATGGCTAGAATTATAACTAACGACTCATACCTTCCATTTAACGCATGGTTAGCTGCAAAAAATGGAATGAAAAAATAAATGAACAATGATTTTGAATATTCTTCTTTGGCTTTCTTTTTCTTGAATGCGTCGGGATTAATGTGCTTTTCAATATCCTCTGAACCAGCATTTGCAGGGCAACCACAAAACGCACATTTATCTAAGTTTGGTTCGTTGCCAGCCTGACATGCTTGGCATCTCCATCTATATCCAACCATTTTTCACAGTACTCAATCGAAAAAGCTAACTATCGCCTAAACGGCGAGCAACTTGTTGCGAGTCCTGCGGCCGCAGGCCGCATTGTTTAAGGCGCTTGTTATGAGTTGTTTTGCAGCAGGATTGTTTCACTGAAATCACTCTTGAATGCATCCAACTCATAAGGCTCGCCTGCTTTATCAAGGTACAACGAAAAAAGCACTGATTTTCCATCATCATCGATCAGTTCAAACTCTGCGCAAGCTGAACCAAAGCTACGCTCACAATGATTGATTCCGATCTTTAAACTACCCATCCTGCCATCATCCATTGATTCCACTAATAATGATTTTGCTTCGTACGCTAGTTCTGCTCGCGCAAATAGTTCATTTAGGATTCGAGCTTCGACGGTCGTTGGGGTTCGCATATTCAAAACTCATAACACCAAGCGCACGGGCGACGAACCGCTTGCGGTTTGGCGTCCTAGCGGCCGCAGGCCGCGAGTGCCGCGCATTGTTAGCCGTATACTTTATATACACTACTTTATGCCATTTATATTAAACGTGACTGGTCCAAAAAATGAAAATATCACCATTAAACAAACAGGCAGCGAAATCAAGAAGCAAATAGTTATGGTTGATAACTTCAAAAATGAAAAAGGCTTAAAGCGCAATGCTTTAATTGATAGAAATGCAAAAGGGTAAGTAAATATCAAAACAAAAAAAGTATTTAAATCACTAAAAAAACCAAGAGTGCCAATAATAAAAGGAGAGTAAGCAAATGCGCGACTCCAATTTGAGCTTGTACTTGGTAATCTGACCGATGTTCCGTTTACTTTAACCTTTGGCTGCTCTTCGAATAATTCATTTTCTATTTCAACATTTACAATTTGTCCATTGCCGTTTTTCACATGATATAACTCACTCCCTTTAGATACCTGTTCAATTTTCCAATCATTAACATAAACTTTAGGCTTACCAAAAAAGCTATCAGCCTCAACTTCAACATTGACACTTTCTAATAAGGGATGATTAATTTTATTTCTCATTTGATCTCAAACCTAGCAGGCTAACTACCGCCACACAGGCGAGCAACTTGTTGCGAGTCCAGCGCCGCAGGCGCGGTGTGCTGGCGTTTGTTATGAATACCGGACTTCGATGTCGTGGTTTTCGGTAATAAAACTACCTAAGTCCTCAGTACTACAATCTGTTTGTTTAATTACAAACTCGACTGGTAATTCTCCTGGGGTTCTTACTTTCATAAGTTGATCATGCTCAGTAACAAACAGGCATGTAATCTTCTTTGCCTTTGATAAGTCGACTGTTTTTTTCATCAGTAGACCAGTATTAATTGTCAACAAATCCCCCTGTTTATATGCCAATGGCCTAATTCGGGTCAGAGTCCTGTAGATGTAGCCAAGAGTTCCCAAAGTAAGTAGGACAGCAAAAATCAACACATCGGTGACAAGGTTGTCATAGCCGACCTTTAAATGAAGCCACTTAACTAGACCAATAGCCATTGCGAGCGGTATTAGAAAAATCCCTGAATTTTTCAATAGAATTGTTGATGTTTTATCTCTGTCGAACTTTCCGTTTCTATAAATTTTTTGGTTCACAAATGAACTCTCCTTTACTCATAACAATTTAATAGAAGGCGGAGCGCTCGCAAGTCGGACATTTTCCTGCCTTCTTTTATGATTTTACTCATATCAAGCTAAAGCCTAAGTTACTATTTTTCAACTTATTTTTCTAAATTCGATAAATGCTGACATCACAAAATCCATACATCCAGTACGCAAGTTGTTCTGAAAAAAACTCATGGCTAACTACTGGCTATTTTCTCAGCGGTTATATGATGTTTTAGCCTGAAAAGAACGACGCAACGTAGAGTAGCTTTTGTTCACTTTTAACACCTTAGAAAAAATCAAATCTCTGCTCCAGCGCTTTTGCTTCCCCTTTAAGCCGAGCCGATAAAAATTGAAAGTTTGAGGTTTTAAGACGCCAACTGTTTGAAGCGAGCGACGGTAGCGCTCGCTGAGTTTTGGCGGCGCCTCAAACTTTTGATTTTTAGCGGGCTTTCGAAGGCTTACCGGGGTCGTTTTTTCCGTCACTTTTTGTCGACACAAAAAGTGACTCGCCCGCGGGGGCGAGACCCCGCATTCGCGCCATGTCGCAGGCATCAGAAAAGCCCTAACTGTCAGTGGCTTACAGAAAATACTTCAGCGAATACTTCCGCATCGGGTCTCGTCATTTGCCTGAGGCTTTTTGTAGTGCTTTTGACATAACAGTCACAAACCGTCGCAGCCTTCCGCCGGCACATCACCAGCCAGCAAAACAAAAAGCCCGGTGTTGCATCACAACACCGGGCTTTGGCAAAAACTTGAACAACGCCGTTTAGAAACGGTATTGAATACCGGCCGCCAGACGGGTGACATGGTAGTCGGCTTTGACGTCGCCCATACCCTGAAACACCGAAATTTCTTCAGCAGCTTTGCTGCTAAAAGGCGCCAGGTCCAGATCCAGTGTGAAAGCCAGTTGTTCGGTAAAATGGTATTGGGCAAATACACCGGCCAATAAACCTACACCACTGTCGCTGCCGGTTTCACTAAAACTTTCGCCGATCATAAATCTCAGTTGTGAATTTGACACCGAAGTAATAGTGTCGGTCAGGGTAAATTCTTGTTTCCAGAAGGCTGCGCCAAGACGGGCACCAACAGACCATTGTTGTACCAACTGCTCGGTTTGGTATTGAGCTGTTAAACCCAGCCAACTGGCTGAACTCTTCAGATCACGGTCAAAGCCCACCCAAACACCTGAATCATAATCGTAACTTTCACCACTTAACACAGTAAATTCACCCAGATCGGTGTACTGCAAACGGGCTGACCAGTTTTGATTAATCTGATAGGCCAGAGCCAAAGATGGCGCAAAAGCGCTACCAGACTCATCTTCGTCATCAGTGCCAATGTTATGGCGGGCTGAACCTAAATCAGCCTGTACCGAGAAAGCAGAGTATGTGGTGTCTTGTGCCATAGCGGCAGCAGAAGTCAGCAGCGTGAAAGCTGCAACTGTGGTTTTTAACATGGGATACGTCCCTGAAAAAGTGAATGCGTCAGTGCGGGCGCTACTCTAACAAAAAAATCCCAAAACAAAATACAAATGTGAAATTATGTAACTCATTTGCTTAATTAATGTTCACAGTCAGGAATTTTGCTGAACCTTTAAGGAAGGAGCTGTCGGCACTACCTGGTCATCTTCTTCACAAACACCACCACAAACAGCGCTATGGTAAAACTGCCGGTAAAAGCTTCCACCGCCGCCACCAGCCGGGACAAACCCACAGGGGTAATGTCGCCATAACCCAGGGTGGTAAAGGTCACCACCGAATAATACAAACAGGTGCCAAAAAGCTGCAGCTGCTCGAGCAACGAGGCTTGCGGATTAAACTGCAGCACTGCACCTGCACTGACCACGCCCAGAAAAAAATAGGCAATGGCACAACAAAAAATCAGCAATAACGAAAACAGCACCACCCGGACGGGCTCTTCACCATAACCACAAAACACATCAATTAATTTCGATAACAACCTTTTCTGGCTAAATTTAGGGTACTGAAAACGCCGCATGCGCAGCTCTTGCTGGATATACAAACCCGACAACACAAACAAACCTTCATGTTCGGCGGCTTTACGTAAGTCGCGGTAAATTTCTTCCGATTGTTCAAAATAATCCTGCGCCAACGCCTGATCTCCGGCCTTTACCGCCTGTTGCGCTATTGCTTCCTGCCGTAGCGTTTTACCAAGCTGCATATTTTCCAGCCGGGCGCCGGCCCATTTAACGCCCAGCAAATTGGCCTGCTCGGCCTTTACCCAATGCACATTGGCATCGCGCAAATCGGCTTTCATTAAATTGGCCTGGGTTAAATTTACTTTATATAAATGGGCGCCCTGTAAGTTGGCGCGATATAAGTCGCTGAAACTTAAATCAAAACCACTCTGGCCCGGCGCTGCCGCTAAATTCAGCCCGGCCAGCTGAGCTTTTTTTAACGCTAAACCCCGCATTTGCCCGCCAGCACGGGCATATTGCTCCAGCGCGGCTTTATCTTCGGCTTTGTCTTTGCAAATAGTGGGATCGTGCCAATAACACAAACCGGAAGGGCCGGCCGGTGCATGGCAACAATGCTGAGGGTCGTCTTCCTGATAACAACAGCGAAGTTCGGCTGACATAACAATTAGCTGCGCTGAGAACTGAAGGTTTAACAAGTGTAGTCAGGGCTTAGCCAGAATTCCGCGCCAGAGCAACAACAGCTTTTACCCGCAAAATCTACAAAGCAAAACGCAAGGCCGCTGCCAATAAAAATGCCAGTCGGCTGACTGGCATTTTTGTACGCTAAAAGCTGTTTGCTGTTTACAGATGTTTTTGCAGGAAACTTAAATAAGCCTGCTGTGCTGTGATGCGGTTGGCTTTTTTGACAAAACCATGGCCTTCATCCGGGAACAACACATATTCCACCGGCACACCGTTTTTCTTAATGGCCGCCACCATTTCGTCACTTTCAACCTGCAGCACCCGCGGGTCGTTGGCGCCTTGCACCACCAGCACAGGTTTTTTCACTTTGTCGCCATGGAATACCGGCGAAATGCGTTTTAAGCGTTCGGCGTCTTTGGCCGGGTCGCCCAGCTCAGCATATAACGACTCGCGGAATGACTCCCACCAAGGCGGAATACTTTCCAGCGTGCGTAGCCAGTTGGTGACACCAAAAATATTAATGCCCACTTTAAATTCGTCGGTAAAGGCCATGGCCGCCATGGTTAAATAACCACCATAACTGCCGCCCATCACACCAATACGCTCGCCGGCTACCCAGTTCAGCGACTGCAGATATTTTTTACCAAATACAATGTCCTGCAGATCGTCTTCACCATGTTTTAAATCGTCAAGATGGTAAAAGGTTTTGCCATAACCGCTGGAACCACGGTTATTCACCGACAGCACGGCATAACCCTGATTCACCAGATGCTGAATGGTCGGGTTATAACCAGTGCGCGACTGGCCGCCAGGGCCACCGTGGATCCAAATCAGCGCCGGCACTTTGGCACTGTCGCTGGCTTGTTTTGGTTTGTATAACAAAGCCGGAATTTGCAAGCCGTCAAAACTGGCGTAACGCACCACTTCACTCATCACCAGATTGTTTTCGTCAATAGCTTTGTCTAAGGCCTGAGTCAGGCGTTTTGCTTGTGGCTCACCCACTTTCCAGACATATAAATTGGACGGGCTGTTGTCGGCATTCACATAAAAGCTCAGGTACTGGCTGTCTTTGGAAAAATGAATGCCGCGCAAATCCCCCACCGGCAACGGCGGTAACTTCAGCTCTTGCCCTGTGTTCTGGTCGATGATCTGAATTTTGGTGGACGCATCGGCATTCACCCCAACCACTTTGTATTTATTGTCTTTGCTAAAATCGATAAAACTGACGTCCCAGTCAGCTTGCTGATACAAACTGCTGCTGTTGGCGGCAATGTCATACTGCTGCGCCTGGCTGAACTCAGAGTTTTGATCTGAACCATAAATCAGCGTTTTGCTGTCGCGGCTAAAACCATGAATGGCAAAAGTGATATTGCCTTCATGCGGTGTGATATGCAGCGGCTTTTGCTCTTTGCTTTGTAAGTCAATGATATAGAGGTTGTTGTCGGCATTGGTGCGCTCTTTGCTGAGCGCCAGATAACGGCCGTCGGGGCTCACCGCATCTACAGTTAAACCGTCGTTATTCTGATACACCAAAGTACGCTGATAGGTTTTTGCGTCGTATTTATATAAATCAAAAAACTTCGGGTCACGCTCATTGCTGGCCACCCAAAATGCATCTGTACCATGCCAGTCTAAAAACATCGCCTTGAGTTTGTCGCCTGGCGTCAGATCGGTCACAGTGCCGTCTTCTGCCAGTACATACAAATGATGCAGCTCATTGCCACCCTGATCGGCGGTATACAGTACTCTGTCATCCTGCGGGAACCAGTCCAGCGGCATGATGGCGTCTGTAGTGGATTTAGTCAGCGCCTGCCAGCTGCTGCCATCCAGGCTAACCCGATACAGGTTAAACACACCGGTTTCGTCTGACGCTACCAATAACGACTGACCATTGTGGTTAATTTTGTTGCCCATATAAGATTTAGTGGCGTAAAACTGCTCTGCCGTATAAGAAGGCAAAGCGGCAGCGACCGCAGTTTTGCTGCTGTCTGCCACTGCAGCAGGTGCCTGAACTTGTGGCGTTTCTGGCGCTTTATTACAGGCAACCAGCATACTCAGGCTGGCAACCGCCAGCAGCAAGGCGGGTTTGCTGATACTTCCGTGGTGATCTTTCATACTCATTCCTTCTGAAATCGCGTGCACAACATAACAAATGCAGCCACTACAACCCGACTGCCCGGACAAATCCCAACCTCAATCTATGGGAAATCTGGCGAAAATTCAATCAGCTATCTAAAGGCTTCTGGTTCAGAAACTGACTAAAATCCGGCCGGCGTAACCGGCCGCTGATGCGGTAACAAAACACCACCCCAATACAAAGCAAAAAACTGCCAAAATACAGTGCCGGGCCGCCCAGCCAGTCCAGCACCAGGCCACCAATCAGCGGCGACAAGGAAAAACCTACCGCATATAAACTGGCGGCACCAAAATAACTGCCCCTAAGTGCAGGCGGTGCCAGCTGATCCAGATGCACGTTCATATTGGCAAATAAAATAGCTTCGCCCAGACTCAACACCAAAGTGGCGCCCAGCCAGCCCCAGTACCACAAAATGGGGTTTAGCGCATACCAAAGCTGCGACAGCGCCAGCAGCACAATACCCAGATAAATACGTTTCACCACGGGCCAGCCCGATAGCAGCCGTAATAATGGAAACTGACAAGTCACAATCACCAGCGAATTTAAAATGCCCAGCGCTGCAATCAGGCTGACCAGTTCTGGGAAATTGGCGCGGGTCAGATATTGGATCAGGCTGGAGTCGGCATGGGCATAAATAAAATTGATCAGGATATTGGCCACTATCACCAGTAAAAACAGCTGATCCAGCCGCAGGATTTGTAACGTCAGCTTTAAATTCAGCCCTTTGGTGTGATGCGGACGCTGTTGCTGTGGCGTAAAACGGTATAACCACAGAATACCGCAGCCCAAACAAGCATAAGAAAAGGCCGTCAGAAAAAAGGCGTGCTGATTGCCGCTGACACCGGCCCAAATGCCAAACAAAGGCCCAATAGCAGCACCGGCGTTCACCATAAAATACAAACCCTGCAACGCCAGCTCGCGGTCTTTGCTGTCAGGTAACAAGTCACCAAGCCAGGCTTTGCTGGGCGAGTCCCACAAAGCGCGTGGCAAGGTCGATAAAAAAATACAGACAATCACCGCTATTTTGCTTTGTGCCAGTGCAAAAGCACTAAAGGCCAGCACCCCCACCAGCGCAGCTACCAGCAATAAAGGTTTTCGGCCAAATTTGTCTGACAAATAACCGGCATAAAAACCACTGACGACCGCCAGCAAAGCGGCACAGGTCAGCCAGAGCCCAACTTCAGCGGCAGATAACTGAAACTTGCGGTACAGCAATACCGCAATAAAAGGCCACACCATGTAATAACTGCCGCGGACAAAAAAATTGCCAAACAACAACATCCAGACCGGGCCCGGCAGGTTTTTTAACCGCGCAAAACTAACAAGATCCGACACCTGCACTCCTTTAATGGCCGGCATGACCAGGATCAGATTCCGGGTTCAGGCTCTGCTCCCACCCGGTTTAATAAAACGGCAAATCGCCGCAATCCAGGTTGCCCCAGCAGCTTGGTCATCAGCCGCCACTATGGAAAATTCCGTGTGTATTCTGCTTCAGACTGATTATTCCGGTTATTGCGCAAACTAAGGATTGAACTGATGAAATATACGGCAGTATCGCCATTTTATCTGTGGCTGCACAACATAAATCCCTTTGATTTTTATTATTTAATTGGCGATTTCTGTAACAAAACCTGACTGGCTATCAGAAATTAACTGATGCTTACAAAAAAACATCAATTTTTTCCCCAGCCTGCTTCAGAAAAACAAAATTTGTACTATAGATAAATGGCCGCTTCCGGGCGCAAAACAACAAAAATATCAGGTGAATAAAAGGATTATTATGAACACTACCCAACATAAACTCAGTTATTGTGCGCTAACCGTTGCTGCTGTGCTGTGCAGCCCGCAAGTATGGGCTCAGCAATCTCAGGCAGAGACAAAAAACGATAAGTCTGTTGAACGTATTCAGGTCACAGGTTCCCACATTAAAAGAACCGATATTGAAGGTGCGCTGCCGGTCACCATTATCGACCGCAATATGATTGATAAATCGGGTTTTGATAACCTGCAACAACTGCTGGAACGTATGCCAGTGACAGGGGCAGGTACTTTCTCCACACGAGGTAACAGCCAGGACTCCACCGCCAATGGTGCAGCAGCCATCAGTTTGCGCGGTTTTGGTGCTGACGCCACTCTGGTGCTGATCAACGGCCGCCGTGTTGCCACCAGCGCTTTTGCCGAAGGCATAGTGAACTCTTTTGTCGACATCAACAGTATTCCGGTGGCTGCTATTGAGCGTATTGATATCCTCAAAGACGGTGCTTCCGCTATTTATGGTTCAGACGCTGTGGCAGGTGTGGTGAACATTGTGCTGCGCAAAGACTACACCGGCACTGAAGTCTCGCTGGGTTATGGTTCGACCACAGGGCCAAGCTACGATGAAAAAACCTTCAGCACCGTCTGGGGCACTGGCGATGACAAGAGCAACGCCACCTTAATTCTGGATTATTTTAACAACGGTCAAATTGACAACTCTGAACTGGGTCGTTTTGGTACTGCCAACCAAACCCCTTATGGTGGTGAAGATTTCCGCTCCTCCCGCGGTTATCCGGGCCGTTTTATTGTGGATGGCGTGACATTACGCGACCCGGGTTGCCCAACTGGCAGCATTGCCGGCCAAACCTGTTTGTATGACTATGGCCCGCATTCTATTGCATTGCCTGCTGCAGAACGGCTGGGTGCCATGCTGACCATGAGCCGCGAGCTGAACGACAATATCGAGTTTTTCTCGGAAATGGCGGTGCAACATAACACCTCCACTGCAGGGGGCGCCGCCACGCCGCTGGATGAAGGTGCTGGTTTAACAGTGCCAGGCAGCCATCCGAATAACCCATGGAAAAAAGACATTAAAATTGGCCGTTACCGCACTGTAGATGCAGGCAACAGACGCTGGGATATCACCTCAGACACTCTGCGTTTACTGGCTGGGGTGCGGGGCGTGGTGAATAACTGGGAATGGGAAGCCGCAGCGCAAAAAGGCCGCAGTGCCGCCACCCAAACCGGTGAGCGGGATCAGGGCTGGGTGCGCACGGATTTCCTGCAAAACGAAATTAACGCCGGCCGTTACAACCCATTTGGTGGTGTGACAAATCCGCAGTCGGTGATTGATGCTATTACCACCAGCCTGGTGCGTCGTGGTAAATCCCATCTGACGTCAGTCGATGGCCATATCAGCGGTGAGCTGATGCAAATTACCCATGGCGCTATTGGTCTGGCAGCAGGTGTGGAATACCGCAAAGAAGATGCCCGCGATACACCGGACGATCAGTTCACCCGCGGTTTGATTTTTGGTACAGAGTCGGTATCTGCGGCTGCAGGCCGTTCACAAAAAGCTGCTTATATTGAGCTGTCAGTGCCTGTACTGGAAAACCTCGAACTGCAACTGGCTGAGCGTTATGACCACTACAGCGATTTTGGCGGCACCACCAATCCCAAAGTGGCCTTCCATTACACCCCATCTGACACAGTGACAGTACGTGGCTCCTGGAGTCAGGGTTTCCGCGCTCCTTCATTGGCGCAGATTGGCCTTGGCCCATCTCAGGAATCGCAATTTTTTGTTGATACCTTTTTATGCCCAACCAACAATCCGGCCAACCCGGCTTGTGCCTCCACCGACTACACCATTATTTTTGCCGGTAACCCAAACCTGAAAGCCGAAGAATCGGAAAGCTGGAACCTGGGGGCTGTCTGGCAAGTGAATGATGCTTTGGATTTCAGTGTGGACTTATGGAGCATCACACAAGACAACAAAATTGATGAAGTGCCTTTTGGTGAGGTGTATCAGGCCGAATGTGGTAAACAAAACAGCACCATTTGTATCCGTTTTGCACCATTACCAGGCCAGACTTTAGGTACATTGGACCGTATTAATAACGGTTATTTTAACGTCAGTTCCCAGGCGGCCAGAGGCCTGGATTTATCGGCTAACTACAAACTGGATCTGGCACAAAACGGTGTCGTCAAACTGAATCTGGAATGGACTTACCTGGACGAGTTTGAAAAAGACAAAGTTTCTTATGCCGGTGAATACCGGTATCCACAATATCGCTGGGTGGCAGGTGCCGACTGGAACCTGAATGACTGGGGGGTGGCGGGTTCGTTATCTTATATCGGTGAATTTGAAGATACACCGGATATCAATTTTGACGGTACCCTGGACTTTGACGTTGAAACTTCAAGAATGGTTGATTCACAACTGACAGTTGATACCCAGCTGTACTACAACTGGGATGCCAGCACCAAACTGATGTTGGGTGTCAGCAACCTGCTGGATGAAGAACCGCCATTTGCCGCCGGCGACGGTGATGGTGACTTATATGGTTATGTCACCAGCATTTACAGCCCACGTGGCCGTTATGTGTACGCCAAGGTCAGCTACAAGTTCTGATTTTAACCCGGCTGGGCAGGCGAAAGCCTGCTCAGCTGTTTTTATTGTCCCCGTCTTTATTAATCCATTCACTGAGCACCATATGGGTGGTGATCCGCACCACTGCAGGTTCGGCGTCCAGTAACTCCCTTATCTGATGCAACCTGGCCACAGAGGGCGCCTCCACAAACACCATTAAATCGGTTTCGCCACTGATGCCATGACAACGGCGGATCTCCGGGATTTGCTGTAATTTGGGGATAATGTCGGCGCAACGGGCGCTGTTATGCTCAATGGCAAAATAAGCTGACACCAAAGGAGTTACCGCCGGTTGCAACAACACCTGATAACCACGGATCACACCACTTTGTTCCAGCCGCTTTAACCGCTCTGACACAGCACTACGCGATAAATGAATACTGCTGGCGATTGCCGAAACACTCTGGCGGGCATCCTGCTGTAATGCAGCGATGATCTGCTGGTCAAACTTATCCAAACCGGTGTGCATGCTCAGTCTCCCGCCTTGTGATGCAATAAAGTTATTTTGCCGGTGAAAACCACGTTTTGTCGCCTGGTTCCGTCATCTTGCTGGCGCGCGCTAAGTTATCATATTGGTCATCACTACAGAGGATGGCAGCAGCATCGCATGCAAAAAAATTCTTCCAAAACCACAGCAAAACAACAGGGCATTGGCCTTTGGCAAGGCGCGGCCTTATTAGCCACCACTTTATTGGGCACTGGTGTGTTTATTTTGCCGCAGCTCAGCATTCAGTTTGCCGGTGCCAGCGCTTTGCCGGCCTGGCTGCTGCTGACGCTGTTGTCGGTCCCTATTACCATTGTTTTTGCCAAATTAGCCAGTGTGTTACCCCATGCCGCCGGCCCGGCGCACTTTGTTGCTGAAGCCTTTGGCACCCTAGCCGGCCGGCTGACCGGATTGTTATTTATGCTGGTGGTGCCGCTTGGCGCTTCGGCCGCCATGATGATGACGTTTTCTTTTATTGCGCCCTGGTTGGGTACCCAGCTGGCACTGCCGGTTGAACTTGGCTTATTGCTACTGTTATGGCTGTTAAACCGCCGCGGTTTTCAGCTCTCTGCCAGACTGCAGCTGGCGCTAACCTTAGCCATAGTGGCGGTGGTGCTGCTGATGCTGGCTGGTTTTGTGTATTTCACACCATCCTCAACCCAGCCGCTGCAGATGTGGCCACAACAAGCCCAACTGACTGGCTTCTCGGCGGCACTTGCTATTGGTTTCTGGAGTTTTCTCGGGGTAGAAGCCATGACCCATTTAGCCCAGGATTTTCGCGACCCCAAACGGCATTTATTACCGGCGCTGCTGCTGGGGTTATTGCTGGTAGGGCTGATTTATCTTGGCTGCAGTTATTTATTGCTGGTGCTGGCAGCGCCGGGGGAAAACCTCAGCATGGCACAGGGCTTTGACCGGCTCTTTGGTGCTGGTGGCACTTTATTAATTGGCGTTTTGGGTTTGTGTAGTGGCCTTGCCACAGTGAATGTGTATACCGCCAGTGTGGCCCGGCTGTGCCAGAGTTTTAGCGCCGCCGGCGTGTTGCCGGCCCTGTTAGCACCGCTGAATCGTTATCAGATGCCACAGCGCGCCTTAAGTTTTATGTTAAGCCTGATGGCAATGGTGCTGCTGGGCTCAGCCTGGTTTGGCGCAGGCCTGGAAGATTTAATTGGCTGGGTGAACGGCGTTTTTGTACTGATTTATTTGGCCAGTATGGCGGCGGCTTTACGTTTGTTGTCACGCCGTTACCAGCCACTGGCCTGGATCAGCCTTGTTGTCTGTGCGGCAGTAGCCTGGATTTTAGGCATGGCGATGATATACGCGCTGCTGATTGTAATGCTGGGCTGGCCACTGTTGTATTGGCAACAACAATGGCAACAACGCCAGCTGCAGACAGAAATTCCACAATAGCAGCAGCTGTTGCGGCAGGGTCAGCTTGTTAGCCGCTGAGCCGGGTTCAACCTGACGATAAAAAAAGGAGCTGATGACAGCTCCTTTTTCACATCACAACAACAAATTTATTGACCAGCGCTGGTGGCCGGTGCTGCTGCAGCAGCCTGTGCTTTGGCACTGACCTGCATCTGTGACTGCAGTACAAAACCCTGGTTGTTAACATTCACGCTCATCTGCATTTTCATGTCGCTGTTGGCAAAAGTCTGGAAGTCAGCCGGAACTTCTTCACCTGTAGCAGCCATGGCCTGCTGCATGGTTTTGAAGAAACTACCGTAGTCCAGACCAAAACTTAATAAACCGTTTTTGCTTAAGCTTTCTTTGCCAATCTCAGCAGACTGCGCCTTGGCTTTGTTACCGACGTACAACAACAAATGGCTGTCGGTCATCGCCAGCTTTGGCTGTACGCCCAACACCGCAACTTCGGGCACTACGGTAGCCACATCCAGCTCTTCACCGGCAGCAGGCAGCGCAACAGCAGCCAATGGCGGATAAAAGGCTTTGATACCTTCAACAAAAGCGCGGGCATTAGTGGCAGAAATGGTTAATAACGCATCGGCATTTTTTGGGCTGCCGTTGGTTAAATCCAGCTCCACGTCATGCAGCGTGACCGAAATACCCTGTAAACCACTGGCCATACCGGCCATCGCCAGCGCCGCCAGCGGGTTATTTTGTTTGGCTTGCTGCTGCATTTGCGCCAGAGGTTCACAGCTGTACGCAGGCTCAGTCAGACCAGTCCAGAGTTTGCCCAAAGTTGGCGCCAACTGTGCCACATCCAGGCCCACAGCCGTATGCAGCATGGCGCTGTTGGCCGGGTCTTGCAGTTGTGCCGGAATAAAACCACGCAGGGCGGATAACTGGGCCACAGTGTCGGCATTTTCCGTTGGCACTAACAACCGGCCTGACACTTTAATTTTGCTGGCATCTTTCAGGTCAAACTGACTGTCCATATACAGACCAGGCCAGCTTTTGCTGATAGCTGCCACATCGGCCACACAAGCAGGATTACGCCATGCCGCCAGCGCTACCCCCAGCTCCTGACCAAACACCGCATTCACGTCTTTGGCCAGACGGTTGCCATCAGTGCTGGTAACAAACTTCAGCAGCTGCTCAGAGCTTAGAAAACCAACAGAGTCTTTATTTAACTGGTATTTTTTCTGCACATCGGCCAGCAGGCTGGTATTGGCCAGATTTTGCTCAGGCTGAGCCGCCTGCACCACAATAGCCAGATGCTGCGCATCAAATTTGTCTGAGCTTAAAGCCAGGGTGGCAAAACCATTTTTTACCGACACCAGAAAATCCAGCGCCACTTGTTCTTTCACCAGCCGGTACTGACGGTATTTCACATCATTAATTTGCTGGGCTACATGGCTGAAACCACTGCTTTTTTCGGCTTCATCAAATAAACGCCAGAAGGAGGCTTCATCACCCAGCTCAATCCGCATCACCGGAGACATGCCCACCAGATACACCAGGCTGCGCATCTGCGGTTTGACCCCGGTGCTGGCGCTCAGATTGGCCGGATCCGACAAAGCTTTCATATAAGTTTGCAGCAGCGCCAGCACAAATTTGTTTTGTGCTTCGTTGCTTTCATTCAGCATGTCACCAAATGCCTGCTGCATATTGGCGTCGTAATATTGTGGGCCCATGCCGAGGCTGGTCAGGTAACTGCCTAAATCAATAGGGGTAAACTGGCCGGAAAATAACGCTGTATCGGCCGGTACATAAGCCAGCTCCGCCAGCTCAGGGACTGCACCACTTTTACCGGCAAACTGGTAATAAGCCAAAGCGCCGGCGGCGACAACGGCAACTGCAATAAGGGTCTTACGCATTTTTTCCACTCCTGTTGGTCATTGCAAGACCTGAGTCTTTGCAGTGCAAGCTTAGGGTGACAACACCCTGTTTGTTATCAAATATTTACGTCATATTAACCAGCATCAGACGCCAGAACAAGCGCCTGTCACACCAGGGCTTCACTGCCTTGTTGTGTCATCGACAGCGCAACAGCTTCCGCCACTTTAATACCGTCGATGCCGGCCGATAAAATACCGCCGGCATAACCCGCGCCTTCACCGGCCGGATACAAACCTTTGATATTGATACTCTGGAAATCCGCGCCTCTTTTAATACAAATTGGCGACGAAGTTCGGGTTTCTACCCCAGTTAATAATCCTTCAGGCCGGGCAAAACCTTTGATCTGTTTATCAAAAGCCGGAATGGCTTCGCGGATAGCGGCTATCACATAATCCGGTAACACCCGGGATAAATCGGTCAGTTTTACACCAGGGGTATAAGAAGGCTCGACATCACCCAGTTCAGCCGAGGCTTTACCAGCCAGAAAATCGCCAATCAGCTGCGCCGGCGCATCATAATTACGGCCGCCCAACTCAAAAGCCTGGGCTTCCAGTTTGCGCTGCAGCTCAATACCGGCCAGCGGATGGCCGGGGTAATCGCGCTCAGGGTCTATGCCAACCACAATGGCGCTGTTGGCGTTGCGCTCATTGCGTGAATATTGACTCATGCCATTGGTCACCACCCGGCCTTCTTCAGAAGCCGCAGCCACCACAGTGCCGCCAGGACACATACAAAAACTGTATACAGTGCGGCCATTGTCGCAGTGATGCACCAGCTTGTAGTCGGCCGCACCTAAAATGGGGTTACCGGCATTAGGGCCAAAGCGGCACTCGTCAATCATCGACTGTTTGTGCTCAATGCGAAAACCTACCGAGAAGGGCTTGGCTTCGATATACACACCACGTTTAAACAACATTTCAAAGGTGTCACGGGCACTGTGTCCCACCGCCAGCACCACATGTTTGCTGTGCAGGGTTTCGCCATTGGACAACTTCAGGCCGGTTAACTGGCCATCTTCAATCAGCACATCGTCAACCCGGGTGCTAAAGCGGATTTCACCACCCAGTTCAATAATACGGGCGCGCATTTTTTCCACCATAGTCACCAGTTTAAAGGTGCCGATATGGGGTTTGCTGACATACATAATTTCGTCCGGCGCACCGGCCTCGACAAATTCGGTCAGCACTTTGCGGCCATAATGTTTTGGATCTTTCACCTGGCTGTATAACTTGCCATCGGAAAAAGTACCGGCGCCACCTTCACCAAACTGCACGTTAGATTCGGTATTCAGTGGTTTTTTCCGCCAAAAACCAAAGGTGTCTTTGGTGCGTTCCCGCACTTCTTTACCACGTTCGAGAATAATGGGTTTAAAGCCCATTTGCGCCAGCAACAAACCGGCAAATAAACCACAAGGCCCAAGGCCAACCACCACAGGTCTTTCATTGAGGACGGCGGGCGCCTTGGCAACAAATTTGTAGCTGGTGTCGGGGGATGGTTTGACATGGGGATCTTTGGCAAATTTTTGCAGTAATTTTGCTTCCTGCTCCACCTCAACATCCAGCGTGTAAATCAGCTGAATATCAGTTTTTTTCCGGGCATCATAACCCCGTTTAAACATGCTGAAACTTTTTAATTGGGCAGGCAAAATGCCTAATTTGCTGACAATAGCGGCGGGTAAAGCGGCTTCATCGTGGTTCAGCGGTAATTTAATTTCGGTTAAACGGATCATGACGGTTTCCTATCGGTGTCTTAGCCGCTGCAGGCAGGGCTCACAAGATGGTATTGGCCAGCCATTTTACGTGAATTTAACGACAGCCGCGCGACAAATTGCCATTGCACAAAAAATCCACGCTATCTTGTAATTTCAGTGTTGTTGCGTAAAATCCGCGACTTATTTTCACCAGCCACCACCACGGAGCAACGCATGGCCTTTGTAGTCACAGACAACTGCATCAAATGCAAATACACCGACTGTGTGGCTGTGTGTCCGGCCGATGCATTTTATGAAGGGCCAAACTTTCTGGTGATTAGCCCAACCGATTGTATTGACTGCGGTTTGTGTGAACCAGAGTGCCCGGCAAATGCCATTTATCAGCAAGACGCTTTAAACGAAGCGCAAATTCCCTTTATTGAGCTTAATGCCGAGCTGGCCAAAGTCTGGCCCAATATCACCGAAGTCAAGCCGGCGCCGGCCGACGCCGATGCGTGGAACGGCGTGCCGGACAAGCTGCAATATCTGCAAACCGACGAATAACCTGCGCTGGCTTTAGCCATTGACCACACTGAATAATTGCTGCTCCAGAGAACGGCCCAGCGTTAACTGGCGGTACGGCAAACCTTCTGCGCGCAGCAACGCCAGCACAGTCAGATCCAGATCAGGGCAAAGCTCGCGGTCATAACAAAGACCAAATTCGTTTTTCTGCAGCAATTCCACTTTTTGCACGCCGGGCAACTGGCTCAGCAGCAACTGTACCCTTTGGTTGTCACCTTGTTCGAGCTGAACTGTCAGATAACCGGCAACACCTTGCTGATGGGTTGGCTGTTGTTGTTGCAAGCGACCGTTTTCCAGATACAACACTGTGCCGCATAACCGTTCCAGCTCAAAAATATTGTGGGAGCTGATAATAAAAGTGGCTTCTTTGGACAATGAGGCAATGAGTTTACGCACCTGCATTGCATTCACCGGATCCAGACCCGCAGTCGGCTCATCCAGCATCACTAACTCGGGCTGTCCCAACAAAGCCTGGGCAATAGCGACTCTTTTGCGCATGCCATGGCTCAGTGCCGTGGCTTTTTGTTTGCCGTTTTCCGCCAAATCCACCAGCGCCAGCACCCGTGCTGTTTCGGCTTTGGCCGTGGCCGGGTTCATGCCTTGCAGCCGGCCGTAAAATTCCAGCTGGGTTTGCACCGAAAAATTCGGGTCCAGCTGCGCGTCCTGTGGCAGGGCGCTGACCCGGCCAAATAAACTGCTGCTACCGGGCTTATGGCCGAGAATTTCCAGCTGACCGGCGCTTGGGCTGATATAACCACAAAGCAAACTAAACAAAGTGGTTTTACCGGCGCCGTTCGGGCCTATCAGCGCAATGGGGTCACCGGCTTCCAGGCTAAAATTCAGATTGTCTAAAACTGTTTTACTACCAAATTTTTTTGATAAGGCTTGTGCCCGGATCAACGCTGTCATAATGCTTTTCCTTTCATCACTAACCAGGCCAGAGTTAACAACACTGCAGTTTGTGCCAGCGGTAAACCCGCATATTGCAGGGTGTTCCAACCCTGTTCACCAAGTAGCAACGGCAGCTGCGCACCTGGCAGATATTCCAGTAACCAGAGAAAATCAGGCCAATACCAAATCAGGGTGCTGAGCAGCCCCATCAACAGGCCAGAGCCCACAATAGCCAGGCTAATCGCCAGTTTGGACGAGCGCACCAGCGCCGAACAGAGCGCCATCAGCGCGGTAAAAGGAGCCAGTACAATCAGCAGGTTTATCCAGACTATCAGCGCATGCTCAAAGGCCGCCAGCGGCAGTGAACCTAACCGCCAGCCCGCCAGCACTAAAGTAGCCAGCAAAGACAACAACACCAGCAGCGCCTGCACCAGCATCTGACCGGCAAATCGCCCCAGCACTATGGCGCTGCGGCTGGTTCTTAAGGTCAGAAAACGTAAAGTGCCGCGCGAGCGGTCGCTGGCGGTTTGGTCCGCACTGGTGAGCACGGCCACCAGCGGCAATAACAATAAAGTGATGAGCCAATACACACTGAGTTCCGGTAATGGCCAATTTAATAAATTATGTAAACCCACCATGCCAAAGACCCGGCCCAGCATGCCCTGAACCTCAGGTTGTTGCAGCTGGACACTGGCTTCAAAAATGGGGTAACGCAGCAGGAAATACCAAATCACACTAAAAGCGCCCAGTGCAAACCAGCCACGGGGGCTGCCGACCAGACGATAAAGCTCAAAACGCGCCAGTAAAGCGCAATGGCTGACAAAAGCGGGGAAGTTGGTCATCAGATTGTCCTTTTCACTATGAATAGGTCAAAAAGAGCAAATCTGATGCCACTTAATAAAAACTATAAAATCAATAACTTAATAAAACAAGCAAAAATGACTGCGGTGAATTTGACTAATAATTGGTGAAGTTTTCCTCAGCATTAAGCCGATAACGCTTTTTAAGCCAAAAATAACTGAACCAGGAGCAGCACAAACAAATACAGCTCCAGCAAAATCTTTGTTTCAGATTCAGATCAACCCGACTGAGGATCAATAACAAAGGGGCATACCAAAAATACAACACCCCAACCACCAGCAATATAGTGTTTAAATCTGGCAATAGTTCCATTTTGCCCTTGCTCCATTCCAATTGTTCAAACTGGGCGCATGGTAGGCAAGAAAGCGGCGAATTTCAACATTAAACCACACAACAAATAAACAATTTAAAAACAAATTTACCTAATATTGCTTAGAACCAACGATCCTGCCATTTACCGTAATGGAAGTAACCCCATTGACCCAAGCGGCGTAGTGCCGGTAGCGGAAACTTCGGCAGCGCAGTTTGATATAAAGGCAGCTCTGGTAAAGCCAATCCCATCACCCGCTCGGCCAGCCTTTTCCCGGCCTGCACCGAAAAAGACAAACCACTGCCACAATAACCCATGCTGTACAGCACATCACCGCGCTCATCGGCTTGATAAATATGTGGAATATCATCGAGCGCCATACAAACCCAGCCCGCCCATTTATATTGATAACGGATAGGTTGCAGCGCCGGAAAGCTCAGTTTCAGCACCTGCAACAAACGTTCGGCGTAATAAGGGTTTTCGGCATCTTTGCCGGTAATAGCACCGCGGCCACCAAACAGCAGCCTGTTGTCAGGCAATTTACGGTAATAATATTTTAGTGCCCTGGTGTCCATCACCACATGACTGGTCAGAAAGTTACAAGCCTGTAGCTGAGCTTCCGTCAGCGGCTCAGTCACAATAATTTGTGACAGCACAGGTAAAGTGCGCGCCTGAATACCAGGATGGAAGTTTTTGGCGGTATAACCATTGGTGGCTATCACTACTTTTTTGGCAGTCACTATGCCCTGAGGAGTGTGTAGTTGCTGTTTGCCACCCACAGCCTGCATGCTGAGCACAGGCGAGCCGGTATAAATACGGGCGCCGGCTTCACGCGCCAGTCGTTGATAACCCCAGGCCAGTTTTAGCGGATTCACGCCAAAACCATCGGCATAACGCAAGGCCCCAAAAGCTTGCTGGTCGTCCACATATTGCTGACGCACCTGCTGTTGACTCAGTACTTCTACCTGATAACCAAACATCTGTTGCTGCAACGCCGCCTGGGCAGCTATCACTTTCACCATGGCCGGTTTATGCGCCATGCGCAGGTAACCCGGCGCCTGCACTTCACAGTCAATGCCTTTACTGATCAGCGCCTTGACCGTATCCACCCCGGCACAAAACTCCTGGTAAATGCCGCGCATCACCGCATCGCCCCATTGTTTTTGCATCTGGGCATAAGGTTTACGGCCACTGGATTTGAGCACAAAACCGGCATTGCGGCCGCTGCAGCCCCAGGCTGTCTGGTTGGCTTCGAGCACCACAGCTTTGACTCCATGTTCAACTGCCAGATGATATGCGGTGGATAAGCCGGTGTAACCGGCACCAATAATGACAACGTCAAGATCCAGATCGCGGTTTAATACCCCGTCAGCAGCGGGAGCTGGGCCTGAATGTTGCGCCCAGTAACTATCCGGATAGGGTTCAGCCTGACCGGCAAAGGTATGGTGCAGCGGATCGTACATAACAAACCTCATCAAAAACCATCAGCCAGCTGCAACTGGCATTCTTTGGCAGCATCATGGCAAGATATGGCTTTATTGCCAAGCCATTCAGATCAGCTTATGACGTCAAACAATATCCAGTATTTCGAACTCCAACCAACTGATTTTGCAGAAGTGATTGCCCTGGGTAACAAGGTGCATGGTGACGGTTATTTAACGGCTGAACTACTCGATGCTTATTACCGGCAAGGCATCCACTGTGGCATCAATGCCGGGCGCATCGCACGCTGCGGCAATACCCTGGCCGGTTTCAGACTTGCCTTTGCCGCCGGACAATGGCAGCCGGATCAATGGTGCAGCCCGGCATTGTGGCAATTGCCGCCTGATGAGGTGGCTTATTTTAAATGCAATACTGTGGCGCCGCAGTTTCAGGGCCAGGGCATTGGTGGCCAGTTATTGCTGCAATCTATTCAGGCATTAAAACAACAAGGTGCCCGCGCCGGTGTTGCGCATTTATGGCAACAAAGCCCGGGCAATGCTGCGGTGAAATATTTTCGTCAGCACGGTGGTGTGCTGGTGCAAGAACATCCGGATAAATGGCGGCAGGACAGCCTGAATGGTTATGCCTGTGTGCGTTGTGGTTTTGACTGCCACTGTTCGGCAGCCGAGATGATTTTACGTTTTTAAAACCAGCCGCAACTGCCAACCGAGGATGACAAACGGCGGCAGTGCAGCTGTGGGAGAGGCAGCTTTATCCGGCCCTGTAACACACCGCCCCAGAGGCCACCACAGCCAGACGGTCAGGAGTCCACCCCTGCCTATTAAAGCCGGGTGGCGGATAAAGTTTCACGTGAAACCCTGTACTGACTGAAGGACTGACAAATCAACCAAAGACTAGCGCCAAATTTTTCCGTCAGCAGCAAAATGTAAGCGGTTTCATTAGCAATGATTGCACAGAATCTGTGCGGCCGCAAGTTGCGCTGTTGCCAGCAGCTCTAACCTCGCAATCCAAGCCAGTCAGAGCCAAACAACAAAGTGCGGCAACTTCTCTGTTGACCAGCAAAGCTCAAGCCGCAGCCACTATTCCCGGTTAAATTGTCGCCAAATTGGTGACTAAACACTCACTTAGCTATCTAAACGTCCATTTCTTGCCGATTTTTGTGCCTATCGCTGTTTTGTTTCTATAGAATGCGCCGCCCCGCCAGCCGGGGCTTTGATTCGCTTTTTATCCGACACCGATGACGCCAAAGGTTTTGCCTGTCGCGTCTGCATTTCGAGGTACAGATGTTTCGTCGTTCATTATTAACCCAGGCAGTCACCTTAAGTGTGCTCTCTGCCACCGCACTCAGCAGTTTTCAGTTACAGGCTCAACAACAAAACGCCGACAGCACAGCTGCTGTAGAACGTATTTCGGTGACCAGCTCGCGTATTCTGCGTGAAGGTGCCATAGCGCCGTCTCCTGTCACTTCAATCAGCGGTGCTGATCTCGTCGACACAGGCGCCACCAACATTGGTGAAGCCTTAAATGAACTGCCGGCGCTGGCGTCTACCTATTCTCTGGCCAACTCAGGTAACTCTATTGGCACCGCCGGTTTAAGCCTGCTCGACTTACGCGGTATGGGCAGCTCCCGCACCCTGGTTTTGGTGAACGGCAAACGCCATGTGGCCAGCAGCGCGGGCACAGCATCCGTTGATACCAACACCATTCCTACCGCCTGGGTAGAATCGGTGGAAATTATCACCGGCGGCGCTTCGGCCATTTACGGTGCTGACGCTGTGACAGGTGTGGTGAACTTCAAACTGAAAAAAGACATTCAGGGTCTGGAGTTAAGCGCCACGGCAGGTAAAGCCAACGACAACCCGCTGGCCAACCAGAAATACTCTTTCTCTTATGGTCAGGACATTGCCAATGGTGATGGTAACCTGGCTTTTGCCGCTGACTTTGCCACACAAAATGACATTAACGCCACTGAGCGCAGCCAAACCCGCACCTCTTATATGTCTTTGACCAACCCGGCCAGCAAAGATAAAAAAGATGCCAACGGCAACACTATTCATGACGGCATCGCCGACAAAATTACTTTTGGTAATGCCGGTTATTACGACAGCTCAATCAACGGCAACTTCCTGCTGAATAATGTCTGGTACACCTTTAATCCGGACGGTTCAGTACGACCACAAAACATGGGCACTTTGTTCCCGCTGGACGCCGCCTGTGTTGATTGTGAGTTTTTAAATCTGCGTGAATACAACGATTTACAGCCAGCCTTTGACCGTTACAGCTTTAATCTGAAAGGCGATTATGATCTGACGGCCGATCTGAACCTGGCAGCATCGGCCAAACATGTGGTCAGCAAAGCCGACTCTGTGAATCAGCCAAGCTTTTTTGAATATGGCAGCGCGTTACAAATTAAGCGTGACAACGCTTATATCACGCCAGGTCTGGCGGCTTTAATGGACAACAATGGCAAAAACAGCATTGCCATTCACCGTTTTAACAAAGACGCCGGTCGGCGGATGGAAGAAAACACCCGTACCACAGACCAATTTAACCTGAGCTTAAGCGGCCAGTTAACAGACGACTGGAGTTTCGAAACTTTTGCCACCCATGGCCGTACCCGGCTGGAGCAGATTAACCGTAACAACCTGATCCGCAAAAACTTTGCCCAGTCGATTGATGCAATCAAAGATGAGAATGGCAATATTGTCTGCCGTGATGCAGCAGCGCGCGCTGCCGGTTGCGTGCCAACCTCAGTGTTTGGTTATGGCGCAGTCAATCAGGCAGCCATCAACTGGTTTAATACCTCATCATTGTCCACCAGCGCTATTGAACAACAAGTGGCTGGCGGCAGTGTGTCCAACAGCGCTTTATTTGACGTACCAGCCGGTAGCGTAGGTGTGGCCGCAGGTGTGGAATACCGCCGTGAACAAAGTGACAGCACCCCTGACGCTTTTGCTGCCACAGGCGCCACTTTCCTCAATGCATTACAGGAAACGCACGGCAAATTTAACGTCAAAGAAGCTTTTGGTGAAGTTTCTATTCCGTTATTAACCGATATGTTGCTGATCCAGGACTTAGCTTTTGATGCAGCAGTGCGGGTTGCCGACTACAGCACTATTGGCAATGCCACCAGCTGGAAAACCGGCCTGGACTGGACCATCAATGACGAAATCCGTGTTCGCTCTACTTATTCAGTGGCGCTGCGTGCACCAAACATCAGTGAATTGTATCGTCCACTGAACCAGACCTATTTCTCACGGCTGCAAGACCCTTGTGATCTGCGTTATAAACAAAACGCCACCTGGGCTGCCAACTGTGCTGCGCTGGGCATTCCGGCTGACTTTGTGGCCAAGGCAACGGGCGCCAGCATTGAAGGCCGCGCTGGCGGTAATCCAGACTTACAAGCGGAAGAGTCAAACAGCCACACTGTAGGTTTTGTTTATCAGCCTGAATGGATTGAAGATTTCACCTTTACCCTAGACTACTGGTCTATTGAAATTGACGAAGCCATCAGCACCGTATCGGCCCAGGACATCCTGAACAAATGTGTGGATGCCACGACGGGTTTATCGGCGCAGTTCTGCAACCTGATTCAACGGGACCCTGTCAGCCACGAGCTGAAACTGATCACTTCAACTTCACAAAACGTGGCCGCCCAAACGGCGGAAGGTGTCGATTTTGAAGCTGGTTATGATCTGGATCTGTTAGGCGGCCGCTTAAAAACCAAACTGATTGGTACTTATTTAGGCTCACGAAAAACTTTCTCTTTCCAGAACAACCCGTCACAGTTTGAACAACGTGCCGGCACTGAAGGTGAAGCAGATTGGCAGGAAAACCTGTCGTTAAGCTACAGCTATGATGCCTGGACCGCCACCTGGAAAACCCGTCATATCAATGGCGTGAGCTTGTACACTGAACAGGAACTGGCGAAAAACCCGGATCCACGTGATTTGATGAGCTATGGCAGTTATGTGTTAACCGACATCAGCCTGGGTTACCAGTTTGAAAACGGCGTCAACTGGGCTGTGGGTATCGACAACCTGTTTGACCGTGGTTTACCTGGTGTCAGCACTGGCACCACCACAGCAGGCGCCAGTTATGACAACGTGGGTCAGTTCTTCTACACCACAGTGTCTTACAAAATGTAACACTGCGGCCCTTGCCGCTGTGCGTTAACAATACAAGCCCCGCGATAACAGCGGGGCTTTTTTATGCGGCAAAGCCTGTTTAAGCGCTTGTGCTAGTGCAACAACAGATGCAATCGCCGTGCTATCCGTTTGCGGTGGGTCGTCATCCGGCTTAGCACTACTTTGTGCCATACAGTATTTTTATCTATATCAGATCTGAATGTTGTAAGCGGATGTCTAAACATTCAGCATGCCAGAAGCGGTGCATAGCGGAAATTAATTTTAAAATTAAAATACAAATCAACAGGATAGGCTGAAATAGATCCACTTTATCGGCTATAAAACAACACAACCTGACAAGCAGCCAGACGGTTTTGACCTTTATGCCATTTAAAATAGAAAACGGCTAAAAATCCAGACATCCAGTTATAACCAAATCATCTGACCAAGAGCATTTCAGTCATTTTTTATGTTTTTTACTGCTGATTAAATGCGCACATTCGCGAAGCAGCGCACAGTAATACCGGAGTAAAAAATGAGCCAAGTACAACAATTGCAATTACCAGTTCTGGATTTAAGCCAGCTTAGCGGGAGTGCAGCACAGCAACAGCAGTTTTTTGCACAGCTGCGCGCCGCTGCCCGTGATGTTGGCTTTTTTTATCTGGTGGGTCATGGCATCAGTGAAAGCCGCCAGACGCAAATTTTGCAATTAGCCCGTGAGTTTTTTGCTTTACCGGCCAGCGCCAAACAACAAATTCAGATGATTCACTCCCCGCATTTTCGTGGTTATACCGGCGTTGCCGGTGAACTGACTTTGGGCCAGCCGGATCAGCGTGAACAGTTTGACATTATGCGTGAAGATGTCGCCACAGGTTTGCCTACAGTCAAAGAGCCATGGCGCCGCTTAATAGGCCCAAACCAGTGGCCAGCCGCTATGCCGCAGCTGAAAACTGAATTATTAAGCTGGCAACAGCAGCTGTCTGATCTGACAGAAACTTTGCTCAGTGCTTTTATGCAGGCGTTAGAACTGCCTGCCGATGCGCTGCAAAGCACCATTGCGGATGGCCCTTATCAGCATATGAAACTGATTCGTTATCCGGGTCAAAGCGCCGGCGATAGCAAACAAGGGGTGGGTGCCCATAAAGATCCGGGTTATCTGACTTTGGTGCTGCAGGGTGAGCAGTCAGGTCTGGAAGTACTCACCGACGATGGCTGGGTCAGCGCTGAACCCTTGCCAGGCTCTTTTGTGGTGAATATTGGTGAGCTGCTGGAACTGGCCTCCAACGGTTACCTGAAAGCTACCTTGCACCGTGTGGTGAGCCCCAAAGCCGGTATTGAACGCTTTTCCTGTGCCTTTTTTATGGCAGCGCAGCTGGACGCCACAGTACCTTTATTAAAGTTACCGCCGCATCTGGCACAGGAGGCCAAAGGCCCGGCTTCAGATCCACTGAACCCGCTGTTTTATCAGGTGGGTGACAACGTACTAAAAGGCCGCTTACGTTCACACAAAGATGTGGCCGCCAGCCATTATGCTGATTTAGCCGACCTGGCAGTAGCCAGCTAACCGCTGTTTTTACCGGCAAAGCGGCTGTAATTCAGGCCACAGCACGCCATAACGCTGAGCGTCCGGAAGGCTCTGTTTTTCCGGCGCAAAGCGCTACTCTTTTCCGATATTGTTTAGCACTGGCGCTGCCTGCAGCGCTTTATTAACAGGTATTCTGATGAAATTTCGTACTTTAGCCATTCATGCCGGCCAGGCGCCGGACGCCGGTACTGGCGCGTTAAACACGCCGGTGTATCTGACCAGCACTTTTAGTTATGGCACTGCCGCTGAAGGCCAGGCCCGTTTTGCCGGCCAGAACCCGGGCTTTATTTACAGCCGCTTTGGCAACCCAACCTCAACGGCGCTGGAGCAAAAGCTGGCGGCGATGGAAGGTGCTGACGAAGCTGTGGTGGTGGCCAGCGGTATGGCGGCCATCAGCAGTATTGTGTACGCCTTAACCCAGCAGGGTGACGAAGTGGCTTTTATCGACCCGGTGTACGGTGGTACAGACGCCTTTTTACGCAATACCCTGGTGCGCGCCGGTGTCACTGTTAAAAGCTACAGCAGTGACGATGATTTTGTTGCCAATCACAACCCAAACACCCGGCTGGTGCTGTGGGAACCTATTACCAACCCAACGTTAAAAGTGATCGACAGTCGCAAAATAGTAGAAGTAGCACGACAGATTGGCGCTATCACCGTCTGTGATAATACCTTTTTAACCCCTTATTTATTCCAGCCACTTTCTATTGGCGTGGATGTGGTGATGCACAGCGGCACCAAATACCTCTGCGGTCACGGTGACATTATTGCCGGTGTGGTTGCTGGCAATGGCCCGCTGATTCAGCGCATCCGTACTATAGCGCTGAAACATATTGGCGCCCCTATGGGCCCGCAGGAAGCGTATTTATTACAGCGTGGTGTTAAAACCCTGCCACTTCGGATGGACGCGCATTTAACTGCAGCGCAGAAAGTGGCGGAATTTTTAGCATCACATCCCAAAGTAGAAAAAGTATTTTTCCCTGGTTTAACCTCTCACCCTGGTCATCAGGTGATTAAAGAAACCGCTGCCGGTTTTGGTGGCATGGTGGCGCTGGAATTGGCCGGTGGCTTTGCTGCTTGCGCTAAGTTCTTAGATAACCTGACGTTATTTGCCCAGGCCGTGAGCTTAGGCGATTTAGAAAGCTTGGCTTGTCATCCGGCGTCCACCACACACGCAGCCATGACAGCAGCAGACCGCGCCAAAGCCGGTGTCACCGACAAACTGGTACGTTTAAGTGTGGGTGTGGAAGATGCCGATGATTTAATTGCCGATTTAGCTCAGGCATTGGAATTTATCTAAGCAGATGAGCACTCATCTGATTTGCAAATCCGTTACAAGCTGACAATACTAGCCGGGCATTGTGAAGTGCAGCCAATATCCACTGCACTTCACACCTTACAACCATAACAATGCCCGGAACCTCAGATGAAACCTCAATTTAAACCAACTTTACTGGCAACTCTGATTGCCGGTGGCTTTTTGCTGAGCGCCTGCCAGCCAGCCGCCGAAAAACCTGCAGAACCTCAAGCCGCAGCAGTGAGCGCGCCGACAGCTGAAGAAGCCACAGCTTTTGTGAAAAAAGCATCAGATGAAATGGCCACTTTATTGCTGGAAGTCAACCGCGCCGACTGGATCGCCAGCAACTTTATTACCGAAGATACCGAAGCCCTTTCCGCAGCTGCAGGTCAGAAGATGACCGAAACTGTGGTACGGCTGGCCAATGAAGCCGCCCGTTTTAATCAGACCACAGTAGACGCTGACACCAGACGTCAGCTGGATAAATTAAAACTGGCACTGACGCTGGCGGCACCACAAGACAAAGCCAAAACAGCCGAGCTGGCCGAATTAGTGGCCAAACTCAATGCCATGTACGGCAAAGGCAAATATTGCAAAGCCGAAGGCCAGTGCATGGACTTAGGTGAAATGTCGTCGGTGATGGCAAGTTCACGCGACTACAACGAACAGCTGGAAATGTGGAAAGGCTGGCATGACACTGCAGCGCCAATGCGGCCTTTGTATCAGCGTCAGGTGGAACTTGCCAACGAAGGTGCCCGTGAGCTGGGTTATGCCGACACCGGCGCTATGTGGCGTTCTAAATACGATATGGATGCCAACGCCTTTGCCACTGAGCTGGATAAACAGTGGAGTGCAGTGAAACCTTTGTATGAAGCGTTACATTGCCATGTAAGAGCGAAATTGTCAGAAAAATACGGCGCCGACAAAGTGCCGCTGGATAAACCTATTCCGGCACATTTGCTTGGCAATATGTGGGCGCAGGGCTGGGGCAATATTTACGATTTAGTGGCACCGGAAAATTCAGATCCGGGTTATGACGTGACTAAACTGCTCGCCGACAAAGGCTACGACGAATTAAAAATGGTGAAGGGCGCTGAAGGCTTTTTTACCTCTTTAGGTTTTGCACCGCTGCCAGAAACATTCTGGAGCCGCTCATTGTTTGTCAAACCCCGTGACAGAGACGTAGTGTGCCACGCCTCCGCCTGGGATTTAGACAGCAAAGACGACTTGCGCATTAAAATGTGTATTCAGAAAACCGGTGAAGAATTTGCGGTTATTCACCACGAACTGGGACACAACTTCTACCAGCGCGCGTATAAAAACCAGCCGGTGTTTTATCAGGACAGCGCCAACGACGGTTTCCATGAAGCCATTGGCGACACCATCGCTTTATCGGTAACCCCAAAATACCTGCAACAAATTGGTTTGCTGGAGCAAGTGCCGGACGAATCGAAAGACATTGGTTTATTAATGAAAATGGCGTTGGAAAAAGTGGCGTTCCTGCCCTTTGGCTTATTGGTTGACCAATGGCGTTGGCAGGTATTTTCCGGTCAGGTGACGCCTGAGCAATATAACCAGGCCTGGTGGCAACTGCGGGAAAAATATCAGGGTGTAGCGGCGCCAGTCGCCCGCACTGAAAATGACTTTGATGCCGGCGCTAAATACCATGTGCCAGGCAACACACCTTATACCCGCTATTTCCTGGCGCATATTCTGCAGTTCCAGTTCCACAAAGCTTTGTGTGAAATTGCCAAAGACAATGGCCCAATTCACCGCTGTTCAATTTACAACAGCAAAGAAGCAGGCGCTGCGCTTAACAGCATGCTGGAAATGGGTGCCAGCCAGCCATGGCAAAATGCCTTGCAAAAAATCACCGGCAAACCGGAAATGGATTCATCGGCCATTCTGGATTATTTTGCGCCGCTGAAAACTTATCTGGATGAACAAAACAAAGGCCGCACCTGCGGCTGGTAACTTGATTCTGCATATAAGTTAATGTTTTAAAATGCAAAAACGCCGCTATTTAGCGGCGTTTTTTTATTTGCTGTAGTTAAAGTTCACCTCTGTGATGCCCGGACGCCCTGACAACACTCAACGCACTCTACGCCGCATTTGCCGGTATCTGTTGCCGGTGCCAAGCCACAATGCACAAAACAATTGCGCCAGAGCCACCCCCACCACATCAGCAAAAGCGTCCCATAAATCAAAGTTGCGGGTGCTGAGAAAATATTGGCTACCTTCTTCCAGCAATGCGGCAATCAGCACCAGTACCACACCAACAAACAAACGCTGACCGCCAATACGCCATTGCCGGAACCGGGTAGCGACTGTCACCAACAGCGCCAGGCCACCATACAACATAGCGTGACCTATTTTGTCACCGTAAACATATTGATCGGCAAAGCGGATAAACACATTCGGAATACCGCGGTCGGCCTGATAAATCATCCAGCCAGCCAGGGCCATCAGCATTAAACTGGGTAACCAACGTAACATCTGTATCTGTCCTTATGACGGGCCAAACCGCCGTTACTCACAACAACACTACCGTTTATCACAAAAGTCGCAGTACTTTGACAAACTTGGTTAAACTTTTTTGCAACTGGTTACGACTTAATGTTCAAACCAGCCACCACGGAGCACAACCATGAAACACAACGAGCACAACGACCTGATTATATTGCCGGACTTAGCCCAGCTCGGCAAAACCCTGTGCTGGTTTTTGCTGGCCATGGTGCTGACGCATATTTTATTGCTGGTGCTGGAAAGCCAGGTTGGCCTGCTGAGTTACTATTACCCTGAGCAACTCAGCCAACTGCCGTTGTTAAGCAAACTGCTGAGCTAACCACCTTGTTGATAGGCTGGCGACAAGCTGATTTGTCCCGGCGTCAGCTGCAACTGCAGCGGTATATTTAACAACATCCGATGACTGAGTTTGTTTGGATCCAGCCGGTACAGCGGCATCTGCGTCAGCTGTTGTTGTAATAATCTGGCGACATCCGCCGACAGCGGCTTTAACTTACCCTGCATACCGCCAGCGGCCATTTCTGAATTTAACAGCTGAAAACGGCGTAAATACACCGCCTGCCGTTGCTGATCAAAATAAGGTTCGGCACTAAGCGACAATTTCAGCTGCACCGGCAATTGCACCACGGCCAACTGCACTAAAGCTGCGGTATCCAAAGTCAGCTGAACATCCGGTTTGCCTTGTGGTGCTATCTGCACATCCAGTTGCTTCACCTGCAATTTAAGCGGTAAACCTGCCACTGTGGCTTTTTGTGCCAGCTGCTGCAGTTGTTGTGAAAGCTGCTGATTGAGCTCAGCCTGGCTCAGCCGATACAACGCCAGCTGATTGGTCTGACTGCAGGACGTCAGCAGCAATACCAGACAAAATAACCAACAATAACGCTGCAGTGCCAACATCATCTCACCCTGAATAACAGGCCGCCATTACAGCGGCTTAACCTCAAAACCGGCCTGCTGTAACAGCACCAGTAAACCATCTTCTCCCGGCAAATGACCGGCCCCCACCAGCACCAGTTCTTTGTCGGTATTGCCAAACATCTGGCGGATTTGCCCCAGCCAGCGCTGATTGCGCGCAGTGAACATTTGCTGAAATAGCTTAGGGTCTTCTGCTCTGGCGTCTTTTAATAACAGTTCATCAATTTTTGCCAGGTCACCCAGGCGCCAGGCTTTAATCGACTGATGCATTAAAGGCCCTAGTTCAGCGGTATTTGCCAGATTTTGTTTGATAAATTCGCTTTCATAACCTTCGCCCATGCCGGCAATCAGCTGAAGTTGAAAATCCAATGTTTCCAGGAACTGCACCGGTTTATTCTGTTTTTTGGCCTTGCTGGCAAAATAGGTGTCAACTCCCTCACCGGAAATGCCGGTCGCACTCATCTCCAGTAAACTCAGCTGCACAGCAACAAAACCAGGCTTAAAGCTATCCAGTGCCTCCACATCGGTACCAAACTTTTTGAAATAGGCCGCCAGCTGCTGATACACATCCGCCGACAACTTTTGTTTTAAACCTGTGCCAGCTGGGTATTGCAGCTGCTGCATCATGGCCTGCATGGCTTGTTGATCGGTCGGCTCAGGCACAGGCGCTTCGAGAAATAACACCGAACTTTGAGCAAAAGCGGTTTCAAATTCTGCCGGCAGTGGAAACTCAGCGGCGGGTAATAAATGCACTGTGCCACCAAGCAGCACCACATCTTCCCCTTTTTTGACCTGCCACATTGAGGTTTTGGCTTGCAGCAGAGGATGCCAGCACAACAATAACAGCAGGCTGAATTTTAGTAATCTCATCACGCTTCTCCTTGTGAGCTTCCCGTTTGGTCCTTGTGAACTTCCCGTTTGGCAATAAAAATGCCGCGCTGAGCCACAACCCTATGGTCTCAGGCGGCTTTTAATCCGCAAAACCCGTCGCCAGGCCGCCGGATTTAGTCTGACTTTTTCTGTTTAACAGGTCTTTGCCAGCCAGTGATATGACGTTGTTTGCTGCGGGCCACCACCAATTCATGGGCCGCTACACTGCTGGTTACCACAGAACCTGCACCAACAGTGCTGTTTTCGCCCAAAGTTAAAGGTGCCACCAGCGAGCTGTTGGAACCAACAAACACACCATCTTCAATGGTGGTCTGGAATTTATTGGCGCCGTCGTAATTACAAGTAATAGTACCTGCACCCACATTCACTTTGCTGCCAATCACCGCATCGCCTAAATAGGTTAAGTGGTTGGCTTTAGAGCCTTTGCCAAGTTTGGTTTTTTTCAGCTCGACAAAGTTGCCAACATGGCTGTCGTCTGCCAGCACTGAGTCTGGCCTGATACGGGCAAAAGGCCCGACTGAACAGTCAGCACCAACCACAGAGCTTTCCAGCATGGAGTTGGCTTTAATTTCGGTGTTATCGCCAATAGTGACATCTTTCAGGATGCAGTTAGCACCAATAACCACACCGTTGCCCAGCACCACTTTGCCTTCAAAAATCACGTTGACGTCGATCATCACATCGCTGCCAACTGTCACTTCGCCACGCACGTCAATGCGGGCCGGATCACGTAAATTGGCACCGTTTAACATCAGCTCTTCCGCTTTACGCAGCTGATAAGCCCGCTCCAGCTGTGCCAGTTGCACACGGTTGTTGGCGCCTTCAGTTTCAATAGGATTGGCCGGATGTGCGGTGGCAATCTCCACACCGTCCTGATGCGCCATGGCGATAATGTCAGTTAAATAAAACTCGCCCTGAGCATTATTGTTTTTCAGATTGGCCAGCCAGTGTTTCAGCTGCTTGCCCGGCACCGCCATAATGCCGCTGTTGACTTCCTGAATTTTTAACTGCTCAGGCGTGGCGTCTTTTTGCTCCACAATGCCCACCACCAGGCCATTTTCCCGCACAATACGGCCATAACCTGTTGGGTTGTCCAGCAGCACTGTCAGCACCGCCAAACCATGGGCAGGGCGAGCCGCCAGCAATTTTTCCAGCGTTTCTTTGCGGGTTAAAGGCACATCCCCGTACAAAATCAGCACAGTGTCGTCATCGGCCAGATGAGGGACTGCCTGTTGCACCGCATGGCCAGTACCCAGCTGTTCAGCCTGCAACACCCAGTGCAGCGGCTGATCACCTAAAGCGGCTTTGAGCTGCTCAGCACCATAACCGTACACCAGATTAATATTTTCTGCGCCAAGCGAATGGGCGGTATCAATGACATGTTGCACCATGGCGCGTTCGGCCACTTTATGCAGTACTTTCGGGAGGGTGGATTTCATCCGGGTGCCTTTACCGGCCGCCAGGATCACTACGTTTAACGCCATAAGAAGGGTCCCTGTAAATGGTGCGCTTAAGCTCTGTCGCGATATTCTAATTGATCAGGCTACAGATTACAGGGGGAGGGTGAAGTTTTGCTGAATATTGCCAGACGAAACAGCTGCCGGCTCTGACTTCATCCCGCACATCAGCACTATGCCGGCCCTGGTTACAGCTGATTCAGGCTATTTTGCCCGTCTGAGCAACACTGTGTTCTGGTTTAAAATCATCTCTTTATCTGCAACATTGATCGGTTCAAAGTCGACCCGCACAGCTGAATCGTACAGTGTCGGGTAACTGATAACCCTGAGCCGCACCGGTATCGGCTGATCTTCTGCAATTAACACATAGGCATGTTTGAGATCCAACATAGCGGCGTGGCGCCTGTGCAGCCAGAGTGTATTCAGCTGCGCCCCCGCAGGGTAGTCAATCCTGACATCATGCCAGTGCTGAGGATTCACCAAAGCATAAGGCGGCTTAGCCCTTGCTGTGTCCAGCATGGCTGAAAACAGCATCACAACCACAGCGATCACCCACAGATACCGCAATTGATGCAAAGGAGTCATGTTAATGTGGTCCCGGTAACATCAGCTGGCTGAGCAGCGTCAGCCCGGCCCAGTTCACTGAAATCCATACCATCAACCAGAGGCTGCTGCCGAAAATAACAGAGTGTTTTTCTATGATGAGCTTCATTTTTTTCTGACCTAATCAAACTGTAGAACCAGAGGCCCAACCGGGCCTCTGTTGTGATACCAACCAATGAACAACAGCTTTAGAAGCTTTGATGAAATTCAGTGACATCATCCAGCAGCGTAAAACCGGCTAAAGTTTTGTTGTTTTGCCGTTTTGCTTTCCCCTGCAATACAACTTGCAGTGCGGCTGAGGTTTCGTTTGCCAGAGCCTGCTGATAAAACTGTTTCAGCTGGGCTAACGTCAGGGATTCAACCGCGGCAATCAGCTGTTGTTTATCCGAAAAATCCAGTCTGTTGCGCAGCCAGTCGCGACTGAAGCTATCAAACTCTTCATCCAGGTTTGCCGGTGCCCGCTTTAATTCCAGTAGTTGCGTTTGTTTCAGGTTGTTAAACTCGGCTTCAGTCAGTTTTGCCAGCTGTTCGTTATACTGTTGCAGGAATAAATCGACCCGCTGCTGTAACTTCAAACCGGATAACACCGGGCTTTGGATCATCAGACCAAAACCGGCATGTTTATTCAGCGGCATTGGGATGGCCTGTACTACATAACCCAACTGTTCTTCAGTGCGGAGCTGGTTAAAAAACGCCTGATGCAGATGGCCTGACAACACCAGTGCCGCAGCTTTGCCGCTGTGTCCGCCATTGACTAAAAACTGCGCCCGGATCACTGAACTGTCGTTTTGTGGATTTGCCCGCTGCACTGTCAGACGCTGGCCTGGTTCAGGCTGCCAGCTGCGATAAGTCTGGTACTGGCGTGCGGTTTTTTTCGGGCCTGCCAGGGCTTTGGCAAAAGCAGATACATCCTGCTCAGCGTAGTTCCCTTGTGCCAATAAACGCAGCTGACTGTCCGCCAATGTCTGCTGAATGTATTGATTCAGCTCAGCCAAATTAATTTGTTTAACTGCGTCCAATAAGGCCGGCAGCTCATAACGGCCACTGGATAACACAGTTTTCACCAGCTCACTGGCCTGCTTTGCCTGCATTTGTTGCTCTGATGAGCGTAAGCTGCGTAACAGCAGGTCTTTACTCTGGTTAAATTGTTGCTCACTGATGGTTGCCGCCAGAGCTTTACCAATGTAACCGGTGAATGCGGCTTGTTTATCGGTAAAACCAGACAGTTTTAACACTAAATCATATTCATTCGCTTCCGGCTGTAATTTCATCCCTGCAGCACTGGCTTCCTGCAGCAGCGCCTGATTATTGATTAAAAAGTTAAACAACCAGAGGTGATGTAATACTGCCTGTTTGGCGCTGTTTTTTGCCTCCGGCTGGTGCCACTGCATCAATAATTGACCACGCGGCTGATCGGCAAAATGTTGGCTGCCGGCCAGCCAGGCACTGATCCCGTCAGCTTCCAATACTTTTACCGGTGTTTTGTTGCTGCTATGGTTGGTGGCGAAACTTTCCGGCTGGAAACGATTAAGCGCAGGTAAACTCATGGCAACTTTAGGCTGTTGCCAGCTTTGTATTTCATCCTTGTTAATATCAGTCACCGAATAGCGACCGGTAAAGTGCGGCACGTCCTGATCTGCCGGCTCGTTACGGCTGATATGCCATACAGTGAGCCGTTCCGGCACCAGTTGAGCCAGCAATGCATTCACAGCTTTTGGCTCAAATTTGTCATATTGATAAGGCGCGCTGATCACCGCTGGCAGCGGATAATATTGCATTGCAGCGCTGAGCCTGGCGGCATAACTAAAGCCATCGGTTTTTTCCAGGAAGTTAAACTGGTTTTGCAGTGAGGTGCGGATCTCATTGTAGTATTTTGCATCTACCCCCTTGCTGCGGATCAGGTCAAGGTATTGCATCATCACTGTGGTAATGGCTGGACGCTGTTTCATCCCGGCTTCGGTCAGCGCCATCACAATTTGCAGCGTGCCATAGTTGCCATACCATTTAGGGTCATAAGTAACCTGCACAGCATCCAGCAAACCCATGGTTTTCAGCTGCTGCGCCGGTGTACCCGGCATTTCAGAACTGATCAAGTGCGCAACAAATTCATTGGGTTTAACGCCAAAGTCGGCCAGATTGTTATCGATAATAAATTCCAGCTGCAGGCTTTGCGCTTCGGTGCCAGGCACATAATGCACCCGCTTCGGACCAAAGTTGCTAAAGTCAATCTTCGCCACAGGCCTTGGGCTATTGATCCCTTTATTTTTGATATCGGCAAAATAACGCTGTGCCAATAATCGCATTTGTGACAAAGGTTGCGGGCTGATTAACACCAGCTTCATCCGGTTGGCTGAATAGTGCTGCTGATAAAACGCCAATAACTCATCATGCAACTTGCTGTTGGTTTTATCACCCAGCGTTTCCAGATTACCAATCCAGAAACTATTTGCCGGGTGTTCACCCAATAATTGCGCCGCTATTTGCCGTTGTGCCCAGCCATCCTGATTACGGTTTAATGACCACTCCGAATTGACTGCGTTGCGTTCTTTATCCACATATTCGGGTAACAATAACGGCGCTTTAAAAAAGTCAGCAAAGCGGTCCAGTGCTTCCTCATACTTACTGTTATTAATTTCAAACATATAGTTGGTCAGCTGGTTGGTAAAAGCATTGGTGGTGCCGCCATGCTGTTTCATAAACTTCAGATAACCATCGGGTTGTGGGAAACGTTCAGTGCCCATAAACAGCAAATGCTCCAGAAAATGGGCTAAACCCTGCTGCTGTTTTGGATCGTTCAGCCAGCCCACATCCACACTTAACGCCGCTGATGATTTTTCGGCGGCCGGATCAGAGACCAGCACCACATCCAGCTGATTCTGCAGCGTAATAGCCAGGTACTGGCGCTGATCGTTAGGACTTGTTTTTATCTGCTGGCTCTGTACAACCGCAGCAGAAGACTGTCCGGTTATGGCAGGGTTTTGTGTGGCCAAGCTGTTCGCAGAAAACAGCAAACCGCTGCTAATAATGGCAATAGTCAGCGGTGTTAACGGGAAGGATTTGTTGAACATAAAAAGCTCCGTGTTTTAGTTGTGTGTTTGCAATCAGGTGTTGCTACAAACTAACCACGGAGCATTGGCTATTCGATAACCGGCAGCGGACTTTACTGTGACTTATTGCCTGAAAAGTTATAACCAAAGTTATAACCAAGCTTAACTAATTGATTCACAACTTCATTTTGCGTTGTAATGATGACGGAGCTGGCGTCATCATTAAAAGAAAACTGTGATTTTATCGGTAAAGTACTGCTCAGCTGACGCTGATAATCCTGCGTCACCAGGTTCAAACTGGCCAAAGCCCAGTTGCCATCAGCCATTAAATTGGTTGTCATCAACTTATCGCCGTATAAACCAACCTGATGCCGGTGTGCAACATTCAGTGTCAGCGGCAGTGTTTTGATTGGCTGATAATGGGCATCCAACAGATAAAACTTTCCCGTGGCATCAGCTGCAACATACTGATTTTTCCAGGGCAACAATAAACGGTAACCTTTTAATACCCGGCTTTGGCTGTTGGATTTTCTGTCGTAAATATTAACCAGCCATTCGTCTCCTATTTGTTCAGAAAAAATAATCTGCTCCCCGTTCAACACCGGGATGGCGTAGTGCACCTGCTGATTTTCAAAAGAGATGTTTTTGAGTTCGCTACTGTGCAGATCCAGCAGTTTTAACTGATATTGTTGCAGTAGCAGCAAATAGTCCGGCGTTTCGGCCAACACCATAAAGGGCTGGGCTTGCTCCAGACTGAGCTTTTTTTCACCGGTCTGCGGAAAAAAACGGGACAACTGATAGGTTGATTTTGCCTGTTCAACCAGCCAGAGCTGACCCGGTATGCGGCCATAGCTCAGGTTCAGCGCCTGACCATGAAATGAAAAATAACGCTGCACTGTCGTCAGATCTGCAAGTTGGACCTGAAAAAAATCTCTGTTTTGTGGTTTGAGCAAAAGACCAAAATAATTGCCTGCAGCATCGCGGCCAAAGCCGGTGAAACGTTCATGCCAGGGCAAAGCTGTCATGACACCATTCTGTATATTGAGTTTTTTATGCTTGTCGGCAAAATTAATCAGCAACTCTTCTGCATTAAGCCACATCAGGTTTAACTCATCAGCAACAACGGCCCCCTTCGCAAAGGACTCCTGCGCAATTAACTTTTTGTCGGCAACACGATAAATTTGTACGCTGTGACTGGCATCACTTCTGATCAGCGCAAGATGACGTTTATCCGGCGACAACACGGCGCCAAAATCGACACTGCCGGGCACAGAACTGTAGGTAAATTGCGTAAGCGCTGCGGTTTCGGTATCAAGCAGGTAGTACAAGCCATTGTGCTCACCTTTTTTGCGACCATTGAGCAGCACAAACTGATCTTTATAGGGCACCGCCTGGCCAATGTCAGATAATTCATCAAGTTCCAGCGTTCTGACAGGCACCTTTAAATCCGTGACCCCATACAAATACAACTTTGCTTTGCCATCTTCAAAAGAGGAAATAGCCAGGGTGTTGTTATTGACCATAGCGACAAGATGGTACAGAGCCTGTTCAGACACAGGGATACGTTGCAACTGACCTAACTTAAAATCGTATAAATAAGGTTGCCAAAGCCCGCTGTTACCCAGACTGCCGCTAAAGGTATGAAAGCGGCCGTCAGCGGACACGGACAAAAGTCGTTTTTCGCCGGCAATTTCAACCACAGGCTGGTGTGTGGCCATCAGCTGTTTTTTATCGTCCGGCAGCAGCGTGTAGAGAACCGTCAACATAACCAGTAATAAGACAGTGGCAAGGGGCCAAATTCTGAAGCGTTTCAGCGTGGGCTGCTGCGGCATGTCGGGCTGAGTTGGCGGGGAAAGGTACAGACTGCTGTCAGGCAAAGCAACATCAGCTGTAACCGCAGCTGCCGGATAAATAAACTGATAACCGCGTTTCATCTGCGACCTGATATAACGGGGGGTATCGGGATCGGTATCTTCCAAGAGCAGCCGCAGTTTGCTGATGGTTCTTCGAACTGCAGTGTCAGTGACCACCCGGCCTGACCAGACCTCGGCATGAAGTTCCTGCAAGCTGACAAAGCGATCCGGGTGCTGCATTAAATAACATAATACATCGATCACTTTTGGCTCGACCGGAAGCTCTCCCTCGTTGCTAAAAATACGCCGCCCGGGGACATCAACATTAAACTTCCCGATATTTACCACACTCATCAGCAAAACCACCTGTTAACCAAAAGCGCCCGCTCCAATCGCATGTTCACTATAAGAACCGGCATCCATGTTATGCAGAAGCTGTATCAAACAAAACTTCATTGAGCTTTTGACCGAACCTTGCCGACCATCAATTTATGTACTTAATAAATAATAACTTAATCTGTTGTCGTTCAACTGTTCGCAACAGCAGCGCCTGTTGTTGACAACAAGCGGCCGATTATACCTTTAATTTACAGTTGTAACATTCATCCGCGATAAATGCAGGTTCGAAGGAAGATGTGATAGATAAAAGTCCGGTGTCCATCGGGTTTGGTGTTGCAGTACGCCTGAATCAGCAATAAAAAAGCCACCTTGCGGTGGCTTTTTCAAACTCAGCAAAAATTACTTTTTGCGCAGTTTCTGGATCAGACGTAACTGAGCAATTGCTTCGGCCAATTGAGCCGCTGCTTCTGCGTAGTTAAAGTCAGCGCCGGCATGTTGCATCGCTTCCTGTGCCTGTTTTTGGGCGGCCAGGGCGGCTTGCTCATCCAGGTCTTCAGCACGGACTGCAACGTCGGCAAGCACGATCACACCATGCGGCTGAACTTCCAGCACGCCACCGGCAACATAAATCAGATGCTCTTCACCAAACTGTTTAACAATCCGCACCATACCTGGCTTGATGCCAGTCAGCAGTGGAATGTGGCCAGGTAAAATACCCAGTTCACCTTCGCTACCAGTAACCTGAATGGACTCAACAAGGCCAGAGAAAATTTTCTCTTCGGCACTTACCACGTCCAACTGTACTGTCATCGCCATTTCGCTCTCCTAAAGCTGTAAAATTACAGCTTCTTCGCTTTTTCGATTGCTTCGTCGATAGAACCAACCATGTAGAAGGCTTGTTCTGGCATGTGATCAAATTCACCTTCCAGAATGCCTTTGAAACCACGGATAGTTTCTTTCAGCGGAACGTATTTACCTGGCGAACCAGTGAATACTTCAGCAACGAAGAACGGCTGCGACAGGAAACGCTGGATTTTACGAGCGCGGAATACAGTAGTACGGTCTTCATCAGACAGTTCGTCCATACCCAGGATCGCGATGATGTCTTTTAACTCTTTGTAACGTTGCAGTACTGACTGTACGCCACGAGCCACTTCATAGTGCTCTTTACCGATCACCAGTGGATCTAACTGACGAGAAGTAGAATCCAGTGGGTCGATCGCCGGGTAAATACCCAGAGAAGCGATGTTACGGCTCAGAACTACTGTCGCGTCTAAGTGAGAGAACGTAGTCGCTGGTGACGGGTCAGTTAAGTCGTCCGCTGGTACGTAAACCGCTTGTACAGAAGTGATAGAACCAGTTTTGGTTGAAGTGATACGCTCTTGCAGTACACCCATCTCTTCGGCCAGCGTTGGCTGGTAACCTACTGCAGATGGCATACGGCCCAGCAGTGCTGATACTTCAGTACCGGCCAGGGTGTAACGGTAGATGTTATCTACGAAGAACAGTACGTCACGACCTTCGTCACGGAACTTCTCGGCCATGGTCAGACCGGTCAGAGCTACACGTAAACGGTTTCCTGGCGGCTCGTTCATCTGGCCATACACCAGTGATACTTTGTCCAGAACGTTTGAGTCGTTCATTTCGTGGTAGAAGTCGTTACCTTCACGGGTACGCTCACCTACACCGGCGAATACTGAATAACCGCTGTGCTCGATTGCGATGTTACGGATCAGTTCCATCATGTTTACGGTTTTACCAACACCGGCACCACCGAACAGACCAACTTTACCACCTTTTGCAAACGGACATACCAGGTCGATAACCTTGATACCTGTTTCTAACAGTGCGTTTGAAGCAGCCTGATCTTCGTAGCTTGGTGCAGAACGGTGGATAGCCCAACGCTCTTCTTCACCGATTGGACCGGCTTCGTCGATTGGCTCGCCCAGCACGTTCATGATACGGCCGAGTGTTGCTTTACCTACTGGTACGTGAATCGCTTTGCCAGTGTTGGTCACTTCAGCACCACGACGCAGACCGTCAGTTGAACCTAACGCGATGGTACGAACAGTACCGCCACCTAACTGCTGCTGTACTTCAAGTACTAAACCAGCCAGGTCGCCGTTTGTTACGTTTAACGCGTCATAGATACCAGGTACCGATTCTTGTGGAAAGTCGATATCCACAACGGCGCCAATGATTTGGACTACCTTACCTTGACTCATGTTAATTCCTCTAATTTCTCAAACCTGTAAACCTAAGCGTTAAACAGCGGCAGCACCGGCGACGATTTCGCTCAGTTCCTGCGTAATTGCTGCCTGACGGGCTTTGTTGTAAACCAGTTTCAAGTCATCCATCAGGTTGCCGGCGTTATCGGTAGCGGCCTTCATTGCCACCATCCGCGCTGCCTGTTCGCTGGCTGCGTTTTCCACAACACCCTGATAAACCTGAGACTCTACGTAGCGGTCCATTAACTTCTCGAGGATAGCTTTTGGATCTGGCTCGTAAATGTAGTCCCAGCTGTGACTTCTGGCTGACAGCTCTGCTTTTGGCAAAGGTAAGAGTTGCTCAATCACTGGCTCTTGCTTCATGGTATTTACAAAGTTGTTGTATACCAGGAACAAACGGTCAATTTTGCCTTCAGAATATTCATTCAGCATTACCCGCACAGTACCAATGACATCAGCCAAACGTGGTGTATCGCCTGAACCCACTTGTTGTGCAACTACTTTACCGCCAAAACGTTTGAAGAAGGCAGTGGCTTTGTTGCCGATCACGGCAAACTCAGCATTAGCGCCTTGTTCTTTCCACGCTTTGAGGTCGATCATCACACGTTTAAATTCGTTGGTATTCAAGCCGCCGCAAAGACCCCGGTCTGTTGATATCACAATGTAACCGACGTTTTTCACCGGACGTTCTGTTAAGAACGGGTGACGAAACTCGAGGGTACCATTGGCGATATTACCGATCACTTTGCGCATACCTTCAGCGTATGGACGGCTTTGTGCAACCCGCTCTTGCGCTCTGCGCATTTTGCTGACTGCAACCTTTTCCATAGCGCTGGTGATCTTACGAGTATTGTTAATACTCCCGATCTTACTTTTTATCTCTTTTGCGCCGGCCATGACTAATCTCCGAAAATTTCAACGAAGGGTGGTGTTGCCACCACCCGATGCCAACACCTGATTACCAGGTTTGAGTCGCTTTAAACTTCTCAATCGCGCCTTTGATAGTGGCTTCGATTTGGTCGTTGTAGTTACCGGTTTTGTTCAGATCAGCCATGAATGCGCCGTGCTCTGCGTGCATATAAGCCAGCAGGGCAGCTTCGAAGTCGAGAATTTTCGCAACTTCAACGTCTTTCATGTAGCCTTTTTCGATGGCAAAAATCGACACGCCCATATCAGCAACGCCCATTGGCGCATACTGTAACTGCTTCATCAGTTCAGTTACTTTCTGACCATGGTCTAACTGCGCACGGGTCGCGTCGTCCAGGTCTGAAGCAAACTGAGCAAATGCCGCCAGTTCAGAGAACTGAGCTAATGCCAGACGAATACCACCGCCAAGCTTTTTGATGATCTTGGTTTGCGCAGCACCACCAACACGAGATACCGAAATACCAGCGTTAACTGCTGGACGGATACCGGCGTTGAACAGGTTAGATTCTAAGAAGATCTGACCGTCTGTGATTGAAATCACGTTGGTTGGTACGAATGCAGAAACGTCACCACCCTGGGTTTCAATGATTGGCAGTGCAGTTAAAGAACCGGTTTTACCTTTCACTTCGCCGTTGGTTAAACGCTCAACATAATGCTCGTTTACACGAGATGCACGCTCTAACAGACGGCTGTGTAAATAGAATACGTCGCCCGGGTAAGCTTCACGTCCTGGTGGACGGCGTAACAACAGAGAGATTTGACGGTAAGCAACAGCTTGTTTTGACAAGTCATCGTATACGATCAGCGCATCTTCACCGCGGTCACGGAAGTATTCACCCATGGTACAACCAGAGTATGGTGCCAGGAATTGCAGCGCAGCAGCTTCAGAAGCAGATGCAACAACCACGATAGTGTGGGCCAGTGCACCGTGCTCTTCCAGCTTACGTACTACGTTGGCGATGGTCGAAGCTTTCTGACCGATACAAACGTAAATACATTTCACGCCAGAAGATTTCTGGTTGATGATGGCGTCGATGGCCAGAGCTGTTTTACCAGTCTGACGGTCACCGATGATCAGCTCACGCTGGCCACGGCCGATTGGAATCATCGAGTCTACTGATTTGTAACCAGTTTGCATTGGCTGGTCAACCGATTGACGGTCGATTACGCCTGGAGCAATTTTTTCTACCGGTGCAAATGCAGCAGCTTGTACCGGGCCTTTACCGTCGATTGGTTCACCTAAAGTGTTCACCACACGACCTAACAGACCTGGACCTACCGGCACTTCTAAAATACGGCCAGTGGCTTTTACTTTGATACCTTCACGCAGGTCCGCATATGGACCCATAACTACGGCACCTACAGAGCTGCGCTCTAAGTTCAGTGCGATAGCGTAACGGTTACCAGGAAGCTCAATCATCTCACCTTGCATACAGTCAGCAAGGCCATTGATACGGATGATACCATCGGTAACAGACACGATAGTACCTTCGTTACGAGCTTCACTGACAACTTCAAACTGAGCAATACGTTGTTTGATCAGTTCAGAGATTTCAGTGGAATTCAGTTGCATGCTCTAATCCCCAATTATGACTGCAGCGCAGTGGCTAAACGGTCTAACTTACCGCGAACTGAGCCATCAATAACCATATCACCGGCTTTGATTAACATACCACCGACAACAGTCGGGTCTACGCTACAGTTCAACTTAACATTGCGTGCTAAACGCTGTGACAAAGCTGTGACAAGCTTTTCCTGTTGTGCCGCGCTCAGAACCGTGGCAGAAACAACATCAACAGTTGCTTCTTTTTCGTGTTCGGCTTTTAACAACAAAAATGCTTCCAACACAGCAGGCAACGCCAATAAACGTTTGTTTTCAGCCATCACTTTAATCAAGTTCTGACCTTGTTCATTGAGTTGCGCACCACAAACCTGGATAAAAAACTCAGCCTGTGCTTCTGCACCGCTGTTGTTTTGCAGGCGCTCGGCAACAACAGCGTTGTTTGCTACTTCAGCAGCAAAAAACAGCATGTCGGCCCAGGCCGCCAAAGCGTTTTGTTCAACTGCATAGTCAAACGCCGCTTTGGCATAAGGACGAGCGACAATCGTCAGTTCAGACATGGCTCTTCCTCTTTATAGTTCTGCAACCAGTTTTTCCAGGATGTCGCTGTGGGCAGCTTCATCAATCGAACGTTGAAGAATACGTTCTGCACCGGCAACTGCCAGAGCAGCAACTTGCTTACGTAACTCTTCTTTCGCCCGGATGCGTTCAGCTTCAACTTCAGCTTTGGCCTGAGCCAGGATTTTCTCCCGCTCTGCCTGCGCTTTCACCGCAGCTTCGTCAATAATCTGCGCTTCGCGTTTTTTAGCCTGGTCGATCAGGGCAGAAGCTTGAGCTTTTGCTTCGATCAGCTGTTTCTTTGCATTCTCTTGCGCTAAACGCAGGTCCTGTTCGGCGCGATCACTCGCGGCCAGGCCATCTGCAATTTTTTGCTGGCGAGTTTCAATGGCGCCGATAATTGGTGGCCATACCCATTTCATACAGGCGATGACGAACACCAAAAACGCGATTAACTCACCAATGAGAGTGGCGTTAATATTCACGAACGCTTCTCCTTAATTACAAAAAGTAAATGTTCTGTTGGCTGCCAATTAGATAGCGAACAGCATGTACAGACCGATAGCAACACCGATCATCGCGATGGCGTCGATCAGACCAGCAACGATAAACATTTTACCTTGTAATGAAGGAGCTAATTCTGGTTGACGTGCAGCAGACTCCAGGAACTTACCACCTAAAGTACCGAAACCAATCGCAGTACCTAAAGCACCGAAACCGATTAACAGAGCTACAGCGATGTATTTTAAACCTAATACCATTTCCATGATTTTCTCCGAGTTTCTAAAGTTAAAGTTAAAGTTAAAACGAAATCGATATTAATGATGCTCGTGCGCCATACTCAGGTATACCACTGTTAACACCATGAAAATAAAGGCTTGCAGTGTAATAACCAGAATGTGGAACATCGCCCATGGGAAGTGCAGTGGTAACTGCCATACACCCAGAAGTGCAATCAGAATGAAGATCAGCTCGCCGGCATACAGGTTACCGAATAACCGCAGCGCCAGTGACAGTGGTTTGGCTAATAACGCCACCACTTCCAGAATAAAGTTGAACCAGTACAACCAAGGGGTATTAAACGGCTGAGTGGTCAGCTCTTTAATAAAACCGCCGATGCCTTTGATCTTGATGGAGTAACCAATCATCAGGATAAACACACCAATGGCCAGAGCGAAGGTCATGTTTAAGTCTGTGGTTGGTACAATTTTCATGTAAACGTGCGCCGGATCATAACCCATGGCAGCACCGATCATTTGGGCTGCGTAAGGGATGAAGTCAACAGGCACTAAGTCCAGCAAGTTCATCAGGAATACCCAAACAAAGATAGTCAGGGCTAAAGGCGCAATAACGGCGCTCTTGCCATGAAAGGTACCTTTGACGGTATCGTTGATAAACTCCACGACCATTTCAACGGCACATTGCCATTTGGTCGGGACACCGGCATTGGCTTTTTTGGCCACTGCACGGAAGGAGAACAGGAACACAAGTCCCATAAGAATTGACCAGCCTAAAGTATCAACGTGCCAGGTCCAAAAACCCTCGCCGACACTCCAGTTGGTCAAGTGGTGGGTAATATACTCTTTGCTTGTAAGCTCAGCACCAGATGCCATCGTTAGTCCCAATTATCGTAGTTAATCAAAATCGGTAAAAACACCTGTAATATCAAAGCGGAAACAATTCCGGCAAAAAATAGCCAATCGACTATTACAGCGTGTTTCAGCACTGCCATCACCAGCAATGCCATCAATAAAAATTTGAAGGTTTCGCCGCGATAAATGGACTTCAGAATCAGCTGTAACTGATCAGTCCCGCGAAAACGAAACACATACCACGTAAAGACACAATGGGGCACAACTACACATAACGCGCCATACAGGGCAGATTTAGCGCCTAAGGCATCAAAAGCCAGATAAACGCCAGCTGCAACTAACAATGCAGCAACAAACTGCCAGATAAAAGTCTTAAAAATCAGTCTGAAGCGCTGTTTTGTTGTGGTTAAAGTCAACGAATACCACCTGTAGAATGCTCAAACTACAGCGCAAAAAACTCGCGCAAGTATACTTAACTGCCTTATTTTTGCAACCAAAAGCGGCGCTAAGGCTTGATTTGTCGGTATTTTGGTAAACTAACTGCTTAGTTTTCAGTCGGGGTCAGACCAAGCTTTTCCAAAATGCCATCCAGTTCGTTCAGATTGCTATACCCGATCACCAGTTCGCCTTTGCCTTTTTTGCTGTAACTGATACTGACAGGCGCGGCAAAACGTTCACTTAACCGCTGCTCCAGCGCTGCTACGTCCGGGTCTTTTACCTTAGGTTGTGCTTCTGGTGCAGGTTCCAATAAACGACGCACCAGACTTTCTGTTTCACGTACTGTCAGCTGCTTAGCGGCAATAATACGACCGGCATCAGACTGCTGGCTTTCACTGAGCGCAAGCAAAGCCCGGGCATGACCCATTTCAATATCACCATGCTCCAGCAGGGTTTTCACATCGTCGGCCAGCTGATTCAGACGCAACAAGTTGGTCACAGTAGTGCGGGATTTGCCAACAGCGTCAGCAACCTGTTGATGAGTTAATTCAAATTCGGTTAAAAGCCGCTGTAATGCCACAGCTTCTTCCATGGCATTGAGATCTTCCCGCTGAATATTTTCAATCAGTGCAATGGCAACAGCAGCTTCGTCAGGCACGTTTTTGATGATACAAGGCACTTCGGCCAGACCGGCAATTTGTGAAGCGCGCCAGCGTCTTTCACCGGCGATAATTTCATAAGACTCAGCAGCAAGTTCGCGCACAACTATTGGCTGGATGACCCCCTGGGCACGGATAGAACTGGCTAAATCGTCCAGTGCTTCCTGCGACATGTCTTTGCGGGGTTGGTATTTGCCTGGTGTTAACCACTCAATCGGCAACTTTTGTAATTCGTGTGGATGACTTTCAGGCTGAGTTTCAGCAACTTCCTGGACCTGAACCTGCGGCCGGCCTGAAGTTAATAATGCGTCCAGACCCCGTCCTAAACCACGTTTTTTTACCGACATTGCGCCTTAATTCCTTAAAAATTCAGACAGAAGCTGCTGTTTTTACTTGTTTTTTATCCGAACGCCGCAAAATTTCCCCTGCCAGTGCCAGGTAGGCTTTTGCGCCGGTCGAGCTTTTGTCGTAATACATTACCGGAGTACCAAAACTGGGGGCTTCCGCCAGCCGGACATTACGTGGGATCACGGCACGATATACTTTTTCACCAAAATGCCGTTTTAACTGTTCAGAAACGTCGTTGGCCAGCCGGTTGCGCGGGTCGTACATAGTACGCAAAATGCCTTCAATTTTCAGATCGGCATTGACCACAGCAGCCAGTTTATTGATGGTTTCCACCAGAGCAGTTAAACCTTCCAGCGCATAATATTCACACTGCATCGGCACTAATACTGAATCAGCTGCTGCCATGGCATTGACGGTCAGCATATTGAGCGAAGGCGGGCAATCAATAAAAATAAAATCGTATTGGTCGCGGTAGTTTTTCAGTGCATTACGCAGGCGCAGTTCGCGGGCAAACACGTCCAGCAAACGCACTTCAGCTGCTGTGACATCTGAATTGGCAGCCACCAGGTGATAACCACCGGCAGTTTCTTTTACCACCACTTCCGGCAGTGGTTTTTCGTCCACCAACAACTCATAGGCTGTTGCCGGCACTTCGTATTTATCAACGCCACTGCCCATAGTGGCATTGCCCTGCGGGTCTAAATCAATCAGTAATACTTTACGTTTGGTTGCCGCCATCGAAGCGGCCAGATTGACTGCGGTTGTGGTTTTACCTACACCACCTTTCTGATTCGCAATAGCGATGATTTTTCCCACAGCATTCCCTCGAAAGTAAATCAGCCTGGTATTTTTTCGACGATGACCAAAAAGCGCTGCCCGGTCAGTTCCGGTACCAGTAAAGTCTCGTTGGCGACAACTTTAACAAAATCCGGCAAAGCTGCAATTTCTTCTGCAACCTGCGCACCTTTCATGGCGAGAAATTGGCCATGATCTGCCGGCAAATGAGCACACCAGCCGATCATATCACTTAACGAAGCAAAAGCACGACTCAGCACCTGATCATAACCCTGTACCGGCTGATGCTCTTCCACCCGGCTTTGCAGTGGAGTTACATTCTGTAAACCCAGCTGTAATTTCACCTGATTTAAAAAACGGATCCTTTTGCCCAGACTGTCGAGCAGGGTGAACTGTTTTTCCGGAAAACAAATAGCCAGCGGAATACCAGGTAAACCAGGACCAGTGCCAACATCTATAATGCGCTGCCCTTTGACAAAAGGAGCCACCGCCAGACTGTCCATAATGTGTTTGACCAGCATTTCCATTGGGTCGCGCACTGATGTCAGGTTGTAAGCGCTGTTCCATTTGTCCAGCAACTGCACATACTGCACCAGTTGTTGCAGTTGTTGTTCTGACAATTGCAGACTGGTTTGTGCCACCAGCTGACGTAATTTTTCTAACATGCAAACACAACCTTAAGCAGATTTACGCAACAAACCCTGTTTTTTCAGGAACACCAGCAACAGTGAAATAGCGGCTGGCGTAATGCCGGAGATCCGTGAAGCCTGACCCACGGTTTCAGGTTGCGCCTGATTCAGTTTCAGCACCACTTCATTGGATAAACCTTTGACCACGGCATAATCAAACTGAGCCGGCAAACGGGTATTTTCGTTGCGCTCCTGTTTGGCAATTTCGTCCTGTTGCCGGTTGATATACCCTTCGTATTTGATCTGGATTTCCACCTGTTCAGCTGCCGCCGCATCACTGAGGGCAGGCCCAACACCTTCAATAGCCATCAGATCCTGATAATTCACTTCAGGGCGGCGGATCAGATCTTCCAAGCTGGCTTCACGGCTTAACGGCGTTTTTAATAACGCATTTACTTCTGCCAAAGCCACATGCTGCGGATGGATCCAGCTTTGTTTCAGGCGCTGGCGTTCCAGTTCTATCTGTTCCATTTTGGCGTTAAATGCCGCCCAGCGGGCGTCGTCCACCAGGCCAAGTTCACGGCCTTTGGTGGTTAAGCGTAAATCGGCGTTGTCTTCACGTAACATCAGACGGTATTCAGCACGGCTGGTGAACATGCGGTACGGTTCTTTGGTTCCCATGGTGGTCAGATCGTCGACCAAAACGCCGGTGTAAGCCTGATCGCGGCTTGGCACCCAGGCTTCTTTTTCCTGTACAAACAGTGCGGCGTTTAAACCGGCCAGCAAACCCTGAGCACCGGCTTCTTCATAACCTGTGGTACCGTTAATTTGACCGGCAAAGAATAAACCTTTGATAAATTTGGTTTCTAACGATGTTTTTAGATCTCTTGGATCAAAAAAGTCATATTCAATGGCATAACCAGGGCGGGTGATGTGTGCATTTTCCAGACCCGGAATTGAATGCACTAAAGCCAGCTGCACATCAAAAGGCAGGCTGGTTGAAATACCGTTTGGATACAACTCGTGGGTGGTTAAACCTTCAGGCTCGATAAAGATCTGGTGTTTGTCTTTATCTGCAAAACGATTGATCTTGTCTTCAATCGAAGGGCAATACCTTGGGCCAATACCTTCAATCACACCAGTGTACATAGGCGATCTGTCTAAACCACCACGGATAATATCGTGCGTTTTTTCATTGGTGTAAGTGATAAAACAAGGGATCTGCTGCGGGTGATCGCTGACTTTGCCCATAAAAGACATCACAGGCAGTGGGGTATCACCAGGCTGAGGCTGCATTTTGTTAAAATCGACACTGCGCGCATCAATTCTTGGTGGCGTGCCGGTTTTTAATCTGCCAACTCTGAAAGGCAAGGCTCTTAAACGTTTTGCCAGGGCGATTGATGGTGGATCGCCTGCTCTGCCGCCTGAATAGTTTTCCAGGCCAATGTGAATCTGGCCACCGAGAAAAGTGCCAACAGTGAGTACCACAGTTTTAGCGGTGAATTTCAGACCCATCTGGGTGACAACACCACACACCTGATCCTGTTCAACAATTAAATCATCACAGGCTTGTTGGAAGATCTGCAGGTTTGGTTGGTTTTCCAGTATATTGCGGATAGCAGCACGATATAACTGACGGTCGGCCTGAGCGCGGGTAGCCCGCACAGCTGGGCCTTTAGAGCTGTTCAGAGTGCGGAATTGGATCCCAGCGAGATCTGTAGCTTTTGCCATAGCGCCGCCGAGTGCATCAATTTCTTTCACCAGATGGCCTTTACCAATACCACCAATCGCCGGGTTACAGGACATCAGACCCAGGGTCTCTACGTTATGGGTTAACAGCAAAGTTTGCATGCCCATGCGTGCGGCTGCTAATGCGGCTTCGGTACCGGCGTGGCCACCGCCGACTACAATCACATCGTAACTTTGTTGGAACAACATATCTGCCTCTGCAACTTCAAGGATAACGCGAAAAAAGGGCACGTATTGTAACTGGATCGGCACTGAAACGAAATGGCTAAAATCTGATCCGGATCCTCAGTTGACTTTAAATATATATAAGGATCTTTAAAGAGATCTTTTTATTATTCTTACTACTAAGCACCGAGTTTTAGGTGGATAACCAATTTTTGCTGAAAAGGATCAAGATCTTACGGAAGATCTAAACTGTGATCTGATCCGGATCTGTCTGCCGTGATCCTGTGATCAAGTTGAGGTTTTATCCACAGAGCAACAAAGTGAATATTTCATTAAGAGGATAATACCACGTTATTAAGCTAGTTATACGCTACTTATGCACATTTATATTTAAAGTATGATTAATTTGTGGATAAGCAGGTATAGTTGGATCATAACTCAGATCTGAGCTTTATCATGCATTTATCAGATTGATATTAAGAATTAGCCTGCTAAAAGACAGATACTTGGTTTTGTTGGTGTTTCATTGCTGATGCCAACATGGAAGTACGTTAGAAATCCAGTTTCTGGACAGTGACTTGTGTAGTTGGCGGGCTGAAAAGCCCGCTTTTTTTATTTCTAAATTCAGAGCTGTGTTAAGCACAGACCAAAAATAATGCCTGTGCCAGGTGTAAGCCGGATCAAACTTTTATATCAGTACTGTTTGAAAATTGTCTTTTAGCGCTGAAGCTCTGTCGTCGCTAAAGTTTTTATAAATTCAGGCAGCCAGGCACAAGCTGTGTCCTCAGGCAGTTCGGGTTGAAGTACATCAATATTCAAAGCTAAACCAAGACTTTGCGCGCCTTTTATCTGCAACAAAGCTTCCATTTTCCGACCGGCCTGACAAAAAGTATCATAGCTGGAGTCACCTAAAGTGATCACGGCATAAGAAACTGTGGTAAGATCACTTCGATCTTGTGCTAATTGATCCGCAAAGGGTTGGATATTGTCGGGCAGATCACCCGCACCGTAGGTCGAGGTGATCACTAACCAGATAGCGTTTCTGGATAGTTGTTCTAATTCGGGTGTCAGATGCAGCCTGACTTCATAACCCGCTTGTACCAGTGTATCAGCTACTTGTTCAGCAGTGTATTCAGCTGCGCCCATTTGGCTGCCCACGAGGATCTCAATCATCTGTCAAACCTTTGTCAGGAAAAATGATTGGCTATACTACTGGAATAAAAATGTGCAAAGCCACGCTTTTTGCACATTTGGGGTATTTTTACAGCAAAGCAGGCTCTGTAAAACTACAATAGCACAACCACCTATCGCCTGCGTGTTATTGAGGTTTATACAATATATGTCTGAGTCCCTGACTTTTTCCCAGCTTGATCTGCCAGATGCAATTTTGCGTGCAGTTACAGAATTGGGTTATGAAACTCCATCGCCAATCCAGGCGGCGGCCATCCCAAAACTGTTAGCGGGAGAAGACTTACTGGGTCAGGCGCAAACCGGTACAGGTAAAACTGCTGCTTTCGCGCTGCCACTGTTAGCCCGGCTTGATCCGGCCCAAAACGAACCACAAATTCTGGTATTAGCTCCAACCCGCGAACTGGCGATCCAGGTTGCAGAAGCATTCCAGGCTTATGCCCGCTTTATGCCGGCTTTCCATGTACTGCCTTTATATGGTGGTCAAAGTTATACCAACCAGCTGAAATCATTAAAACGTGGTTCTCAGGTGATTGTTGGTACCCCGGGTCGTATCCTTGATCACCTGGATCGTGGCACGCTGCAGTTAGATAAACTGCGCGCTATCGTGCTGGATGAAGCCGACGAAATGCTGCGGATGGGCTTTATTGATGACGTGCAGACCATTATGGATGCCACTCCGGCAGGCCGTCAGGTGGCGATGTTCTCGGCTACTATGCCGTCGCAAATCCGTGCTATTGCACAGAAACACCTGAAAAATGCCCAGGAAATCAAAATTGAATCCAAAACCAGCACCGTAGAGCGTATTACTCAGCGTTATGTCATGCTCGACAGTAATCAGAAGCTGGATGCGTTAACGCGCGTGTTGGAAGGCGAAGAATATGACGCCAGCATCATTTTTGTGCGTACCAAAAGTGCAACTGAGGAAATTTCCGAAAAATTAGGTGCTCGCGGTTATGCTGTAGCTTGCCTCAATGGCGATATGAACCAGGCCAACCGCGAACAAACCATTCGCCGCTTAAAAGCAGGTCAGATTGATATTATTGTGGCAACAGACGTTGCTGCCCGTGGTCTGGACGTTGAACGTATCAGCCTGGTTATCAACTATGACATTCCGTACGACAGTGAAGCTTATGTACACCGTATTGGCCGTACTGGTCGTGCCGGTCGTTTAGGTAAAGCCATTCTGTTTGTGTCACCACGTGAACGTCGTTTATTACGCACTATCGAACACGCTACCCGCCAACCGATTGAAAAAATGTCGCTGCCAACAGGTGAAGTGATCGAACAGCGCCGTATTGAGTCATTCCGTGAACAACTGGCCAACACCATCGAAGCTAAAAACTTAAGTTTCTTCCAGGACTTAATTAACGATTGGCGTGAAAAACTGGAAACAACAGATGCAGATTTAGCTGCGGCGCTGTTGTTCCTTGCACAAAAAGATCAGCCGTTAAACGTGGCCAAACAGTTCCCGGAAATCCGTGAACCTCATGCCCGTGGTGACAGACCGGATCGTCCTGAGCGTGGAGATCGTCCACGTTTTGAAAGGGGCGACAGACCAGAGCGCGGTGATCGCCCTGAGCGCGGCCCGCGTCCACGTCGTGAAATGCAAGGCAACTACAATACTTACCGTATTGAAGTGGGTAAAGAACACGGTGTGCGTGCAGGTGACATTGTTGGTGCTATCGCGAACGAAGCGAATATCGACAGCCAGTTTATCGGTAACATTAAACTGTTTGACCATTTCTCAACAGTTGAACTGCCGGCAGATATTCCAACCGAAATCTTCCAGCATCTGAAAAAAGTTTATGTGCGTAAGCAAAAACTGAATATCAGTGTGGATACCGGCGGTCATAGTGGTGGTGACCGGGGTGGTGATCGCGCTGAGCGTCCAGCCGGTGATCGTCGTCCTTCATCAGCGCCAGCTGGTGCAGGCCCGCGTCCAGGTGCAGCGCCAAAACGCCGTACCCGCGAATAACAGCGGATTGATAACAAAAAACCACCTTCGGGTGGTTTTTTTATGGCTGAAAATGCTCAGAGCCTGTGGTTGTTTGCCACTTTTTCATGAATAGCCCAGACGCTGTATGAATGACCGCAACAGATGCCGCTCAGCTATTCTCAGAGCACTTGGTTTGCCCAGAGTCTGACACCGGCGCCCGCACATATCAGGTGAGCACAAGCATGACTTTGAATAATGGGGCTGCGCCCTTGAAACTGCTGTGATTCCCCCTCAGATCCCACAGTATAAAACTGCTTCTGTCTGGAGATCCTGATGATTATTGCTTGCCCTCATTGTGCTGGATTAAATAGGGTGGCAGCTGCCAAATTGTCGGCAGTGCCTGTCTGTGGCAAGTGCAAAGCGCCTTTGTTTTCTGGTGTGCCGGTTGAGATCAACAATATGAATTTTGCCAATTTGGTACAAAAATCTGAATTGCCAATAGTGCTGGATTTTTGGGCCAGCTGGTGTGGCCCTTGCCAGAATTTTGCGCCTGTATTTGCCCTGGCTGCACGCGAGCTGGAACCCGACTTTCGTTTTGGCAAAATTAATACGGAACAACAGCAACAACTGGCTGCACAGTTTCAGATCCGCTCTATTCCAACCCTGATGTTGTTCCAGCAAGGTGAACTGATAGCCCAGTTATCCGGTGCTTTACCAAAACAACAGTTTTATCAGTGGTTGCAGCAACAAAAACCAAAACTGAAAAAAGCCGAATAAAGAAACATGTAAATTTTGTTTACAATTCAACGAATAACATTAATCTTTTTGGCTGGTGTTTTTCTGCGCTAATCCATTAGAGTTGCGTTTTTTTACAAACCAATCACAAATGGATCATTGATGAAAAAGTTAGCCTGGCCAGCCCTGTTGCTGTGCCTTCATGCCGAAGCAAAAAGTCCACAAGAGCAAAACTGGCAGTTGCTGGAAACCGAACATTTCCGGCTGATGTTTCCAAAAGAGTTTCAGGGGCTGGCGCAAAATGCCAGCCATGAGCTGGAGCAAAGCCGTGCTTTAGTATTAAAACAACAACAACGGCAGCTTGCCAAAAAAACGGATGTGGTGCTGCTTGACCCCGACAATGCTCCAAACGGTTTTGCCCTGCCGCTCAGTCACACACCAACCATGGCGCTTTTTGCCACAGCGCCGCAGTCTGACAGTGCTTTACATCATTTATCCGGCTGGATGCAGCTGGTTGCATTGCATGAATATATTCACCTGGTGCATCTGGCACAGCCGGAGCGTAGCGCCTGGCGTGACAAACTGAATCAGCTGTCACAGTTGTCAGATCTGACAAGGCTGGATAGCCCGCGCTGGGTCAGTGAAGGTTATGCCACTTTGCAGGAGTCGAAGCTGACCGGTAAAGGCCGGCTGTACAGCGCTTATGCTGAAGCCTGGTTACAGCAGCTGGCGCAGGAAGGTGCTTTACCACGTTATAACGAGTTGAATATTGCTGACGGACGTTATCAGGCCCGCGGTTTTGCTTATCTGGTGGGTGCCCGTTTTCTGGCCTGGCTGGAACAGAATTATGGTGTCGAAAAACTCGATACGGTCTGGACCCGTCAGGTGGCAATAAAAAATCGCAGCTTTGATCAGGCTTTTGAAGGTGTGTATGGCGTCAGTGCCCAGACTTTGTATCAACGTTTTGTCGCCGAATATAGTTTCCAGAGTATGCAGCTGCAGCAACAACTGCAGCCGCTGCAAGCCAAACTCTGGTTAAACAGCAAAGGCCGCCAGCAGAGCCCGGCGTTAAGTCCGGATGGTACTTTATTGGCTGTGGTGACTGATGACAGTCGTGAGCAAAGCCAACTGCAGGTGTTTTTAACTGCGGATAACCAAAAAGCCAGGGAAAAGTTTCAGCAAAGCCAGAAAGAACTGCTGGAAAACGACAAGCAGGATGTTGTTGATACTGAACCAGCCAGTTTTAACCCTGAGCAAAAATATCTGCTGGAACAGCGCAATTTCACTGGCATGCGTGACCCGCGTTGGTTAAATGCAGAGACATTAGTTTTTGGTGCGAACACCAAGGATCAATTTGGCAATTCGCAGCAGGATTTGTTTTTGTGGCACCTGCCTTCGGGTGAAGTGAAGGCGTTGAGTCAGAATGCTGGCTTACGCCGCTTTGATGTTAGCCCGGATGGCCGTTTTATTATTGCTGAGCGTCAGCAAGCCGGTTATGCCGATTTGGTACGGCTTGACATCGCCACCGGGGATATTCAGCCGCAGACTGAAGCTGCGCTTGAGCAAATTTATGATTTTCCTAGAATTTCACCAAATCAACAGCAACTAGCTGTGCTGCACTTTGCTCCGCAACAAGGCTGGCAATTACAGCTGCGTGATGTAGCCGGTCAGTTGCAGCAACTGGTGCCAATGCCGGAGGGTTATCAGTTTCTGTCGTATCCAAGCTGGAGCACTGATGGCAAGTCGTTGTTTTTTGTTGCCAGCCAGCAAGGACGTTTGTGCTTGTATCGATATGATTTATCAAGCAAAAAGCTTTGGCAGCTGACTCATGGCGCGGAAATGGTACAAATGCCGGTGCCAATGAAAAATGGTTCATTATTGTTGCAGCTGGTCAATCAGCAAGGGCCGGATTTGTATCTGACTGAACAATTTAATGCCGTTGAAGTGACAAGTTTTGCCGCTAATACCAACAGCGAAGGTTCCTGGTTACTGGCAAAAAACTCAATCAAGCCGGCCGTTGGTGATATCGCCAGCCAAACCCATACCAGCAGAACGGACACTGTGCCTGTACAAAATCATCTGCGGATGCCAGAGGTGCAGGTGCATCAGGGAGCGCCGGTTGGCGCCAGCCAACAGCCTTATGGTGTGGGTCCACAACAACAAAGTCTGACGCTGCATTACCACTTCAGTAACTTTACGCCTGATGCTATTGGCATTGCGTTAAAAGGTGGCGATCCGGTGAAAATGCTGGATTATCAGTTGGGTGTACAAAAGGACCTTAGCCACAACGATTTTAGCGCTGCTTTTGGCGCAGTGCGTTATCAGGGCTGGCCGGTTAAAGTTTTACTGTCACTGCAACAATCCAGGCTGGACCTGAGTGGTCAGCAAAATTTCGGGCAGGGTTTGGAAAAACAAAAATCTGCTTTATTGCAGCTGAGTTATCCATGGCGCGCCGGTGAGTGGCAATTTGACCAACAATTACAACTGCGTGAATTGGATTTAACCGGCAGTTTGGGTAACGGCGAGTTATTACCGGACGATCAAAACAGCAGTGCCAGTTTAGTGTTGACTCAGAGCTGGCAGCATCAACGCAACAGTTGGGGACTTGGTTTTGCCAACAGCTTTAGTTACCACCAGAGTGCCGGTGACAGCTGGCGTGGTGTGGACTGGGCACCTGAGGTGCATGGCCGCTGGCAAGACTGGATTTTAGCTGTGGAAGGCCGCTGGCAGCGCCGTTGGCAACAGGATGCGCTGCTGCGACTCGGTGGTTTTAGTTCAGCTGCGATGACTGCCGCAGTAGATCCAAACCGGATTTTGTCATCTGAACTGGCTTTTGCCACGCTGCAGGGCCAGGACTATCGTCGTTATCAGCTGAGCCTGGCGCATCAGTCGATGCCACCTTTGCGTCTGTTGTACCGTCGTCACCAGTTTGCCGGTACAGCGGATCTGGACACTTATGGTGTGGCTGTTGATCTGCCACTGAGTTTTGGTGTCGGGCCGGTCAGCCTCAGCGATCTGCAGTTGGATCTCGGCTTGTTCCGCATATCCCCTGAGGATGCAGAACAAGACACGGCGCTTTGGTTGCATCTGGGTTACCAGTTCTAAAGATCTGAGAATGCTGGCCTTGCCGGCCAGCTGTTGGCGCCGTTATAGTGCTTTACCATAAGCGATTTAGCGGCACTAACAAGAAGGAAATTTTATGTTAAAACAACTCTGTATCGCTGGTTCTTTTGTGTTGGCTTTACCCGTGCTGGCGCTGGAAGTCAGCAGTCCGGATATTCAGGAAGGTCACTTTATGGCAAAAACCTTCGAGTTTTCCGGTTTTGGCTGTGGCGGTGACAATAAGTCACCGGCACTGAACTGGAAAGACTTGCCGGCAGGCACCAAAAGTATTGCCGTAACAGTGTATGACCCGGATGCACCAACGGGTTCAGGCTGGTGGCACTGGTTGGTGGCCGATATTGCGGTGGAAAATACCGGTCTGGCGCAAGGCGCCGGTTCTGCCGGTGGTAAAATGCCTGCAGGCAGCCGCAGTTTCAACAATGACTATGGCATTAAAGATTTTGGTGGAGCCTGCCCGCCGGTAGGCCATGGGATGCACCGTTACCAGTTTACCGTCTGGGCTTTACCGGATGCAAAATTGCCGGTGCCGGACAACGCTAACGCTGCTGTTGTGGGTTACACCTTAAATTCCAAAGCATTAGCAAAAAAGACCCTGACAGCCACTTACGCCCGCTAAGATCAGCCGCTAAACAGTGCTGAGAATTGCCGGAAGTTAAAACAACAAAGCCAGCTTAATGCTGGCTTTGTTGTGAGTAGTGTTTAGCTGTTTTTAACAAGTGGGGTGCTGTTATGTGTTCGTGGCAGCTGTTATTTTCCGATACAAAACGAGCTGAAAATACGACCCAGCAAATCGTCTGAGCTAAATTCACCGGTAATTTCATTCAGATGTTGTTGGGTTAAACGCAGCTCTTCCGCCAGCAGTTCACCGGCCAGATGGTTATGCAGCTGATGTTCACCAATTTCCAGATGTTCCATAGCGCGTGCCAACGCATCGAGATGGCGGCGACGGGCAATAAAACTGCCTTCTGTGCTGGCTTCAAAACCAATACAGGCTTTGAGATGATCACGCAAAGCATCTATACCCTGATTGGTTTTAGCGGAAATATGGAACACCGGCGTGTCACCTTCGTTATTGGCGCCAATTTGTTCACCTGTTAAGTCGGCTTTATTGCGCACCACTGTCACGCCAAGAGTTTTGGGTAAACGTTCTATAAACTCAGGCCAGATTTGAGCCGGGCTTATTGCGGTGGTGGTGGTGCTGTCCACCATAAAGAGCACGCGGTCGGCTTGTTCAATCTCTTGCCAGGCGCGCTCTATGCCAATCTGCTCCACTTTGTCGGTGGCTTCGCGTAAACCTGCGGTATCGATGATATGCAGTGGCATACCGTCGATATGGATATGCTCGCGCAGCACGTCGCGGGTGGTGCCAGCAATGTCGGTGACAATAGCGGCTTCACGCCCGGCCAGCGCGTTTAATAAACTGGATTTACCGGCATTGGGGCGGCCTGCAATCACCACTTTCATGCCTTCGCGCAAAATACTGCCCTGAGTGGCCTGTTTTTGAATGCCGGCTAAATCCTGAATAATTTCTGCTAAATCGCCAGCCACTTTACCGTCGGACAAAAAGTCGATTTCTTCATCGGGAAAGTCGATGGCTGCTTCAACATAAATACGCAGGTAAATCACCTTTTCCACTAAATCATGGATTTTCCGTGAAAACTCACCCTGCAAAGACTGCATCGCAGAACGGGCTGCTTGCTCTGAACTGGCATCTATTAAATCTGCAATGGCTTCGGCCTGGGTGAGATCCAGTTTGTCGTTTAAAAAGGCCCGCTCAGAAAATTCGCCTGGTCTGGCAATACGTACATCCGGCAACTGCAATAACTGGCGCAGCAGCATATCCAAGAGCACCGGGCCGCCGTGGCCCTGCAGCTCCAGCACATCTTCGCCGGTAAAGGAGTTGGGGCCAGGGAAATACAGCGCAATGCCCTGATCCAGCACAGAACCATCAGCCGCATAAAAGGGCAGATATTCGGCATAACGGGCTTTGGGAATTTTACGCAAAATGGCGTGTGCCACCGCCTTTACCGCCGGACCTGAGATGCGCAATATGCCTACGCCTGCTCTGCCCGGCGCTGTGGCTTGTGCCGCTATGGTATCTGTGGCGAACATCTGAACCTCGAATTTTCTGCAGCAGCTTGTGCTGTTTTGTCATAAAAAAATGCCCATTAAAAGAATGGGCATTGTCAGGCGTTACGTCAAAAGGCGATTAGGCGTTTCGTACGTACAGGCCTTTTTTCTCCATACCGCGGTAGATGTAGAGCATCTGTGCCAGTGAAATCAGGTTGCTGATCACCCAGTACAGCACCAGACCACTTGGGAACCACAGGAAGAATACCGAGAATGCGACCGGCATCCACAGCATAATTTTGGCCTGCATTGGGTCTGTCACTGTCATTGGTGTTAATTTTTGCATGATAAACATGCTGATACCGTACAGCACCGGTAAAACATAATATGGATCTTTGACTGAAAGGTCGGTGATCCACAACATAAACGGTGCCTGGCGAAGCTCAACGCTTTCAACAAAGACCCAGTATAAAGCCAGGAAAATTGGCAATTGGATCAGCATCGGCAGACAGCCACCCATAGGGTTTACTTTTTCTTTGCGATACAGCTCCATCATAGCCGGGCCCATCTTCTGACGGTCGTCTTTGTAACGGGCCTGTAACTCGTCAATTTTTGGCTTCAGATTACGCATCTTGGCCATGGATTCGTATTGAACCTTAGTCAGCGGGAACATTAAGCCTTTGACTAATAAAGTGATGGCAATAATGGCCACACCCCAGTTACCAACAACACCGTGGATCAGTTGTAATAACCAGAACAGCGGCTGAGAAATAAACCATAACATGCCGTAGTCTACGGTCAGATCCAGACCATTAGCAATTTGCGCCAGATTATCCTGATCTTTCGGGCCGGCATAAAAAGTAGCGGCAAAAGTTTTTTGTTCACCTACTGCAATACTTTGTTGTGGCGCTTGTACACCAATCACACCCAGATTGTCAGCCACCATGCTGTACAACTGATTATTGCCTTCACCTTGTGGTACCCAGGCGGCGACAAAATAGTGTTCCAGCATACTGACCCAACCACCTTGTGTACTCAGATTCAGGTTGGCTTCTTTCATGTCGTCAAACGACAGTTTTTCGTAGCGTTGGTCTGCAGTTGAATAAGCACCACCACGGTACACAGGCATCATCATGTTGGTGCCTTCGCCGTTATCGATGGTCTGGGCAAAGTGGAAATAAGGTTGCACAACCTTGCTGCCATCACCCTGGTTGGTTACAGAATATTCTACCCGGACATCATATTTTCCAGCGGTAAAAATAAACCGTTTTTCAATAACTAAACCATTGTGTGTCATGGTCAGAGGCACAATCAGCTCTGTCTGACCATTGGCCAGCTGGTAGCTGTTTTGCGCTACCTGATAAATCTGCCTTGGCGCTTTTTTATCGTCCGGGCCATCACCTAATAAGCCAGATTGGGCAACATACTCAAAACCTGGTTGTTGACGCATCAGCTGATAAGCGGCTTTGTTTTCCTGAGAAACAGTAAAACCAGGCAGCTCCAGTGCCACAATGTCGCCACCGCGGCTGTCAATTTTTACCGTCAGTACGTCGGTTTTGACTTCTACCAGTTGGGCTTGTGCTGCTTTTACTTCCGGTGCTGCTGCAGTGTTGCTGCCGCTGGCGGAAAGTTGTAAGTCAGCAGCGCTGCTGGTGGTTTGACTGTTGCTGGCCGGTACTACAGGTTTTGGACCATAGTCCACCTGCCATTGTTGCCACATTAAAAAACTGACCAGGGCCAGGGCAATAACTAAAAAACTGCGTTGCGATTCCATGTGTGAGCTTATCTCTTTGGCTTTTCCGGAACGGGATCATCACCACCCGGGTGTAGGGGGTGGCATTTTAATAGACGTTTGGCTGTTAACCAACTGCCTTTTAGCGGACCGAAACGGGTTAGGGCTTCTACCGCATAATGCGAACAGCTGGGATAAAAACGACAACTGGGAACAAACAGAGGGCTGATACAGCGCTGATAGCCTTTAACAACCTTAATTAAGGCTTGGGCTGGGTAGCGTTGTATTGGCGGGAGATCTTGCTCCATAACCGCTCCAGTTGTTTATGTAGTTCTGCGTTATCCGTGTTGCTGATGTCACCTTTCACCATCAACACACAATCTACCGGAGGTAACTGATGTTGGTGTAAGCGAAAGCTGTCGCGGGCACAACGTTTGATTCTGTTGCGTTGCGTGGCTAATTTAACACGTTTTTTCGCGATCGTCAGACCAATACGCGGAACAGCTAACGAATTAGCTTTACAGAGGATGGTAAACAGGGGAGATGCAACCCGGAACGGGTTTTGGAACACATTGTCGAATTCGCGGGGAGTTAACAGACGTAACTCCCTGCTGAAGGTATAGCTGACCACGCAGCGCTTAAAAATTAAGCGACAGTTAAGCGTTTACGGCCTTTAGCACGGCGACGCGCTAATACTTGACGACCATTTTTGGTAGCCATGCGAGCACGGAAACCGTGAACGCGAGCACGTTTTAACACGCTAGGTTGAAATGTTCTTTTCATAACTTCGTCCGTCCGGTCGATATTTACTAAGGTTTATCTGTGTTTTAGTAAAAAACCAAAACGCAGCGATTTCAAAAGAGCGCGAATTTTAAGGACTAAGTACACGCTTGTCAATGCGATCCTTGGTTAAATAACCATCCGATCCTTGAAATAACGCTGATCAACCAGAGTTTTCCACAGGCTGACATTTTTTGTTGGATAAAATGTGCATGAATTGGTCGCAAAGCACTTGATATTTCCGAATCGCCTTGGAAAAAGCTGCGGTATTATCAATTTGAATAATGGATATAAATTCAATAAAAACATCAGCATATGTTGTTTTTTCTGCAAATGATGCTTTTTTCAGAAAGTCAATATTGCAGTTGTGGATAAGATCAGCCCATAATGCCAACCTTCGCTAAAAAACGCCTGCCTTGCTAAATACTAATTATTCGGGGCTGTTGGAGATATGGTGTATCAGTCAGTCTGGCAAAATTGCCTAGAAGCACTGCAGTCAGAATTGCCTGCGCAGCAATTCAGCATGTGGATCCGCCCTTTGCAGGCCGATAGTTCCCATGACGCTCTCACATTATTTGCCCCAAACCGCTTTGTGCTGGATTGGGTCCGGGATAAATATTTAAACCGGATCAACGAGCTGATCCACGATTATTGTGGTGATCATGCCCCACGTCTGCGTTTTGAAGTAGGCAGCAGTCAAAAAACCGTCAAAGTGGCACCAGCGCCGGTTAGCCGCAGTCAAGCTGCGGCAGCTGCGCCAGTAGCAGCGCCGGAAATTCCTGAACCTGCACCAAAAACCATAGTGCGCAGTAATGTCCGCGCCAATTACACCTTCGATAACTTTGTCGAAGGTAAGTCCAACCAATTGGCGCGCGCTGCTGCCAGTCAGGTGGCAGATAACCCCGGCACTGCGTATAACCCGCTGTTTTTATATGGCGGCACAGGTTTAGGTAAAACTCACTTATTACATGCAGTTGGCAACGGTATTCTGGCGAAAAAGCCCGACGCTAAAGTGATTTATATGCACTCTGAGCGTTTTGTGCAGGATATGGTGAAGGCACTGCAAAATAACGCTATTGAAGAATTTAAGCGTTATTACCGCTCAGTCGACGCTTTGTTGATTGACGATATTCAGTTTTTTGCCAAAAAAGACCGTTCACAGGAAGAGTTCTTTCATACTTTCAATGCGTTACTTGAAGGTAACCAGCAAATTATTTTAACGTCTGACCGTTATCCTAAAGAGATTGACGGCGTAGAAGAGCGGTTAAAAAGCCGTTTTGGCTGGGGTTTAACTATTGCGATTGAACCGCCAGAGCTGGAAACCCGGGTTGCCATTTTAATGCGCAAAGCCCAGGAAAATAATATTCGCCTGCCGGAAGAGGTGGCATTTTTTGTCGCCAAGCGATTGCGTTCCAATGTGCGTGAATTGGAAGGTGCATTAAACCGTATTACCGCCAATGCCAATTTTACCGGCCGGCCTATTACCATTGATTTTGTCCGTGAGTCATTACGCGATTTATTGGCATTACAAGACAAGCTGGTCACCATCGAAAATATTCAGAAAACCGTAGCTGAATATTACAAAATCCGTGTCGCCGATTTGTTGTCTAAACGTCGTTCCCGTTCTGTGGCCAGACCCAGACAAATGGCGATGGCGCTTTCCAAAGAATTAACGAACCACAGCTTACCGGAAATTGGTGATGCTTTTGGCGGCCGCGACCACACCACTGTATTGCACGCTTGCCGTAAAATTGAGTCTCTGAAAGAAGAAACTCATGAAATTAAAGAAGATTTTCAGAATTTAATTCGCACTTTGTCGTCTTAATAGGGAAAGGTTATGCAATTTTACATTGACCGTGACACGCTGCTGAAACCACTGCAAATGGTATCTGGTGCTATTGAGCGCCGTCATACTTTGCCTATTTTGTCGAATGTGCTGCTGGACGTAACGCCTGAAGCTTTATCCTTAACCGGTACAGATTTAGAAATTGAACTGGTCGCTGCTGTGCCTTTAACCCAGGTACAGGTGCCAGGCCGTGTCACTATTCCGGCGAAAAAGTTACTGGATATTTGCCGTTCTTTGCCAGAAGGTTCGCCGCTGCATATTTCATTACAAGGTGACAACTGTATTGTCAGTACCGGTAAAAGCAAATTTACCTTATCAACCTTAAGCGCCAACGATTATCCGAATCTTGAATCCTGGCAAGGCGAAGTGGAATTTGATTTAACCCGGGCGCAACTACGCAAGTTATTGGACGACACCGCATTTTCAATGGCGAACCAGGATGTACGTTATTACCTGAATGGTTTGTTGTTTGAAGTGGATAATGGCACTTTGCGCACTGTGGCGACCGATGGTCACCGTCTGGCATTAAGCTCAATGGAATTGGCTGTGACTGCAGGTCAGCAAAAGCAGGTGATTATTCCGCGTAAAGGTGTACTTGAGTTAATGCGGTTGTTAGTCAATGACGATCAGGTGATCCGCCTTGCCATTGGGCAGAACCATATCCGGTTGCTCGACAGCCAGTTTAGCTTCAGCAGCAAACTGATTGACGGTCGTTTCCCTGATTATCGCCGGGTGTTGCCGCGTAACAGTTCCAAACAAGTCACAGCCCATCGTTCGGTGTTAAAAGACGCCTGTGTGCGGGCTTCAATTTTATCGAATGAAAAATACCGTGGTGTACGTTTTACCCTGAGTTCAGGTGAGCTGCAGATAGTTGCCAACAACCCTGAGCATGAACAGGCTGAAGAAGTCATCGAAGTAGAGTATCAGGGTGATACGCTGGAAATTGGTTTTAACGTGGGTTATGTGTTGGATGTGTTAAACACGCTCAGTACAGATTTAATCATTATGCATTTAAGCGATGCCAACTCCAGCTCGCTGGTGGAAGGTGTGGGTAATCAGGGCGCCTTGTACGTCGTGATGCCAATGCGGTTGTAATTGTTGTAGTTTATGGCGCTGGCGCTGTTACAGCTGACAGGTTTTCGCAATATCGACAATGCGGCTTTGCAATTTTCGCCAACCATGAATCTGATTTATGGTGAAAATGGCAGCGGTAAAACCAGTATTCTGGAAGCTATTTATTTGCTGGCGCATGGTCGCTCTTTTCGCACCAGCAAACCGCAGAAAGTGATTGGCCACCAGCACGCGCAGCTGGTTTTGCACGGTAAAGTGCAATGGGCGGAGCAGCTGCTGAGTGTTGGTATGTTACGTGACAGGTTGGGCGAATGGCAATTGAAGCTGAACGGCGAGAAGGTGTTGCGGGTGGCCGACATTGCCACTTTGTTGCCGGTGCAGTTAATTACACCTGACAGTTTCAGATTGTTTTTTGGCGGACCAAAAGAGCGGCGGCAATTTTTTGATATGGGATTGTTCCACGTGGAACCTTCCTTTTTTGAACTCTGGGTGTTGTTTAATAAGGTTTTAAAACAGCGTAATGCCTTATTAAAAAGCAAACAGCCTTATGGCGACAACTACAGATTTTGGGATCTGCAGTTGTGTGAAACTGCGGTGGCGTTACAACAGATGCGACAGCAGTATATCAACCAGTTGTGTGCAGCCTTGACACCTTTGCTGCAAGACATCGACGCGTTACAGCAACTTGAGCTTGAGCTAACGCCTGGCTGGGCAATGAAAAAAGGTGACGCCGCTGAGTTGATGCAACAGCTGCAACAGAATTTCAGCAGTGATCTGAAGTTTGGTTATACCCAACTTGGGCCACAAAAAGCAGATTTACGGATCAAAATTTCCGGTGAATATGCCGATGAGTTTTTGTCCCGTGGTCAGCTGAAGATGTTGTTGTTTGCGTTAAAGGTGGCACAAAGCAATGTAATTTTTAGCAGGGGCCATAAACAGCCACTGCTGCTGATTGACGATTTGGCGTCGGAGCTGGATGACCACTCTAAACGCCATATTTTTAGTTTTTTACATCACATCAATTCGCAGGTGTTTATTACTGCAATTGAAGCTGCTCAGGTCTTGCCATTAGTGTCGGGCACTGAGGTTGGATTGTTCCACGTGGAACATGGGCAGATAGTACGGACGGATAATAATGGCCGAAGAACATAATTACGACTCCTCCAGTATTAAGGTACTGAAAGGTTTAGACGCAGTCCGCAAAAGACCGGGCATGTATATTGGTGACACTGACGACGGTTCAGGCTTACACCACATGGTGTTTGAGGTTGTCGATAACTCCATCGACGAAGCCCTGGCTGGCTACTGTAGTGATGTTTTTGTCACTATTCACAGCGATAACTCGGTGTCTGTGCGCGATAATGGTCGTGGTATTCCAACCGATATGCACGAAGAAGGTGTCTCTGCCGCTGAAGTTATCATGACAGTACTGCACGCCGGCGGTAAGTTCGACGACAACTCTTATAAGGTGTCGGGCGGTTTACACGGTGTGGGTGTATCGGTAGTAAACGCTCTGTCGGATAAACTGGAGCTGACCATTCGTCGCAAAGGCCAGGTGCATAACCAGATTTATCGTTTAGGTGTGCCGGACGAGCCACTCAAAGTGATTGGTGAAACCGATAGCACAGGTACAGAAATTCGTTTTTGGCCAAGCCCAACTATTTTTACCGATATCAATTACCACTACGATATTCTGGCCAAACGTTTACGTGAGCTGTCGTTCCTGAACTCTGGTGTCAGCATTATTCTGACCGATGAGCGTGACGACAAAAAAGATCACTTTAAATATGAAGGTGGTATCGAAGCCTTTGTGCAGTACTTAAACCGCACCAAAATGGCGATTCACCCTAAAGCCTTTTATTTTACTGCCAGCCGCGAAGATGGCATTTCGGTAGAAGTGGCGATGCAATGGAATGATTCGTTCCAGGAAAGCATCTTCTGTTTTACTAACAATATTCCACAGCGCGACGGCGGTACTCACTTAGCGGGTTTCCGTTCGGCTTTAACCCGGGTGTTAAATACATATATTGACGCCGAAGGGTACGCCAAAAAGATGAAAGTGGCAGCTACCGGTGATGACGCCCGTGAAGGTTTAACAGCTGTTATCAGCGTCAAAGTGCCGGATCCAAAATTCAGCTCACAAACCAAAGACAAGCTGGTTTCCAGCGAAGTGAAGTCGGCGGTTGAAAGTGTGATGCATGAAAAGCTGAACGAATATTTGCTGGAAAACCCAAACGACGCCAAAATCATCGTCACCAAAATTGTCGACGCTGCCCGTGCCCGTGAAGCTGCGCGTAAAGCCCGTGAAATGACCCGTCGTAAAGGCGTGCTCGATATCGCTGGTTTACCAGGTAAATTGGCCGACTGTCAGGAAAAAGATCCAGCATTATCAGAACTTTACCTGGTAGAGGGTGACTCTGCGGGTGGTTCTGCCAAGCAGGGCCGCAACCGCAAAAACCAGGCGATTTTGCCACTGAAAGGTAAAATTCTGAACGTAGAAAAAGCCCGCTTCGACAAGATGATTTCATCTCAGGAAGTTGGCACTCTGATCACCGCTTTAGGTTGTGGTATTGGCCGTGAAGAATACAATCCGGATAAAACCCGTTATCACAGCATCATTCTGATGACGGATGCCGACGTCGACGGTTCGCACATTCGTACGCTGCTGTTGACCTTCTTCTATCGCCAGACGCCTGAACTGATTGAGCGTGGTTATATCTATATTGCTCAGCCACCGCTGTATAAAGTGAAAAAAGGTAAACAAGAGCAGTACATCAAAGATGACGCTGCGATGACAGAATACCTGACCACACTGGCACTGGATGAAGCAACTTTACATGTAAACGCCGATGCCCCTGGTATTGGTGGTGCACCACTGGAAGCTTTGGTTGGCCAGTATCATAAGTGTAAAGCCACTATTGAACGTTTAGGCCGCAAAATCCCACTGAACCTGCTGAACGAGCTGGTGTATGTGCCGGGCATTACCGTTGAGATGTTAAAAGACGCCACTTTAACCAAAGAGTGGGTTGGCAAACTGGCAAAACGTCTGCAGGACAAAGAAGGTGATGGTTCCAGTTATACCTTTGATGTGACGGAAGACCGTGAGCGTAATCTGACGTTGCCAAAAATTGTTATTCGTCAGCACGGTATCGACAATGAATATGTACTGCATTACGACTTTATCACCTCCAGCGATTATGGCCGTATTGCCGCTTTAGGCGACGCGATTCGTGATCTGGTGGAAGAAGGTGGTTATATCCGCCGTGGTGAAAAAATCAAACCTATCACCAGCTTTGTTGAAGGCCTGGAATGGTTGATGACAGAGTCGAAAAAAGGCCTGTATATTCAGCGTTATAAAGGGTTAGGTGAAATGAACCCAGAGCAGCTGTGGGAAACTACTATGGATCCAAATACCCGTCGTATGCTGCGGGTTACCATTGAAGACGCCATTGGTGCCGACCAGCTGTTTAATACCCTGATGGGTGACGACGTAGAACCTCGCCGCGCCTTTATCGAAGAAAACGCGCTGCGGGTGGCCAACCTGGACGTGTAACTTTGTCGGATCTCATCTCTGGTGAAACGGCGTCTCAAAGTCGTGAACTGCCGTTTCATCTGAGATGAACAGACCAAACGATAGTAAACAAAAGCCCGGTTAATTAACCGGGCTTTTTTTATGATTATTCAAAGTGTTATGGAGCCTGCACCAAGCAGTGCTGTTTTCTGCTACAAAGCAATGGGTAGCTGTTGCTGATTCTTTTTCCGCAGCAATGTAGCAACCATAACAACCTGATTTTTATCGATAGTTGTTAAATCAGGCAACTACAGTTGCCATTTGATGTAGCAGAACTCTGCCAGTCGTCACGCCTGTATCTAATTTAGCAAAGTTGAATTGTCGTAATGTCAGGCCTATGGTTGGCGGGCAGTCAGGGAGCAGACGGCATGTAGTACGACTGGACAGTTGTATGGAGGTCATTCGTTCATCGGGCCCGCTTGTTTTCCATGTCTTTCATTACCGAATGACGCTGCAATCAGTTGTGCAGAACAGCTGAACCCTTTGCCAATAACGCTGCAAAAGGAGAGTGCAGATGAACAGCATATTTAATGAAATCACCGGCGACGATGACGTTGCCACCTTACCTGTTGAAATACAACTGCTCCAACGTGATGAGCACCCTGATTTTGTATCCCTTAAAATCAGTGAAGACAGCGCTGAGGAGATCCAGGCATATCAACCAACACCGGATTGGCCTGAGATGCCCAAACCGCAGCTGCCGGAGTTACCCTTACCATACCCGCCAAAACTACCGCTGCCAATTAAGGTATGTGCTGCAGTCAGCGGCCGCTACCGTTATCAGCCTGTCGCAAAACCGGGCACTTTCCCGCTGAATCTGCTGAACATCACAGTACGGATTGATGTAGACCGCTTTTTACCGCAACAACGGATATCCATTGAAGCGCGACGGCTATTTCCGGCGTCCAGTGCGCACATCATAGCGGAAGTCACGTCTGATGCATGTCTGGGACTTAATCACCGACGAGTGAAAGCAAACGTTGTGTACCGGCATGGTTCCGCAGCGCTATTACCGGCTGAGCAGCTGGTGTTTGAAGCTAAAAGAGGCGCTGTGGGCCTGAAGTACGCGAGCTATAAACTGACACTGATTAACGCCGGGACCAGCCGTACTTATCCGCTCAGTTTCTGGTCGCAGTATTTTGATGAAGTAGAGTTTGAGGTGGATCAGGTGGCTGGTGCCAATAATGTAACCACCAGCTATCAGACGCACAGCCACCCGAACCGGCCGGCCGATTTGCCCAATGAAACGTTAAACCTGACCACTGTGTTCCAGCGTGCCGGCTTTAACGCCACCTTGTCACCCCATCCATCAACTATTCCGGTTTCGGCTGCAGGGGCGAATGCCACCTGGTCTGACAGTGAAATGCACAATGCAATGGTCACCTACTGGCAGCGTTTTGCTGATAAACCTCAATGGGCGATGTGGGTGCTGTTTGCTGCCCGTCACGATAGCGGTCATGGTTTGGGTGGCGTGATGTTTGATGATATTGGTGCCAACCACCGCCAGGGTACGGCCATTTTCACCAATAGTTTTATTCAGGATGTGCCGGCAGGAGAGACAAATGCCGCCGCCTGGCGTCAACGGATGGTGTTCTGGACCGCAGTGCACGAGATGGGGCACGCTTTTAATCTGGCACACTCATGGCAGAAAGCGCTGGGGGTGCCGCAGGGCGCGCCGGGCAATCCGTGGTTGCCTTTGGCTAATGAACCGGAAGCCCGCAGTTTTATGAACTATCCGTATTTTGTTTCTGGCGGACAGTCGGCGTTTTTCAGTAACTTCCGTTTCCGTTTTAGTGATGATGAGTTGGAGTTTATGCGCCATGCGCCCCGTAGTTTTGTGCAGATGGGCAATAACAACTGGTTTGATCAACATGGCTTTGAAGCGGCACCAGCGCACAGCGAATCCGGCTGGCAACTGGAAATACGCAGTAACAAGGCAAGGCCTGGTTTTAACTTTATGGAACCTGTCTGGCTGGAGTTGAAGCTGAAAAATATCGCTGAACAGGCGCAGTTGATAGATGAAGATCTGCTGCAAGACGGCCAGCACTTTAGTTTGGTGATCCAGCGTGAAGGCGGCACCGCAAAATTCTGGCGGCCGATGATCACCCGTTGCCACCAGGCGCACCGCCATGCGATAACGCCAGGTGCTGCCATATATGGCAGCCATAATGTCAGCTGCACTACCAGCGGCTGGTTAATCGATGAACCAGGCTTTTATCAGGTTCAGGCTGCCATTGATCTGGGCCATGCCGTGGTGCGGTCAAACCTGTTGCGTATTTATGTTGCGGCAACCGGCTCAGTTGACGAGCATCTGCTGGCACCGGATTATTTCACCGAAGATGTGGGGCGGGTGTTGAGTTTTGGCGGAGCTCCGGCGTTAACCGCGGCTACGGACTTGCTACAGGAGCTGGAACAGAAGTGCCCGCAATCAGCGGCTGCCTTGCATGCCCGCTGGGCATTAAATGCGCCAGCTATCCGTTCGTACAAAACGCTGAGTTATGGCAAAGCAGGGCCGAGTTTTGTCTGTACTGCTACAGACAGCAAAGCGGCAGAGCGGCTAACAAAATTGCTGACCTCGGACGCGCAGACTGTCGCCAACAGCATGGGCAACATTCACTATTTTGCCGCAGTGCAGGAGCTGTCGGACTGCTACCGGCGTAACGACGACAAAAAGGCCGCCAAGGCCTTGCTGGAGCATGGGGTGAACAGTATGAAACAACGTCATGTACTGGCATCGCTGCAAACAGAATGGAGTCAGCAGTTAAAACAGCTGAAATAATAAGATAGTAAAGTTGCAGTTGCTGCGGGTCGGTGTGGATACGCAGTAACTGCAGACCTAAGTCCATTCCTCTGCTTTGTTGTTACCTTCTCTGATACCCGTTGTTCAGTTGGGTGTTGTCGAAAATAAAAACAAAATTTCTGTTGACCTACATGATTACAGGTGTAATCTTAATTGAATTACATCTGTAATCTATGGCGCAGTCTGAAGGAGTAACACATGAATAAAGACATTAGTCAGGCCGAATTGGAAGTACTTAAAGTGCTATGGGCCAGATCACCAATCAGCGCCAATGAGGTAGTTATTGCCCTGGCGGATGCCAGTGCGTGGCATGAAAAAACAGTCAAAACACTGTTAAACCGTTTGGTGGCAAAAGAGGCGGTGGGTTATGAAAAAGACGGTCGCGCCTATTTGTATTATCCGCTGGTGCAACAGGCTGATTATCAACAAAAAGAAAGTTTAAGTTTTATTCAGCGGGTTTTGTCGGGCCGTATCGCACCTTTGGTGGCTGGTTTTGCTAAACAGCAAAAGCTCGATGCCAAAGATGTAGCAGAGTTAAAGCAGCTGATTGCTGACTGGGAAAAGGAGCAAAAACATGACTAATTGGTTGCTCGGGCAATTATTACCACTCAGCCTGCTGCTGGTGTTGCTGTTACTGCTTCGCCCTCTGGTATTGCGTTTGTTGGGGGCGCGCTGGCAATACAGCCTCTGGGCTTTGCTACCGGCGCTGTTAGTGGTGTCGTTGCTACCTTTGCCGGCATATAAAGCAGCTGACAACAGCATCAGCCGTTTTCAGATTGGTATCAGTAAACTGAATGCGGATATCAGTGAGAACCTGTATGCCATTGACGGCCTGATGCTGGTCTGGCTGACAGGTGTGTTGTGCCTCGCTCTACTGCTATTTGTGCAGCAAAGGCAAATATGGGCACAGCTGGCAGTAGCTACTCCTCTGGTGAACTCTGCTGATATTCCACTTCGCTGTAAACAAAGTGATGGCCAGCATGGTCCATACGTCACTGGTTTGTGGCGGCCGCAACTGTTATTACCAAACGACTTTGCGGAACGATTTAGTAAAGAACAGCAACAACTCATCCTGCAGCATGAACTTACGCATGTGCAGCGGGGCGACTTACACGCTAATGGCCTGGCTTTATTGTTGCTGACCTTATTCTGGTTTCATCCACTTTGCTGGTGGGCGTATCGCCTGTACCGGCAGGATCAGGAACTGGCTTGTGATGCTGTAGTTCTGCAGCATGCCAACGCCAAACAAAAAATTGCTTACAGTCATGCACTGCTGAGTAATGCAGAAACTGCTGCCAAGAACTGGCAGTTACTTACCAACCCTTATGGAGATAAACACATGATGAAACAACGTTTAACGCTGTTACAGCAGCAACATGGCTTTAGCAAACCGCTTTTGAGTTTAAGCCTTGTGGTATTCACCGCAGTGCTGTTATTGCTGCAGCAACCGGTGTTGGCTGGTTCCGGCGACAATGCTGCGCCAATCAGCAGGGTTGAACCTCGTTATCCGCTTGAAGCGGCACAAAACAAAATAGAAGGTTATGTGGTGGCACAATTTGATATCAGTGCAGAAGGTAAGGTACAGAATGTGAAGATTCTGAAATCAGTACCAGCTCAGGTATTTGATAAAGAGTCGGTACGCGCACTGGAACAATGGACTTATGCCAAAACTATGGCCGGTCAGCAGGGCGTGAAGGTGCAGCTTGATTTTGCGATGGATCCAGTTGACTACAACATTGAGCGGGTTGAGGTGTCACCGTCAAAATAACCGTTATTGATGATTAGCCAAAACAGCAAAGGGGCCAGCGGGCTCTTTTGCTGTTTCGGTTACAGCCTGAGTGCAAATCGAGATAAATTCAATAATTTTCCCGTCATTCCTGCAGAAAATGCCGCGAAGCGCTACAGAAACGTCACGTAAATGGGTATACTTTTCGGTCATTTTTGCAGGTCTATCTCATTCAGCGAACAGGTGCGCCTTCTATGCACAATTACGATATTAAAACATTCCAGGGATTGATCCTGGCGTTACAGGATTATTGGGCCCGTCAGGGTTGTGTCATAGTGCAGCCCCTTGATATGGAAGTGGGCGCCGGTACTTTCCATCCGATGACCTTTTTACGTTCCTTAGGCCCGGAGCCAAGCAACGTGGCTTATGTGCAGCCGTGCCGCCGGCCAACCGATGGCCGTTATGGCGAAAACCCAAACCGCCTGCAGCACTATTATCAGTTCCAGGTGATTTTAAAGCCGTCGCCGGCCAATATTCAGGAGCTGTATTTAGGCTCGTTACGTGAGCTGGGTATTGATACCCTGGTACACGATATCCGTTTTGTTGAAGACAACTGGGAATCACCAACTCTGGGTGCCTGGGGTTTAGGTTGGGAAGTGTGGTTAAACGGCATGGAAGTGACGCAGTTCACTTATTTCCAGCAAGTCGGTGGCTTAGAGTGCCGTCCGGTGACAGGCGAAATTACCTATGGTTTAGAGCGCCTTGCCATGTACATTCAGGGCGTGGACAGCATTTTTGATCTGGTCTGGACCGACGGCCCTATGGGTCGTGTTACTTACGGTGATGTGTTCCACCAAAACGAAGTAGAGCAGTCGACTTATAACTTTGAATACGCCGATGTGCCTGCCTTGTTTGCCGCTTTTGACCAGTACGAAGCGGAAAGTCACAAACTGATTGAACTGGGTTTACCGCTGCCGGCTTATGAAAAAGTGATGAAGGCATCACATGCCTTTAACCTGCTGGATGCACGCCACGCTATTTCGGTGACAGAGCGTCAGCGTTATATTCTGCGGGTACGCACTTTAGCCAAGGCCTGCGCTGAAGCTTATTATGCTGCCCGCGAAAAGCTGGGTTTCCCGTTATGCCGTAACCAGTCACAAGCGCAGCAGGAGGTTTAAGTGGTGCAGGATTTTATTGTTGAGATTGGTACTGAAGAGTTACCACCGAAGTCGCTGCAAACTTTAGCAACGGCTTTTGAGCAGAATATCGTTGATGAGCTGAATAAACTCGGTTTGTCATTCAGCAACACCGCCTGGTATGCCGCGCCACGCCGTTTAGCAGTGCGGGTTAATCAGTTGGTGGCACAACAAGCTGACAAAGTAGTGGAAAAGCGCGGCCCGGCGCTCGCAGGTGCTTTTGACGCTGCCGGTCAGCCGACCAAAGCAGCGCAAGCCTGGGCCGCTTCTAACGGTATCAGCGTGGAACAGGCCGAACGCCTGGAAACCGACAAAGGCGCCTGGCTGGTCCATAAAGCCAAGGTGCTGGGTGCTGCCACCGTTAGTTTATTGCCTGAAGTGATTAACAACGCGCTGGCGAAGTTGCCAATCGCCAAGCCAATGCGCTGGGGCCACTCGACCGCTGAGTTTATCCGTCCTGTACATACTGTAGTGATGCTGTACGGTAATGACATAGTGCCGGCCACTGTGCTGGGTAAAACTTCAGGCCGCGCTACCCATGGCCACAGATTCCACGCGCCGGCATTGGTGGACATTGCCAATGCTGATGCCTATTTAAGCACGCTGGAGCAAGCTTTTGTGGTGGCCGATTACGCCAAACGCCGTGCTTTTATTGCCGCTGAAGTGGCAAAAACTGCAGCTTCATTGAATGGTATGGTGGCAACCGACGAAGCACTGCTCGATGAAGTCACTTCTTTAGTGGAGTGGCCAGTGGTACTGGTGGGTTCTTTTGAAGAGCGTTTCCTGGAAGTGCCGGCTGAGCCGTTAATTTCCACCATGAAGGACAATCAAAAGTACTTCCCGCTGCTGGACAAAAGCGGCAAGTTGCTGAATAAATTCATTTTTGTTGCCAATATCAACAGCAAAGACCCAAGCCAGATCATCTCGGGCAATGAAAAAGTAGTGCGGCCACGTTTAACAGACGCCCAGTTCTTTTTTACTGTGGATAAAAAGACCAAACTGGCTGATCGCCTTGAGAGCCTGGGCACTGTATTGTTCCAGCAGAAGCTTGGCACTTTACGCGAAAAGTCTGAGCGTATTGCCAAACTGTCGGCTTATATCGCCGGCAAAATTGGCGCCAATGTGCAACATGCTGAGCGTGCCGGTTTATTGTCTAAAACCGACCTGATGAGTAACATGGTGGGTGAGTTTCCGGAAACCCAGGGCATTATGGGTATGCATTATGCCCGTATCGATGGCGAGCCAGAGGCTGTTGCTGTTGCGCTGAACGAACAATACAAACCGCGTTTTGCCGGAGACAGCCTGCCAAGTCAGCTGGAAGCCTGTGCAGTGGCCATTGCCGATAAACTCGATTCTTTAGTGGGTATTTTTGGCATTGGTCAGGCGCCAAAAGGCGACAAAGACCCCTTTGCGCTGCGTCGTGCTGCCATTGGTGCGCTGCGCATTATGGTGGAAAAACAGCTGCCGTTGGACTTGCTGGACATTATTGGCTACGCCCAAAGCACCTTTGGCGACAAGTTAACCCAGGCCACTGTTGCTGATGAAGTGCTGGAATTTATGCTGGCGCGTTTCCGTGCCTGGTATGAAGGCGAAGGTTATGCAGTGGATGTGATCCAGGCAGTACTGGCACGTCGTCCAACCAACCCGGCCGATTTTGACCGTCGTGTCAAAGCCGTTGCTGAGTTCCGCAAATTAGAAGCTGCTTCTGCTTTAGCTGCTGCCAATAAGCGGGTGGCGAATATTCTGGCCAAAGTGGAAGGCGAGCTGCCACAACAAGTGAACAGCGCCTTATTACAAGCTGGCGCTGAGCAAGCCTTGTTTGCCGCTTTATCAGCCAAACAAACAGAGCTGGAAACGCTGTTTGCCAAAGGCGACTACAACACTGCGTTAAGTACTTTATCGTCACTGCGTCAGGTCATCGACCAGTTCTTTGATGAAGTCATGGTTAACGTTGAGGATGTGGCCGTACGGCAAAACCGCCTGGCGCTGTTAAACCAACTGCGTTTAGCCTTCCTGCATGTAGCTGATATTTCTGTGCTGCAGTAACACTGCAGTCCCGTATTGATATCAAAATAAAACCCGGCCAAAGCCGGGTTTTATTTTTGCCCTTTGCCATCAGCTTGCTTCAGGCCTGGTCAAGGTTGCAGCGTACAGTATCAGGCCGTCATGCATCAGCTCTGCTGTGCCCGCACCAAACCTGTTGTAATACATCTTAAAACGTTCATCCTGCACATACAGGCTTGCCAGTTGCAACAGCCGCTGTGCCGGGCAAGGGCCATAACTCAGTAACCATTGGTGCTGTGCCTGCATCAGTTGTTGTACTTCAGCTGAATCCGCACTCAGATGCCGCAGTTGCGACAATTGCGACGCTATCTGCTCGCCTTGTTGGGCTTGTTCCTGTTGTTCGCGCTCAGACAACTGTTGCTGTTGCTGCTCGTGCTGTTCAACTTCAGTGGCGCCCCAGCGTTGTATCGCTTCTTCACGCAGCACTTGCGGGCTGAAATGTTGAAATAAAGCCGAATGATTTGGGTTAGACATAGTCTCAGACTCCAGTTGTAACAAGGATTGATCCAGCATGCCTAACAGTTTGGTCAGATGGTCCAACCTTGCCTTTAGCTGCTGCTTTTGCGCCAATAAACAAGAAACTAAGTTGTAGTCGGGGTTTTGCAGCAGACGCTGAATTTCAGCCAGCGGCAATTCCAGTTCACGATACATCAGGATTTGTTGCAACTGCAGCAGTTGTTGCTGCTGATACAAACGATAACCGCCAGCACTGCGTGCCATAGGTTTAAATAAATCTATCTGATCATAATGGTGCAAGGTGCGGACACTAATGCCGGCAATCTTTGCTAACTGGCTGATGGTAAAAGACATAACTTGGTTTCTTCGCTTAGGCTTAACTGCAGTCTGGGCCCTGACGTTACGTCAGACGCAAGTGGTTTTTTTAAATTTTCAGGGTGGCTAAGCAAAGCTCAGTGTTAATTCACCTGATTACGGCCGTTGGCTTTGGACAGATACAGCTGTTGATCGGCTCTTTTAATTGCAGCCGGAATATCCTCAGCGGCTGTGGCTTCGGCCACGCCAAAACTGCCGGTGATCACCAGGTCGGGGTGCTGGGGTAACAACCTTTTTTGGGCAATAGCAGCACGAATTTTATCAGCCACCCTTACGGCGTCCTGCAGGCTGGTTTTGGGCAACATCAATAAAAACTCTTCACCACCATAACGGCAACAGATATCCTGAGTGCGCAGTTTTTGCCGGAACAGCAGCGCCGCCTGCTGTAACACTAAATCGCCCTGATCATGACCAAAACTGTCATTGATATGTTTAAAGTGGTCGATGTCGGCCATCACTACCGCCATCGGGAAAAACAGCTCAGGTTGTTGTTTGGTGTGTTCCGGTAATACATCCTCCAGAAAACGCCGGTTGGCGAGGCTGGTCAGTACATCGGTATTGGCTTGTTGTTCTTTGCTGTGCTGCAACACACTCATCGAATGGTGGCTGCGCTCGCGGAAATGTTCGTTGATCCAACCAACCGCCAGCACAGTGCTAAAAGAGGCGAGAAAACGGGCCACTTCGGCTGTGGCATAACGGGCTTGATGTAACTCGGGACCAAATAGTAAAAACACCAGTCCGGCAAACATCAGCAGATTCATAATAATACCGGCTTGGGCGCCTAGCAGACCAAACAGAATAAGCGGCACCGGAAATACCCAGTATAAAGCGGTGTTTTGCGAACCGCCGTGCCACACCAGTAACAACACAAAAAACAACGCAAAAAAGGCCACCAGAGAGCAGGCCAGCCGGAGCTGCTGTGAGCGGTGAAACCAGATGGAAATCAACAGCAACGCCAGTGCAGCGCTAAATAACAGCAGTTGCAATGACAAATCAGCACTGAATAAATGATAAAAGCCCATCAGCAATAACGTCAGTGAGCTGATATAGCTGGCAAATAACAGAATATAACGCCGTCTGAGCTGATCGATAGAAGCGGCTTTATGATGGCTTTGCGACAGTGGCAAAACGGCAGTTCCGAAGCTGTTGAATAATCAAGAGTCTGCGACCGGATCGCAGAAATAACAAGTTTAACCGGCGCTTTTTTTCAGCAGATAACGATAAGGCAGCTCTGAGGTATCCATCGCAACCAGTTCGTGATCCATAAAACGGCAAAATGCCGGAATATCGCGGGTGGTCGCCGGGTCGTCGGCCAGAATTAACAAGGTTTGGCCTGCGGCCATTTTCCGGATCGTCAGCCTCACCATCATCACAGGTTCAGGGCAGCGTAAACCCAAAGCGTCCAGTTGTTGATCGGCATTGGCAAACACATCGGTCATGGTGCATTCCGCGAAAGTAAAACAGGCGCTTATGGTAACGGCTCGGCTGGTGGATTTCAAAATATAAAAAACGGCCGGTAAAGGCCGTTTTTGCGGATGAGGGTGCTGAGGCTCGTTATCAGGCTAAACCTAAATCCCGGGTCATATTTTCATTACGATCCCGGTGCACTATGACGTTATCTTCAATCCGGATGCCGCCAAATTTACGCATCGCATCTACTTTATGCCAGTTTACGTATTTGCCATGTTCACTTTGTTTCAGACTAGCCAATAACGAATCAATAAAATACAAACCAGGTTCTATGGTGAACACCATGCCAGGTTCTACCAAACGGGTGGATCGCAGGAAAGGGTGATTATCCGGTGCTGCCACATGAGTACCACGTTCATCCGCCATAAAACCACCGACATCATGCACTTGCAGCCCTAAATGATGGCCAATGCCATGTGGGTAAAAAGTGCGGCTGATTTCGGTTTCGACTATGGCGTCGGCGCCCAGCTGCACTAAATCAAAATCGGCCAGAATATTGGCAATCAGCTGGTGTGATTTTAAATGCACTTCAGTGTATTTAATGCCGGGTTTTAAGCTGTCGACCAATTGTAATTCAATGGCATTCATCGCCTGAATCAGCGCGGCAAATTCATCATTTTTAGCGCTGTAAGTGCGGGTAATGTCGGCGGCATAACCATGAAATGACGCGCCGGCGTCTATTAAAAACGAATGATGCTCAGCCGGTTTTTGCCGCTCCAGCACTGTGTAGTGCAAAATGGCAGCGTTTTGGTTAAGCGCAATAATATTGCCATAAGGCACTTCGTTTTCGCCCTGACCTACCGCAGCTAAATACGCCAGCTGAATCTCAAATTCGCTGCCGCCAGCGCGAAAAGCCGCTTCTGCCGCTCTGTGGCCATTGACGGCAATACGGTTCGCTTCGCGCATACAGGTCAGTTCGTAGTCGGTTTTATAAGCGCGGTGATAATGCAGGTAGTTCAACACAGCTTCCGGGTTCAGTTCGGTAAAACCCAGGGCACGAGCCAGTTCCAGCTGTTCGCCCAGATAGGCCATCCGCGCTTTGTCGTAGGGCAGCAGTTGTTCAACTTTGGTTGCTTTATCAATCAGCTGAATATCAAAAAAACCGGCCCAGAAATCGGTTGGGGCGTCCGGCACCTTGTGCCAGAAATCAACAGGTAAATAAAACACCAGTTTGGGTTTATTCACGCCGTCGACAATCAGCCAGCAGTGTGGGTTGTCGACCAGCGGCAACCAGGCTTTAAACAGCGGGTTTACTTTAAAGGGATAATCCATGTCGTCGAGAAACTGACGTTTAGCCTGGCCTGAATGGATCACCAGTGCGTCCAGATTTTCCCGTGCCAGCACGGCTTTAGTGCGTTGTTGCAGCTCAAACAGGTGAGCGGCGTACAGAGGTTGGTAAGCTGGTCGCATGGCTGTTCCTATTATTAGTGATCAAATTAAGTTACCGCAGCCGCTTTTGCGGCTGCAACAGGCCAACAAGGGGCAACTCAGGTTTTTGTGATGGCTCAGGAGCTTTCACCAACCTGCATAGTGCTTAATGGCACAAAAACGTCGTGGTTCTGATTCATTCTGATGTTGTAAATCTGATAATAAGCCAGCACCGCTTTGACATATTCCCGCGTTTCTTTAAACGGAATGGTTTCAATCCAGATATCCAGCGGCATTTGCTGGCCTTTGGGCAACCAGGTTTTTACTCTGCTGTAACCGGCATTATAAGAGGCGGTGGCAAATACCAGGTTGTTGTTATTTTGCCGCATCAAATAGTTCAGATAGTCGGTGCCCATATCGATATTTACATTCGGGTTATACAAAGTTTGTACCGCCACCCGCCGGCCCGAGATGTGTTTGGCCGTTTGCGGCATAATTTGCATTAAACCATGAGCGCCTACCGGCGATTTAGCTGTTGGAATAAAAGTACTTTCGCGCCTGGTAATGGCCATAGCCCAAGCCGGGTCTACGCGGGCTGCTTTGGCATGCTTTTGAATTTCCTGATTAAACACCATAGGGAAACGCATTTCTACATCGTCCCAATAACCGGCATCGGCCAAAGCAAAAATAGCTCTGTCATACCAGCCTTTGTCGTAAGCGTATTTGGCGGCGCTGAGTTTTTCCGGTTCAGTGCCATATTTTTGCAGGAAAGTCAGTTCCCGCTTGGCTGCATTGGGGCGACCAATGGCTTGCCATTCATACATCCGGGCTATGGCCGCACTCTTTTTAAAGGCCTGATATTGTTCAGCTGTGACCGGTACTGGTTTATGTGCCAGGCTGGGTTTTAAGCCCAGTTTGGCTGCAGCCATAAAACCATAATAGCTGCGCTCTTCGGCCAGTTTTGCCAATACCTGTTTAGCTTGTTCCTGCTGACCAAGCTCCTGCAGCACACGGGCTTGCCAGTATCTTAAGTTATCTTTGTTACGGCTTTCTGCCGGCAGTTCTGCCAGCATTTGCTGAATTTGTTGCCATTGGTTTTGCCTGAGCAGCCAGGCCAGTTGCCACTGAATAAATAAATCGTCTTTCAGCGCCACAGGTACCATGGCAATAAACTTGCTGGCACGGGCGTCGTTTTTACTGGCCAGCGCAATGGCAAACTGGCGGGCCACATCGGTACGCTGCGCTTTGGTAAATTGTGGATCTGTTTCAAATCGTTGCCATACCCGCAGTGCTTGTTCCGGCTGTTTCCACACCATTTTTTTCAGCGCATAAGTCAGAATTTCGCGCTCCCAACGATGCTTGAGCGGTAAAAACTTTTGTCTTTGTACCAGGCCAGGGTTTTCAATCACCTGTTTCCATTTATCGCCAAGATATTGCAGGTTTTTTGGCAGCAGGGTGCGTAAATAAGGAATGATACGCTCGTCACCCCCATCGGCGGCTTTGGTTAAACGTGCCCAGACGACTTCTGGCGTACGCTGACCGGCTTTTTGCCAGCGGGAAAACAGGTTGTCACACTCTTTGGGCAACGATTTGCCCACAGTCCAGAGTTTGCTCACTTCAGGCCAGATGGTTTTGGCGGGTTCATTCAGCAGCCGCAGTTGCAGTGCGTAACAGTCCAGCACAGTGTCTGTGCCCATCTGATAGTTCTGTAAAAACGGCTGACTCAGGCCAACACTGGCTAAATAAATCAGCCAGCGTTTTTTCATTGGCCATTCCAGCGGTGTGCCCTGGTGGCGTTTTAAAAAGTCTTTAACGTCGGCAGTTTTGCCCAGCGCGCGGCTTAAGTACTCCAGCTCAACATAAGGTTTCAGCGGGTAATGGTGTAAATCACGCAGGATTTTTTGCGCTTGTTCCGGGCTTGCTTTCTGAATGTTTTTTTCTGCTTTAAGAAAACGTTCCCGCAACACCTGATCTGAAGGTGCTGCCAGAGTGCTGCAGCTGAAAACCAGCAGCAGCGACACAAAAAAGCCAGTTCCTGAGATGCCGAACTTCGGTTGCCACATCTGTATAAATACCACCTATAGTTACACAGGCGTCGACGGCGAATTCAAACAAGCGTTTAAATAACGGTTGAATTTTTTCCTGAACCGCGACACACTGGACCCGCACAAGACTCATCTGACCTGTTGCGATAAAAAAGCATTTGTCACCTACGCGACGAAGGAGAACATCCATGATCTACCAGAGTTCCAGCATTACCGTGCAATACATTGCTGACGGTATTGCCGAGTTTACCTTTAACGCAGCCGGCTCGGTAAACAAATTTGACCAGCAGACGCTGGCTGATTGCCGCGCAGCGCTGGAAATCCTGCACAAAGATGCAAATCTCAAAGGTTTAATTTACAGCAGCGCCAAAGAAACCTTTATTGTTGGTGCTGATATTACTGAATTTTTAGCCACTTTCCAAAAGCCTGAAGCTGAATTAATCCCGTGGATCAAACAAGCTTCAGACATCTTCGACCTCGCTGAAGATTTACCAGTTCCAACAGTTGTGGCATTAAATGGTTTTGCGTTAGGCGGCGGTTGTGAATGGTCTTTAACGGCCGACTACCGAGTGGCCGACACCACCACCAAAATTGGTTTACCAGAAGTCAAACTTGGCCTGATGCCAGGTTTTGGCGGTACAGTGCGTTTACCCCGTATTGTCGGTGCTGATACGGCGATGGAGTGGATTACCACAGGTAAAGAGCGTGGCGCTGAACAAGCCTTAAAAGAAGGTGCTGTGGATGCGGTAGTAGCTCCGGCCAAATTAAAACAAGCTGCACTTTCCATGGTGCAGGATGCCATTGCCGGCAAGCTGAACTGGCGCCAGAAACGTGCTGCCAAGTTATCGCCACTGAAACTGAATAAAACCGAAGCTACTATGAGCTTTAATACCGCCAAAGGTATGGTGTTTGCCAACGCAGGTAAACATTACCCAGCGCCAATGTTAGCGGTAGAAACTATTGAAAAAGCCGCGCGCCTTGATCGCGCCGGTGCAGTAGCACTGGAAAACGCCGGTTTTGCCAAACTGGCAAAAACAGACGCCGCGACTGCGCAGATTGGTTTATTCCTGAATGATCAACTGATTAAAGGCAAAGCCAAACAAGCCGGTAAAATGGCGAAAAAAGCCATCAATAAAGCAGCGGTATTAGGCGCTGGCATTATGGGTGGTGGTATTGCTTACCAGTCAGCCTCTAAAGGCGTGCCAGTTGTGATGAAAGACATCAACGACAAAGCCTTAGAGCAGGGCATGGGCGAAGCCATTAAGCTGTTAGGCAAACTGGTTGAGCGTAAACGTTTAGACGCTGCCGGCATGGCCAAAGTGGTCGCCTCTATTACCCCAACTTTGTCGAACGAAACTGTGAAAGGTGTCGACATTGTGGTGGAAGCCGTGGTGGAAAACCCGAAAGTCAAAGGCGCAGTATTAAAAGAAATTGAAACTGTGGTGGGGCCGGATGCCATTATCACCTCCAACACTTCTACAATTTCGATCAACTCTTTAGCAGCAAACCTGGAAAACCCAAGCCGGTTCTGCGGTATGCACTTCTTTAACCCTGTGCACCAGATGCCATTGGTGGAAATTATCCGTGGTAAAGACACTTCAGACGAAACCATTGCTGCAGTAGTGGCTTACGCCGCAAAAATGGGTAAATCACCAATAGTTGTCAACGACTGCCCTGGTTTTTACGTGAACCGTGTGTTGTTCCCTTATTTTGCCGGTTTTAGCAAGTTAGTGCTGGATGGTGCCGACTTTGCCAAAGTCGACAAAGTGATGGAAAAACAATTCGGTTGGCCTATGGGCCCGGCTTATCTGCTGGACGTGGTGGGTTTAGATACTGCCCATCACTGCACCGACGTGATGGCGGCTGGTTTCCCAACCCGGATGGCCAAAGTAGATAACGACCCGGTCAGCGCTATGTATAACGCGCAGCGTTTTGGTCAGAAAAACGGTGTTGGTTTTTACGCTTACAGCAAAGACGCCAAAGGCAAACCGAAAAAAGACCTGGACGCAGCAAGCGGCGCTTTATTAGCGGGCATTGCAGCACCAGCGAAAGACTTCTCAGCTGATGAAATTATCGCCCGCACAATGATCCCAATGATTAACGAAGCCATTCGTTGTTTAGAAGAAGGCATAGTGGCATCAGCGGCGGAAGCCGACATGGGCCTGATTTACGGTTTAGGTTTCCCTCCGTTCCGCGGTGGTCCGCTGCGTTATGTGGACACCATGGGCCTGGCCAACTTCGTAGCTTTAGCTGACAAATACGCAGACCTGGGTGAAATTTACCAGGTTACAGATAAAACCCGCGCCATGGCTGCCAGCGGCCAGGTGTTTTACCCGGTTTAATTGCGGAGAATTACCATGAAACAAGCTGTGATTGTCGACTGCATCCGGACCCCTATGGGTCGCTCTAAAGGCGGTATTTTCCGTAATATCCGTGCTGAACAACTGTCTGCTTATGTAATGAGCGGCATTTTAGAACGTAACCCTGGCCTGAACCCGAGTGACATCGACGATGTGATTTGGGGTTGTGTACAACAAACGCTGGAGCAAGGTTTTAACGTGGCGCGTAACGCGGCGTTATTGGCCGGTATTCCGCATTCTGTGCCGGCCGTTACCGTAAACCGTCTATGCGGTTCTTCGATGCAAGCGTTGCACGACGCGGTACGCTCTATCGCCATGGGCATGGGCGAAGTGTATTTAATCGGTGGTGTGGAGCATATGGGCCATGTGCCTATGACCCACGGTGTCGATTTCCACCCTGGCTTAGGGGTATCTGTTGCCAAAGCCGCCGGTATGATGGGGTTAACTGCTGAATTGCTTGGCAAACTGCATGGCATCAGCCGTCAGGAGCAAGACGAATTTGGTGCCCGTTCACACCGTTTAGCCCATGAAGCCACGTTAGAAGGCCGTTTTAAAAACGAAATTCTGCCATGTTTAGGCCACGATGCCGATGGTGTGCTGAAGCTGTTTGATACCGACGAAGTGATCCGCCCTGAAACCACAGTGGAATCATTAGCTGCGCTGCGTCCGGTGTTTGACCCGGCCAACGGTACTGTAACAGCCGGTACTTCTTCGGCGTTATCAGACGGCGCATCCGCCATGCTGGTGATGAGCGAAGACAAAGCCCGCGCTTTAGGCCTGAAGATCCGCGCCCGCGTCATTGGTATGGGTGTGGCCGGCTGTGACCCGTCGATCATGGGTTACGGCCCTGTGCCGGCGTCGAAAAAAGCGCTCAAAGCCGCTGGTTTAGACATTGGTCAAATCGACTTCTTCGAGCTGAACGAAGCTTTTGCTGCCCAGGCTCTGCCGGTGATGAAAGACTTAGGTTTGCTGGAAGTGAAAGAAACCAAAGTGAACTTAAACGGCGGTGCTATTGCGCTGGGTCACCCGCTGGGCTGCTCAGGCTCACGTATTTCCACCACCTTATTAAATGTGATGGAAAGCAAAGGCGGCAAATACGGTTTAGCCACTATGTGTATCGGTTTAGGCCAGGGTATTGCCACTGTGTTTGAGCGCGTTGATGCTTAACTAGCAGAGCAAACACCATTGCGGATAAGGGCTTTTGTTCTTGAATCCGGCAAAAACCAAAAAGGGCTGATAAATTATCAGCTCTTTTTTATGGTCAATTGAAAACCATCTTTAACGCTGTGGTTTTGGTAGGGTGTACCCGCCGCAAAGCGGCAGTAAGTCGAGGGGAATTAATTTTTTCAGCAGCTGTGGTTATGGCATGAGTTGTGGTGCGGCCGACAACCAACCACCGGCAACTACTGCGTTCGCCCGTTCGCGCCTCCCGCGCTCACTCTTGAATGCTCACTCCGCAGCTCCCGGTTGTTGGTTGGGGGGCTCATTTTGCGATTTGTTTTTTAACACACTTCAGCGCTACTTTTGTTAAAGTAGCCTTTTTATTGTTTTCAATTAATTAATGGAGTGTAGTCGGATGAAAGGGAGAATTTTAAAACAGCCCCTGATATGGTTAAGTCTGTTGTTTTGCACAAGTCTACCGGTTAGTGCAAACAGCCTGCCGGACTTTCCTTTCGTGGTGGCAAGTGGCAGTGCTGAGCGTTCGGTAAAGCCCGATACTGCAACTATTAGCATCCGACTTTTGGCATTTCATCAGGATTCTGCAGTGGCTCTGCAACAAGTGAGCGAAAGCTCAAGCAAACTGACAACTATTTTGCAGCAACTAAAAATCCCGCTAAGCGCTTTGGAAGCGTCAGATCTGGAAAAGGATGTAAAACGGCAGCGTGGTGACAACTATGAAGATTTACAAATTTTAGGCTACGAAGTGGCACGCAGTTTTACACTAAAACTGCGTGGGCTTGAGCAGTATCCAGAGCTGGCAGCTGAGTTGGTCGCGCTGAATCATCTCAGCAGCCTGTCTGCTGAATTTGACAGCAGTCAAAGAATAAAACTTGAGGCGGAATTAGTGACTGCTGCGGCGAAAGATGCGGCAACCCAAGCAGAGAGAATGGCGCAAAGCTTAGGAAATAAAATTCATTCGGTATATGCCATGTCGCAAGCTTCCAATTTTGGCAATTTTTTCGCGACCTTTGGTAGCTTGGACATGGGGATTGGGCGAGCTATGATGCGCGATGGCGGGCCGAGAGAAATGAAGATGTTTATTCCGCAAACAATAACAATTCAACAAGGTATTAATGTGGTGTTCCGGCTGGAGACAGGAAAATAATCTTCTGATGTCTACATTTCGCTGGACGCGCAACAAAGTGTTGGCGTCAGAAAATTGTTCTGACACCAACACAAATCCCAGACACTTCCGCATCAAGCAACCGCCAGCTTCACCGCAATCCCTGCCAAAGTCGTTGGGGTCAGGTCTTGAACTGTGCGTTGTTTTAGTTATTTTCGCAATCTAGAACCATACCAGCGCTTTTCCTCCCCGTTGAGACGAGCCGATAAAAATTGAAAGTTTGAGGTTTTAAGACGCCAACTGTTTGAGACGGCTGACGCTAGCAGCCGTCGAGTTTTGGCGGCGCCTCAAACTTTCAATTTTTAGCGGGCTTTCGAAGGCTCACCGGGGTGATTTCTTTACGTCTCTTTCTTTGTCAGCAAAGAAAGAGACTCGCCCGCTGGGGCGAGACCCGGCATACGCGCCATGCCGCAGGGCATCAAAATAATCAAACTACTGCAAGTTTGAAAGCAATCCCTGCCAAAGTCATAGCCACCAAGCCATCAAACACCCGCCAGCGTTTTGGTGAACTCAGGACAACTTTAAGCTTGGGTGCCAAAGCGGTCAGGCTGCTAAACCAGCATAAAGAAGCCAGGCAAGCGCCGACCGTGAACCAACCCGGTTGTGGCTGCAAAGTGCCCACACCACCAATCAGCACCACAGTGTCCAGATACACATGAGGGTTGAGCAAAGTAATGGCCAAAGCGGTCACAGCGGTTTTTGGCCAGGGTTGCACCTGTATTTGTTGGTTGGCCAGCAAACCTTCGTTACCTTGCCAGGCACGGCGGGCGGCGCCGTAAGAGAGCCACAGCAGCATCAACACACCACACCAGGTGAGCACCGGCACCAGCGGCGGCAATATTTGTTGTAACCACTGCACACTATAAACCCCGGTGATAATCAGCAGCGCGTCACAGCTGATACATACCAGCGCTATCACCAGCCGGTTGGCGCCGGCCATACTTTGGCTCAGCACCCAGATATTTTGTGCGCCAATGGCCACTATCAGGCTCAAACCAACGGTAAAACCGGTAAAAAATGACAACATAGGGCGCTCCTCAAAAAAGCCGTGGGCAAAGCTGGTATCGGGGTGAACAATCGCTGCGCTAATCGCAGCCAGAACTGCGATTGGACGGCTAAAGACCCATTTCAGATCTGTCAGTCAACACTGGTCAGAGTGTAAAGAATCGCACTAGAATGAATCCAACGAATAATTTTTAGCCTACATGAGTTTTAATCATGATTGATTATCGGCTATTACAAGCGCTGGCGGCTGTGATTGAACAACAGGGTTTTGAAAAAGCAGCGTTGCAGCTGTGTTTAACCCAGTCGGCCGTTAGCCGGCGCATTAAACAACTGGAGTTTTTATTGGGTCAGCCGGTGTTGCTGCGCACTTCACCTCCTGTGGCCACTGCTGCAGGCCAGCGGCTGCTGAATCATTTGCAACAGGTGCGGCAAATGGAAGCTGCATTAGGGCTCAGTGACGACACCGAGCAGATGCTGGTGCGGCTGGCTACCAATGCCGATTCTTTGGCTACCTGGTTGCCAGAGGCGCTGGTATTGCCGGAACACCCCGGCGTGCAGTTTGATTTAGTGGTGGAAGATCAGTCGGTTGGTTTAAAGCGCATGAAACAGGGCGAGGTGATGGCTTGTGTTTGTGACGCCGCCCAGCCGGTGAATGGTGGGGCCGTGTTGTATCTGGGGGCGCTGCGCTACCGCGCTGTCGCCAGTGTGGATTTTGTCAAAAAGCATCAGCTCGATGAAAATCTGCCAGCCAAAATAGCCGCTGTGCCCTGTATGGTGTTTAGCCAGCACGATCAGCTGCAACATCAATATCTGCAGGATATCGCAGGTGCCAGCCCACAGCGGGTGCATTTATGCCCATCCTCTGAGGGGTTTGTGCGTGCTGTGCAGGCTGGTTTAGGTTTTGGCTTATTGCCGGAGCAACAATGTCGGCATTTGCTTGATGCAGAGCAACTGATTGATTTATCTCCCGGTTATTATCTGGATACACCTTTGTACTGGCATTATTGGCAAACTGAAAGCCCGCTGCTGCAGCTATTGCGACAGCGGGTTGAGCAAACAGCTAAACAGTATTTAGTTCAGCCAGCATTGTTGTGAGCACCGGCGATCACCGGCAGTTCAGCTGCTTTAAAGCGCCTGAGCGGGTGATGATGCGAATGCGGGTGCTTTGGCTGTTGTGGCAGTACCCCGCCAGCGCCATAACAACCAAAGCGCCAGACAATCCACCAGCAACGCAAAAACACTGGCCTCAGCACCAAAATGGCCACCGGTCAGCCAGTCTGGTTGCGCTTGCAGTTGAGGTAATAACCAGCCGTTATGTTCATAACCACTGACCTGAAAACCCAGCAGATAACCTTGTGCCCAGTTCCAGCCAAAATGTAGCCCCAGGGGTAAAGCTAAACTGCGGGTTTTGAGATAAGCCAGGCCAAAGAGTAAAGACGCTAATGCCAAATCCAGTGACGCCACCACTTTAGCACTGCCTGTAAGGCCAGGATTGTCCCAATGACCTAACGCAAAAACCGTGGCAAACAACAGCTGGGTAGGCCAGATGCCTATGCCATCCAGCAGGCGCTGAAACACAAAACCACGGTATAACAGCTCTTCCAGCGCTGCTGCTATCAATAACAAATAAGCACCATAGATTAAATCTGAGGCTTGAAACTTAGGGTTCAGGCTAAAACTGACGGTGGCGCAACTCCACATCAGCGCCGCTATCAGCAACATCATCAACACGCCGGCACCGGTGCCCAGCAGCAACTGTTGCCACCAGGTTTTGTTCAGTTGCAAACCTAAGTCACTGAAGTGCTGCCGGCGCAGCAATAAACAACACCAGCTCACCAGCAATAAAAACAGCAGTGCCAGCGGTTCCAATTGAGTGGTGCTGGCACCAAGGCTTGCCAGCCAGTTTTTTGTGGGTTTATACAGCTGCTGTGATACAACCAGAATGGCCACAAACACCAGCACCCACCAGCCGTTTCTCAGTTGTTGTTGGCTATTAAAAAAAATTTTGTTCATACAATCTGTCCGTTTATTGGAATGATATTTCGGATAAGGTGCCCACCAGGGCAGGTGCGGGTGGCAAGTTAAATGCCACAAAAAATATTATTTATATTCAGTTGGTTAGGTGTGTTTCTGTTTTGGTTTTTCGGCAGAACCACCAGTTAATGGTCATTTATGTAATAAAGTGGTTACAATGGCGAAAAATGATTGCTGAGCAATGAGTTACAGCTACAAAGTGGTCAAATTTTTCTGGCCTGAAGGGTTTTGTACGGCATTTGGGCCGGTGAAAGGATAAAAAATGGCAGATTTTGTATTACAACCTGTGTTAACCGGCAAACAGATCACGTTATTGCCATTACAAGCCGATGATTTTGAAGCGCTGTTTCAGGCCGCCAGCGACCCCTTGATCTGGCAGCAGCACCCTGAGCCAAACCGTTATCAGCGGGAGGTATTTGCGCGTTTTTTTGACAGTGGCATTCAATCCGGCAGCGCTTTTAAAGTGGTGGATAACCAAAGTGGTTTTATCATTGGCTCCAGCCGTTATTACGATATCAATCTGCCAGAGCGTGAACTGGCAATAGGCTACAGCTTTTTGGCGCGCAGCCATTGGGGCGGGGCTGTGAACGGCGAAATGAAACAGCTGATGCTGCAGCATGCTTTTTTACATGTGGATAAAGTCTGGTTGCATATTGGCGCTAACAATATCCGTTCCCGCCGTGCCGTGGAAAAAATTGGTGGGGTATTTTCCCATCAGGTGGAAGACATCAATGTCGCAGGTGAAACCGAATATAAAGTGCATTATTACCTGACGCCGGCTTTGTATCAGGCTGCTGTTGAATAGCCGTGAGCTGTGACAGTCATTTAGCTGGTCAATGAAGCAAGCCAGCAGCAATAAAAATGCCGGACTCAACATGGGTTTAGCCCGGCATTTAAAGTTTAAATTTTGTTTTAAAACAATTAGATAAAAATGGCGCTGACCTGGAATAAACGTTCCACTTCACCGATAAACTTTTTATCCACTAAAAACAAAATCACATGGTCGTCGGTTTCTATGACAGTGGCGTCGTGGCCAATCATCACTTCGTCACCCCGCACTATGGCGCCTATGGTGCAGCCCGGCGGCAGTTTAATTTTGCCGATGGCCTGACCCACCACTTTAGAGGTGGTTTTATCACCATGTGCTATCGCTTCAATGGCTTCGGCGGCACCCCGGCGTAACGAATACACGTTCACAATATCGCCACGGCGCACGTGGGTTAACAAAGCGGAAATAGTGGCTTGTTGTGGCGACACCGCAATATCTACTTCACCACCTTGCAGCAAATCTACATAAGCGCCGCGTTTAATCAGCACCATGGTTTTTTGCGCGCCCATCCGTTTGGCCAGCATGGCCGACATAATGTTGGCTTCATCGTCGTTGGTCACAGCTAAAAACACGTCCACCTGATCGATGTTTTCTTCCTGCAACAATTCAGGGTCGGAGGCATCACCGGCATACACCACAGTGTTTTCCAGCGTGCTGGATAAATATTCGGCCCGCTCTTTACTGCGCTCGATGAGCTTCACACTGTGGGTTTTTTCCAGCGCTTTGGCCAAACCAAAACCCACGTTACCGCCGCCGGCAATCATTATGCGGCGGTAGCTGTTTTCCAGCTTTTGCAGTTCGCTCATGACAGCGCGGATATGTTTGGTGGCCGCGACAAAAAACACTTCGTCGTCGGCTTCAATAATAGTGGTGCCAATAGGTTTAATGGCATGACCCCGACGGTAAATTGCCGCTACCCGGGCATCAATATGTGGCATATGTTCACGCAGCGTGGACAGGGCATGACCTACCAGCAAACCGCCGTAATAAGCTTTCACCGCCACTAAACTTACTTTACCACCGGCAAATTCCACCACCTGCAAGGCGCCAGGGTAGTCGATTAAACGGCGGATATAGTCGGTGACCAGGGTTTCCGGCGCGATAAAGTGATCAACCGGCATATCGTCTTTATTAAACAGCTGATCGCGGTATTTGATGTATTGGTTGGTGCGGATACGCGCCACTTTGGTTGGGGTGTTAAAAATACTGTAAGCCACCTGACAAGCCACAATATTCACTTCGTCGCTGTTAGTCACCGCAATAATCATATCGGCATCTTCTGCGCCGGCTTTTTTCAGGATATCCGGATGAGCGCTGTGGCCATGCACCACCTGCAAATCCAGTTTATCCTGCAAAGCTCTGAGTTTGTCGGCGTTAATGTCGACCACAGTAATGTCGTTTTCTTCACCCACCAGGTTTTCCGCCAAAGTGGCACCAACCTGACCTGCACCCAGAATGATAATTTTCATCCGTTCGCCTTTTTGCTGAGTTTGGCGTAAAAGAAGCCATCGGCTTGTTGTTCGCCAGGCAATATTTGCATTTGACTGTCGTTGATTCCAGCGCCCAAAGCTACAGCTTCGGCATCAGGGTGATGTGCCAGGAACTGACTGATTTGTTGATGGTTTTCTGCTGGCAACACGCTACAGGTGGCGTACAACAGCGTGCCGCCCGGTTTTAATAAAGGCCAGATTTGAATAAGAATTTGTTGTTGTAAGGTGGCGAGCGCCTGAATGTCGGCGGCTTTTCTAAGCCAGCGGATATCCGGATGACGGCGGATCACACCGGTCGCGGAACAAGGCACATCCAGCAAAATACGGTCAAAGGGCTGACCATCCCACCATTGGCGTGGGGTAGCGGCGTCTGCGGCTTTAATCTCAGCCTGATGGCCCAAGCGCGTGAGGTTGTCCCGCACTCTGTCCAGGCGTTTCGCGTCTTTATCCAGCGCCAGTACCTGAGCCTGTGGCGCAATTTCCAGAATATGACCGGTTTTGCCGCCGGGGGCGCAACAGGCATCCAGAATACGTTCGTCGTTTTCTGGTGCCAGAAACAGCGCGGCATACTGGGCGGCTAAATCCTGCACGGCAAACCAGCCATCCAGATAACCGGGCAGCAGCACCACATCAGTGGCCTGCGCCAGCAAAATAGCTTGCGGCAAGCCTGGTTCTGGTTGGCTGAACTCAATAGCTTCGGCCGTTAACGCCTGACAAAACTGTTCGACGCTGCAACGCTGCACGTTTACACGAAGCCAGAGTGGGGCTTTTTGCTGGTTTGCCGCCAGAATCTGCTGCCACTGCTGTGGGTAAGCTTGTTGCAGTGAATTGACCAGCCAGGACGGATGATTGGTTTGCACCGGCAACGGTGCCTGACTGACATCAAACAGCTCTGGTTTGCGCTGCACTGAACGCAGCACACCGTTAATTAATTTGGTCATCGACTGACCTTTTAAATAACGGGCGGCTTCGACTGTTTCACCCACAGCGGCGTGGTCGGGGATACGTAAAAACTTCAGCTGATATATGCCAACATAAATTAAAAACTGCAAAGGTCTTAATTGTTTAATCAGTGGTTTAGCCATTAATTGCTGGCAGACAAAATCCAGCAAAGGCAAATGGCGCAGCACACCAAAACAAATTTCCTGTAATAAAGATTTGTCGGCCGGGTGATCAAATTGCAGCTGGGCTTTGGGCAAAACATCAGACAAAGATTTGCCCTGATCCACCACCTGATAACAACAAGTGGCGGCTACGGCACGCAGGTTAGCGCTCATGCTGAAACACCCAGTACTTGCCCAACAGGAAACCAGTCCGCACGGCCATTAATAAAATCGGCCACTGCCATGGCTTTTTTACCAGGCGGTTGCAGCTGCTCCAGCACTAAAGCGCCATCGCTGGTCGCAATCACAATGCCTTTTTTGTCCACTTTCAATACTGTGCCGGGCGTTGCTGCCTGTGTCAGAGGTTCCACTCTGGCCTGCCAGATTTTTAATTGCTGGTTGCCAAGCTGCAGGTAGCTGACCGGCCATGGGTTAAAAGCACGGATTTCACGCTCCAGCGCTGCTGCTGCTTTATGAAAATCGAGTTGGGCTTCTTCTTTACTGAGTTTTTCAGCGTAGTTGGCTTTGGCGTCATCCTGCGCCACTGCTTTTTGCTGCAGTGCCGGTAAGTCCTGTAAAGCGTCCAGCAAAGCTTTGGGGCCAACCTCAGCCAGTTTTTCATACAGGCTGGCGGAAGTGTCGTTTGGCTCAATGGGTAAAGTGGCGATGCTCAGCATAGCGCCTGTGTCTAAACCTTCGTCCATTTGCATGATGGTGACGCCGGTTTGGGCATCACCCGCCCATAAAGCTCGTTGAATAGGCGCAGCACCACGCCAGCGTGGCAGTATAGAACCATGCACATTAATACAACCCAGTTTGGGTGTGCCGAGTACCACGGCAGGTAAAATCAGGCCATAAGCCACCACCACCATCAGGTCGGCGTTTAAGGCGGCAAGTTCTGCCTGCGCTTTGGCTTTTTTCAATGACTTGGGCTGATAGACCGGAATATCGTGTTGTAGCGCCAACTGTTTTACCGGACTGGCCTGAAGCTGTTGACCACGGCCGGCAGGGCGGTCGGGCTGACTGTAAACCGCAACCACTTCATGTTCTGAGTTCAGCAAAGCCTGCAAGTGGCGGGCGGCAAAATCCGGTGTACCGGCAAAAATAATGCGTAATGGAGTCACGGCAATTCCTGTGATGGCTTAACGAGCCGCGTTACGGGCTTCTTTTTCCAGCTTTTTCTTGATGCGATCGCGTTTTAACGGCGACAGATAATCAATAAAAAGTTTGCCGAGCAGGTGGTCCAGCTCATGTTGCAGGCAAATTGCCAATAAACCATCAGCCTTCAGTTCAAACCATTCACCTTCCAGGTTCTGCGCTTTGACTGTCACTTCGGCAGCACGCTCTACATTGGCGTAGCTCTGCGGCACCGACAAACAACCTTCTTCATAGGTGGTGTCGCCACTTTTGCTGGTGATTTCCGGGTTGATAAAAATTTGCGGCTGATCGCGGTTTTCTGAGATGTCGATCACCACAACCCGCTGATGTACATTGACTTGTGTTGCAGCTAAGCCTATACCATTTTCATCGTACATGGTTTCAAGCATATCAGCGACCAACTGCCGGATTTGCGGGGTTATTTCTGCTACAGGCTTGGCAACTGTACGTAAACGATCGTCTGGGTAATGTAAAACGGTTAAGACTGTCATGGCACCTACAAAAATATGCTTTGTTTAAGTATCTGTGATATGGTCTAATTTTAGCCATTAATCAGCTGTATTAACAGCTTAGTCTGCAATAATTACCACAAGTTCGGGCTCAAGGAAGCTGGCATGCTCAAAACAATAACAACCTCACTCGCCGCTTTGCTGCTTTGTTATACAAGTTTATCAACAGCGGAAGAATTGGTGCTCAAGGCTGATGCACCGAAAAATTACACTGTGAAGGAAGGGGACACACTCTGGGACATTTCCGGCATGTATTTGTCCAAGCCATGGTTGTGGCCACAATTGTGGAAACTCAACCCACAGGTTGACAACCCGAACCTGATTTACCCCGGTGATGTGCTTAGTTTATCTTTTGACGATGACGGCAATCCTGTGCTGGAAGTCAACGAAGACGCCAATGTCGTGAAAATTTCTCCGGATACCAGCGCGCCAGTGGCTGAAGCTGAAGTGACGGCGAGCGAAGAAAGCACAGAAATGAGCCGGCCTGAAGGCTACAAAAAACTGTCGCCGCAACAACGTAAAACGATGAAGTCGACCAAAGCAGTGACAACTCTGCCACTGAAGATGATCCGGCCTTTCCTGACTTACGAGCAGGCACTGAGTGAAAGCGACATTAACAAGCTGCCTTATGTGTTAGGTGCAAACGACCAGGTTAAAAACTCGATTAAAGAACATGTGCTTTATGTACGTGGTGAGCTTGAATTAGGCGCCAGTTATGGCATTTACCGCAAAGGTAAAGCTTATATCGACCCGCAAAGCGAAGACTTATTGGGTTACGAAACCATTCTGGTTGCTACTGCCAAAGTATTCCGTCCGGGCAGTAAAGAGAATAACGAACCAGCTTCGGTGCAGGTAATTGATGTTAAACAGGAAATTCGTCAGGGCGACAAACTGTTACCTGCGGCGGATGGCCAGTCGTTACCGGCGTTTTTTGTGATGAAAAAACCGGAAAAGTCGATTGAAGGTGTGATTATCGACACTACTTCAGACCTGCGAGAGTTTTCCAAATGGGACATTGTAGTGCTGAACAAAGGTTTGATTGACGATGTTGCTCCTGGCCATATGTTCTCAATCTACCGGAATTCACCAGCAGTAGTGGACACAAAACGTGGCCCTGTATATCTGACGGATGCCAGTAAATACGAAAAAATGACAGGTGGCATTGATGGTGAAGTGCTGCAAATGCCTAAGGAAAAAATCGGTAACCTGATGGTATTTAAAGTGTCAGACCGTGTCAGCTTTGCCATTGTGACCGGCACTCGTCAGCCAATCAGGGTTGGAGATTTAATCGGCGATATTTAACGGCGATTCAGCCAATGGGGGGATCATGGATGATCTGCGCCAATGGCTGGCTCTGGCATCGGTACCTGGCATGGATTTGCCAAGGTACCAACGTCTGATCCAGTCGATACCATTTTCGGAATTCTTCAGCGCCAGTCCGGCGCAATTACAAAGTTACGGTTTAACTGAACTGCAAAGCCAGATGCTGCTCACCCCACAGCACCAGCGTATCGATGCAGCTTTGCAATGGCTCGAACAAAACCCGGACCGCCATTTTATTTCCTGCCTTGACCCCCGTTATCCGCCCTTATTAAAACAAATTAAACAGCCACCACTGGCTTTGTTTGTGGAAGGTCAGCTCGATGTATTGAGTAAAGCCGCTGTTGCCATGGTGGGCAGCAGAGAACCTACACCAACGGGCCGGCAGATTGCCTTTGATTTTGCAGCTGAGCTGTGCCGGGCAGGTTTTAGTATCGTCAGTGGCCTGGCGCGGGGCATCGATGGTTGTGCTCATCAGGGCGCGTTGTCGGCCAATGGCACTACCATCGCTGTGCTGGGTAATGGCTTGTCACATATTTATCCGAAGCAGCATGCCAAACTCACAGCGCAGGTGCGGGAAAGTGGCGCCCTGGTGTCGGAATATTTGCCGGACGAAGCGCCCCGCACTATGTTTTTCCCACTCAGAAACCGTATTGTGGTTGGGCTGAGTCTGGGCACCCTGGTGGTGGAAGCGGCGGAAAAAAGCGGTTCACTGATCAGTGCCAATTACGCAGCCGAATACAGCAGGGAGGTGTTTGCCGTACCCGGTTCTATTTTTAATCCGCTGGCGGCAGGTTGCCATCAATTAATTTTGCAGGGTGCTAAATTAACCCGTTCCGTGGCCGATATTATCGAAGAGTTAGCGATTTTTCTGCCGGCAAAACCGTCTAAACAAATGCTACGTAAAAATAATTGTCAGCAAGGCTTGTTCGAACACAGCTTGTTGGCTAACGTAGGAGATGAGGCGACGGCAATAGATGTGATTGCATCACGTGCTGGTATGCCGATCGCTGACGTAACCATTATGCTGCTGGAGCTGGAATTGTCCGGTGAAGTGGCTGTAGTACCTGGTGGCTACATTCGAGTGAGGAGGGCCTGATTATGTTTGATATCCTCGTCTACCTGTTCGAAAACTATATCCATAATGAATCAGAAATTTATGTTAATCAGGCTGATCTGACCCGCGAGCTGGTCAAAGCTGGTTTCCATGATGATGATATTTTTAAAGCCCTGCGTTGGCTGGAAAATCTGTCCAAACTGCAGGAAAGCCATGTCAAACCTTACTTAACCAAAACCAATTCAACAGCAGTGCGTATTTTTACTGCTGATGAGCAACGTAAGCTGGATGCGGAGTGCCGCGGATTCCTGCTGTTCCTCGAACAAATTAACGTGCTGGACTTACCAACCCGCGAAATGGTGTTAGACCGGGTGATGGATTTAGATAGCAAAGAAGTGAATCTGGAAGATTTAAAATGGGTGGTGTTGATGGTGTTGTTTAACGCACCGGGTCATGAAACTGCTTATGCCCAGATGGAAGATTTAATTTTTGAAGAACCCACAGGGCCGCTGCATTAGCGGCCTTTTTTCTGCCTGGCCTGACGTTCGTTGCAGCATAGCGTTGTACAATCAGCCTTATTGATTTGCCGCTACAGCTGCCTTCGTTACTATGCGATAATCCATTTATTCTGTTAGTCGGTTATCACTGATGTCTGAAGCGCCATTATTTGCCATTCCCGAGCACAAACAAATTTGCCCTTTATGCCAGCACGAGCTGGTAATGAAGTCGGGCAAACATGGGCCATTTTTGGGGTGTAGCAATTATCCGGCATGCAGCTATATCCAGAATTTACACCCGCATGAAAGTACAGTGGTGAAACTGCTGGCAGACACACCATGCCCCAGCTGTGGTTCACCGCTGGCGGTAAAAAACGGCCGTTATGGCATGTTTATCGGCTGCAGTAACTTTCCGGCTTGTCATTTTATTGTGCACGAAGAAGCGCCTGCAGTGGCTGATGTCAGTTGCCCGCTCTGTCACAAAGGCAAGTTGGTTGAGCGCACCAGCAAATACGGTAAAACCTTTTATGGTTGTGATCAGTACCCCGCCTGTGATTTTGTGCTGAATTTTAAACCCGTGGCTGGCACCTGCCGCCATTGCGGTTTTCACTTGCTGGCGGAAAAACCAACGGCTGCCGGAATTAAACTGATTTGCGCCAGTAAAAAGTGCCAGTTGCCGCAGGCTGAATAATTTGGGGCTCACAGCTAGAAATAAAAAAGGCCCTGCATGGGCCTTTTGCTATTTTGTGTGTGGAAAGCGCAAAGTTAAACGCTTTTAGCCAGCTTGACAGCCATATCGGCGACTTCCGGAAAAGACTGCGCTGGCAGTAACTTGCTCAGCACCACAAAACGTTCAGCCAGTTCTGCCACTGTTTCGCCCGACAAATTAATATGGCCCATTTTGCGGCCCGCTCTTTTACCTTTGCCATACCAATGCAGATGGCAGGATGGCAACGCCAGTACCGCAGGGTCGACATAGTCTTCACCGAGAATATTCACCATCAAAGTAGGGCGTACCAAAGCGGTGCTGCCGAGCGGCAAACCACAAACGGCACGCAAGTGGTTTTCAAATTGGCAGGTGTCGCTGCCTTGTTGGGTCCAGTGCCCGGAATTGTGCACGCGGGGCGCAATTTCGTTCACCAACAGCTTGTCGCCCACCTGGAAAAACTCCAACGCCAGCACACCAACGTAATCCAGTTTGGCTGCTACAGCATCAAACATTTGTTTGGCTTGTTGTTGTAACTCTTGCCGGCCCGGTAAGGCTAACGAGACTGCCAAAACACCGTTGACATGGTGGTTTTCGGTCAGCGGATACACCACAGTGTCGCCTTTGGCGTTGCGGGCACCCACTAAACTCACTTCACGGTCAAAGCGTACAAACTGCTCGGCCACTATGGCTTGTGGCAGCGCGTGATTTGCGCCTTGCATAAATGATTCGATATCAGCCCAAATGGCAGCAGCATCTTCATGATGTTTTAACCGCCACTGGCCTTTGCCGTCGTAACCGGCCAGTGCACTTTTTAGCACCAGCGGCAAACCTAAAGCGGCAATAGCAGCATGAAACTCGGCTTCAGTGCTGACAATACGGTAACCGGCATTGGCCACACCAGCTGCATCCAGCAGCTGTTTTTCCTGGCGGCGGTCGCCACCTGCTTTAATAGCGGTGCTGTTGGGGAAAAACTTACCACTGGCCTCGCACACGTCCTGTACCGGATAAGGAATGTGTTCAAATTCAGAACTGACCACATCAGCATCAGCCACAGCTTCTGCCAGTGTCAGCGCAAATTTTTGTTGGGTAACAGGGTGCACCACAGTGTTGGTGTTAACATCATAAGCCAGCACCTGAATATTCAGCGGAGCACCGGCCAAAGCCATCATCCGGGCCAGCTGGCCTGCGCCCATCACCAGAACTTTTTTCATTATGCATCCTCAGCCGGGTTAGGCTGGCTCAGCACTGAGTCGGTTTGCTCCTGACGGAAAGCATCAATTTTTGTCATTAAAGCGGCATCTGAAGTCGCCAGAATTTGTGCAGCTAATAAACCAGCATTGGCAGCACCGGCATCACCAATAGCCAGAGTGCCTACTGCGACGCCTTTTGGCATCTGAACAATGGATAACAATGAATCCAGACCTTTCAGCGCTTTGGATTGCACTGGTACACCAAGTACGGGCAAACTGGTAAAAGCAGCTGCCATACCAGGTAAGTGCGCTGCGCCACCAGCGCCGGCAATAATTACTTTTAAACCGCGGCTGGCGGCGTTGCCGGCATATTCAGCCAGCAAATGTGGGGTTCTGTGGGCAGAAACAACAGTGGTTTCATAGCTGATACCAAATTTGTCTAACATGTCTGCTGCATTTTTCATGGTGGGCCAATCAGATTTTGAACCCATAATGATACCGACTTTCATTGCTGTTTCCTCAAAACCGCCAGCTGCTGGCATAATAGGCGGCTATTATAGCCATCTGGCCGGTGGCAGGAAAACATTTGTGCGCTTCACTGCGTAGCTTAACGATAGAAAAGACGATGAATCAGACTGAAATATTAAACGCTGTCAATGCCTTAGCTGAAGGCAAAACAATTGCTTATCCAACAGAAGCTGTATTTGGTGTGGGTTGTGATCCCGACAATCAGCAGGCCATTGCCTTGTTGTTGCAGATTAAACAACGGGAAAAAAGCAAGGGCCTGATTTTAATAGCGGCAGATTATGCCCAGTTGCAGCCTTATATCGACGAAAGCGCCATTAATGAAGAACAAAAACAACGGATGCTGGCGAGCTGGCCTGGTCCTGTCACCTGGGTGGTGCCCGCTCGTGCTGGTTTGACTGACTGGTTAACCGGGCAATTCAGCACTATTGCCATCCGGGTGTCAGATCACCCACTGGTACAGCAGTTGTGCCGCGCTTATGGCAAACCTATTACCTCTACCAGTGCTAATTTATCAGGTCAGCCGGCCTGTCGAAGTGCCGCTGATGTGCGCGCACAGTTAGGCAGTCAACTGGCGGTGATTATTGATGCGCCAACAGGTGGCCGGTTAAATCCAAGCGAAATACGGGATGTTCAGACCGGCCATATTTTTCGTGCCGGCTAAAAAGCAGGCAGCAGAACAGGAGTAGTGGATGCAAGCAGCAATACAGCAGGTTGATAAAGCTCAGGTCAAAGCTTTTTTATTGGCGCTGCAAGACCAGATTTGTGCCGCCTTAACGGCTGCAGACGGCAAAGCGCAATTTGTCGAAGACAGCTGGCAACGTGCTGAAGGTGGCGGTGGCCGCAGCCGGGTATTAACGCAGGGCGCTGTGTTTGAACAGGCCGGTGTGAATTTTTCTCATGTGTTTGGCGATAAAATGCCGGGCTCTGCCACAGCTCACAGGCCAGAACTGGCCGGCCGTGGTTTTGAAGCTATGGGTGTCTCATTGGTGATCCACCCGAATAATCCTCATGTGCCAACCAGTCATGCCAATGTGCGCTTTTTTATCGCTGAAAAAGAAGGGGAAGCGCCGGTCTGGTGGTTTGGTGGTGGTTTTGACCTGACGCCTTTTTATCCGGTGGAAGCCGATGTTGTGCACTGGCATCAGGTGGCGAAAAACTGCTGTGACCCTTTTGGCGCTGATGTATATGCAAGATACAAAAAGTGGTGTGACGAATATTTTTATTTAAAACACCGGCAGGAAACCCGCGGCGTCGGAGGTTTGTTTTTTGATGATCTCAACGAATGGGGTTTTGCCCGCAGTTTTGCTTTTATGCAAAGCGTCGGCGAAGGTTTCTGCCAGGCTTATATTCCGATAGTTGAAGCGCGCAAAAACACCCCTTATGGCGAGCACGAGCGGCAGTTCCAACTGTACCGCCGTGGCCGTTATGTTGAATTTAATCTGGTGTTTGACCGCGGCACTTTGTTTGGTTTGCAAAGTGGCGGCCGCACAGAGTCTATTTTAATGTCGATGCCACCTTTAGTGCGCTGGGAATATGGTTATCAGCCAGAGGCGGGTTCGCCGGAAGCACTGTTATATCAACGTTATTTAACACCACAAGATTGGCTTGGCCTGAACGGATAACCTTTTTGCGGGTCTGTTTGGTGTAGGCTGGTTGTATCTTAGGAAAATAAAGATGAAAAATATCCATGTATTGTTGTTGTGTGGTGGTGGCAGTGCCGAACATGATGTGTCGCTGCGCAGTGCCAATTTTCTCGAACAACAATTAGCGGCTTTGCCTGGCGTTGCTGTGACCCGGGTGGAGATGTTAAAGGACCGCTGGCTGACAGCGGATGGGGCCGAATGTAGTTTAGGCTTAAACCGCCAGTTGCTGGTTGGCGACAATAGCTTTGCAGTTGATTATGTGGTGCCTTGTATCCATGGTTATCCGGGTGAAACCGGTGATCTGCAGTCGATGCTGGAACTGGCCGGTTTGCCTTATTTAGGTTGTGGTCCTGAAGCCAGTACTTTGTGTTTTAACAAAATCAGCACCAAATTATGGTTGTCGGCTGTTGGTATTCCAAATACGCCTTATTTGTTTTTAACCGAAGCTTCTGCGGATAGCCTGATACAAGCCAAACAGGCGCTGGCCAATTGGGGCAAAGTGTTTGTGAAGGCGGCCAGTCAGGGGTCTTCAGTAGGTTGTTATGCGGCAAGTACCGAAGCAGAGCTTGTGCAGGCCATTCACGACGCTTTTGGTTATTCCGAGCAGGTGCTGATAGAAAAAGCGCTAAAACCACGCGAGCTGGAAGTGGCGGTGTATCAATATGGCGATGAACTGATTGCCACCCGTCCTGGTGAAATTTGTGTGCCGCAGGACAGGTTTTACTCTTATGAAGAGAAATACAGCAACGCGAGCCATACAACCACCAGCCTGGAACCGGCCGGTTTAACCGAAAATCAGATTGCAACTATGCAGCAGCTGGCATTAAAAGCATTCCGGCAGCTGAAGTTACGTCATTTATCGCGGGTCGATTTTTTCCTGACCGAAGATGGCGAAATTCTGCTGAACGAAATTAATACTTTCCCAGGCATGACGTCCATTTCAATGTTCCCAAAAATGCTGGAGCATCATGGCCATAAGTTTGGTGAGTTTTTACAGCAAATTTTGCAGCGTGCTTTACCACAATACACAATCTGAGTGTGTTGATAAGCTAAAAAACAAGGGGCCGGTTGGCCCCTTGTTATTCACTGCTGTTATCAATACTTAGTGATCGCGATTAATCATATGGCTGGCCAGCTGGCCCAGCGCTTCACTGAGTCCCATCCGCAACATTTTATCCTGCACCACTTCTTCCAGTGCTTTATTCATACAAAACATCCACTGCTCGCGTAATTGTGGACTGACCGGAAAGGGCATATGGCGGGCGCGTAATCGTGGATGGCCATATTTTTCTTCAAATAAACCCGGCCCACCTAACCAGCCAGATAAAAACTCAAAAAATTTCTGCCGGATCACATCCAGTGGTAATGGGTGAATAGCGTACAATTCAGCTGCTTCCGGCGCTGTGGCCATAATGTCGTAAAAACGATTGGCCAGCTTACGGGTGGCTTCTTCACCACCAATCAATTGATAAGGCGTGACTTGTGGTGTTGGGTGGCTGTTGTTATCGTCGGTTTTAAACATCTTTTTCAGCAACTTTATCATGGTGGTAGTGTGGACCGTTACGCTGTATTTGGAAATCCGATTGGGCACTCAAAATCGCCCCTGATCCATCGCTGTTTTGCCGAACAAACGGCGCAGCAGATGAGTTACGACGCCATTCTAGCACCGGTCGACGGCTTTGCCGACAGCTGGCAGGCATTTGTTGCCTCGGGCGGGCGCGGCGCTAATGTCACTGTGCCTTTTAAAGAAGTTGCTTTTGCGCTGGCTTCGCGCCTCAGTGACAGGGCAAAACAGGCCGGTGCTGTGAATACACTATATATAGATAACAAGGGCCAACTTTGTGGTGACAATACCGATGGTCTTGGTTTAGTTGCTGATTTGCAGCGGCTTGGCGTTAAACTCGAACAAACACAGTTATTGTTGTTAGGGGCGGGTGGGGCAAGTCGTGGCGTGGTTGGGCCTTTGCTGGCGGCCGGGGTTGGGCAAATTCACATCGCCAATCGCACAGCAGACAAAGCACAGGTTATCGCAGGTCTTTTTGATTGCCGTGTCACAGCCTCCGGTTTTACCGATATACCGCATCAGCCCTGGTCATTGGTTATTAATGCAACTTCATCCGGTTTAACCCAGCAGCGGCCAGACATCAGCGCCAGTCACCTGAAATATTGTGAGCTTGCCTACGACATGTTGTATGGCAAAGAACCAACGGCATTTTTAAGCTGGTGTCAGCAGCAAGGCGTAGAGCGGTGTGCTGATGGTATAGGTATGTTAGTGGCGCAGGCCGCTGAGAGTTTTGCCATCTGGCGTGGTGTCAAACCCGAGCTTGAGCCTGTGCTGGAAAAACTGACTGCGCTGGTGAAAACATGAATCAGCAGCTTATCTTTAACGATGACTATCACTTTGACGCCATGCATCAGGCTGTGTCTTGTACTGTATTGCAGGGCGGGCTTCGGTTGCAGGTGCTGATCCTGATGCCGGATGGCTGGCAGCAGGATGCCTGGTTGCTTCAGGTCAAAGAAGACTGTTTTTTCTGGGAAGAACAAATAGAAGATGCAGTAAAAGCAGGCGCTATTAGCGATGATAGCATTATCCGCTTGCAAGGCGATGCCTGAGTTCTGTTTTTACCTGATTATTGGTTGTGATGCTGCGCCTCTATATAAGTAGCTTTACATAGAGGCTGCAATTTTCATGCGTCTTGATCAGCTTTCGGCCAGATAATCGTTTTTTAGCACCACATAGTTGGCGGCTGAGATAGTTAAAAACGCTTTTTCTGCGTCGTTCAGTGCTCTGGCTTGTTTTACCGGACTGCCCACATATAAATAGCCGGATTCCAGTTTTTTCCCAGGCGGCACTAAACTGCCGGCGCCAATAATCACATCATCTTCTACTATAGCGTCGTCCATCACTATAGCGCCCATGCCCACCAGAATGCGGTTGCCCAGAGTGCAGCCATGCAACATACATTTATGACCCACTGTTACGTCTTCACCAATGATTAATGGTGAGCCTGCCGGATTTTTTCCGCTGGGTCTGGATACATGCAATACGGTCCCGTCCTGAACATTGCTGCGTGCACCTATGCGGATCTTGTTTACATCACCTCTTGCTGCCACTAATGGCCAGATACTGACGTCAGTTCCTAAGGTGATATCTCCGACTACAACGGCACTCTCATCTATATAGACCCCTTGCGCCAGGCTGGGGCTGATACCTTTATAACTACGTATTGGCATATAAATCTCCTGTACTGTGTGGAAAGTATGCGACAATTGTTGGAAAAAAGCACCTTTCGACTGAAAAAGAAGCTGTCGCACCCAAAAACATAAGTTTTCTTAAATTTGAGCTTGCCACTACTCTGAAAGTCTCTATAATGCGCGTCATGCCGACGGGGTGGTGCGAAAGCAGCAAGCCGGGTGAGTTTGAAATAAGTTGAAAATGTCGATAAAAAGACGCTT